>NZ_BMTY01000011.1:54092-117188 GCF_014649915.1 Streptomyces toxytricini | reverse complement strand
CGCAGGGAGCGCCCTTGACCGGCCGGCCCGCGCCGGAAGGACGATGGGCTGCCGGGAAGCCCCCAGCACGCCTCCGAGCGTCGGCTCCCGTCTTTCCCCGCCGGCCCGCCGTCGCCCTTCGACAGCGGGTCCAGTCCCTCACCCCCGCGTCTCGTTGCCCGTTATCGTGCCGTCCCCCGCCACCGTCACGGCGTGCCGGATGCCGGCCGTGTCCCGTAGGACGACGAGCCAGGCGCTGCCGCCGCCTTTCTGGGGTACGACCCTCACTGCCTCCGCCTTCGCGTCCTTGACCGCGGCCGTGGCCTTGTCCAAGGCCTCCGCCGCCGGCAGCGCCGGCAGCGGAAGGGGCGCCTTCGCCGCGGGTCCGGTCCTGTGGCCCGGACCGGCCGCGCGGCCGCGGCCCGGGTCGCCGAACGGCGAGGCCTCGCCCGCGCGGTGGCGCTTGGGTTCCGCGTGCGGCGCGCCCTTCGGCTGCCAGTCGCCGAAGCGGTGGTGTTCGCGGACCATCGCGCTGAAGCCGGCCCGCGCGTGCTCCCTGTGGTCGTGCACGGTTGCGGCGAGTGCCACCGCGCCGCCTGTGCCGGCCGCGGCGACCAGCCCGAGCGCGATCCACCGCGTCCGCCCCTCGCGCACCAGCCGGGCCACGCGCCCGCGGCCGGCCGCCTTCGGCGGTTCGGGCTGCTCGGGCTGCTCGGCGGGCTGGGGGCCGGTGGTCTGGCTCATGGGGCTGCTCCTCGTGTCGTACGCGTCCGGCTTCGGGGGAATACTGCACCGCGGATCCTGAAGCCCCGCTGAAGAAGTCTGAAGACCCCTTCAGCCTTCCGGCCGGCGGACCTGAGAACCTGTCCCCATGCGCGTACTGGTGGTCGAGGACGAGCGGCGGCTGGCCGCGGCCCTGCAGCGGGGCCTGCAGGCGGAGGGGTTCTCGGTGGACGTGGCCCACGACGGGTCGGAAGGCCTGTGGCTGGCCTCCGAGCGCGACTACGACGCCATCGTGCTCGACATCATGCTGCCCGGCCTCAACGGCTACCGGGTCTGCGCCCGGCTGCGCGCCGGCGGCTGCGAGTCCGGCATCCTCATGCTGACCGCGAAGGACGGCGAGTACGACGAAGCGGAAGCGCTCGACACCGGCGCCGACGACTTCCTCTCCAAGCCGTTCTCGTACGTGGTCCTCGTCGCCCGGCTGCGCGCCCTGGTGCGGCGGACCGGACGCCGGAGCCCGCAGGTGATGGAGTTCGGCGACCTGGTGATAGACCCGGCCGGGCAGCGGTGCACGCGTGGCGGGACGGAGGCGCGGCTGACGTCCCGCGAGTTCGCGGTGCTGGAGTACCTGGCCCGGCGGGCCGGCGAGGTCGTCGCCAAGCGGGACATCCTGGAGAACGTCTGGGACGCCGCCTACGACGGCGACCTGAACGTCGTCGAGGTGCACGTCAGCGCGCTGCGCCGGAAGATCGACGCCCCCTTCGGCCGGGCCGCGGTCGAGACCGTGCGCGGTGCCGGCTACCGCCTGGCGGCCGACGGTGGGTGACCCGGAGACGGCCGCCGCCGAGCCCGCGCCCGCCCGCCTGCGCGCCCTCCTGCGGCGGCTGCGGCCGCGTTCCGTGCGGGCCCGGGCCACGCTCGGGGCGACCGTCGTGGTGGCGGCGGCCCTCGGTGCGGCCTCGTTCGCCCTGCTCGGCATCCTCGACGGCAACCTGGTCCGCGGCGCGCAGGCCGATGCCGAGCGGCAGGCCCTCGCCACCGCCGCCACCGCGGCCGGCGGCGGGCTGGAGCCCGTGCTCGCACCGGGCCGGGGGATCGACTTCCTCCAGGTCGTCGACGCCCGCGGCCGTGTCCTGGCGGCGACGCCCAACCTGTCCGGCAGCCCGGCCCTCACCCCGACCCGCCCCGGCAAGCCCGGAACCGTACGCGACACGTGGAAGCGAGGCCCGGTGCGCGGCGGACAGCGCCACCGCGTCGTCCAGGTCACGACGGTCACCGGCGGCGGCCTCGTCACCGTGTACGCGGGCACCTCGCTGCGTCAGGCCGACACGGCCGACGAGACGCTCAAAGCCGTCCTGGCCGTGGTCGTCCCGCTCCTCGTCCTCACCGTCGCCCTGGTCACCTGGCGGGTCACCGGATGGGCGCTGCGCCCCGTCGAGGCGATCCGCGCCGAGGTCGCCGAGATCAGCGAGCGCGACCTGCACCGCCGCGTGCCCGTGCCGCGCAGCCAGGACGAGGTCGCCCGCCTCGCCGTCACGGTGAACGCCACCCTGGACCGGTTGGAGGCCGCGGGGACACGGCAGCGCCGCTTCATCGCCGACGCCTCGCACGAACTGCGCAGCCCCATCACGGTGCTGCGCACCCAGCTGGAGGTGGCCCGCGCCCACCCCGACCCGGCGCTGTGGGGCGAACTCGTCAGCGGCGCGCTGGAGGACACCGTCCGGCTCCAGGACCTGGCGTCCGACCTGCTGCTGCTGGCCCGCCTCGACACCTCGGAGCCGCCGCCGGACACACCGGTGGACCTGGCCGGGCTGCTCCGGGAGGAGGTCCGGGCGCGCCGCGGCGGTCCGGTCCCCGTCGAGCCGGACCTGGCGGGGGAGGCCACCGTCCGCGGGAGCACGCTGTGGCTGTCGCGGCTCGTCGCCAACCTGCTGGACAACGCGCAGCGGCACGCCGAGCAGCAGGTGGTGCTGTCCCTGCGCGTCGACCGGGACCGCGGGACGGCCGTCGTGGAGGTGCGCGACGACGGTCCGGGCATCCCCGACGCCGACCGGGAGCGCGTCTTCGAGCGGTTCACCCGCCTCGACGACGCCCGCAGCCGAGACGAGGGCGGGACCGGCCTGGGCCTGGCCATAGCGCGGGACATCGCCACCCGGCTGGGCGGCACCCTCGACGCGCTCGACGCGCCGCGGGGGGCCCGGCTGCGGGCGACCCTGCCGCTCGCCGCCGACTGACTGTTGACCAACTGCCGACCGGCTTCTGATTGTTCCCCGTTCCGACCCGTTCTGCTTTTTTCCGCCCCTGTCCGTCCGTGTTCACTCCATGCTTGCTTCCGGCTCTTGGAGGGGGCGCCGCCGGTGCCGGGAGCCGGATCCCGAACGGACATCGACAAGACGTGGCAGCCGGAGGACGGCGCATGAAGAACAACCGGATGATCGTCACGGTGGTGGCCCTGTTAGCCATCTCCGCCTTCTGCGCGGTGATGGTCGCGGCCGGGCAGCCCGTGGCGGCCGTCGCCGCCCTGATCCCCTCGATCGCCCTGGGCGTGCAGCAGATCGTGCAGGCGGGCAGCGGACCCGTCGACCGCGGACCCGTCGACCGCGGACCCGCCGACCGGCGGTTCGCCGACCGCCGGGGCCCCGACCCCGACGGCCCCGACCCCGACGGCCCCGACCGTGGTGCCGAGCCGCCCGCCGACCGGCCCGCAGACCGGGGTCCGCAGGGGGAGGTGCGGGCATGACGATCCCCTCGGCGTCCGAGGACGTCCCCCAGGACCGCCGCGGCAAGCCGGGCAGGCCCCTCGGCCCCATAGCGGACGGCGCCGGCGCGGCGCACCGCGCCTGGCTGGAGCCGTTGCGCGACGCCTTCCACGACAGCGGCCTCACCCTGGACGAGCTCCGGCTCCGCACCGGCCGGCCCAAGGGCCACATCTCCGAACTCCTGCGGGCCGTCGGCCGCTACCCGCGCTGGACGTTCGCCCGGGCCGTGCTGATGGCCCTGCGGCCCCGCGTCCCGTACGAGACGATGCGGCTGCGCTGGGTCATGGCCGCGCGGCACGCCGGCAAGAAGACGTCCTGGATCAAGGACTGCCTGAACGAGGACCGCGGCGGCCAGCCCGCACCGGCCCGCCAGGTCCCGCTGGACTACCTGGCGTTCCAGGAGATGCACCGGCCGCGCTACCGCCGGTACGCGGCCGTGTTCCTGCGGCGGCCGGCCCTCGTCGACCGGGCCGTCGGCGACGTGTTCACGCTCCTGCTGCTGCTCTGGCACGACGCGCTCGCCAGCGAGAACCCCGAGCGGTTCGCCTGGCCGATCCTGCGCCAGACCGTCCTGGAGCGCGCCCCCAAGGAGTACGGCCGCCCCTCGCTCGCCCACGCCGCGTTCGACACGGTCGCCCTCGCGACCGCCCCGGACCCGGTCGGCCAGATCGGCGAGAGCATGGCCCTCTTCCGGGCCGTCGCCGAACTCGCCCCGATGCAGCGGGACGTCGTCGTCCTGCGCCACCTGTGCGGCATGGAGGACGGCGAGGCCGCCGCCGAACTGGGCGTCTCCCTCGCCTCGGTCCGCTCCACCGAGCGGCACGCCAAGCGCAACCTGCACACCATCCTGCACCCCGCGAGCACCGCCGAGGAGGGACACCCCCGTGGCCTCGACCGTTGACGAACTGCTCTCCCGCGCCCTCCTCCGCGACGCCCCGCCCCCGCCCGCCGACATCGCGGACACCGCCCCGGCCCCCCGCACCGCCTCCGCGGACGACTCCGGGGGCGGCGCGCACCGGCCCGCCGGAAGCCCGCCCGCTCCCGCCGGGGCCGCCGAGCGGCAGGCGGCGATGCGGGCGGCCGCGCACGACCTGCGGGCGCTGTGCGAGGCGGCCGTGAGCGGGGCCGCCGTCACCGCCCTCGGCGGCGACTTCCTCACCCAGTCCCTTCCGCAGCCCGGCGGCGCCCGCGTCCTCGGCTGCATCCTGCTGCTCGCCGACACCGAGGACTCGGCGCGCTTCTGGTGGCAGTACGCCGCAGGAGCCGGCGACGCGATCGCCTCCTACTGCCTCTACCTCCACCACCTCGCCCTGGGCGAGAACCGGCAGGCGTCCTGGTGGCACGGCCAGACCGCCCCCGCGGCCGAGGCCGCCGCACTGCCGACCGCGCTGCGCGTGCTGCGGGCGCTGCGGCCGGGCGGCCCCGGCCCCGGTCCCGGCCGGGCCGCGGTGGACGCCGTCCTCGAATACGTCCCCGCCGCGGTGAACTACGTCGACGACGACCTCGAACTCCCGCTGCCCGACCCGGACTTCAGTGAACGCATCCGGGCCCTCACGGCCGCCCCCCGCCGCCGGCCCTGACGCCGCGGCCGACCGCCGCCCCGGGGCTCCTCCCCGCGCGATTTGACGAAAGTCGATCAACCACTGCACCATTCCACTAACACATTAGTGGAATGGTGCAGGAGCGGGAATGATCGAGTTTCAGGTGGACCGGCACAGCGGTGTGGCCACGTATCTGCAGCTCGTCAACCAGGTCAAGCAGGCGCTCCGGCTCGGCGTGCTGGAGCCCGGCGACCGGCTGCCCACCGCGAGGGCCGTCGTCGAGGCGACCGCCATCAACCCGAACACCGTGCTGAAGGCCTACCGCGAACTGGAACGCGAGGGACTCGTCGAACCGCGCCCCGGACGGGGCACGTTCGTCACCCGCTCGCTCTCCCGCCCCGAGGCCGCCGCCGACTCGCCGCTGCGCGCCGACCTCATCGCCTGGACGGCCCGCGCCCAGGCGGCGGGGCTCGGGCGCGCCGACATCCTGGCGCTCGTCGAGGCGGCACTCGCCGACACGGCCCCGCCCGGCGCGGCGGCGGACGGCGGCAAGGCCCCGGCTCCCGCCCACCCGGCACCGACCGACCCGGCGGACCCCGCGCCCGAGCCCTGACCAGGCACGGACGCACCGCCACGAGAGGAAACACGTGAACGACCCGACCGCCCCGCCGGCGATACGGGCCCAGGGGATCCACCACTCCTTCCGGGGGAAGGAAGCCCTCGCCGACTGCGGGTTCGAACTCCCAACCGGCCGCATCGCCGCCCTGGTCGGCCCCAACGGCGCCGGCAAGAGCACCCTGTTCCACCTGATGACAGGCCTGCTGCGGCCCACCCGCGGGGAGATGCGCGTCTTCGGCGCCGCCCCCGGCACCCGCACGGCACGCGAACGCACGGCTTTCGTGAGCCAGGACAAGCCCCTCCACCAGGACTTCACCGTCGCCGAGACCCTCGACCTGTTCCGCAGGCTCAACCGCCACTGGGACGCCGCAAAGGCCGAGCGCATCGTCCGCGACGGCGACATCCCGCCGAAGGCGCGCATCGGCAGCCTCTCCGGCGGCAAGCGCACCCGCGTCGCCCTCGCCCTCGCCTTCGGCAAGCAGGCCGACCTCCTCCTGCTCGACGAACCGCTCGCCGACCTCGACCCGCTGGTGCGGCACGAGATGACCGGCCTGCTCATGGCCGAGGCCGCGGACCGCGGCATCACCGTCGTGATCTCCTCGCACGTGCTGCCCGAGCTGGAGAACGTCTGCGACCACGTCCTGCTCCTCCAGAGCGGCCGCATACGGCTCGCCGGCGACACCCAGGACCTGCGCGAGGCCTACACCCGTGTCACCGGCCGGGCCGACCCGGACACCCCCGACGGGCTGCCCGCGGCAGCCGACCGCTCCGCCGTCGTGCACGCCGCGACCACGGGCCGGCAGCTGACCGCCGTCATCCGCAACGCCCCCGGCTCCGCCCTCCCGGCCGGCGCCGACGCACGCTGGATCACCGCGAAGCCCTCGCTGGAGGAACTCCTCCTCGCCCACCTGCGCTCCACACCCGGCGCACCCGCCCCGCACACCGTGCAGACGGGAGCCGCCGCATGAACGGCACCCTCCGGCTCGCCTGGCGCCAGCAGCGCCTGCCCGCCCTCGCCGGCCTCCTCCTCGTCACCGCCTGCGCCGTCTGGGTGGCCGTCCGGCACGCCGAGCTCGCCGACATCGTCGGCGGACACGACCTGACCGCCTGCAAGGGCTGGAACGGCGCCTGCCCCGTCGACGTCGAGGTCGCCGTCTTCGACCACACGCCCGGCATCCGGGCCCTCGGCACCCTCGCCGTCCTGCTGCCCGCCGCCATCGGCATGTTCTGGGGCGCCCCCCTCATCGGCCGGGAGGTCGAACGCGGCACCGTCAAACTCGCCCTCACCCAGGGCGCCGGCGCCCGCAGCTGGTTCGCGGCCCGCTTCGGCCTCGCCGCGCTCTGCGCCACCGTCCTGTCCGCCGCCGTCGCCGCCCTCCTCGCCTGGTGGTGGGAGCCGGTCGCCAACATGAAAGACGGCGTCTACTGGTTCGACCCGTACATCCTCAGCGGAACCGGGCCGGCAGCCGTCGCCGGCGCCCTGTTCGCCCTCGCCGCGGGCACCGCGATCGGCCTCCTCGTACGCCGCACCCTGCCCGCGATGGGCCTGTCCGCCGTCGCGGTCCTGGCCACCACCGCCTTCCTGACCCTCTTCCGCCGCGACTGGGTCACCCCCGTCGACCGCATCACGCCCGGCATGACACCCAAGCGGCTCATCGGCAGCGGCTGGTCGGCCGGCTACCGCTACCTCACCCCAGACGGCGTACAGCACCCCCTGGAGAACTGCACGTTCTCCGGCGAGGAACTGCGCGCCTGCATGGCCGAGCACGGCTACACCGGCCGCGTCCACAAGGTGTACCCCAGCTCCGACTTCTGGACCTTCCAGGCCATCGACACGGCCGTCTACCTCGGACTCGCCGCGGCCCTCGTCGCCCTGACGGCGGTCCTGCTGCACCGCCGCCGCGGCCTAGTCTGAAACCCGCGGGGGAGGCCCCGTACGCCGGGGTCCTCCACCCATCCCCCACCTGGAGGAACACCTCGTGGCCACCAAGAAGAACCTCACCGCCGACCGCTCCAGCGTCGTCCACAAGGTCCGCTACGCCCTGCGCCACCCGGAGCGCATCGGCGGCTACGTCCGCCGGGCCGCCCGCGACGGCTGGCTGCGCACCAAGCACCGCGACCACGTCTCCTACTACCGGGCCGTCATGGCCTCCGACACCGCCCGCAACCCCGAGGCCGCCGTCGGCAGCCAGACCCACGACCGCTGGCTCGCCCTCGGCAAGATGCAGTTCGACTACCTTCTCGGACACGGCCTGGCCCCGCACCACCGCATGCTCGACATCGGCTGCGGCAACCTCCGCGCCGGCTGGCGCTTCATCGAGCACCTCCACCCCGGGCACTACTACGGCATCGACATCTCGCCCGACATCCTCATCTCCGCCAAGCAGACCCTCACCCGGCAGAGACTCCAGGAGAAGCTGCCGCACCTGACCATCACCCAGGACCTCAAGCTGGAGTTCCTGCCGACCGCGCACTTCGACGTCGTGCACGCCCACAGCGTCTTCTCCCACTCGCCCATCGAGGTCATCGACGAGTGCCTCGCCCACGTCGGCCGCGTCCTGGCCCCCGGCGGCTTCTTCGACTTCACCTTCGACCGCACCGAGGGCGAGGAGCACCAGGTCCTGCGGGAGGACTTCTACTACCGCACCCAGACCCTCGTCGACCTCGCCGCCCGGCACGGCCTGACCGCCAGGTTCATGGACGACTGGGAGCGGCTCGGCCACGGCCAGTCCAAGATCCGCGTCACCGCCTGACCGGCGCCCCACCCCCGTGGGAGCGCCGGCCGTACGGGAGCACGGATCCCGGCGTCAGCCGTGCTCGGGCAGGTCGGCCTCCACCACCGCGGAGGAGCCGCGCCCCGACCGCGGGGAGGCGGCCTTCGCCCCGCAGAAGGCCGCCTCCAGCGTGCCGCCCAGGGCCGTGTTCGCCTGGCCCCGGTTCGAGGTGTTCGCCATGGCCGCCAGCGACCGCCGCCCATCCCGCGTGGCGAAGGCGTACGTGTAGTAGCCCTGCACGGTGCCGGTGTGCCCGTACACCGGGACCCCGCACGACAGGTCGTAGCGGCGCAGCCCCAGCCCGTACGAGCGGGTGCCGGTCGCGTCCGTCGGCGTCGCGGCGAGCATCGCGTCCAGCAGCGGCGCGGGCAGCAGCCGGCCGCCGAGCAGCGCGGAGACGAAGGTGTTCAGGTCGGCCGGAGCGGAGATCATCGCCCCGGCCGCCTGCGCCCAGGACGCCGTCTGCTCGGTGGAGTCCACCGGGGTGCCCGGCTCGTCGGGGTGCAGGTAGCCGCGCACGTGCCGGCCGCGGATCGCCGTGGCCGGGTGCACGTACGCGGTGTCGCGCAGCCGCAGCGGCCCGATGATGCGGCGCCGGTACTCCTCGCCCACGCTGCGGCCGGAGGCCTTCTCGATGAGCATGCCGACGATCACGAAATTGGTGTTCGAGTACGCGTACGCCGCGCCCGGCTCGTTCGTCCGCGGCTCGCGCAGGGACAGGCGGACCAGCTCCCGCGGGTCGAACACCTTGTTCCGCACGGCTTCGAAGCCGGGCACGGTCCGCGCGAACATGGCCTCCGTGTAGTCGGCGAGGCCGCTGCGGTGGGCCAGCAGGTGGCGGACGGTGATCCGGTCGTCGGGCAGCAGCCCGGGCAGGTGGCGGCCCACCGGGTCGTCCAGGCGGAGGCGCCCCTCGTCGACCAGTTGGAGCAGGACGACGCTGGAGAACGTCTTCGTGACGCTGCCGATCCGGAACCGCGCCCCGAGGTCCATCGCCGCACCGCTGTCCCGGTCCCGCACCCCGGTCGTCCGGGCCAGGACCCGGCCCCCGGGGCCGGTGAACCGGGCCATCGCGCCGGGCGCCCCGGCCGCGGTGGCCGCGCGCAGCGCCCGTTCCAGGGCTGCGGCGTCGGGGGCGTGCGCCGGCGCATGCTGCGGCGGTGCGGCGGCGGTAGGGGAGTGCGGGGCGGCGTGGGCGGCCGCGGCGGGGGCAAGGCCGGCGGCGACGGCCAGCAGGGCGGCGCCGGCGGTCAGGCGGCGGGCGTGGGAGGACAGGTGCACGGGGCTCCTCGACGCTTCGGTGCGGAGTAGGGGGTACGGCACGGCGCGGCCCGGGCGGCCGCACGGTGCCGGGGAGAGGGGGATCGTACGGGCCGCCCGGCGGCCGGCCCGTACGGCACGGCCGGTCAGGTCCCGCAGGCGGGGACGCCGTCCAGCCATGCGGGCCCCTGGATGTAGATGTTCGTCATCCAGGCGTCGTAGTCCGGCAGGTAGGACCAGACGTCGTTGGTGTAGCCGTCCGAGGTGACCTCCTCGGCGTGCTTCTGGCAGCCGACGCGGATCGTCGTCGGGCCGGGGAAGGCGTACACGCGGGCGGCGGACAGCTTCGGCTCCGCCTTCGTCCACACGCCCGTGCCCCACGTCCGGAAGAGGGGCCCTTCGACGGGACCGGGGTTGACGCGGACGGCGCCGTAGTAGCCGGAGTTCAACCGGACGTCACTGACCATCAGCTTCGTCCCGGACTGCCGGGCCTCCGCCATCTTGCCCGCGCCCAGGTAGATCGCGATGTGGTGCAGGTCCCGGGAGGTCCCCCAGACCAGCAGGTCTCCGGGCACCAGCGGGGCGAGTCCCTGCGCCGCGGTGAAGCGCCCGGCCGCGCGGTGCGTGTAGTACTGGGCGGACGCCACCCCGTTCAGGACGTCCGAGCCGGTGGCCCGCGCGTACGCGTGGCGGACGAGGCCGGAGCAGTCGAAGCCGAGCCGTTCGGGATCGTGCTCGCTCGCCGGGTCGCTCGGGTCCACCTGGCCGTACGTGGCCCCGGGCTCCGGGCCGTGGCCCCCGCCCCACGTGTACCAGACGCCGGCGGCGACCTGTTCGCAGGCGGCGGCGACGGCCCGCTCCGCCGCGGCGGAGGCGCCCGGCGCGAGGACGCGGCAGGAGTCGTCGGCGGCCGCCGCCGCGGGCGCGGGCGCCCACAGCAGGACGGCCAGGAGTGCGATGAGCGTGCCGATGGGGCCGGACCGGCGAAGCATGCGGATCCCTCGATTTCTGTCGGGCGCGGGGCGTGGTGAGTCCGTGTCAGAGGCGGGCGGGTCGCTCTCGGGGTGTGACGCCGCCCGCACCCCGAGACTGGCCGAGCGCGGCCCGCCGCGTCGACCCCGCCGCGCCGCCCCACCCGGACGGGCAACGGGAAACCCCCGGGAAACCCCCTCCCGTCAGGGGAGTTCGGGCGGCTCCGCGCGCCGGGCGGCCGGTTCGGGGTCCCACAGCCGGACCGTGCCGTCGTTGCCGCTGCTCGCGACCGTGCGCCCGTCGGGGCTGAACGCCACGCCCCACACCGCGTTCGTGTGGCCCGACAGCGCCGCGCGCAGCCGCCGGCCGGCCACGTCCCACAGCCGGACCGTGCGGTCGTTGCCGCTGCTGGCCAGGGTGCGGCCGTCGGGGGAGAAGGCGATGCCGCGGGCGGAACCGGTGTGTCCGGCCAGGACGGCCGCGACCGCGTGCCGCCGCGGGTCCCACAGCCGGACCGTGCCGTCGTTGCCGCTGCTCGCGAGCGACCGCCCGTCGGGGCTGAACGCGACCGCCCGCACCGCGCCCGTGTGGCCGGTGAGCGTGGCCAGCGGCCGGCGGCCCGGGACGTCCCACAGGCGGACCGTCAGGTCGTCGCCCCCGCTGGCGAGGGTGCGGCCGTCGGGGCCGAACGCGACGTCGTTCGCGAAGTCCGTGTGGCCCGTCAGCGTGGCCAGCGGCGCCCGCCCCGGCACGTCCCACAGCCGGACCGTGCGGTCCGACCCCGCCGACGCGAGGGTCCGCCCGTCCGGGGAGAACACCACCGAGAACACGGCGCCCGCGTGCCCCCGCAGCACCACCGGATCGGTCCGGCCGGCGGTGTCCCACAGCCGGACGGTCCCGTCGGAGGCCGCCGACGCCAGCGTCCGCCCGTCGGGGGAGAACGCCACCGCGTACACGGCCTCCGCATGCCCCTCCAGCCGCCGGAGCAGCCGCCGGCCCCGTACGTCCCACAGCTGCACCGAGTGGTCGCCGCACGCCGTGGCCAGCAGGGCGCCGTCCGGACTGAACGCCACCCGCCAGAACTCGGTGAACGGACGGGCCGTCAGGGTCCGCCCGCGCAGGTCCCACAGCACCACCGACTGGTCGAAGGAGGCGGTCGCCAGAACCGCGCCCTGCGCGTCGACGGCCGCCGCGAGGACGTAGTCGGTGTGCCCGGACAGCGCCGCGGTCTGCCGGCCGCTGCGGACGTCCCACAGCCGGGTCGTCCCGTCGCCGCCCGCGCTGACCACCGCCCCGCCGTCCGGCGTGTACGCGACGCCGTTGACGTCGTCGTTGTGGCCGGTCAGCGTCGCCGTAGCCGGGCGCTGCGCCGCCTCCCACAGCCGGACGGTGCGGTCGGCACCGCCGCTGGCCAGGCTCCGCCCGTCCGGCGCGAACGCCACCCCGAGCACCTCCGCGGTGTGCCCCTGCAGCACGGCGAGGGTCCGTGCGCCGGCCGCGTCCCACAGGCGGACCGTCCGGTCCGAGCCGGCCGAGGCGAGGGTCCGCCCGTCCGGCGCGTACGCCAGGGCGTTCACCTTCCCGGTGTGCCCGGCCAGGACGGTCGGGGGGCCGGTCCCGCCGGCCGGGTCCCGCAGCAGCACCCGGCCGTCCGGCAGGGCGACGGCGAGCGTGCGCCCGTCGGGGGAGAACGCCAGGGCGCGCGCGTCCGCGGTGTCCGCCGGGAGCGCGGCCGCCCCGCCGCCGCCCGAGACGTCCCACAGGCGTACGGGGCCGTCGGTGGACGTCGCGGCGAGCCGGCTCCCGTCGGGGCTGAAGGCGAGGTGCCGGACCCGGCCCGGCATGGTCAGCGCGGCCGTCGTCTTCCGGTCGGACACCCGGCGCAGCAGCACCCGCCCGTCGGACCCGGCGCTCGCCAGCAGCCCGCTGCCCGGCGCGAAGGCCACCGCGTTCACGGGCCCGCTGTGGCCGCCGAGCCGGGCGAGGAACGGCTGGGACTGCGTGCTCAGCAGCGCACCCCGCGCCTCCGCGGTGGCGGCCGTCCGGTACGCCTCCCGCGCGAGCCGCAGCGACTCCTCGGGCCGCCCGGCCGCCAGCGCGGCGGACTGTGCGGCGAGCGCCTGCGACCGCGCCTGCCGCTCCTGGCCGAGCGCGGCCTCCCGCTGCCGGTACGCCAGCCCGCCCGCGGTCAGCGCCAGCACCAGCAGGACGACGAGCAGGGCGAGCATCCGCTGCCGGAGCCTGACCTGGCGCCGGTCGTGCTCCCGCCGGGCCTCCTCTGCGACCGCGCCCGCCCGCAGGAACTCCGCTTCCAGCGGGGTGAGCCGGGCCCGGCCGCCCAGTTCGTCGGCCCAGGTCAGGGCGGTGTCCAGACGGGTGCCGTGGTAGAGGACGGACGGGTCGCGGCCTTCGCGCTCCCACTCCTCGGCGGCGCGGGCGAGCCGCCGGTGCACCAGCAGCCCGTCGCGGTCGGCATGGATCCAGCCTCGCAGCCGCGGCCAGGCGTGCAGCAGCGCCTCGTGCGCGATCTCGACGGTCTCGCTGTCCGCGGTGACCAGCCGCGCCCGGACGAACGCGTCGAGGGCCCGCCCGGCGGCGCCCGGGTCGGCGGACTGCTCCATCAGCACGGCCCGCCGCATCCGGCGGCGGGTCGCCGCGGCCCCGTCGCCGACGTGGACCAGGCCGAGCAGCATCCGGCGCAGCACCCGCTGCTCGGCCGGGTACAGCCGGGCGAAGACGCTCTCGGCACTCTGCGCGACCGCCCCCTGGATGCCGCCGCTGTGCTCGTACCCGGCGACGGTCAGGGTGGCGCCCTCGCGCCGCTGCCAGGTCGCCATCAGCGCGTGCGAGACGAGCGGCAGCGCACCGGCCGGAGCCGCGAGGCCCGAGGCGGCCGCCGGCCCGGCCGCAGCCCCCCGCACCCCGGCGTCGCGCAGCAGCAGCGGCACCAGGCCCGGTTCGAGGGTGAGGCCGGCCCGCCCGGCCGGCCGCGTGACGGACTCCCGCAGCTCGGCCACGGTCATCGCCGGCAGGACGAACAGCCCGTCCGCCAGCGCCCCCGCCAGCTCCGGCAGGTCCAGGCAGGCGGCGGTGAAGTCGGCGCGGATGCCGAGGACCACGACGGCCGGGTCCAGGCCGGCCCGGTCGGCGCCGCGCGATGCGGACACGGCGCACAGGACCCGGACGAATGCCCGCCGCTCCTCCTCGTCGGAGCACAGGGTGAAAAGTTCCTCGAACTGGTCGACGAGCAGAACCGGCCGCAGCCCGGGCCGCCGGTGCGGGGCCGCGCCCTCCGCCGGGCCGGTTCCGGGACCGCCGGCCGCGCCGGAGAGCCGGTGCACCGCCTCCAGGAGCCGCTCGGGCCGCTGCCGCAATTCCCGTACGCCCACGCCCGGATCGCCGTCGAGGGCCTTCGCGGTGCAGTCCAGCAGCTCCTGCAGCGGATGCGCCGTCGGGGTCAGCCTGATCACGGGCCAGGAGTCGGCTCCCGCCATCGGAAAACCGCCCCCGCGCCGCAGCGCCGGCACCAGACCGGCGTTCAGCAGGGAGGACTTCCCCGCCCCGGACCGGCCCACCAGCAGCAGCGGGCCGCTCCCGATGCGCTCGAAGACCCGCTCCACCAGCGCCGCCGTGGCCCGCTCCCGGCCGAAGAACCAGTCGGCGTCATGCGGGGTGAAGGCCGCCAGGCCCCGGTAGGGGCACTCCCCCTCCGCCTGCCAGGACGCCACCGGCGCTTCCTGCGCGGCGGCCGCCCGGGCGTCCGCCGCGTCCGCCTCGCGGGCCAGCCGCACCAGCGCCCCGCCGGCCTCCAGCACCCGGTCGCAGCGCAGCGCCACGTCGGGGGTGACGCGCTTCGCCCCGGTCTCGATCTTGCTCAGGTAGCCCTTGCTGTAATGGGTCTGGCGGGCGAGCCCCGCCAGGGACAGGCCGCGCTCCACGCGCAGCCGGCGCAACTGGGCGGGGAAGGAGCGCACCGCGGCCCCTGCTCCGTCCGCGGCCGGTCCCGCCTCGGCGGCCGGCGCGCCCTGCGCGGTGTCGGCGGCTTCGGAAGGACCGTACCGGTGTGTCGTGTTCCGCCCGCTCTCCGGGTCGCCCACGGCATCCCCCATGGCAGTGTGCGCCGAGGTCGTGAGATGGCAGCCCAAGGCTACAGCGGGGTCCGCACGGCCGTGTACGCGCTGTGACGGGCGTGGCGGAAAAACGCGCATGCGGAAGGCCTCCCGGGCCCGCCGCAGGGCGGCTCCGGGAGGCCTTCCGAACAACCGGCCCAGAGTTACGGCCGGTACAGGGCGACGGAGTTGATGGGCGTGAGGTTGGCGTAGACGCCGGTCTGCGCGGCGATGCGGCCGCCGCAGCCCGTGCCGCTGCTGCCGGTGCACAGCGCGGCGGTGGCGCCGCCGGTCTGGTTGTTCAGCACCCAGTGGTTCCCGTACTGGTTGTAGATCTTGTGTGCCCCGTAGCTGTAGAAGACGTGGGTCGGCTTGACCGCCGGGTTCTGGTCCTGCGGGTAGATGCAGACCGCCCCGGACGGGCAGCCCGCCCAGTCGCCGGCGGGCTTGGCCTGGGCCGCCCCGCCGAGTGCGACGACGGCCGCGGCGGCAGTGGCGAGTGCGGCGGCGCCGCGGATCATCTTGCGCATCGGTTCCCCCTGGGGGTTGCGTTCCGTGCTGACGGCTCAAGCCTGTCCGCCCGGCCCGCGGAGGTCGACGCGTTTCCTGTCTCCCGTCCGCCGCCGGCCCGGGAAACCCCTCCCGGCCTGCGGGGACGCCGGCCGGGAGGCAACCTCGGACCACCCGGAAGGCGGCACCCGCCAGGCTTCGGAGCCGACCCGTGATGTCCTCCGGCGCGACCGCGCGCAGAATTGAGGAAGTGGCCCGTGCCGGGCGCGGGCCCCGAAAGCCGCCTGCGTGGAAGGGGGCCGCCCGATGCCACCGGAACGGCCGGGGGGCGACAGCGGCCCCGGCCCGCTCCTGTCCGAGCCGGGGCCCCTGCTGGAGCAGGTCGCCGTGGCCGTCTTCGCCCTCGACGACGCGGCCCGGATCGCCCACTGGGGGCCCGGGGCCCAGCAGCTCTTCGGCCACGCCGCCGCCGACGTCCTCGCCCGGCCCGCCGCCGTCCTCTTCCCCGACCCGCCCGCGGACGCCTCCGACGGCGCCGCCCGGCTCGTGGAGCGCGCCCGCACCCTCGGCTACTGGCGGGTCCGCATGCCCGCCCGGCACCGCGACGGCCGCATCTTCGACTGCGGCTTCCGCGTCTTCCCGATGGCCGGCGCCGACGGCGGCACCGTCGTGCTCGGGCTCGCCGCCCGCGGCGAGGAGCTCGACCGCGTCAAGACGAACCTCCTCTTCCTCGACGCCCTCTTCGAGACCTGCCCGATCGGCCTCGTCATGCTCGACGAGGACCTGCGCTACGTCCACCTGAACCAGGCCCTCGCCGACATGGACGGCATGCCTCTTGCCGACCACCTCGGGCGCCACGCCGCCGACATCATGATCACCTCGGACGGCGGGGAGCTGCAGCGCACCCTGCGCGACGTGGCCCGCGGCCGCCGCTCCGTCGTCGGCGCCCTGCTCGGCCTGCGTACCCCCGGCCGGCCCGACCGCGACCAGGTGCGCTCGGTCAGCTTCTTCCCGCTGAGCGGAGCGGGCGACAGCCGACGCGGCGTCGGCGGGCTCCTCCTCGACGTCACCGACCGCGAGCAGGCCATCCTGGAGGCCACCGCCGCCCGGCAGCGGCTGGCCCTGCTCGACCGGGCCGCCGCCCGCATGGGCACCACCCTCGACCTGGACACCACCGCCCGCGAACTCGTCGAGGCGGCCGTACCCGACTTCTGCGACGGCTGCGTCGTCGAACGCGTCGAATGGATGGACGAAGACGAGGACTTCGACCCCGAGCGGCCGCTGATCACCCGCCGGATCGCCTCCGGGACCGTCCTGCCGGCGCCCGCCGAGGAGCTCGTCAAGGGCACGGACCGCGTGACCTACCCGCCCGGCTCCAGCATCCACCAGATGGTCAGCAGCGGCCGCCCCCTCGTCGTCCCGGTGAACGACGAGTTCGTCACCCGCACCGTCACCCACCCCGGGCGCGCCCGCCTGCTCCTTCACAGCGGCTTCGACTGCATCCTCGTGGCGCCGCTGATCGCCCGCGGCACCGTCCAGGGCATCGCCATGTTCGGCCGGTCCGCGGCCCGGCCCGCGTTCGCCGACGAGGACCTCAGCCTCGCCGCGGAACTCGCCTCGCGGGCCGCCCTCTGCCTGGACAACGCCCGCCTGTACGGCAGGATCCACGACATCGCGCTCACCCTCCAGCACGCCCTGCTGCCCAGCGCTCCGGCCGCCGGGCCGCACGTCGACATCGCCCACCGCTACCTGCCCGGCAGCCGGGTCACCCAGGTCGGCGGCGACTGGTACGACGCGGTGGCCCTTCCCGGCGACCGGGTCGCCCTCGTCGTCGGCGACGTCATGGGCCACGGGGTGCCCGCCGCCGCCAACATGGGCCGGCTGCGGATCACGGCGAAGACACTGGCCCGGCACACCGCCGAGCCCGCCGACCTCCTCGCCGAACTCGACGCCTGCGCCGAGGAGTCCGGCATCGACTGGGCGACCTGCCTCTACCTGGTCTACGACGCCCGGACCGGCGGCGCCCGCATCGCCAACGCCGGACACCCGCCGCCCCTCGTACGCAGCCCCGACGGCACCGTGCGGACCGTCGGCGAAGGGCTCGGCGTGCCCCTCGGGGTGGGCGGGGTCCCGTACCGCTCGACAAGGGCCCACCTGCCCGAGGGTGCCGTCGTCGCCCTGTACACCGACGGCCTCGTCGAGGCGCGCGGCCAGGACATCGACACGGGCATCGACGCCCTGCGCGCGCTGCTCGCCGGCCCGGTCTGCTCCCTGGAGGAGGCGGCCGACCGGATCCTCGACGAGCTGCTGCCCGCGGCGCCGACCGACGACACGGTCCTCGTCCTCGCCCGCGTCCGCCGCGCCCCCGAGGTACCGCAGCCGCCCGCGGCCCGATGACCTGCGGCGGGAACCGCGGGCGCCGCCGTACGCGTCTTGCGGCGCGGCCGGACCGCCCGCCGGGGGCGTCCGCAGTACGAGGGGGAGAGCCGGGGTGGGGCGAGCGGGCCGGTGGCGGGGCGGGGGCGGGCGCTGGTCGTGGCGCCGGGGCCGGGCCGCGGCGCTTGCCGCCGCGGCGGCGGCCGTCCTGTTGGTGCGCCCGGGCCTCCTGCCGGACCTGCCGGGGCGTCCGGGGAGCCTCGTCGAGGCGTTCCTGCCGTGGCTGGGCCTCTCCGTGCCGCTGCTGGCGGGCTGGGCGGTGCTGCGCCGGTCGCGGTCCGCGCTGTGCGCGGCCGCGCTGCCGGCCCTCGCCTGGACGGCCGCATTCGGCGCGTTCCTGCTGCCGCGTGCCGGGCAGCCCGCCGACCTGCGGGCCGTCCAGCACAACGTCGCCGACGACAACACCGACCCGGCGGGCACGGCCCGGGCCCTGGCCCGCACCGGCGCCGACCTGATCGCCGTGGAGGAGCTGACGCCCGAGGCCGCACCGGTGTTCACCACGGCCTTGCGCGCGGACTACCCGCACCACGCGGCCGCCGGCACCGTCGCCCTGTGGTCGCGGTACCCGCTCGCGGACCCGCGGCCCGTGGACATCCGGCCCGCCGGAGCGGGTGAGGGCTGGAACCGCGGCCTGCGGGCGACCGCCCGCACCCCGCACGGCGACGTCGCCGTCCACGTGGCGCACCTGCCGTCGGTGCGGCTCGGCCCGCTCCGCGGGTTCGACGCGGCGCGGCGCGACGAGAGCGCCGTCCTGCTGGGGCGGGCGCTGGCCGCCGAGCCGCTGGACAGGGTGGTGCTGCTCGGCGACCTCAACGCCACCGTCGACGACCGGGGGCTCGCACCGGTCGTGCGGAGGACGGGGCGGCCGGCACGCGACTTCGCGTTCAGCTGGCCGGCGGCGCTGCCGGCGGCCCGTATCGACCACGTCCTGGCGCGCGGGGCCGAGGTCACCCGGATCCGGACACTCGCGCCGACCGGGAGCGACCACCTGCCCGTCGCCGCCGACATCCGCTTCTGACGCCGCCCGGCGGTGCGGGTCCGGTGCTGCTCCGGCTCACCAGGTGTTCGTGATCCACCGCCGGACGGCCGTGTAGGTGGCGTCGTCGGCCGCCGAGAGCACGGTGATGGCGTGCAGGTCCTCGGCGGCAGGCGGGACGCCCGCCACCGTGAGGCACGCATGCAGGTCCAGGCGCCGCCGGTCGGCGGAGGTGAGGGAGTCGGAGGACCGGGCGGTACGGGGGAGCGGGTCCTCCGGCTCCGTGCCGGCCGGTTCCGCGTCGGTGGCGAGGCCGCGCAGACCGGGGAAGCGGTAGGGGTCGAGTGAGGCCCGCGGGGCCTTCGGGCGGTGGAGGGACTTCCAGGCGTCCATGCGCATGCTCCGAACGTAGGGGGATGGCCGACCGCGGCGCGGGGCGCCGGGGCCGGAGGGGACGGAAGGGCCGCGGCGGCGCTCAGACCTGCACGTCGTGCCCGGCACGGGCACGGGCGCCGGCCGTGATGACCTCGGCGAGCCTGTCTGCCACGGCCGTACTGCACCCGCCGAGCCGGACGATGCCCCGGCAGCCCACCGGCCCGTCGTTGCCCAGGGAAGGGAGGACGATGCCGGCGAGCGCCAGGGCGGCCCGGAGGTTCGCGGCGGCCGCCTCGCCGGCCCGGAACGCCTCGTCCTGGCGCTGCCGGTACTGGATCCGCTCGGCGCGGGTGAGTTCGTAGGCCATGGTGGTGTCCTTTCGTTTCGCGGAGGGTGGTGTGCGCGCAGGGCTCGGCGGCGCCCGGCGCACGCCCGGTCCGCCGAAGGGGCGGACCGGTGCGGGGCGTTTCGCGGGAGCGTCGGTGGCCGACGCCGGGCCGCCGGGGGCGGCGCTGCACCTCGCGGCTGGTCAGTGCGGGTGGACCCGTAGGACTGACACCGCGGGCAACCCGTGACCTATCGCTTTCGATCTTCGTTTCCCGGACAAGTGCGTGATCACGGTCCTCGACCGTCCGGGAAGGGAGTGAGGTGCCGAGGAGTCGCCACCGGTTACCGGCCGCGCCGCGCCAGGCCGCGTCGGTACGTGCGCCGGCGCGTGGAGCGCGTCGCGCGGGGGAGGTTGTCGGACGGGCGGCGTGCGCCGCGGGAGCGGGGTGCCGCCGCGCAGTCAGGACCCGTAGCGGAATCTGCGTCCCGGGGAGGGCGGCAGGCTGCCGCCACGGTCGGCCAGCGCGAAGTCCGGCAGGCCCGTGGCCGCCTGGCTCCGTACGGCCGCCTGCTGCGGCAGCGGGGCGGGTGTGCGGGTGCTGCGGCTGTTGCGGTGTCGCGGCGAGGGCTGGCGGGGCGGTCGCGTGAGCGTGATCTGGCGGACGAGCTGCTGGAAGCAGGCCAGTGCGGCGATCGGCGGAAGGGTCGCCGCCGCCTGCCCGGCGAGCGTTCTCGGCGCCTGGGCCAGGCACAGCAGGGTGGCGAGGGTGGAGAACAGCAGGACGATCGACCAGGAGTGGATGGCGCGCCGCTGGTGCAGGGCGGCCCGCAGGATCGACAGGGAGGCGACCACCCAGGGCCCGTAGATCAGCAGGGGCCACCAGCTCACCACGTCGTGCGCGGTCCGCGGTCCGGCGCTGTGGCGCAGCGCGTCGCAGATCGCCATGCCGCTGAACAGGCTGACGACGGCGGCGATCACCGCGACCAGCACGGAGGTGAGCAGGCTGCCCGTGCGGAGCAGCGTCACGGCCGAGGTCCCGGACGTCGTCCGGCGGTGGCTGGTGTGGGCCGGCGGGTGCGGCCACTCGCCGGTGGCCGACGAGGCCATGCCCGTGCCCATGCCCACGCCGACTCCGACACCCACGCCCAGGCCGGCGACGGCGGGGCCGACCGGGTCGGCCGGTTCGTCGAAGACGATCCGGTCGAGCGGCTCGGCCTGTAGGGCGCCCGAGGCTTCCTGGAGCTGGTAGGCCAGCTCCTCCGCCGCGTCCCACGGCACGCTCCCCTCGGCCGTCGGCGTGCCGAGGAGGGTGTGCCGGTCGTGCCTGTCATGGCGCTCGTGGTGTTCGTGCCGCTCATGGTGCTGCCCGGGCCAGAACAGCAGCGTGTCCGGGTGCGGGTGGGGGGCGGCGGTCATGTCGTGGAGACCGTACGGTTCAAACACGGTGGCTCTGCCCGGGGTACTCGAGGCCGGATACGTCGAACGGCGCCGTGGCCGGCACGGCCGGCCGCGCCATGGCCTGCCACCTCCGCATGCACGCGACCTCGACGCGGCGGAGCGTGGCCAGGAGCGTTTCCAGCGCGGGGGCCGCGTAGTGGAGGGCCACCTCGTCCGCGCCCCGCCGCAGGACCGGGCCGGCGTCGGGGTCCCCGTCGGCGGGCGCCGGGACGTACGTCCACGAGCCCGCCCTCGTGGTGCCGGTTCGCACGTCGCCGCCGTCGCTGTCGATGCTGCGCGGGTACATGGCGCGGTGCTGTGCTGTTGTCATAGTCCACCCAACGCGCGGACCGCCGGACTGGGTTGTGCTCCATTTAGGTGAGGACTGCCGGTGTCAGCGGGCGTTGACCTGTGTCTTCTTATCGGTTCTGCACCGGTCGGGGAGTGGCCGGCCGAGTGCCCCGCACCCCTTCTGTGCTGCACGTTCGGCCGACGGCGCACCGGGGCCCGGACGTACACCGCAGAGAACGTGAGTGACGCGTGTGGCGCGTGGTGCGAAGGGGCGGAAAAAGCCGAGGATGCGCATGCGCCACTCAGCACGGCGCGCGGCGGCGGGCGCGCGCCCCTTGCTCATGCGAGGGCCTTCGGCGCCTTCCCGCCCAGGCCGCAGCGTTCACCGGAGGTGCCGGGGGCGGGGGAGCGAGGCGGCAATCGGATGACAGGGCGCAACCCTGCATATGCCGCCGCGTTATGTCGAGGTGTTCCCGGATCGCTCCGGGAGCGCCCGGAGTCAGTCGAGGAAGGCAGCCGTCGTGGCAGACGTGTTCTTGTGGAGTGTGCTGGTGTGCGCCGTGCTGGGTACGGCCCTCACCACGTGGTCGTCGGGGGGAGTCGGCCGGCTGCACCCTGCGGACCGCCGTGAACTGCAACGCCAACAGCACTTCGAACACGTGCTGTCCCTGCACGTGGATGCCGTGCACACGCCGCGCGAAGGGGCCGACGGAACTGTCGCCGGCGCGCCGCGCGTGCCGGCGTGTGCGGTGTGCGGTTCCGTGCTCAACGCGTCCTGACGCGGGTGCGCCGCCCTCCGCGGGCACGGGCGGGGGCGTACGAGGGCGCCGCGCAGGGCCGTGGCGCTGCGGTGGCTGGTCCGCGCCGTGCAGAGGCGCTCGGGAAGGGGTAAGCCGTGGTCCCCGGAATCCGTCACGATCAACGAATCTACCCGCACTTCGATCGAGGCCGAGACGGTCGCGGGCAAACGGGTGAATCTCGCGGAAAACCCCCTGCGGGCACGGCCCGGCTGCTATAAGACCCGTCTTGGCCCTGCCTGACCGCGCCGCGCCCGTCGGTCGGCTCTGCCGGAGCTGTTACCAGGGGACGTGTCGGTAGTCCTTCAGGAGCACCCCGTGGAGGGGAGTGCCGGCCTCCCCCTGCACCACGGGGTGGTAGATCCGGGCCGCGCCGTCGACGATGTCCAGCGGCGGGCGGAAGCCCGTGGCGGCATGCCGCTCCCGCGCCGGCAGCGGCTTCTCGTCGGTCACCCAGCCGGTGTCGACGCTGCACGCGTGGATGCCGCGGGCGGCGAGGTCTGCGGCGCTGGTGCGGGTGAGCATGTTCAGCGCCGCCTTGGCCATGTTGGTGTGCGGGTGGTCGCCGGTCTTGTTGCGGACGGCGAACCGGCCTTCCACCGCCGAGACGTTGACGAGGTAGCGGCGCGGGTGCGGGGAGGCCTCCAGCAGCGGCAGCAGGCGGTCGGCGAGGAGGAACGGGGCGACGTTGTTGACCAGTTGCACCTCCAGCATCTCCACCGGGTCCACCTCGCCCAGGCGCAGCGTCCAGGAGTTCACGGCGGCCGTCTCGGTCAGCAGGCCCGCCTCGTCGACGTTCGCCGGCGGCTGCGCCGCGGGCGCCGGCGCGGGGAGGGGTGCTCCCGTTGCGGCCAGCAGCTCCTTCGACCAGGGCAGGGGCTCGGCGCGGTGGCCGGGGGCGAGGAACCCGGGGGCGGTCCAGATCCGGGCCGCGGGGAGCGCCGGGTCGGCGGCGGCGTCCTCGGCGGCGGCCAGGGCGCTGTAGGCCTGCGGGGAGCGGCGCAGGGTCTGGGCGGCGTTGTTGATCAGGATGTCCAGCGGCCGGCCCTGCGCCAGGAGGCGCCCGGTGAAGGCCAGGACCTGACGGGGGTCGCGCAGGTCCAGCGCGGCGATCTCCAGCCGGTGCCACCAGCCGGCGGCGCCGGGGGCCGCGGCGAAGCGGCGCACGGCATCGCGGGGGAACCGGGTCGTCACCGTCAACTCGGCGCCGTCGCGCAGGAGCATCAGCGCGGCCTGGAATCCGATCTTCACGCGTCCGCCGGTCAGCAGGGCGCGCCGGCCCGCCAGGTCGGTGCGGGCCGTGCGCCGGGCGAGGTTGTCCTCGGCGCAGCGGGGGCAGAGCCGGTGGTAGAAGTGGTGGACGTGGCGGTAGTGGTCCTTGCACACGTAGCAGCGCTGCGGGCGGTGCAGCAGTTGCGGCTCGCGGTCGGCGGCCGTTCGCGGGGGTGCCGCTTCCGTGTGCGGCCGCCGGCCGCCTATGTACGCGCCGACCGTCAGGGCGTGCCCGGCGGCGGGTGTGGGCAGGGGGGCGTCCATCGTTCGGTCCGCGGCGCCCGTGGCGGTGGCGGCGAGCAGGCGCGCGTCGGCCGCCGCCCGGGCCGCGCGGTCGGCGGCGCGGCGCCGCTGGCGCCCGTCGCGCAGGAAGGCCCCGGCGGCCTTCTCCAGCAGCCGGCGGTCCTCGTCGTCCAGCGGGAGCCGACGGGCCCGGTCCAGCAGCTCCAGACATGTTTCCACGAGCTCGCCGTCCCGCGGCGTACCGGTGGTGCGGGTGACCGAGGCTGCTGACTGCACCGGGATGTCCTCACTCGAACGCGTGGGCGACCTTGGGGTTGGGCCGCCCATCATGCAGGACGGCCGTGATCGCCGTCACGCGCATTTCCGCCGCTCAGACGCGAGGCCGGGCCGCGGACGCGGCGCGGTCGCGGATGAGGCCCGCCAAGCGGGCCGGGCCGTCGGCGGAGTGCCCCAGAAAGAGGTCCGGCTCGACGAGTTCGAGCTCCATGACGACCGGCCGGCCGTCGTCCGCCGTCGCGATGTCGACGCGCGCGTACAGCAGCGGACGGGCCGCGGGGACGGCCGCCAGGGCAGCCCGGGCGAGCTCCCGTTCGGGTGCCGTGGGCTGGTGCGGAGCAAGGCCGGGGTGCGGTGCGCGGGTGTTGTCCAGCCCGGTCTCGGTGAGGACCGGCCCCTTGCGTATCGCATGGCTGAACTCGCCGCCGAGGAAGACGAGCGCCCGCTCGCCCTCGTCGATCCGGGACAGGTAGGGCTGCACCATCACGGTGCGCCCGGAGGCGTGCAGGGCGGCGGCGTGCGCGGCGGCGAGGTCGCGCTGGTGCGGGGCGTAGCGGGCGGTGTCCTGCGCGCCGGCCGAGACGGACGGCTTGACGACGAAGTGGCCCTCCTCGGGCAGCGGTACGTCCTCGCCCGGGGCGGCGAACCGGGTGGGGACGACGGGGACGCCGCGGTCGGCGAGGTCGTGCAGGTAGCGCTTGTCCGTGTTCCAGCGGACCACGTCGGCGGGGTTGTCCAGCAGGGTGGCGGCCTCGACGGCGTCCGCCCAGGCGAGGAACGCGGGCCACCGGAGGGCGTAGTCCCACGTCGACCTGATGATCACGGCGGAGTGGCGCGACCAGTCGTGGTCCGGCTCGCTCCAGTCCGCCGCCTCCGCTTCCAGGCCGCGGGCGCGCAGCGCCTCCAGCAGCACGGACAGATCCGAGTCGTGGGCCAGGCCCAAGGCCGAAGTGGCGATGGCCACCCTGGTCGTGCCGGTCATGTGCGTGTCCTCCGCGGTCGGCTGTCGGGTTCCGGTTCCGTGCCGCGGCGGGGCCGTGGCACGACCGGCCACTGTGCCACAGGGGTGATCATCCGTTCACGGGGTTTTGACCTGACCCCCGGCCTGACCGGGGCGCTTGCCGTTTCCCGGATCGTTCTTGCCGTTGGTGTGGCGGCCGCGCACCCACAGCGGCAGGGCGAACCAGCACAGCAGGTACCAGAGCAGGACGCCGGCGACCAGCCAGGGCACGAGGTCGTCGCCGGTGGTGACGCGCAGGATGAGGGAGAGCGCGGACACGAGGGTGGCGAGGAGGAGGACGATGCCCACCATGGTGAGGCGGGAGGCCCAGGTCACCGCCTCGGGCTTGATCCTGCGGCCCGAGACGATGCGGTGGAAGGCAACCGGGCCGATGAGCGCTCCGGTGGCGAGGGAACCCAGGACGACGGTGATGACGTAGATGGTCCGGTCGGGCTCGTCCAGCTGCTGGAAGTGGGCGGTGAACGCGACGGTCAGCAGGAAGCCGAAGAGGATCTGGACGCCGGTCTGGGCGACGCGTATCTCCTGCACCAGTTCCTGCCACTGGCGGTCGGCCCGTTCCTGGCGCGTCTCGTTGCGTCCGTTGCCGCGGAACTTGCCGTCGGCGTAGGCCTGCTCGGGGTCGGGATCGGAGTCGGGGTTGCGGTCTTGGGCCTGGGCTCTCTCCCGGTCGAGATCCCGGTCCTGTCGGCGGGTGGCGGTGTCGTCTTCCGGCATGCTGGCTCCCTCGGGCATCCCGTCCGGCCCGGACGGGCGGCTCCCGTCCGCCCGGAAGCGGAGGACGTGCATGCGTATGACCGGTCACCGCCCGGTCAAACCCCTGTTCGGTCCGCGGCCCGGGTCAGCCCTATGGGGTCTCCCCCGTCATGACGGCGCGGAAGGCCGACATGCAGGGCAGGCAGTGGCGGTCCGTGTCGCTCCCGCCCGCCGGGAGGAGGGGCCGGCCGCAGAGGGTGGCGGACCGGTCGCGGGCGACGACGTGCCAGACCGGGCCGGGCCCGCTGGTCGCCTCGCCGAGGTGCATCTCGTACATGTGGCCTCCCCGTCGGGTGGACTGCTCCTGGGTCCACCACAGCAGGGCATCGCCCACAAGGCCTCGACGAGTGGGCCGTCCGGGTGACCCGCGACGGTCCGCGGGGGAAAATGAAAAAACCCCGGAGCGTTTGGCTTCCGAGGGAGTAGGAGCGATATATTGAATCCTTCGCGCCTGTTTTTCGAGACGGGCACGGAGCAGCCTTACGGGGACACTATATCGGGTCGGGAGTGGAATTGTCAACCACGGAATTCCGGAAAGAGCAGCAATTCGTCGACGGGCTCTATGCGCGCCTCGACGACCTGCGCGACCAGGCCGAACGCGCCGTGCGTGAGGCCCTCGCCAAAGGTGCGGGCAACGGTTTCCAGGCACGTCTGGAGCGCGACGTCCTGGTCGCGGAGCAGTCCGGGCTGCTTTCCGCGCTGAACTCCGGGGAGAACGGCCTCTGCTTCGGCCGGCTCGAGTTCTCCGACGGCCGCGACCACCACATCGGCCGTATCGGCATCCGGCAGGACGACGCCGACCGAACCCCCCTCGTCCTGGACTGGCGGGCCGACGTCGCACGCCCCTTCTACCTCGCCACCGGCCACCACCCGATGGGCCTGCGCCGCCGCCGCCACATCACCACCCGCGAGCGCGAGGTCACCGCCCTCCACGACGAGATCCTCGACCTCGCCGACCCCGAGCGCACCGGCCTCGAAGGCGCGGACGCCGACGCCGTGCTGCTCGCCGCCCTGGACGCGGCCCGCACCGGCCGCATGCACGACATCGTCGAGACCATCCAGGCCGAGCAGGACCGCATCATCCGCTCCCCCCACCAGGGCGTCCTGGTCGTGGAGGGCGGCCCCGGCACCGGCAAGACGGCCGTCGCCCTGCACCGCGCCGCCTACCTGCTGTACGCCCGGCGCGAGCTGCTCGCCAAGCGCGGCGTCCTGATCGTCGGCCCCAACCCCGCCTTCCTCGGCTACATCGGCGAGGTGCTCCCGGCCCTGGGCGAGACCGGCGTGCTCCTCGCCACCATCGGCGAGCTCTTCCCCGGGGCGAAGGCGGCCGGCACCGACAGCCCGGCCGCCGCCGAGATCAAGGGCCGCGCCGGGATGGCCGACGTCCTCGCCCGCGTCGTCGCCGACCGCCAGACCCTCCCCGAGACGCTGCCCGCCGGAAGCGGCGAGGACAACGACCTCATCCCCGAGCCGGCCCTGGAGATCGACCACGACGAATACGGCACCCTGCTGCTCGACCGCACCATGGCCCACGCCGCCCGCGACCGCGCCCGGTCCACGGGCCTGCCGCACAACCTGGCGCGCCCCTACTTCGCGTTCTCCGTCATCGACTCCCTGACCGACCAGCTCGCCGACCGGCTCGGCGCCGACCCGTTCGGCGGCCCCAACCTCCTCGGCGCCGACGACATCGCCCAGCTCGGCAAGGAGATCGCCACCAGCGCGGAGGTGCACGCCGCGATCGACACCCTGTGGCCGCCGCTCACCCCGCACTCCCTCGTCGCCGACTTCCTCGCCGACCCGACGTACCTGCCGGAGGAGGAGGCGGCGCTGATCCGGCGGACCGTCACCGGCCCCGGCGACTGGACGCCCGCCGACATCCCCCTCCTCGACGAGGCCGCCGAACTCCTCGGCGTCGACGACAGCGCCCGGCGTGCCGCGCAGGAGCGCGCCCGGCAGGAGCGGATCGACTACGCGCAGGGCGTGCTGGACCTGTCGGCCGGGTCGGAGTCGTACGAGTTCGAGGACATGGAGAACGAGTACCTCGCCGCCCACGACATCATCGACGCCGAACGCATGGCCGAGCGGCACGAGGAGGCCGACCACCGCAGCACCGCCGAACGGGCCGCCGCCGACCGCACCTGGGCCTTCGGCCACGTCATCGTGGACGAGGCGCAGGAGCTGTCCGCGATGGCGTGGCGGCTGCTGATGCGCCGCTGCCCGACCCGCTCCATGACCCTGGTCGGCGACCCCGCGCAGACCGCGGAGGAGGCCGGCTGCGGCTCGTGGGCGGAGCTGCTGAAGCCGTACGTGGGCGACCGGTGGGAGCTGGTCCGGCTCGGCGTCAACTACCGCACGCCGGCCGAGATCATGGACGTCGCCGCTGCCGTCCTGCGGGCCCGCCACCCCGGCTTCGAGCCGCCGCGGTCGGTGCGGTCCACCGGGCGCCGGCCCTGGCTGCGGCGCGCCGGCGGGGGCGGGGGCAGCGGGGCCGCGGGCTTGGCCGAACACGTGGAAGAGGCCGTGCGGCAGGGCGTGCCGGTCGAGGGCCGGCTCGCGGTGATCGCCCCCCGGGCGCTGCACGCGGCCATCGCGGACCGAGTGCCCGGGGTGCAGGCCGGGGCGGAGCCCGACCTCACCCGCAGGGTCGTGCTGCTGGAGCCGCGGCAGGCCAAGGGGCTGGAGTTCGACTCGGTGGTGGTCGTGGAGCCGGCCGATTTCGCACCGAGCGACCTGTACGTCGCCCTGACGCGCGCCACGCAGAGCCTCGGAGTGGTTCACGGCGGGCGGCTGCCGGAGGGGCTGGCCGAGGCTCTGGACGTCGTCGAATAGAGCGGCGGGCGGAGGGCGGGCTCGGCCGCCCTCCGCTGCGTCCTGCGGCCGGCGTCGGCACGCGTTCCCGACCGCCGTCGCCGACGTCTGGTGTGAAGCACTGAATCAGTGCTTCAATTCTTCGCATGCCCTATCGTCGCCCCCCGGCCGTGCAGGCCCGCCTCGACGCCCGCCGCGACCGCGTCCTGGAAGCCGCCGTCCGCCTGCTGTCCCAGGAGGGCTACACCGGCTGCTCGGTCGCCGCCATCGCCGCCGAGGCGGGCATCTCCACCGGCAGCGTCTACCAGGCGTTCTCCGGCAAGTCCGAGCTCGCCGCCGCCCTGTTCCGCACCCTCGTCGCACGCGAGGTCGAGGCCGTCGCCGCGGCGGCGGACGGCCCCGGCACCGCGGCCCAGCGCGTCGCCGCCGCCGCCGAGACCTTCGCCGGCCGGGCGCTCCAGGCGCCGCGGCGGGCGTTCGCCCTGCTCGCCGAGCCCGCCGACCAGGCCGTCGAAACCGAGCGACTCGTCTTCCGGCGGGCGTTCCGCGACGTGTTCTCCGGCCGCATCGCCGAAGGCGTGACCGCAGGCGAACTCCCGCCGCAGAACCCCGACGTGACCGCCGCCGCCCTCGTCGGCGCGATAGCCGAGGCGCTCGTCGGGCCGCTCGCCGACGGGGACGCGGCTCCCGGCGACGTCGTGCCCGCCCTGATCGCCTTCACCCTGCGTGCCCTTGGAGGACACGATGCCCCGGACGCATGAGGTCACCAACCAGGTCCCGCCGCACCACGGCTACGACGCCGCCGCCGACCCTGCCCTGCTGGAGGCGGTCGCCCGCGAGGGCGCGGACTGGGCCGTGCCCGAGATCCACCGCCTCGGCGTGCTCGCCGGATCCGAACAGGCCGCCGAATGGGGGCGCCTGGCCAACGAGAACCCGCCCGTGCTGCGCACCCACGACCGCTACGGCCACCGCATCGACGAGGTCGAGTTCCACCCGTACTGGCACGAGCTGATGCGCACCGCCGTCGCCCACGGACTGCACGCCGCGCCCTGGACCGAGGACCGCCCCGGCGCGCACGTCGCACGCGCCGCCAAGTTCATCGTGTGGGGGCAGGTCGAGGCCGGCCACACCTGCCCCGTGTCGATGACGTACGCCGCCGTCCCGGCGCTGCGCACGACGCCGTCGCTCGCCTCCTGGCTGGAACCGCTGCTCGGCTCCCGCACGTACGACTTCGGCCTGCGCCGGCCCGACACCAAGGCCGGGCTGATCGCCGGGATGTCGATGACGGAGAAGCAGGGCGGCTCCGACGTGCGCGCCAACACCACGACGGCCGTCCCGGCCGGGGACGGCACGTACCGGCTCACCGGGCACAAGTGGTTCACGTCCGCACCCATGTCCGACGTGTTCCTGACGCTGGCGCAGGCCCCGGGCGGACTGTCCTGCTTCCTGCTGCCGCGCGTGCTGCCCGACGGCAGCCGCAACCGGCTCGCGCTCCAGCGGCTCAAGGACAAGCTGGGCAACCGGTCCAACGCGTCGGCGGAGATCGAGTACGAGGACGCGTTCGGGTGGCTGGTGGGGGAGGAGGGGCGCGGGGTCGCCACCATCATCGAGATGGTCAACACGACGCGGCTCGACTGCGTCCTCGGCGGCGCGTCCGGCATGCGCCTGGGCACCATCCGGGCCGTCCACCACGCCACCCACAGGCGGGCCTTCGGCAAGGCGCTGATCGACCAGCCGCTCATGCGCAACGTCCTCGCCGACCTGGCGCTCGAATCCGAGGCGGCCACCGCGGCCGCGCTGCGGCTGGCCGGCGCCACGGACCGGGTGGCCGGCGGGGACGCGGACGAGGCGGTACTGCGCCGGATCGCCCTGGCCGTCACCAAGTACTGGGTGTGCAAGCGGGCCCCCGGGCACGCCGCCGAGGCCCTGGAGTGCCTCGGCGGGAACGGCTACGTCGAGGACTCCGGCATGCCGCGCCTCTACCGTGAGGCGCCGCTGTCCTCCATCTGGGAGGGCTCCGGGAACGTCGCAGCGCTGGACTCGCTGCGGGCGATGGCCCGGCAGCCGGAGACCGTCGAGGCCTTCTTCGCCGAAGTCGGGCTCGCGACCGGCGCCGACCGGCACCTGGACGCCGCCGTCGCCGGCCTGCACAAGCAGCTCGCCGACCCGGCCGAGGCGGAGTACCGGGCCCGGCAGCTCACCGAGACCATGGCCCTCGTATTCCAGGGCGCGCTTCTCCAGCGCCACGCCCCGGGGGCCGTGGCCGATGCGTTCTGCGCCTCCCGGCTGGGCGGCGAGCACGGAGGGGCCTACGGGACGCTGCCCACCGGGCTGGACGTCGAGGCGGTCCTGGGGCGGGTGCGGACGGAGGGCGCGGGCGGCTGAGGCGCCGGCCCGCCGCGGGCGCAACCGGGGGAGGCGATCCGTACGTCTCCACCGCCGACGGAGGCAAGGCGGCAGCAGCGGCGACAGGGGACCGGCATGGGACGCGGGCGCGGCGGGGCAGGGCTGAAGGCGGCCGCAGCGGTGGTCGCGGTGGCGGTGGGCGTGACGGGTCTCTCGGCCTGTTCCCCGGAAGAGGAGCCGGCCGTGCCGCCGTCCGTCTCCTCGCCTCCCGCGGCTCCGCCCACGCCCTCGGCGCCGACGTCCGCACCGCCGCCGACGGCGACGCCCGCCGCCCGTACGGGGGTGCCGTGGCACCTCGACCGGCTCGACCAGCGCACCGGCCCACTCGACGGTCGCTTCACGGCGGGCACCGACGGCCGCGGGGTCCGCGTGTACGTCCTGGACACGGGGCTCGACCTGAAGCACGCCGAGTTCGGCGGGCGGGCCGTCCTCGGCGCCGACTTCGTCGGCGACCCCGATGCCGGGGACTGCTACGACGGCGGCGGACTCGGCCACGGCACGTTCGTCGCCGGCATCATCGCGGGCCGGACATACGGAGTCGCCCCCGGCGCGGAGCTCGTCCGCGTGCAGGCCATCGCCTGCGAGGAGGGCAGCGGCCCGGGGGCCCGCAAAGACGTCGGCCCGTCCGCCGGCCCGTCTGCCGAAGCGGCCGTCGTCCGGGCCGTCGAGTGGGTCGCCGCCAACGCGCGGCGCCCCGCCGTGGTCAACATGTCGCTCAACCTGGCCGAGCGGTCCGCCGCCTTGGACACCGCGGTCGAGCGCCTGATCGCCTCCGGGATTCCCGTGGTCGTGTCGGCCGGCAACTTCGCCGACGACGCCTGCGCCCACTCCCCGGCGGGGGCGCGCGGCGCGATCGTCGTCGCCGCCTCCACCCGCAACGACCGCCACTGGACCGACGGCGGCAGCCACGGCTCCGGACACGGGTCCTGCGTGGACCTGTACGCACCGGGTGAGGAGATCACCTCGGCGCTCGCCGGCGGGGGCACCACCACCGCCGACGCCACGGCGACCTCCTGGGCCGCCCCCCACGCTACCGGCGCGGCAGCCCTCCACCTGGCCACCCACCCGTCCGCCACCCCCGCCCAGGTCCGCGCGGCACTCCTCGGCCAGGCGGTCCCCGACGCCGTAGGCGCCGTACCCGCGGGCACCCCGAACCGGCTGCTGCACACCAGCGGTTCCTGACCCGGGGCCCGGTTGCCGGCCCCGGGAAACGGCGGGGAGGGCGGCTGGAGGGAGGGGCGCGTCAGGGTGCTTGCCCTTCCCGCTTCGGCGGTTGCGCGCCCCCTCGCCGGCATCAGTCTCCGGCAGAAGCGGCGGGTGGGGTGAGGACGCCCAGGCGGTCTTCGACGGCCTGGGCGGCGTCCAGGCACAGGTCCTCGCGGAAGGGGCGGCCGATGATCTGTACGCCCTGGGGCAGGCCGCCGGCCAGACCGGTGGGCACGGCCACCGCGGGGACGCCCGCGAAGCTCGTTGCCGTGCACAGGCGCATTGCAGAGGCGACACGGTCCCGGCTTGCTGCATCGCGTGATTCCAGGCCCGGTTCCACGGGCGGTTCCGTGAACGACGGCCCCAGCAGGAGGGGCCAGGTGTCCAGGAACCGTGCCCAGGAGCGGCGGATGTTGAGCCAGGTGCCCATGAGGCCGATCAGGTCGTCGGCCGTGGCGGGCGGGGTGCGGTCCACGGCGAACCCGATGTAGCGGCTGCCCTCCTCGCCCAGGAGGGCGCTCACCGCCGGCCAGGCCGGGGCGAACTCCGCCAGGGTGATGCGGTTGTAGGCGTCGAGGGCCTCGTCCAGCCGCGGCACGTCCGGGATTTCGGAGACGGCGTAGCCGGCGTCGGCCAGGGCGCCGGCTGCGGCTTCCACGGCCGCGCGGACGTCCGGGTGGACACCGTGCCCGCCGGGGTCCGCGACCACGGCGACGCGGAGGGGATGCCGCAGGGGCTCGCCGCGCACGGGCACCGGGACCGCTCGCGGATCACGCGGGTCCGTGCCGGCGAGGGCTTCGAAGGCGAGCCGCAGGTCGCCCACGCGGCGGGCCAGCGGGCCGTCGGTCACCAGCACCTGGGAGGCCGGGCCGGGATCGGCGGGGCCGAGTACGCGGTGGTCTGCCGGGAAGCGGCCCGCCGTCGGCTTGAGCGCCGCGACCCCGCAGAACTGGGCGGGGATGCGGAGGGAGCCGCCCGAATCGTTGCCCAGGCCGAGGGCGGCCATGCCGGAGGCGACCGCCACCGCGTCACCGCCGCTGGTGCCGCCCGGAGTGCGGGCCGGGTCCCACGGGTTGACCGTGTCCCCGTACAGCTCGCTGCGGGTGTGCATGCCGGCGAGGACCAGGGTGGGGAGGTTGGAGTGGCCGAGGGGGACGGCACCGGCTGCGCGGAGGCGCGCCACCGGCGGCGCGTCGGTTTCGGCGATCATCCCGCGGAAGCGGGGCACTCCGAGCGTGGTCGCCGCGCCGGCCAACGGGGTCGTTTCCTTGACCGTGAACGGCACGCCGGCGAGCGGGCCCAGCTCGTCGCCGGCCGCGCGGCGGGCGTCGATGCGGGCCGCGTCCGCGCGCGCCCGGTCCGCGGTGAGCTGCGTGATCGCGTTGAGGCGGGGATTGGTCTCCGCGATGCGGTCGAGGTGGTGTCGGAGCAGTTCCGCGGCTGAGATCTCGCCTTGGCGGACCGCCTGCGCCTGGGCCCCGGCCGACAACTGCCACATCGCCTCGTGCATGGGCCTTCTCTCTTTCCGTGGTGGTGATGCGCTTGCATCGGAACACTAGGGCACGTTGCGATGCAGGTGTATCGAATAAGGTGGGGGCCCGTGGAGGGAGGTGGGCGCCGTGCCCCGTCAGGTTGATCACGAGAGCCGCCGTCGGCTCATCGCGGAGGCCGTGTGCCGCCTTGCAGGCGAGGGCGGGCTCGAGGGCGTCACCCTGCGTGATGTGGCGACGCGGGCAGGGGTCTCGATGGGGGCCGTGCAGCGGTGCTTCCGGACCAAGGAGGAGATGCTGCTCTTCGCGCTCCGGTACGTCGGCGACCGCGTGGGTGAGCGGGTGCGGGCGAATCTGGTACGGAGCCCGGCCCAGTCGGCGGCCACGGCGCTCGGTCACGCCGCGACCGAGGTCGCCTTGTTGCGGGAGGAGCACCGGGCCGAGGCCCGGGTGTGGCTCGCCTTCCTTGCGCAGGCCGTCGTGGCCGAGTCGCTGGGCCGTGTGGTGCGGGCAGGTTACGCGGAGTTGAGCCGGAACTTCGTGCGGCTCGTCGCCGAGGCGGCTCCCGGCGCCGACCCCGAGCGCGAAGCGCGGGCACTGCTTGCCCTTGCGGACGGGCTGACCGTGCACGTCCTGATCGGGCACCTCACGTCCGGGGAGGCCCAGGACGTGCTGCACGGCTACGTGGCGGGGCTGTGGGAGCGCTGTTCCGCGGGCGGTGATGCGCGGTGAAACGGCGCGGCGCCGCCGTGGGGGGCCCCGGCCGGCCCTACTGTCTCCCGCATGGCTGAGACGTTCGATCACAACCCGCAGGTATGGACCGCCGGGCGGCTGCGCGAGGTGCTTGCCGCTCTTCCCGACGAGACCCCGATCCACATCGGCGTCGCGGACAGCCCCGGCGATTTCGACAGCTACGGCGACCACGTCCTGGTGGCCGCCGAGCCCGTGGAGCTCGAGATCGGGGGGGAGGCGTGCGTGCAGTTCACCCTCTTCGCCGATGCTCTGGCGGGTGTCTACCACCGCGAGGTGGAGTGACGAAACCGGGTGCGGGCCCCCGGTGCGGGCCCGCGTGCCGTCTCCGACGGGTGGAGCCGGGCCCGCCGACGTAGCCTGGTCTGAACGCCCGCCCGCGGACCCGGGGAGGCGGCGTATGACCGACCCGTTCGGATTCCTGCACACGGCCCGCAGCCCTGTGCCGCCCCGGCCCGTTGAGGAGCGGCTCGGGGACTGGCGCGAGGTGTACGCCGGGCAGGTGCTGCTGCCCCTCGTGTCCGCCCAGGCCAACCGGTGCATGGACTGCGGGGTGCCGTTCTGCCACGGTGCGTGTCCGCTGGGGAACCTGATCCCCGAGTGGAACGCGTACGCCGCCCGCGGGGACTGGCGGGCGGCCTCGGAGCGGCTCCACGCCACCAACAACTTCCCCGAGTTCACCGGGCGCCTCTGCCCGGCTCCCTGCGAGGACGCGTGCGTGCTGGCGCTCGAGGGCGCCCCGGTGACCATCAAGAACGTCGAGCAGGCCATCGCCGACCATGCATGGCACAGCGGGTACGTCGGCGCGGCGCCGCCCGGCAGGCACAGCGGGCGGAGCGTCGCGGTGGTCGGTTCCGGGCCTGCCGGGCTCGCCGCGGCGCAGCAGCTGACGAGGGCGGGTCACACCGTGGTCGTCTACGAGCGCGACGACCGGATCGGCGGGCTCCTGCGGTACGGCATCCCCGCGTTCAAGATGGAGAAGTCGCACCTGGAGCGGCGGATCGCGCAGATGCGGGAGGAGGGGACCGTCTTCCGCGCCGGGTGCGATGTGGGGGGTGCCGTGGATGCGGAGGAGCTGCGCCGGCGCCATGACGCCGTCGTCGTCGCCGTCGGGGCCGGGCAGGGCAGGGAGCTGGACGTCGGGGGGAGGGCGCTGGACGGTGTGCACCAGGCGATGGAGTACCTGGTGTGCGCCAACCGGGTGGGGGAGGGGGACGCCGCCGAGCCGTGGATCACGGCCGAAGGGCGGCGCGTCGTCGTGGTGGGGGGCGGGGACACCGGGTCAGACTGCGTCGGGACCGCGCTGCGGCAGGGGGCCTCGTCGGTCGTGCAGATCGACATCAATCCCGAGCCGGGGAGTGGGCGGGCCGGTCACGAGCCGTGGCCCGTGTACCCGAAGGTCTACCGGATCTCGCATGCGCACGAGGAGGCCCGGGGGCGGCAGGGGGCCGACCCGCGGCTGTTCGCCCTGGCCACGCTGCGGTTCGAGGGCGACACCCGCGGGCGCGTACGCGCCCTGCACCTGACGCGGGTCGAACCGCGGGACCGCAGCCCGGTCCCGGGGACGGAGCAGGCCATCGAGGCCGAACTGGTCCTGCTGGCGCTCGGTTTCTCGGGCCCCGAGCGCGGCGGCGGGCTGGAGCGGCAGCTGGGGCTGGTGCGGGACGGGCGCGGCACCTTCGCCCGGGACGCCGCGTTCGCGGCGCTCGGCGCGGACGGGGTGTTCGTCGCCGGTGACGCCGGGCGCGGACAGTCCCTCGTGGTGTGGGCGATCGCCGAGGGGCGGGCCGCGGCCGCCGCCGTCGACCGCCATCTGGTCGGGCGGACCGAGTTGCCTGCGCCGGTGCGTGCCGACGACCGGCCCCTGACCGCCTGACCGCCTGACCGCCTGACCGCCTGACCGGCACGGCACAATCGTGGGGTGACCGAAGACCCCCATCTGTGGCTGGAAGACGTGGAAGGCGAGTCCGCGCTGGCGTGGGTCGCCGAGCGGAACGCCGAGACCGCCGCCGTGCTCGCCGCCGACCCCCGGTACGAGGCCCTGCGGGCCGAGCTGCGGGAGGTCCTCGACGATGTCGAGCGCATCCCCTACACCGTCCGCCGGGGGGAGTACCTGTACAACTTCTGGCGCGACGCCGGCCGCGCCAAGGGCGTGTGGCGGCGCACGACCCCGGAGCAGTACCGCAAGGACGAACCGGCCTGGGAGATCCTCCTCGATGTCGACGCACTCGCCGCGGCCGAAGGGGAGGCGTGGGTGTGGGCCGGCGCGTCCGTACGGTACCCCGAGTACCGCCGGGCCCTGGTGATGCTCTCCCGGGACGGCTCCGACGCCGTCGTGGTGCGCGAATTCGACATGGAGCGACGGGAGTTCGTCGAGGGGGGCTTCCAGGTCGCCGAGGCCAAGACGCGGGTCGGCTGGATCGACGAGGACACCGTCTTCGTGGGGACGGACCTCGGGCCCGGCTCGCTGACCGCATCCGGATACCCGCGCACCGTACGGCGCTGGCGGCGCGGCACCCCGCTGGAGGACGCGCGGACCGTGTTCGAAGCGGAGGCCGGCGATGTGTCCGCCTCCGGCTGGCACGACCCGACACCCGGCCACGAGCGGTCCTTCGTGTCCCGGTACTTCGACTTCTTCCGGTACGAGGTCCACCTGGTCGACGGGGAGCGGCTCGTCCGGATCGACGTGCCGGACGACGCCGGCAAGTACGTGTGGCGCGAGTGGCTCGTCGTCACTCCGAAGAGCCCGTGGCTCGGGCAGCCCGCCGGGTCGCTGCTCGTCTTCGACTTCGAGGCCTTCCTGGCCGGCGACCGGACGCCGCAGGTGCTGTTCGCGCCCGACGGGCGGACCGCCCTCGCCGGGCACTGCTGGACCCGCCGGCACCTGCTGCTGGACACCCTGGCCGATGTCGCGACGCGGCTGGAGGTCCTCACCCCCGGGCCGGACGGGTGGAGCCGGCGGCCGCTCGCCGAGGTGCCGCCGCTGTCGTCGGCCGCGATCACCGACACCGACGCGTACGCCTCCGACGAGTTCTTCCTCGACGTGTCCGGCTTCCTCCAGCCGTCCACCCTCACGTACGGGCACGTCGGCGCCGAGTCGGAGGTGCTCAAACAGGCGCCCGCCCGCTTCGACGCCGCCGGCCTGGCCGTGCGGCAGTACTTCGCCCGGTCCGCGGACGGCACCGCCGTCCCGTACTTCGTCGTCGGCCCCGAGGAGCAGCAGGAGCCCGGGCCCGCCCTGCTGTACGGGTACGGCGGCTTCCGCGACCAGCAGACACCCGGCTACGACGCCGTCACCGGGCGCGCCTGGCTCGCCCGCGGCGGCACGTACGCCGTCGCCAACATCCGCGGCGGCTCCGAATACGGCCCCGACTGGCACCGCGCCGCCCTCGGCGCCGACCGGGTGCGGGCCTTCGAGGACTTCGCGGCCGTCGCCGCCGACCTCACCGCCCGCGGCATCACCACCCCGAGCCGGCTCGGCATCACCGGCGCCAGCAACGGCGGCCTCCTCATGGGCGCCATGCTCGTCCGCAACCCCGAGCTCTTCGGTGCCGTCGTCGCCCGCGTCCCCCTGCTGGACATGCTCCGCTACCACCGGCTGCTCGCCGGCGCCTCCTGGACCGCCGAGTACGGCGACCCGGACGACCCCGCCGACCGCCCCCACCTGGAGGAGATCTCCCCGTACCACCACCTCGCCGCGGACCGCCCCTACCCGCCGGTGCTGCTCATGACCTCGACCCGCGACGACCGCGTCCACCCCGGACACGCCCGCAAGGCCGCCGCCCGGCTCCGCGAGCTCGGCCACCGGGTCCTCTTCCACGAGAACACCGGCGGCGGCCACGGCGGCGCCTCCGACAACGAGCAGGCCGCCGCGAACGAGGCGCTCGCCTTCACCTTCCTCTGGCAGCACCTGGGGGGCACCGCCGCACCCTGACCCGTCCCCGAAAACCCTTTGCCGGGGCTTGCGGGCGTCACCCACGATGAACGGCTGTGAGTACCGCCTTCCTGTCCCGGCTCCTGCCCGACCTCGCCCCCTGGCGCTCCAGCCGGGACTTCCGCACCCTGTTCTTCCAGGGCGCGATCACCTTCTTCACCTCGTTCATGGCGATGATCGCGCTGCCGCTGCAGATCAAGCACCTGACGGACTCGCCGCTCGCCGTCGGAGCCATGGGCGCGGTGGAGCTCGTCCCGCTCGTCGTCTTCGGCCTCTACGGCGGTGCGCTCGCCGACGCCCTCGACCGGCGGCGGCTCATCCTGCTCAGCGAGGCCGGGCTGGGCGTGCTCGCGCTGATCCTGCTCGTCAACGCCCTGCTGCCCGCGCCGCTGCTGTGGCCGCTGTACGTCGTCGCCGCCGGCGTCTCCGCCCTCGCCGGGCTCCAGCGGCCCGCGCTGGACTCGCTCATGGCGCGGATCGTGCCGCACGGGCAGATGACCGCGGCCGCCGCGCTCAACGCCCTCCGCTACCAGATCGGCGCCATCGCCGGACCCGCCGCAGCCGGCATCGTCGTCGCCTACGCGGGCTACGCCGCCGCCTACGCGGTGACCGTCGTCGGCTTCGCCGTGTCCGTCCTCCTGTGCACCCGGCTGGCGCCCGCCCCGCCGTCCCCCGGCGCGGAGCGGCCCTCGCTGCGGGGGATCGCCGAGGGCGCCCGGTACGCGTGGAGCCGCCCGGTTCTCCTCGGGACGTACGCCGTGGACCTGGCGGCGATGTTCCTCGCCTTCCCCAACACGATCTACCCCTTCCTCGCGGACGAGCTCGACGCCGTGTGGGCGCTCGGCCTGATGTACTCCGCCGGTGCGGTCGGCTCCCTGGTGCTCGGCATGACCAGCGGCTGGACCTCCCGGATCCGCCGGCACGGCCTGTTCGTCGTGTGCGGCGCGGCCGTGTGGGGTGCGGCCGTCGCCGCCGCGGGGCTGCTGGCGGACATCTGGCTCGTGCTGCTGTGCCTCGCCGTCGCCGGCGCCGGCGACATGCTCAGCGGGCTCGGCCGCGCGACGATCTGGAACCAGACCATCCCGGAGGAGCTCCGCGGACGCCTCGCCGGCATCGAGGTCCTCTCGTACAGCGTCGGCCCCCAGCTGGGCCAGGTCCGCGCCGGCGCCATGGCCGGCTGGACCGGCACCCGCTCGGCGTTCTGGGGCGGCGGACTGCTGTGCGTCGCCGCCGTCGCCGCGCTGACCGCCCTCCTGCCCTCGCTGATGACGTACGACTCCGAGACGGACGAGGACGCCCGGCGGCGGCGGGAAGCCCGCGACACCGCCGCGACGGAGGAGCGCGGGGCCGGCACCGCCGCCTGAGCCCGCCCGTATGCGCCCCCTGTGCGCCGGCTGCGCGCCGGGGGCCAATCGAAGGGACTCCGCCCGGACATCCGGGCTATTCGTTGCATCCACCGCATTGCGTACCTATGGTCCACAGGCGTTCGACGTTGGCTTTCCACGCGACCACCGGAGGTCCGTATGCCCGTCCGCACATCCCCCATGATCCTGGCGGCAGCCGCCCTGCTCTCCCTCGGGCTGCCGGCGGTCGCCGCGGACGCGGCCGAGGAGGCGACCTGCTTCGGCCGCACCGCGACGATCACCGGAACCGGGAAGATCACCGGCACGGAGGGCGACGACGTCATCGTCGGCTCGGCCGCGGCGGACACCATCGACGGGCTCGGCGGCAACGACCTGGTCTGCGGCCTCGCCGGCGACGACACCCTGGCCGGCGGCCTCGGCAACGACCAGCTGGACGGCGGCGAGGGCTCCGACGTCGTACGCGGCGACCTGATCGGCACCCGGACGGACGTGGAGGGCGGCGGCAACGACATCGTGTTCGGCGGCCCGGGCGACGACCGGCTGGGCGGCGACAGCATCGCCTTCGGCGCCAGCGCCTCCGGCGGCGGCAACGACATGCTGTTCGGCGGCGACGGCAACGACGCCGTGATCGGCGACAGCCGCGGCGGCATCAAGGCCTCGGGCGGCGGCAACGACGTCCTCGACGGCGGCGCCGGCGACGACGAGCTGACGGGCGACTCCTCGGCGGAGGGCACCGCCACCGGCGAGGGCAACGACGTCCTCATCGGCGGCACCGGCAAGGACACCATCATCGGCGACAACCTTTCGGGCCACGTCGCCCGCGGCCGCGGTGACGGCGCCTCGCCGGCCCCGGCCACGTCCCCGGGCAGGCCCTCCCGCCCGGCCTCCCCCGCCCCGGCGAAGCCCGCGGCCCCCGCCCCCGCCCCCGCCCCCGACCCGGCCGTGGACGCGGCGACGGGCGGCAACGACGTCATGGACGGCGGCGACGAGGCGACCGACTCCTGCGACGGCAGGGGCGGTTCGGACGTCGCCCTCTCCTGCGAGACCACCACGAACGTCCCGTAGCGCGCCGTCGGCCCGCGCGGCCGCAGGGCGCCCCGCCGGACGGTCGGCGGGGCGCCCTCCCTTCAGCGGGGGCGGGTCAGGCCCGTTCGCGGAGGCATTCGATCTGGTAGTCGCCCGTTTCCGGGTCGATCGTCACGCCGTGGGCCTCGCTGTGGAAGCCCGGGAACGCGCGGTCGAAGGATTCCAGGGCGCGGAGGTAGCGGAGCAGGGGGCCGGTTTCGGTGCCGGTCGACTCGCCGGGCATCAGGACCGGGATGCCGGGCGGCGTCACCGTCACCATGGCCGCCGCCACCCGGTTCGCGGCGTCGGCCAGCCGGATCCGCTCGGTGCCGCCGCGGATGAGCTGCTGGTAGCACGCGCGGGGCGGGGCGACCGGCTCGGGCAGCTCCTGGAATGCCGTGTCCAGGGCGGTGATCAGCTCGGCGTGCGTCAGGTGCTCGTGCATGCGGGTGCACAGGCCGCGCAGGGTGGTGCCGGCGTAGCGCCGGGGGAACTGCTCGACCAGCCCGGGCAGGACCCGGTCGAGCGGCGCGTCCGCGTCGTAGAGGGCCTTGAAGTCCATGAGGGCGTCCATCAGGGTGCCCCACTTGCCCTTGGTGATGCCCATCGAGAACAGCACCAGCGTGGTGTAGCTGTCCGTCTTCTCCACGACGATGCCGCGGGCGGCCAGGTACGCGGTGAGGATGCGGGCCGGGATGCCCCACTCCTGCGTCTCCCCGGTCGCGGTGACGCCCGGGCAGGTCAGGGTCACCTTGACCGGGTCGAGCAGGCAGTAGCCCTCGGTCAGGTCGCGGAAGCCGTGCCAGGCGGCGCCGGGCTCCAGGTGCCAGCAGCCCGGCTCGCGGCTCAGCAGCGCCGCCGGCGCCTCGGCGAACGGCAGGCGCTCGCCGGTCGCCGGGTCGGTGACGGTGTCGGGCTGCCAGACGCCGAAGAACCAGGCGGGCCGGTCGCCGGCGGCCGCGATCCGCCGGCCGGTGCGCACCACGGCCTGCCGGAACCGGATCGCCTCGGTCACCGCCTCGTCGACCAGCCACTGCCCCTGCGGCCCGTCCATCATCGCCGCCGCCACGTCCAGCGAGGCGATCGCCGGGTACAGCGGGGACGTCGTCCCGTGCATCATGAACGCCTCGTTGAACCGCTCGTGTTCGACGGGCGCCCGCGGCGCCGACCGCACGTGCACCATCGCGCACTGCGACAGCGCCGCCAGCAGCTTGTGGGTCGACTGCGTCGCGAACACCGTGGGCCGCTGCGGCCCTTCGGCGGTGTCCGGGAAGGTGTCCGGGCCGACGGCCATGCCGTACCGGCCCGCGTACAGGGGGTGGAAGCGCGCGTACGCGAACCAGGCCTCGTCGAAGTGGAGGCGCGGCGTGCTCGGGGCGAGGGCGCGGGCGGCCGTGACCGTGTCGTAGCACAGCCCGTCGTACGTGGAGTTCGTCAGCACCGCGTACTGCGCGTCCCGCGAGAGCGCCCCGGCGGCGAGCGGGTTCGCGGCGATCCGCGCGGCGACGGCCGCCGCGTCGGTCTCGGTCGGCGGGAGGGGCCCGGCCAGCCCGTAGCCGTTCCGGGTCGGCACCAGGTAGACGGGGCGTGCCCCGGAGATGACCAGGCCGTGCAGGACGGACTTGTGGCAGTTGCGGTCGACGAGCGCGATCTCGTCCGAGGTGACGCTGTAGTGGCCGACCATGCGGTCCGCGGTGGAGTCGCCGTGCAGGACGAAATAGGTGCGGTCGGCGCCGAAGACGCGGGCGGCGTTCCGCTCGGCCTCGCCGATCGGCCCGTTGTGCTCGAAGAGCGACCCCAGCTCCCCGACGGAGATCGACAGGTCGCTGCGGAAGAGGCGCTCGCCGTAGTAGTCGAAGAACGCCCGCCCCGCGGGGGACTTGAGGAAGGCGACGCCGCCGGAGTGGGCCGGGGTGTGCCAGGAGTACTCGTGCGCGTCGTCGAAGCGGCGCAGGGCCTTGAAGAACGGGGGCAGCAGGTCCCGGTGGTAGTTGCGGGCGGCGGTGCCGACGCGTCCGGCGATGAAGGACGGCGTGTCCTCCAGGGGCCAGATGTAGCCGACGACGGTCTCGGAGACCCACAGCGGCAGCCGCTCCAGGTCCTGGTCGGACTCGTCGGCCATGACGAGGAAGACCGGCAGGTCCTTGAAGCGGCGCCCGATGTGGCGCAGCACCTCGCCCCCGCCGCCCGCCTCGGCGGGGGCGCCCGCCCCGCCCGGCAGGTCCCAGGCGACGACGGCGGCGCACAGGCCCGCCTCCGTGCGGAGCGCGGCCCGGGCGTCGGCGGCGGTGGCCGCCCACCGCAGCTCCAGGCCCTCGTTCTCCAACTCCTTGCCGATGCGCCGGATCTGCTCGGCGCTGACGCCGCCGCCCAGGGGGTTCTCACGCAGTGCCAGCAGGACCGTGCCGTTCGCCATGGGCGTCCGCTTTCCGTGGGGTGTGCCGATCGTCCGAGGTGCGACAGTGTTCCGGCTCGGCGGCACCGGCCGCTGCCCGCCCGCGGGTGCTTCACCCGCAGGTGGGCGCGTCGGATGGCGGTCCTTGACGGGCGGGCGCGGCGGCCCGGTTCAGCGGCGTACGGCGGCGTGTTCGAGGACGGCGCGGACCTCGTCGGCGATGGCGCTCTCGTTGCCCTCGAACTCGGGCCCGGTCAGCACCTGCGGGTCGGCGGGCAGGCCCGTGAGGACGGGGGTGTGCAGGTGCCCGCCCGGCACGTGCGGGCGCAGCGTGCCGCGCAACCGGTTGCTGCGGTAGGCGACTTCGTTGGACAGGTAGCCGCCGCCTCCGCCCGCGACGGCCCGCGAGCCCGGGGTGGGGCCGTCGGCGCGGTCCACCGGGGCGGTGCCGCCCGCCGGGATCTCGGTGACCGACGGGTTGAGCCGGACCGGGTACGGGCTCTGCACGGCCGCCGTGACCGCGCCGGCGGGGAGGGTGGTGCGGATGAATTCGGGGCCCGGGCCGAGGCCGGGGGCGGTCACCGGGTGTTCGCGCGTTCCGCCCGACAGGGAGCGGTTGTTGTCGGGGTACGGGTCGGCGGAGCGGTTGCGGCCCGCCCAGTCCTCCAGGGTGAACTCGCCCGGGTAGCCCTGGCTGACGGTGGTGATGACGTCGGCGGTGCCGGGCCCGCCGGCCAGGCGCGGTGTGAAGGCGCGCTCGACGATGCCGGCGTCGAAGTCGGCGTAGCGGACGGGGAGTACGACGGCGCGCACCTCGGCGGTGGTGCCGTCGGCGAGGGTGATGCGGCGGCCGTTGAGGCGGAGCGCGGCGGAGCCGGAGGGGTTGGCGCGGCGTATCTCCCCGTCGAGCCCGAAGGGGTCGAAGCCGCTGATGAACACGCGCCGGACACCGGGTGCGGAGCGGAAGGCGTTGTCGGCGAGTCCGCGCGAGGCGTCCTCGAAGCGGGTGCGCAGTGCGGCCCGGTCGACGGTGAAACCCGGCTGCCAGACGGAGAGTTGGGCCGTCATGGCGACGCGGGCCCAGTACAGCGGGCGGTCGTCGCCCACGGCGAGGTCGCCGCCGGACCGCCGGCCCTGAGCTCGGTCGGCTGCCGCCGCCCACAAGGCGGTTCCCCAGGAGTCGAGCAGGCGGCCGGCCTCGGCGGGGCCGCGGGCGGAGCACAGTGCGGCGGGGAAGCGGGCCACGAAGGCGGCGAGGCCGCCGCGTTCTACGAGGGCGGTGGTGCGGGGGTCGGCGAGCCGGGCCTGTTCGGCGTCGAGGGGTGCGGCGGGGGAGGTGCGGCAGGAGGGTGCGGCGGAGCCGTCCGCGTGGGCGGGGGCGGCAACTGCCGTGGAGGCGAGGGTGGCGAGGAGGGCCGCGGCGGACGCGGCACGCCGTAAGGACATCATGCGGTGTGACATTACATAGCGCCCGCCGCCCCCCACCAGACGCCCGTGTCCCACCCGCACGTTCGTGCCCATGGTTCCGGACACCGCCCACGGGCGGGTGAATCGGGCGGGTACGCAGCGGATTGGTATGGGATGGGCCGTGCACACCCGCTCACTCGATGGGAGACCCACATGAAGATCCGCACCATGGCCGCGGCTGCCTGCCTGGCCGTCTGCGCCACGCTCGGCGGGGTCGGAACCGCCGTCGCGGACAGCACGGCCAACGGCGCGGCCATCGGCTCGCCGGGCGTTCTCTCGGGCAACGTGGTCCAGATCCCGATCCACATCCCGATCAACCTGTGCGGCAACAGCATCAACGTGATCGGCGCGCTGAACCCGACGGCCGGGAACGTCTGCGTCAACTCCTGACACGGTGCGGAGGGCGGTGCCGCCGCCAGGCTTCGGCGGCACCGCCCCCGCGCGCCCGGCGGCGCCCCGCGGGGCGCCGCCGCCGGCCCGCCCCCGGTCACCTGCCGCGCCTGATCACCCCGCGGTACCAGGCGTACGAGTCCTTCGGGGTCCGCCGCAGCGTCGCGTAGTCGACGTGGACGAGTCCGAACCGCTGCCGGTGGCCCTCCGCCCACTCGAAGTTGTCGAGGATCGACCACACGAAGTACCCGCGGACGTCGACCCCCTCCTCCATCGCCCGGTGCAGGGCCCGCAGATGGCCGTCGTGGTACGCGATCCGGCGGGCGTCCGCCACGCGCCCGGTCACCGGATCGGGCCCGTCCCCGTACGAGCAGCCGTTCTCCGTGACGTACAGCGGCGGCAGGCGGTCGCCGTAGCGGCGGTGCATGCCGGTGAGGAGCTCCCGCAGACCGTCCGGGACCACCGGCCAGCCGAAGTCGGTCCGCTCGTACCCTTCGATCTCCCGCAGTGCGAAGGGGAGTTCGGGCGGCAGCCGGATGCCGGCGTAGGAACTCCCGCCCTCCGAAAGGGTGTCCGCCGGCTGCGGGGCGCCTACGCGGACCGGGTTGTAGTAGTTGACGCCGTACCAGTCCAGCGGGGCGGAGATCGTCCGCAGGTCCTCCGCGACCGGGCCCGGCATCATCGCGGCCAGGCCCTCGTCGGGGTAGCCGCCGGTCAGGACCGGGTCGGCGAACATCCGGTTCGTCAGCAGGTCGTACAGCTCGGCCGCCGCACGGTCCTCCTCGCCGTCCCCCGCCGCCCACACGGGGCTGTGCGAGGCGGCGATGCCGATTCGCTGCGCGCCGGCCGCGCGCAGTGCCTGCACGCCGAGGCCGTGGGCCAGCAGCTGGTGGTGGGCCGCCGGCAGGGCGTCGAAGAGGAGCCGCCTGCCCGGCGCGTGCTCCCCGATGCCGTAGCCGAGGAGAGTGACCTCGGCGGGCTCGTTGACGGTGATCCACATCGGGACCCGGTCGGCCAGCCGCTCGGCGACCACCGAGGCGTACGCGGCGAACCGCTCGGCGGTGTCCCGGTTCAGCCAGCCGCCGCGCTCCTCCAGCGCCAGCGGGGTGTCCCAGTGGAAGAGAGTGGGGGCCGGCGCGATGCCGCGGGCGCACAGCTCGTCGACGAGCCGGTCGTAGAAGTCCAGCCCCGCGTGGTTGACCGGGCCGTGCCCGTCGGGGAGGACCCGCGGCCAGGAGACCGAGAACCGGTAGGCGCCCACGCCGAGTCCGGCCATGAGGGCCACGTCCTCGCGGTAGCGCTCGTAGTGCCCGCAGGCCGTCTCCGCGAGGGTGCCGTCCTTGATGCCGCCGGGCCGGCGCGTGAAGGCGTCCCAGGTGGAGGGGGCGCGGCCGTCCGCGGTCGTCGCCCCCTCCACCTGGAAGGCGGAGGCCGAGACGCCCCACAGGAAGTCGGAGGGGAACTCCGGAAGCGGCGCGGGGTGGGGGCCGGCGAGCGGATCGGGACGGGGGCCGGGCAGGCGCGGGGTCATACGCGGGCTCACTTCGGTCGCGGGGGCGCGGGGCGGTGCTGCACCGACTTTTCGCCGCCAATGGCCGCCCTGTCAACGGAAAGGTGAACACTTCTCAACTTCAGCGCACGGACGGGCCCCCGGGCCGCCCCGACGACCTGCCCCGCTCCCCGCGCGCCCCCGCCATAGGCCCGCCCCCCCGCAGGGGTGCGGGGCCGCGCGCCCGGCTACGGGGTGGCGGCCCGGGCGCCGATCCCGGACAGCTCCAGCGCCCGCAGCATCGCCGGCAGGTCCCAGCCGTCGCCGTGCGGGCTCTGCGCCCGCTCCACCAGCTGCTCCAGGTCCTCCCGCCGGAGCCGGTAGCCCTCCGCCGCGGCCAGCAGCTCCTCCCCGACGGCTCGGGCCACGCCCAGCTCCCAGCGGATCTCCTCGCCGGCGAACCGCCCGATGCCGCCGTCCAGGCCGTCGTCCTCCAGCGTCTCCGGGTACGGGGCACGGGCCCAGGCGCCGGCCTCGTACCAGTACACGCAGCCCAGCTGCGCCCCCTCCAGCAGGTCGTCCAGCGTGGCGCGGGGCAGCCAGTCGGGGGCCCCGGCGAGCATGTCCACGGCCGGCTCGTGCCACTTCACGCCGCTCGACTCGTCCTCGCCGTACAGCGCGTACCGTCCGCCGCCCAGCGGTTCGAACGTCCACCACGTACAGCCGCCGTCGTCGAGGTGCAGGCCCTCGGCGTCGACCCACGTTCCGGAGCGGTGGACGCCGCGCCCCTCGGCAGCGGTCGACGCCTGCAGGACGGCGGCCAGCGCCCACCGCGCCCACAGCGCCTCCGCGGCGGGCAGGTCCCCGGGGCGCCCCGGCCGGTGAATCGTCATGGGTGGTGCTCCTCCTGTCGGCGCCGGCTCCCACCGGCATGATCGCAACCACCCCTCAGGACTGCTCCGGCAGCCTGCCGGTTCCCTCCGCCGCCGGGCCGGCGCCGGGGAACGCCCGTGCGGGCCCACCCCCTCAGCGGGCCCGGCCGGCGCCCGGGCCCGGTCGCCGGGGCGTCCAGCCGAGCTGCGCCGTGGCCTTGGCGTGCGAGACGCGCAGCGTCGTGTCGAGCATCAGGTCGCCGAGGTAGGGGACCATGCGGCGCAGCAGCCGTCCCGGCAGCCGCAGCGACCGCCGGCCGCCGCGTGCGAGGGCGGCGGCCTCGCCCCATGTGGCGGGTGCGTCGTCGACGATGTTGTACGCCTCTCCCGCGCCCCCGTGTTCCAGCGCGGCGACCGTCGCGGCGGCGGCGTCCTGGACGTGCACCCACGACATGACACCGCCTCCGCCTACCGGTACGGGGACGGTCCGGCTCGCCGGGTCGGGGTCGAACCAGGTGCCCGGCCCGTGGAAGACGCCGTACCGCAGGGCCGTGCCCGCGACGTGCCGGGCGGCGAACACGCGGCTCTCGACGGCGGTGAGCCCGTCGACCACGTGGTCGGAGACCGTGCCGCGGAGCACCCCGAACGGGTCGCGCTCGGTCAGCATCCGGTCGCCGTGGTCGCCGTAGCCGTAGCCGGTGACCAGGGACTGCGCCACGAAGCGGGTGGCGCCGAGCACGCCGGCCGCCTCCAGCAGGTGCTCGGTGCCCGCGGCGCGCAGCACGTTCGAGGGGTCGTCCGCCGTCAGGGTCCGCTTCGGGGCCTTGAGCGCGGTCAGCTGGTGGACCACCGCGTCGGCGGTGCGGCCCTCGACCGCGCGCAGCAGGCCCTCCCGGTCGAGCGCGTCGGCGTGCACCGGTTCGGCCCCCAGGTCGCGGACACGCCGCGCCGAGGCCTCGGACCGGGCCAGTGCCAGCACCTCGTGCCCGCCCGCGAGCAGCAGGCGGGTCAGGGGGCGGCCGATCGCCCCGGTCGCACCGGCCAGCAGCACCTTCATCGTTCCCTGCCTCCTCCGCGGCACGGGGCTCCCCGCCCCGGTCGTGCCGCGCTCGCACGATGCGCCGAGCCGCTCCGAGTGTCGCGGCGCGGCGCCTTCACACCCTCCGGACCGCGCGGCCCGCCCGTTCGTGACAGCCGGACGCACCGCGACCGTGTGACGTGCGCCATACCGGGCGGCAGGGGGTGGGGCCGCGGCCGGCGGCCGAGCGCGGGTGTCACACCATCGGATGGAATCACCGCCCGCTCGGGTGGAACACGCCGCGGCGCCCCGGCGGCGCCGCACCGGACAGGCACAGTGGGGGCCCGCCCCACCCCCCGACAGAAGGGCCGCACCCTATGCCGTTCGCGACGGGCGTGCTCCCCGCCGTGCTGTCCGCCGTGCTCGCCGCGGCACCGTCCGCCGCGCCGCAGGCCCTGCCGTCCGGGGGCCCGCCGGGCGACACCGGCGCCCGTTCGGCGCCCCGCCCCGCGGCGGCCCCGTACGACGGGCAGCCCCTGCACCCGACCGCCCTGTTCGGGGTGAAGTCCCCCGACCACGCTGCCGCCCAGGAATTCACCGTCGACAGCAGCCGCATCACCCGCGTGAGCGTCTACGTGGGCAGCGCGGCCGGCACCGGCAGCATCACCGCGCAGATCCGCCGCGACAAGGCCGACCCCGCGTCCGCCCTCGCCTCCCGGACCGTCACCCTCGCCTCGCTGGGCGGGGCGGGCGCCGGCTGGCTGGAGTTCCCCCTCACCGCGGACGTCACCCCCGGCACCCCTTACCACCTGCACCTCCAGGCGACGACCGCCGAGAGCGGCAACATCGCCTGGTACGGCACGAAGAGCGCCGTCCCCGGCTCCCTCACCAGCTGGAACCACGACCGGGCCTACTGGGGCGGATGGCACGCCGACCCCACCCGGCTCGCCTTCCACGTGAACCCCTCCGGCAGCGAGCGCTGCGGCGAGACGGAGCCCTGCTACGTGCCCGCCACCGCCCTGGCCGCCCGCACTGCCGGCCTGCTCTCCAACGGCACCGCCGTCGAGGCGATCGCCCCCTCCTTCGCGGTCGGCGCCTCCTACCTCGACGGCAGCCATGTGCTCCGCCTGCCGTCCGGCCGGTGGCGCCACCTGCCCGACGGGGCGACGGCCTCGGTCGTCGTCCCCGCCGAGGACCCCGGTGCCCGCGCCCGGATCGAGGAGAGCCGCGCCTGGCTCGCTTCCGGCCGGATCCCCGGCGCCGGCACGCCCCGGCAGGCCGCCGCGGAGCGCGCCCTGCTCTCACTGCGCGCGCTGCTCCGGCCGAACGGCGCCTTCGCCGCGGGGTGGGCGCCCGCCTGGGAGTACTCGTGGCCGCGCGACGGGGCGTTCGCCGCCGTCGCCTTCGCGGCCACCGGCCACGACGAGGAGGCGTACCGGATCCTGCGGTACGACGCCGCGACGCAGCGTCCGGACGGCACCTGGGAGGCCCGGACGAAGCTCGACGGCAGTGGCCCGCCCGACGCCCGGGCCTGGCAGCTCGACGCCAACGGCTGGGTGCCGTGGGCGACGTGGCACTGGTACCGGCAGGCTCCGGCCGCGGATCGCGAGGCGCGGCTGCGGGCCCTGTACCCCATGGTGCGCAAGGCTGCCGACCACGCCGCCGGCTCGGTCGGCGCGGACGGGCTGCCGCCCGCCTCCCCGGACTACTGGGAACTGGGCACCGACAGCCCCAACATCGGCACCGCGGCCCCGCTGCTCGCCGGCCTCAACGCGGCCGCCGACCTCGCCGCCGGCCTCGGCGAGACCGGCGACCGGGACCGCTGGGCCGGCGCCGCGCGGAGGCTCTCGGCGGGCATCGCCGCCTCCTTCGCCCCGGGCGGCTACCCGCGCACCGCCGACGGGCGGCACGGCCGGGACAGCGCCGCCGCGTTCATGGCGCCGCCGGTCAACAACGCCCCGCCCGCCCTGGCCGCGGCGCTGGACTCCACGTACGAGGCCCTGCTGCTGCCCAACGGCGGGCTCTCCCCGGGCAACGACCCCGGCTTCAGCTGGGGTTCGTACGCCTGGACCGCCAGTACCTCCTTCTTCGCGGTGGCCTGGGCGCACACCGGCGAGGGCGCCAAGGCGGACCGGGTGCTGGACTGGGTGCTGTCCAAGCGGAACGGGCTGGGCGAACTCCCGGAGACCGTCAACGGATCGGGCCGGCCCTCGGCGGTGGTGCCCCTCGGCTGGACCGGTGCGCTGCTGCTGATCGCCACCCTGGCCCGGGACGGCGCCCCGCTGCCGGCGCCGCCGCTGCGGCCGTAGCGGCACGGGTGGGGGCGCCGGGTCCGGGAGGGCGGCCCGGGTCCGGCGCCGCGCGTCCGGTCAGGACAGCTTGCCGCCGTAGTCCGGCAGCTTGAAGGTGCGCTCCGCGTGGCCGCCGACCAGGTCGCTCTGCTTGTTGCCGATGTTGGCGATGATCGTGTACCCGCGCGACTCGATCTCGGCGCGCTGCTCGGTCTTGTACGCGCTGACCTCCTCGAAGAGGTCGGGCAGGTCCCGGACGTACAGCCCCGACACCGGGTAGCCCACCTGCTTGAGGTTCCAGTCGGTGAGCGAGCCGATGATGCCCGGGCGGGCGGTGACGAAGAAGATCGCGGCGCCGTGCTCGTGGGCGTACCGGGTCAGGTCGCGCACCTCTGCGATGGCCGGCGTCGGGAGCGTCCAGAACCAGTGGAAGTCCGTCTCCAGCGAGGAGTTGTCGATGTCGAGGACGATCGCGGGGCGCTCGCCGGAGGGCGAGCGGGCAAGGCGCTGCTCGACGTACGGGCGGGCCTCGGCCACGACGGCGGCGACGTCGCGCTTCCACATGCCGTAGTCGATGCCGTGGATCGCCGCGTTGCCGCCGGGCGCCCAGGTCGTCGGGGCGGCCTGTGCGGCAGCGGGGGCGGGCGCCGCCCCGGGGGCCGCCGACGCGGTCGTGGCGGGGGCCAGCAGCAGGGCGGCGGTCGCGGCCGCCGTGCCGGCGGCGGTTCCGAGGGTGCGTATGCGGCTGCGGGTACGGGTGCTGCGCATGTGGGGGCGCTCCTCACGACATGGGGATTTGGCATGTACGCGGCCAGAATCCGCACGATCGCAAGGGATGTCTACCGGTCGGTAGGGAATTTCTTCCGGCCTTCCGGTGAACAGCCGTACCCGGCAGTCGAATCGGGTGCCCGGGCGGCGGGGTCCGTCAGGTCCGCCGCGCGCGGCCCTAGCGCGTGATGCGCAGGTAGGCGACCTCGTAGGACATCTCCGAGACGTCCGGTTCGGGGGCAGGGTGGTAACGGCCCGCGCACACGGACAGGTTGACGATGATGTACGCCCGCCAGCGCCGCCCGACCCCGGTGCGGTCGGCGTACACGCGGGTGCCGTTCACCCACCAGACGACCGACCTGGCGCCGAACTTCACCTTCAGGTCGACCCAGCCGCCGGGCTCGACGGCCGGGTTGCGGTAGTAGTGCGAGCCGCCGCCGCGGACGTGGTTGGAGAGTTCGAGGAGGTCCGGGTTGTCGGGGTGGTACTCGAAGACGTCGACCTCGTTGCCGCCGTCGCGCCAGGTCCAGATCGCCGGCCAGGCGCCGAGCTCCCGCGGGAGTCTGACGCGGGCCTCCAGGACGTCCTCCGCGCGCAGTTGGAAGCCTTCCCCGCTGCCCTCGGTGGTCAGCAGTCCCGCGTCCCACTTGCCGTCGGGGCGGCGGGTCGCGCGAAACGTTCCGCTGCGGCTGTACGCGGGGTCGGGGACGAGGTGGTCGAGCTTGTTGTCGCCGGGGTTGACCGGGCCGCCGTTCGGATAGGCCCAGGACCGGCCGGCGACCCATTGAGTGGTGGAGGTGAAGTCGGCAGTGAACACCGTCGTGGCGGCAGGGCGGAACCATGCCAGGAGTTGCGAGATCACACGAAATGCCTGCCCGTGCGGCAGGTCGCCCATTCTGCGGATCTCCACCGGAACCGCCCGAAACGGTCTCGGTGCACCAGTGCGCCGGGTCTGCTCCGGCGCACCGGGCGCCCCTCGGCACACGTGCGGGTCACACGGTGTGCGAGGGGCGGGCGCGTCTCAGGCGCCGGCCTGCCCGCGCGCCTCGCGCTCGGCGTTGCGCTCCTTGATCCGCACCGCTTCCTTGCGGACCTCGGCCTGCGTGGCGCGCTCCTTCTGCAGCCACTCCGGGTTCTCCTGCTTCAGGGCGTCGATCTGCTCGGTGGTGAGCGCTTCCGTGACGCCGCCGCGGGCGAGGCCCGCGATGGAGACGCCGAGCCGGGCCGCGACCACCGGGCGCGGGTGCGGGCCGAGCCGCCGCAGGTCCTGGAGCCACTGGGGCGGGTCGGCCTGCAGCGCGTTCAGCTCGCTGCGGGAGACGACCCCCTCCCGGAATTCCGCGGGGGTGGCCTCGAGGTACACACCCAGCTTCTTCGCCGCGGTGGCGGGCTTCATGGTCTGGGCGGTCTTGTGCGACGTCATGCGACAAGAATATCGAGCGTGTGCACTACTCCTGACCACGCCCGGTAACCTGGGCGGGTGACAGGCTCGGAAGCATCTCCCTCGTTCCGGCTCGCGTACGTCCCCGGAGTGACGCCCAGCAAGTGGGTGCGGATCTGGAACGAGCGCCTGCCCGACGTCCCGCTCACTCTCGTGCAGGTCTCCGCCACGGAGGCGCCGGACACGCTCCGTGACGGCGGGGCGGACGCGGGCCTCGTCCGGATCCCCGCGGACCGCGGCGGCCTCGCGGCGATCCCCCTGTACACCGAGACCACGGTCGTCGTGGTCCCGAAGGACCACCTCGTGGCCGCCGTCGACGAGGTGTCCACCGCCGACCTCGCCGACGAGATCGTCCTGCACCCCCTCGACGACACCCTCGACTGGGAGGCCCTGCCCGGCCGTCCCGCGTTCGAGCGGCCGGCGACCACCGCCGACGCGGTCGAGCTCGTCGCGGCCGGGATCGGCGTACTCGTCGTGCCCCAGTCGCTGGCCCGCCTGCACCACCGCAAGGACCTGACGTACCGGCCCGTCACCGACGCCCCCGCCTCCCGGGTGGCGCTCTCCTGGCCCGAGGCCGACCCCACGCCCGACCTGGTCGAGCACTTCATCGGCATCGTCCGCGGCCGCACCGTCAACAGCACCCGCGGCCCCCAGCGGGACACGCAGGACGCCAAGGGCGGCAGCCGGGGCGCCGCCGCCGGAAAGGCCGCGACCCGACGGAACGCGCGCGGCGGAGCCACCGGCGGCAAGGGCGGTACGGCGAAGAGCGGCGCAGGCAAGGGAAGTACGGCCAAGGGCGGCAGGGGAGCCGGGCCCGCCAAGGGCGCCCGCACCGCCAAGGGGGCCAAGGGCGGCCGCCGCCGGCCCTGACCGCGAGCCGCCCGCCGGGCCGTACGTACGCCTACGAGCCGATCCGCACCAGCGCGAGCGTGATGTTGTCGGGCCCGCCCGCCTCGATGGCGGCCCGCCACAGCTCGAACACGGCCCTGCCGTCGTCGTGGACCCGCAGCAGCTCCCCGACCTCCTCCTCCGGGACCGGATCGGTCAGCCCGTCCGAGCAGACCAGGTAGCGCGCCCCCGGGCCGAGCGGCTCCACCGAGACGTGCGGGAGGACCAGGCCGGGCCCGCCCCCGCCGCCGATCGCCTGCGTGAGCACCGACGACGTCCGCATCCCCGGCGGCAGCGGGGGGTTGTCGTCCACGCTCACCAGCCTCAGCTCCTCCGCGGTCGCGTCGAAGACACGGCTGTCGCCCACGTTGAACGACACCAGCGACTCGTCGAGGACGGCGACGCCCGCGACGGTCGTGCCCATCGCGGTCAGCCCCGGATCGCCGTCCGCGGCCGCGTACACGGCCCGGTCGCACAGCGAGACGGCCTCGCGGACCGCCTCCTCGCCGTCCAGGGCGAACCCGAGGGCGGAGAGCTGCCGCACCACGAGCGCGCTGGCCACCTCCCCGGCCGGCTGCCCGCCGATGCCGTCGGCCACCGCCACGACGAGGGGGTCGCCGAGCGGGAAGACGAACGTCTGCGGGGTGCGGGTGGCGGTGGCGCACAGCGTCCACGGTCCGACGACGAGGCTGTCCTCGTTGTGGTCGCGGATCAGGCCGGGGTGGCTCAGGGCGCTCACGGCTACGTACGGCATCGCACCCTCCATTGTCGTCCGGTACGCCGCCGCCCGCGCGGCTCAGCCGCCCAGTGCGCGCCGGCGCTGCATCCGGGCGATGTCGGAGGCCGTCACGATCCCGACGAGCCTACCGCCGTCCACCACCAGCACCGGCAGCCCGGTGCCCGGCCGCAGCCGGTCGAGCGCCTCCGCCAGCGGCAGGTCCGGCGGGGCCACCGCATACCGCTCCACCGGGTTCCCCACGTCGCGCACCCGCAACTGATCGCGCCGCTCCTCGGGGACCGCCGCCAGCCGGGCCACCTCCACCACCCCGCTGGGGCGGCCGTCGAAGTCGTGCAGCGGCAGCAGGGAGTGCCGCGCGTCCAGCGCCACCTCGTCGATGAACCGCCGCACGCTCAGCCAGTCCGCCGCCGCGGCCACCGGGCTCGTCATCGCGTCGGCCACGCGCACCCCCTCCAGCGCGGAGCGCAGCTCGGCGGTCCGCCGCTCGGCGGCGGCGACGAAGGCCATGAACAGGCCGATCAGGACGAGCCACAGCCCGTCCGGCGCCCCCCGCAGGAACGCGACCCACCCGCCCGCCGCGAGCAGCATGCCGAAGACCTGGCCGCTGCGCGAGGCCGCCCGCTCGGCCCGCTCCCGGTCGCCCGTGCGCCACCACAGCAGCGCGTGCAGTACGCGGCCACCGTCGAGGGGCGCAGCCGGCAGGAGGTTGAACACGCCGAGGAAGAGGTTCGTCCAGCCCAGCCACACCAGGACGGCCGCCGGGACCTCCCACCCGGTCAGGGCCCGCATCCCGACCCCGGCACTGAACGCCGCACCCCCGAGCAGCAGGCTCACCAGCGGCCCGCTCACCGCCACCCGGAACGCCGCCCCGGCCGTCGGGGGCCGGCCCATCCGGGTCATGCCGCCGAGCGCCCACAGCGTCACGTCCTCGACGGCGATCTTCCTGCGGCGGGCGGCCGCGGCGTGCGCCGCCTCGTGCAGCAGCAGGCTGGCCACCAGGGCGAGCGCGCCGACGGCCGCGGCCGCGGTGTAGACGGCGTCCGACCGGCCCGGAGTCCAGGCGGGCAGGGTCCGGCGGCCGAGCCCGTACGCGAAGAGCAGCACGAGCAGCGGCACGCTCCAGTGCATCCGCAGCGGAACGCCGACCACCCGCCCGACGGGGACCGAGCCGTTCATCTCCGCCTCCTGCCCTCGGCAGCCGGCACACAAGCCCATTGTCGCGCCGGCCGCCCGCGCGCGGCCGGGAGCGCGGGCCGCCGCGGCGGGGTCAGCCCGCGGCCGGCGCGGCGTCCAGCTCCCAGGCGTGGCGCTTGAACTCCCGAAGGAAGTCGGCGTGGTCCTCCCACTGCCTGGCGATGCCGCGCAGCACGTCCCAGTGGTGCTCCACCGACTGGTCGATGACCCGGCGCAGCGCCGCGTCGGCCGTCTCCCGCTTCTCCATCAGGCCCCTGACCGCCGACGCCTCCAGCACCGCGTTGCGCAGCGCCCGCAGCGCCCGGGAGGTGTCGTCCATCGCGAAGCCGCGCTCACTGCCCGTGGCCTCGTCGAACAGGGGCGTGAGGCGCGCCTCGATGAAGGCGGTGATCCGCTCGAAGTGCTGCACGTCCATCGGGGGCTCCCTCTCCGGCCGCACGCGGCGGCCCGGCACATCTGGTCGTCGTTCCTGGCGCGGGCGGGTGCCGCCGGCGCGGTTGCAGCATAACGAGCGAAGATCGTCCCCCCGGATCGCCGGGGCGGGCGGCGCCGCATACGCAACAGGCGGTCCACAGCCCTGCAACGGTTGCGCGGATACCCATCGCTCCCCGTCCCCCCGGTGTTACCTTCCGTGTCGTCGGTGCGTTCCATCTCACAGCAGTCGGGGGGCGGTCAGTGGTGAGCGCTGCGGCGGAGTTCGGCCGTGCCGAGGGGGCGGAGGCCTTCCTCCGGAACATGATCTGGCGCCGTCCCGGCCAGCGGCAGCCGGTGGTCGCACTGCTGGGGCCCCGTATGTCGGGCAAGTCCAGCCTGCTGCGGGCCGTGTCCCAGGGCTGCGGCTCGACCGTGGTGCACGCCCACCTCGACTTCCACGAGAACCCCGTCGACCCGGTGTCCGCGGCCGCCCTGACCGCCTTCCAGATGATGCGCGGCTGGGACACCCTGCGCCGCGGCCCCGTCTTCCACCGCTTCGCCCTCGGACTGCTCGCGCTGAACGAGGAGCTGGATCCGGACCGGGCCCGCGCCACCGACCAGATCCGCGGCCTGATCCAGCAGTACACCCGCAACACCCGCCGCGGCCGGTTCGCCTCCCGCTTGGAGGAGGCCGTCGACGCCACGATGGACATCGTCGCCACCGGTGTCCTCAGCCCGCTGGTCTCAGGCCCCCGCGAGACGGCCTCCGCCGCACGCGAGCGGGCCCGGCCCGTGATCGGCTCGCTGCTCCAGGGCCCCGCCCGGTGGGGCCTGCGCGACGCGTTGCGCTGGCACGTCGGCATCCCCGAGGCGGAGGCCGCGGGCTCCGTCGACGCCCTGATCCGGCTCAGCTCCGCCTCCCGTTCCGCGGTGGTCGCGCCGCTGATGGCGGCGTTCCTCGCCGACGCCAAGGACCAGGCCGAGCGCCACCCGGCCCTGCGGTCGGCGTGCTCGTGCGAGATACCCGAGCCCGAGCGGGCCCGCGGCCGGCACGACCACGCCTGGGTCCTGCTGGTGGACGGTGCGCAGACCCCGGCCGGCCGACGCTTCCTGTCCGCGCTCGTCGCCGCCCGGCTGCGCAACGCGCAGAGCGAGCCGGGCGCGGCGGCCGCCGCCGACCCCGTCGTCGTCCTCGCCGCCTGCGACCAGTGGCAGCCCGAGTGGACGACCCGCTGGTGCGAGCCCTGGCGCACCACTCCGCTGCCCGACACCCCGCAGCGCCGCATCCCCCTGCTGTCCCGGGCCTCCCGCACGGTGTGGACCCGCCAGGACGGGGCCGGCGCGGCACCGGACGCCGCCTCGGCGGCGCACTACTGGTATCCGGTGTGGCTCGACCCGATGCCCGAGGAGCGGGCCGGGGCCGTCGCCGACGACGGGGCCCTGCTCGCCGCGCCCGTCCCCGCGCCCGTCGTGCACGCCCTGACCGGCGGGCACTGGGGCGCCGTCCTCGCCGTGCAGGAGCAGCGGGCCGGCACCTCCCCCGACGCGGACGCCGCCGAACGCGGGAGACCCCTGCCCGCCGCCGTCGACGCGGACGGCAGACCCCTGTGGTCGCGGGCCCTGGAGGCCTGCATGCCAGAGGGCCTGGCCGTGCCCGCGGGGCCCTGGACCGCACCGCCGCCCGCGGTCCTGGCCGCCGCCTACCTCGCGGACATGCGCACCGCGGACGACCCCCGGGTGCCGCCCGAGATAGCCGACCTGCCGCGGAGCCTGGAGCTGCTCCGCCGCAACCTGTGGGTCAGCACGTTCTTCCACCGCCCGTCCCTCATCCGGGAGGTGGGCTGGGGCGAGGCCGACCGGCCCGCCGTCCTGCACCCGTGGCTGAGCCGCTGCGCCCTCACCGCCCTGTCCGCCGCCGGGGCGGCCGGACCGGCCGAGCCCGCCGACCCGGCCGCGCACGCCGCGTCCGACCCCTGGCGGGAGGTGTTCGCCCGCCAGTCCCACGCCCTGGCCCCGCTTGCCGCCGCCCACGGCGGCCCGGCGCCCGCCCGGGAGGAGCAGCAGCTCTTCTACGACCTGTGCCTGGGCGACTTCGCGCCCGTCGCCGAGGCCCTCGCGAACCGCTTCGACCGCGACCACCGCGCGTGGGTGCGGCTCCTCGACTACCTCGCGTCCGCGCCGTGCCGCCTCGTCCAGGAGCGGCCCGCGCACGAGGCGTACGCGGGCCTCCTCGCCGGCATCGAGCGGTCCGGCCGGGACGTGGTCGCCGTCGCCACGGCGAAACTGCTGGCCCTGCTGTGGCTGTACAACGACCCGCTCACCGAGCGCAGCCGCCGCTGGGACGCCCAGATCGAAGAGGGCTTCGAACGCCTCGCGCACAACTCCCGCCTCCTCGACGTCAGCGCCCTCCAGCAGGCGGGCGCCCTGTTCGCCTGACCCGCCCGCGCCGCGGCCCCGTCCGGCCGCTCCCGCACGCCGGGCACCGTACGCACGCACGCACCGCTAGGAGTCCTCATGCCCGCAGGTGTACGCATTCCCCGCTTCGTCCGGTGGCGCCGCCACCCGGTGCTCGCCGGCGCCGCCGCCCTCGTCCTCGCGGCCGGCCTCGTCCTCGGCGGCATACGCGCGTACGAGTGGCTCGTCCCGCCGGATCTGACCTGCGGGAAGGGCATGACGGCCACGGGCCGGGGCCCCACCCTCGCCTGCGTCGGGGTGAACCTGGAGAGCACCCCGTTCACCAAGGACGAGCCCGCCCGCATGCGGGAGCTGGAGAAGACGATCCGCGCGGCCAACGACGCGGTGCGGGGCGAGTCCGCGGGCGTCGTCCTGATGCTGAACCTGTCGCCGGTGGTGGACGTGGACACGCTGACCCACGAGTCGCTGTACCACAACATCGAGGGCGCAGTGACGGCCGTCTGGCGGGCCAACAACACGGCCGCGTACGGCAGTCGGCCCGGCATCAAGCTGTACCTGGCCAACATGGGCAGCCGGTACGGCTCCTGGCGGCAGGCCGTGGACAGCGTCGGGAAGCACGCCGCCTCCGAGCGGATCGCGGCGGTCGTCGGGCTCGGCCAGTCCACCGAGGAGACCCGGCGGGCCGCCGCGGCCATCTCCAAGGAGCTGCACATCCCGGTGATCGGCTCGACGGTCACCGGCAACTCGATGAACCTCGACCCGGACGACCCCGCGAAGCCGATCCCCGACATGTTCCGCGTCGCCCCCACCAACACGCACGCGGTCATCGCCGCCAACCAGTACGCGGGCACGCTCAGCCCGGCCGTCACCTCCCTCGCGGTCATCGCGGACGGCGTCGCCGGCGACGACTACACGGCCACCCTGGCCGCGGAGGCGAAGACCCGCTTCCAGGCGCCGGGCCGCACCGTCACCACCCTGCCCTACACGTCGCCCCGCGAACTGGCCGCCGACTCCGGCCGCCGGAACTACCTGATCGACCAGTTCAACCTGATGCACGCCAATCTCTGCCAGGCCGCCCCGTCGGCCGTGTACTTCGCCGGGCGGGGCCGCGACCTGGGCGCGTTCGTCCAGACCTGGGTGCAGGGCGCGCCGTGCGGGATCGACCGGCTCCGGATCATCGCCGGGGACGACGCCTCGCAGGCCATCCGCGACGAGGCCGTGCTCGACGGGATCAAATCCGGACGGGTCGAGGTGGCGTACACGGCGCTGGCGAGCCCGGAGCAGTGGGGCGAGGACTGCCCCGGCACGGACGCGAAGCGGAACTTCGACCAGTTCCGGTCGGCGTTCACCGGCAGCCCCGACCCGTGCACCAAGCAGGCGCCGGGCACCGGCCAGAGCGGCGCGGCTCCGCTCCGCTTCGATCCGGCGCACCTCGCCAGCGGCCAGGCGATGCTCACGCACGACGCGACGGCCGCCGCGGTCAGCGCGGTCCGGCGGGCGGGGGAGGGGGTCCGCAACCCGGGTCAGCTGACGGGCATCCTGCACCAGTTCTACTGCGCGCAGATGCTGCCGGGAGCGAGCGGCTGGCTCTCCTTCGGCGACGACGGCACCCCGGTCGGCAAGCCGCTGCCGATCGTGCGCATCAACGCGGACGGGACGACGAAGACAGCCTCCCTGACGTGGCCCAGCTCGGCGCCGAACCTGAGCCTGCCGCAGCGCGGCGGTACGGGCGCCCCCGGCTGCTGACGGCCCGGCGGGCGGCGGCGGACCCGGCAGCCGGCCCGGACCGGCGCCGCCCGGCCGGGGCGCCCACCTCCGGGTGACACCCGCCGCAGGGCGCCCCGCCCGGCGCGCCGCCGGCCGGCCCGGACCGGCGCCGCCCGGCCCCGTCCTGTCCTGTCCGCATCCCGCCCGTCCCGGCCCCGCCCCGGTCCTGCCTCCACCAGGTGGCGGGCCGGGGCGCCCACTTCCGGGTGACACCCGCCGTAGGGCGCCCCGCCCGGCGCGCGCCCGTCGCGGACGATCGGCGGCGGCCGGTTCCCCGCCGGCCCGCCCGCCGCCGAGTCCGGACGCTTGGGAGATCCCGTGCACATCCTCCTCGCCGCCAGCGCGTTCAACAGCCTCACGCAGCGCGTCCACGCCGAACTGCGCGAACGCGGGCACAGCGTCGCGGTCGAGCTCGCCCTGCCGGGCACCCGCCTGGCCGACGCCGTCGCGCGGCACCGGCCCGACCTGGTGCTGGCGCCCATGCTGAAGACGGCCATCCCGCCGGAGGTCTTCACCGCGCACACCTGCCTCGTGGTCCACCCCGGCCCGGTGGGCGACCGCGGGCCGTCCTCCCTCGACCGGGCCGTCGGCGACGGCGCGACCCGGTGGGCCGTCACCGTCCTGCAGGCCGAGGCCGAGATGGACGCCGGGGACGTCTGGGCGTCCGTGGAGTGCCCGCTGCCGCCCGTCGCCAAGAGCGACGCCTACCGCGGCGAGATCGCCGACGCCGCCCTGGCCGCGGTCGTCCTGGCCGTCGACCGCTTCGCCTCCGGCACCTTCACGCCCCGGCCGCAGTACACCGGCCGCAGCCGCCCGCCCATGCGCCAGGAGCACCGCCGCATCGACTGGCAGCGCGACGCCACCGACACCGTGGTCCGCACGCTGCGCGCCGCGGACTCCCGGCCCGGCGTCCTCGACGACCTGCTCGGCGGCCGGTGGTACCTGCACGGCGGCCACCGCGAGGACGGTCTGCGCGGCCGGCCCGGCGAGCTCCTCGCCACCCGCGCCGGCGCGGTCTGCCGGGCGACCGCCGACGGGGCCGTGTGGATCCCCGAGCTGCGGGCCGTACGCACCCCCGGGCAGCCCGCCCCCGTCAAGCTCCCCGCCGCCCTCGCCCTCGGCGACCTCCTGCCCGATCTGCCGGACCTCCCCGCCCCGGCCTGGGCGGACACCGGCGCACACGCCGCCGGAAGGCGCACCTGGGCCGACATCTCCTACCGGGAGGAGGGTGCGGCCGGCTTCCTGTCGTTCTCCTTCCCCGGCGGGGCGATGGGCACCGACCACTGCCGGCGCCTGCTCGCCGCGTACCGCGAGGCCTGCACGCGCCCCACCTCCGTCCTCGTCCTCGGCGGGAGCCGCGACTTCTTCTCCAACGGCATCCACCTCGGGGTCATCGAGGCCGCCGCCGACCCGGCCGCCGAGTCCTGGGCCAACATCCACGCCATGAACGACCTGGTGGAGGCCGTCCTCACCACCACCGACCGGCTCGTCGTGGCCGCCCTCGGCGGAAACGCCGCCGCCGGGGGCGCGATGCTCGCGCTCGCCGCGGACGAGGTGTGGTGCCGCTCCGGGGCGGTCCTGAACCCGCACTACCGGCTGATGGGCCTCCACGGCTCCGAATACTGGACGTACACCCTGCCCCGCCGCACCGGCAGCGCCGCCGCGAAGCGGCTGACGGAGGAGGCCCTGCCCGTCGGGGCGGAGGCCGCCCGCCGCCTCGGCCTGGTCGACCGCACCATCGACTGCACCCCGCAGGCCTTCGCGGACGAAACGGCCCGTCTCGCCGTACGGCTGGCGAACTGGCCCGCCACCCACTCCCGCATCGCGGGCAAGAAGGCCCGCCGCGAGGTGGACGAGCAGCTGAGGCCCCTGGCCGCCTACCGGGAGGCGGAGCTGGCGCGGATGGCGGAGGCCTTCGACGACCCCGCCGCCCCCTACCACGCCCTGCGCCGCGCATTCGTGCGCAAGGAGCCCCCCGAGGCCACCCCCGAGCACCTGGCGTGCCGCGTGCCCGGCCGGCGCGTCCCCGCCGCCCCGCGCAGGGCCGACGTCACCGCACCGGCCGAACAGAACAGGGCGGCCGGGACCGACGGCTGTTAGCAAGAAGGGTGGGGGCGGCCGCAGACCTTCCCCCGCGGTCGTCCCGCCCCCGGCGCGCCACGTCCCGGGCGGGCCCCTTCCGCCCCCGGCGCGGCCCCCACGTCCCCGCATCCCTAGGAGCGATCCGCATGGACGCTGCAACGCCGACCCTGCCAGAGACCACGCCAGAGGACCCCACGATCCACATCCTCTGGATCAACGCCGGACTGAGCTGCGACGGCGACTCGGTGTCCCTGACGGCCGCGATGCAGCCCAGCATCGAGGAGATCGTCACCGGCACCCTTCCCGGCCTGCCCAAGATCGCCGTGCACTGGCCGCTGATCGACTTCGAGTGCGGGCCGGTCGACGGCGCCGACACCTTCATCGAGTGGTTCTTCAAGGGCGAGCGCGGCGAGATCGACCCCTTCGTCCTCGTCATCGAGGGCTCCATCCCCAACGAGAAGATCAAGCCCGAGGGCTACTGGTGCGGTTTCGGCGACAACCCGGAGACCGGGCAGCCCATCACGACCAGCGAGTGGATCGACCGGCTGGCGCTCAAGGCGCTCGCCGTCGTCGCCATCGGCACCTGCGCCACGTACGGCGGCATCCACGCGATGGAGGGCAACCCGACCGGCGCGATGGGCCTGCCCGACTACCTCGGCTGGGACTGGAAGTCCAAGGCCGGCATCCCGATCGTCTGCGTGCCCGGCTGCCCCATCCAGCCGGACAACTTCTCGGAGACGCTCACCTACCTGCTCTACCAGGCCGCCGGCTCCGCCCCGATGATCCCCCTGGACGAGAAGCTCCGGCCCACCTGGCTGTTCGGCCAGACCGTCCACGAGGGCTGCGACCGCGCCGGCTACTACGAGCAGGGCCAGTTCGCCGAGTCCTACGACTCCCCGCAGTGCCTGGTCCGCATCGGCTGCTGGGGTCCCGTCGTCAAGTGCAACGTCCCCAAGCGCGGCTGGATGAACGGCATCGGCGGCTGCCCCAACG
>NZ_BMTY01000011.1:0-54070 GCF_014649915.1 Streptomyces toxytricini | reverse complement strand
TCGGGGGCATCTGCATCGCCTGCACGATGCCCGGCTTCCCGGACAAGTTCATGCCGTTCATGGACGAGCCCCCCGGCGCCCACGTCTCCACCCGGGCCAGCGGCATCTACGGCGCGGTCGTCCGCAGGCTCCGCTCCATGACCCTGCACACCGTCGACCAGGAGCCCAAGTGGCGCCACACCGGCCGAGAGCTGACCACCGGCTACCGCAGGCCCTGGTGACCCACCGCCCCGGCCGGCGGCCCCGCCCGCCGGCCGGGCCCCCGCACGCCCCCACCCCCCGCACCCGGTTCCAAGAAGGGCCACGGCCAAGACGATGACACCGAAGACGAACACCGCCGGCGACGGCAGCGGCCTCGTGGAGATGGCCTGGGATCCGATCACCCGGATCGTCGGCAGCCTCGGCATCCACACGAAGATCGACTTCAAGCAGAAGCGGGTCGCCGAGTGCTACAGCACCTCGTCCGTCTTCCGCGGCTACAGCGTCTTCATGCGCGGCAAGGACCCCCGCGACGCGCACTTCATCACCAGCCGCATCTGCGGGATCTGCGGCGACAACCACGCCACCTGCTCCGTCTACACCCAGAACATGGCCTACGGGGTGAAGCCGCCCCACCTCGCCGAATGGATCATCAACCTCGGCGAGTCCGCGGAGTACATGTTCGACCACAACATCTTCCAGGAGAACCTGGTCGGGGTCGACTACTGCGAGAAGATGGTCCGCGAGACCAACCCCGGAGTCCTCGACCGCGCCGAGCGCACCGAGGCCCCGCACGCCGCCGAGCACGGCTACCGCACCATCGCGGACATCATGCGCTCCCTCAACCCCATCGAGGGCGAGTTCTACCGCGAGGCCCTCCAGGTCAGCCGCTACACCCGCGAGATGTTCTGCCTGATGGAGGGCCGCCACGTGCACCCCTCCACGCTCTACCCGGGCGGCGTCGGCACCATCGCCTCCGTCCAGCTCTTCACGGACTACATGTCGCGCCTCATGCGCTACGTCGAGTTCATGAAGCGCGTCGTCCCCCTCCACGACGACCTCTTCGACTTCTTCTACGACGCCCTGCCCGGCTACGAGGAGGTCGGCCGCCGCCGCGTCCTCCTCGGCTGCTGGGGCGCCCTCAACGACCCCGAGTACTGCGACTTCACCTACGCCAACATGACCGACTGGGGACGGCGTATGTTCGTCACCCCGGGCGTCGTCGTCGACGGCAAACTGGTCACCAACGACCTCACGCAGATCAACCTCGGCATCCGCATCCTGCTCGGCAGCTCCTACTACGACGACTGGGAGGGCCAGGAGCCGTTCGTCCGACAGGACCCCCTCGGCAACCCGGTCGACCCCCGCCACCCCTGGAACCAGCACACCATCCCCGCCCCGCAGAAGCGGGACTTCGGCGACAAGTACAGCTGGGTGATGTCACCGCGCTGGTTCGACGGCAAGGACCACCTCGCCCTCGACACCGGCGGCGGCCCCATCGCCCGCCTGTGGTCCACCGCCCTGTCCGGGCTCGTCGACATCGGCTACGTCAAGGCCACCGGCCACAGCGTCGTCATCAACCTGCCCCGCACCATGACCAAGCCCGAGACCACCTTCGAGTGGAAGATCCCGCAGTGGAGCAACGCGCTGGAGCGCAACCGCGCCCGCACGTACTTCCAGGCGTACGCGGCCGCCGTCGCCCTGCACTGCGCCGAGAAGGGCCTCGAGGAGGTCCGCGCCGGACGCACCCAGACGTGGGAGAAGTTCGAGGTGCCGGACGAGTCGATCGGCGTCGGCTTCACCGAGGCCGTCCGCGGCGTCCTCTCCCACCACATGGTCATCCGCGACGGGAAGATCGCCAACTACCACCCGTACCCGCCGACCCCCTGGAACGCCAGCGTCCGCGACTCCTACGGCACCCCCGGCCCGTACGAGGACGCCGTCCAGAACACCCCGATCTTCGAGGAGAACACCCCGGAGAACTTCAAGGGCATCGACATCATGCGCGCCGTGCGCAGCTTCGACCCCTGCCTGCCCTGCGGCGTCCACATGTACGTCGGCGGCGGCCGGACCGTGAAGTCGATGCACGTCCCCACCGGCCTGAGCGGACTGGGCGGATGAGCGCCGCCATGGACGCCCGCGAGGCGGGCCGCCGCGTCGACGCCGTCCTCGACCGCCTCGCCGCCGACGGGGACCGCAAGGCCTGCGAGGCCGCCGAGGAACTCGTCCGCGTCCTCATGGACTTCTACGGCGCCGGCCTCGCCCGGATCACCGAGCGGCTCGGCGCGGGCCCCGTCTCCCGCATGCTCGGCGACGACCTCGTGGCGAGCCTGCTCGCCCTGCACGACCTGCACCCCGAAGACGTGGACTCCCGCATCGCCCGCGCGCTCGCGACGCTGCACGAACCGGTCGAGCCCCTCGGCTTCGACACCGCAACCGGCGTCCTCCGGCTCCGTGCGGCCTCCACCGGGAGCGGCTGCGGCTGCGGCGGCACCGACGCCCTACGGCGCGCCGCCGAGGAGGCCCTCGCCGGCATCGCCCCCGAGGTGACCGCCGTCGAAGTGGAGCCGGCGCCCCCGCAGCCCGCCCTCCTCCAGATCGGCCGCCGCCCGCACGCCCCGGCGCGCGTCCCGTGACCGCCGCCCGCACCCAGGCCCGGCCGGCCCCCGCACCCGGGGCCGGCCGCCCGGCCGCCCGCGGCCTGCGCCGCTTCACCCGCTCCCGCGCGCCGCGCCCCGAGGTCTGCGAGCTGTGCGGCACCCCCGTCGCCGAGGACCGCCACCGCCACCTGGTCGAGGCCGAGAAGCGGACCCTGGTGTGCGCCTGCACCCCCTGCGCCCTCCTCTTCGACCGGCCGGGCTCCGGCGCCGGCCGCTACCGCACCGTCCCCGACCGCTACCTCACCGACCCCGCCCACCGGCTCGACGACACCGCCTGGGAAGCCCTGCGCATCCCCGTCGGCGTCGCGTTCTTCTTCCGCAACGCCGCCCTCGACCGGCTCGTCGCCCTCTACCCGAGCCCCGCCGGCGCCACCGAGAGCGAACTCGACCCCGACACCTGGCAGGCCGTACTCGGCCCCGGCCGCCTCGCCGCACTCCTCGAACCCGACGTGGAGGCGCTCCTGCTGCGCCACACCCCGGACCGCACCGAGTGCCACCTCGTCCCCATCGACATCTGCTACGAACTCGTCGGCCGCATGCGCCTGCTGTGGCAGGGCTTCGACGGCGGCCCCGAAGCCCGCGCCGCCCTGGACGCCTTCTTCCGGCACGTCGAGCGCCGCGCCACGCCCCTGCCCGACCCCGCCCCCGGCGGGGGGCGGCCGTGACCGGACTCGCCTTCACCTGCACCGGCGTCCGCAGCGACCCGTACGCCGCAGGCCCCACGCTCGTCTTCCGGCTGCGCATCACCGCCTCCGGCGGCGCCCCCGTCCACGCCCTCGCCCTCCGCTGCCAGCTGCGCATCGAGCCGGCCCGCCGCGCGTACGGCAGCGGCGAGGCCGAAGCGCTGCACGACCTGTTCGGCGACCGCTCCCGCTGGGGCAGCACCCTGCAACCCATCCAGTTCGCCCAGGTCGCCGTCATGGTGCCCGGCTTCACAGGCGAGACCGAGACCGACGTGCCCGTCCCCTGCACCTACGACACCGACGTCGCGGCCTCCCGCTACCTGGCCGCCCTCGACGACGGCGACGTACCGCTGCTGATGCTGTTCTCCGGCACCGCGTTCACCGGAGCGGGCGGCTTCCGCGTCGAACCGGTTCCCTGGGACCGCGAGGCCCGCTGCCCGCTGCCCGTCGCCGTCTGGCGGGAGATGATCGAGCAGCACTTCCCCGGCTGCGGCTGGCTGCGCCTGCGCCGCGACACGATCGCCGAACTCCTCGCCTTCCGCTCCCACCGGGCCCTGCCCTCCTGGGAGGAGACCGTACGGGCCCTGCTCGACGCCGCCGGCGCCGCCGACCCGGAGCCGGCCGGGCCCACCTGGGCGGGCGCAGTCCTGCCCCGCACCGGAGAAAGGACGGCGCCGTGACCGCGCCCGCCCCGACCGCCTCCCGCTTCGGCCACGCCCGGCAGGTCGCCGACGCCGTCCTCTTCGAGGGCTACGTCCTCTACCCCTACCGGGCGTCCGCCGCGAAGAACCGCATGCGCTGGCAGTTCGGCGTCCTCGTCCCGCCCGCCTGGGGCCCGGCCGGCGGCGAACCCTCCGCACAGCGCACCGAACTCGTCATGGAGCCCCGGGGCGACGCCGAACTCGCCGTCGAACTGCGCTTCCTGCACGCCCGCCGCCGCACCGTCGAGGAGGCCCGCGGCGACGGCTCGTTCGCCCCCGTACCGGAACTGCGCCTGCCCGACCGGGTCCTCGTCCCCTGGGACGAGGGGACCGAGGAGACGGTCCGGATGGCCGTCCCCGTCGCCGACCTGGAGGCCGGCGTGGTCGAGCTGCCGTTCGCCCGGCCCGCCGCCGAGGAGGCCGAACCCGTCACGGACGCCGACGGCCGGCAGGCCGGCCGGCTCGTCCGGCGCGCCGAACGCCTCGACGGCGTCCTGCGGCTGCGCGCCGAGCAGCTCGACCTGCCCTACCGGGCGCTGAAGCTGACGGCCACCGTCCACAACACCAGTGGCTGGGAACCGCCCCCGGGCGCCGGCCGCGAGGACGCCCTGGCCCGCTCCCTCGTCGCCGCCCACCTGCTGCTCGGCCTGAGCGCCGGATCGTTCCTGTCCCTGACCGACCCGCCGGAATGGGCCCGGGCGGTCGCCGCGGACTGCACGAACCGGCACACCTGGCCGGTCCTCGCCGGCGACGGCGGCCGCGCCGACGTCGTCCTGTCCTCCCCGATCATCCTGGAGGACCACCCGCGCATCGCCCCCGAGAGCGCCGGCGCCATGTACGACGCCACCGAGATCGACGAGATCCTCGCCCTGCGCACCGCGGCCCTCACCGACGAGGAGAAGCGCGAGGCGCGCGGCACCGACCCGCGGGCGGCCGCCGTGATCGACCTCGCCGACACCATGCCCCCCGAGGTGCTCGACCGCCTCCACGGCGCCGTCCGCGCCTTCCGGGAGGCCACCTCGCCCGCCGCGCCGCCCGCCGGCGGGCCGGAGCAGCCGCCCCGCGGGGCGGCCCGGCCCGACACCCCCTGGTGGGACCCCGCCGCAGACACCGCCGCCCCGGCGCCCGAGCGGGTGGTGGTCGGCGGCGTCCCCGTCGGCCCCGGCAGCCGCGTCGTCCTGCGGCCGGGCCTGCGCCGCACCGACGCCCAGGACCTCTTCCTCCTGGGCAGCACCGCCCTCGTCGAGGCCGTCCTGCACGACGTCGACGGAGCCGTCCACCTCGCCGTCACCGTCGACGGCGACCCCGGGGCGGACGTCCGCCGCGCCCAGGGCCGCTTCCTGTACTTCCAGCCCGACGAAGTGACCCCCCTGGAGGACGCGTGAGCGGCCGCACCCTGGTCGCCGGGATCGGCAACGTCTTCCTCGGCGACGACGGCTTCGGCGTCGAGGCCGTCCGGCGGCTCGCCGAACACGCCGCGGACCTCCCCGAGGGCGTCGAGACCGCCGACGTCGGCGTCCGCGGCGTCCACCTCGCCTACCGGCTCCTCGACGGGTACGACACCCTCGTCCTGATGGACGCCACCGCCCGCGGCGGCGAGCCCGGCACCCTCTACCTCATCGACGCCACCGCCACCGGCGACGCCGCCCCGCCCGGCACCGTCCTGGACGCGCACCGGATGACCCCGGACACCGTCCTCGCCCTGCTGGGCACCCTCTGCGCCGGCACCGGCGCCGCCCCGCCCCGCCGCATCTGGGTCGTCGGCTGCGAACCCGCCTGCCTGGACGAGGGCATCGGCCTGAGCCCGCAGGCGGCCGCCGCCGTCCCGGAGGCCGTACGGACGGTGCTCGACCTCGTCCACCGCACGCACGAGCAGACCCCCGACAGCGACCTGGTGCCCTGACCGGCACCGGGATCCGCCGCGAACCGAGGAGGACCACGTGAAGAAGGCCATCATCTGCGGTGCGGCCACGGTCGTCACCACCCTCGCCGCCGCCCTGCTGAAGGCGTTCCTGCCCGACGTCCGGCGCTACCTCCACATCCGCAGGATGTGACCGGCGGACTGCCGCCGCGGGCCGCACGGCCCGCCACGGGTGCGCCGTCCCGGCCGCCGAACGGAGGACGCCGGGCGCGGCGCACCGGCGCGCCCGGCCCCCGTGCCGGCGCGCCCGCCGTCTAATGGGGCCCGGCAGGACGGAGTCCCATGCACGAGATGTCGATCGCCGTGGCCGTGGTGGCCCAGGTCGAGGAGGCCGCCGCTTCCGCGGGGGCGGCCGCCGTCACCGAAGTCCGCCTGCGGGTGGGGGAGCTGGCCGGCGTGGTGCCCGACGCCCTCGCCTTCTGCTTCGAACTCGCCTGCGCCGACACCCTCCTGGCGGGCGCCGCCCTGGCCGCCGAGCCCGTCCCCGGCCGCGCCCGCTGCGGCGCCTGCACCGCCGAGTGGCCGACCGGCATGCCGCCCCTGCTGGTCTGCCCCGACTGCGACCGGGCCGGCGACGTCGCCCTGCTCGCCGGGCGGGAGCTGGAGATCGCCGGCGCCCGCTTCGAGGACCCACCGGGGCAGGACCCCGCCCCCACCCGCGAACCGATCGTCGAGGAGCACTGAAGCATGTGCCGTGTGGTCGACCTCCAGCAGGCGGTCCTCGCCAAGAACACCTCCGCCGCGCAGACCCTGCGCACCGCACTCGCCGCCCGCGGAACCGCCGTCGTCAACCTGCTGTCCAGCCCCGGCAGCGGCAAGACCGCCCTTCTGGAACGGGAACTCGGCCTCGCCCGCGAGCGCGGGGTGCCCGTCGCCGCCCTCACCGCCGACCTCGCCACCGAGAACGACGCGACGCGGCTGGCCCGTTCGGGCGTCCCCGTCAAGCAGGTGCTCACCGACGGGCTGTGCCACCTGGAGGCGCACATGCTCGGCCGCCACCTCGACGGCTGGCTCCCCGACGGCACCCGCCTGCTGTTCGTCGAGAACGTCGGCAACCTCGTCTGCCCCGCCTCCTACGACCTCGGCGAGTCGCTGCGCATCGTCCTCGCCTCCGTCACCGAGGGCGAGGACAAGCCGCTGAAGTACCCGACCGCGTTCGGCCTCGCCCACCTGGTCGTCGTGACGAAGACCGACATCGCGGGGGCGGCCGCGTTCGACGAGGCCGCCTTCCGGGCGAACGTGCGCCAGGTCAACCCCGGCGTGGAGGTGCTGCTGACGTCCGCGCGCACCGGCGAGGGCGTCGGCGCGCTGCTGGACCGCGCCGTGGCGGTGGCGGAAGGGGCGCCCGTTCACGTGCCGGTCATGGCCGGCCGGCAGCCCGCGCACGCGCACGGCCACGGCGGGCACGAGCACGGCCACACCGGCGGCGCAGCGGGCGCGGACACCGGACGCCCGCGGTCCGCCACCGCGCCCACCCGCTGATGGAGGCCGTGCAGCGCCGCCGGGTCGTCGTGCGCGGTGTCGTCCAGGGCGTCGGCTTCCGGCCCTACGTGTACACCCGCGCGACCGGGCTCGGCCTCGCCGGGCACGTCACCAACACCCCCGACGGCGTCGTCGCCGAGGTCGAGGGCGCGCCCGACGCCGTGTCGGCCTTCTGCGAGCGGCTCGCCGCCGACGCCCCGCCGCTGGCCGTCGTCGACGCAGTCGACCACTGCGAGGTCCCCGTCGCAGGCGGCGCCGGTTTCACCATCACCCCTTCACGCACCGGCGGCCCCGCCCGTACCCTCGTCTCCCCGGACACGGCCACCTGCGCCGCCTGCCTGGCCGAGCTCGCGGACCCCGCCGACCGGCGCCACCGGCACCCCTTCATCACCTGCACGCACTGCGGCCCCCGCTTCACCATCGTGACCGGGCTGCCGTACGACCGGGCGCACACCACCATGGCCCGCTTCCCCATGTGCCCCGACTGCGCCCGCGAGTACGCCGACCCCGCCGACCGCCGCTTCCACGCCCAGCCCGTGGCCTGCCCGGCCTGCGGGCCGCGGCTGCGGCTCCTCGCCGGGACCCCGCCGCGGGAGGCCGCCGGAGCCGTCGACCCCGTGGCGCAGGCCCGCCGCCTGCTCGCCGAGGGCGCCGTCCTCGCCGTCAAGGGCCTCGGCGGCTACCACCTCGCCTGCGACGCCGCCAATCCCGCGGCCGTCGCCGGGCTGCGCCGCCGCAAGGAGCGCGGCGACAAGCCGTTCGCACTGATGGCCCGGGACACCGCCGACCTGGCCGGCCTCGTACGGATCGGCCCCGCCGAACACGCCCTGCTGACCGGCCCGGTCCGGCCCATCGTGCTGCTGCGCCGCCTCCCCGCCGCGGCCGCGGACCCCGCAGGGGTGCGCGTCGCCGATGCCGTCGCCCCCCGCTGCCCCGACCTCGGCGTGATGCTCCCGTACACGCCCGTGCACCACCTGCTGCTCGGCCTGCCCGGCGATCCGCCCGGCCCCCGCCTGCTCGTCATGACCAGCGGCAACCTGTCCGGCGAGCCCATCGTCACCGACGACGCCGAGGCCGTGGAGCGCCTCGCCGGCCTCGCCGACGCCTGGCTCACGCACGACCGGCCCATCCACGTGCCGTGCGACGACTCCGTGGTCCGCGTCTGCGACGGCGAGCCCCTCGTCCTGCGCCGCGCCCGGGGCCACGCCCCGCTGCCGCTGGACCTGCCGCTGCCCGTGCCGCCCGTCCTCGCCGTCGGGGGCGACCTGAAGAACGCCTTCTGCCTCGGCGAGGGGCGCAGGGCCTGGCTGTCCGCGCACATCGGCGACATGGACGACCTCGCCACGCAGACCGCCTTCGAACGGGCCGAAGGGCAGCTGGAGTCCATCACCGGCGTCCGCCCCGCCCTCCTCGCCGCCGACCGCCACCCCGGGTACCGCTCCACCGCCTGGGCCCGGCGCGCCGCCGGGGCCCGCCCCGTCGCCGGCGTGCAGCACCACCACGCGCACGTCGCCTCCGCCATGGCCGAGCACGGCCTCGACGGCCGCAAGAGCGTCATCGGCTTCGCCTTCGACGGCACCGGGCACGGGGACGACGGCGCCGTGTGGGGCGGCGAGGTGCTCCTGGCCGACTACGCGGGCCACCACCGCTTCGCACACCTGGCGTACGTCCCGCTGCCGGGCGGCGACGCCGCGGTCCGGCGCCCCTACCGCATGGCCCTGTCCCACCTGCTGGCCGCCGGCCTGCCCTGGTCGCCGGACCTCCCCTGCACCGGCGCCTGCCCCACCGAGGAACTACGCGTCCTGGAGCGCCAGTTGGAGCGCGGCCTGCACTGCGTCCCCACCTCCAGCATGGGCCGGCTCTTCGACGCCGTCTCCTCGCTCGCCGGGGTCTGCCACCACGCCGGGTACGAGGCACAGGCGGCGGTCGAGCTGGAGGCCGCCGCCCTCGCGGCCCCCGCCCCTCCGGGCTCCGCCGCCGGATACGCGTTCGCGCTCCGTGCCGCGGCGGCCGCGGACACGCCGGTCACCGCCGACCCGGCACCCCTGCTGGCCGCCGTGGTCGCGGACCTGCGCGCCGCAACGCCGCCGCCGCTGATCGCGGCCCGCTTCCACACCGCGGTCGCCGAACTCGTCGCCGATCTCGCCGTCCTGGCCCGTGACCGGCACGGCCTCGACACCGCCGCCCTGACCGGCGGGGTGTTCGCCAACACCGTGCTCTCCTCCGCCTGCGCCCGCCTGCTGCGCGGCCGCGGCTTCACCGTCCTGCGCCACCACCGCGTCCCGCCGAACGACGGCGGGCTGGCCCTCGGCCAGCTGATGGTCGCGGCGGCCGGAAACCGGCACCACCCACAGCAAGGAGGAGGCCATGTGCCTGGCGGTACCCGGCAGAGTGCTTGAGATCGCGGAGCGGGACGGCACCCGCATGGCGAGCGTCGACTTCGGCGGCGTCGTCAAGGAGGTGTGCCTGGAGTACCTGCCCGACCTGCGGGTGGGCGAGTACGCCGTCGTCCACGTCGGGTTCGCGCTCCAGCGGCTCGACGAGGAGTCCGCCCGGCGCACCCTGGAGCTCTTCGAGGAGCTCGGCATGCTCCAGGAGGAGTTCGGCGACCCGTGGGAGCGGGCGGCGGCCGAGGCGGGCGCAGAGGAAGGCACCTCCGGCGCACGGCCGGAGGCCGAGGGGACGGCGCGGGAGGCGCGGCAGCGGTGAAGTACATCGACGAGTTCCAGGACCCCGGGCTGGCCCGCCGGCTCCTGGACGACATCCGGGCCTCCGTGACGCGGCCGTGGGCGCTGATGGAGGTCTGTGGCGGCCAGACCCACACGATCATCCGGCACGGCATCGACCAGCTCCTGCCGGAGGCCGTCGAGCTGATCCACGGCCCCGGCTGCCCGGTGTGCGTGACGCCGCTGGAGGTCATCGACAAGGCCCTCGCCATCGCCGCACGCCCCGAGGTGGTCTTCTGCTCCTTCGGCGACATGCTCCGCGTCCCCGGGACCGGCAAGGACCTCTTCCGGGTCCGCAGCGAGGGCGGCGACGTCCGCGTGGTCTACTCCCCGCTCGACGCCCTGCGCATCGCCCGCGAGAACCCCGACCGGCAGGTCGTGTTCTTCGGCATCGGCTTCGAGACCACCGCCCCGCCCAACGCCATGACGGTGTACCAGGCGCGCAGGCTCGGCATCCGCAATTTCAGCCTGCTCGTCTCCCACGTCCGGGTCCCCCCGGCGATCGAGGCGATCATGCGGTCGCCGAGCTGCCGCGTACAGGGCTTCCTGGCCGCCGGGCACGTGTGCAGCGTCATGGGCACCGCCGAGTACCCCGAGCTGGCCGACCGCCACCGGGTGCCCGTCGTCGTCACCGGCTTCGAACCCCTCGACATCCTCGAAGGCGTCCGCCGGGCCGTGCGCCAGTTGGAGCGCGGCGAGCACACCGTCGAGAACGCCTACCCGCGGGCGGTGCGCCCCGAGGGCAACCCGGCCGCCCTCGCGATGATCGAAGACGTCTTCGAGGTCACCGACCGGGCCTGGCGCGGCATCGGCACCATCCCCGACAGCGGCTGGCGGCTCTCGGAGCGCTACCGCGAGTACGACGCCGAGCACCGCTTCCCGGTGTCCGGCATCACCACCCGCGAGCCCGCGGCCTGCCGCAGCGGCGAGGTGCTCCAGGGGCTGCTCAAGCCGCACCAGTGCGAGGCGTTCGGCACCGCCTGCACCCCGCGCACCCCGCTCGGCGCCACGATGGTCTCCAGCGAGGGCGCCTGCGCCGCGTACTACCTCTACCGGCGCCTGGGCACGGCCCCGGCAGCCCGCACCCCGCAGCCCGCACCGCAGCCCCCGCTGGAGGCGAGCCCCGTTGTCTGACACCGTCCTCGACGTCACCGGGTGGACCTGCCCGGCACCCCTGCGCGACCACCCCCGCGTCGTCATGGGCCACGGCGGCGGGGGCGCGCTCTCCGCCGAGCTGGTCCGGCACGTCTTCGCCCCCGCGTACGGCGGCGAGGTGCTGGCCGGGATGGGCGACAGCGCAGCCGTCACGCTGGGCGGTGCCCGGCTCGCGTTCTCCACCGACTCCTACGTGGTGCGGCCGCTGTTCTTCCCCGGCGGCAGCATCGGCGACCTCGCGGTCAACGGCACCGTCAACGACCTCGCGATGAGCGGCGCCCGCGCCGCCTACCTGTCCTGCGCCTTCATCCTGGAGGAGGGCGTCGAGACCGCCACGGTGGCCCGGGTCGCCGAGGCCCTCGGCGCCGCCGCCCGGGCCGCGGGCGTCGAGGTCGCCACCGGCGACACCAAGGTCGTCGAGGCCGGCCACGGCGACGGCATCTACATCACCACGGCCGGCATCGGACTCGTCCCCGACGGCGTGGACCTGCGCCCGCAGCGCGTGCGGCCCGGAGACGCGGTCATCGTCAGCGGCGAGATCGGCGCGCACGGGGTGGCCGTCATGAGCTGCCGCGAGGGCCTCGGCTTCGACGTGGAGACCGTCAGCGACTGCGCCCCGCTCGTCGGGCTCGTCGAGGCGATGCTCGCCGTGACGCCCGACCTGCACGTGCTGCGGGACCCCACGCGCGGCGGGCTGGCGGCCGCGCTCGGGGAGATCGCCGCCGCATCGGGCACGGGCATCGTCGTCGACGAGGGGCGGGTGCCGGTGCCCGAGCCCGTCCGCAACGCCTGCGCGGTCCTCGGACTGGACCCCTTCTACGTCGCCAACGAGGGCAAGCTGGTGGCGTTCGTGCCGCCCGGGCACGCGGAGGCCGTCCTGGACGCGATGCGCGCCCACCCGCTGGGCCGGCGCGCGGCGATCGTGGGCCGGGCCGTGGATGAGCACCCCGGCATGGTCGTGGCGCGGACCGGGCTGGGCGGGACGCGCGTACTGGACCTGCCACTGGGGGAGCAGCTGCCCCGGATCTGCTGACGGCCGCGCCGGCCCGCCGCGGCCCTTCCCGGGGCGCGGCAGGCCGGCGGCCGGCCGCGGCGGGCCCGCCGTCAGGGGAGTTCGGGGATGAACGGCAGGCAGTCCTCGTGGCCCTCCGCCGGCACCACCACGTAGCTCGCCTCGGGCAGCTCGTTCCACAGCCCCGGCAGGTCTCCCAGCGGCTCCGAGACCACCAGCCGGGTGTCGTCGGAGACCTCGCGCAGGTAGGGCAGCTCCGGGTACAGCTCCCGGACGGTGTCGGCCCGGCTGCTGAAGAACAGCGAGCGCGACCTGCCGGAGCTGGAGTAGCGGAACGCCCACACGCGGTCCCCGTCGCTGACGGCGACCGTCATCTGGAGCGGGTCGGCGACGCCGTGCTCCTTGCCCACCCGCTCGACCAGCCCCGCCATGCGGGCGACCGCCCCGGGCACGTCCTGGTCGAGGCCGAAGGTGACGGCCAGGTAGAACATCACCTCGGAGTCCGTCGACCCCTCGATGCAGGGGAAGAGGGCCGGGTCGACGGCCATGCACAGGTCGCGCTGGAGGCGCTGGAAGTCGGTGATGGCCCCGTTGTGCATCCACAGCCAGCGGCCGTGCCGGAACGGGTGGCAGTTCGTCTGCTGGATGGCGGAGCCCGTCGAAGCCCGTACGTGGGCGAAGAACAGCGGGGAGCGGATGTGGGCGGCGAGCTCCCGCAGGTTGCGGTTGCTCCAGGCCGGCCCGATGTCGCGGAACACCGCGGGGGTGCCGTTCGCGGCCGCGTCGGTGCTGTACCAGCCGATCCCGAAGCCGTCGCCGTTGGTCGTCTCCACTCCCATCCGAGCATGCAGGCTCTGGTTGATCAGTGAGTGTTCCGGCTGGTAGAGAACCGCGTCCAACAGCAGCGGCGAGCCGGAATAGGCCAACCATCGACACATGCGCATCATCCCTCTCCTGCACCCCGTCCGAGCCTAACGCGGCACGGCGCGGTGTGCGCCGTGCGGACGGGCGGGCGGAGTACGGCCCGGCCCGGCCGGGCGGGTCCGCGGGGTTCCGGTCAGAGTGCGCGGGCGGCGCCCGCGGCCCGGACGGCGGCGGCCGGGGGAGCGGGGCTGATGGGCGGGGTGCGGGGCGGCGGGGGCGGGCGCGGAATTCGGCCAGCGGGAGTGGCCGGAGGCGGTTGGCCGTATCGGCACCTTTCCGGGCCGGTAAAGCCGTGGTGGCATGTCCATGCCGAAATCCGGAAAACCGGCTCCGGAGGAATGGGGAAAACCAGATGGTGATCCGCAGATTGACCGCCGCCGCGGCACTGGCGGCGCTGACCGCCCTGGCTGCACCGGCCCACGCCGCCACCGAAACGCCGCCTCCCGGGAGAATCACCGTCGACGTCGTCGGCGTCAACGGATCCGGATGCCCCCAGGGCACCGCCTCCGTCGCCGCCGCCCCCGACAACACCTCCTTCACGGTCACGTACAGCGACTACCTCGCCCAGACCGGAGCCGGCTCCGGCGGCACCGACTTCCGCAAGAACTGCCAGCTCGCCCTGCGCATCCACGTCCCGCACGGCTTCACCTACGCCATCGCCCGCGCCGACTACCGCGGCTTCGCCCACCTCCAGCGCGGCGCCTACGGGCAGGAGCGCGCCAACTACTACTTCCAGGGCATGGCGCAGACCGCCCGCACCCTCCACCAGTTCCAAGGCCCGTACTCCGACAACTGGCAGGCCACCGACCAGACCGACTACGCCGACCTGGTCTGGGCACCGTGCGGCGAGGAGCGCAACCTCAACGTCAACAGCGAGCTGCGCGTCTACCCCGGCACCTCGAACCCGCAGTCCCTGAGCTTCATGAGCATGGACTCCACCGACGGCAGCGTCAGCACGGTCTACCACTTCGCCTGGAAGACCTGTCCCGGGTCCTGACCCGGCGTGAGCACCGGCCCACCCGAATCACGGTCAGGAGCGACGACGATGTCCCCTTCCCTGTCCCGCACCCTGCTCACCGGCGCCGCGGCCGCCGTCCTCGCCGCCACGGCGACCACCCCGGCAGGCGCCGCCGGCCACACCCCGCAGATCACCGCGCCCCCCGACAAGATCGTGATCGAGCTCGCCACGGTCAACGGATCCGGATGCCGCGAGGGCACCGCCGAGGTGGCCGTGGCCCCCGACAACACCGCCTTCACCGTCACCTACAGTGACTACCTCGCGCAGGTCGGCCCCGGCGCGCCGCCGACCGCGTTCCGCAAGAACTGCCAGCTGAACCTGCGGGTGCACGTTCCCTCCGGATTCACCTACGCGATCGTCCAGGCCGACTACCGCGGATTCGCATTCCTCCAGCCCGGCGCATGGGGCCAGGAACGGGCGAACTACTACTTCCAGGGAATGCCGCAGACGACGCAGCGCACCCACCAGTTCAACGGACCCTTCAACGACAACTGGCAGGCGACCGACCGGACCGAATACGCGGACCTCGTCTGGGCGCCCTGCGGTGAAAAGCGCAATTTCAACATCAACACCGAACTGCGGGTGAATGCGGGCACCTCCAACCCGCAAGCGGCGACCAGCTTCATGGCGATGGACTCCACCGACGCCAGTGTCAGCACCCTGTACCACCTCGCCTGGCAGGCCTGCCCCGCCCCCCGGTAGACGGCCCGCCCGGCGCGGTAACGGGCGCTGCACCCGCGCGACGCCGCGGGTGCAGCGCCCACCCGCGTCCGCGTCAGACGAGCGGCAGCAGGCGCGCCGGCGTGCGCGGCGCCGCCGCGGACACCGCCGCCGCAGGGGCCGCCTCCGCGGCCTCCGGGGCGAGCGCACTGCCCGCCAGCCAGGCCTTCCAGTCCAGGTTCCAGTCGCCGAAGCCGTTCGCGAACGGCTCCATCGGCTCACCGCCGCTGTTGACCACCTCCACGATGTCCCCGATCCGCACCGTGTCGAAGAACCAGGCCGCGTCCGCCGTGCTCATCCCCGTGCAGCCGTGGCTGACGTTCTCCCGCCCCTGCGCGTCCACCGACCAGGGCGCCGCGTGCACGTACTCCCCGCTCCACGTCACCCGCGTCGCGTACCGCACCGACAAGTCGTAGAACTCGCTGGTTCCGCGCTGGATGCCGACCGTGTCCCCGCGCATGCGGACCCTCGCCTCCTGCCCCAGCACCACCTTGATGCCGCTGCGGGTGCGGAAGCCCTCCTTGCCGGTGGTCACCGGGATCGTCCGCAGCACCCGGCCGTTGCGCCGCACCGTCATCACGTGCGCGGCGGAGTCCGTCAGCGCCTCGATCCGGTCCCCGACGGTGAACTCCACCGGATCCGACGGCCCGCCGTGGCCGTGCTCGCCCAGGTCCACCCCGTCCAACCCGCTGCGCACCCGCACCACCGCGCGGGCGGGCCAGTACGTGCGCGGCCGGTAGTGCAGCGTCGAGGCGTCCACCCAGTGCCACGCCCCCTGCACCGCCGGCTCCGACGTGACCTCCAGGGACCGCTCGACCCGCGCCCGTGCCTCCCGGTCGGCCGCCGGGACCGGCCGGCTCAGCGAGGCCGTCACGATCTGCCCCGCCCCGTACGTCCCCGGCCGCGGCCCGAAACCGGCCGTGACCCGGCCGCCCTTCGGGGCCGGCGCCGTCCGGAACGCCATGGTCGCCCCGACCGGGGTGCCGGCCGCGTCCTGCGCCCCCACGTGCACCGTGTACAGCTCGCCGGCCCGCAGAGGCTCGGTGTTGTTCCAGTGCCGGCCCTTCGGGGAGAGGACGCCGCCGACGTGCCGGCCGTGCGCGTCCTGCACGGTGACGTCGGTCAGCAGCCCGGGGCCGGCCAGCCCGATCTCCAGCGGGCCCCCCGGATCCGTCGGCAGCACCACCGTGCGCGCCGCGCCGCGCACGGCGCCGCGCCCGCGCGGCTCGCGCAGCACCGCGCCCGCGCCGTCGGCGGTGGCCCGGACCCGCTGCTGCCGCCAGCCCGTGCACAGCCCTTCCCGGAACCCCTCGGCGGCGCAGCCCGCCGCGGATACGCCGCCCTCCGCCAGGGCCCTGCCCACCAGCAGCACCACGCCGGCCGACACGGGGGCGGAGCCGTCCGCGGGCTGCGGCGGTGCGCTGCCCGGCGCGGCGGCGACGAGCAGCGCGGCCCCCGTCACGGCGGCAGCGACGCTCCAGGCCCGGCTCCGCCGGGACCGGGAGGGGCGGGGCGACCGCCGTTCGGGTGCATCCTGCTGCGGTTGCGCAGCCAGTGGTTCCCGTGGTGCGTGCGGTGCGCGGTGTGTCGGAGACATCGGGATGCGGCCCTCCCAGATCGCCCATGGCCGGATGGCAGCATCAAAGACGACCGCGGGCCGAAAGGATGATCATGCGCTCGGGGGGTGCGGCCGAACGGGAGCCGAAGAACACCCGCACGGAGCAGGCGCCCGGCACCGGACCGGCCGCCCCGGCCGCGAGGGCCGGCGCCGTCACGTCGCGGCCGTCACGTCGCGGCCGTCACGTCGCGGCCGTCACGTCGCGGCCGTCACGTCCGCGTACGGGCCGAGGTACGCGAAGGCGCCCGACCGGACCCGGTACAGGTGCGCGACGCGCAGCCCGGCCAGCGTCCGCGTGGTGGCGTCGAAGGCCAGCGGCTTGGCCAGCCCCTCGTAGGACGTGCGGAAGACCCGCCGCGACAGCCCCGGCCGGTCGCGGCCCTCCTCGCCGAGCGCGGCCAGGGCGGCCGCGGCCAAGCCGAGTGCGTCGTGGGCCTCGGCGGCCCACCGGGCCGGCGGCTCCCCGTACGCGGCCCGGTGCGCGGCGGTGAAGCCGGCCGCGGCGGGTACCGCCGACGGCTCCGTGAAGAACGCGCCGAACAGCCAGTCCTCCGCCGCCCCGCCCGCCGCCTCCAGGAAGGTGGGGGCCATCACCCGGCCCGTCGCCATCCGCGGGCCCGCGAACCCGGCGCCGTCCAGCGCACGCGCGAACCGGCCGGCGACCGCCGCGGACGTCCCCGCGAAGACCGCGGCCTGCGCCCCCGCCCGCAGGATCCCGTCCACGACCGAGGCCAGGTCGGCGCCGCCCGCCGCGGCCGGGATCCGGTGGACGCTCACGGTGCCCTGCGACGGTGGCGTGTGCCGGAGCATGCGGGTGAGCTCCCGGTCCGTCTCCGCCGCGCCCTCCTGCTCCACGACCGCGGTGTGCGAGACGGGACGCACCCGAGACAGGTAGTGCAGCACCGGCAGGGAGATCTCCTCCGGCTTGCCGCGCGTGTCGCACACCGTCCGCCAGTGGGACTGCGCCGCCGCCCCGCTGTGGACGGACACCGGCAGCAGGAGCAGGTCGGCGGCCAGGCAGGCCTCGGCCAGGGCGGGTACGGCGGCCTGCGCGGTGGGGCCGACGACCGCGACCACCGACGGGTCCGCCACCAGCTGCGCGATCACCTGCGCGGCCCGCGCGGGGTCGCCGCCGTCGTCCGCAGCGCGGACGGCCAGCCGGAACGGCACCCCGCCGCGCGCGTTGTGCTGCTCCGCGGCCAGCCGCAGGCCCCTCTCGTGCGCCTGCCCCTCGGCCCTGCCCGGCCCCGACAGGTCGGCCTGGAGGGCGACGGTGAACACCGGCCCGGCCGCCGTCCCGCGCGGGCCGCCGGCCCCGCCTCGTACACGGTCGCGCGAGGCCAGCCAGGCGGGCGGAACCGCCGCCGCGGCCACCGCACCGCCGACCGCGAGGAGGCGCCGCCGGGTCAGCCGGCCGCCGCCCGGCCCCGGCGCCCCGGGCGGCGTCCGCGGTGCGTCGAGGCGGGTGGGCTCCGGGGCGGGCAGCTCCAGGGCGCGGGTGGAGCGCTCGGCGATCAGCCGCGGCAGCGGCGGCGGCAGCCAGTCCCCGCCGCCGTCCCCGCCGTCCCCGTCGGCCGGCTCCCCGCCGCCGAGGACTTCTCGCAGCCGCTGCGGGAGCGGCCGCCCGGCCGGGTCCTTCGCCAGGCACGCCCCGACGGCCTCCCGCAGCTCCGCGGGGAGTCCGTCCAGCACCGGTTCGTCGTGCACCGTGCGGAAGACGACGGCGGCGGCGTGACCGCCGCCGAACGGCCCCCGCCCGGTCGCCGCGAACACCAGCACGCAGCCGAGGGAGAACACGTCCCCCGCCGGCCCCGGGGACCGCGCGCCCGCCCGCGCCTGTTCCGGCGGCAGGTCGCCCGGCGTCCCGACGACCGCGTCGGCCGCCGTCAGCGTCGTCGCCCCGACCGCCCGAGCGATCCCGAAGTCGATCAGCCTCGGCCCGTCCGGCGCGAGCAGGATGTTCCCCGGCTTCACGTCACGGTGCACCAGCCCCGCCGCGTGCACCTGCTGGAGGGCCTCGGCCAGCCGCACCCCCAGCGTCCGCACGCTCCCCGCCGGCAGGGGGCCGTACCCGCCCACCGCCTCGGACAGCGACGGCCCGGGGACGAACGGCGTGGCCAGCCACGGCTCGCGGGCCTCCGGATCGGCGGCGACCACCGGCACCACCCACCGCCCGGACAGCCCCGCCGCGGCCTGCGCCTCCCGCCGGAACCGGGCCCGGAACGCCGGATCCGCGGCATGGTCGGCCCGGATCACCTTCACCGCGAGCAGGACGCCCGCCGGGGACCGGCCCAGGTACACGGTGCCCATGCCGCCCGAACCGAGCCGTCCGAGGAGCCGGTGCCCGCCGACCGACGCCGGATCGGCGGGCAGGAGCGGGCGCACCCGCTACCCGGCCGACTCGCCGACGGCGGGCCCCACGAACCGGATCCGGCCGCCCTCCACCCGGTGCAGGAAGTGGATGTTCCCCTTCACCTGCCGCTGCGCGTCGTACGCGTACTCCTTCGCAAGGCCCTGGTAGGTGCCCACGGGCAGGGCCGCCAGCAGCTCCGCCCGGGTCGGGCGGGCACCGTCCCGCGCGGCCGCGGCCAACCGGTCGATGACCTGGGCTGCCGTGTCGTACGCCTCGACCGTCCAAATGCCCGGCGCCTCCCCGTACGCGTCCCGGTGCGCCTTGGCGAGCTGCGCGGCCCGCGGCGCCTCCGGGCCGGTGTACGGGGTGAGGAACTGCCAGCCCTCGGCGGCCGCCCCCGCCTGCGCCAGGAACTCCGGGCCGGCGGTCCCGTAGTCGGCGGCGCGCGGCCCGCGGAACCCGGCCTCGGCCAGCAGCCCGGCCGTCTTCGCCGCCCCGGCCGGGGTGCCCGTGTAGAAGAACCCGTCGACGCCGTGCGCGAGCATGTCGGCGACGACCTGCGGAAGCGCCTGCGCCCCGCGCGGCACCACCCGGGCGTACGCCGTCGCCGCCGGGTCGGCGGAGCCCAGGGTCCGGCTGAGCAGCAGCACGGCCTGCCACCCCTCGGAGTCGCCGTCGCGGTCGCACAGCAGTCCCAGGCGCCGCGCCCCCTGCCCCCGTACGAGCTGCAGGCCGACGGCGGAGCCCTGGCCGAGGGACCGCGCGGAGTTCTGGAAGAAGCTCCGCCGGTCCGCCACGCCGAACACCGTGCCGAGCGCCGACACGGTCAGCAGGGGCAGCGCGGCCTCCCCGTAGGGCTCCAGGCAGGGCATCACGGAGGCGTTGGCGGTCGGGCCGACCACCGCGAGGACGTCCCGGTTGCCGACCAGCCCGGCCGCGGCGGCGGCGCTCCGGTCGGCGGCGCCGCCGTCGTCGGCGGTGACCACCCCCAGCGTGAACGGCCGCCGGGCGCGGGAGTTGAAGTCGGCGACGGCCAGCCGCACCCCGCGCTCCTGGGCCAGCCCGGCCGCCCTGTACGGCCCCGACAGGTCCGCGTGCACCCCGAGGAGCCACCGCCGCCCGCCCGCCGCACCGGAGGAGCCGGCGCCTGTGCCGCCCCGCAGCGACAGCCAGGCGGCGGCCCCGCCGCCGGCCGCGGCCAGGGCGCCCGCCGCGCCGAGGGCCAGCAGCCGCCGCCGCGTCGGACCGCGCCCGCCGGCCGCCGCGGTGCCGGCCTCCGAGCCGCCGGCAGCCGCATCGGCGACGGTCTCCTCGATCCCCGGCAGCGCCAGCAGCGCGGCCGCCCGCTCGGCGATCACCGCCACGACCGGGTCGGGCAGCCACCCGGTGCCCGGCCCCGGAGCGTCCTCGGTCAGCGCCCCGTCCACCTCGCGGGCCGTGGGCCGCTCCCCGGGGTGCTTGGCGAGGGCCCTGCGCAGCAGCGCGGCCAGCTCCGGGTCGGCGAGGACCTCCGGCCCGAACTCCGGCTCGTCGTGGACGGTGCGGTACAGCACCGCCTCCGCCGCGCCCGTCCCGAACGGCAGCCGCCCCGTGGCCGCGTACGCGAGCAGGCAGCCCAGCGAGAACACGTCCCCGGCGGGCTCGGCGGGCAGTCCCCGGGCCTGCTCGGGGGAGAGGAACCCGGGAGTGCCGATGACGACGTCCGTGGAGGTCAGGGCGGTGTGCTCGCCGCCGCGCGCGATCCCGAAGTCGATCAGCCGCGGGCCGTCCATGCCGAGCAGCACGTTCGCCGGCTTCACGTCCCGGTGGACCAGGCCCTGCCCGTGCATCACCCCGAGCGCCCCGGCCAGCGCCTTCCCCAGGAGCCGTACGGCGCGCAGCGGCAGCGGGCCGTGCGCGGCGACGGCCTCCGCCAGCGAGGGCCCGGGAACGAACGCGGTGGCCAGCCACGGCTCGGCCGCGTCCGGGTCGGCGCCGGTGACGCGCACCGCCCACGGGCTGTCCACGCGGGCCGCGATGGCCGCCTCACGCCGGAACCGGGCGCGGAAGTCGTCCTCGTCCGCGTATTCGGCGCGGATCACCTTGACCGCGGCGAGCGCCCCGTCGTCGGTGCGGCCGAGGTAGACGACGCCCATGCCTCCCGCGCCGAGCCGCCCCAGCAGGCGGTGCCCGCCGATCCGGGAGGGGTCCGCAGGATGGAGCCGCTCCATCAGCCCTCCTTCGCGAGCGCGCCGTGCGCCTGGAGCATCATCCGGCTGGTCCCCTGCACGACCAGCGCCCGGACGGCCTGCGCGGTGACCCCCGCCGCTCCCCGGCCGGCGACCGCCATCGTGACCGGGCCGAACTGCCCCTGCGACCACACGTAGGGGTGCGGCCCGCCGTCCTTCTCGCCGACGTACTCGCCGGACTCGCTGAAGGCGTCCTCCGTCCAGCCGTTCAGCTGCTCGCCCAGATAGAGCGAGGCGCCCCACAGGTTCTGCAGCCGCTCGCCGGCGCCCAGCACCTGCTGCGGGCAGCGCAGCACCTCCTCCATGGCCTGCGCCGTCTCCCAGCCGGATCCGGACGGGTCGCGGTGGACGGTGACCGTGGCGCTGATCCGCACCCGGCCGCGGCCGTCGCCGGCCGGAACGTGGAAGTAGCGGGTCCTGGTGGCGAGCACGCCGGGCGGCAGGCCGGCGGTCTGCCACACGCAGTCCGCGTCGAGGACCGGCCAGTGGCCGGACCGGCTCTCGAAGGGGGAGCTGCGCCGCACGTCCGGGCCGAACGCCTCCTGGTCGATTAGGACCCGGTCGAGCAGGGCACGGGCCGCTGCGGCGTCGGCGGGCTGCTTGGCCGGGTCGAACGCGGGGACCGCGGACGGGGCGGGTGCCCCGCCGCCCGGGTCGCCGGACGGGGCCGGCGCCCCGGCGGTGGCTCCGCCCGAAGCCGCCGACGGACGCGGGGACTCCTCCGGACCGCCCCTCGCGTCCGGTGTCCCGTCCGCGGCGCACCCGGCCAGGGCCAGCAGGGCCGCGGCCGCCGTCGCGCAGCCGCGGGCGCGCAGCCCGCCCGGACGTCCGAATACCCCCGACCCCGTCACGGCGGAGATCGTACCCCGCACATCCGCCTGTCAAGTGCCTTACTGGCAAGGATCGTTGGCCTGAAGGGCAGCCGAACGGGACACCGCGGACCGGGAGTCGCGGGCCCGGCCGCGGCCCGGCAGGGCGTCACGGGGGACCGGCGGTCACTCCACCGGTCGGGCGCGGACCACGCGGGCCGGGCTCTGCCCGCCGCCCGACGCCAGGACGCGGACCTCCCCGCGGTCGCTGATCTCGGCGCGCACGATGCCGGTCGGGTCCTCGTACACAGGGTGCCCGCCGGGGCCCGACACGCCGGTCTCGGTGACGACCACGACGTCCTCGCGGCCGTCAGGATCCTCGGAAAACACCAGCTCGAAGCGCTGGGAACTCATCCGCGCCCTCCTCCGCCGAGCGAACCGAGCGTCTCCCTCCCATGATGCGCGCCCGCCGCCGGAGCCGCATCGCACCCCGGCCGACGCGTCGATCACGACGGGTGGGGGCGCAGGGACGGCCGGCGCCGCGGGTGGCCGCCCGCGGCCGCCCCGCCCCGGCCGGCACCGGACCCGGCAGGCCGTGCGCTTGCCGGATCCGGCCCGAAGACGCAGGCCGCCTCACTCGAACCGGGACGGGTCCCCGGCGCCGCGGCGGACGACCTCGGGGGCGCCGCCGGAGAAGTCGACGACCGTCGTCGGCTCCGTCCCGCAGTCGCCCGAGTCGACGACGATGTCCACGGAGTGCTCCAGCCGCTCCTTGATCTCCCACCCGATGGTGAGCGGTTCGCTCTCGTCGGGCAGCAGCAGGGTGCTGGACAGCAGAGGCTCACCCAGCTCGGCGAGGAGCGCCTGGGTGACGGTGTGGTCGGGGATGCGCACGCCGACGGTCTTCTTCTTCGGGTGCAGGAGCTGCCGCGGCACCTCCCGCGTCGCCGGCAGGATGAAGGTGTAACTGCCGGGCGTCGCCGCCTTGATGGCGCGGAAGACGTCGTTGCCGATGTTGACGAGCTGCCCCAGCTGCGCGAAGTCCCGGCACACCAGCGTGAAGTGGTGCCGGTCGTCCAGGCGGCGGATGGACCGGATCCGGGCCAGGCCCTCCCGGTTGCCCAGCTGGCAGCCCAGCGCGTAGCAGGAGTCGGTGGGGTACGCCACCAGGGCCCCGGAGCGGATGCCGTCCGCGACGCCGCTGATCGTGCGCTGCTGCGGGTTGTCGGGGTGGACGTCGAAGTACTTCGCCATCCGCCGAGCCTACGCGATCGGCCGCCCCCCTGCCGCTGCGGCCCGGTCCCGCGCCCGGCAGCCCCCGCGGGCCGCCGGGCGCATGCTGGAGAGGGGCCGCCACCGGCTGCCGCCCCGCCGGCCACGCCGGCCCCGCATCCGACCGACCGCGACACCAGGGAGGCGGCGATGAGCACGCATCCGGACCCGCACCTCGCCATGGTCCGCCCCGTCACGCCCCGAACCCCCGAGGGGTGCGAGGACTGCCTGAGCCTCGGCTCCCCCTGGGTGCACCTGCGGCTGTGCCTGGTCTGCGGCCGCGTGGGCTGCTGCGACTCCTCGCCGATGCGGCACGCCCGCGCGCACGCGACGGACACGGGACACGCCGTGGTCCGCTCCTTCGAGCGCGGCGAGGACTGGCGCTGGTGCTTCGTCCACGAAGCCCTCGTATGAGCCGCCGCAGGCCCCGCTCCTAGCGGTCCGCAGACCGCGGGCGCTCGCGGATCGCCCGTACGAGGCCCGCGACCAGCTCCGCGCGCTCGGCCATGGTGTCGACCAGCACGTACTCGTGGTCGGCGTGGGCGCCGCCGCCGACCGCGCCGAGCCCGTCGAGGGTGGGCACGCCGAGCGCGGCGGTGAAGTTGCCGTCGCTGCCGCCGCCCACGGCCCTGCCCTCCAGTGACGGCAGCAGCTCCTTCGCCAGGGCGAACAGCTCGGCCGACGCCGACTCGGGCATCGGGGGCCGGCCGACGGCGCCGCTCACCGTGATCTGCGCCTCGGCCAGGTGCGGGGCGAGGGACGCGAATGCGGACTCGATGCGCTCCTTCTCGCCCTCCGTCTCCACCCGGACGTCCACCACGATGTCCGCCTCCGCCGGGACGACGTTGTCCAGCGTGCCCGCGGACGCGACGGTCGGGGTGACGGTGGTGCCGGCCTCCGGACGGCCGAGCGCGGCGATGTCCAGCACCTGGTGCGCCGCCTCCACGAGGGCGTTGACCCCGGCGGCCGGTTCGAGCCCGGCGTGAGAGGCGCGGCCGGTGATGGAGACGTGGAAGGACCCGCAGCCCTTCCGGCCGGTCTTCAGCGCCCCGCCGTCGGCGGCGCCCTCCACGACGAGCACGGCGCCGCAGGCCAGCGCCCGCTCCTCGATCAGCGCCCGCGACGTGTGCGAGCCGACCTCCTCGTCGGCGGTCACCAGGATCTCCACGCCCGACGGGTCGCCGAGGCCCGCGATGCCGTGCACGGCCTGGACGAGCCCGCCGAGCATGTCGAACACGCCCGGCCCCGTCACCCGCCCGCCCTCGACGGCGAACGGCCGGCGCTCCAGCGTGCCCAGCGGGAACACCGTGTCGTGGTGGCCGAGGACCAGCACGCGCGGCTCCCCGCCGCCCGACCAGTGGACGTGCGGACCGGCCTCGCTGTCGACCAGGAGGGCCTGCCCGCCGAGCCGGCCCTCCAAGACCCCCGCAACCGCCTTCGCCGACGCGGCCAGCGCCTCCACGTCCCGTGACGGGGACTCGACTTCGACGAGGGTCCTGAGGTCTTCGAGCATCGCTTCGACACTCACACGGCCGGTCTTGTGCATCGTCATGCCGCAAGGGTACGCAGCGCCCCGCACCCGGCCGGGTCCCGCATGCGCCGCGGGGGGTGCGCCAAAGCGTCATCGAACGCCCCGAATGCGCCAACCTGCCGCCGCAGGGCCCCCGGAGGGACTGCCCGCCGTGTCCCTGGGTAGTTGAATGCGTTGTACACCTTGATCTTCGTGGATGTGTTGATGTGGGGAGGGTTTCCCGTGGCCGAACCGAAGGCTGTCCAGGACAGCGGCTGGGCCCCGGACGCGAGAGCCTCGGCGGGCACTGCCGTCGTGCTGACCTCGCTCCTGTTAGGGGTCGACGCCGCAGCCGGCTTCACCGACTGGCCGCGGACGGCGGTCTGGACGGGGCTCGGCGCCGTCCTGTTCGTCGTCCTGTGGCCCACCCGGGTCAGCGCCGCCCCCGGACGGCTGACCACCCGCGGGCTTGTCCGCCGGCGCCGGGTCCGCACCGACCGGCTGGCCTCCGTGGTCTGGCACGACGGGCTGGCGCAGCGGCTCGTCCTGACCGACACCGACGGCAACCGCGTCGAGCTCGACCCGCGGGTCCTCACGGCGAACCCCCCGCTGTGGCACCGGGTCGGCCAGGACATCGACACGAGCGTCGCCCGCGGCACCCTGGCCGAGGGCGTGGCGCCGATGCGGCGCCTCTCCCGCCTGATCGACAGCGAGACGGCGCACGCGGTCTTCAAGGTGTCCGCTCTCTCCTGACGTGCCGGCACCGCCCGCACCCCGCCCCGCCCGAGTCCCGCAGGTTTCCGTCAGTGTCCCGGCCCGCGCCCGCCCCGCACGGGTGAGCCTTTCCCCCGTCCGGCCCGCAGCGGGCGCCGGTCTGCGCCCGACGGCCCGTGTGCCGTGGTTGCATCGCCTGTCGACGGACCGGACGGAGGCGTTGACCATGACCCGAGACCGACGGCCCGGCGGGGACGCCCCCGCCGGCACATCCAGGCGCCGGCTGCTGACCGCCGCGGCGCTCGCACCCGTACTCACCGGCGCCGTGACGGCCACCGGCGCCGCAGCCGCCGCCGGGCCCGGCACCCGGACCGCCGCCCGGACGCCGATCGAGCCGGTGCCCACCACGGACGCCGACTGGCAGGGCGTCGCAGCCGCCCTGGGACGCCCCGGACGCCTCATGTCCGGCCTCGTCTACCGGGTGGCCTTCCCGCGCCGCGACCTCACCGTCGTCTCCCAGGGCGTCACCATCCACCCCGGGCTGGCCCTCAGCTCGTACGCCGCCTTCACCCCGTACGCCGACGGCATGACCGTGGTGCGCGGCGACCTCGTCGTCGTCGAGGCCGAGCTCCAGCGTGCCACCGACGCCCTGCACGCGAACGGATTCGGCCAGACCGCGATCCACAAGCACCTGCTCGCCCACGAACCCGACGTGTGGTGGACCCACTTCCACGCGATGGGGCACGACGCCGTCGAGGCGGCCCGCGGACTGCGGGCGGTCCTCGCCGCCACCGGCACCCCGCCCGCGGCCCCGCCCGCCCCCGCACCGCCCCTCGACCTGGACACCGCCGCCATGGACGCCGCCCTCGGCGCCGTGGGCACCAACGACGGCGGCATCTACAAGTACACCTTCGGCCGCCGCGAGACCGTCACCGACGAGCACCGCATCGTGCCCGCCGCGACCGGCATGGCCACCGTCCTCGCCTTCCAGCCCCTCGGCGGCGGGCGGGCCGCCGTGAACGGCGACTTCGTCATGACCGCCGAGGAAGTCCACCACGTCCTCCCGGCCCTGCGCCGCGGCGGCCTGTCCGTCATCGAGCTGCACAACCACGGCCTGATGGACGAGCCCCGCCTCTTCTACACCCACTTCTGGGGCGTGGACGACGCGGCCGTCCTCGCGCGGGGCCTGCGCCACGCCGTCGACGCCACCAACACGGCCCCGCCTACAGCGTCCGCCACGGCGCGAACGCGTTCGTGACGCCCTCCAGCGCCGCTCCCAGCTCCGGGTGGTGGCGCAGCAGCACGGTCACCATGCTGTTGCGGTCCACCCACTCCAGGCCCTCCGCCGTGTAGACCTCCGGCCGGTAGTCGGTGGTGAAGAACCGGTCGCTCTTCAGGCGCCGGCTCGCCATCAGGATGAAGATCCGGAACAGGGAGTCGCTGAACCCGAACCCGGCGGGCCGCGGCTCGGCGAGGTTCCCCACCAGGGTGTCGACCCGGTCGAGCCGCCCCTCGTAGACGTCCCGCAGCAGCGGGGTGTCCGACGGGTGCCCGCCCGTCAGCTCCTCGAAGGACCGTACGGGCCGCTTGCGCAGCATCCGCCGGTAGTCGTTGTACCGGGGGATCCCGCGCTCGCGGTCGCGCAGGATGTCCACCGTGCCGAGGTCGACGTGCTCCCCGGACAGCCGGACCAGGTTGCGCAGGGCGTCCGGGTGGTTGTGCAGGACGAGGGCCCCCGGGTGGGCCGTGCCGAAGGAGTAGAACAGGTCGCTCATCCCGTACGCCTCGACGGACTTGCGGGTGGCGGCGCCCTGCATGTCGTCGAAGCCGATCGTCTCGCGCGGGCCGCCGCCGCGGTGGTCGCGCAGCACCAGCTCGTCCGGGATCAGCGGGTGCAGCCGGTACGCGGAGACGAACTCCTCCGTCATCGAGTACGGGGCCGCGTGGTGGTCGGTCGGCGAGCCGGGGATCCCGCTCAGCATCTCCCCGCTGCCGACCCGCCCGAACGTCCTGCCGACCCAGCGCGGCAGGACCCCGTACCAGTTGGCGTCCATGGCCCGCTTGAGGACCGGGGTGTCGAGGACGCCCGGCGTCCACTCCACCGTGTGGATCTTCGCCATCAGCGCGGTGTTCACCAGCCGCGCGGTGTGGAAGAGCCGCTCGTCGCCCCACGTCGGGTAGTGGGCGCGCAGGAAGTCGCAGATCGCGTTGTGCTCCTTTGCGAAGAGCGTGTGCAGCAGCGACAGCCCCGCCCAGTAGTCGCTGTTCATGCCCGTCAGGTCCAGGCAGTCCCGGCCGGGGCGCGGGTCCGCGGGCAGCCGGCCGTCCTCGACGGTGAGCCTGCCGTGCTCGCCGGTGCGCAGGGAACGGCAGCGGGCCTCGTCCGAGCCGTAGACCTGGGAGCCGTCCCACCAGTGGGTGACGGTGTTCTCGTACGTGGGCGGGGTCCCGGGGGAGGTGTGGGCGACGGGGTCGGGGCGGGTGCGGTTGATCCGCATGGGGCAGGTCCCGCCGAGCGCCTCCCAGTCGTCGTCGGCGGCGAGCGGCACCGTGAACGGCTCGGCCTCCTCGTTGTCGCCGTGATTGGCCCAGCCGTGGTTCTCGAACTGGATCCACGCCGCCGCCAGGAGGTTCAGCGACGTCGCCGGCACGAACGAGCGGCGGGCCAGCAGCTGCCGGCTGATCTCGCGCGGGCTCGGAGTCATCAGCTCCTCGTCGGAGCCGGGGAAAGCCAGGGAGAGCGGGGCGTTGCGGTCGAGGCGGGTGCCGACGCGGCCCATGTCCTCGTCGTACGGGTCGTAGCCCGACCCGTCGTACGAGCGGTGGGGCAGCAGCTCGGCGGTGGGACGGCGGGGCCGCTCGCCGCCGGCGCCGTACGTGTCGTGGAGGTTCTCGCGGCGCAGGTCGTCGCGGAGCACCCGCAGGTTCAGCAGGGCGAGCGGCAGCGGCAGCTCGTGCCACTCCCGGTGCGCGTTCAGCAGGCCGAAGGCGGCCGAGCCCAGGCGTTCGAGGAGGCCGGGCGGGCCGTACCCGCCGGCGGCCGGCGGTGCGGACGCGGGCGGCGCCTGCCGGGGGACGGCGTCGGGGGAGGGCGGTGCGGGCGTACCGGGCTGCCCGGTGGAGGCGGTGTCGGTCATGGTGCTCCTTGGCGCGGTCGCAGGCGAGGGGGGAGAAGTGCCGGGGGCCGGTCAGCGGCGGGTCAGGGCGACGCGGATGCCCGCCGCGCCGAGGAGGCCGGGCAGCGGCTGCGACGGCTCCAGGGCGGGCCGCCCGCCGCCCACCCGGTGCTCCCGCAGCACCGATGCGATCAGCGCGGCCGAGGTCAGCACCCCGAGGTGTTCGCCGGGGCAGCGGCCGCCGCCGTGGCTGAACGGTGCCATCCGAATGTCCTGCGCGGCGTCGGGCCGCAGCCAGCGCGCCGGGACGAACTGGTTCGCGGCCGGCACGTGCTCGGGATCCCGCTGGTGGAACAGGGCCGGCACCAGCACGGCGGTCCCCGCCGGGTACGCCACCCCCCGCCACACGGTTTCGGCGCGGGTGACCCGCACCAGGTCCGGCACGAGCGGGAAGAGCCGCAGCGTCTCTTCCACGCAGGCCCGCAGCCTCGGCAGTTCCGCGCCGCCGCCGTCCACCTCGGCCCGTACCGCCTCCTGCTCGGCGGGGTGCGCGGCGAGCAGCAGCAGGGTCCGGGCCACCGTCGGGCCGACCGTGTCCAGGGCCAGCAGCCAGTGGTGGGCCTGCCCGACCGGGTCCAGCGCGGTCCCGTCGGGCCCCTCGGCGTCCCCGTGGCGGCGGGCCAGGGCGGCGAGGGTGTGCGGTTCGGCCCGGGCGGCGTACTCCTCGACCCGGGCGGCGGCCTTCGCGTACAGCGCCTCGGCGGCCGCGGCCCGCCCCTTGCGGATCCGCATCCAGTTGGCCTCCTCGCGGATCGCGAGGAGCCAGCGGGCGAGCTCCTCGTCGCCGCGGGCCGCGTCCCCCAGCACCATGCGGCGGCCGATCCGGGCCACGGCGCGGCGCAGCCGCGGGAAGTCCAGCTCGGGGCGGCCGGCCAGGGCCGCGGCCTCCTCGTCGACGATGGCCCGGAACTCCCCGCACGAAGGGTGCGCGGGCCGGTCCGCGGCGAGGACGTCGTCGTTGATGCGGCGGCGCTCCTCGCGGGTGTCGCCGTGCGAGCAGATCACCCCGGTCGGCTCCAGCAGCGACAGCCCCCTGAACTTGTCGGGGGCGTCGAGGGCGAGGGTGCGCACGGGGAGCTCGTAGAACTGCCGGACGTCGGCGTGGTCCAGCAGCACCAGCAGGTTCCCCGACAGGCCGCGCACCTCGACCGGCGCCCCGCCGTGCCGGGCCCGCATGGCCCGCAGGGTGGCCGCCGACCAGCCCTGCTGGCCGAGGGCCGCGTACGCGGCGACGACCTTGGGCCGGACGTGGAAGGCGCCCCGGAGGAAGGCGGGCAGGGTGTGGGTGGCGGCGAAGCGGACGGTCTCGGCGCGCCCGGCGCGCGCGGGGCGCGGCTGCTGCGGACCGCCTGCCGGACCGCCGCCCTTCGGGCGGCCCGGCGCGGGGACGGCCGCGGGCCGGGCGACGGCGGCGGACGAGGCGGCGGCGGACCCGGCGGGTCCGGCGGCGGTCGCGGGCTTCGGGTCCTCGGTCATGCCTCCACGACCTTCCCGGGGTTGAGCAGGTTCTCCGGGTCGAACAGGCGCTTGATCCCGCGCTGGAGGTCCAGGCTGACCGGATCGAGCTCGCGGGCGAGCCACTCGCGCTTGAGGGTGCCGATGCCGTGCTCGCCGGTCGTGGTGCCGCCCAGCGCCAGCCCCGCCGCCATGATGTCGTCGTACGCGAGCTGCGCCCGGCGGAACTCGTCGGCGTCGGACTCGTCGAACACGACGGTCGGGTGGAGGTTGCCGTCGCCGGCGTGCCCGAGCGTGAAGATCCGCAGCCGGTGCCGCCGGGCGATGTCCTCGATCGTGCCGATGAACTTGGCCAGTTCGGAGCGCGGCACCGCCACGTCCTCGATGAACGCGGTCGGCTTCCCGCCGAGCGTCGCCGCGAACGCCCCGAGCGCCGGGGTGACCAGGCGGCGGGCCTCGATGATCCGCCGGGACTCCTCGGCGGTGGCCGCGGTCACCACGTGCTGCGCGCCGGCGCCCTTGCAGAGCAGGGTCATGGCGGCCAGGTCGCGGTGCGGTTCGGCGCTGTCGCTCTCGACGATCAGCGTGGCGGCGGCCCCGGGCTCCAGCAGCGGGTGGCCGTGGTCGGCGACGGCCTGGGAGGTGGCACCGTCGAGGAGTTCGAGGGCGGAGGGGACGTGCCCGGCCGCGGTGATCGCGGCGACGGCCTCCCCGGCCTGGACCAGCGTGGGGAACTGGGCCAGCAGCGACAGGGCGGGCGGGCGGACCGGCCGCAGCCCGAGCGTGGCGCCGACCGTCACGGCGAGGGTGCCCTCGGAGCCGATCAGGAGCCGGGTCAGGTCGAACCCGGCGACGCCCTTGACCGTGTCGCGGCCCGTGCGCATCCTGCGGCCGTCCGGGAGGACCACGTCGAGGCCCAGGACGTAGTCGGCGGTCACCCCGTACTTCACGCAGCAGATGCCGCCCGCGCCGGTCGCGATGTTCCCGCCGATCGTGCACGTCTCCCACGAGGCCGGGTCCGGCGGGTAGCTCAGCCCGTGCTCGGCGACCGCGTCGTTGAGGTCCTTCGTGACGACGCCCGGCTCGCACCGCACCAGCCGGTTGGCCGGGTCGATCTCCAGGATGCGGTCCATGCGGACGGTGTTGAGCACGACGCACCCGTCGACGGCGTTCGCCGCGCCCGCGAGCCCGGTGCGGGCGCCCTGCGGGACGACGGGGACGCCCAGCTCGTACGCGGTCCGCATGATCTGCTGGACGTGCTCGGCGGTGCGCGGGAAGGCGACGGCGGCGGGCGTGCCGGCCTCGGAGAACGGGGCGGCGTCGCGGGAGTGCGCGGCGAGCGTCTCCGGGTCGGTGTGCAGGACGTCGGCGTGGTCGGGCAGGACGGTGCGCAGGCGTGAGAGGAGGGGTGTCTCGGGGGACATGGGGCCTTCCGGTGGTCGGGGCGGGTGGCCGGTGGAGCGGTTCAGAGGGAGGGGAGCTCCGTGGTGACGGGCACGTCGATGAGGACCGGGCCGTCCTGCTGCGCCGCGGACTCCCTGACGAGCTTGGTGAGTTCGCCGGCGCTGTGGGCGCGGTGCGCGCGGACGCCGTAGCCCGTGGCGACGGCCGTGACGTCGAGGCCGGGGATGTCGAGCCCGGGGGCGCCCTGCGCGTGCTCCAGCCGTGCGAACCACTGGAGGATCGCGTAGCGGGCGTTGCTGAGGACGACGAAGGTCACGGGGACCCGGTGGGCGGCGGCGGTCCACAGCGCCTGGACGGCGTAGTGGATCGAGCCGTCGCCGATGACGCACACCACGGGCCGGTCGGGGGCGCCGAGCTGTGCGCCGACGGCGGCGGCCGCGCCGAAGCCGAGGCCGCCGCCGGCGGAGAACAGGTAGGAGCGGGGTCGGGAGATGCGGGTCGCCTCGTGGAACTGCGGGACGTTGGACGGCGATTCGTTGACCCAGAGGGTGTCGTCGGGGGCGCCCTGCGCCACCGCGTGCAGCGCGGCGAGGGGGGTGAGGACGCCGTCGCCGGCCTCGGGGCGGCGGACCTGCGCGTGCGGCGCGGCGGGCGCGGCGCCGGGCGCGGCCGGCAGCCGGTCGGCGAGCGCCCGTACGGCGAGGGCGAGGTCGGCGACGACGGCGTCGCCGACGGGCGCGCGGGCCGCCTCCTCCGCGTCCCGGGTGAGCAGGACGAGCTCGGTGCCCTCGGGCAGGACCGGGCCGGGGATGTAGGGGTAGTAGCGGAACACGGCGGCGCCGATGACGACGACCAGGTCGTGCCCGGCGAGCTCTCGGGCCAGCGGGCCGAGGGCCGGGGTGAGTTCGCCGCGGAACTGCGGGTGGCTGCGGGGGAAGGAGACCCGCGCGGAGACGGGCGCCGCCCACACGGGCAGCGCGGTGCGCTCGGCGAGGGCGAGGGTGTCGTCCCAGGCGCCGGCGGCGTCCACGTCGTCCCCGACGACGAGGACGGCGGAGCGGGCGCGGGCGATCCGGTCGGCGAGGGCGCCCACGGCGGCCGGGGCGGGGGCGGCGGCGTGGCTGATGCGGCGGGCCGCGGCCGTCTGGGCCGCCCGGTCCTCGGCCTCGGACAGCTCGGCGTCGAAGTCGTCCATCGGCAGGGACAGGAACACCGGGCCGTGCGGCGGGGTTTCGGCGAGCTGGACGGCGCGCGCCAGCGCCGGCGCCACGTCGGCGGGCCGGGGCGGCTCGTACGCCCACTTGACGGCGGGCTGGGGGAGGAGCGTCGCCTGCGGGTTGGAGAGGAGGGCCTCCATGGTGAGCATGGCGCGGACCTGCTGCCCGGCGGTGACGACCATGGGCGTGCGGTTGGCGCGGGCGTTGAGGACGGCGCCCATCGCGTTGCCGGTGCCGGGCCCGGTGTGCAGGTTGACCAGGGCCGTGGTGCCGGAGGCGAGGGCGAAGCCGTCGGCCATGCCGACGACCACGGCCTCCTGCAGTCCCAGCACGTAGCGGAAGTCGTCCGGGAAGCGCTTCAGCATCGGCAGCTCCGTCGAGCCGGGGTTGCCGAAGACGGTGGTGATGCCACGCGCTCGTAGAACGTCCAGAACTGATTCGCGAACCGTGCGCATCGCAGACCCTTCCGCGCAGCCGGGGTGCACTGTCGGTGATCAATGCAGCACACTGCGTGGATCTTTACAAAAAGAGTTCTCGGGTCCTGTGGAGCTGCTATGCGGGGCCCCTCGGGCCCGTACTGCGGCGGTCGCACGGGCCCCCGAGCTTGACGCGCCGTCTACCGGCCGGGCCGGATGTCCTTCCTGTGGGTGGGGGCCGGGTTCACTCCTGCGGCGGGGCGCGCGGCGCCTCCGCGGGCGCCCGCACCGTCCGCCGTACGGGGCCTCCCGCGCTCGTGCGGCGAGGCCCTAGGGGCGGTGGCGCAGCGGATGGTCCTCCGGGACCTCGACGACCGCGATCCGGACCCCGTCCGGGTCGGCGATCCACATCTCGACGAGCCCCCACGGCTCCCGCACGGGCGGCCGCAGCACCTCGGCGCCCCGCTCCCGCAACTCCTCGTACGCGGCCTGCGCGTCGGCGACCTGCAGCCACAGCCGCAGGCCGGGAGCCTGAGGCGCGGCCGACCGGCCGGAGACCTCCAGGAAGCCGCCGCCGAGGAAGTAGACGGTGCCCCGGTCGGGCCCCGTGCCGAACTCGCGGTAGACCGCCAACCCCAGCACGCCGCCGTAGAAGGCGCGCGAGCGCTCCGGATCCGTGGGGGTCAACAGGACCCTGCTGCCCAGTACGTGCACCATGCCGCCGAATCTACGCCGCCGGCGCCGCGGCGCGCCGGAGCTCCGTCAGACCTGCGCGGCGGCGGTGTCGAGGGCGGCGGTCAGGCGGTGAAGGCGGGTCTGGAGGTCGCGGATCTCGGCGAGGTCGCAGCCGGTGGCGGCGGCGATCCGCCTCGGGACCTCCGCTGCCCGGGCGCGCAGCGCGGTGCCCGCCTCGGTGAGGACGGCGTGTACGGAGCGCTCGTCCTCCGTGCTGCGCTCGCGGCGGATCAGCCCGGCGGCCTCCAGGCGCTTCAGGAGCGGGGAGAGGGTGCCCGAGTCCAGCCGGAGGCGGGTGCCGAGCTGCTTGACGGGCGTGGTGCCGTCCTCCCACAGCACGAGCATCACCAGGTACTGCGGGTAGGTCAGGCCGAGGTCCTTCAGGGCGACCCGGTAGACGCCCCCGAAGGCGCGGCTCGCCGCGTTCAGTGCGAAGCAGATCTGGTGGTCGAGGCGGAGGAAGTCCTCGTTGCGAGGGGTGTCGGTGGGCTGCTCGCTCATGCCGTCCAGTGTAGCTGCGGAGTCGACGGCGAGCGATTGAGTTGTGCACAACTTAATTGTGTGCTCTAGTTGTGGTCGTCAGGCGGCGCACCGGCCGCCAGGACCACCACGCGAGAGGAACCCCCCGATGGACGCGCTGTACACCGCCGTTGCCACCGCCAACGGCCGCGAGGGCCGCACCGTCAGCTCGGACGGCCGGATCGACCTCGCGCTCGCCATGCCCCCGGCGCTCGGCGGCAACGGCGAGGGCACCAACCCCGAGCAGCTCTTCGCCGCGGGCTACGCGGCCTGCTTCGCCAGCGCGCTCGGCCTCGTCGGCCGCCAGGCCAAGGTCGACACGGGCGAGGTGTCCGTCACGGCCGAGACCTCCATCGGCAAGGACGCCACCGGCTTCGGCCTGGCCGTCACCCTGCGCATCGAGCTGCCCGAGTCGCTGGCCGGCGAGACCGGCGCCCTCCTGGTCAAGCAGGCCCACGAGGTCTGCCCCTACTCCAAGGCCACCCGCGGCAACATCCCCGTCGAGCTCGTCATCGAGTAGGCGGAGCAACCGCCCCGCCCGCCCGTACGGCCCGCCCCGCGTGCGGGCCGCCCGGGAGGGGACGACCCTGGAGGCGGCCCCCGGCCCCGGCCGGGGGCCGCCCGGCAATGCGCGGCACCTGCGAGGACGGCGGAGGCGGACGACGTGGACTACGGCAAACTCGACGCGGCACTCGCCCGGGCGGTCGACGAGGAGGACCGCGACGCGCACGCCCGCGACCTCGACGTCCTCGTCCACCTCGGCGCGCCGCCCACACCCGACCAGCGCGAACGGCTCCTCGCCTTCGACATCGAGGGCGGCGGCGACCGCACCGACGTCACCGCGACCCTCTCCCGGCACGGCATCGAGGCGCTCGCCGACCTCCCCTGGGTCCGCTCCATCGCCCTCGCGGCCGAACGCGGTCCCATGTAGCCCAGGAAGGCCGGGGGGCGCCTGTGCGGGCGCGTGCGGCCGACGCGACAATGGCCCGTGTTGTTCCCGTTGGACCAGTACGGAGGAGCCGGCGCATGCCGAACGAACGAGCAGGGCAGATGGCGGGCCCGGACGACCTGATCGACGTCGCCCGGCTCGTCACCGCCTACTACACCCTGCACCCCGACCCGGCGGACCCCGCCCAGCGCGTCGCCTTCGGCACCTCCGGGCACCGCGGGTCCTCCCTGGCGACCGCCTTCAACGAGGACCACATCGCCGCCACCAGCCAGGCGATCTGCGAGTACCGGGCCGGCCAGGGCACCGACGGGCCGCTTTTCCTCGGCGCCGACACCCACGCCCTCTCCGAACCCGCCCGGGTGACGGCCCTGGAGGTCTTCGCCGCGAACGGCGTCACCGTCCTCGTCGACCCCGCCGACGGCTACACCCCCACGCCCGCCGTCTCGCACGCCGTCCTCACCCACAACCGCGGCCGGACCTCCGGCCTCGCCGACGGCGTCGTCGTCACCCCCTCCCACAACCCGCCCGCCGACGGCGGCTTCAAGTACAACCCGCCGCACGGCGGGCCGGCCGGCTCCGACGCCACAGGCTGGATCCAGGAACGCGCCAACGAGCTCATCGCCGGCGGCATGAAGGACGTCCTGCGGATGCCCCACACCCGCGCCCGGGCCGCCTCCACCACCGCGACGTACGACTACCTCGGCACGTACGTCCGCGACCTGCCCTCCGTCCTCGACCTCGACGCGATCCGCTCCGCGGGCGTGCGCATCGGCGCCGACCCCCTCGGCGGCGCCTCCGTGGCGTACTGGCAGCGCATCGCCGAGGAGCACCGCCTCGACCTCACCGTCGTCAACCCCCACACCGATCCCGCCTGGCGGTTCATGACGCTCGACTGGGACGGGAAGATCCGCATGGACTGCTCGTCCCCGTACGCGATGGCCTCGCTGATCGAGGGCCGCGACCGGTTCGCGATCGCCACCGGCAACGACGCCGACGCCGACCGGCACGGCATCGTCACGCCCGACGGCGGCCTGATGAACCCCAACCACTACCTGGCCACCGCCATCGACTACCTGTACCGCCACCGCACCGACTGGCCGGGCACGGCGGCCGTCGGCAAGACCCTCGTCTCCTCCGGGATGATCGACCGGGTCGCCGCCGACCTCGGCCGCGAGCTCGTCGAAGTGCCCGTCGGTTTCAAGTGGTTCGTGGACGGGCTGTCCGCCGGCACCCTCGGCTTCGGTGGCGAGGAGTCCGCCGGCGCCTCCTTCCTGAGGCGCGACGGATCCGTGTGGACCACCGACAAGGACGGCATCATCCTCGCCCTCCTCGCCTCCGAGATCCTCGCCGTGACCGGCCGCACCCCCAGCGAGCGCTACGCCGAACTGGCGGAACGGTTCGGCGAGCCCGCGTACGCGCGCATCGACGCGCCGGCCGGCCGCGAGGAGAAGGCGGTACTGGCCCGGCTCTCGCCCGAGCAGGTCACCGCCGACACCCTCGCGGGCGAACCCGTCACCGCGGTCCTCACGCACGCCCCCGGCAACGGCGCCGCCATCGGCGGCATCAAGGTCGCCACCGAGAACGCCTGGTTCGCGGCGCGCCCGTCGGGCACCGAGGACGTCTACAAGATCTACGCCGAGTCCTTCCGCGGGCCCGACCACCTGGCCCGCGTACAGGAGGAGGCCCGCGCGGTCGTCTCCACCGCCCTGGCGTCCTGACCTGCCGGCCCGGCCCGCCGACCGCCCGCCGACCGCCGGTCCCGGCGGTCCGGGCCGGTCGCCCGGTGTCGGCACCCGGCCCGGCGGCCTACGCTGGAAGCGGCGGCCGCCTGCGGTGAGCGGCCCGGGCGGTCGCCCCGGCGGCTGCGGGCACGTACCCCTCCTTGTTCCCCGCGCCCGCGGCGCCGGCCGCGGGATGGCACAGTGGATGCCATGTGCGGACGGTACGCCTCGTCACGGGCGCCCGAGGACCTCGCCGGCCTGTTCCAGGCCCGCCTGGAGCCCCGGGAGGAGCTCGCCCCCAGCTGGAACGTCGCCCCCACGGACCCCGTCTGGGCCGTGCTGGAGCGGCCCGACCGCGACACCGGCCGGCCGGGCCGCCGCCTGCGCACCCTGCGCTGGGGCCTCGTCCCCTCCTGGTCCAAGGACCCCGGCGGCGCCGCCCGCATGATCAACGCCCGCATGGAGACGGTCCACGAGAAGCCCGCCTTCCGCCGCGCCTTCGCCCGGCGCCGCTGCCTCCTGCCGGCGGACGGCTTCTACGAATGGCAGGCCGTTCCCGCGACCGCCACCGCGAAGGCCTACAAGCAGCCCTACTTCATCGCCCCCGAGGACTTTTCCGTCATGGCCATGGCCGGCCTGTACGAGTTCTGGCGCGACCCGTCCGTCACCGACGAGGACGACCCCGCCGCCTGGCTCGCCACCGCCACCGTCATCACCACCGAGGCGGCCGACGCGGCCGGCCGCATCCACCCGCGCATGCCGCTCGCCCTCGACCCGGACGACTACGACGCCTGGCTCGACCCCGCCCACCAGGACGTCGACGCCCTGCGCGCCCTCCTGCACACGCCCGCCGGCGGCCGCCTGGAGGTCCGGCCCGTCTCCACCGCCGTCAACAGCGTCCGCAACAACGGCCCCCACCTCCTCGACCCCGCCCCCGCCTGAACCGCTACCCGCACACGGCGAGCGCGTACGGCGCCCGCTCCGGCCGCTCCGGGAGCCGCAGCGGGCGCCGCCCCGGCGTCAGCGACCCCAGCACCCGCGGGCCGCCCGCCCCCGTGCAGTCCGGCGCGTTCCCCGGCAGCCCGTGCAGCGTCAGCCAGCCGAGCACGGCGAACGCGTACGCCTCCTTCGCCGCCGCCGGAAGCCCCAGCTCCTCCGACCCGCGCACCGCCGCCCCGGACGGCCCGAGCTCGGCGCGCAGCATCCCCATCAGCGTCGGATTGCGCACGCCGCCGCCCGACGCGAACACCTCGGTCGCGCCCAGCGGCCGCAGCGCCTCCGCCACCGTCCGCGCCGTCAGCAGGGTCAGCGTCGCGGCCAGGTCCTCCGCCGCCGGAGCACCCCGGCCCCCGCCCGCGGCGAGGTGCTCCCGCAGGTAGCCCGCATGGAACAGCTCCTTCCCCGTCGTCCGCGGCGGCGCCAGCCGGTAGTACGGGTCCGCCGCGAGCCGCCCCAGCAGCTCCTCGTCGACCCGCCCCGCCGCGGCGAGCAGCCCGTCCCGGTCGTAGCCGAGCCGCCCGCCGGTCAGCTCCCGCACCGCCGCGTCGATCAGGGCGTTCCCCGGCCCCGTGTCGAACGCCACCGCCCCGCCGCCCGGCCGCACCACGGTCACGTTCGCGATGCCCCCGATGTTCAGCGCGGCCGGCACCCCCGGCCGCCCCCGCAGCAGCATCACGTCCACCAGGCTGACCAGCGGCGCGCCCTGGCCGCCCGCGGCGACGTCCCTCGGCCGGAAGCCCGACACCACCGGGCAGCCCGTGCGCTCCGCGATCCACGCCGGCTCGCCCAGCTGCAGCGTCCCGTGCACCCGCCCGTCCTGCGCCCAGTGGAACACCGTCTGCCCGTGCGAGGCGACCAGCTCCGCCCGGCCCCCGCACAGCTGCCGGTCCGCGCGGGCCGCCGCGGCCGCGAAGGCCTCCCCGATGCGGGTGTCCAGCCGGCAGACCTCCGCGAGCGTGGTGGCCGCGGGCGGCAGCGCCGCGGCCAGCGCACCCCGCACCTCCTCCGGGTAGGGGGCGCTGACCATGCCCAGCGGCGTCAGCCGCAGCGTGCCGCCGTCCGCGGACAGTGAGAGGTCGGCGGCCGCCGCGTCCACCGCGTCGTACGAGGTCCCCGACATCAGCCCGACCACCCTCACCGCAGCGGCTCCCGGTGCGCGCCGCCGCGCAGCGTCAGCAGGGCGGGCACGCTCAGGGCGCAGGCGCCCGCCGCGTAGTACGCGGGCACGGCCGTGCTGCCCGTCCCCGCGGCGACGGCCGTGATGACGAGCCCGGCGCAGCCGGAGAAGACCGCATTGGCCAGGGCGTACGCCACCCCCAGGCCGGTGCAGCGGACCCGGCGCGGGAACATCTCGGCGAGCATGGCCGGTCCCGGCCCCGCCAGGAGCCCCACCAGCGCCCCCGCGAGGAGCACGGCCCCGGCCTTCGCCGCGGTGGGTGCGCCGGGCGACTGGACGAGCCGCAGCAGCGGCAGGGCGAGCACCACCACCGAGACGGCCCCGCACAGCATCACCGGCCGGCGCCCGACCCGGTCGCTCAGCACGCCGGCGGGCAGGATCGACGCGGCGAAGCCGAAGTTGGCGAGCGCGGTGGCGAGGAGGGCGTCACGGGCCGAGGCGCCCAGCACCGCCTGCAGGTGGGACGGGAGGACGACGAGGAACGCGTACCCGGCGGCCGACCAGCCCATGATCCGCCCGATGCCCAGGACGACCGCGCGGGCCACCTCACCCCGGCGCACCGGCGCCGCGGCCCCCGGCACCCCGTACGCCCCGGGCCGGCCGGCCGGGGGCGGCTCCTCCAGCCCGGCCCGCAGCCACAGCGCCACCGCCCCCAGCGGCAGCGCCAGCAGGAACGGGATCCGCCACCCCCACGCCCGCAGGTCGTCGGCGGGCAGCACCCAGGCCAGTCCGGCGGCGGTGCAGGCTCCCGCCAGCAGGCCGAGGGCGACGGTGAAGGACTGCCAGGCGCCGCCCAGGCCGCGGCGCCCCGGCGGGGCGTGCTCCGTCATCAGCGACACCGCCCCGCCGAACTCGCCCCCCGCGGAAAGGCCCTGCAGGACCCGCAGGAACGTCAGCAGCAGCGGGGCGGCGGCGCCGATCGCGGCACGCGTGGGCAGCAGCCCGATCGCCGTGGTCGCGGCCGTCATCAGGCCGACGGCCGCGATGAGTGCCTGCCTGCGCCCGACCCGGTCGCCGAGCCGCCCGAACAGCAGGGCGCCGACCGGCCGGAAGAAGAAGGCGAGGGCGAACGAGGCATACGTCGTGACGAGGGCCGCGGCGCCGCCCGCACCGGCCCCGGCAGGCGCGAAGAAGATCTCCGCGATGACCGTGACCAGGCAGCCGTAGACGCCGAACTCGTACCACTCGACGAGGTTGCCGACGCAGCCGGCGAGCACGGCCCGCCGGGACCCGGAGGGCCGGCCGGGGGCCGCGCGCAGGCGCAGTTCGAGAGGGCTCACCCGTGCTGCGTCCCCCCTCGGCGGGCCGGCGACGCCTGCGGACGGCAGGGTTCAGCACATCGGCAGAACAGGGGGGCGGGGCCGGACCCGGGCCCCGGGGTCAGTCGGCCGCCTGCCACACCGTGGTGACGTTGCAGAACTCGCGGATGCCGTGCCCGGACAGCTCCCGCCCGTAGCCGGAGCGCTTCACGCCGCCGAACGGCAGGGCGGGGTGCGAGGCGGTCATGCCGTTGACGTAGATCCCGCCCGCCTCCAGGTCGCGGACGAAACGGTCGACGTCCTCCTCGCTGCGCGTCCACACGTTCGAGCTGAGGCCGAACGGCGTGTGGTTGGCCCGCTCCACCGCCTCGTCGAGGTCCGCCACCCGGTACAGGGTGGCCACCGGCCCGAACGTCTCCTCCTGGTCGATGCGCATGCCCGGGGTGATCCCGGCGAGGACCGTCGGCTCGTAGTACCAGCCGCGCTCCAGCCCGGGCGGCCGCCGCCCGCCGCACAGGACCTCCGCCCCGGCGGCCACCGCGTCGTCGACGAGCTCCTCCAGGTCGGCCCGGCCCCTCTCGGTGGCGAGCGGGCCCACGTCGGTGCCCTCCAGCATCGGGTCGCCGACGCTGAGCGCGGCCATGGCGGCGCGGAACCGCTCCGCGAACTCGTCGTACACGTCCGCGTGCACGATGAACCTCTTGGCGGCGATGCAGGACTGCCCGTTGTTCTGCACCCGCGCCGTCACGGCCGTCTTGACGGCCCGTTCGAGGTCGGCGGACGGCATGACGACGAACGGGTCGCTGCCGCCCAGCTCCAGGACCGTCTTCTTCACCTCGTCCCCGGCCGCCGCAGCCACCGCCCGCCCGGCCGGCTCGCTGCCCGTCAGCGTCGCCGCCGCGACGCGGGGGTCGCGCAGCACCGCCTCCACGTCGCCCGAGCCGATCAGCAGGGTCTGGAAGCAGCCCCGCGGGTACCCGGCCCGATCGAAGAGCCCGTCCAGGTAGAGGGCCGTCTGGGGGACGTTCGAGGCGTGCTTGAGAAGGCCGGTGTTTCCGGCCATCAGCGCGGGCGCCGCGAACCGCACCACCTGCCACAGCGGGAAGTTCCACGGCATCACCGCGAGCACCACCCCCAGCGGCCGGTAGCGGGCCCGCACGGAGGCGGCCCCGCTGTCGCGGACGTCCGAGGCGTCCGGCACCTCGTCCGCCAGGAGGGACTCGGCGTTCGCCGCGTACCAGCGCATCGCCTTCACGCACTTGGCAGCCTCCGCGCGGGCGGCCGCCAGCGGCTTGCCCATCTCCTCCGTCATCGTCCGGGCGATGTCCTCGTTGTCCGCTTCCAGCAGGTCCGCGGCCCGCAGCAGCAGCTCCGCCCGCTCGGCGAAGCCGGTCGTGCGGTAGGCGGCGAAGGCGCGCACGGCGTCGTCCAGACACCGCTCCACGGCCTCCGCCCCCATCGGCTCGAAGGTGCGCACCGTCTCACCCGTCGCGGGGTTCACCGTGGCGATCGGCAATGTCGGCTCCTCGGGTCGTCGGCCTGGGCAGGCAGGCTTCGGCGGGCAGGCCTCGACCCTGCCCGGCGGGGCACACCGGCGCAACGCGGCGCGCGGTGGCGCCGCGGACGGCGGCGCGGCGGCGTATGGTCGCCCACAGGGGCCGACGCCCGCGGAAACGGGCCCGGAGGGGTTCCTGCTCGGCCCCGGAGGGAGGCCTGAGGGCCGCATGGCAGCACACGCGCACGGAACGGGCGGGGGCGGCGGGCCGGGGTTCACCGCGGAGCTGAGCCGGAGGGGCCCGATCGCAGTCGTGGCCCTGTCCGGGGAATTGGACCACGACGGGCCCCAGCCGCTGCGGGACGCGATCGGGCAGGCGCTCGCCGGGGGCGCCGAACGCATCCTGGTGGACTGCACGGACCTGGACTTCTGCGATTCCACCGGGCTCAACACCCTGCTCCAGGGACGGCTCGAGGCGCTCGCCGCCGGCAGCACGCTGGAGCTCGCCGGGTTCCGGCCCGCGGTGGCCCGGCTGTTCGAGATCACCGGAGCGGGGAAGCTGTTCACCGTCCATGACACGCTCCCGGAGGAGGCGGGCTGACCACCGCCAGGCCGTTCGACCACAAGTTCCCCTGTCGTCCGGTGAACCGCCCGCGCCCGCCGGGCGTGTACCTGCTGAGACCGGGGAGGCAGACGATGCCCCGGCCTGCTCACAGGACGAGAAGGAGAACGGTCATGGGCGACACGACACGCCGGCGGACGGTCCTCGCGGCGGGCGCCGCCACGCTCGCCGGCGCCGCACTGACGGCCTGCGGCGGCGACGGCGGCTCCCAGGCCCCGGACGCCTCCGGCGCCCAGGGCGCACCGCCCGCCGCGGACCCCGCGGCCGGCGGCGCCGGCGCCGGCAGCGGCCGTACGCTCGCCCGGACCTCGGACATACCGGTCGGCGGCGGCAAGGTGTTCAAGGACCGCAAGGTCGTCGTCACCCAGCCCACGGCCGGCCAGTTCAAGGCGTTCTCCGCGACCTGCACCCACCAGGGCTGCTCCGTCGCCTCGGTCGCCGACGGCAACATCGTCTGCCCCTGCCACCAGAGCCTGTTCAAGGTCTCCGACGGCTCGGTCACCAGCGGCCCCGCCACCCGCCCGCTGGCCCCGGCCAAGATCAGCGTCGACGGGGACAGCATCTCGCTGGCCTAGGCGGCGGTTCCGAGCGCGCTGACGGCGGCGACGACCCGGTCCCAGAACCGGTCGGCGTCCAGGGTCGTCGCCACCTGCGCGTTCACCGGCCGGCCGGTCTGCCCGAGCAGGTCCACCACCGTGGCGCCCCGCGTGTACCGACCGGACAGCTCCACCACGACGTTCGCGTCCACGCACCCGACGATGCCCGGGTCGATCACCCGGGCAACCGCCACCGGATCGTGCAGCGGCGGGTGCGGGAACCCGTACAGCTCGCGGTAGGTGCCCGCGAAGAACGTCAGCAGCTCCGCGCAGACGTCGCCGAGCGGCGTCCCCATCCCCGCGAAGCGGGACACCACCTCGGGCGTCGCCAGCGCCTGGTGCGTCACGTCCAGCCCGCACATCGTCAGCGGCACCCCGCTGCGGAAGACGATGTCCGCGGCCTCCGGATCGGTCAGCACGTTGAACTCCGCGGACGGCGTGCGGTTGCCGCGCCCCGCCGAACCGCCCATGAGGACGATCTCCGCGATCCGGTCCGCGTCTTCGGGGTGGCGGGCCAGCAGCAGCGCGATGTTCGTGAGCGGCCCCGTCGGGACGAGCACCACCGGCTCGGGGTGCTCGGCGAGGATCCGGTGGATGAGGTCCACGGCGTGCTCGGGCACGGTGTCCACCGAGGGCGCGGGGAAGCCCGGCCCGTCGAGGCCGGACACGCCGTGCACGTCGGCCGCGACCGCCAGCGGCTGCACCAGCGGCCGGTCGCAGCCCGCGGCGACCGGCACCCCGGTGATCCCGGCGACCGTGCACACCCGCAACGCGTTCAGGGTGGTCTTGGCGAGGGTCTGGTTCCCCGCGACCGTCGTGACGGCGAGCAGGTCGACGCCCGGATCACCCGCAGCCAGCATGATCGCGAGGGCGTCGTCGTGCCCCGGATCGCAGTCGATGATGATCGGTACGGGGCGCACGGGCACGGCCACTCCTCGGATTCGCTGCCGGTCGCGATCAGTGTGCCCGCCCGCCACCTCCGACGACAGCAGGCCCGCCCGCCCCGGGGGCCGACTGGCCGAGGACCGTACGCCCGCCAAGTCATGTCGGCCGGAATCGACTTGGGCGTGCTCACGCCGGTACGAAGGTCCAGGACGCCGGATCCCCGCCCCCGTCCCCGCCTGCGCCCGCCGTGCGCAGTCCCCGGCCGGTGCGCTCCAGCAGCTCCCGCAGCCAGGCGGCGTCCTCGGCGGGGGCCCGGCGCAGCCGCAGAGCCAGCGGCCGGAACACGGTGATGCGCAGGCTCTCCAGCCGCCCGGTGTCCGGGTCCAGGGCGGCCAGGTACAGCGGACGCAGGTCGTCGCGGTAGCGCTCGTAGCCGCCGATGCCCTCGTAGTCGTCGACGAAGTCGCCGCAGCCGTGCAGGATCAGCTTCCCCCGGTACAGCTCCGGCGGCCGCGCATGGTGGGAGGAGTGGCCGTGCACGACGTCCGCGCCGGCGTCGACGAGGGCCCGGGCGAACGCGGCACGGTCGGAGGGGACCCCGTACCCCCAGTTGGACCCCCAGTGCACCGACACCACCGCGACGTCCCCGGGCCGCTTCTCCGCCCGGACCCGTTCGGCGAGGGCGCGCGCGGCCGGACCGCCCGGTGTGTCCACGTACGCCACTCCCGCCCGGCGGGCAGTCGCCGCCCACTCGGGCGGGATGCCGCTGGACGGCATCCCGAACGCGAGGACCGTCAGGCGCCGCCCGCCGCCCAGGGGGACCGCCGCCGCCCGCCCCGCCGACCCGGCGTCCCGCCCCGCACCCGCCGTCCGCAGCCCGGCCCCGGCCAGGACGCGGAGCGTCTCGCGCAGCCCGCGCCGGCCGAAGTCCATGACGTGGTTGTTCGCCAGGACGCACACGTCCGGGCGGGCCGCCGCCAGGCAGGGCAGGTTCCGCGGGTGCATCCGGTAGTGGACGGCCTTGCCCGGCGCGAAGTCCCCGCTGCGGGTCACGCCCGTCTCCAGGTTGACGATCCGCGCTGCAGGCGCCGCCGCGTCCAGCACGGTGAGCGCCTCGCCCCACGGCCAGTCGAACCCGACCGGCAGGGCCGGCAGCGGGCCGTGCGCCGCCTCCGCCAGGGCCACGTACCCGCGGGCGTCCGCCATCCCGCCCTCGCGCAGGGCCGGATCGCCCGGATGCGGCAGGATCTGGTCGATGCCGCGCCCCAGCATGACGTCACCGCACAGCGCCACGGTGACCGGACCGCCGGCCATGACTCCAGGCTAGGTCGTCTCTTTCGGATCTTGCTCCCCCAGCTCCGCTGGGAGGTGCCCCCAGGCCGGCAGGATCCGAAAGAGACGACCTGGCTAGGCCGGCTCCCCGTGGCTCAGCAGCACCTCCAGCAGCTCCTCCGGGGCGTCCCGCATGACGTTGTGCCCGCTGTCCAGGGAGTACGTGCGCCACTCCGGCAGGGCGGCCAGCCGCTCGTACACCTCCGTGAACGGCGACGGCGTGGGCCAGCCTGCGGCGTACACGTAGGACTTCGCCCGGAAGCGCTCCAGACCGCCCTCCAGCCGCACCGCCTGGAGCAGCGAGGCCAGCGGGTGCGGGGTGGCGCGGGGGTCGAAGAAGGGCAGCGGGGCGCTGGTGTAGCCGTTCGCCGAGGTGCCGCCGAGGTACCAGGCGCGTTCGTTCTCCGTCACCAGCGACCACAGGGACTGGCCGTCCTCGGGGACGGGCGCGTCCACGTACACGAGGCCCTCCACCCGGTCCGGGAGCCTGTCGGCGGCGCCGGTGACGACCATGCCGCCGTAGCTGTGCCCGACCAGGACGGCGTCGCGGACGTCCTCGTCCAGCAGCAGGTTGGCGACGTCGTCTATGTGCGTGTCCAGGTTGACGGACGGCGTCAGGAGGTGGCGGCGGCTGCCGACGCCCGTCAGGGACAGCGGGTAGGCCTCGTGGCCGGCCCGGCGCAGCCCTCGGGCCAGCGGTTCGAAGACCCAGGCGCCGTGCCAGGCGCCCGGGACGAGCACGTACGTCGTCACCGCAGAGCCTCCTGCGCCGCCGGAGCCCCCGTCACCAGCACGATCTTGCCGGTGGTGCGCCCCGACTGGGACAGCTCGTGTGCCTTGGCCGCCTCGGCCAGCGGCAGGACCGCCGAGACGTGCGGGCGCAACTCGCCGCGCTCGGCGAGCCCGGCTATGGCCCGCATGCCGCCCTGGTCGGCCTCCACGGCCATGAACACCGCCCGCACGCCGAGCCGTTCGGCCTCCTCGGCGAGGGCCGCCTCGGCGGGGGAGGCGAGGGACACCACGATGCCGCCGGGGCGCAGGGTCCGCAGGGAGCGCGGCCCGTAGTCCCCGCCGATGGTGTCGAGGACGACGTCGGCGTCCGAGACGGCCGCGGCGAAGTCGGTGCCGCGGTAGTCGACCACCTCGTCCGCTCCGAGGGAGCGGACGAAGGAGTGCTTGGCGGCGCTCGCCGTGCCGATCACGTACGCGCCGCGCGCCTTCGCGATCTGCACGGCCAGGTGGCCCACCCCGCCGGCCGCGGCATGCACCAGCACCCGCTGTCCCGGCCGCAGCTCCGCGGTGTCCACGAGCGCCTGCCACGCGGTCAGCCCGGCCAGGGGGAGCGCGGCCGCCTCGGCATGGCTCAGGGCGGCCGGCTTGCGGACCAGGTGGCGGGCGGGGGAGGCGGCGTACTCGGCGTACGTGCCCGCCGGGGCGGGATGCCGCGGCATCCCGAACACCTCGTCGCCGGGGCGGAAGAGGGTGACGCCGATGCCGACCGCCTCCACCGTCCCCGACAGGTCCCAACCGAGCGGCACCGGCGGGACACCGGTGCCGGCCAGCCCGCCGACCGCCCGGTGCCACACGTCGGTCGGGTTGACCGAGGCCGCCCGGATCCGGACGAGCACCTCCGCCGGTCCGGGCTCCGGCCGCTCGGCGACGGCCAGGCGGAGGACCTCCGGGCCGCCGAACCCGTCCTGGGTGATCGCCCGCATCGTCCGCTTCTGCGCTGATCGTGTCGTCGTCATGTGATCAAGACTGCCGGGCCGTGGCCCGCCGATCGAGTGGCCGGACTGCCACGATCTGCAAAGATCCGGCCATGACAGCCGAGCGCCCGCACCGCGTCGTCGTCCTCGCCCTCGACGGTGTCTACCCCTTCGAAATGACCATCCCCGTACGCATCTTCGGCACGGCCGAGGGCCGGGCGGGCGAGCCCCTGTACGAGGTCCTCACCTGCAGCCTCGACGGGCGCCCCGTCCGCACCAGCGCCGACTTCGGAGTCACCGTGGAGCACGGCGCCGAGGCCGTCGCCACCGCCGACACCCTCGTCATCCCCCCGTTCACCTGCGGTGTCGGCGAGGACGCGGCTGACCGGGACTGGCTCTCCGCCGAACTCGCCGAGGCACTGCGCCTGCTGCCGGAGCACGCCCGCATCGTCTCCATGTGCACGGCCTCCTACGTGCTCGCCACGGCCGGCCTGCTCGACGGCCGCCGCGCCACCACCCACTGGAACGAGGCCGAGCACTTCCAACGCGCCTTTCCCGCCGTCGAGGTGGACGCGGACGTCCTGTTCGTCGACGGCGGCCGCGTCCTCACCGCGGCCGGGGTCGCCGCCGGCGTCGACCTGTGCCTGCACCTGCTGCGCCGCGACCACGGCAGCACGGTCGCCAACCGCGTCGCCCGGCTCTGCGTCGTACCGCCCTGGCGGGAGGGCGGCCAGGCGCAGTTCATCGAACGGCCCGTCCCGCACGAGGAGCGCGCCGGCACCTCCGCCACCCGCGCCTGGGCCCTGGACCGGCTCGGCCGGCCCCTCTCCCTCGCGGAACTCGCCGCGCACGCCGGGATGAGCGTGCGCACCTTCACGCGCCGCTTCCGCGAGGAGGTCGGCACCACCCCCGGCCAGTGGCTGACCCGGCAGCGCATCGAGCACGCCCGGCGCCTGCTCGAGGCGACCGACCTGCCCGTCGACCGGATAGCCGAGGAGGCCGGGCTCGGCACCGGCGCCTCCCTGCGCCGCCACATGTCCCGCACCATCGGCGTCGCCCCGCTGGCCTACCGGCAGACCTTCCGCGCCGCACCCCCCGGCCCCCGCACGCCCGCCGGGCTCCCGGCGGGCGCCGTCCCGCCCCGCGGGGGCACCCTGGAGGTATGAGCCGGGCCAACGACAGGGTGGAGGCGCTGCTGCGGGAGTACGCCGAGCTGATCGCCATCAGCGGTCAGGACGCCTTCAAGGCCCGCGCCTACGAGAAGGCGGCCCGCGCCATCGGCGGCCACCCGGTCGACGTCGCGCAACTCGACGCCAAGGGCCTCATGGACATCCCGCACGTCGGCCGGTCCATCGCCGACAAGGTGCTGGAGTACCTGCGCACCGGCCGCATCCCCGAGGTGGAGGCCTCCCGGGAGGCCGTCCCGGCCGGCGTGCGGGAACTCACCCGCATCCCCGGCCTCGGCCCCCGCAAGGCCCTCGTCCTCCACCGCGAACTGGGCATCTCGTCCGTGGAGGAACTGGAGGAGGCCCTGCGCGGCGAGAAGCTCCGCGACCTCAAGGGCTTCGGCGAGCGGACGGAGGAGAGCATCCGGCACGGCATCGGCCTGCTCAGGCAGGCCGGCGACCGCATCCTCCTCGACGCCGCCACCGAACTCGCCGAGGAGATCGTCGCCGAGCTCTCCCGCATCCCCGGCTGCGTCCGCTGCACGTACGCGGGCAGCCTGCGCCGCATGCGCGAGACCATCGGCGACCTCGACGTCCTCGTCGCCGCCGACACCTCCGAACCGTTCATGGCGGCGCTCACCGCCCTCCCCGCCACCGCCGAGGTCATCGCGCACGGCGCCAAGAAGACCTCCGTCCGCACAGCCTCCGGGATGCAGGTCGACCTGCGCGTCCTGCCGCCCGCCTCCTGGGGCGCCGGCCTGCAGTACTTCACCGGCTCCAAGGCCCACAACATCCGCACCCGCGAACTCGCCGTCCGCCACGGCCTGAAACTCTCCGAATACGGCCTCTTCGACGCCGAAACCGGCGAGAACCTCGCCTCCGAGACGGAAGAGGACGTCTACGCCCGGCTCGGCCTGCCCTGGATCCCGCCGGCGCTCCGCGAGGACCGCGGGGAGATCGCCGCCGCCCTCCGCGGCGAACTGCCCGAACTGCTCACCGAGCGCGACATCCGCGGAGACCTGCACACCCACACCGACCTCACCGACGGCCTCGCCTCCCTGGAGGACATGGCCGCCGCGGCCGCCGCCCGCGGATACGCCTACTACGCCGTCACCGACCACGCCCCGGACCTCGCCATGCAGCGCATGACGAAGGAGAAGGCCCTCGCCCAGCGGGAGCGGCTGCGCGCCCTCGACCGCACGGTCCGCGGCATGCGGCTGCTGCACGGCACCGAGCTCAACATCGGCCCGGACGGCGGCCTGGACTGGCCGGACGACTTCCTCGCCGGCTTCGACCTGTGCATCGCCTCCGTCCACTCCCACTTCGGGCAGAGCCGGGAGGCCATGACCAGCCGCATCATCCGCGCCTGCGAGAACCCGTACGTCGCCGTCCTCGGACACCCCACCACCCGCCGGATCGGCGTCCGGCCCGGCGTCGACGCCGACTTCGACGCCGTGTTCGCCGCCTGCGCCCGCACCGGGACCGCTCTGGAGGTCAACGCGCACCCCGAGCGCCTCGACCTCTCCGACGAGGACATCCTGCGGGCGAAGCGCCACGGTGTGAAGTTCGCCGTCAACACCGACGCCCACGCCACCGTCCACCTGCCCTACCTGCGCTACGGGGTGGGTACGGCGCAGCGCGGCTGGCTGACGAAGGACGACGTCGTCAACGCCTGGCCGTGGGGCCGGCTGCACCGGTTCCTGCGGGAGAAGCGCCACCGGTGAGCGGGGCGGGGGCGGTGCCGGGGGCTGCTGCGCCCGGGCCCGCCCAGCGGGCAGCCCCGTCGGCCCTCGGGAGCACGGCCACCGCCAGCACGGCCGCCAGGGCGGCCAGCGCGAACGCCGGAGCGAAACCGAAGCCGGTGATCAGGGCACCCGCCAGCGGCGGCACGAGCACGATCGCCACGTGCTGGCCCGTCCCGTGCACGCCCAGGGCCCGGCCCGCCCAGTCCGGGCCCGCGTACTCCGCGACCGCGGTGTTGTGCAGGCCGTTCGTGCTGACGGTCAGCGCCGACGCCGCCAGCAGGGCCGCCGTACCCGCCGCCGAGGGCCACACCGCGCCCGCCGTCAGCAGCGCCAGGTCCGCGGCCGTCGCCACGGCCAGCCACCGCATCGGCCGGATCCGGCTGCCCGCCGCGTCCGACCACCACCCCGCCAGCAGCCGCACCCCGGCGCCGGCCAGGTTCACCGCGGCCAGGGCGGTCCCGGCCGCGGCGGCGGACCAGCCCCGCTCCTGCGTCAGGAACAGCAGCGCGAAACCGGTCACCACGAACTGCGGCACGCACAGCGCCGCCGCGACGGCATGCAGCCGCCACAGGTGCCCGCCGCCGGCGCCGCGGCGGTACGGCGACGGCGGCCGGGCCGCGGCCGCCCCGCCAGGCGGCTCCTCGCGCCCCGCAATGCCCGGAGCCCCCGGGCGCGGCGGGTCCACCGCGAACACGGCGATGGCCGCGCCCGCCACCCCGCACAGCACCGCGCACAGACCGAACGCCGCGCCCACACCCGCGCCGCCGGCCAGCGGCGGCAGCGCCGCCGCGGCCACCGCCGTACCCACCGGCTGCGACGCCTGCCGCACGCCCATCGCCATCCCGCGCCGGCCCGGCGGGAACCAGCCGATGACCAGCCGACCCGACGCCGAATTGACGGACGACCCGCCGGCGCCCGCCGCCACCAGCAGCAGGCCCAGCACGGTCGTCCCGCCGGCCGCGACAGCAGCGGCCGCCGCCATCGCCACGGCGGCGGTGAACAGCCCGGCGGTCAGCGCCAGCCGCTCCCCGCACCGGTCGGCGACCGCCCCCCAGCCGACCAGGCCGAGGAGGATCCCGGCGATCGGGCACGAGACCAGCAGGCCGGCCCCGGCGAGCGAGACCCCCAGATCCCGCTGGAACGCCGGGATCAGGTACGCGAGGCCGTACAGGGCCGTCGTACTGGCGGTCTGTCCGCAGGTCCCGAGGGCGAGCATGGCCCAACTGCGCGTCATCCTTGGCGTGTCCACACCTGGAACTGTAGGCACGTGGTCGGTATGCGAGACAGATCGTTTTGAATGGTGAGACAGGAAGGGTAGGGGAAAGGGGCCCGGTCAGGACCGGGCCCCTTGGGGGCGGGGAGGGCGTCCGCGATCAGGAACCGGTGCGGCCGCGCCCGGTGACGAAGTCACGCGCCCGGTCGACGAGGCCCAGCCCCGGCGCGAGCAGCTTGTTCGCCGGCGGCTCCGACGGCTTCCCCGGGTGCGGCCGCGTCGGCGCCAGCTTCTTCGCCAGCCGGATCCGGTCCCCCAGCTCGTCGAGGGCCTCCTTGTCACAGGCGCGCCGCAGCGCGGGGAACAGGTTCGTCTCCTCGTCGCGGATGTGCTCCAGCACCTCGTTCCGCAGATCGGTGACCATCCGGTCGAACTCCGGGCCCGCCGCGTCGACCGCCTCCAGCTCCTTCAGCACCACCTCGACGCGGGCATGGTCCTCGATCTCCCGGTCCGCGATCGCGTCGCCGCCCGGTACGTGCTTGCGCACCGCCGGGTACAGGTACTCCTCCTCCGCCACGGAGTGCCGCACCAGCTCGATCGTCAGCAGGTCCAACAGGGTGCGGCGCTCCTCGGCGGGGGTGGCGTTCGCGAGGTCCGCGAAGAAGCCCCGCACCTCGTCGTGGTCGGCGGTCAGCTCGTGAACGACGTCTCCGCCGTGTCCCATGGCCGTGCTCCTCTCTCGTGTCCTTGCCCTGCCGTCCGGCCCGGCGGGCGCAGCACCACCCGACGGCGGCCGGACACGGCGCCGGCACCCTGCGGGGCCTGCGCCGGAGACCAGCGCTTGCCCCGCCGCCACCGCTCCATGCACGGCCCCTCGCCGACGGCCGCGCCGGTTTGACGCGGTCGCCGGCGGGCATGCGCTGACGACCACCGGCCGACCGGGGAGCCGACCCATGAGCCATCACGTTCCTGCGCCAACCACCGAGACCGGTGAGCTGCCGCAAGACCACACCGGCGCAATTCTGGAAGTCACCAAACGCGTCGCGTCGCTGCTCAAGGCCACCGGCAGACCCTTCGCGCTCGCCGGCAGCGTAGCCGCGTTCGCCCACGGAGCACCCGCCCGGTTCCAGCACGACACGGACTTCTGCGTGCGCCCCGAGGACGCCGAGGAAGTCGTCGCCGCACTCCGCAAGGGCGGCATCGAAATGCGCGAGTCGTCCGAGGACTGGCTGGTCAAGGGCTCCGCCGACGGCGAGCAGATCGACCTGATCTTCGAACTCGCCCGGCGGCCCGTGGGCGCCGACCTGCTGGCCCGCGCCGAGGTCCGCTCCGTGGCGTCCGTGTACATGCCCGTCCTCGCTCCGACGGACCTGATGGCCGGCAGGCTCGCCGCCCTCACCGAGCACTACTGCGACTTCGGGGACCTGCTGCCCATCGCCCGCGTCCTGCGCGAGCGGATCGACTGGGCCCGGCTCGACCGCGAGTACCGCGACATCCCGCTCGCCGACGCCTTCCTGTACCTCCTCGAACGCCTCGACGTCATCGAGCCCCGGGTGCGGCTGCGCGACGGGGGCGGGGAACGGGGCGGGGAGGGGGCCGGCGAGCGGGCGGAGGCGTCCGGGAAGGAGCCGCGCCCATGACCGGATCCGCACGCCGGCACGGCGAAGCCGTCGCGTACCGGGCCGAGCACCTGCGCGAGCGCCTGGCCCGCGACGACCTCGCAGAACTCGGCGTCCAGATCGACCTGCACGGCCCCGTCGCCGTCCTGACCGGAACGGTCACCACCGCCGCGTGCCGCGAGCAGGTGCTGAGCATCGCCGCCGAGGAGCTGGACGGCCTCCAGTGGCGGCACGACATCCGCCTCGCAGGAGTGCTCCCACCCCCCGAAGGCGACCTGGAGGACCTTCCATGACGCGCATCGCCGCGGTCGGCGACATCCATCTCGCGCCCGGCTCCGAAGGACTGCTGCGGCCCGCCTTCGACACCCTCGGGGAACGGGCCGACCTGCTGCTCCTGGCCGGCGACCTGACCCGGCACGGCACCCCCGAGGAGGCGGCCGTGGTCGCCGGCGAGGTGAAGGGCCTCCCCGTTCCGGTGGTCGCGGTGCTCGGCAACCACGACTACCAGAGCGACCGGCAGGACGAGGTCGCGGACGTACTCCGCGAGGCGGGCGTGACGGTCCTGGAAGGCGACTCCGTACGCATCGACGCGGGCGGCACCCAGGTCGGCGTGGCCGGGGCCAAAGGGTTCTGCGGCGGTTTCGCGGGCCGCTGCGCGGGCGAGTTCGGCGAGCCGGAGATGAAGGCGTTCGTCCGCACGGCGCACCAGGCCGCCGACGCCCTGCACGGCGCCCTGACGGAACTCGCCGCCGACGGCTGCGACGTACGGGTCGCCCTCACCCACTTCGCCCCCGTCCCCGACACCCTGGCGGGGGAGCCGCTGGAGATCTACCCGTTCCTCGGAAGCCACCTGCTGGCGGAGGCCATCGACGAGGTGGGCGCGAACCTGGCGGTCCACGGCCACGCCCACCACGGCACGGAACACGGCATGACGGAGGGCGGAGTCCGCGTCCGGAACGTCGCGATGCCGGTGATCGGGCGGGCGTTCGCGGTGTACCGGCTGGACGGGGGCGGGGGCGGGGGCGGGGGCGGGGGCCGGGGGAGCGGGGTGGGCGGGAGCGGGTGAATCGGGGTCGGTGGGTGCGGGGGGTGTGGGGTGGGAGGGAGTCGGTGGGTCGGTGTCGGTGGGTGCGGGGGGTGTCCCGGCAGCCCATTGTCCTTCCGGTGCGGGCCGCCCTG
>NZ_BMTY01000010.1:258995-261313 GCF_014649915.1 Streptomyces toxytricini | reverse complement strand
TCGATCACCGCCCAGGCGGCGTCAGAAATCTCCCCATCCCTCACGACCGGACCAACGATCCGATGATCGGAAAGACAGCCCCTAGCGCAGGATTGGCGACGCCCGCGGCAGCGGACACGGATCCGCCGGACTACCTCACGGTCATGAAGGCTCAGGAGATGTGGAAGGTTGCAGACGGCAGCGGCATCACGGTGGCCGTCGTCGACAGCGGCTTTAAGCCCGTCCCGGGCGTGCCGCGCGAGGCCGTCCTTCCAGGGGTGTCGGTCATGTCACCGCCCATTGGGCAGCCGGACAAGACGTACCCGGCGCACGATGATGTCGACGGGCACGGGACCACGATGACCGCGGCGATCGTCGGCGACGGCACAGGGGGCGGCCCGAAGGGGCTGGCTCCCGGCGCCAAGGTCATGCCCGTCCGCACCAGCCTCGGCACTCCCATGGCCTTTGCCACAGGCGGCGAAGGCGCCAAAGGGATCCGGTACGCGGTCGACAGCGGGGCCAAGATCATCAACTTGAGCTGGGGCGACCACTTCAGCTTCGACAGAATCAAGGAGTCTGTCCAATACGCCCAGAGCAAGGGAGCGCTCGTCTTCGCTGCCATGGGAAATGAGGGGGAGGGTAACAACGCGGTCAACCTGATCGCCATGATTCCGGGAGTCATCGGAGTAGGGGCCATCGACGAGACGGCCGAGGGGCTGAAACTCAGCTCCCACGGACCGGAAATGGACCTGTCCGCATACGGCAGCAAGGCCCCGGTCCGCTGCAAGGACAACACCGCCTGGTGCGTGAGGGACGGAGGCACCTCGTACGCCACTGCCCTGGCCTCCGCCTCCGCCGCGCTCGTATGGTCGGCTCACCCCGACTGGACCGCAACCCAGGTCGCTCGCGTCCTTATTGAGACCGCCGGTGGCCCCGCCGACGGCGCCAAGCGCAACAACTGGATCGGTTACGGGGCTATCCGCCCCCGCATGGTGTTGCTGGAGAAGGCAGGCAACCCGGGAGCACCCGACGGCGACCCCCTCGCCCCGGCCCCCACGAACACCCCCGCCCCCACCCCCAGCCAGACAGCTGCTGCGCCAGCCGAAGCTGCGGCTGCCGAAGCGGGCCTGCCCTGGCAATGGATGACGATCGGCGCCGTCGCAGCCGCGGGCCTCGGCCTCGCTGGCACGCTAATCCTCAAGCGCCGCCGCAGCTGATCCTTCACCCAGATCCCCGAAGGCCGCCGCCGACCCCGCGAGCAAACCTCGGCGGCGGCCTGACGCCCGGCCGCTCCTGTGCCAGAGGGCTCGATCGTGAACGCCGTAGCCGCCAGTCGCAACGTTTCAAGGTGCCCGGTCGGCACCGGCTCCTGGAGACCCCGCTCGCCGCCGAAGGCGCACCAGGCTGAGGAGCACGCCGGGAGCTGCACCGAACGGCAGGTCCAGCCCGTACGGCCTGTCAGTGCCCGCTGGCAGGATAGCGGCCATGACGATCAAGGACGTGGCCCGTCACGACGTTGCCGAAGAGCAGATAGACGAGACCCTTCGATGCGGAGTCCGCCGGGCTATCGGCCACTGGTTCGCCATGCGTGACAACGGCCGTCCTCTGCGCCTGCGGCGGATGGGCGGCGACCTCCTCGACCTCGCCGGCGCACGCACCCTTGAAGACCCCGCGCTGGACACGGAGAGTTCGCGTGAGGTCCTGCTCACCACAGCGGAATGCGCCCTTGGAGAGCTGAGCCTGGGCTGCTTCCTCGATGGCGACTTCGAGGTCCCTCTGCCCCTCGTCGACGAGACGCTCACCAGCGCGGAGATGCACTACGACGAAACCTGGGAACCGGCGTCCCCGGCCACCACCGCCCAGACCTGGGTCAAAGCCTTTGCCCTGTGCGTGATCAGCGGCCTCGTGTGGGAGCGTAGCCGGGTCATCGGCCCGCTGCTGCGCGAGGACTACGCTCCCGCGATCCGCGACGGAGTGCCCTACTCGAAGCGGGAGTCGGTCTCCACGCCGGCCGACCTCGCCGAGATGGATGTGCCGTGCGAGTACCTGACCATCGTGCAGGGGCGTTACCCCGGCGCCCTTCCCGGCCCCGCCCGCTGGCAAAGCCCTACACCGAAGCGCGGGTCCGCGCCGCCGAACGGCTCGACACGGCCGGCGCCCTGGACACGGACCAGCGGCTGCTGCGCGTCCTGCTCGACGACGATCAGTCCGCCTTCGATTGGAGCACCGTGCGGGTGTGGGCGCCGGCCCGGTGCCGCGAACCCTGTTGCCGGTCAGGGCCGCCGCAGTGGCCGCGCTCGCCTCTCTCGCGCACGGATGGCAGCTCGGCATCAGGTCGG
>NZ_BMTY01000010.1:195193-258971 GCF_014649915.1 Streptomyces toxytricini | reverse complement strand
CGCCCCCCCCCCCCCCCCCCCCCCCCCCCCCCCCCCCCCCCGCAGCACTGACGAAGCCGTCGCCCCGGCGGGCCAACGACGGTGCGAGCCTGCCCAACACGCCACGCCGCTTACCTCTCAGGAGGGCGTGGGGTCGGCAGGCCTTGGTGCCCGCTTCGATACTCGACAGATACTGCCCGTCGCCGAAGCGGGCATTCTTTGGCTTGTGGCGCACCGCAATATCCCCGCCCGCGTACACGAGGGGGAGATTCACTCCTGCAGGTGAACCGGAGTCGCTCGGGCACGCCGGTACCTATAACGCGGTGCAGCGCGCCGGGTCGGCGGCGCACTCTCCAAGGCCTGGTGGGCCGTACGGCGGACTGCATCGGCGGAAGCGCGCCGGCAGCCGCGAGCTGGCTGAGTCTTAGCCGACCGAGGGCTGGCGGTGCGGGCTGAAGACGGAACCCCGACCCCGGGGGCGTACGCCGAGGAGCCTGCGCCCCAAGCCAGTCGCCGTGCCGCGGCGGGGCAGAGACGAGTCCCTCCGCGGGCAAGGGCACGGGCCCGCGTGGGGCGGGGCGCCGTCAGGGCTGGGGCGTCGTCCCGTCGGTCTCGGGCCACGTGTCCCAGCACCAGAGTCCGCCGATCGCGTGGCGGCCCGGGGCGTCCGGGGTGACGCGCTCGGCGCCCGGCTCGTCTCGGTAGGTCGCGTCCCTTGTGAACGTGAGCGCGCCGTCGTACCCGAATGCTGCCGTGAGGCCGTAGTTGTCCCGGTGCTGGCCCTCGACGATGCGCTGCGCGGTCTGGCCGGCGAACAGGTACGTTTGCGTAGGGAGATCGCGTCGCCGTCGCGGGTTGCCCGGGGTGGGGCCTGTAGTCCGTTCCGTCGACCCGTCAAGAGCTCCCAGGGGCGCGGTCTGGGCGGGTGTCTGCGGGGCTGGGCTCGATGCTGCGTCGCGTGGGCCGTCTGCGGCACGGCGCCCGTCAGGGCCGGGCACGACCGTCACGCTGTGGGGCGGGACCGCGTAGCGGGAGCGGCCGGTGCGGTCGGCCTCTCGCGGGCGCGAGGACAGGTGAGGCTTAGAAGGGGAGATCATCAACTGCGTTCGGCTCGGTCCCCTGCCACTGGGGGCCCACCGTCCCGGGACGGCGATACAGGCTGCCGAGAGGTGAGCCAGCGTCTGTCCTCGGACGTGGAGCCAGCTCTCGGCCGTCAGCCCGTCCTGCCGCAGTAGAAGTCCGGGAGCAGAGAACGAGCGGACCGGGGACTCGTCACTACCCGTCCACATCGGGTAGTCCGGGAGAGCGATCCGCTGGAAGAGCTGCGGAACCTCGCTTTCGACCCCGGCCGGCAATTCGCAAGCGTTGTAGAGGGGACCGTCGCCGAGCAGGCACTCGGAGCGGATCAGCTCCACACACGCCAACGAGATCCGGTCCATGAACGGCTGTCACCCCTCACGGGACTGGACGATGACAGGCGGGTCAGCCTTTTCCAGGTCGGCCAGACGCACGCCCCGGAATGCACACCCCTGGTTCTCGCTGCGGAAGCACAGCACACCCCCAAGGTCCTGGTGCACGAAGACTCTGAGGGAGGCAGCATCGGATCCTGATGCTCGAACAGGTCCGAACGCCGACCGAAGAGCAGGTACGCCTCACCCAGAGCGGCGGGAAGCGCCGGGCTCAGCTGACTTTCGGCACGCTTGAGTTCCTCCTCTCCGATGCCATCGGCGTCGGTCAAGGGGGTGCACCACCCAGCCACGAAGGCCCGGATGAAGTCCCATGCTTCAGCCCGGTCCGGTATGCCGTTGTGTATCGCGGCAGCTGCATCGAAGTCGCCCACCATGCGCTGGACCGTACCCGTTCCGCAGAGGTACCGGGAAACGATCACACGGTCCTCTGGAGGGATCTGGCAAGGGACGGTTCCCCCTGCTGGTCAGCGGCACTAGGCAGACCGGGGCAGGCTCAACGGTAATGGGGCCGTTCGTCTCGTCTGGGTGTGCCGACAGGACCTAGCGGGTTGCGGAGGTCGGATAGGCCGAAGAGCTGCATCAGCCGGACAGGGTCGGGGCTGTGGCGAGCTTCGTCAACGATTCGGTCGGCGCACATGCGGCAGGCAGGCAGACCGACTCGTTGGAAGAGCAACTGGACCACGCCGGCGCTGATGGGCGGGTCGAAGTCGTCGACGGCCGTGTTGCCGGTGACGAAGGAGTAGGGATTGGAGCTGTCGGGCCAGCGCCGGTGGCGCTGGAGCTCCCATGCTGTGACCAGGCGCGGGGGAAGGCGTCGAGGTAAATGACGTGGTTCATGCGTCCCGCCCGGCGCAGACGCGGTTGGCCCTTGCTGTGGTCGAGGGCGGTTCGTCGGAGGCGGGGGAGTTGTCCCGGGGAGCCGGGCGTAGATGGCGACGAGGAAGACCATGAGGCGGACGCGGGGGTCGTCGAGGCGGTCCAGGAGACCGGCGATGCGGTCGGAAGGCGATGCGGTCGGCACAAATCGGTTGCTGGTGAGGGAGACGCTCCGGGCCCGGTCCCGGAAGACGAGGCGTTCGCGTTTGAGAGCCCTGAAGAAGGAGCGCAGTGCGGTGTGCAGGCGGCGGGCTTGGGCGCCGCGGAGCGGGTCGAGGACGTCCTCGATGTGCTTCCTGGTGATATCGCGGGGGATCGGCCGTCGGCGATCCATGCTTCGAGGGTTCCAGGAGCGCACCTACGTAGTTCTCGACGGTCTTTGGTCTGCGGACCCGGCTGGACTGCCCTGGCCGAGGAGTACGTCGATGAAGGTGCCGCGGTGGAACGCCAAACCGTACCGTCAGGGGTGCCGACTGCTGTGATCTGGTCTTCGGCGTTCCACTCGTAGCGCCCGAACCCAATAGGCTGGGCGCGAGACCGAAGGTAAGTGGGGGGATTTGATGAGCGGGTCCGTAACGGCCGGTATCTTCCAGGCTCTGGAGGCGGACGATCCCCCGATGGTCGCCGGATATCGAATCGCCGCCAGGCTGGGCGCGGGCGGCATGGGCAAGGTGTACCTGTCCCACACGCCCGGAGGCCGAGCCGTCGCCATCAAGGTGATCCGGCCCGAGTTCGCCGAGGACGCCGAATTCCGTCGGCGGTTCCGTCGCGAGGTCCTCTCCGCCCAGCAGGTACAGGGCCTGTATACCGCCCCTGTCATCGACAGCGATGTCGACGGGCCGATGCCCTGGCTGGCGACCGCCTACGTCCCAGGACCCACCGTCGCCGCGGCAGTGGCCGAGCACGGCCGCCTCCCGACCCGGACCGTCCTGTTGCTCGTCGCGGGGATCGCCGAGGCCCTTCAAGTCATCCACGGCGCTGGCATCGTGCACCGCGACCTCAAACCGTCGAACGTACTGCTCGCCTCAGACGGCCCCCGGGTCATCGACTTCGGCATCGCACGGGCCGCCGACGCGACCTCACTCACCGCCAGTGGAGTCGCCATCGGAACACCCTCCTTCATGGCGCCCGAGCAAGCTGCGGACGGGGAGATCAGCGGCGCTACGGATGTGTTCGCCCTCGGGCAGGTGGCCGCGTACGCTGCCCTGGGCGCACCCGCATACGGTGAAGGCCCCTCGCACGGGGTGCTCTACCGGATCGTCCACGAGCAACCCAATCTGAACGGGCTCCCAGCCGAACTGCGGACCCTCGTCTCACGCTGCCTCGTCAAAGACCCCATGAGTCGGGCTTCGTTGACCGAGATCCTCGACCTGTGCCGTGCTGCCGCGGACCAGACCCAACTTCGCAGGGCCGAGGACTGGCTTCCCGCCGAGCTCGCGGCGGGCATCACCGAACGCCAATCAGTGCCGGACCCGGTACCGGCCTCACCGGCCTTAGCACCTGCCCCGCCGCGGGTACCACCGGCCACCGCGCCCGCGATGCCGAGCCCGGTCGGGGCTCCGCTGCCTCCAGGGCCTTACGAGACGCCGCCCATGGACCACCGCCCCCAGGGGTACGGGCCGCCCAACAGCTACAGTCCCCCACAAACTGTCCATCCCGCGGCCTCGATGCCTATGGCCGGCTACCCGCCCGTGCCGCCGATCACGCCCCCGCGCAGCCGGGCAACCGCCGCCTTGGTGTCCATCTTCGGAGGGCTCCTCCTGCTCCTCGCCTGCAGCGGCGCCGCGATCAACGTGATGTCACGCGGGACCGACGACCGCAGCACCGCCGGCGGGGCCGACAGCGGCGCAAGCGCTTCCGCCAAGGCAACACCCCGACCAGACCCTCAGCCTGAGACGTATGCGGACATCAAGCTCGCATCGGACTACCATCTGAAATTCGGCGATACCCCATTGGGCCCTGTCCAGTACAGCAAGGACGACATTTTCTATCAGTGCGGCTTCGGTAGCTGCGATTTCGCCACCTTCAGCGCCAAACTCGCTCGGCTCGACGTCGGCTCCTCCCTTCAGGCCTGTCGCCAGGAAACCCGCTTCACCACCCGCATCCCTGTCGAGGCGATTGGGAAGGGAGGTCGCGTGTGCGTGACCACAGACAACGGGAGCATCGCGCTGATCACCTACAAGGGCAGCTCACCCAAAGGCGACCCCAGCACCTACGCCATCCTGGACGTCACAGTATGGCGGGGAGCAGCACGCAAGGACTGACTAGGCGGTCACCCGTTGGAGGATCGGTGGTCGACTTTGGGCATGGGCACAGTACGCCGGGATCCCGGCGAGCCTGGTGTCGGTGCCCGGATATACGCAGACGTCATGCGCCGGGACGGGAAGACTCGTAACCGAAGGCCCTGGGCAAGCCGCCATCGCGGAGGGGCAGGATCCAAGAACGCCGCGAGAGGTCAAAGTGGCTGTCTTAGATCACAGGCTTTTCGGCCTGGTCGACGAGGAAGGGCAGCAGGGTGGGCGCGGGTGGCATGGTCGCTGGGAACGCGACAATGCTGTATGGGCAGACGGCGGAGGATGTGCTCGATACGCGGCTGCGGCTGGAAGCCTGGGACGCGCCAGCCGAGGAACCGATAGGTGAGTCGCAGGTGCGGGCCGAGCAGGTGATGGACCTGCCGTCGGCTTCGTGCCGCTGTTCCCCGTTTCGACCAGATACGCGACTCAGTGCACGTTCTGCGGAATGGAGCAGGTAGTGCCCAGGGAGTGGGCCGAGCAATCACAGGCGCAGACCACGGCCTCCCCACGGTGAGGCGTACGGGCTGACGCCGCAGCCGCACCAGCACCCCGGTGCCTGAACGTCGCCGACGCTTCCCCTGCGCACCCGAAGGTGAGCCCCGCCTCCGCGCCGCAGGCGTCCGGGGCGCCGAGTATGCCCGTAGTGGCGGCGCCGTACGACCACCGAGGGGCGGGTGGAGCAGAAGCCGTATGGCGCGGCCTGATCCACCAGGCGCTGCAGAGACGTCGGCGTGGCCCCGTCATGATGCAGCCGGAGGTCGGATGCGCTAAAACGGAGCAGCTCGGCAGACCCACCCCTCCCGTTTCAGGAGAAGGTGGAGGTATGAGCGGCGCGGACGAGGGGGCGGCGGAATCTCGGAGTGCGCGCTTCGACAGTGTGCACAAATGGGCCGCACCCTGGCCGCAGTAGTGGCACTCGCCTTCTCCGTTTACAACTTCACCGAGCTCCGACAGAAACCTCGCATCGATGCGACGCTCCCCCATCTTCTGCGCATCGGGCCAGTGAACGGCGGAACCGTCTTCCAGGTGCAACCGACGATCTCCACAAGGTTCAAGTCCGAGGATGTGGAGGTCATTCGCGACGCGCATCTCCAAGTCACTCCCGCCAACACCCCCTCCTCCAAGAGGCCGATTTTCTACTGACACGAAAGCGGGACATACGTATACGATTTCGCGTCAGATCAGGTCAATTATCGCTGGACCAGCGATCCGGCCCCCTTCATCGTCAGCCAGGACAAGCCGCAGCAGCCCACACTCGCCTTCTGGGCAGACGACTGGACATTCGCGCCCGGAAAGTACGAGGGAGTACTCCGGTTGAGCCGATCAGAAAGCAGCTCTCCTCTGATCAAGAAATTCTGCCTGATTATTTCGGAGCGGGCCGCCCACGAGCTTCGCACCGCAGAGCAGCGGAGAATCTTTTTCTTCCGGGACGACCTTCCCAAATTCCACACCTCTCCGGAATCTGCAAAGTGCTACAGGAGAGAAACGGATTAAGAGCGACCGGCAATAGGTGTCGGCGAGGTGGCCCGGGTGGCAGAACGGGCACGGGTCCACGTGATCATGGAGTTCTCTACGCTCAGTGATCACGAAGGACAGCCGTGCCCGCGCTGCCATCTCGTCTGCTCGAACCCCTCTGGGAGGGTGCTCGCGCTGGTCCACGGCTCGGGTTACGAGCGCCTGTCCAGTCCCGGATGCTCCGACCGCACCATCCGCCGACGGCTCAAAGAGTGGGCCGTGCGCGGCATTTCCGAGGCCGTCCACACCATCGCGCTCCAGGCGTACGACCGCATGATCGGCCGGGAGCTGTCCGAGATGTCCGTCGACGGCTGCATCACCAAGGCCCCGTGCGGCGGCGAGGGCGCAGGCCGGTCCCCGGTCGACGCGGGAAGCAGGGCCTGAAGCGCTCGCTCGCCTCCGACGCGTGCGGCGTCCCGCTCGGCCTGGTCGCCGCAGGGGCCAGCCGCCACGACTCGCCTCTCCTCGGCCCGACCCTCGAAGCGGCCATCGGACAGGTGGGACCCCTGCCCGAGGATGTGAACGTCAACCTCGACCGGGGCTACGACAACAACAAGTCCCGCAGTCTGCTCGGGGAGTTGGGCTTCACCGGTAAGATCGCCCGCAACGGTGTACCCGCCCCGATCCAGGTCGGCAAGCGGTGGACCGTGGAACGGACGCGCTCGTGGATGAACGGCTACGGCAAGCTCCGGCGCTGCACCGAGAGGAACGGCGCGGTCGTCGAGTTCTACCTCCACCTCGCCGCGACTCTCGTCACGCTCCGCATGCTCATCCGACGCTCGACGAGCCGCTACCGCTAGGACGGCCGTCCCACCACCCGGCGCATCAAGTAATCCATCTGCCGGTCGGTCTTAATCGAGTGCGAGAGTCCCGGTCCGGGTGATACAAGGTCCGCGTGACTGATCATCTCCACTTCCCCACCCTGCTGCGGATGATTGACGAGCGTTCCGCCGCGTTTCGCGCCGCCGTCGCCGCGGCCCCCAGCCTCGACGCCGACGTCCCGTCCTGCCCGGGCTGGACGCTGTACGACCTGGCGAACCACCTCAGTGAGGGGGACCGCTTCTGGGCCTACATCGTGCTGAACACCGCGCCGGGCGACGAACGGCCGAGCAAGGACGGCCTGGCGGCGCCCAGGGAGCGCGAGGCCCTCATAACCTGGCTGGCCGACTCGACGGAGCAGCTGCTCACTGCTCTGCGCGAGGCCGGCCCGGACCGGAGCTGCTGGGCCTGGTGGGAGCCGCTGGCCTCGCCGCACACGGTGGCCGCCGTGGCCCGCCGCCGCGTCCCGGAATCGCTGATCCACACCTACGACGCCCAGCTGGCCTCCGGTACCCCGCAGGAGCTGCCGACGACCGAGGCGGCCGACGCCATCGAGGAGTTCCTCGCCACCGTCTGCACCGGCACGGTCCCGTGGCCGGGCGAGCCCGCCACCGTGGACTACCACGCAGCCGAGGCCGGCTCCTGGCGCCAGACGGTGGACGCCGCCGGTTCCCGCTTCACCCGCCTCACCGCGGCGGAGGCCGCCGAGAGCAAGCCCACAGCCGCCATCTACGGCACGGCGAGCGAGATGGCCCTGCTCATGTACATGCGCATCCCGGCCGACTCGCTGCGGATCGAGGGCGACGCCGACCTGCTCCAGCAGCTGCAGGACTGGGGCTGAGGCCGACCGGCAGATGGATCACTTGAGGCGTCGGGTGGTGGGGCGGCCGTCCCAGCGGTAGCGGCTCGTCGAGCGTCGGATGAGCATGCGGAGCCGGACGAGAGTGGCGGCGAGGTAGAGGTGGAAGTCCACAACGCGTAGCCGGAGCCGTGGACCAGCGCGAGCGCGATGTACTCGAAGACGGTCCGGTCTGGAATCCGTCGCCGGTGGCGACCCAGCGGATGGCTCTCGGCGTATCCCTTCCGCACGGCAGCAGAGCGGCGAAGTGGTCCCACAGGGGTTCCTAAAGGCGTGCGGGGACCGCAGGCACGAGCCCTCCGGGTGATCACAGAGCGTCAAGAACCCCATGATTCCTCAGGCTCGTGCCTGCCTCGCGTTCGGGCCCGCCTGGGCTGCCCCACCCACCATTTGCCGGTCGGTCCAAGGCGGGTTTGTGCAACCGGTTGCCGAGACGGCGTGCCCGCGATGGTGGCCATCGAGCCGAGGTGCGCGGTGACCGGGGGGCGCGGCGTCGGTCCAGGGGTACGTCCGCGAGGCGTGCGAAGGTGTCCAGGATGCCGTCGGCTGCCGGGGGGCGGGGTGGTGCTGAGGGGTGAAGGTACCGACCGCAGGGGGCGGTGCCGAGCGGAGCGGCCTGCGGTTGACGGGCCGGGTACGGGCGCCCCCGGATGCCGGAGCCTGGCAGGGCACCGGTCACCCGGAGAGCCGTGACGCCCGCGCCGGTGACGGCGGCGGCCGCCGTGCCCGCGAGGACGGTGCGGCGCGAGGGCCTGTCGTGTGGACCCGGGTCGCGCAGCGGCGCGGCGCCGACCGCGGCGACTTCGCCGATCCGGCGGGCCGTGTCGGCGAGCAGCGCGTCCGACAGCAGTCGGCGAAATCCCCCGCGTCGAAGGGCCCCCACAGTTCACGCAGTTGCCGGGGCGGGGGACGGTCACCGGGCTGCAACCACAGGCAGCCGGAGAGAGTGCCGCGGAGCCCTTCCGCCAGGCACCTCAGGGGGGCGCAGCGTCGGCGCGCAGCAGTCGCAGCGGATCCTGCCCGGTGCCGCGGGCGTCGTACGGGCCATGCCCGGTGGAGGCGAAGACCGGGACCGCGGCGAGGGCGAAGAGCACGCCGGGCACATCGCCAGGTCGGGTTCTTCGTACACGATCCGGAAGTCGGCACGGGCCGCGTTCCCGTCGAAGAGGGCGTGCCGCCCGGTCACGGCGAACACCGGCAGGGCGCCGAGGCAGAAGACGTCGCTCTCCGCGCCGAGGACGCCCTTCATCACCTGCTCGACCGACATGAAGCCCGGTGTCCCGGGGCGCTGCCCGGTCGCGGTCAAGGTGGTGTCGCCGACCGTCCGGGCGATACCGAAGTCGACCACGTGCGGGCGTCGGTACCGAGGATGACGTTGGACGGCTTGAGGTCGCGGTGTACGACGCCAGCCTCGCCGAGGGCCGGCGCGGCGCGGACGAGCGCGTCGGCCAGGACCCACACGACCGGCACGGGTAGCGGCCCGTGCCGCATTACGGCGTCGGCGGGCGTCGGACCGGGAACGCACTCCGCTGCCCGCCAGGGCAAGCCCTGAGGCGGCGACGACCCGAGCAGCGCCGTCACGAACGGGCTGCGCACCGCCGCTGCTGCCGCAGCCGCACGGGCGGAAACTCCCGCAGCTCGGTGTCACGCAGCAGTTCGGGGCGGATGGTCGTGAGGGCCACCGGTGTCGACCGCAGCGGGCGAGGTAGACCGCCACCATGCCGCCGGTGCCGAGGAGCCCCAGGAGTCGGTGGCCGCCGAGCCGGGCGGGTGCACTGCTCGGCAAGGGCGCGATCACCGGTCTCATGCCTGGGATCGCATGAGCGGCTGGCGACTGCCTTCCATGTCGGCAGGGTTCGCCCGGGTTCGTGCTGTACTGCCAGTCGAGGTTGCCGGTGGCTTGCCGCGCGTGCAGCACGGGCACAGGGTCCACGCCAGCGGCCCGTCGTTCCGTACTCGGGTCGGGAGACCTTCGGGGCGTACCGGCCGGGACGGGCCGCGCGACGTGATGCCGGTCAGGCGGCCGGCTGGCGATCGGGAGCCTTGCGCGTCTTCACCCCGACGGCGACGAGCGCCAGCCCCGCTACGGTGATGCCGAGGTAAGCGGCGGACGGAAGGTCGACGACCTTGTGCAGCCAGCCCCACTCCGTGCCGAAGAAGGTCTGCGAAGCGAAGCCGACCAGCCCCTGGGCTCCTATGACGTAGCCGATGCTTTCGACGGTGTATCCGATGGTTTTGCGCACGGATCAACCCTCTCGCGGCGGAGTCCCGGAAGCCTCCTCCGCAGGGCCGAAAATGCAGTAGGCCGAAGGATGCAGTCGTTCGCGGAAGGCGGGGACCGGCGTCGGTCCGGGTGTTCGATCAGCTCGCAGGCTGCGGACCGGGATGCAGCCCCCGGAGCTCCACCGGCGGCCCGGACGTCTTCGAGACTCCCGTCCGGCCCGCGGCGGGCCGGGGTCATGTGCGGTCGGCCAGGAACGCGGAGACGTCCTCGCGCGTCGGGTAGTTCGGCAGCGGGGCGGGCTCGTCCTGAAGGAACGCACTGATCACGGCGGCGGCGCGCTCGTCGTTGTCGTCCAGGCCGTTCCACATGTGGTGTCCGACCTTGGGCATGTACTGCGTGCGTTCGACGGCCGGATCATGGGCGAGGACGTCGGTCGCCCACTGGCGCAGCTGGGAGGAGCACTCGGCGATCATCAGCATTGCCGGGGTCGTCGACCGGCTCAGCTGCGGGGCGATGGAGGGCGAGTCCCTGACCGTCTGCTGGACGCGGAGGCTGGCGGCGGGGCTGAAGGAGAAGTTCTGCGGCGTGTCCTCGACGGGGATGCGGTGCGCGTCGCGCGCGCAGTAGGCGGATGCGGTGTCGTCGCCGAGGTCCGCGGCGGTGAAGGCGTTGTCCCCTTCGGCCTGTCCGATCAGCCCGGTTTCGGGGGTGAGCAGTCCCAGCCGCATGAGGCCGAACGCGACGGCGTAGCGGGGGACGTGTGTCGATCGCGGTCCGGCGGGGGCCGGGGCGAGGCCCCGTGCCGACGGCCTGCCCTTGTGCCCGCCCGCTCGCGCGGTGGGGCCGTCCATGGGGCCCGGTTCGGCGATGACGGCGCGGTGCAGGCGTCCGGCGGTGTCCGGGTCGGCCAGGGCCCGGGTCAGGACGGCTCCGCCCGAGGAGAACCCGAGGACGTCGACCTTGCCCTTGCCGAGGTGGTCGACGAACGCGGCGAGGTCGCGGACCGACCTGGAGATCGTGTACTGGCCCATGGGCAGCAGGTCGCTTCGGCCGCCGCCGGCCTGCTCGTAGGCGTAGACGTCGTAGCCGCGCCGCGCCAACAGCTGCAGGAAGCGGTGGTCGAGCACCGAGATGCCGCGGACGGGTCCGCCGGGGAGGTACACCAGCGGAACGGCCCGCCGGGCACCGGAGCCGGCGGGAGGGTAGTGGTACACCGCAACGCGGCTGCCGGTGGCCAGGCTCCAGTGCTGCGTGGCCACGAACGGCAGGGCGGGCGGGGACTGCCGGTCCGTCGGCACCGTCGGGATGCAGACGGCCGCCGACAGTGCCGCCGCGACGACGACCGGCAGGAACGGCACCAGCTGCGCCGGCCAGGCGCGCCGCCTTCGCCGCAGCCGCCATGTGGCGAAGGCGGATCCCACCACCAGAGTCGTGAGCCATGCCGCGAGACCGGAGCCGGCCCCGTCCGTGAGGACGACCAGCGCGAGAAAGACGGCCACCAGCGCCGCGACGGCGGCCACGGCCAGAGCCAGGGTGAGGGATAAGCGGCCGGCGTAGCGGACGAAGCGTATGGCGGGCGAGGGCAAGGTGACCTCCCGGTGTTTCAGAACACTGTTTTGAAACGACGTTATCAGAAGGGGGTAGGCTGCCGTTGTGGGTAGGCCGAGAACGAACGACGACGCCGTGAGAGAACGGCTCGTGGCATGCGCGACGGAGATGCTCGCCACCCACCCCAGGGAGTCGGTCACCGTCCGCGCCGTCGCCGCTGCCGCCGACGCGTCCACGACGGCGGTGTACTCCCTCTTCGGCGGCAAAGACGCGCTGATCGGTGCGGTACGCGACAGAGCCGTCGCCGGGCTCTTCCAGAGTCTGTCGGCGGTACGGGCCTCCGCGGACCCTTTGGCCGACCTCTGCGCGCTGGGCGCCGCCTACCGCCGCTGGGGACGCGGACACGCCCACCTGTACACGGTCCTGTTCGGCGGTGTGCAGTCCTTCGACCCGGGCGGGCAGGTCGGCTCCGCCGACCCCGTCCGCCCCCTCATCGAAGCGATCGACCGCGCACGGGCGGCATCCCTCCTGGACGGCGAGCCCACACCCATCGCCCTGTCGATCTGGGCCACCCTCCACGGTCTCGTCACCCTCGAACTCGCCGGAGCCCTCGACACCGCCACCGCCGACACCGCATTCCGATCGGCAATCCACGCCACACTCCGCGGTTGGACCACCCCCGCGGTATTCCGCACCCTCCGCCAAGCCGAAGCCGGCCCCTGACGAGACAGGGATGCCCGCGGACCTCGCCGACCTGGACGTGACAGTGCGGACGTGGGGTGGACGGAGCCGACGGCGCGAAACCTCCCTACGTCGTGAAGGGTGCATTCCTCGGCACAACGCTGCGCCCACGGCGCTCGACGGCATGACAAGATCGACGCCATGTCCTTCCGCATTCCCCACCTGCAGATCGGCTCGGCCGAGATCATTGCCCTGGCGGATGCCGAGGGCCCGTTCTTCTCCCCGCGCGCCGAGGCATTCCCCGAGGCCACGGCCACGCAGTGGGCCGAGGCCGACCGCTGTGACCCGGGCGGGGTCGATGCCGAGGGACGGTGGCACCTGCAGTTCCGCGCGTACGCGGTCCGCAGCGACAACGGCCTTACCGTCGTGGACGCCGGCATCGGCCCGGCCGACGGCCCCGCCGCCTCGTGGGCGCCGGTGCCGGGCTCCCTCCCCGCGTCGCTCGCCGCAGCGGGCATCGACCCGGCAGAAGTCGACACCGTGGTGCTCACGCACCTGCACACCGACCACGTCGGGTGGGCGGTCGTGACAGAGGAGGCCGTCCCGTCCCAGGGTGGCGCTCGGGACGGCAACGTCTCGGCGAGCGGCCGGCGCCCCTATTTCCCGAACGCCGAATACCTTTTGCAGCGGGCCGAGTTCGATGCCCTCGACACGATCAACCCGCAGCTCCGCGAAACCCTCACCGACCCGCTCGCGGCCGCCGGCCGGCTCCGGCTCCTCGACGGGGACACGCCGCTGCGGGCCGGGCGTGTCGTCGCCACGCCGGGCCACACGCCCGGGCACCAGAGCGTGCTGATTGCCCACGGGCACCAGACGGCGCTCATCACCGGCGACCTCCTGGTGCACGCGCTGCAACTGCTCCACCCCGAACTCGCCTACGCACACGAGGTGGACCCCGAGACGGCGAGGCACTCGAGGAAGCGCATGCTCAGGCGCGAACCCGCCGGCACACTGCACCTGGCCACGCCGCACCTGACCGAGCCGTTCCTCCCAGTGTGATCGCGGCCGCGGGGCGGCCGGCCGGAGTTTGCGGCCCACCGACGGTCCATGGCGCGGCAGTCTCTTCGCCGGCGGAGGCGGAGGTTGGAAGCGGCGGCAGCCTTGGGCGGGCACATCCCCGCTTTGGCCGACGGTCCGCGCAGGCGACCGAGCCGGAGCCGGCCCCGGCTCGCGGGCAGGGGTGGGGCACGGCTCCCGCCACGACCAGGGCCGCCCCCAACGCCGACACACCACCGCGCAGAACCACCAGCGCGGTCCCGACCGGCACGAGTCGTCCCCCCGTCACCCGCAGCGGGAGCAGCAGATTTCACGGGCTGCCAGGGCCTCGAACATCCCGCTCCGCCTCACTGGGCGTCGAGCCCGGTGACCTACGGAGTCCGCGTCGGCATCGGTGACCCCGGCGCCCCGAGTACCGTTCCCGGAGCAGAAGGCACTGGTTGCGCGCGATGCAGGTTTCGTAGGCTCAACGCATGTCCGATTTTGATCATGCAGAACAGCCTTGTGCCACAGACCCGGTGTCCGCCGACGATCTCGCGGAAGGAGTCCGACTCGTCCTCGCGCTGCTGCGCCAGCCGGCGGCGCTGGCCGCCGACTGGAACCGGGCAGCCGGGACGCCGGAGTGGAGCTGCTGGGAGACCGCCGAGCACCTGGCCGACGACCTCTTCGCCTATGCCGCGCAGCTAGGTCCGCAAACACCTCCGGCCGCTGCTGACGTGCCCTTCATCTGGCGGCAGGAAGCTTCCGGCAAGCCCTTCAACGTGATCTTCGCCGAACGGGAGGGCGGGCCAGAGGGCCTCGTGCAGGTGCTGGAGGCGTGCGCGGCACTCCTCGTGGCGATGGTGCGGACGGCGCCGCCGCATGCGCGTGCGTTCCACGTGTTCGGAACGACGGATCCCGAGGGCTCGGCCGCCATGGGTCTGGTGGAACTGTTCGTGCACGCCGATGACCTGGCTCTCGGCCTCGGCCTCGATTGGGAAGCCCCCGCGGCGATCTGTGCGCGGGTGCTGGCGAGGCTGTTCCCCGATGTTCCCGCCGACGGCGACCCCTGGCCCACCCTCCTGTGGGCGACCGGCCGAGGAGAGCTGGCAGGCCGAGAACGACTCACGCAGTGGAAGTGGGACAGCACCCCACGCTCACGGCGGGCACCGGTCGGCATGTGAGCAGGACGACGAAACCGGGATGGACGCCCACCCGACCGCTCCGCCGATGCCTTCTGCCGCGCGCTTCGCAGTGCAGTGTCGCGCCGGTCACGCGCAGGCCGCCGATAGTCGAACTTCGGGGCCGGATGCGTTCGTTCGGCCGTGTGTCACGGCTCGGCGGATTCCTCCGTCTGCGGGGGAACGGAAACGCATTGCTGCTCGGGGCGGGCCGGCACGGGTGGTGGTCGGGCACCGCGGCCGGCGCGGCGCGGTGCCGTAGGCCGGGAAGGCGGGGCCGTGGCCGGGGCCCGATCACGTCCGGGGCACGGACCGGTTCGCGTCCGCGGACCTGGTGATCGCCCTGCCGTGGGCGGACTTCCGCACACCGCCGCCGGCGCAGTGCCGGCGGCGCTGACCGCCGTGCACGCGCGGAGTGCGCTGGTCGCCGTGCACTGCGTGGGGGCCTTCGCCCTCGCCGCGGCCGGGCTGCTGGACGGGCTGCCGGCCGAACGCCATCCGGAGGTGGGCGTCGAGCCGGACTCCCTGTACGTGGACGAGGGCGGGATCGTCACGGGCGCGGGCGCCGCCGCCCTAGACCTGTGCCTGCACCTGCTGCGGCGCGAGTACGGGGCGCCACCTCCAATGCGTGGCCCGGGACCTGGTGCTGCCGTCCCACCGCGACGGCGGGCAGGCCCAGTACCCGGCGACCCAGGTGCCGGAGGACTGCCGGGACGAGAACCTCGCCGAGGTGCTCGCGCGGGTCCGGGAGCACCTGCACGAGTCGCTGCCCGTGGCGGAGCCGGCCCGTGGGGTGCTCATGAGCCGGCGGTCCTTCGCCCGGCGATTCGCGGCCGCGACCGGGACCACGCCGCACGCCTGGCTGCTGGGGCTGCGGATCTGCCGTGCCGAGGAGCTGCCGGAGACCACCGGGCCGCCGGTGGAGGAGGTCGCCCGGCTGGTCGGTTTCGGCAGCACGGCGGTGCTGCGCGAGCAGTTCGTACGGCGGCGCGGGGTGCCGCCGCGCTCCTACCGCAGGGCGTTCGGCCGCGCGCCGTGCTGAGTCTGCCGTTCCTGTCAGGTCCCGAGGCGGACGCCTCGGCGGACGTCGGCTCCGTGGCCCCTCCCGGCATCCGGGTCAAGGCGAGGCCCGCGTTGCTCGCGGGGTGTCGTCTGCGTATCGGACAATGCGTTCATGCGGATACGTGTGGTGCGCCCGGACGAGCTGCCCGTTCTCCAGGACATCGAGAGGGCCGCCGGTGAGTGCTTCCGGGACGTCGGCATGCCGGAGATCGCCGATGACGAGCCGCTGCCGCTGAGCGAGCTCGACCGGTACCGGGCGGCCGGGCTGGCCTGGGTCGCAGCCGACGGTGACGACGTCCCGGTCGCCCATCTGATCGCCGACTGCGTCGACGACGGCCTGCACGTCGAGCAGGTGTCGGTCCACCCGCGCAGTGCCCGCCGCGGCATCGGCCGGCTGCTGCTGGAGCACGTGGCCGATCAGGCGGTGGGCCGGCAGGCGGTCGCCCTGACCCTGACGACGTTCACGCAGGTTGCGTGGAACGCCCCCTATTACACGCGGTGCGGGTTCCGGCTCATGGACGACGGCGAGCTCTCCCCGGGTCTGCGCGCGATCCGCGCGCGGGAAGCCGCTCATGGCCTGGACCGGTGGCCCCGTGCCTGCATGCGCCGCGCCCTGTGACGCTGCAGGAGGCTTGGTGCCGTATCAGATCCAGCCGCTGCGGGCCGCGTAGAGCGCCATCTGGAATCGGGTCATCGAGCCGGCGCGGGTGTTGATTGCCTCGATGTGGCGCGACAGCGTGCGGCGGCTCACGCCGAGGAGTTCGGCGATCGTCTCGTCCGTGATCCCGGTCGCGAGCAGCTCCAGGATGCGCCGGTGGACCGGCTGGAGGCCGCAGGGGGCGCGGTCGTTCAGGTGCATCGGCAGTGCAGTCCGCCACGAGGTCTCGAACAGGCCGGCGAGCGCCGACAGCAGGCTGGAGGGATGGACCATCAGCAGGTAGTCCTTCACCTCGGACTCGACGACCGACATGGACACGATGGCCAGGCGCTGGTCGTAGATGGTCAGTTTCACGGGGACCGTGGGCAGGACCCTGGCCTGTTCTCCGGCGGCTATGCACGGCTGGATGTTGATGCTGTAGTAGTCCGCGTTCTGCACGGCGGATTTGGAGTAGACCACTCGATAGTCGACGCCCTTTGCCAGCTTTTCGATCTCGATCGGGTTGGCGGTTCCGTGCGTGTGATAGGGCGGGCAGTCAAAGCGCAGGACTTCGAATTCGACGGACGCTTCCAGGTTCCAGATGCGTTCTGCGACGTGCGACCCCTTGATGACTTCGACTAAGTCCTCCCCGCCCTGGGGGGCGACGGAGCGCCGGTATCCGCGATAGGCCTGCATGGCGGCCTGGTGGGCCCGGTGGACTTCGGCGGTCTGCGTGTGGACCATGCACTCCAGCGCGATCGACGGTTCGACGGGCACGTGCTCGATGCCCTCGATGCCGGCGCCGCTGACGGTGATCAAGCCGAGTTTTCGCAGGTGGGCGAGTTGCCCGTCCAGTGCCTGGCCCTCGAGCAGGCCGTTCCCGGCGCCGCGGCAGTGGCGGCCCATCATGGTTGCCAGGCGGTCCGTGGTGCAGGGCCCGGCGCCGAGCAGCGTTGTGTAAATGTCCGCCTGTATGCGGGTAAGACCGAGACGGCACAAGTGCGCGCGTATATCTTCTTCGGGCATCGGACCACCTCCTTGCGGGAATGGCACGACCGCGTTCCGCTGATAGGCGGCGAAGGTCGCGCCGATGAGGCCGTCGTATGGCCGTTCCGGTGAACTGCCGGGCCATCGTTGCATGTTCGGGGATGCGAAGCAAAGGAATCCGCTGCAGGTCACACGCTCTTCTCGTGCTGCCTTTGGGGATTGCGGTCGCCTCTTGGGGTGTGCACACCAACTGCCGTTCCGCGGGTGCGTTGGTGAGCGATTGCAGGAAGGCCGGATCGCGGCCTGCCGGGCAGGCGGTGCGCCGCTCGAGCGGCAACCCCGGCGGACCGCCGCGCCCTTCTGCGCCACCGGCCATCGCCCGCCACCATGCCGTGGCGCCCGAGGGTAGACCGGTTCCGCCCCGGAACAACCGGTGGCACAGCTTCCAGTTCCCCTTGGAGTCCCTTTGTCGTCCTTGCTTCCCTCCCGTCCGTCCTACAGATCGACCGGGCTGGCCGTGGCCGTGGTGACGGCCGCCGCCGTCACGATGGCCGCGGACCCCGCCGAGGCCGGTCCCGCCCGCGGACACGTGCGCAGCACCGCGGAGCCGATACCCGGCCGCTACGTGGTGGTGTTCAAAGCGGAACCGGCCTCCGCGGCGCGCGGTCCGGCCCGTGCCGCCGAGCACTCGGCGGTCGCCGAGACCGCGGCGCGCAGCGCACGCAGGCACGGCGGCACCGTACACACCGTCTTCAGCGCGGCCCTGCGCGGCTACGCCGCCGAGATGACCGCGGCCCAGGCGGCGCGGGTGGCCGCTGACCCCGCGGTTTCCTACGTGCAGCAGGACGGGCTGCACGCCGCGGCGTCGACCCAGACCGACCCGCCGTGGGGCCTGGACCGGATCGACCAGCGCGACCTCCCGCTGAACCGGACGTACACGTTCGCCGAGACCGCCGGAAACGTCACCGTGTACCTGGTGGACAGCGGTCTGCGCACCACCCACGCGCAGTTCCAGGGCCGGGCCTCGATCGGTGTCGACAAGGTCGGCGACGGCCGCAACGGGGCCGACTGCACCGGCCACGGCACCCACGTCGCCGGAACGGTCGGCGGCAAGGACTTCGGCGTGGCCAAGGGCGTGAAACTGGTGGCCGTGCGCGTCACCGACTGCCGGGACAGGGCGGCCACTTCGGCGATCATCGCCGCCGCGGACTGGATCACGGCCCATGCCGTCAAGCCCGCCGTGGTCAACATGAGCATCAACGGCGGCGGCAACTCCGCCGAGGACGAGGCGATCAAGCGCTCCATCGCGTCCGGGGTCACCTGGGTGGTCTCCTCCGGCAACGGCAACACCGACGCCTGCAACAACTCGCCGGGCCGGATCGGCGCGGCCATCGTCGTCAACAACTCCACGTCCGGGGACGTCCGCCGCTCGGACTCCAACTTCGGCCCCTGTACGGACCTGTTCGCTCCGGGCACGTCCATCCCCTCGGCCGGGCACCAGAGCGACACCGCCGGCCGCGTACTGAGCGGCACGTCGATGGCCGCTCCCCATGTGGCGGGAGCCGCCGCCCTGTTCCTAGCGGAGAACCCCGGTGCCACTCCGGCCGAGGTCCAGAGTGCCGTCATCGGCGCCGCAACCCCCGGCAAGGTGCGCCAACCGGGGAAGGACACGCCCAACCGGCTGCTCTACACCGCCCGCTCGTAGCAGGCGCCGGCTGCGGCGGATCGGCGCGGCACGGCCGGGCGGTCGTACGCCGGCCGCCGCCCACCGGCGCCAGTGGCAACGGCGAGCCACCGCCGACCCGTCGCCGGGGTAGAACCGACCCCGGAACGAGCCCGTCCACAAGATCTTTGCACCATCCCAGTCCCCGACCGGTCCATCACGCCACCCGCACCCCCCAGCGCGTCGCCGGTGGACCGGTCGGTCCCCTCTCCCCTCAACCCTTCAGGGAGCAGACATGCAAGAACCGGAACCCACACGGCGGCACCACGGAAGGAACGTGCTGATCGCGACCTCGGTCGGCGCGCTCATCGCCGGCGGCTTCATGGTCAACGCCTCCGCCGGCCAGCCCTCGGCCGCGCCCGCGGCCGCCGGCACGGCCGTGGAGCAGCTGGCGCAGCCCGGGGCCGAGCTCGGCGCCGCGAACGTCAGCGGTGACGCCTCGCAGGCGGCGTCGGCCGCCGAGCGCCGGGTGTGCGCCGACGGCGCCGGCTGGATGAGGCTGCGCTTCGCCGAGCTGACGCTCCGCGGCAGCGACACGGTCACCCTCGCCGGCTCCTCCGGAGACACGTACACGCTGACCTCCGGCAACGCCGCCGGCAAGGAGTTCTTCACCCGTGCGTTCAACGGCGGGTGCGTGACGGTCACCCCGAAGCTGTCCCAGACCGGGAGCCGCTATTCGATCACCGGCTACCAGTCCGGGAAGGAGGCGCTGGCCAACGCCTCCGTCAGGGTCGCGGCGGTCGGCGACATCTGCGGCGACGCCTGCAACCAGACCGCCCCCCTGGTGAGCACCATGGCCCCCGCGGCCGTGATCACCGCGGGCGACAACGCGTACGAGTCCGGCAAGCTGTCCGAGTTCAACGGCGCCTACGACAAGAACTGGGGCAAGTTCAACTCGATCGTCCACCCCTCCCCCGGCAACCACGAGTACAAGACGTCGGGAGCCCAGGGCTACTTCGACTACTACCAGGGCAAGGGCGTCCAGACGGGCGACCGCGACAAGGGCTACTACAGCGTGGACGTCGGCGACTGGCACCTGGTGTCGCTGAACTCCAACATCAGCACGGGCGCCGGCAGCGCACAGGAGAAGTGGCTGCGCGCCGACCTGGCGGCCAGCACGAAGCCGTGCACGATGGCCTACTGGCACCACGCCCGGTTCTCCTCCGGCGACCACGGTGACACCAGCGGCACGGCCCCCCTGATGAAGGCGCTCACCGACTTCAAGGCGGACGTGGCGGTCTGGGGGCACGACCACCACTACGAGCGGTTCGCACCCGCCATGTCCAACGGGACGAAGGACACCGCCAACGGCATACGGTCGTTCGTGATCGGCACCGGCGGGCGCGCCCTCTACAGCAGCCGCAGCACCTCGTCCGGCCCGTCCGAGGTGTTCAACAACAACACCTACGGCGTCGGGCAGTTCGACCTGACCTCCACCGGCTACTCGTTCGCCTTCAAGCCGGTCGCCGGCCGCACCTTCACCGACTCGGTCAGCGGGACCTGCCACGCCAAGGGCAACGACCCGGGTCCCACGCCCACCCCCACACCCACGCCGACGCCGACGCCGACCTCGACGGCGTCGCCCACGCCGGGTCCCGAGGGGCCTGTGCAGTCCGGGACGACGTACCAGCTGGTCAACGTCAAGTCCGGGAAGGCGCTGGACAACCCCGGCAAGACGACCGAGGGCGCCCAGCTGGTGCAGTGGACCGCCGGCAACTACACCAACCAGAAGTTCACCGCCACCCGGAACACCGACGGCACCTACCAGCTCAAGGTGAAGAACAGCGGCCTGTGCGTCTCGGTCGCCCCGGGATCCAGCAGTGACGGGGCAGCGGTCCAGCAGCGCACCTGCGGCTCGGCGGCGGAGCAGAAATGGAAGATCGCCGCTTCCGGAGGCGGGCTCACCGTGGCCGCGCAGCACAGCAGCAAGTGCCTCGACGTCTCGGGCGGCTCGACCTCGGACGGCGCCCGCATCGTCCAGAACACCTGCGACGGGCGCAGCAGCCAGCAGTGGAAGTTCAACATCGCCGGCTGAGGCCCGCCTGTAGGCCCACCCCGTCCTGACCCCCTCCTCCGCCGGAGCGTCCCGATGTACCTGTCCCAGGCCAGAGCCACCGACCCGAGCCGCGACGTCGCGGCCAGGACCCCCGGGGGGTCCCCGCCCCCCGGCGGCACAGCCCGAGCGCGGGTGCCAGCCACCGTCGTCGCGCTCGGTCTGGTCAGTCTCGTCACGGACGCTTCGGCGGAGATGGTCACCGCGATCCTGCCGATGTACCTGATGTACGGACTGGGCGTCGGCTACCTGCAACTCGGCGCCCTGGACGGGCTCCACACCGGCGCCACCGCCCTGTTCCGGATCGGCGGCGGGTACGCCGCCGACCGGTTCGGGCGCTCCAAGGCCGTCGCCACCTCCGGATACGCTCTCTCCGCCCTCACCAAACTCCTCTTCCCCGCGGTGGGATCGGCTCCGGCGGTCGGCGCGCTGGTCGCCGCCGACCGTGTCGGCAAGGGCATCCGGACCGCGCCCCGCGATGCTCTGATCACCGCCGCGGTGCCCGAAGGCGACCTGGGCCGGGCCTTCGGGGTCCACCGGGCGATGGACACGTGCGGCGCCCTGCTCGGGCCGCTGATCGCCTTCGCCGTGCTCCTCGCGGTCCCCGGCGGGTACGACACGGCGTTCCTGGTCAGCTTCTGCCTCGCCGCCGCGGGCGTCGTGGCCATCGTGGCCTTCGTCCGCCGCGGCCCGGCCCCGGCGCCCCGCGAACGCGGTCCCGGCCTGCGAGGGTGCCTCGCCTCCCTGCGCAGCCCCGCCCTGCGGCGGTGCACGCTGTCGGCGGCACTGCTGGGACTGCTCACCGTCGGCGACATGTCCTTCTACGTCGGCCTGCAGCACCGCCTCGACGTGCCGGCCCAGGCGCTGCCGCTCCTGCCGATCGGCACGGCCCTCGTCTTCATGACGGCCGCGGTGCCGGTGGGCGTCCTCGCCGACCGCCTCGGCAGGTGGCCGCTGTTCCTCGGCGGGCACCTGTCGGCGTTCGCCGCGTACGTGTTCCTCTGGCTGGCCCCGTTCACCGGGTGGGCGGGCACCGCCGTCGTCCTCTGCCTGTACGGCCTCTTCTACGCCGCCACCGACGGCGTCCTGATGGCGTACGTGGCCCCGCTCGTCCCCGCGGCGGCGCGTACGACGGGCCTGGCCGTCGTGCAGACCGCGCAGTCCCTCGCCCGGGCCGGCGGCGCGCTCGCCTTCGGCGCCGTCGCCGCGCTCGGCGGCCTCGGAACCGCCTTCGGCGTGTTCGGGTGCACGTTCCTGGCCGTCATCGCCGCCGCCACCCTGATCCACCGACCCGGGAAGGACTCATGAACGCCATCCGCACCGCGAGCGCAACCGCCCTGATCGTCGCCCTGCTCGGCTCCGCCGCGGTCACCGTCGCCTGGCGGGGCGCCGCAGCCGACACCGGCACCGGCGAGCTGCGACTCGGCGCACCGGACACGCTCGTCGTCGTGGACGCCAAGGGCCACCGGGTGCGCCAGACGACCCGGGACGGCAAGGAGCTCGCCACCGGGCCGGAGTGCCGCCGTGCCGCCGTCGCCGCCGGCACCCTGGTCTGCCTGCAGGGGCTTCCCGGCCCGTTCTCCTCGGAAGTACGCGTCTACCGGTCGGGGAAGGCCGAGCCGGAGGTGACCCTGCCCGTGTGGGGCAACCCGAGCAGGGCGCGCGTCTCCCCCTCCGGCCGGCTGGTCGCCTGGACGGTCTTCCGCTCCGGTGACTCGTACGCCGCCTCCGGGCAGTTCTCCACCACGGCCGGCATCTACGACCTGCGCAACGGCAGCCACTACGGCTCCCTGGAGGACTTCGCCGTCTTCGTCGACGGCGAGCGCACCCAGCCGGAGGACATGAACTTCTGGGGGATCACCTTCGCCGGGGACGACCGCACCTTCTACGCGACCATGGCGGCGAACGGGCGCACCCACCTCGTGCGGGGCGACCTCTCCACCCGGGAGCTGAAGGCGCTGCGCGCGAACGTGGAGTGCCCGTCGCTGTCGCCCGACGAGCAGCGCATCGCGTACAAGAAGAAGGTGGGCGACCACTGGCAACTCCACGTGCTGGACCTGGGGACGGGCGCCGACACGCCGCTCGCCGCACCCGCCGGCGTCGACGACCAAGCCGCCTGGCTGGACAACAGCACCGTGGCCTACGGACGGGCGGACCACGGCAAGCCCTTCGTCTACACGGTGCCGGCCGACGGATCCGGGGAGCCGGTCAAGCTGGTCGAGGGCAGCTCTCCGACGGTCACCACGGGCGTGCGCTGACGCCCGCGGCCCTCGAGGTCCCCGAGCGGCGGAGGCCGCCGCCGCGGCCGCGCCGCCGAGGCCGCTCCCGGCGTGCGACCTGCCCGCCGCACACGAACGCATCCGTCCAGGCCTGTCCCCGCAGGCCGTCCCGTGAGGAATGACCCGAGCATGCACCGTCACCTGCAGACCGCCGTCCCGGCCTTGGCCGTCCACCCCCTACCGCCCTTCGAGAGTGAACGCCGGACGCCGCCCCTCGCCCCACGGCCCGCCGCAACACGGCCCTCGCCCGCGCCCGGCCTGATGCCGCAGGGGCGGCGCAGACCTGCGGCGGGTGACGGCACACCCGACTTCGCCGCGCTCTTCGCCCCTCGGGACCGCCCGTGGGGCGCGGGGGACCGCCGGGCGGGCGGATGGCGGCCGACGCCCCGGACCGCCCACCTGCTCCACACGGCGCTGGTCGTCCTCGCGGACCAGGCCTACGACGACGCGCTCCAGCTCGCGGGACGGTTCCTGCCCCGTGCCGACCCCGCCGCGCTGGAGGTCTTCCACCGGCTGCCGCCGCACACGTGGGCGGCGGACCGCCTGTGGCGGCGGCGGATGGCGCGCGCCTTCGACGACCTGGCCGGCGACCTCGCCGACGGGCGCCGCCCCACCCCCACGTGCACGGCGGAAGAGACGGCCCTTCGGTTGGCCGTCGAAGACGCACCCGTGCACCTGGAAGTCCTCCGGGACGAGGCCGACCACCACGCGCTTCCGGAGCACGAGGACGACTACGGCCACGCCCGCCTGCTGCTCCGGCACCGGGACGCGCCCCTGCCCTGCTGCGCCGCGTGCGCCGGCGGGCAGCGCCCCCGCCCCGCGCCGGCGGCGGGCCCGTCCACGGGCGCGGGCGGCCGCTGCCGAGCCGCCTGGTTCACCCCGTTCGACGACCGGCGCGCCAGGGACCCCCGGCGGGGATTCCGGCGGTAGCCCGGCGTGGCCGCGGGGTCCCAGCCCGCTGGAAGGGGCCGTGTACCGACGGGGGGCGCGGCCCGGTCTGCGCCGTCCTACGAGAGTGGATCGGCCTCCGGGGTGTCAGCGGGTGGGGCGGGTGCCGGGGGTGTGGCCGAAGGTGCGGCGGAAGACGTCGATGAAGGTGCTGGCGGAGGACCAGCCGCAGCGGTGGGCCACGGTGGTGACGGGGGTGTCGTCGGCCAGGAGCACCAGGGCGTGGTGGAGCCTGATCTGGGTGCGCCACTGGGGGTAGGTGAGGCCGAGGTCGTCGCGGAGGCGGCGCGAGAGGGTGCGGGCGCTGGCGCCGATCTGGCGTCCGAGGTCGTCGAGGGAGCGGTTGTCGGCAGGGTCGGTGCGCAGGATGTCGTGCAGTGCGTGCAGCAGGGGGTCGGTGGGGGCCGGCAGGTGCAGGGGGCGTTCCGGGGAGAGGGTGAGCTGGTCGAGCATGACGGCGCGCAGGCGGTGGTGGGGTGGGGTGTCGTCGTCGGGGTCGCGGGTGTAGGCGACGATGAGTTCGCGCAGGAGGGGGCTGACGGCGAGGACGGCGGGCGTGTCCAGGCCGAGGGGGTTGTCGGTGGTGGGCAGGCCGATGAGGTGGAGGTCGAGTTCGCCGTGGGCCTGGTGCTGGTGGACGGTGCCGGCGGGGATCCAGAGCGCGCGGGTGGCGGGGGCGATCCAGGAGCCGGCGTCGGTGGTCACCGCGATGGTGCCGCGGCTGGCGTAGGCGATCTGGTGGTCGTCGTGGCGGTGGGCGTCGATCTCGCCGCCGGAGGCCAGGCGCTGGGTTCGGGTCGGCGCGACAGGGGTGTGGCGGATTTTCTGCATCGCCTGGCAATCTATCGAAAGCGCGACAGCGGGTGCTTCTCCCAGCATGGGAGGGGTGCGAAGGAATACATCGATCTTGCTGCTGGCCGTGGGGCACGCCTGCGTCGACATCTACCAGGGCGCCGTCGCGGCGCTGATCCCGTTCTTCGTGGCCGAACGGGACTACACCTACGCGGTCGCCTCCGGCATCGTGCTGGCCGCGTCACTGCTGTCGTCGGTGGCGCAGCCGCTGTTCGGCGCGCTCACCGACCGTTGGGCGATGCCGTGGCTGCTGCCGGTCAGCACTCTGCTGGGCGGGGTGGGCATCGCGCTCAGCGGCCTGAGCGGCTCCTACGGGCTCACCCTGTTCTTCGTCGCCGTCTCCGGCATCGGCGTGGCCGCGTACCACCCGGAGTCCGCCCGCATGGCAAGGCAGGCCGGCGGAGGCAGTCACACCGCGATGAGCTGGTTCTCCCTCGGCGGCAACATCGGCTTCGCGCTCGCCCCGCTCGTGGTGTCGGCCGTGATCGGGCACGGCTCCCTGCACTGGACACCCGTCCTCGTCCTGCCCGCTCTCGCCGGCACCGCTCTGTGTGTGCCCGTCGTGCGGATGTTCGGCCGGCCCCGGACCGGCGCGGCGAAGGCGAAGGTGCCCGGCGGGGCGGACGACGTGGCCTCGTTCGTGAAGCTGTCCCTGGCGGTCGTCTGCCGCTCCGTCGTCTTCACGGGCCTGAGCACCTTCGTCTCCTTCTACGCCCAACAGCGCATGCAGGGAAGCACCACCGCGGGGACCGTCGCGTTGTTCCTGCTGTTCCTGGGCGGCGCCTTCGGCTCGGTGCTGGGCGGGGTGCTGGCCGGCCGCTACGACCGCGTGCGTGTCTCCGGCTGGTCCTACCTGCTCTCCATCGCCACCGTCACCGGCGTGATCTACGCGCCCGGTCCGGCCGTGTTCCTGTGCGTGGCGCTCACCGCTGCCGGCCTGTACGTCCCCTTCTCCCTCCAGGTCACCCTCGGCCAGGACTATCTGCCCTCCCGGATCGGCACCGCCGGCGGGGTCACCCTCGGTCTCACCGTCAGCATCGGCGGCCTCACCAGTCCCCTGCTGGGGCACCTCGCCGACTCCACCACTCTGCAGGCCGCCCTCACTCCCCTGATCGCCATGCCGGCTCTGAGCTGGCTCCTCTTCCGCACCCTGCCCGAACCCAACAGTCCCGGCGCTCGGACCGCCACACCCGCACCCGTGGCTGCACGGCAGGACGCTTAGGCCTACGCGGACCAGTGCCGCCACCAGGAGGTCACCGCGCCTGGTCACGTCCCCCCTCGTCTGATCCGCGAAGTGACCGGCCGAGCGGGGTGAACGCGAATGCCTCGGGATGGAGTGTGCCGCCGACTCGGGAAGCGAGCACAGCAGGTTGCGGACGGCCCGAGGAGTAGTCGTTCCAGAGGTGCAGAACGAGCACGGGGACTTCAGGAGCGGCGGTGGCGTAGACGAGGGCCTTGCTGGTGCGGGGGTTCGGGCCGCCGATGACGGCGGACGGTTCGCCGAACGCCGCGGTGACGTCAGGCCACTGCCGGTCCTCTGCGCACCAGCCGGGCAGCGCGTCCCGCATGGCGTGGTATTCCGCAGCCGACAGAACGCGGTCGAGGGTGAGCCATCCGCGTCGGTGCGCGAACTCGGCGTACACGGAGGCGGTGTGCGTATGGGGGGCCGGGTCCTTCGGCAGCAGCCTCGCGAAGACCCCCTGGACCCCGTCCGCGTACCAGGCGCCGCACTCGGCGAGACGGGACTGCTCTTCCTGCCAGGCTCCGGGGTCCCGCTCGGACACGAGCAGGTGATCCATCAGGAACCAGACGGCGGTGTCGAGGTCGCCGTATGCGGCTGGGCGCCGCAGGACGCTGCCCAGCTGCTCGATGAAGTGGACTCGTATCTCATCGGAGGAGGCGAGGTGTGGGGTGCTCGGCATGGGCACGAGTGTGCCGGTTTCCTTGCGCCCGTGTGCCCTTGTGTCGCTCCTGAGCAAGGTGTTGACGGTACATCCCGACAGACGCCGTGCAGTCCGGAGCGGGGTTGGGGGACTGTAGAGGCCGGAAGGTCAGGGCTTGGGGAGCGTGTTCACGTAAGTGGTGCCCTTGTTGTAGAAGTCGTCCACCGTTTTCTGGATGTCTGCGTGTGCGACGGCCTCGTCGGCCTTGTGGTAGACCCAGTTGACCTTCATGTGCCAGGTGCGCGCAGGTCCGGTGAAGGGCAGGTCGATGAACCAGTTGCTGAAGTGGATGTCCATCTTCTCGCGCGGGACGTACTTGCCGGAGCTGGTGAACAGCTCCTTGCCGTCCATGGAGTAGGTGACCTTCCCGTTCATTGCGGTGACCATCAGGGTGTGCCAGCCCTCGACGCGCTGCTTGAGGGTGTGGCTGACCCGGTCCGGCGGGTCGGCCTTGTGCCAGCTGACGTTGTCGAGTCGCGGACCGGTCGAACCCCAGCCGCCGTTCGGCAGGTACTCGAAGTCGAGTTCGCTGTAGTGGTCCGAGGCGTCCGAGGGGGAGATCGGGAAGAAGGTCTGGACGACGTGGTCGCCGTTGCGGCCGCTCGCGGGCTTGTCGCTGAAGTGGACGCGGGCGGCGTAGGTTCCCGTGAAGAGGTTCTTGCCGGTGCCCTGGATCTCGACCTGCCGGGTGCCCTGCTCCGTGCCGTCGGTGGAGGACTGCAGCTGCAGTGCCCTGCCTCCCTGGGCGGTCGCGTCGGCAGGGAAGGCGACGCCGGCGGTGGACCAGGTGCCCTTGATGCCGGGGCCGCCGCCGCCGGTGCGGACCTCCCAGCCGTGGGCGGCGAGGGCCGGGTCGTCGGGGCCGCTGTAGTGGAAGGTGTCGAACAGGGTTCCCGGCGGGCCGGACGGGGTCGGCGAGGGGCTCGCGGCCGGCGCGGCGCCGTCGTCGCCGGGGCTGCCGGAGCACGCGGCGAGCAGGCACAGGAGGGCCTGCAGCGTGAGCGCGGTCCGCACGCGGCGGCGGCGGGTGCGGCGGGGCTGGCTCAACACGGGCTCCTCGGGGCGTGTGGAGAGGCGGTACCTGGACACGCCCTCTGCGGGGGGATCGGCTGTCGATCCCATGCGGGCGTCATCCTAAGGCGTTCGGCACCACTAACCGGTATGACAAATTCCGTTTCGATACGGTCACGGCCCGGGGAGGGATCAGGGTAAATGCGGACATGGAGGCCGGGTCGCCCCGGGACGGTGGGCTAGCGTTCGCCCTGCGATCCCGCGGTCTACGTACCCTGCAATGAAAGGCCTCGCAAGGTGCGCCCAGCCATCACGCCCGTGCAACGCGGCTCGGCATACCCGGCGGTGCCCGCAATGTCCGATCCGGCTTCCGAGGAGCCGGCCCAGGCACCCGTGTTCGTCGACCAGTCCGGTCTGCGCGGCCGCATGCTGCGGGGATTCGGATGGCCGGTCTCCATCGTCGGCGCGGTCCTGGCCGTCGCCATGGGCAGCAGCCTGATCGGTGTGCAGGCGGACGCCCCGGCGATGGTCGTGCCCGTGCAGCCCTCGCGCCCGCCCGCGCCCTCACCCGCGCCCTCCGTGTCGCAGGCCCGGGCGTCCGCGCCGTCCTCGGCGCCGTCGCCTCCGGCGGTCGCACGGTCCGCGACGCCGCGGACGAGGACCTCCGGCGTTCCGCCGAAGGACGCCGTCGCTCCCGCGAAAACCGCCGGGGCCGCGCCGAAACCCGCGTCTGCCGCGCCGCGCGGGGCCAAGCCTTCGGGCAGGCCGACCAAGCAACCCTGATCATCCGCACCACCGCCTCCTGGAGCGCCCTTGTCCCGCCACCAGCGCCGCCGGCAGTCCCTGCTCAGGCCGCGCCGACTGGCCGCGCCGCCACTGCGCTTCTTCATGCCGCTGTCCCTGCTGGCCTGCCTGCTCGCCCTCCTCGTCCTGCGCGGCCTCGCCACGAACGAGGCGTTCCACGACTCCCGGATCGCCGTCTCGGTCGACAAGACGACCGTGCCGGACCGCCTGCTGAAGGGCGGTCCGGTCATCGATGCGCGCGGCGCCAGGAACGAGCACCCCGTCAGCTACCGCATCCCCGACCGCACCGCGGTCCTGAGCTTCGACGACGGGCCGTCGCCGGAGTGGACTCCGAAGATCCTCGAGGTGCTCGCGGCCCGCGACGTCCGCGCGGACTTCTTCGTGACCGGCGCGATGACCACGCGCCACCCGGAGCTGATCCGGAAGATCGTCGCAGGCGGCCACGAACTCGGGGTGCACACCTTCACCCACCCCGACCTGGTGTACCAGTCCCGTGCCCGGATCAGCTGGGAGCTGGCACAGACACAGCTGGCACTGGCCGGCGTCGCGGGCGTCCACAGCGCGCTGTTCCGCCCGCCGTACTCCTCCGACGCCACCGCGATGGACGACTGGAACTACCCGGTGATCAAGTACGTGGGCGCACGCGGCTACCTCACCGCGTTCATCGACCGCGACACCGACGACTGGAGGCGTCCCGGCGTGGACGCGATCGTCAAGGCGGCGATGCCGGCCAAGCCCGGAGCGGGCGCGCTGATCCTGCTGCACGACGCAGGAGGCGACCGCACCCAGACCCTCGCCGCGCTCGTGCAGATCATCGACAGGCTGCAGGCCCAGGGCTACCGCTTCACGACCATCTCCGAGGCGCTCGGCGCCTCCAGCGCGACCGTGCCGGTGCACGGGTTCCAGCTGTGGGCCGGCAAGGGGTTCATCTGGGCCACCGGGGTGGCCGTGCTCACCCTGCCGGTGCTGGTCGGGCTGCTGGCCGTCGTCGGCTTCCTCAACTTCGGACGGTTCGCGCTGATGCTCGTCCTCGCTCCGCTCCACGCCCGCCGCTCGAAACGCCGGGACGCGTGGGGGCCGCCGGTGACCGAGCCGGTCACCGTACTCGTCCCCGCCTACAACGAGCGCGAGTGCATGGCCAACACCCTCCGGTCCCTGGCCGCCAGTGACCATCCCATCGAGGTGATCGTCATCGACGACGGCTCCACGGACGGCACCGCGGACATCGTCGAGGAGATGGCCCTGCCGTTCGTCCGGCTGATCCGCCAGGCCAACGGCGGCAAGTCCAGCGCGCTCAACACGGGTATCGCCGCCGCCTCGCACGACCTCGTCGTGATGATGGACGGGGACACCGTCTTCGAGCCGTCGACGGTGCGCGAGCTGGTCCAGCCCTTCGGGGACCCGGCGATCGGCGCGGTCGCGGGCAACGCCAAGGTCGGCAACCGCGACAGCCTGATCGGCGCCTGGCAGCACATCGAGTACGTCCTCGGCCACAACCTGGACCGCCGGATGTACGACATGCTGGGCGTCATCCCGACGATCCCGGGCGCGGTCGGCGCCTTCCGCAAGGAGGCGCTGCGGCGCGTCGGCGGGATGAGCGACGACACCCTCGCCGAGGACACCGACATCACCATCGCGGTGCTCTGCGACGGCTGGCGGATCGTCTACGCCGAGCGCGCCCGCGCCTGGACGGAGGCTCCCGCCAGCCTCCAGCAGCTCTGGTCCCAGCGGTACCGCTGGAGCTACGGCAGCATGCAGGCGATGTGGAAGCACCGCGGCGCCGTGACCTCCCGCGGCCCGGCGGGCCGGTTCGGCCGGCTCGGGCTGCCGCTCGTCGTGCTGTTCGGTGTGGTCGCCCCGCTGCTGGCGCCGCTGGTCGACTTGTTCCTGCTGTACGGCGTGCTGTTCGGGGACGCCCCGATCACCCTCACCAGCTGGGGCGGCTTCATCCTCCTGCAGGCCGCACTGTCCTGGTACGCCTTCCGGCTCGACGGCGAGAAGCCCTGGCACCTGATCAGCCTGCCGATCCAGCAACTGGTCTACCGGCAGCTGATGTACATCGTCCTGTTGCAGTCCGCGATCACGGCGATGACCGGTGGCCGGCTGCGCTGGCAGAAGCTCCGGCGCACCGGCGAGGTCGCCGCACCGGTGGAGGCCTGACCGTGACCGCATCCCTCGACCTCGGTCGGACCGGGGACACCCTGCGGCTGAGGATCCCGGCCGGTCTGCGGGCCGCCGAGCCCCGGCCGCAGCCGGAGCCCGAGCCCCCGGCCGCGGCGCCCTCCGTGCGCACGGGCGGCCGGGACCGGTACTTCGACCTGCTGCGCGCGCTCGCGCTGGGCCGCGTGGTGCTCTACCACAACTTCGGCTGGTTCTGGCTGCCCCTCGCCTTCCCGTCCATGGGCGTGATGTTCGCCCTGGCCGGCTCGCTGATGGCCCGCTCGCTCAGCCGTCCCGCCCTCGGTGTGATCCGCGGCCGACTGCGCCGGCTGCTGCCGCCGATGTGGCTGTTCGGCGCCGTCATGATCGCCCTCCAGGTGTACGCCGGCTGGGGTCCGCAGTCCGACGGCCGCCCCGCCTGGTGGTGGTCCAAGCTGGCCTTCTGGCTGCTGCCGCTGAGCACCCCGCCGTATGCGGACGAGCTGTCCGGCTTCTCGTTCGTGGAGCCCACCTGGGCCGCGCAGGTCATCGTCCCGCTCTGGTACCTCCGGGCGTACCTGTGGTACGTCCTGCTCTCGCCGCTGCTGCTGCGGGCGCTGCGGCGCTTTCCGGTGGCGACGCTGTGCGCTCCCCTGGCGATGGTGATCGTCATGAACGCGTTCTTCCTCGACCAGGAGTTCCTCTACGGCCGGGTCTGGGAGACCGCCAACGACTTCGCCACCTTCGGCGCCTGCTGGATCCTCGGCATGGCCCACCGGGAGGGGCTGCTCAAGAAGATCCCGCAGTACGTGGTGCCGTCCCTCGCGCCCCTGGTCATGGTGGCGGGCTTCTGGTACCTGCAGACCCGTCCGGTCGACCCGACCGTGGCGACCGACATCGAGTCCTGGCCGGTCGCGCAGGCATTGTGGTCCTTCGGCTTCGTGGCCCTCCTGCTGCACGTCAGCCCCTCCTGGCAGCGGTGGCCCAGGCCGCTGGAACGGTGGAACGGCCTCGTCAGCCTGCTCAACGCACGCGCCGTCAGCGTCTACCTCTGGCACCAGGTCGCCCTGGTGGCCGCCATCCCGCTGATCGACCCGCTCTGGAGCGTGCCCTTCGTCTACGCGCACTTCCAGTGGCTGCTGTCCAGTCAGTGGTTCACGCTGCTGGTGGCGCTTCCGCTCGCCGGGGCACTCGTGTTGGCCTTCGGCTGGGTGGAGGACCTCGCGGCCAAACGGCCGCCGCGGCTCCTGCCGTACGCGCGCCGCCCGCGGGGCAGACGCCGGGCCGCGGGCTGACGCGGGCGGGGGTTCTGCGGGGGCTACTCCTCCCGTCGTGCCGTGACCAGGCCCGTCTCGTACGCGGCGATGACGGCCTGCGCGCGGTCGCGGACCTGCAGCTTGGCGAAGAGGGCGGTGATGTGGTTCTTCACGGTGGAGGTGCTCAGCCCGAGCCGGTCGGCTATCTCCGCGTTGTCCGAGCCGCCGGCGATCAGGCGCCACACGTCCCGCTCACGCGGTGTGAGCCCCTCGGCGGCGGACGGCACGGCGGGCGCCGGCCGGCGCTCCGGTGCCGTGACGTGTGTGGAGATGAGCCGGGTGAGGAGCCTCGGGGCGAGGATCGCCTCGCCGTCGCGGACCACGCGCAGCGCGGCGACGAGGTCCTCGGGCGAGATGTCCTTCGGCAGGAAGCCGCACGCTCCGGCCCTGAGGGCGCCCACGACGTGTTCGTCCATGTCGAAGGTGCTCAGGGCCAGGACGCGGCAGTCGGGCAGTTCGGCGGTGAGCCGCTCGGTGGCGGCGATGCCGTCCAGGACCGGCATGCGGATGTCCATGACGACCACGTCGGGCCGGTGCTCATGGGCGAGGCGGACCGCCTCGGCTCCGTCCGCGGCCTCGGCGACGACCTGGAAGCCGGGTTCGGGGGCGAGCATCAGGGCGAGGCCGCGGCGGACGAGCGGCTGGTCGTCGGCGATGAGGACCTTCACGGTCGCGCTCACGCGTACGCCTCCTGGCGGTCGGCGGGCAGGGGCAGGCGGGCGCGGACGGCGAAGCCCCCGCCCTCCGGTCCCGCCCGCAGGGTGCCGCCGTGGAGGGCGACGCGTTCCCGCATGCCCACGAGGCCGTAGCCCGAGCCGCGTGCGGCGGGGCGTCCGGGGCGCGGGCCGTCGTCGGTGACCGCGACCTGCACTTCGTGGACGGCGAAGGTGAGCCGCACGTCGACGTGCGCTCCGTCGCCCGCGTGCTTGCGGGCGTTGGTGAGGGCTTCCTGGACGATGCGGAAGACGGCGAGCGAGATGCCCGGCGGGAGCGACCGCGGGTCGCCGTCGGTGGTGAGGGTGGTGGGGAGGCCGGCGCGGCGGCTGTCCGCGACGATGCGGTCGAGGTCGCCGACGCCGGGCTGCGGAGCGGTCGTCTCGCCCTCGTCGTTCTCGTCGTCGGCCCGCAGGACGTCGAGCAGGTGGCGCATCTCGCGCAGGGCGGTGCGGCCGGAGCCCTCCAGGGTGACGAGTGCCTCGCGGGCCGTCTCCGGGGACCGGTCGAGGTTGGCGCGGGCGCCTCCGGCGAGGAGCTGCATCGTGGTCAGGTGGTGGGCGACGATGTCGTGCAGTTCCCGGGCGATGCGGCGCCGTTCGTCGGAGACGGCCCGCTCGGCGAGGAGCCGGCGCTGGGCTTGGGCGTTGCGCTGCCAGCGGCCGACGGCGGCCGCGGCGCCGGCCACGAACAGCGCGGACGCGGCGTTGGGGACGAAGTCCATCAGGGAGGCCGCGGGCTGCCCCGGGCGGACGAAGTGGAGCACCGCGACGCAGCCGGCGGCGGCCGCCGCGCCGACCGCGGCACTGCGGTGGCGCAGGGCGGTGTACAGGGCAACGACGGTGACGGCACCGTAGTGCTGGCCCACGGAACTGGACCAGGTGAGCGCCACGTTCGCCGCGAGGGCGCACGCGAGGACGCACAGGGGCGCGCGGCGGCGCACCAGCAGGAACATCGCGGCGGCGACGGTGATCAGGCATCCGGACAGCGGTACGTGTCCCCGGTCCATCTGGCTGGTGACGGTGAAGCCCACGAGGTCGACGGCCGCGGCGCCGACGGCGACGAGTCCGTCGTGCTGGCTCCACAACGCCGTCCTTCCGCGCCGGCTCACCGTCCCGGCCCGGCCGGGAAGCTTCCCGGTCGTGTCGTCCGGGAGCCCGGGGCCGGACGCGCCGGCGCCCGCCCCGTTCCGTGCCCGGCCGGGGCGCGTTTCGTCCGCGCGCCGTCCCATCTCCGCCTCCCCGTGTGCGTCCCTGCTCTTGCCCGGGGCGCCGTCTGCGCCCCGATGACCTGCGGTTCGTCCGCTCAGTCTCCCATGGTGCCCGTGCGTCGCGGCCGCGGCGTCCGGACCGGGAGGGAGCCGCGGCCGGGAGCAGGCTCCCAGTCGGCGGGCGGTGCGGGTCCGTGCTCCCAGCGGGTTTTTCGTCCCCGGCTCCGAGGTGCGGGCCGGCCACGGCTGATGTGCTGGACACGTGCCGGAACGACCCGGCACGGGGGCCGCCCCCGACGTCAACGGTTTCCGCGGCCCTTCGCCCTCGGACTTCTTGGAGGACTCCGCCGTGATCCGTGCCCTGACCGGTTTCTCGACCCGCAGACCATGGCGGGTCATCGTCGTGTGGGCGGTGCTCGGCATCTTCGTGACGCTGATGGGACAGGCGCTCGTCTTCCGCGTCACGCACACCGACAGCGCGGGTTTCCTTCCCGCGCAGTACGACGCGGCCGCGGCGCTGCGGGTCGCCCGGGAGGAGTTCGGCGCGGAGCCCGACGTTGACGCCGTGACGGTGCTGGTGGCCCGGCGCGACGGCAAGCCGCTGGAGGACGCGGACGAGAAGCGCGTGGAGGCCGTGGCGCGTGAACTGAGCGCCACGCGCCTGGAGATGCCCTGGACGGAGGAGCAGATACGGGGGATCTCCGAGGACTACTCCCAGGTCCCCCGCGTGGCACTGGTGACGACCGCTCCCGACGGGTCGTTCGCGCTGCTCGGCGCCCGGCTGAGGGGCAACTCCACCGATCCCGGCATGCAGTCCGTGTACCGGGTCTTCCACGACCGCGCCGAGCAGGAGTTCGGCGAGGCGGGGCTGCGTACGGGGTTCACCGGGGGCCTGGCCGACGTGGTGGACCGCGCCGACGCGGAGGAGACCACGCAGATCGTGGTCGGGCTGCTGGTGGTCGGGCTGATCGTCCTGGTCAACGTGCTGGTGTTCCGCAGTGTCATGGCCGCGTTCATCCCGTTGTTCGCGGTGTCCGTGGTGGGGGGTGCCGCCGTCGGCACGGTCGTGGGGGCGGCCCTCCTGACCGGCTTCGAGCTCGACCCGGGCACCCCGGGCATGATCAGCACCGTGCTGATCGGCATCGGCGTCGACTACTTCCTCTTCCTGCTGTTCCGCTTCCGCGAGGAGCTGCGGCGCCGCCCGGAGGAGGACCACCGCCTGGTGGCTGCGGACGTCTCCGGGCGGGTGGGCACGGCGGTGACCTCGGCGGCGCTGACCATCGTGGCGGCGTTCGCGACGCTCGGTGTGGCGACGTTCGGGCACTTCCGGGTGCTCGGGCCGTCGGTGGCGGTGTCGGTGCTGGTGATGCTGGTGGCGAGCCTGACCCTGATGCCGGCGCTGCTGGCGGTGACCGGCCGGAAGATGTTCTGGCCGTCGCGGACCCTGGCGGCGACGGCCGGGCAGCGGCCCGGGTCTGCCGGCCGTACCGGCGAGTTGGTGGCACGCCGCCCGGTGCTGGTGCTCGCGGCGTCGGTCGCCCTCCTCGGCGCGCTGGCCGCGGGGGTGGCGGGCGTCCGCATGGACTTCGGAGCAGGCGGCACCCCGCACGAGACGGCGGCCGCCGCGACGGCGCGGGAGATCGCCGGCGCCCTGCCGGCGGGGGTGTCCGACCCGACGACGGTGTACGTCACCGCCGACGGCGGCCGGGTCCTCGATGCCGCGGAGGTGGGCGTCGTGCAGCGGGCGCTGTCCGGTGTGTCCGGGGTGGGCGAGGTGGCCGCCCCCGTGTTCGACGCCGACCGCACCGCCGCCCGGCTGGACGCCTACCTGACGGTGGACTCCCAGTCGCAGCGCGCCCGCGACCTCGTGGCGGGCCCGGTGCGCCAGGCCGTGCGGGAGGCGACTCCCGCCGGGCTCAGCGCACACGTGGGAGGTACGGCGGCCGTGTTCGCCGACGTGGCGACGGCGGTCGACCGGGACCTGCGGACGGTGTTCCCGGTGGCGGCGGCGCTGATCGCGCTGATCCTGGTGGTGCTGCTGCGCAGCCTGGCGGCGCCGGTGGTGCTGATGCTCGCGGTCGGGCTGTGCTTCGCGGCGACGTTCGGCGCGTCCGCTCTGGTCTTCCAGCACCTCGGCGGCGAGGCGGGCGTGACCTTCGTCCTGCCGCTGGTGCTGTTCCTGTTCGTGGTGGCGCTGGGCACCGACTACAACATCCTGATCAGCGACCGTCTGCGCGAGGAGATGGCGCACGGGGGCTCGGCCCGCGCCGCCGTGGCCCGGGCCGTACGGCACACGGCGCCGGCCATCGCCACGGCCGGCGTGGTCCTCGCGGCCTCCTTCGGCAGCCTCGCGGTGAACGCGGACCCCGGTACCCGGCAGCTGGGCTTCGCCATGGCCCTGGGCATCCTCCTGTCCGCCTTCGTCGTCTCGCTGCTGCTGGTCCCGGCGGCCGCGGCACTGCTGGGCCGGGGAATGTGGTGGCCGGTGCGCGCGACACGGGGCCGGCGGGACGGCATGGACCGCGCGGTCCCGGAGCCGCAGGGACGCAGGGCGGAAGACCTGCAGGCGTCCCACCGGTCCTGACGACGTCGCCGCCCCCTCCCCTCGGGAGAGCCCTCCTCGCCCCTGGCAGCCGCCCACGCGGTTGCCGGGCGCGGGGAGTTGCGCTTGTCCTGCCACCCGGAAACCCCACATGCACGTGGGGCGCGCCAGGCGTCATCCCCCGGGAAGCACCGGCCGCCCTCGACCTTCGAGAACGCGAGGGGCGAACCGATGAACGACTTCACCGTGGTCACCAAGCAGCACACCGACCGCACCGTGGTCGCTGTCAGCGGGGAGATGGACCTGCACACCAGCCCCGGCTGGCACAGGCCGCGTCCATCATCCCCCTGGGCGGGAAGACTCTGTACCTCGATCTGAGGGACGTGTCCTTCATGGACTCCAGCGGACTGAACGTGCTCGTCCGTCTGCGTCGGCGCATGCGGGCCGAGGGCGGCCGGCTCGCCGTCACCGGACTCGGGTCCCAGCCGACCCGCCTACTGAAGATCACCGACACCTACGACCTGTTCACCACCGATGCGGCCGCCGTCGGCAACGGCGCGCGACCGCCGGCCTGATCGGCGGGGCCATCCAGGGGCGGGCCCCACCGCACCGTGCGGCATCGGGATGCGGACGGGCGGTGACTCGGTGCAGTCGCCAGTTGGGCGACCACCTCGCAATGGCTTGAATCACACCACTGCCGTACATCCATTGCCTGATCATCGCGGTCGTGAGTAGGCAACATCAGGCGTTACGGCAGGCAGCACTGCTTGCGGTAACCGGGCAAACACGGAGTGACAGGGTGACGGATCGCAAGATTCTGGCCATAGCGGCAATGTGTGTCGTAGCAGCGATCGGCGTGACCGGCTGTGGAAACGAGAAGGCCCAGGTCTCGTCCGCCAAGCAGGTCACAGCGTCCGCCGTTCCGTCGCCGGCCCCGGAGCCGTTCGCGGGCATGACCCCGGACCAGATCGCGGACAGGGCCCTGGACGCAACCAAAGCGGCCAACGGGCTCAAGGCCAAGGGATCGTCGATCGAGGAAGGCGAGAAGACCCCGACCGACTTCGACGTGGCGATCGCCGCGAACGGCGACTGCGACGGCACGGCCACCATGAAGGGCGCGAACGCCAGCGTTCGACAGGTGGGCACCACCGGCTACCTGAAGGGGGACGCCAAACTGTGGGAGACCCTCCTCAGCGAGGAAGGCGTGCCCAAGGCCCAGCGCGCGGCGGCTGTCGAAATCCTCAAGGGCCGCTGGGTCAAGGTGCCCGCCGAGGACTCCGCCGATGAAGACTTCTGTGACGCCGACGACCTGACCAAGCCCGCCGAGAAGCAGAAGACGGGCCTGACCAAGGGTGCGAACGCCGAGGTCGGCGGCAAGAAGACGGTCGTACTGACCAAGACCACCCCGGCCGGTGAGACCATTGCCTTCCATGTGGCCGCCGAGGGCGAGCCGTACCTGCTGAAGTACAGCGTGGAGGGCGGCAAGGACCCGCGGTGGGTGGAGTTCCGCGAGTTCAGCACGGCCGTCACGGTGACCGCGCCCAGCGCCGAGGAAACCACCGACCTGGACAAGCTCGGCGGCTGACGCCGCAGGCCGCCCACCGGTGGTCCCGAGCCGGCAACCCACGGCCTCGGTCGGCATTCGTCGCGCAGGGGGAGACCGGCGGCTTCGCGTAGGCGGCAGTGGTAGCCGCCGTGCTCACTGCGATGTGGAGGTGGCGGGCGAGGGCGCTGACGCGCCACAGCGGGGGCACCCGGTGGGCGTGGCCGGCGAAGACTTCCTTGAGGAGCGAGAAGAGGGTGGCGCCGGGCTGGGCGGCTCACGCCCACGCGGACCCGCTCCACCCCGCCGAGCCGCACCGTCTGCCCCGTCACCACCGGCCCCCCGACGTCGACGACGTGCCGAGGGCACGGCGGGGCTCGGGTCGGGGGCGCCGGTGGGGAGGCGTAGCGGGCCGATCGCGCACTCTGCCTACTCTGTGGGCGTTTCGCGGAGCTGGTACAGCTCCGGCACAGACACCTTGATCGGCTCCTGGGTGGTCCGGGCGATCACGACGACCGCGGGCTCGTGGGGGTCGGGGTTCTCCTCGCGGTGCGGGACGAACGGGGGGACGAGGAAGAAGTCGCCGGGGCTGCCCGCGAGCCGTACCTCCCGTGTGCCGTCGTGGAAGACGAACACCGGGTGACCGCTGACCACGTAGATGCCCGCCTCCGACTCTCCGTGGTGGTGGTTGTCCGTCGCGCTGAGCGGCGGGTTCTCCACCAAACCCATCCAGAGCCTCCTGGAACCGACGGTGCCGCCGCTGATGGCGGCGTGGCCGTCCAGCTCGCCGGAGCGTACGTGGTGGACGCGGTCCTGCACCTGGGTGCGGGAACGGGAGTCGGATGCGGCCGGGGTGTCTTCGCGGGTGGTCATCGTGCAGCCCTCCGTGTTCAGCGGTCTCTGCCGGACCCCAGGCTGCTGCCTCCCCCCGGACGCGGCAATTGCCGTTGCCGTTTCGGCAAAAGCGAGGTCACCCGCTCTTCCTGCGGTCGTACGGCATGGTCGAGAAGGGCACGACCAAGCCCGCCCAGAACAGGACCTCCGGCACGCTGCGGTCGGTCCACGGGATCTGGGAGATCAGCAGGGCGCAGAGCATCGTCCATGCCGCCTGGGCCACGACGATCCGGGACCAGCGGCCGCGGCGGACGAGGGAGCGGATGGTGAGCTGCACTCCCCTGCGCATCCGGCTGTAGCGGAACAGCGCGCCGAACCCCCACACCGCGGCCATGACCGTCAGCACCCAGAGACGGTTGCCGAGCGGTACGGGCAGCTCCCGCAGGACCGGGTCCTTGGCCGTGGCGAAGAGGTCGATCGTCACTCCCGCAAAGGCGAGGCAGGCGAGCGCGAGCCAGCGCGTTCCCCGCAGCAGGCGGTACGTGGCGTCGTCGAGGCCGCTGCGCAGCATCGGGGAGTGGGGTGCGCCCGCGAGGCCGGCGGAGTACATCGCCGCGGCCTGGGCGGCCGTGACGTCCGGGCCGGTGGCCATGGCGTCGGTGTACATGGCCTGGGCCGTCTCGTCGGACGGGTCGAGGCGCAGCCATTCGACCAGGGCCTGCTTCGCGACGTCCTGGCGCTGCGTGCGTACGGCCGCGAAACACAGGGCCTTGTGGGTGCCCGGTTCCTGTGGGGCTAGGCGCACGGCTTCGCGGGCGGCCTCGTACGCCCGCTCGTGGTCGGCGGGCGGGGCCGTCGCGTAGGCGATGAGCACCCTGGACAGCGCGTAGTGCGAGGCCCACTTGTCGGGCGCCCTGCGGACGGCTTCCTCCGCCGCGGCCCGTGCCTCGGGCTGCCGGCCGAGGTTGAGGAGCACCCGGGACAGCAGCATGAGCGCGCCGACGTGTCCCGGGGAGATCCGCAGCATTTCGCCGGCCGCCCGCGCCGCCGGCTCGTACTCGCCGAGTCTCTCGTGGGCGACGGCGAGCAGTTGCCAGGCCCAGTCGTCGTCCGGCTCCTCGGCCAGGTGGGGGGCGAGTACGGCCTTGGACTCCTCATAGCGGTCTGCCGCCTGGAGGGCGCCTGCGCGCGCCAGTACCGGGTTTCCGCTCACAGCTTGCGCCTCTTCTTCAGGTACGTCACCAGGTCGTCGTACATGCCGCCCTCGTTGGCGTACATCGCCACGTTCCGCGCCGCCGCGAACCACGGTTCGGTGGACGGGACCACCGACTTCGCGGCGTCGAGGAGGTCTTTCGTTCCGATCATGCGGATCACGCCGGAGCGTGCCGAGTCGAGCAGGGCGTTCTCGGCCGCCGACTCGCACACATGGGCCAGGTCCGCGCCCGAGAGGCCGTCCGTCGCCTTGACGAGGCGCCCCAGGTCGACTGCCTCGATGGGCCGGTCGCGCAGGTGGTAGCGGAGGATCGCCTCGCGGGCGGTGGCGTCGGGCGGCAGGACGAGGAGGGTTCGGTCCAGGCGCCCGGGACGCCGGAGCGCGACGTCCACGTCCCAGGGGACGTTGGTGGCGGCGAGGACGAACACGCCCTCGTTGGCTGCGGAGTCGATGCCGTCGAGCTCGGTGAGGAGCTGGTTGACGGTGTTGCGCATGCCGCTGTGCTGCGTCCGGCTGCGCTTGCCGCCGAGCGCGTCCAGTTCGTCGAGGAAGACGACGCAGGGCGCCTGGCGGCGGGCGGTCTCGAAGACCTCGTGCATGTTGCGTTCGGAGTTGCCGATCCACATGTCGAGGACGTCGCCCACGGACACGGACAGGAACCCCGCGCCGAGCTCGCCGGCGATGGCGCGGGCGATGAAGGTCTTGCCGCAGCCGGGCGGTCCGTACAGGAGGAGCCCGCCGCGCAGGCTCTTGCCGTACAGCCTGCGCAGTTCGGGGTTGCGCATCGGTGCGAGGAACGCGGCTTCGAGGCGGTCCTTGACCTCCTGCATGCCGCCGACGTCCGCGAGGCGTACGGCGCCGGGAGCGGAGACGTCCCAGGCGTCTGCGTCGCCCGGGTCGCCGCTGCCGTCGGCGGTGGCGGGTTCGACGAAGCGGGGTTCGACGATGCCGTCGACCTCCTGCTCGGCCGCCCGCCAGTCGAATCCGGCGCGGGGGGACGGTGTGTCAGGGGTGGCGGGCCTTTCGGCTGCGGCCGCTTCGACGGACGCGACCGGATCGGCGGGCGGGGACGTGTCATGGGTCGCGGAGGCAGGGGGTGCCTGGACCCCCATCGCCCGCACCATCAGCTCGCGTGCTGCTCCGTCCCCCGGCGCATGCTGCAACGCGGCGGCCGCCTCTGCCACCGCGGCGTCGTGCCGACCCGCAGCGAGCAGCATTTCGGCGAGGTGCAGGCGCAGGGGCACGTCCTCGGGGGCCGCGTCCACGGCTGTGCGCAGGCTTCGTATCAGCGGGGATTCCGGGGCGGAGGACTCTGACTGCATGATCAATGTTTACGTGTGACCGTTGCCGGGGGTCCAGCCAGGGGGGTGTGTGGTGGGTCACCACGGCGACGTTCCCGGCATCCGCCGCCCCGCGAGGTGCACTCCCCTCGCCGGCCGTCGCCCCACCCCGCCGGTGTGCTGGCGGGGTGGGGCGACGGCCGCCTCTCGTGCCCTGCGCAGCGGTTCAGTCGAAGCGGACGCAGATCGACACGGGCAGCTTGGGCGACCAGACGCCGGTGGCCTCGTCGTAGCCGCGCGCGAAGCCGTTCTTGCCGGGCGGGCATTGGTACGGGATCCGCGTCTCGACGTGGAACGTCCCGCCGGGGTTGCGCTGTCCTGGACGCGCGACCACCCACTTGCCGTAGTGCGTGGCCCCCGAGTTCAGCTTGACCACCACGTAGACACGGCCGCCCACGGTGAAGTTCCCGCCGCCCAGGGAGAGGTGGCCGTTGTACCCGTAGGAGAACACATAGGGCTGGGGGGCCTTGTACGGGTGGGCCGAGAGGGTTCGCGCAGGGGAAGTGCCGGGCGCCGGTGCGGCCAGGGCGGGCGGGGCCAGGCCGAGGCCGATCAGGGCCGCGCCGGCCACGCCGATCGTGACGCGGCGCGTGCAGCGGGAAGTCGAGCGCGAGAGCGTGCGCATGACTGCTCCTCGGTGAGGTGCGGATGCAGGGCCGCCGGCCGGTTCACGCCGAGAGGCGGCGCGGAACGGGCGGCAGGGGCGCGGGGCGGAGTCCGCCCGCCCGTCCACGGCACCCGGGGTGCCGGAAGGGGTGGTGATCGCGCGGGATGCATGCGGGGGAAGGTCGGGCGCCACAGTCGCGGCCCGGGGCGGTCCCCGTGACCGGATTTCCAGTTTACCGAGCCCGCACCGGCTCCGCAGCGCGCCGAAGCCGGTGTCGAGCGGGCGGTCGGCGCTCCGCCCGGGTTCCGGGCAACGGGCAGCACGTACCGCGATCTCATGCTCGGCAGATTGTCTCCCAGGGGGACGGCGTGCCGGGGCGGTGTCGTCCGGCGCCGCAGTCGTGCGGCGCCGGACGAGGGGGTCCTTCCCTCTTTCGTCGGCTGCCCGCCGTCAGCGTGGCCGGGGCACGCCGGCGACTGCGGGGCCGTGCCTTTCCGCCGCTCCGGGCTTGCGCTTGCCCGAGGCGCGGGTGCGGGGCCGGGGCGCCGGGTGGAGGGCGAGGGCGGTGGGGGTTGCCGTGAAGACGGAGGAGTAGGTGCCTATGGCCAGGCCGATGAGCAGGGCCAGGGCGAAGTCCGTGAGGGCGTCTTCGGCGAGGACGGCCAGGGCGGTCAGGACGAGGGCGGCGCCCATGCCCGTGTTGACCGTGCGCGGGAGGGTTTGCAGGATCGCCCGGTTCGCCGTGAGGGGCAGGGGTGCCAAGTGGTTGCGGGCGAGGAGTTCGCGGATGCGGTCGAAGAGGACGACGGAGTCGTTGACCGAGTAGCCGATGACGGTCAGCAGGGCCGCCAGGAAGATGCCGTCGACCGGTTTGCCGAGCCAGGCGAACACGCCCACGAGGATGAGCACGTCGTGGGCGAGTGCGGCGACGGCCGCGGTGGCGAACCGCCAGCGGAAGCGGACCGTCAGGTAGGCCAGTTGGGCGGCGAGGGCGAGACCGAGGGCGATGAGGGCGTTGCGGCGCAGCTCCTCGCCCAGGGTGGGCCCGACGAGTTCGTCGCGGATCTTCTGGGCGTCGCCGCCGAGGCGGGTGATCGTTTCGGTGACCGTGGCCGTTTGGGCGTTCGTCAGGTTTTCGGCCCGGACCGTCAATTCGTTGTCGCCGGATGTCTGGACGAGCGTGCGGGGGAAGCCGGTCTCGGCCAGGGCGGTGCGGGCGTCTTCGGGATCGACGGATCGGCTGGTGGTGTACTCGATGAGCCGGCCGCCGCTGAACTCGATGCCGAGGTCGAGGCCTCGGACGAGGATGCCCGACGCCGCGGCGACGAGGAGGGCGGCGGAGACGGCCAGCCAGCGGTGGGGGCGTCGCATCAGGTGCGGGTTGCGGTGCAGCAGGCGGTCCCGTGTCCAGCCGGTGTCCGCGATGCCCGTGATGCGGGGGCGGCGGTGGACGGAAGGGCGGCTCGCCGCGTGGTCGGCGAGCACCCGGGTGATCAACAGGGTGCTGATCATGGATGCCAGGACGCCGATGCCGAGGGTGACGCCGAAGCCGCGGACCGGTCCGGAGGCCAGGGCGAAGAGGAGCGCTGCGGCGATGAGGGTGGTGATGTTGGAGTCGGCGATGGCGCTCAGTGCCCCGCGGAACCCGGCGGTCAGGGCCGAGCGGGCGGTGGGGCGTGTGCGGGCGGCGAAGTCCTCGCGGGCCCGTTCGAGGACGAGGACGTTGGCGTCCACGGCAATGCCGATGGTCAGGACGAATCCGGCGAGGCCGGGCAGGGTCAGGGTGGCGCCCAGGGCGGCCAGGGCGGCGTAGGAGATGAGGCCGTAGCAGGTGAGGGCCAGGGTGGCGAGCAGGCCCATGAGGCGGTAGACGGCCATGACGAACAGCGCGGTCAGGGCGGTGCCGATGGCGGCGGCCCAGGCGGCGGCGGTGACGGCCGCGGCGCCGAGGGTGGGGCCGATCACGCGCTGTTCGATGATCTCGACGGGCACGGGGAGGGCGCCGCCGGAGATGAGCAGGGCGAGGTTGCGGGCGTCGGTGTCGCTGAAGGATCCGGTGATCCGGGTCGCCCCTCCCCCTATGCCGGCGCCGCACGCGACGGACGGGTCGATGCCCGGCGAGGAGATGATCTTGTCGTCGAGGACGATGGCGATGCGTCGCCCGGGGTCGCCGACCGGGCGGCAGGCGGCCTCGCCGGTGATCTCGGCCCACCGGGCGGAGCCTTGGTCGGTGAAGTCCACGGTGATGTGCCACCCGGTGCCGTTCTGCGGGTCGAACCGGGCGGCGGCCCCCTTGACGTCGTCCCCCCGCAGCGCGGCGGCCTTCAGCCGCAGGGGCTGCCCGGACTCGTCTGGGAGGACGCGTTCGGAGGCCGGGTCCGCCGCCGGGGCGTCGGTGTCGGCCGGGCCCTGAACGGCGTGGATGGTGAGCTGGGCCGTGCGGCCGAGGACGTCCGCGGCCTTGCCCGGGTCCTGTACGCCGGGCAGTTCGACGATGATGCGGTGGTCGCCGGAGCGCACGAGGGTGGGCTCGGCGAGGCCGAGCGCGTCGATGCGGCCGCGCAGGACCTCCACCGTGCGGTCGGTGGCTTCACGGCTGATGCCGGTGGACGGGGTGGGGCGGGTCTCCAGCACGATCTGCGTGCCGCCGCTCAGGTCGAGGCCGAGGCGGACCGGCACGGTGAGGGCGATGGTCAGTGCCGCGGCGAGCACGGCGAGGGCGAGCAGCGCTCGTGTGCGCAGCGAGCGCTTGTGGTGGCGTGGCAACGGGTTCTCCGGCAGGCGGGCCGCGGAGCCGCAGGTGCGGCCGCGGCGGGGTGGGATTGCGGGGGTGTCGGGTGCCGGGAGGAAGCGGGGGTGCCCGGTTGCGGTCGGGGAGCGCGGGGCCCGGTGGGGCCGCGGGGGTGCGGGGCTCCCTGGCGCGCGCGGCGGCGGCCGGGGTAGCGGCAGCGGTGCGGGCCGAGGTGGCGAGGTGGTCCGGGGCGGACATGCGTTCGCCGGGCTGCGTGTCCCTGGCCGCGGCCCTGCAGGGGTTGTTCTCCGCGTGCGGGGCCTCGGCGTGGAGGCCGGCGTGGGCGCGCTCCGCGCTGCCCGTCGCAAGGGCGGCGGACAGGGGCAGCGGGGACGATGCGGCGGGTGCGCCGGTCGCGGCCGTCGTCAGGAGGGCGAGGAGCAGGCAGAGCGCTGCCCCGATCCGGCGCCCGGGGGCCGGGACGGTGCGGGGTGCGGGATGCATGCGCCGTCCTCTCCGGGTGCCGGTGCAGGGGTGCGGTGGGCGCGGGGCTGTCCGCCGGGATGCGCGGGGAACGTGCGGCCGGGCGTCCGGGGTGCGGGGAGCCGCGCGGAGTCAGGGTTCGATGAGGCCGGTGCGGATGGCGTACCGGGTCAGCTCCAGCCGGTCGCGGAGGCCGAGCTTGTGCAGCAGGTTGGCCCGGTGGCGGTGCACCGTCTTGATGCTGATGAACAGGAGCTCGGCGATGTGCTTGGAGGAGTGCCCCTCGGCCACGAGTTTGAGGACCTCCTCCTCGCGGGGGGTGAGGACGCCGTCGCGGTCGTCCTCGCCGGGCGCGCCCCGCTCCAGGCAGGCGCGGATCAGGGCGGTCACCGCGCCGGGATGCAGGAACGGCTCGTTGCGCATCGCGGCCCGGCAGGCGCGGACCAGGTCGCGGTCCGCGACGGATTTCGGTACGTATCCGCAGGCGCCGGCCTTCAGGGCCTGGAGGAGGTACTGCTCGTTGTCGTGCATCGTGAGCATGAGGATCCGCACGTTCGGCCGGAGAGCGGCCAGCTCGCGGGCGGCCTGCAGGCCGGTGAGGCGCGGCATGGAGATGTCGAGTACGGCCAGGTCGATGTCCGCGCTCCGCGCCGCCCGAACGGCTTCGGCGCCGTCGCCCGCTTCGGCGACGATCTGCAGGTCCGGTTCCCGGTCGAGGATCAGGCGGATGCCGCGGCGTACGAGGGCGTGGTCGTCGGCGAGCAGGATGCGGGTCGGTCGCGGGGTGGGCACGGAGGGGCCCGGGGCCGGGGTGTGGCCGGGTCCGGGGAGGGCTGCGGGTGCGGGAAGGGGTGCGGCGCCGGGCATGGTCAAGGCTCCGTGAGCGCGGGGGCGGTGAGGCGGATGCGGGTGCCCGACCCGGGGGCGGAGGCGAGGTGGAGGGCGGCTCCCGCGAGGAGGGCGCGTTCGCGCATGCCGCGGATGCCGGCTCCCTCGCACGCTCCCCCGATGCCGCGGCCGTCGTCGGCGATCTCCAGCACGACCGCGTCGTCGGCCCGGTGCAGGCTCACGCCGACACGGCGCGCGTCGGCGTGCCGGGCCGCGTTCGTCAGGCTCTCCTGGGCCACCCGGTACAGGACGAGTTCGGTCTCCGGCTCCAGGGCCGGCAGACCGGTCTCGAAGCGGCGCACGACGTGCAGGCCGGTGTGGGTGGAGAAGTCCTGGGTGAGCGAGGTCAGGGCGCTCACCAGGCCCAGGTCGTCGAGGACGCCCGGGCGCAGACGGCGTACGAGGCGGCGTACCTCGTCCAGGCTGTCGCGGGTGATCTCCCGGGCCTGCTGGAGCTCCTCGCGCAGGGGTGCGTCTGCGGTGTCCGCGGCGCGGCCCAGCACGAGCAGGATCGCGGTCATGCTCTGGCCGACCTCGTCGTGCAGTTCCTGGGCGATCCGGCGGCGCTCCGCTTCCTGGGCGAGGAGTACGCGGGCACTGGATGAGGCCCTCTCCTGTTCCAGCCGCTCCAGCATGGCGTTGAACGCGCGGACCAACTGGCCGATCTCGCCGTCCGCACCTCCGCCGGGACCGGGCATGGGCAGGCGCTGGCCGGGGCGCAGCAGGTCGACGGTGGCCATCAGGGCCCTCAGCCGGTCCAGCGGTGCCAGGCCCCAGCGCAGCAGGGCCGCGTTGGCGACGAGCATGACCACCAGGCCGCCCACCAGGATGACCGCCTCGGTGAGGAGTACCGGCACCGAAACGGTCACCGGTGCCCACAGCAGGAGCGCGGTCGCCGCGCCCAGCACCACGCCGTTGAGCCCGAAGATCCGCCAGAACAGTGACACCGGCGCGGCCCCCTTCCTTTGATTAAGGACGTACAGGCGCCACTCTGCCTTTGCTTCTGGCGGATGTCGATGGGTTCTGACCCCCATATCCACGGTTCGAAAGCGGTCGTGTGGTCATGGCGGAAGGCGCGAGATGGGGCCTGTCACCCATGTCCTTCCGGCGGGGGGACGGGCAGAGTCGTAGGACCGCAGTGCCGGAACCTCCGACCGCCGACCGCCGACCGCCGACGGCCGTCCGTGCGCTGCCGTGGAAGCGGGCGCCACCTCTGCGCCCGGAGCCGACCCGAAGGGACTCTGCCGTGCCTCTCGACGTTTCCCGGACCGGCCCGCACCGCGGCCGGCTGTCCGCCCAGGACGCGCGCCGGCGTCTCGAGCACGCCCGCAGCAGCCGGGCCGCCCAGCTCCAGGCCCTCCTCGGAGGCGGGCAGAGCCCTGACGGGCACCTGATGTCCGCACAGGCGGAAGCCAACAGGCGGGTGCTCAAGGAGATCGAGGAGGCGTTCGCCCGACTCGACGACGGCTCCTACGGCACCTGTCTGAGCTGCTCGGCGGCCGTCCCCGCGGAGCGCTTGGAGATCCTGCCCTATACGCGGTACTGCGTCGCCTGCCAGAACCGACTGACCACCTGACTGCCATCCGGCAGTCCAGTCCGCGTGTCCGCCCTGTTCACAAGGGGTGTCGTCGTGAACCACCAGACCGTCAACGGACCGAGCGCGCACCTGTCGTTCGAGGACCTCGCGGCCCTGCAGGAGAACCTGCACGAACAGCTGCTGTTCCGCCGGGAGCAGTTGCGGAGGATCGCCGCTGCGTCGCAGGCGGAGGAGGCGCAGGGACGCAGCTCCCCGGGGCGGGTCGAGGTGCAGGTCACACTGGCCGCCTCGGCGCGCATGGTCCTCGCCGACGTCCGAGCGGCGCTGCAGCGGATCGCCGAGGGCCGCTACGGCATCTGCCACCTGTGCCGGCGGCCGATCGACCGGGAACGCCTGGCCATCGTGCCGCAGGCCCGCTACTGCGCGCGCTGCCAGCAGGTGCGGGAGGCCGGGCGATGAGCACGACTCACCGACGTGGTGCCGGCGTGCCCGTCAGGCATCCGTCCCGGCCGCGCTCCCCGCGGTACGACGGCCTTGTGCTGGACATGGGCAGTGCCCGGACGCGGGTCTGGGTCGCGAGCCGCGGCGTGGTCCTCGACGTACCCGGCATCAACGTGCCGGATGCGCGCGCAGTGCACGACCCGGCCGGGCGCGGCGCCATCGAGGACGTACCCGAGACCGCCCGGAGACTCGGCCGGCTGATCGCCCCTCACGTGCCGCGCCGTGCCCGTCCCCTCGTCGTGGTCACCACGCGGGTGATGCAGGGCCCGGTGTACCGGGAGCGGGCCCGTGCGGTCGCGGCGGTGCTGCGCCCGCGAGCCGTCGTCAGCCTGTCCACGGCCCGCGCCGCGGCCCTTGCGGCACACGCCGATCTCGCCCGGCCGCTGCTGGTCGCGGACGTCGGCGCCCACTCCAGCGAGGTCGTCCTGCTCGTCGACGGCGCGGTCGTCGACGCACGCAGTACCGCCCTCGGCACGGGCGACCCGGTCGGGGCCGGCCCTTCGGAGGAACTCGGGGACGCGGTCGCCGCGATGGTGCGCGCCATGCTCCGCCACGACCGCACCGCCATGACCGCCGCTGCGCTGGACCGGGGCGTGCTCCTGGCCGGTGGTGGCGGGCTGCGCCCCGACCTGGTCCCGCTGCTCGCCGACGGCCTGCGGGCGCCGGTGACGGCGGTCCGTCCGCCGCACACCGCTGCGCTCCGCGGCGCCGTCAGGGTGTTGTACGCCGCACAGGGCCACCCGTCGGCCCGGGCCGGATCCGCATGGCGGTCCTCCGGCTGCGGCCCGTAGGGTGCGGCCGGGCCTCGCCCGAACGGGCTGCCCGGCGGGCAGCGGCGTCCCGGCAGCCTCAGAATCGGTGCGGGAGAAGCACACGACGGGAGCGATCAGCATGCCGAACACCGCCGGTTGCTCAAGGAGGGCCCGCGTCGTCGCGGCCTCGGGCGTGCTGGCCGTCGCCGGGGCGGTCGTGGCCGGGTGCGGTGGCGGGGCGGCAGGCGGCGGGCAGGTCCCCGGGGCCGGGCCCCACCCGCAGGTGGCGCGCTCCGGGCGGGTCACGGTCGTCTACGAGACCGGTACGGTCGCACCGCAGGAACGGGAGGTCGTGGCTCTGATCCGGAAGTCCCGGGTGCTGGAGCGGACGGCGGACTGGGTGAACAGGACGCTCGCCCTCCCGCACGATCTGGTCGTGAAGGTCACCGGCGACGTCCCGCGCGGTGTCACCGACGCCGTCACCCAGCCTGACGGCAGGACGGTCTTCGTCCCCCCGTCATTCCTGGCCGAGATCCAGAAGGCCTTCGCCGACGTCGTGAAGACCGTCGAGCGGCCCGACCCGTTCCCGGCGTCGGAGTACAACACCGACGATCTGACCGTGCTGTCCACCGAGTTCATCTTCGGCCACGAGATGGGCCATGCACTGCAGCGCCAGCTGCTGCTGGCCAACCTCGGCCTCGAAGAGGACGCGGCCGACGGCTTCGCCTCCTTCTACACCATCGACGAGGTCGGGCCGGGCCCGTCGCTCGCCGCCGCGATCCTCTTCGACGAGATCGCCCGCAAGGAGGGAACGCCGACCCTGGAGAGCATGTCGAGCGACCACCCCGTCACCCAGCAGCGGGCCTACAACTTCCTGTGCTACCTGTACGGCAGCGACCCGCCGGAATACCAGCGGTCCCTGGTCGGCAGCGGCCGTCTCCCCAAGACCCGGGCCCCCCTGTGCCCGCAGGCGTGGGCGATGCTGGACTACGGCTGGTGGACACAGCTCCGGCCGCACTTCAGCCCGGCGTTCGAGGCCCGGGGCGACGGGGAGCAGAAGCAGGCGCAGGCGCGGTTGATCGCGCAGACGCGGGACCTGGCGAAGCGGATCGACGACATCCGCAGGAGCCAGTGATCCTTTCCAGGGCTCACGCTCCAGGGTGACGGTTGCGGCGGGGAAGTGGCCGGCTGTCGAGCACGACCGCCGTCCGGGGAGGCGTTTCGTGCAAGGATGGCGCCCGTGACCAGTTCGCCGTCCTCGCCCGTCACCGAGGGCAGTCCTCCCCGCGGCGGCCTCGGCCCCGGTGCGGCTTTCGTGCTCGTGTTCGGGTCTTCGGCTGCCGTCCTGGTGGTCGAGATCGTCGCTCTGCGGCTGCTGGCCCCGTACCTCGGCCTCACCCTGGAGACCAGCACCCTGGTGATCGGCATCGCCCTCACGGCGATCGCCTCCGGGTCCTGGCTGGGCGGACGCCTCGCCGACCGCGTCGATCCCCGCCGGCTCGTCGGGCCGGCGCTCGGGATGTCGGGGGCGGTCGTGGCGCTCACCCCCGCCCTGCTGCGCACCACTGCGGAACGGGTGCCGGCCGCCCTGCTGTTGGTCGCCTCGCTGGCCATCCTCGTGCCCGGCGCGCTGCTGTCGGCGGTGACGCCGATCGTCACCAAGCTGCGCCTGACGAGCCTGGCTGAGACAGGAACGGTCGTCGGGCGGCTGTCCGGCGTGGGCACGTTCGGCGCCATCGTCGGCACCGTCCTCACCGGGTTCGTCCTCGTGTCGCGCCTGCCGGTGAGCGGCATCCTGATCGGCCTCGGCACCCTGCTGGTGGCCGGTTCCGCGCTGGTGGAGTGGCGCAGGCGCGGATGGAACAGCACGCCCGTGCTGGCACTCGCGGTCCTCGCCGGCGGCCTCGCCGTCACCGTGGCGCCCGGCAACTGCGACCAGGAGACCCGCTACCACTGCGCGCGCATCGTCGCGGACCCCGCCCGGGCCACCGGCCGCACCCTCGTCCTGGACGGCTTGCGGCACTCCTACGTCGACGTCGACGACCCGGCCGTCCTGGAGTTCACGTACGTGCGGGCCATCGCGTCGGTCGTCGATGCCGCGTTCCCCGAGGGGCGGCCGCTCGCCGCCCACCACCTGGGGGGCGGCGGACTCACCCTCCCCCGCCATCTCGCCGCCACGCGCCCCGGCACGCGCAGCGTCGTGTCCGAGATCGACGACGGGGTCGTCCGCATCAACCGCGACCACCTGGGCCTGAGGCCGGGCAACGGTATCGACGTGCGCGTCGAGGACGGCAGGCTCGGCCTTCGGCGCCTGGACGCCGCCAGCCTGGATCTCGTCGTGGGCGACGCCTTCGGGGGCGTGAGCGTGCCCTGGCACCTCACGACGGCGGAGGCGATGGCCGACGTACGCCGTGTGCTCAACGGGGGCGGCGTGTACGTCGCCAACCTCATCGACCACGGCGACATGGCCTTCGCACGTGCCGAAGTCGCCACGCTCGGCGGAACCTTCGAGCACGTCGCCGTCATGGGCGAGCCCGAGGACATCGGCCTCGACCGCGCCACCGCTCCCTCGGGCGGCAACCTCGTGGCCCTCGCCTCCGACCGGCCGTTCGACGTCCCCGCGACACAGCGCGCTCTGGACGGCCGCGGGACCGGCTGGAAGATCGCCACCGGTGACGCCCTGACCGCCTGGATCGGCGGCGCCCGGCCGCTGAGCGACGACTACGCCCCCGTGGACCAGCTCCTCCAGCCGTACGGCCCTCCGCGCGGCCGCTGACGCCACAGCCCTCCTGCAGCGCAACTCCGCGACGCCTCTTCACCCGCCGCCCGGGCCTGCGTTGGCGTGGGGTTGTCCGTTCGGGGCCGCGGGGTCCGCTTCGGCGGCCACGGCGGAGGCCGACACGAGGGTCGCCGCGGCCAGGGTGCCCCACAGTGCGGTCGGGCCGTGCGGCGCGAGGGCGGTGATGGCCGCCGGTGAGACGGCGAGGCCGAAGCCGGAGGAGAACTCGAAGCGGGCCAGGGTGCGCCCCAGGGCACCCGGCGGGGCGAGGGCCGTCACCAGGGCGGTGGCGCTGCCGGTGTAGGCGATCTCACCGAGGGTGCAGACGACGGACACGGCGGCGACGCCGGCGGCGGCCCAGACCTGTCCGTCCCTGTCGGCCAGGGACGTCACGGCGAGGAAGCCCAGGTAGGAGGCTGCGAGGATGATGCCGGCGACGGCCATGGCGGTGCGCCGGGTGTAGCGGGACATCAGGATGGTGATCGGGACCTGGAGCACGACCACCAGAACGGTGTTGGCCACGAAGATCGCCGCCGACCACACCGGTGAGGCGTGCAGTTGCGTGAGCAGGATCAACGGGGAGGGCGATCTCCGGGATGTTGAGGCAGAAGACGTACACCGCGTTGGCGGCGAGAAGGGCGCGCATGCGGGGCGGGTGTCCGTCCGGGGCCGCCGCTGATCGGGACCGGGCTGCTGTGTTCCCGGGCTGCTCCGCTCGTACGCGGACCGGCCGCGCGAGTGCCGCGGCGGCCAGGTACGCCGTTCCCGTGACGGCTGCCAGCGCTTGCAGGGCGGAGGTCCCGCCGGCCATGCAGGCCATCGCGAGGAGGGCGCCGACCCCCATTCCGGCGTTGCGCAGGGCGCGTCCCGCGGCGAGGGCGGCGTCGCGCTCCCGCCCGTGGGCGAGGGTGGCGACGAGGGCCGCATGGGCGGCGGGCCAGGCCTGGTTGCCGATGCCCAGGAGGAGGGCCGCGGCGGTGAACGGCCAGGCGTGCCCCGGCGGGGTCGCGACCAGGACGGCCACGCCCAGTGCGCGGATCAGCGTCGAGGCGGCGACGACGGTGCTGCGGGCACCCCGGTCCAGCCACCGCCCGACGGCGGGCATGCAGAGCAGGCCGAGGACGATGCCGGCCGTCATGGCGAGGCCGGTGCCGAAGGCGGACAGGTCGAGGACCGTGACGCCGTAGAGGAGGAGGAAGGGCCGCAGGAGGCCCGTGCCGAGGGCGTCGATGGTCAGGGCGACGGCGTAGCGGGGGCCTCCCGAGGCGCGCAGCAGAGCGCGCGGCCGGACTTTCGGGACCCGGGTGCGGGCGAGGGCGGGGGTCGTGGCGGGCATGAGGGAACGGTGGGTTCGGCGGTGCGCGGGGGCACGTTGCTTGACGGAGATCGTCAACCGTCGCAGGCGCGTCCGGCGGAGTGGGGATGATGTGCGGATGACGTTGAGGATCGACATCGGCGGTGTGCCCAGCGAGGCGCTGCAGTTCGCCGCGTCCCCCCTGGCCGAGCTGACGGCGATGCTGCACGTGCTGGCCGAGCCGGACCACCATCCGGAGTTCGCCGCGTGGGCCGCCGAGGTGTGGGCCGGGCTGGAGCCGGAGCTGGCCGAGCGGCTGCGGGAGGCGGAGTTCCTCTGGCGTACGTCGCAGGCCGACTTCATGCTGCCGGCGCGGCCGCGGCGGACGCTCGGGGAGGAACTGGACGACGTGGACCGGATCGACGACGAGCGGTACGTGTCCGCCGCGCTGATCACCACGTGCGGCAACCGGGTCCACTTCGCGTCCCCCTCGCCCCTCACCGATGCCGCAACGCGCGAGCTGGCCCTCGACCTGGCCCAGGCCCGGGGCCCGCGCCAGGGAGCCTTCGCGGAGCGGCTCCTCGCGGATCCGGGGGCAGTACGGGCGCGCGTCCGGGAGACGCTGGAGGCTTGTGCCGGCGCCTTCTTCGACGCGGCGTGGGCCGATGCGGCCGTCCGGATCGCAACGGACCTGCGGTGGAAGAACGACCTGCTGAGGCGCCATGGCCTCGGGGCGGCCCTCGCCTCGGTCTCCGGCGTGGTGACCCTGGCGCCGGACGGCGACTCCATCCTCGTGGACAAGCTGCTGGACAAGGCGACGACCGCCAGGGGCAGCGGTGTCACCTTCATCCCGAGTGTCTTCGGCCGACCGCACCTTGCGGTGGTCCACGCGCCCGGCTGGCGGCCGGTCGTGCAGTACCCGGTGGACGGGCCCGGCCCCGCGGAGCCGGTTTCACTGGAGACGGTCGCGCTGCGGCTGGAGGCCCTCGCCCACCCGACCCGTCTGCGGCTGCTCCGCACCCTGGCCCGGGGACCGCACACCAACGGCGAGCTGGCCCACGCCTGGGAGCTGACGCCTCCGGAGGTCTCCCGCCACGTGGCGCTCCTGCGGCAGGCAGGGCTCGTCACGGCGCGGCGGGAGGGGCGGTACGTCCGCTACGGCCTCAACCTGTCGGACCTGACGGCGCTGGGCACCGACCTGCTGGCCGCGGCACTGCGGTAGCGGCGCCGGCCGGCTGCCGCGCAGCGGTAGCGGCCGGGGGGTCAGTCGGTGGGGGCGAGGGTGGTAAGGGCCGCCGTGACGGCGTCGAGGCGCGTGCGGTTGAGGGCGTAGAGGACGTGGTAGCCCTCGCGGTGGGTGGTGGTCGGCCGCCGTGGTCACCGCCGTGAGGCCGGCCGGGGCGCTGTACCTCGTCCGTCTGGGCGTCCAGGCGTATCGGCACCGCGGCCGTCTGCGCGCGGGAGCGGTCGCCGAGGGGGGCGAGCGGCGGGGTGCCCCGGGTCAGGGGTCGGGGTGGTGTCAGGCGGGGCGGGCGGCCCAGACCGTGCGCTTCGTGCGTACGGCCAGATCCTTGCGGTGCAGCAGGCCGTTCGGGCTGGTGGTGTCCAGGAGTTCGTCGAGGGCCGCGAGGTCCTCGGGGCCGAGTGCGGCCGCGGCAACGCTGCGGATGCGCTGCAGGCTGCCGTGGGCGTAGCGGCCGATCGCCTCGCTGCGCTCGCCCGGGATGTCGACGGTGAGGGTGCGCTCGGAGTCGACGGTGAAGCCGGCGGCCTTCAGCATCGGCCCCCAGTCGGCGCCGCGGTGCGGAACGTGCTCGGAGTGGAAGCGGTCCGTCGCGGCGTGGGCGCGCTCTTCGAGGCCGGGTCGGCTCTCCGGGGCGTGGGCGGGGAGGAAGCGGGGGAAGCCGGCGAGCTCGACGACGGCGAACAGACCGGCGGGGGCGAGGAGTTCCCGGACGTTGCGCAGGGCGCGATCGGGGTCGGCCATGTGGTGCATCGAGGCCGAGGCCCATACCAGGTCCGGCGTGCCGAGGTCGGGCCAGGGGTCGGTGTCGAGGTCGGCCTGGACGGTCCGTACGCGGCCCTCGACACCGCGGGCGCACGCCTTCTCGCGCAGGAGGCGGAGGTGCCCGGCCGAGGCGTCGACGGCGGTGACGTGTGCGTCGGGGAAGCGGTCGAGGAGCGCGAAGGTGCCCGCGCCCGTGCCGCTGCCCAGGTCGACGATCTGGTGCGGCCGGCCGTTCAGCGGCAGCCAGGCGGTGAGGGAAGCGGTGTGTTCGGCGAGCACTTCGGCGTCCAGGTCGAGGATCTCCGCTTGGCCGGCGTCGCCGTGCTCGTGGTGGGAGGAGGTGTGGTGGTGCGTTTCGCTCATGCCGCCACCGTACAGACTGATGCGCCTGCCGCAAGGCTCCTTGCCTAGTGCGCAAGAAAGCAGGGCTGTGTGCTGCTCGCCGCGCAATGGGCCGGCTGCAGGGCGGGGCGTCAGGTGGCGTCGGCGTCTTTCTGGTGGCCGCGGCGGGCGTCGCGGTCGAAGATGCCGAGGATCTCGCAGGGGCCGCCCTCGGCGCCGATGGCGTGCGGCATCATCGTGGGGAATTCGGCGGCCTGGTTGGTCTCGATGCGGAAGCGCCGGTGGCCGAGCATGAGGACGGCTGTGCCGGAGAGCACCACCAGCCATTCACGGCCGGGGTGGGCGCGCATTCCGGCGGGGTTGTCGGGCGGCGGGTCCGTCATGCGCCGGCGCACCACGGTCATGCCGGGCTCCCCCTTGACGGGCCAGCGCATCAGGCCGCGGGCACCGTCGATCATCGGGCTGATGACGACGTCGTCGGCGGCGTTCTCCACGAGCTGGTCCAGGGTGGTGTCCAGAGCGCGGGCGAGGGTGACGAGCTGGTCGAGGGCGAGTCGACGCCGGCCGTTCTCGATGCGGCTGAGCGAGGACGGGCTGAGGTTGGCGCGAGTGGCCAGCTCCTCCAGGGACCAGCCCTGCGCCACGCGCAGGGCTCGGATCCGCTTGCGTACGAGGCTGTCGAGCTCCCCGTCATCTTGCGTCATGGGCAGCATGGTATGCCTCTGGGGCAGTACGGGCTGTGCCCTGCGCATGAGGTCACGGTGTCGGCAGGTCCGGCCGGGGCGGTGGAGTGAACACCGAGCGGGGGAGGGCGTCAAGTCCCGAGATGCAGGGGCGTGACCCGGTTGTCGCCCGTGGGGCCCAATGGAAGCACGGCCCCAGCAAGGGGCGACTCGGATCGGCCGGGCGATGGACCGGCGGACTTACCCCCCAGGAGACACCCATGACCCGCATCAACCTCACCCAGCGTCTCGCCCTCCTCGGTGCCTGCGGAGCCCTCGCCGCCGGCGGAGCGCTCCTCCCCTCCACCGCCTTCGCCGCGCCGGCCGCGCCGCAGACGCCGGCCGTCCAGACGACCCAGGAGCACGTGGCGCACGAGGGCCGCGCCAAAACGATCGTGACGACCAAGATCACGGTCACGAAGCGCACCCTGAGTGACGGGCGGGTCAAGGTCACCACCGTCAAGACGGTGACCAAGATCACCAAGAACCATCACGGCAAGGTCCTCAAGAAGACCGTCACCACCACCACAACCGTGAAGTTCCATCACGCCCCCGACGACGACCACGACCGAGACTGAGGATCCGGCCTCGACCTCGCGGTCATCGGTCACCCGTCGGCCCTGCCTCAGGGAGCCTCCCGGCCTCGCACGAGGCCGGGAGGCTCCCCATCGGCTGTGGCAGGGGTGCCGGCGGAGCGGTCCCGGCTCCGGATGTGGGCGGCCGCGGTGTGCAGGGCCGCGAGGACCGTGCGGACGGCCTTCCGGGCGGTGCGTTCGGGGCGGTGGAGGACGTCGATGTCGCGTCGGGCGTGGACTGCGCTGAGCGGCCTGAGGACGACGCCGGGGTGCGGCCGGGCCGTCCAGCGGGGCATCAGCGCGAGGCCGCCGCCGGCGGCGACGACCTCGGCGACCACGGCGAACTCGTTGATCCGGTGGACGATGTCCAGCCGGCGGTTGGCGACGACGGCGATGGCCTTGATGGTCTGCATCAGCGGGAAGCCGTCGTGGACGGTGATCCACGGCTGGTCCGCCACCTCGTGCGGCGCGAGCGCGGGACGGGAGGCCAGCGCGTGGCCGGCCGGCAGGGCGATGTCCAGGGGTTCACGCAGGAGCGTCCTGGAGGTCACCGTGCGCGGCCACGGGGGGCCGTGGTCGAGGCGGTGGGCGAGTACGAGGTCGTAGCGCCGGGTGAGGGCGGGGAAGTCGTCCTGGGCGACGTCTTCGTCCGCGAGGGCCAGGTGGGGGCTGCCGGGGCCGGCGAGGCTGCGCAGCAGGGGCGGGAAGAAGGACGAGGCCGCGCTGTGGAAGGCGGCCACCGATACGCCGCCGTCCGCCTGCTCGGCGAAGTCGGTGACAGCGTGCCGCGCCTGGGCCAGGGCCGTCTCGACGTGGACGGCCGCCGCGGCCAGGGCCTGGCCGGCGTCGGTCAGGACCAGGCGGCGGCCGGCGCGTTCGGTGAGCGGGACGGGGAGGGAGCGCTGCAGCAGCCGCAGCTGCTGGGAGATCGCGGAAGGGGTGACGTGCAGCGCCTCGGCGACTGCACTGACGCTGCCCAGGTCCCCGAGTTCGCGCAGGATGCGCAGTTGGCGTTCGTCCACGGCGACAGTGTAGGGCTGCTACATGATCGGTTTAGATCTTGGTTGTGGTCTTCAACGTGCTGGTGGGGCACGGTGGGCGCATGCATGTTGCCCGCCGCACGGATGCGGTTCTCCTGCTGGTCGCGCTCGTCTGGGGCTCCAGCTACCTCGCCGCCAAGACGGCCACCGCCGCCCTTCCCGTCCTGGCGGTCCTCTTCGCCCGGTACGCCCTGTCCGCAGTGGCCTGTGGGGCGCTGGTGGCGTTCCGGCGCCGGAGGCGGGCGTGGACACGTGCGGAGGTGCGCGCCGGGTTGCTGCTCGGGACGACGCAGGCCGCCGTGCTGGTGCTGGAGACGTACGGGGTGGCGCACACCAGCGCCGCCAACGCAGGGCTGATCATCAGTCTGACCATCGTGCTGACCCCGCTGCTGGACCGCACCGGCGGCCGGCTGCCGGGGAGGTTCTTCCTCGCCGCCGCATGCTGCGTCGCGGCCGTCGGGCTGCTCACCGTCGGCACCGGCTTCCAGGCGCCGCGGCTCGGGGACGGGCTGATGCTCGCCGCCGCGGCCGTGCGGGCCGGGCACGTCGCGCTCGTCGGACGGCTCACCGCCGGCCGGCCCGTGGACCCGCTGAACCTCACCGCCGTCCAGACCGTCGTGGGTGCGGCGCTGTTCCTGCCGCTCGCCCTCGGCCATCTGCCGGAACTGTTCCACAGCAGTGGTGCGACGTGGATGCAGCTCGTCTATCTCGCCCTGTTCTGCAGCGTGTTCGCGTTCCTCGCCCAGACGTGGGCGGTGCAGGGCACGTCCGCGAGCCGGGCCAGCCTGCTCCTGGGCACGGAGCCGATCTGGGCGGTCGCCGTGGGGATCGGCGTCGGCGGTGAACGGCTCACCATGTGGGCCGGCCTCGGCGCCGGGCTCATGGTCGCCGGGACCTATTGGGGCCAGGCCATCGAACGCGCCCACCGCACCGCAGTCGCCCCACAGGCCGCCTCCGGCGCGGAAGACCGCCGCGGGCCGACCGGGGTTCCGGAGCCCGTCCGCCCCGCCGGGTGACCCGTCGCGGGCCCGGCGGCTCCACGGCCCGGTCGGGGCGGGCTCAGGCGTCAGGACGGCGTGGCGGCCCGGTCCGACGCGCTGCGCAGCACGCAGAACTCGTTGCCCTCGGGGTCTGCGAGGACCGCCCAGCCGGAGCCGTCGGGATTGCGGCGGTCGGCGACGAGGGTCGCGCCGAGGCCCAGGAGGCGTTCCACCTCCTGCTCGCGCGTGGTGTCCGGGCGCAGGCACAGGTGGATGCGGTTCTTGACCGTCTTGGGCTCGGGCACCTGGTTGAAGTACAGCAGCGGCCCCTCCTCCAGCAGCACCTGGACCTCCGGGTCCCCCGGTCGGGCCTCCGGATCGACCGGACCACCCGTCACCCTGCTCCAGAAGCAGGCGAGTCCGTAGGCGTCGCAGCAGTCAATCGCCACGTTCTGCACGACCGAGACCATGTCGGTGGGCCTTCCTTGTATCCGCACCGGACGCCGCCTCGGGGCGTCCGGCGCCTGCCGGCGGGCCACCACCTCTACGGCACGAAGATCACTGGGGGCAAGCCCCTCCCCCGAGGCCGCGGCCGCCGTGCCGGGCCATCATGAGGGCATGACCGATCGCGACGATTTCCTGGCATGGGTCAGAACCGAGCTGTACGCGGCGGAGGTCGCACTGCACAACGGCGACGCGGCAGCCCGCCGCGCCCTCTGGTCGTGCAGCGAACCGGTGAGCGTTCTCGGCGCGTGGCGCGACGCCGCCGGCCGCGCCGAGCTGGACGCCCTCTTCACCGGCCTCGCGGAGACGTTCTCCGACTGCACGTCGTACGTGTTCGAGCTGCAGGCGTACGACGTCTCGGGCGACATGGCGTACACCGTCGGCCTCGAGCACACCTCCGCCTCCGTGAACGGGGAGCCCCGCACGTACACGCTGCGCGCCACCCAGGTGTACCGCAGGGAGGACGGCGCCTGGCGCGTGGCCCACCGGCATGCGGACACGGTGACCGGGGGCGTGTCCGCTCCGGGTGCACGGGGCCGCGCCCCACGGTAGCTTCGAAGGACGCGCGTTCCGCCCCAAACGCAGCGGCTCCGCCGGCTTCGGCGGCAGCCGCCGAAGCCGGCGAAGGAACGGGATCGCATTGTCCGAGCACACCCTCCGTGCGGGGGCTGCCGCGGCCGCTCTCGCGTGCCTGGCCGCCTTCGGCCCCGCATCCGGCAGCGTCGCCTCCCCGGCCGCGACACCGAGCCCGACGGGTCCGACGGGCGCCCGGTTCGTACCGGGGGCCTGCCCCGAGCCGCCCGAGCCCATCGAAGCGCTGGCGGGCGCGAAGTGCGGCGTCTTGGAGGTGCCGGAGAACCGCTCCCGGCCCGGCGGCCGGACGATCAGGCTGGCGGTGGCGAGGATTCCCGCCGCCGCGGAGAAGCCCGCGCCGGACCCGGTGGTGTTCATGGCGGGCGGGCCCGGCGCCGACACGTTCGACGACATCCCGTTCCTCGTCGACTCCGGACTGAACAAGGACCGCGAGCTCATCGTCATGGGCCAGCGCGGCAATCTGTACGACCAGCCGAACCTGGCCTGCCCCGAGGTCGACCGGTTCAACGAGCAGGCCGTCGGCCTGGGCTACGACTCCGCGCAGGCGAAGCAGATCATGCGGAAGGCGGTGACGGACTGCCGGGCCCGGCTCGTCGCCGACGGCGTCGACCTGAACGCCTACAACACCACGGAGAACGCCGCCGACTTCGCCGACCTGCGCACGGCGCTCGGCATCCCCCAGTGGAACGTGTACGGGTACTCGTACGGTTCCAACCTGGCCCTCACCTACCTGCGCCTGCACCCCGCGGGGATCCGCTCGGTGGCGATCGACTCCGTCGCCCCGTCCCAGTACGTGACCCTCCCCTGGACCTGGAGCAGCACCTCCGAGGGCATCCGCAGCATCTTCGCGGCGTGCGCGGCGCAGCCCGCCTGCAAGGACCGCTACCCGGACCTGCCCGGCATGCTGACGGAGCAGATCCGCAAGCTGGAGGCGCAGCCGCTGACCCTGGACGTCACGCCGGAGGGCGGCGGGAAGCCGGTCAAGACGGTGCTCGACGGCGGCGCGCTGCTGAACCTGATCGTCGCGTTCACGCCGCGGCCGAACGACCTGCCGGCGGCGCTCGACGAGCTGAGCCGCGGGAACCCGGAGCGCTTCGCGCAGGCGCGCGCGGCCGGATCCGTCCAGGAGGCCGGCCAGTTCGCCCACGGCCTGACGAATTCGATCGCGTGCGCCGAGTGGGCTCCCGGGTACACGGAGGCCGACGTGCTGGCGGCGGGCCGCAAGGAGTACCCGGACTGGCCGGACTCGGTGCTGGCGCAGGCGCCGCAGCTGCCCTTCCAGTACCCGGTGTGCGGGATCTGGGACGTGGCGGACCGCGCGGAGATCCAGCGCGTGCCCACGGCAAGCGCGGTGCCGGCCCTCGTCGTCTCCGGCACGTTCGACGTGAAGACGGGCGCGAGTTGGGCGAAGGGTGTCGCCGCCGACCTGTCCCGCTCGACGTCCGTGCTGGTCCCCGGCATCGGCCACTGGGTCGTCCCGCAGTCGCCGTGCGCGCAGCAGGTGCTGGCGTCGTTCTTCGCCCGCCCGACCGCCCCCGACACCTCGTGCGTGGACGGTCTCAAGCCGGCGCCGTTCACGATCATCCCGAAATGAGCGGGAGGGCAGATGACGCTCCACCACACGCCCCGCAGGCGCACCGTACGGCGGCTGCGGGCGGCGTCCGCGGGCATGGCGACCGGTGTGCTCGTCGCCGGGCTGCTCGCCGTGCCCGCGGCGCAGGCGCAGTCCGGCGCCGACGCCACTGCCACGCCCGGCGCGCCGATCGGCACGGCCGCCCGCACCGTCGGCGACGCGAGCTACGCACCGGGCGCCTGTCCGAAGACGCCGGAGCCGATCGAGGAGCTCGAAGGGGCCCGCTGCGGAACCCTCACCGTCCCCGAGAACCGCGCCCGGCCGGACGGCAGGCAGATCAGGCTCGGTGTCGCGATCGTGCCCGCGCTGTCGGCCACGCCGAAGCCCGACCCCATCGTGTGGCTCGCCGGCGGGCCCGGCGACGACGCGGTCGGCGAGGCGAAGATGGCGATCAGCGGCGGCCTGAACCGCGACCGGGACGTCATCCTCATGTCCCAGCGCGGCACGTACTCGGCCGAGCCGAACGTCCTGTGCCCGAACATCGACGCGTTCAACGCGCGCGCCGTCGGCCTCGTCTCCGGTGCACCCTCCACCGAACGCCTGCACGTCGAGGCCACCCGGGCCTGCCGCGACCGGCTGGCCGCCAAGGGCATCGACCTCGCCGCCTACAACGACACCGAGAGCGCCGCCGACTACGAGGACCTGCGCGCCGCGCTCGGCCTGAAGCAGTGGAACCTGTACGCCATCTCCTACGGCACCCACCTCGCGCTGGTGTACATGCGCCTGCACCCCGACGGGCTGCGCTCGGTCGCCCTCGACGGCATCCTGCCGCCGGCCATATCGGGTTCGGCGGCGACCTGGAGCAGCGCCCGGCAGGGCTTCGACGGCGTGTTCAAGGCGTGCGCGGACGAGCCGGCGTGCAACGAGCGGTACCCGAACCTGTCGGCCACCTTCGACGAGCTCGTCCGCGACCTCGAAGCGAAGCCGGTCACGACGACCGTCACGCTGCCGGGCAGCGACAAGCCGGTGAAGGTCGTGCTGGACGGCGGCACGCTGGTGAACTGGATGACCTCCGCCACCCACGTCGCACCGCAAGTCCCCATTGCCATCGACGAGTTGGCCAACGGCAAACCCCAGCGGATCGCGCAGCAGTACGCAGGCGGCAAGCTCAGCCCGGCGGCCATGGGCAGGGTCGCACACGGCCTCGTCTACGGCGTGTTCTGCAGCGAGTGGACGCCGTACGAGACGGAGGAGCAGGCTCTGGAGGGCGGCCGGAAGGCGTTCCCGACGTACCCCCGCTCGGTGCAGGAGCAGGCGCCGCAGCTGACCTATCTCCGGCCGGACTGCGACGTGTGGGACGTGCCCCCGGCCGACCCGTCGATCCGGGACGCCACCCGCAGCGACATTCCGACGCTCGCCCTGTCCGGCAGCTTCGACGCCCAGACCGGCGCGGACAACGGGCCGTACGTCGCGCGCACGCTGCCCAACGCCACGGTCGTCACCGTCCCGTACGAGCCGCACGTGGTGTTCGCCACCTCGAAGTGCGCGCAGCAGATCGCCGTCTCCTTCTTCGACACCCCGGACGCGGCGGACACGGAGTGCCTCAAGGGCCTGAAGCCGCCCGGGTTCGAGATCGGGCAGCGCGGTTCGACCCGGTAGCGTCGAACGGCCCCGCTGGCGTCAGGTGCCCGGCAGGGTGTGCTGCAGCCAGTCGAAGACGACCTCGCAGTGCAGCTGCGGCGCCATCGGAGAGCAGTGCAGTTGTGCTCCCTGCGCCGCCGTCAGCCGTACGTAGTCCTTGGGCGAGGTGAGGGCGTCGTACATCTGGCGGGGCTGGCCGGGGTAGAACTGCTCGCCTTCGTAGTCGAGGACGAGGGTGGGGGCCTTGATGCGGGGGACGACGTCCGTGATCTTCATGGCTTGGATGCGGGTGGCCGGGGTGTAGAAGTCCGTGAACAACCGGCCCTGTCGGGCTTCGAGCATCGCGGGGACGGAGAACGGCTCGAAGCGCTTCTTCATGGTCGCGGCGGCCTCCGGGGGCAGCTCCGGGACGACCTCCTTGTTCCAGATGTCGTTCGTCTGCTGCTTGTCGGGCGTGAGGATCTGGCGGATCTCGGGCGGGAAGCCCAGCCAGGGGTCCACGCAGCCCGGCATCGCCACCAGGGCGGCGATCCGGCTTTCGAACGCCGCGGCGCGGGGTGCGAGGTCGCCCGCCATGCTGAGGCCCGTCAGGGCGAT
>NZ_BMTY01000010.1:0-195171 GCF_014649915.1 Streptomyces toxytricini | reverse complement strand
CCGGTCCGGGTCGACGTCGGAGCGGGCCGTCAGCCAGTCGACGAGCGGGGTGACGACCTTCTCCCAGGTCGGCGTGAAGACGATCCGGTCGACGAACAGCAGTTGGCCCTGCCCCGGGCCGTCGTAGACGAGGGCGTTCCAGCCGCGTTCGAGGGCGGCGGCGACCCCGTACGTCCACATGTCGACGTTCTGGCCGTCGCTGCCGTTGGTCAGGATCACCGTGGGGCGCCGGGCGCCGGAGGTGTCGGGGCGGAAGAACCACACCGGCAGCGGTGTCGTCCCGTACGGGACCTGCGCCTTGACCGCGGCGGGCTCGCACAGGTCGCAGAAGGTGTCCCAGGCCTTGCGGCCGGACCGGTACAGCTGCTCCTCGCTGCCCGGGGCGTCGGAGCCGAGGACGAAGAACAGCGCCTGTCCGTAGTACTGGGCGGCACGCAGCGACCGGAACCGCTTGGTCTGGTCGTCGGCCGGGGCCCCGGGCGGCGGTTCGAGGAGCTGGTCGCCGAGCTTGCGAAACGTCTCCACGTACGACTGGGGGGACAGTCCGGCACCGTTGACGGTGTTGACGGCGGTCAGGACCTCGCCGACCTCGGCGGCTCCGGCACCGGAGGCGCCGAGCGCCAGGAGCGCGCTGAAGTTGTACTCGGGGTTCTTGAACAGCGTCATCACGCCCGGGGTGATACCTCCTGCAGCAGTGGTCGGCGAGGTGGACCCGGCGGCGGTGGTGGTCGGTGCCGGTGCGCCGGGAGTGCCCCCGCGGGCGCAGCCCGCGATGAGCGCGGCGCCGACGCCGGCACTCGCGGTGAGGACGGCGCGGCGGGTGGGGTCGGAGGGACGCTCGCCCGGTGTGTGCTCCATGCCGTCGGAACCTAGCGGCGGTCCCGCGCTGCGGCATCCGCTCGGCTGCCCGGGGTGGGCCCACCGCGCCGGGGCCCTTCGCGGGCGGCGTGCGAATCGCCAGGTCGCGGGGTGTGCACACCGGGTGGCGGCGCTCCCGGAGCCGGGCGGTCGCACTGGGCCGACCGGAGGCACCGGGCACTGCGGTCACCCGCCCAGTACGGGGGTTACCCCTACCCCGGGTGGTGTGTTGCCCCCATGGCTCTGTTGATCTTGAACGGGCAGGCTGGAGCACGTCCGAACCCCGAGTGAAGGAACTGTCTGTGGTCACACTGCATTCGGTGCGCCGCCGCGTGGCGCGCACCACGGTCGTCGGAACGCTCGTCGCGGCGGCATGCGCCACCCTGCTGGCCGGCAGCGCCGGGGCCATCGTCAACGGATCCGATGCCGTCGGGGACTACCCGTTCATGGCGACGATTCCGGAGTCGGCCCCGAAGTACGGCCTGTACGACGGGAACTGCGGGGCGTCGCTCATCGATCCCCAGTGGGTGCTGACGGCGGCCCACTGCGTGCAGGGTGACGGGCTGGAGCTGGAGGGCACCGTCCGGATCGGCAGCGGACACCGGAAGTCCGGGGGAACCGTACGGGCCATCGACCGGATCGTGGTCCACCCCGGCTACGTCAACGGTGAGGGCAAGGCCTTCAACAGGCACGACATCGCGCTGGTCCGCCTCGACCGCCCGGTGGCCGGCAAGCCGGTCCGCCTCGCGGAGCGGGCCGGCCGTCCCGGCACCCCGACGCGGATCCTGGGCTTCGGGACCACCGCGGACACGGAGCTGCGGTTCGCGGAGCGGCTGCAGGAGCTGGACACCCGCATCGGCGCCGAGTCCGAGTGCGCCCCCGGCTACGCGGACCGGACACGGCTGTGCACCATCAGCAGGGTGCCCAAGGCGATGGCGTGCTTCGGCGACTCGGGCGGACCGCAGCTCCAGCGGGGCAGGCACGGGCGGTGGGAGCTGGTCGGGGTCACCTCGGGCCCCGGCGCCCCGGGGGTCGTCTGTTCGGACGGACCCGGCCTCTACGCCGGCGTGCCCGTCTACAGGGACTGGATCCGGAAGACCATGGGGCGCGACGCCTGACCTCCGGCTCGGGGCTCCGGCCGGCCCCGGGCATCCCGGGCGCATCGCGGACCGCCGGGGCCGCGCGGGGCCCCGGCGGCTGCTATACCGGAGGGATGCGCGTGCCGGAGCGGCTGGTCGCCGCCGTGGACCTGCTCGACGTACGTCCGGACGACCGGGTCCTGGAGGTCGGCTGCGGCCCCGGGGTCGCAGCGGCGCTCGTCTGCGAACGGCTCGCGGGCGGCCGCGGCCGGCTGGTCGCCCTGGACCGGCCCGGCCGCGCGTGAGTCGTCCGTGCTGTCCCGGCTGCTGCGGCCGGGTGGCCGGCTCCTCCTGGTCTACGGCGCCCCCGAGGGCCGGGCCCTGGGGCCGATGACGGAGTCCGTGCGCGCGGCCCTGCACGGGCGCGGATTCCGCACTGCGTCATCCGTCCGCAGGCGGGGCGGGACCTCGCTGCTGGTGGTCACCGCGGACCTGCCTCACCGGGGCCATCGAGGACAGCAGTCGGCCTAGATGCCGCCTAACGTCATCCGCAGATGCGGGATGGACGGCGAGGAGGGCGACGTGACGATTCTGGTGACCGGTGCGACCGGGAGGCTGGGGCGCCTGGTGGTCGAGCGGCTGCGGCAGGGCGGGGAGGAGGTCCGCGCGCTCACGCGTACGCCGGCCGCCGCGGGCGTGCCCGACGGCGTCGAGGTGGTGGTCGGCGACCTCACCCGGCCGCAGACCCTGGCGAAGGCGTTCGACGGGGCGCGTGCCGTGCACCTGCTCGGCGCCACCGGGCACGACCACACCCCGCTGGAGACGGGCCCGCAGATCGTGGCGCTGGCCGCCGAGGCCGGAGTGCGGCGGCTCACGGTCCTGTCCGCCGATGGGGAGGGGCCGTTGGAAGGGGCCGTGCGGGAGAGCGGCCTGGAGTGGACGTTCGTCTGGCCGATCGACTTCATGGCCAACACGCTCGGCTGGGCGGAGGCCATCCGCACGGCCGGCGAGGTCCGCGAGCCGTACGCGGGCCGCAGGACCGCCTCCGCCGACGAGGCGGACGTCGCCGACGTCATCGCCGCCGTACTCACCGGCGGGGGCCACGCGGGCCGGCGGCTCGTCGTGTCGGGGCCCGAAGCGCTCACCCCGGCCGACAAGGTGTCCGCCATCGCGGCGGCCACCGGCCGGGCGCTCCGCTTCACCGAGCTGACCGACGGGCAGGCCCGCCGGCAATGGAGGGCGGAGGGCTGGCCCGAGGAGGGCATCGAGTTCATGCTCCACATGTGGGCGACCGTCCCCGACACGGTGGCCGAGGTGACCACGGCCGTCGAGGAGGTCCTCGGCCGCCCGCCGCACACGTTCGCCCGGTGGGCCGCCGCACACGCCGACGCCTTCCGCCCCTGACCGGGGCGGCTCGTCACCCGTCCTGCGGCCGGCCGCCGGCCAGGCGGCGGAGGATCGACTCGGCGAGCCTCCACCGGTCCGTGTCCCGCCGGAAGCGGCGGTCCCGCTGAGCCCTGACGGCGTCGGCGAGGCGCCCCGCCTGCCTTTCGTCGAGGTCGTCGACCATATGGGCGGCGAGCAGCAGCCCCTGGTACTGCTCCAGTGCGCTGCGGGGGTGCTCGATGGCGGCGACCGCGGCATCGAAGTCGCGCAGGGCCCGGTCGGCCTGCATCGCGGCGAGGGCGGTGATGCGCTCCTCGGCGTTCCCGTTCCGGAACCGGCGCAGGACATCCGCCGGTTCGAGCTCCCGCTCCTCCGCGCAGCGGCGCGCCCGGGCGGCGGCCTCCTCCGTCGCCCAGGTGCGCTGCGCACCGCGGCGCGCGGTGCGGCGTACCGGCGTGCGGTCGGCTGCAGCGGGCGCTGCACTGTCCAGCAGGACCTGCGCCTCGGCGCGGAGCCGCCGCGCCGAGGCGACGTCCCCCTGCCGCTCGGATTCCTCGGCCAGCGCCAGCCTGTCCGCGGCGGCCGCGCGCAGCCTGAGGCTGACTCCGCCGACCTCCAGGCCCTCGAGGCGGCTGCCGAACAGGGCGAGGAGCAGCAGGACCCCGCCGAAGACGAGCAGGACGGCCGTTCCGGTGCCGTTCTCCGTCACGAACACGGCGAGGACGCCCGTCCCGAACGCCGCCGCGCCGAGCAGCCCGGCGACCAGGCGCAGGGCGGGCGTGAGGTGGAAGGGCGCGTGGCCGGGATCCTCCGGCCCGCCGCGTTTCCCCGGCGGCGTCAGGACGGCTCCTCGGCCGTGTCCTGTTGCGCTCGGGCCCGCTTGGCCACGACCGCGGCTGCCGCGACGGCGCTCGCGGCGAAGGCCAGGGCGAGCATCCACCGCTGGTCGAAGGTGTGGCCGGTGGCGTGGTCGAGGGAGAGGCGGCCCGGGCCGGCGAGGCCGATGGTGGCCGCGGTGAAGCCGAGGAAGGCCGGGTACTCGTACCCGCCGGCCTGGGCGAAGAACCCGGCCGGGGCGTGGACGGACACCGCTCCGGCCATGGCGCCGGCGGCGGCCGCGCCCGCTGCCGGGGTGGCGAGGCCGAGGACCAGCAGGGCCCCGCCGCCGGCTTCGCCGAGCCCGGCGGCGAGGGCGCTGCGCCGCCCTGGGGTGAAGCCCATGTGCTCCATGGCGGCGGCGGTCCGGTCGAGGCCGCCGCCGCCGAACCAGCCGAACAGCTTCTGCGTGCCGTGCGCCATCAGCACGGCTCCGGTCCCGGCGCGCAGGGCCAGCAGAGCGAGGTCGCGTCGGTTGATCCATGTCATCGGAAGTCTCCCTGGGACGGCGGGGCACGGTGCCGCAGACATCCCTATCCCCGCACGCCGTCGGTGCCCCGCGCCCCGGGCCACGTCCGCCCGGACGGGTGCCGCCCGTGCAGGCCCGGACCGGGCCGGGCCTGCACGGGCGGTCAGGGCCTGCGGGCCGGCATGAGGGGGCGGGCGGTGTGGGTGAGGATCTCCTGCGCCAGGCGTTCCTCCACGGCTGCGGGGATCGTGTGCCCCATGCCGTCGACCATGGCCAGGCGGGCGCCCGGGATGGCCGCGGCGGTCGCCTCGGCGTGCGGCGGGGGGAACATGGGGTCCCGGGTGCCGTGCAGGACCAGGGTGGGTGCGGTGACCGCGGCGAGGTCCGCCGTGGTGAAGGTGTCCCCCGCGGAGCCGGCGAGGGTGTGGTTCAGGCCGGCGGTGATGTCGTCGGCCCGCTGGTGGACCCGTTCCTCCATGGCGCGGTACTCCGCCTCGTCGTACGGGAGGTCCGGGCCGTGCAGCACCCGCCACAGCGGCATCCGCGCGGTGAGGTACCCCTCCAGACCGGTCCCGGGCTCGGGGAACGACGTGGCGAGGGCGGCGAGCAGTTCCGGTGCCGGCGGCGGAAGCTCGTCCGGCCGCGGTGGAAGGCCGGCCATGGCGCGCCGGACCGCGCCGGCGGTGTCCGTTCCGAGCGGCTGGGACGACATGCTCGTCAGCGTCAGTACGCGGTGCGGGGCGGTCAGGGCGAGCCGCTGGGCGATGACGCCGCCGAGGGAGGCCCCCACCAGGTGGGCCCGTTCCACGCCGAAGCCGTCCAGGACGGCCAGGGCGTCCGCGGCGAGGTCGGCGACGGTGTACGGGTGCGCGGCGTAGTCCACCCGGGAGGAGAGGCCCGTGTCGCGGTGGTCGTAGCGGATGACGCGGCGGCCCCCGGCGACGAGGCGGTGCACGAGGCCGTCGTTCCACTGGACGCCCTGCGCCTGCGCGCCCATCAGGAGCAGTACCACCGGGTCGTCGGGGGTCCCGAACTCCTGCGCCCAGAGCCGGACGTCGCCGGCGGCGATGATCTTCTCGTTATTTTCCTGCATGGTCATTCAGGTTAATGTCCGATCCGGTGGTGCGCCAGCCGTTTTTCCTGCGGGCCGGGGGCGGTTGGACGCCGCCGATCGCCACCGGGCACTCTGATCCGCATGGCTGGAGTCAAGGGACAGGTGCAGAAGCGGGGCGTGGAGCGCCGGCGGGCGATGGTCGACGCGGCCATCGGGCTGTTCGCCCGGAACGGGGTGCGGGGCACCGGAGTCGCGGCGGTCGCCGCGCAGGCGGGCGCGACCCCGTCGGCGCTGATCCACCACTTCGGCAGCAAGGACGGCCTCGTACGGGCCGTGCTGCAGGAGGCGGACCGGCGGGCGCTGGAACGGCTGTCGATCCCCGCGGACGCGGCGCCCACGCTCCGGCAGGCGGTCGACTGGCTCGTCCGGGACGCCGAGCACACCGCCGCCGCCGAACGCGACCTGGCCGCCCTGCACACGGCCCTGACCGCCGAGAACCTGGATCCCGCCTCTCCCCTGCACACGTGGTTCCGGGACCGCGGCCGGGCGCTGCGCAGCCACCTGGCGGCGGTGTTCACGCGGGCCGCGGCCGACGGGACGGCGCGGCCCGTGCCGGACGCGGAGGCCCTGGCCGCCGAGGTGGCGGCCTTCCTGGAGGGCGCCCACCTGCTGTGGCTGCTCGACCCGGAGCGGATCGACCTGGCCGCCCTCCACCGCGGCTACTTCGACGGCCTCCTCGCCCGCCTGGCGCCGGAGCCCTCCTGACCCTCCGGCGCCCGGGCTGGACGGGGCCCCTCAGCGGAGGGTGGCCGCCAGGTCGCTGCACGCCTCGGCGCACGATCGGCAGGCCTCGGCGCAGAGGCGGCAGTGCTCGTGCCGGTCGGCGTGGGCGGCGCACTCGTCCGCACAGGCCCGGCAGGCGACGGCGCAGGCCGTGACGAGGGCGCGGGCGATGTCGGGGTTGTAGCCGGTGTGCCGGGAGAGGACGGCGGCCGTGGCGGTGCAGATGTCGGCGCAGTCCATGTCGGTGCGGATGCACTTGGTGAGGTCGCCGACCATGCCTTCGGCCAGGCAGGCGTCGGCGCAGGCGGTGCAGGCCTGCGCGCAGGCGATGCACTCCTCGATGCAGCGGGCGAGCCGGTCCTGGTCGAGGTCGCCGAGGTCGGCGGGGTAGCTGTGCAGCATGTCCTTGACGGGCGCGTTCATGCGAGGGCCCTCGCTTTCCCGCCGCCGGCCGGAGGGAGCCGCGCCTTCGGGGGAACCGTGCGGCGGCTTACCGCCAGGATCGCCCCGCGGCCCCGTTTCCGCCCGGCGGGGCGGTGCGTCATTCGGGGCGGCTGAAGCGGTGGGCCGCCCAGAGCAGGGCCGCCGCGCCGGTCGCCAGCAGGACGCCCGCTTCGAGGACCAGCGGCGGCTGGCGGCCGAACCAGTCGATGCCGCCGACGGCCGCCTCGTCGGGGACGCGCAGGGCGATGCAGCCGCGGAGCAGGTCGACGCCGTACGCGAGCGGGTTGGCGCCGGCCAGGGCGCGGGCCCAGCCGGGCAGGTTGTGCAGCGGGAAGAAGCCGCCGGAGAGGAACATCAGCGGCATCATCACCAGGCCGAGCAGCATGTGGAACACCTCGGGACGGTTCAGGCTCACCGCCAGCGCCAGGGACAGGGCCGTGATGGTGAAGGAGGCCAGGACCATGCCGCCGAGGAGCAGTGCGATCAGCACCGGGTCGTAGGGCAGGCCGACGGCGCCGGCGAGGCAGAGGAGGAGGGCGCCCTGGACGGTGGCGACCAGGGTCCCGCCGGCGCAGCTTCCCAACAGCAGGGCGGGCCGGCTGACCGGTGCCATCAGCAGCTCGCGCAGGTAGCCGCTCTGCCGGTCGGTGATCAGGCGGACGCCCACCATGATGGCGGGGGCCTGCACCGTCATCATCAGCATGCCGGGGAAGAGGTAGGCCTGGTAGCCGGTGCCGAGGGAGGAGTCCGGGATCAGGGCGGCGAGTCCGCCTCCGAGGATGAAGAGGTACAGCACCGGCTGGAACAGGACCAGGGCGGCGTGGGCGGGCTGGGCCGCCAGGCGCAGCAGGTCGCGGTGGACCAGGGCGTGGACGGCGCGCAGTTCGCGGCGCAGCCGGTCCGCAGGCGCGGATCCGGGGCCGTCGGTGCCGTCGGGGGCGGCCGGTGCGCGGAGGGCGGGTGTCGTCACGGGGCGCTCCCGGGGGCGTCCGGCGTCCGGTCGGGCCGGGCGGCGTTGATGCTGCGGCCGGTGTGGTGGAAGAAGACGTCGTCGAGGGTGGGCGGAGCGGCGGACGCGGCGAGCACGGCGATGCCGTGGCCGGCGAGGGCGGCGCACAGGCGGGGGATCCAGGCGCTGCCGTCGGGCACGCGCAGCCAGACCCCCTCGGCGTCCGCGGTGACGGCGGTGTCCGGCGACGCGGTCGCCTCGCGCACGACCCGGCGGGCCGTCGCGTCGTCGCTGGTGCGCAGGACGACGCGGTCGTCGCCGATCGCCGCCTTGAGTGCGGCGGGCGCCCCCTGGGCGACCAGCCGGCCGCCGTCGATGATGGCGAGCCGGTCGCAGTTCTCCGCTTCTTCCAGGTAGTGGGTGGTGACGAAGAGGGTGCTGCCCTGCCGGTCTCGAAGGGCGCGCAGGTGCTGCCAGACCTGTGCGCGGGCATGGGGGTCGAGTCCGGTGGTCGGCTCGTCGAGGAACAGGATCTCGGGTGCGTGCAGCAGGCCGCGGGCGAGTTCGAGGCGGCGGCGCATGCCGCCCGACAGGGTGCGCACGAGGGCGCGGCGCCGGTCGACCAGGTCGACCGCGTCCAGCGTCTCGGTGGTCCGGCGGCGGGCGTCGCGGCGGCTGAGCCCGTAGAGGCGGGCGTGGATGTGCAGGTTCTGCTCGGCCGTCAGGTCGGGGTCGAGGGCGCTGTGCTGGAAGAGCATTCCGACGCGGCGGCGTACCAGGTCGGGCTCGGTGAGGACGTCGGCGCCGGCCACGGTGGCCCGTCCCGAGGTGGGGCGGGCGAGGGCACACAGCAGGGCGATCGTCGTGGACTTCCCGGCGCCGTTGGGGCCGAGGAAGGCGAAGGTCTCGCCCCGGTGCACGTCCAGGTCCAGGCCGCGCAGGGCGTGGGTGGCGGTGCCGTCGGGGCCGGGGTACGTCTTGACCAGGCCGCGGGTGCTGACGGCGTACGCCGGCCCGGTTGCGCCGTGCGCGCTGTCCGGGCTGGTGCGGGCGGCGGGCGGGGGCGCTGCCTGGGCGGGGGCGCCGGCACCGGCGTGTGGCTGCATGGGGTCGGGTCCTCGTCTACGGGTGGTCATCCGCGGGGACGGGCTGCCGGGAGCGGTGGTGCCCCCGGAGGGGGGCACCACCGCTTCGGCCGGCGGCCGCGCTGGGACGGCCGCCGGCCGGAAGGGCCGGGTCAGGCGCAGCTGACGCCGACGCAGACCGTGTTGAGCAGGGTCAGCAGGCCGACGCACTGACAGGTCGCGGCGAACGCCGCGCCGTCGGCTCCGACCGGGTCGGTCTCCGGAAGGGCGTGCAGGTGGGCGAGCAGTTCGAGGTCGCGGTTCTCCATGACGTTCTCCTTCTCTGTGACTCAGCGGCAGTGCCCTGCCGCTCAGACCGGCTGCTGGACCATCCAGTGCCGGGGTTCGGTGTGGCGGACCCGCAGGAGGAATGCCAGGATTCCTGCGGTTCCGTCGCTCCAGCTCGTCGAGACCTCCCCGTACTCGTTGGGGAAGACGACGTGGCTGCCGCGCTGGGCCCGTTCGGTGACGATGAGACGGGCCAGGTCGTCGGCCATCGCCCGGTAGGAGGACTCCCCCGTGGCGTCGGCCAGGTCGAGGAGGAAGTCGCCGTTCCCGGCGAGGCCGTGGCATTGGGTGAGGGCGGCGCGGGAGGCGCGTTCGACGACTGCGCGGGCCGCGCCGCGGGCGAGGTCGCGGAACCGGTCGTCGCCGGTCGCCTGCCACAGCCGGATCAGGAAGGATCCGATGCCGGCCGAGCCGTGGCACCAGTACGGGGCCGTCGGCAGGTCCGCGGTGTGGGCGGGCCAGTGGACCGCGTCGCCCACCCGCACTGCGCAGGCCGCGAGGTGTTCGCCCGCCGCCAGGGCGAGGTCCGTGTGCTCCTGGCGCTGGGTGACGGCTGCGGCGGCGAGGAGGAAGCAGGCGATGCCGGCGGTTCCGTGGGCGAAGCCCAGGTAGCGTTTCCCGGCTTCGGCGGAGACGGCTTCCGCGGGGACCGGCCAGCTCACCGCGGCCGGCTCGCGCCGTGCGGCGGCGGCCAGCCGGTCGGCCGCTTCGGTGACGGCCGCGGCGAGGCGGGGGTCGCCGGTGCGGTGCCACAGGTGGACGGCGGCGAGTCCGCTTCCTGCCGAGCCGTGCGTGATGTCGTGGCTGGGGGTCGGCTCCTGAGGGGCCAGCGCCAGGGCGAGGGCGTGGTCGACGAGGGCGGGGTCGTCGACGGCGCGGCCGGCCTCGTACAGGGCCCAGGCGGTCCCGCGGCCGCCGAAGTGCAGGCCGGGGCGGGTGGTGCGGGTGTCGGTGCGGGCGGCCGTCCACCGGCCCGCGGTGGATATCAGCCCGGGCAGGCGCGGGTCGCCGGTGTGGGCGAAGTACCGGGTCAGGACGGCGAGGACGCCGGCGGTGCCCTGCTGGACGGTGCAGGGGTCCGCCTCGCCGGCCATCGTGGAGACGGGCCACAGCCGCCGGTCGTCCGCCGGGTCGATCGTGTCGACGAGGTGCTCGACCATGCCGGCGATGGCGGAGTCCACGTCGTCGGCGGCCGTGCCGGCCGGCGGTGGCGCGGCGGCGGGCCGGGCCGGGCTCGGCAGGACGGCCGCGCGGAGGGCGGTGAGCGCCCTGGCGGGGTCCCAGCGCTCGGCGGGATCGTCCCTCATGAGCCCGAGGACGGTGTCCTGCAGGGCGCGCGGCAGGTCGAGCGGGGCGGTGCAGGCGGTGAGCCATGCGGCGAGACGCTGCTCGGCGGGCCGGTCGGCGGGTTCCTCCGGCAGCAGGTTCGGGACCTTGCCTGCCAGGACGAAGCAGAGGGTGGCGCCGAGGCTGTAGTAGTCGGCCGTCGGGGAGACCGGGGCGTCGAGCAGGCGCTCGGGGGCGCTGAAGCCGGGGGTGCCGACACGGGTCGGCAGCGCGTCGTCGTCCTGGAGGACGGCGAGTTCGAGGTCGATCAGGCGGAGTTCGCCGTCCGGGCGGACCATGACGTTGCCGGGGGTGAAGTCGCGCAGGACGCAGCCTCGGGCGTGAGCGGCCTGGACCAGCTCCGCGAGGCGTACGGCCTGGGCGAGCGCGTCGGCGCGGTACCGCTCGCTCCCGGCGTCGCGGAAGTGCTCCGCGACCCAGGTGCGCAGGGGTATGCCGGGCACTTCCTCCTGGGCCAGGAACAGGTGCCCGCCGACCTCGAACATCGCGAGCGGTTCCGGAGCGAGTCCCGTTCCTCTGAGCTCCTCCAGCGTCCGGGCCTCGGCCCGGAGCCAGTCGCGGACGTCACATCCGGATGCGTCGGCCTCGACGTGCGGCCGGGTCTCCTTGATGACCACCGGTGCGCCCGTGGTGACGTCCGTCCCCCGGTATACGCCGCCCTTGTTGGTGTGCCGGATCGCCTCCCGCACCGAGAAGCGGCCGCCGAGGAGCACCGGGCGGGCCGCCGCCTGTGCGGTGGGGGGCGGGGCAGGGACGGACGGCGGGAAGGGGCTGACGGCCCAGGAGGGCGGGGCGTACTGGCCGGTGCGCTTGTCCTCGACGGGGTTGCCGTCGGGGTCCTCGATGTACCACACCAGCAGGCCCTCGTCCGACAGCCGCCGCCGGCCGACGAAGGCGCCGTACCGGTAGTGGACGAGGCTGTGTGCGGCGTACGGCTGATCGGACAGGATGCGGGGGCCGGCCAGGCCCGCCGTGGCCCGGTGCAGTTCCTGCGCTATTCGGGCCGCGTCGGCGTCGGAGGACGGGTAGACGGTGAGGAACTTGCCCGAGGAACCGCGCGGTGTGGCCCGGGTGTTGAGCGCGCTCACCTGGTCGAGCGACCGGGCGAACTTGAACGCCGACTCCTCGCGCAGCAGCACGTCCAGGGAACGGGCGAGGACTTCCGGCGCGGAGGCGGCGGTCGCCGACACGTGCAGCTTCCAGCCCTGGGTGCGCGGCGTCGCGGAAGCGGGTGTGAGGCGGCACCACATGTCGTCCGCGTCGATCGTCCAACGCGCGTCCGTGTCCGTGGTCTTGAGTGCGTGGCGGAGAAGACTTTCAAGGTCGGCTTCGGTTGCGTGGCTCGTCATGCCTGTCCCTCTCAACGGTGGAAACCGCTGGTGGAATGTGCCTTCGGTCTATGAACGTACTGCCCGCACCCCGACGTCCGGGAGTGGCGGAAGGGAGCGCACGGGGTTGTTTCGGCACCGAATGGCGTCTACCGGCGCACATGGCAGGGGCGCGGTGGATCGAGGAGGTCGGGGAAGCTTCCCGGTGCGCCTCGCGGGACGCGGGAGAGGCTGGTGCGCACACCCGGATCCGGGGCGGAGCGGCCGTGCAATTCGGCGGCGGGATTCCCGCTGGGTCGGTTCGGAGAGTGAAGGTCTTCGGTGGAAGCCGGGCCGAGACTACAGCGGTTCCGGCTTCCGGCGTACAGCTTTACCGCTGTCCGGCCCGCGGTAAAGAGTCCGTTTCCGCCGTGGCCGCAACCTGCGGCGGAGCGCGGTCCGTTGCGTCGGCCGGACGGTGATCAGGTGTCTGAACTGGCTGCGGTCACGAAAGTGCCACGCGGTATACCCGCGGGTAATTCCCGGGGGTTTGGCTCAAAACGGCGACCGGAATGCTTTCGGTCGAATCGGGGGCGAAAACCCGACAGCGCCCGCATCAGTGCTTCGTGCACGTATTTTCTGTTTTCGAATTCTTGTTTCCCTGCGCCTCGGGTACAGGTAGCCGCAGGTGCAGGAAAGCGATGGTCAGGCGTGTATTTCCGCACTGTGTCGGCCGGGTTGCTCAGCGGTGCGGGAAGCCGATTCCCGCGGCGCGCAGCCTCGCCTCGACGAGCGCGTTCAGCCGGGCGACGGCCGGCGCCTCGTCCTCGCGGTGGCGGTTGACCACGCCGTAGCGGGCGGCGGCGTCCGTCCGGAACCGCAGGCCCTCCGGCACCTCCAGCAGGGCGCGGTCGGCCAGCAGCCTGTCGGCCAGTGCGGCTGCCAGTTCCTCGATGCGGGGGTCGTCCGGGCGCCAGGACCGCGCCTCCCAGCCGCGCCTGGTCAGCTCGGCGTACTCCGGGTCGCAGACGAGCAGTTCGAGGCGGGCCAGGAAGCCGTCGAAGATCTCCGGGATGAGCGCCCGGGACAGCACCAGGGCCTCGCGCTGCGCGGCCACGTAGTCCGGGCGGAAGCCGAGGCCGGCGAGCCGTTCCAGGACCTCGCACGCCCGGTCGGGCAGCAGGGCCCGGTCGCCGTGGGCGAGCCGGTGCAGGGTGTCGCGGCGGGCCGTGAGCTCCTCGATCTGCTCCGTGAGCCGGCGTCGTACGCCGTCCAGCGCCACGGCGAACCGCTCGGGTTCGGCGTCGAGCAGGTCGGCCGTCTCGGCGAGCGGGACGCCGGCCCCCGCCAGGGTGCGGACGCGGATGAGCCGGAGCAGGTCCTCCGACCCGTAGCGCCGGTAGCCGGAGCCGTCGCGCCGCGGCTCGGGGACGAGGCCGAGCCGGTGGTAGTGCCGCACCGTCTTGACGGTGACACCGGCGAACGCGGCCGCCTGGCCGATCGTGAGCCCGTCCGCCATCGCCTCAGCCCCCGTCCCGCACGGGGGCGGCCGCCTGCGCGCCGGGGTCGTGGTCCTGTTCGGGTGCGGTCATACGGGCGAGCGTATCGCGCATGCGTTCCCCCCATCCGCCGGACTGCGGAGGCATGTTGACCTTGACCTCGGGTCAGGGTGCACGCTCCTCGCAACGCCGCGGCGAGCGGACCGGGCCCGTCGCCCGGGCGGCCGCTGCCGCGCGTGCTGCAGCCCCCTGCCACAAGGAGACGAGGAACCGTCATGAGCGAGCCCCTGAACACCCCGGAGACCGCCGCGGCCGGGCCGGACCGCCCGGAGCTGCGGAAGGCCCTCAGGGAGATCGTCGAATCCGGCATCGCCGGGGTGCAGTTGCGGGTGCACGACGAGCGGGGCGAATGGGTCGGCACCGCCGGTGTCCGCCGCCTCGGCGACCCGGGCGCACCGCCGGTCGACGGGCACTACCGGATAGGCAGCAACACCAAGACCTTCACCGCCGTTCTGGTGCTGCAGCTGGTGGCCGAGGGCAGGGTCGGGCTTGACTCCCCCGCGGCCTCCTGCCTGCCGGAGTTCGGCCTCGACCCGCGGATCACCGTGCGGATGCTGCTGCAGCACACCAGCGGCGTGTTCAACCACACCGGGGAGTACGGCGCGGACGGGAAGGTCGCGGCCGGGATCCCCTCCACGATCTCGGGCAGGGAATGGGTGGAGGGGCGGTTCACGACCCACCGGCCCGAGGACCTGGTGCGGTTGGCGCTGTCCAAGCCGGCGCGGTTCGAGCCGGGCACCGGCTGGAGCTACTCCAACACCAACTACGTGCTTGCCAGGCTGCTGGTGGAGAGGGTCGGCGGCCGCTCCTGCGCCGAGCAGACGCAGGAGCGCATCATCGGGCCGCTCGGCCTGACGGGCACCATAGTGCCCGGTACCGATCCGGAGGTGCCCGCGCCGCACGCCCACGGCTACTACCGGTACGAGGACGCGAGCCGGGAGGTCACCGTCGACGTCACGCGCCAGAATCCGTCCTGGATCTCGGCGGGCGGTGACATGGTCTCCACCACCCGCGACCTCCACCGGTTCGTCTCCGCGCTGGCGCGCGGCGAACTCCTGCCGGCCCCGCTGCTGTCCGAGATGTGCACGCCGCATCCGGAGAGCGGCTTCGGCCTGGGCATCCGCGTGCAGGAGACGGGTGCGGGCGGGACCGTTCTGTTCCACAACGGCGGCCACAGCGGGCACGCGGCGCTGATGTACGGCACGCCGGACGGCAGGAGGACCCTGACCGCCGGGCTGAACTACGTGGACGACGCCGCGCTGTCCCTGGCCGGGGCGTTCCAGACGGCACAGCAGCGGCTCGTCGACGCGGTGTTCGGCAGCGGGCGGGCCGTGCCACAGGACTAGGCCGTCTCTTTCGGATCTTGCCGGTCAAGCCCGCGTCGTCCGGAGGGTCGTCCGCGTACCGGGGTACGCGGACGACCCGACAACGCGGAGAGGCGCGGCACCGGACGGCGCGGGCCAGGCAAGATCCGGAAGAGACGGCCTAGCGGCTCCCGTACGGCAGCAGGGCCATCTCGCGGGCGTTCTTGACCGCGGCGGCGAGCTGCCGCTGCTGCCGGGCGGTGACCCGGGTGACGCGGCGGCTGCGGATCTTGCCGCGGTCGGAGACGAACTTCCGCAGCAGGTCGGTGTCCTTGTAGTCGATGTAGGTGATGCCGGCGGCGTCGAGCGGGTTCGGCCGGGAGGCGGGCGGCTTGCGGAGGTGGGGGCGGCGGGCCATGCGGGCTCCTTGGGGTTCGTCAGGGGTGTCGCAGGAGGGGCGTCAGGAAACGGGGTCGAGGAGGGAGTCGAACGCGGCGGGCAGCTCGCGCCAGGACCCCGGACCCCCCGCGTATTCGGCATCGGTGAGCAGGCAGGACTCCAGGAGCCGCTCCAGGCCGTGCCGGTCGAGCCCGGGCGAGGTGAAGACCAGGTGCTGGCAGCGGTCGCCGTGTTCGGGGTGCCAGTCGAGCGCGGCGGCCGCCCGGCGCACCGGCGGGACGAGCTCCCACGCCGCGTCCGGCAGCGACGCGAGCCACGGGCCGGCGTTCTCCACGCACAGGGCGCCTCCCGCGGCGTCCCAGGCGAGCAGGGTGTCGGGGCGGTCGGCGAGCCAGAACCGGCCGCGGCTGCGGACGGCGGCGCAGCAGAGGTCTTCGAGGGCCTCGTACAGCCGCCCGGGGTGGAAGGGACGGTGGCCGCGCCAGACGAAGGTGGTGACGCCGGCTTCCTCGGCCTCTTGGGGGAGCAGGGCGCAGGCCGGGTGCTGGGCGGCGGCCGCCGCTTCCACGTCGAAGCCGGCCAGGGCGAACGCGGCCAGCTCGCCGGAGTCGGCGTCCACGCGCCGGGCCGTCGGGTGGAGCTGGGCGAGCAGGGCGCGGTCGGCTTCGTCGGCGCCGCCGCTGCCGACGAGGGCCAGCACGGGTGCGTACTCGAGCTGCCGCGCCCAGGTGTCCGCCACGGTGCGCTGGTCGGTGGCGGCCGCGGCCAGCCCTGCCTCGGCGAGGTCGTCGCCGTTGGCGAGGCAGGGGAGCACGAGCGCGGGATCGACTGCGGTGACCACGCCGGCCAGCCGGAGGGCGTCGCCGCCGTGTGCGGCGACGGCCTCCGCCATCGCCCTGGGTTCGACGGAGTCCCACAGCTCGACGACCGCCAGGCGCGTGAGGCCGCCGGCGGCGAGGCGTACCAGTTCGGGCACCAGGTCCTCGCGCAGCGCGCAGCAGGCGCAGTCGTTGACGAGGGGCGCCTCGCCGCGGGAGAGCTCGCCCGAGGCGTCGCGGACGACTCGCAGGACGGTGCCGGCCGGCGCCGTGGCCAGGTCGTGGTGGAGGGCGACGCTGTCGGGGACGGTGCGGAGCAGCCGGCCGACGACCTGCTTGCGTGCGTCGCGGTGGAGTCCGGCGACGAGGACGACGGGCAGGGGGAGGGTCACGCCGGGCTCCCGTAGCGGCGCTGGAAGCGCTCGACGCGCCCGGCGGTGTCCAGGACGCGGGCCGTGCCGGTGTAGAAGGGGTGGCTCTCCGAGGAGATCTCGACGTCGATGACGGGGTAGGTGCGGCCGTCCTCCCACTCCACCGTCTTGTCGCTGGTGGCGGTCGAGCGGGTGAGGAAGGCGAAGTCGGCGGCCTTGTCGCGGAAGATGACGGGGCCGTAGGCGGGGTGGATACCGGGCTTCACTGCAGTGCCTTTCGTAGGGGGCGGCGGTCCGGCGGCCGGGCGGGCCGGGACTCGGAACGGGGTCAGCGCTCTTCGCGGAAGTCGACGTGCCTGCGCACCACGGGGTCGAACTTGCGCAGGACCAGGCGGTCGGGGTCGTTCCGGCGGTTCTTGCGGGTGACGTAGGTGTAGCCGGTGCCGGCGGTGGAGCGGAGCTTGACGATCGGGCGTGTGTCGTTGCGAGCCATGCCGCTACTATACGGGAATGGAAATCGTTTCCAATAACGACGTCGAGAGAGGCCGGTAACACCTTGTCCGCCCACTGTCAGCTCACCGGGGCCCGCCCGGGCTTCGGCAACACCGTCTCCCACTCCCACCGGCGCACCTCCCGCCGCTTCGACCCGAACATCCAGAGCAAGCGGTACTGGCTGCCGAGCGAGAGGCGGTACGTGCGCCTGAGCCTCAGCGCGAGGGCCGTCAGGACCGTCGACGCCATCGGTGTCGAGGCCGCCGTGGCCCGGATCCGGGCCCGGGGCGTGAAGGTCTGATGGCGAAGAAGGCCAAGATCGCCCAGAACGAGAAGCGGAAGGTGCTCGCCGCCCGGTACGCCGTGCGGCGCGCCGAGCTGAAGGAGATCCTCCGCCGGCCGTCCTCGACGGAGGCCGAACGGAGCGCGGCCCTCGCGGAGCTGGGCCGGCAGCCGCGGGATGCCAGCTCCACCCGGGTGCGCAACCGGGACGCCGTCGACGGCCGGCCCCGGGGCCACCTGAGGAAGTTCGGGCTCTCCCGGGTCCGCGTGCGGGAGCAGGCCCACGCGGGCTTCCTCCCGGGGGTGGCCAGGTCTTCCTGGTAGCCGCCTCGGCGGACGGCGCGGGCCCGGACGCGGATGCGGATGCATCCGCGGGCCGGGCCCGGACCGACAAAGGGAGTAGCGCGGTCCGACGAGGAGGAGCGATGGGACGTGAAGCGGAGACCCCGTTCTGGGCACCGGCCCCCGACGGGGGGCTGGTGGAGCAACCCGTCTGCGCCCATCTCGGGGAGGCGGTCCTCCGGCCCGTCCGCCACGCGGGCGGGGGGTGCGAGGACTGCGGGGCCGGGACCCCGCGGGTCGGCCTGCTGCGGTGCCTCACCTGCGGCCACGTCGGCTGCTGCGACAGCTCCCCGGGGCAGCATGCGCACGCCCACGCCGCGGCGTCCGCGCACCCCATAGCGCAGTCCTGCACGAGCGGCGCCCGATGGGCCTGGTGTTATCCGGACGGCCTGTACCTCGTCCCCGCCGCACCGGCGCCGCGGTGAGCGGGGCCGTGAGGGAACGGCCGCTTCCCCTCCTCAGGCTCCGGCAGGGCGGCTCCGGTAGAGGCCGGAAAGCGCGTGCAGCGCCTCGCGCAGGCCCGACGGGTGGAGTGCGGTCCGGGGCAGGCGGTGCGTCGGCCAGCCGGGTCCCGCGAGGAGAACGAGGGGCGCCGTACGGGCCCCCTTGAGGCCGAAGCCCGACTGCACGACGCGCCGCGCCAGGACGGCATCGGCGGTGCAGCGGCTCTGCGACCACAGCACCACGGCCGCCGGGCCCGAGCGCCGCACGGCCGCGACCAGGGCCTCCGCCGGCACGGACGCGCCCAGCATCCGTGTCGGCAGTGCCCGCTCGGCCAGTCCTGCCACCAGCACCTCCAGCGGCAGGGTGTGCTGCTCCTGCGGCATGCACGCCACCAGCACGGGCGGCGCCCCGACGGCCGGGGGCCCGCAGGCGGACGCCGTGCGCAGCACCGTCGAGACGTGCCAGGACAACAGGTGCTCCACCTCCACGTACCGCTCGCCGGACTCCCCCCACCTGCGGCCCACGGCGTGCAGCGCCGGCGCCATCACCTCCTCCCAGGCGGAGACGACGCCGAGGTCCCGAACGGCGCCGCCGAGCACGGCCTCCACGGCCGGGCTGTCGAGGCGGAGGGCGGCCCGGGCCAGCCCCCGGCACTCCGGGCGCACGCCACCCGGGGCACGCGGACGCTCCGGCCCGGACAGGCGCGCAGCACCGGAGCCGGGGGACGGCCGCAGCGCTGGCGCCGCCGCCGTGCCATGGCGTGCGGCCCGGGCCGCCCGGGCCGCCTCGGCCGGCGGGACACCGGAGGCGGTGAGCCGGCACATGTCCTCCAGCATCGCCACGTCGCGGGGCGCCCAGCGCCGGTGGCGGCCCTCTTGCCGTTCCTCCGGCGCCATCCCGTACCGCTTCTCCCAGGAGCGCACCGTGGTCGGCGACACCCCCAGGCGGCGCGCGACCGCACCGGTCGAAAGGCCGTACCGCTCCTGCGGCGGTGGCCGGTCGGTGTGCGGGGAGGCCATCGTCAGCCCCAGAGGCGTGCGGCGAAGAAGGCCGCGACCACGGTTGCGCCGAGGACGACGAGTGCGAGGAAGGCTCCGGGGTGCTCCCAGGGGCCTCCGTCCGCGCGTTCCCGGTGGGCGGATGCGGTGGATCCCTCGGCCGGAGGAGTCTCCCCGGGCGGCGTCCTGGAGTTCGACATGTTCCCTCCTCGGAGCGGTTGGTGGACGGTGGGACGGTTCATCGGGTCTGTTCTGCGGGCCCGGGGCGCCAGAGCGGTGTCGTGAGCGGTGTCGCGGGTGCCGCCGGGGCGAGCAGTCGGTCGAGCAGGGCCGACACCGCGGCGGCCGGGTCTCCGGGCCGGGGCAGCGGCGGGGGGCTCCCCTCGGCGGCGCGGGCGGCGAAGCCGGTGTCCAGGTGGGGAAGGCGGGCGTCGACGACGGCCACCCGCCGCTTGCGCAGCTCGCGGGCGAGGACGCCGAGCCAGCAGGCGAGCGCGGCCTTGGAGGCTGCGTAGTCGGCCGTACCGGTCAGGGGGGCGTCGACGACGGCGCCGGTCACCGCGGCGAGGAAGCCGCCGTCGCCGACGACGGGGGCGGCCCCCCGCAGGACCGCCATGGGGCAGAGGGCGTTCACGGTGAGCAGGTGCTCGGCGGCGGCGTCCGACACCCGGGCGGCGGGCCCGAAGGCGGCGACGCCGACGGTCACCAGGACGCCGTCCAGGCCGCCGAGGGCGGCGGCCGCCCACGGGGCCAGACCGGCGCAGCCCTGGAGGTCGTAGGCGTCCATGCCCCGGGCCGGGCTGCCGGTTGCGGCCGCGAGGTCCGCCAGGCGGCGGCGGTCGCGGCCGGCCAGGGCGGTCCGGCAGCGCCTGCCGTCCAGCCCGCGGACGGCGAGGGTGCCGATCTCGCCGGTGGCGCCGACCACCAGCACCCGGGCGCCGCCGCGGGTCACGTTCACCTCCTCGGCAGCTCGGCGGGCCGGCCGGCCGCCGGGCCGAGCCGCGGGCGGCCCGCCGTTTCGCGGGCGGCCCGGTCGGGGTGGCGGCGCCGCCAGTACGGGTTGTCGTGCGGGAGGCCGCCGCTGACCCGGCCGTACATGCCGAACGTCATGATCAACAGGCCCATGAGGAAGCTGAACAAAACGTTGGAGAGGCCGAAGTCGAGGATGTTGCCGGAGCGACCGATGAGGAACAGGTGCAGGAACCCGCTGGCCAGGAACAGCACGCCGACCGCGATGTTGACGGATGAGGCCACGTTGCCGCCGATGAGGGCGGCGACGACCAGGAGCAGTCCGAAGACGACCGACACGGTGCTCAGGAGTCCGTTCGTGGACAGGCCGGCGATCTGCTGCCCGTCGGTGTCGAAGGCGGAAAGGCTGTCGGCGTACCCGAGGCAGCCGAAGACGAGGAGCAGCAGGCCGCACAGGGCGGCGCCGATCCGGTAGACCCTGTTCAGGGGGTGGTCGACCGGAAGTTCGTCGCGCAGGCTCATGGGTCCTCCCGTGGATGGCTGCATACCGGCCCCGAGGACTCCAGGCTGGGGCGCGAGCGCGTGCACGGAAAGTCGCAGTGATTCTGCACCGTTTTGCGGTGTTCCTCCGCGTCTGGCTGGGGGCGCGGATCCCGCTCAGGCAGGCGGAGGGGCAGCGGCGTACACGGCCCGGTGGACGACGCGGGCCAGGCGGGCGCCCCACTCGGAGCGGGGGCCGGCGAAGGCCTGGACGGCCTCGCCCCCGCGCGGGGCACGGGCGGCGACGCACACCGCGTCCGTCGGGGTGCCGGAGCAGTCGTAGCCGGCGTCGAGCAGCGCCTGCACCTTGGCTTCGGTGGCGGTCGCCACCGCGTTGACCAGTGCGGCATCGGTCAGGGCCACGGGGAGCGCCACCACGATGTTGACCGTGCCCGGCGGCGGCGCCGCGGTGGCCCCTTGCGCGGCGGCGGCCGCCCAGCCCCGTACACCGAGCCCCGCGGTGGCCACCGCTTCCGCACCCGCGTCGTGCGCGTGGCCGTGCGCGCGGACGTCGGCGGCCGTCATCAGCCCGACGCCCGGGCCGCTGGCGCCCGCGTCGCGGGCGAGCTCGGCGAGATGGCGTTCCGGGTCGGTGCGCCGGTAGCCGTGCGAGACCTGGGCGTTGAGGACCCAGGCCCGTTCGCCGATGCCGCCGCCGAGGACGGCGCTGCTGATCATCCGCCAGCCCGGGCCGGCCCGCCACAGCAGGCCGTGCAGCCGCTCGCCGTCCTCCAGGCGGTCGAGCGGTTGCACGGGCAGCAGGCCGGTTGCGGGGCGGGGCGGCGGAATGACGGCGGACACCGGGCGGGGACTCCTTGCGGACGGGGACCGGCTGATCGTACGCCGCGGCCCGCACCCGCAAGGTTGGGGGCCGGCCCGCTGCGGGGCCCGCCCCTCCCCCTGGCGGACGGGCCCCGGCGGCCGCTACTTGGGCATCAGGACGGTGTCGATGATGTAGACGTTGGCGTTGGCCGTCCTGACGTTCCCGCACACCACCGCGGCGGTGTCGTTGACCTTGTAGGACTCGCCCGAGCCCGTGGTGGTGACCATGCCCTTCTGGAGGGTCTCGAAGGAGCCGTTCTCGAGCTGCTGGGGCGTCAGCCGCTGTCCGACGACGTGGTAGGTGAGGATCTTCGTCAGGGCCGCCTTGTCGGCGAGGACCTTGTCGAGGTCGGCCTTCGGGATCTTGGCGAAGGCGTCGTTGGTGGGCGCGAAGACGGTGATGTCCTTGGCGCTGTTCAGGGTGTCGACGAGGCCGGCCTGCTTCACCGCCGTGACCAGGGTGGACAGGGCCGGGTTGTTGGAGGCGGCCGTGGCGACCGGGTCCTTGGCCATGCCGTCGAAGGAGCCGGCGCCCTCCTCGGGCACGCCGGCGCAGGCCGGGCCGAACGGCTTGCCGCCGGCCGCCCCGCCGTCCATCGGGGTGCTTCCGGCGGTCGCGGCGGCGCCTTCGGCACCCGCAGTGGGGGCGGCCTTGGTGCCGCTGCCGGAGTCGGTGCACGCGGCGAGCGCGAAGGGCAGGACGGCGGCGGCTGCGACGGCGACCGCGGTACGGCGGATGCGGATGGTGTTCATGGGGTTGCACTCCTTCAGTGGCTGTTCGTCAGGACATCGGTGGTCGGGGGTGGTGCTCCCGGCCCGGCCTGCGAGGGGGCCGGTCCGGTGGTCTGGGGGACGGTGACGAAGACGCTGTGCCGGCCGCTCGCCCCGTCGGGGGCGGTGCGGGTTCGCTCTTCGGTCTGCACCCGCCCGGTGCCGTCGGTGGCGCGGACGGTGAGTGTGTGTCCGCCGGGAGAGGCCTCCCAGCGGTAGGTCCACTGCCGCCAGGTGTCCGCGCCCGTCGGAGCGGCGAGGTCGGCGTCCTGCCAGGGCCCGTCGTCGACGCGGACCTCGACCCGGGTGATGCCCCTGCGCTGGGCCCAGGCGACGCCCGCGACGGTGACCGGCCCGGCGGCGGGGCGGGCGAACGGCTTGGGGGTGTCGATGCGGGACTGGGTCTTGACCGGCGCCCGCCGGGCCCACCCGCGGCGGACCCAGTAGGGGTCGTAGGCGTCGAAGGAGGTCAGTTCGATGTCGGTGATCCACTTGCAGGCGGAGACGTAGCCGTAGAGGCCGGGGACCAGCATCCGGACGGGGAAGCCGTGGTCGAAGGGGAGCGGTTCGCCGTTCATGCCGACGGCGAGCATCGCGTCCCGGCCGTCCATCAGCTCCTCCACCGGGGAGCCGAGGGTCATGCCGTCCGCGGAGCGGGCCACCAGCTGGTCGGACCTGCCGCCTCGGGACGGCGGCCGCACGCCCGCCTCCCGGAGGAGGTCGGCGAGGGGGACGCCGAGCCAGCGGGCGGTGCCGGTGTAGGGCCCGCCGACCTCGTTGGAGACGCAGGTGAGGGTGATGTCGCGTTCGACGAGGGGGCGGGCCAGGAGGTCGCCGAGGGTGAGGGTGCGGGGGCGTGCCACGCCCCCGCCGTGGATGCGCAGGCGCCAGGCCGCGGCGTCGATCCTCGGCACGACGAGCGCGGTGTCGACGCGGTAGAAGTCGCGGTTGGGCGTGGTGAACGGACTGATGCCGGGCACCCTCAGCTGCGCGCCGGCCGGGACGGGCGGGGCCGGGGAGGCCGGCCGCGGCAGCACCAGGGCGTTCCGGGAGGCGGTGGCGTCCTGTCCGTTTCGGGCGGCGAGGAGTCGGCCCAGGGCTCCTGCCGATGCGGCTGCGCCGGCGGTGGCGGCCGCCGCGGTGAGGAAGCCCCGCCTGTCCCGGCCGCCCGGTCCGCTCCCGGCCGGCTGGTCCGGCGGGGCACCTGTAGTCCGCGCGATGAGGAAGCGGAGGGCGGCCGCCCCTGCCGCCGCACCGGCGAGTGAGGGAAGCGCGTCGCCGAGGCCGGCGGCGTCGGGGCGGCTCAGCGCCGCAGCGGCGCCGACGGCTCCGAAGAGCAGGACGCCGGCCGCCCCGGCCCGGGGGTGACGCAGGCTCAGTACGCCCAGGACGGCGGCGCTGACCGCGAGCAGGGAGAGGATTCCGATCCGGAGGGCGTCCTTGTCGTCCTCCCCGAAGGTGCGGACCGCGAAGTCCTTCACCGTGGGCGGCGCCAGGTCGACCACCGCGCCGCCCACGACCGCCACCGGGCCGGCGGCCGGCCGGACCGCCCCGGCTGCCAGCTCGGCCGCGCCGAGCGCCGCGAACGCGGCCAGCAGTCCGGCCAGGGCGCCGGGGGCGACGCGGGAGAAGGTGTTGCGGAAGCTGCTCACGTACCGGATTCGGCGGCACTCGCCCGGCGGATTGGCCTTACACCCGAAAGAGTGAACATCCGCGTCCGTGGCGCGCCGTGGCCGGGCATCCGGCCGCGCCGCCGGTCCGTCGCCGCCCGGCGCGGCTCCTCCCTTCTCCTCCCCCGGGCGGGCTGTCCCGACTCGTCGAAGGCGGCGAAGTGCCCTCCCATCCGTACGGCCGTCCGCTACGAAGGACACCCGACACACCAGACGTTTCGGCGCCGGGCCCCGCCCCGCCGCCCGGCAGGGGCGGCCCCGCGCAGACGACGAGGACAAGGACCGGCATGCGATGGACACCCCTCCCCCGGGCGGCCTGCCCCGGCGGCCCCTCCCCCTCATCACCCCGGCCGGAGCCCGGCCGGTGAACCAGCCGCTCCCCTTCGGCGCCGGCCCCACCCCGGGCGGGGCCGACCTCGCCGAGCTCATGCAGCAGGTCGCCCGCGGCGACAAGCAGGCCTTCTCCGCGCTCTACGACGCCCTCGCGCCGCTGGTCCACGGGATCGTCCTCAGGGTCGTACGCGATCGTGCGCAGTCGGAAGAGGTCGCCCAAGAAGTCATGATCGACCTGTGGCGGCAGGCCGCCCGCTACCGGCCCGACGCCGGGAGCGTGACCACTTGGGCCGCGACCATCGCGCACCGCCGCGCGGTCGACCGGGTCCGCTCCGCCCAGGCGGCCGCGGACCGCGAGCACATCCAGGCCGTCCGGGAGCACCAGACCGCCTTCGACGAGGTCGCCGAGCAGGTGGAGACCAGACTGGAGCGCGAACAGGTGCGCCGGTGCCTGCACGGCCTGACCGAGCTTCAGCGCCAGGCCGTGAACCTGGCCTACTACCGGGGGCTGACCTACCGTGAAGTCGCCGAAGCCCTGCGCACACCGCTTCCCACCATCAAGACACGCATGCGCGACGGGCTCATCCGGCTCCGCGACTGCATGGGGGTGACCGCATGAAACACCACGCGTCCGATGCCCACACCCTCGCCGCCGCCTATGCGCTGAACGCCCTCGACCCCGGCGAACGAGCGGTGTTCGAAAGCCACCTGCAGGAGTGCGAGTCCTGCCGGCAGGAGGTCGCGGAGTTCCTGGCCACCGCGGCGCGCCTGGCCGCAGCCGCCTCCCAGCCGCCGCCGGCGTCGGCCAAGCAGGCTGTCATGGACGCGATCGACGGTGTGCGGCAGCTGCCCCCGCGGGTGCCCCCGGCCGTGCCCGCGACCGCCCGCGGCGGCCGCGTACGCCGCCGGGCCCTGCCGCTCGCCCTGGCCGCCAGCCTGGCCGCCGCCGCGTCGCTCGCAGGCCTGGCCGTGTGGCAGGTCCGGCAGGGCGAGGATTTGCGACAGCGGGCCCTGCAGGCGGAGCAGCGCCTGGACGACGTCAGCTCCGTCCTCGCGGCGCCCGATGCCCGTACCGTCCACGGCCGGGCCGCCAACGGGGCCCTGACCACTGTGGTGGCCTCCGACCGGCAGAACCGGGCCGTCTTCACCGCCGGCAACCTTCCTGCGCCCGCCGCCGGCAAGGTGTACCAGCTGTGGCTCGACCACGACGGCACCATGCGCCCCGCCGGTTTCCTCTCCGGCGACGGAACCGTCCGGCTCAGCGGCGACCCGGCCGACGCGACCGCGGTCGGCCTCAGCCTCGAACCCGTCGGCGGATCGCCCCAGCCGACCACCGCGCCCCTGCTGCTGATGGCCCTGCCGTCCTGACCCCGGCGATGCCGGCCGGGGACGCGCGCGGGCGCCGTCAGCGGCGGCCGGCCGCTGCCAGGAGCAGGCCGGTGAGCAGCAGTGCCAGGCCGACGGCCAGGGCGGGGAGGCCGGGGCCGGGGAAGGTGTGGAGGGCCGCCCCGGCCACGGCGAGCGGTGTGCAGACCGCGGCGGCCAGCGCTCCGATCCGGCGCGGGGTCATGGGCGGGCCGCTGCCCGCAGCGGGCTCCGGGGCGGAAGTGCGCAGGTCGCGGCCGGTGAGGTGGGCGGTGAAGGCGCCCGCCAGCAGGGCCCAGGCCGCTGCGGTCCAGCCGGTGCGGCCGGCGCCGGTCAGCAGGACGGCCGCGGTGACGGTCGCGCCGGCCGCCACGGCGCGGGGGCTGCCGGCGAAGGCCCACGTGCGGCGGGCGCTGCCCGGCTGCCGCATCTCCACCACCGCGGTACGGATCACCAGGGCTGCGGCGACGAGCACCGGGGCCAGGAGGGAGGCGTCGGGATCGGGCATCACGTGGCCGCTCTCTGCGTGCGGGTCCGGATGGTGCGGACCCTGTCCTGCCGGTGGGCGTCGCGACCGTCCACGCCGTCGGCGTCGGCGGTCGTCGGGGCCTCCGGGACGGCGGCCCCGACGTGTTCACCAGTGTCGCCGGAATCGGGCGTCACGGCAGGCCCCCGTACCGCAGTCGCGGGCGGCGGCACGGGGCCGTCAGCCGGCGAGGTCCGCCAGGACGGCCAGTGCCCGGGGCGCCTCGTCGTACGGCACGAACAGGTGGTCGTGGTGGAAGCCCGCCACGACGTTGCAGCTCAGGCCCGCCGAGGCCAGGGCCGTCGCGAAGGCGGCGGTCAGGCCCACCGCGTCCAGGGCGGAGTGCACGCGCAGGGTGATCCACGCGGCGACGTAGTCGTAAGCGAGCCCCAGCCGGTCGGCGTCCGCGCGCGGCAGCACCAGGGTCAGCCCCTCCTCCTCCCGGACGGTGGCCACCGGGCGTACGCCCTCCGGCACCTCGCCCGCCGGGGCGAGCGCGAACACGTACTCCCCCTCGTTGAGCTGCGGACTCATCGAGGCGAGCAGGGTGCGGAGGTCCTTCTCTCCTGGCACGCGGCCTCCTCGGGTGGTGCCGTCACGGGGTGGTGCCGGCGCGGGCCAGCAGGTGGGCGTCGAGGAAGCCCCGCTCGGATGCGGGGTCGTGGACCAGCCGGGCGAAGGGGACGAGGCCGGCGCCCGCCAGAAGCGCGGCGAACCGGTCGACCGGCCAGCTGTAGGCGGGCGCCACCTTGTGGTCGAAGCGGACCGGCTCCAGCCCGTCGGTCGCGAAGAACGAAACCAGCAGCAGGCCTCCCGGTGCGAGGACCCGGACCTGCTCGGCGAGGAGCGCGGGCAGCTCCGCGGGCGGCGTGTGGATCATCGAGTAGTGGGACAGTACGCCGCCGAGCGCACGGTCCGCGACCGGGAGGGCCTCCATCCGGGCCTCGTCGAACCGCAGCTCAGGATGGGCCCGCCGGGCGTGGGCGACCATGGCCGGGGAGAGGTCGATCCCGAACGCGTCGAGGCCGAGGCCGTGCAGCAGGGACGTCAGGTGTCCGGGGCCGCAGCCGACGTCGGCCGTCCGCTGGTTCCCCGTCCCGCGTACGAGCTCGGCGAAGGCGCCGAGCACGGCCCGCGTGAGGGGCCTGGTTTCGAGCCGGTCGGCGAACAGGGACGCGTACAGCTCGACGACGCCGTCGTAGGCCGCCCTGGTCTCGTCCCGGTGATCCGCCACGGGACAAAGCTAACACTGCGCGCCCCGGGAGTCGTTGGCCGCCTGCCGGCTCCAGGTGTGCCCGGCGCGTCGGCGGGCAGGGGCAGGCCGAGGACGGAGCCGGCCCCACGGCGCGTCGGCTCCGCCCCCGGGAGGTCCGGATGGAGAGCGCGGGACAAGGGCGCGGCACCCCGGTGCGGCGGGGCCCGGTACTGGCGGGCGTGCGGCCCGGGCCGGACGCGGCGCGCGTGGTCCTCTACGCGGCGCGGCAGGCCGTCCTGCACGGCACGGGCCTGGTCCTGCTGCACGCCCTGGCCTCCTCCGGCGACCCGGAGGAGGCGCGCGAGCGGCTGGCCGTCCACGCCGAGGAGGTCCGGGCGGGCTTCCCCGGCATGGCCGTCGAGGCGCTCGTACGGGAGGGGGACGCGTCGGCCGGGCTGGTCGAGGAGTCCGCGTCCTGCCGGGTGGTCGTCGTCGGGCCGCCGGGGCGGGGCCTGGACCGGCTGCTGCACCGTTCGGTGGCGTTCGCCGTGGCGGCCGGCGCCCGCTGTCCGGTCACCGTGATGCGGGACTGGCCGGCCCGCGGCGGCCCGGTCGCCGTGGCGGTCGGTGATCCGGATCGCGACCGGGCCGTCCTGGAGACGGCCGCGGCCGAGGCGCACGTACGGCACGCCACTCTCCTGGTCCTCCACGCGGACCTGCGGCCGCAGGTCCTTCCCCCGGGCCTCGCCCCGCCGGGGCAGCAGAGTCAGGAGGGCGTCCTGGCGGCCGAGCGGCGGCTCCTGGAGGGCGAGGCGGCCGTGCTGCGTCGGCACTGGCCGGGGCTGGCCGTCCGGGTGCAGGTACCGCCGACCGCCACCCCCGTGGCGCTGCTGCCCGCGACCCGTGACGCCGCCCTGCTCGTCCTCGGCGGCCCGCGCCACGGCCACCGCATCCGCCTCGTGTCGACCACCGCCGACCTGCTGCGCCACGCGGGCTGCCCCGTCATGGTCGTACCGCGCCCCGGCTGAACGGTGCGCACGGCGGTCTCCTCCTATGCTGCGGGCATGACTTCACAGCGCCACCTCGCGGACATGTTCTCGCTGGACGGCCTGGTCGCCGTGGTGACCGGCGGGAGCTCCGGCATCGGACGGGCCATCGCCGGCGCCCTCGCACGCGCCGGGGCCGGCGTCGTCGTCGTGGCACGCCGGGAGGCGGAGCTCGCAGCCACGGTGGACGAGTTGGCGGCGGACGGCTGCCGGGCGGCCTGGGTGAGCGCCGACCTCGGCACGCGTGACGGGGTGCGCGCCGCGGCCGAGCGGGCGGCCGCCGTGTTCGGTGAGCCGGACATTCTCGTGAACAGCGCGGGGATCAACCTGCGGCCGCCCATGGGCGAGTTGGACGACGCCGTGTGGGACGCCACGATGGCCGTGAACCTGGAGGCGCCCTACCTGCTGGGGCAGCGGTTCGGGCCCGGCATGGCGGAGCGGGGCTTCGGGCGGATCATCCACGTCAGCTCGCAGCAGGCGCACCGGGCGTTCGTGCAGAGCGGGGCCTACGGGGTGTCGAAGGGGGCGCTCGAGTCGCTGGCCCGTTCGCAGGCCGAGGCCTGGTCGCCGCACGGGGTCACATGCAACGCGCTGGTGCCGGGCTTCGTCCTCACCCCGCTCAACTCACGGCTGGCCTCCGACCAGGAGACGGTGGCGGCGCTGGCCCGGCGGACGCTGGTCGGGCGGAACGGGCTGGCCGAGGACTTCGCCGGTGCGGCCGTGTTCCTCGCCGGCCGGTCGTCCGGCTACATCACCGGCCAGGCGGTCTTCGTGGACGGCGGGTTCTCGGCTCACTGACCGTCCCCACTGCGCTCCCCCGGCGGCCGCTCGCCGTGCGTACGCAGGGGGGAGCCCCCGCATGCGGTGGTGGGCTGGTGCCGCCACCGCACCGGAGGCCGTCGTCGGGATCGGGAGCCGCGGCGGTCGAGCAGCCAGGGGCTCCCGGGACCGGACTGCTAGTTGCCGATGCCGGAGCTGCCGACGCCCTTGTTGCCGAGGCCGGAGCTGCCCACGCCGGAGTTGCCGAGACCGGAGTTGCCGACGCCCTCGTTGGCGATGCCCGAGTTGCCCACGCCCAGGTTGGCGAGACCGGAGTTGCCGACGCCCCAGTTCGCGATGCCCGAGTTGCCGACACCGGAGTTCCCGATGCCCGAGTTGCCGACGCCGTCGGCGGTGGCCGCCGCGGCTCCGCCGAGGCCGAGGGCCGCGGCGGCACCCAGCACGACGGTGAAACGGAGAAGACCTGCACGCATTGCATACCTCCTGAGTGCGGTGCGTTTGCGGTACATCAGTAGCATTTGCCCCCTGCGGGTTGTGGAATATACGACTGTCGGGGTCGTGTCGGCACCGGCTGGCGTACACCCGGCCCGTCCGCCGCGCCGGATAATGGCGGGGTTCCGGCGCAGGCGCGCCGGGAGGGGCGGACGGCCCCGAGGACCGGAGGGGTACGGGAAGCGGTGGAACTCGAAGAGGGCCTGCGGGTCAGGCTGGCAGCGGACCTCAGGCTGGCGGGTTCCGTCACCGCGGCCGGGGGCTCCGCGGTCGAGGCGGGTGCCGCCGCCGGGTTCCTGTCGCTGGCCGCGGGCTGCGAGGGGACCGTCGAGCGCGTGGACGAACACGTACGGGAACAGGGCCCGCAGGCGCGGGAGTACGAGCGGCTCAAGTCCCTCCTGGACAGCTTCGGCGCCCAGATGCCGCCGGCGAGCCGCCGGCAGGCCGAGGAGCAGGTCGGGGCACTGGAGCCCGAGTGGGCCGCCTGGCAGCGGGACCGGCGCCGGGTGACGGCGCGGATCCGCTTCGACAACGGGTTCGTCCTCGACGACGCGCCGGAAGGCCTCTTCACCCCCGCGCCCTGACAGCCGGCCGGCCCTCGGTGGAACCGCCCGGGCCGCCCGCGCGTCCCCCCGGTGTCCCCTTCTGCGCGAGCCGCGGCGCAGCGGGGCGGGTCGGCCGCGCGGACGTGCAGGGGGGATCGTGAGCGGAATGCGGGGCGGGCGGACGGGGCGCCGCGGATTCCTGGCCCTCCTCGGCAGTGCCGCACTGGCCCCCTCGGCGGGGGCGGTCGGCTGTGCCGGTCTCCGGCCGAACGAGGACCACCTCCGCGTACGGACCGACGTCGAGCCGCTGCACAAGCGGTTCGCGGCCCTGGGCGAACTGTCCGACGCGCACTGGCTCGGCTACGACCTGGACGCGGCGGGGAAGCGACAGGCCGCACCCGGGCCGGACGCGCGGGTCCGGCTCGTCGGGGTGGCCCGGACGGCGCCCGGCACGGTGGCAGCCACCCTCGCGGCGGCCCCGGCGGGCGAGCGCTTCGAGACGGTGGCCCTGGCCGGCGACGTCCCGGCCCCGCTCGCGCCGTACGTGCCGGACCGGGCGGGCTGGCGGGCGAGCACGGCGTACGACCTGACGGTCCTGGCCCGGGACCCGGCGCAGCCGGGCGCCGACGGCAACGACCGGGCCGACGGGCGGTTCCTCCTGCACGAGGCGGACGACCGGGTGTGGTTCGACGCCGTGTTCCTGTACGCCTGACCGTCAGCCCGCGGCGGGCCCCGGGCCCGCCGCAGTGAAGACGCCCGCGCGGGCGGCGGCCGCGGCGGCGCGGGCGGCACGCTCGGCTGCGGCGGCGTCCGGGGGCGTGCCGGTCGTCAGCAGCCGGTAGTACAGGGGGGCGGAAACGCTCCGGACGACCTCCTCCGCGTCCGTGTCCGGCGGCAGTTCCCCGCGGACGACGGCCTGGCGGACGCAGGGCGCCCACTCGGCGACGCGGACGGTGTAGAAGCGGTGCAGGGCCTCGGCGGCCCGGGGGTCCGTACCGGCGGCCGCGATCACGGCCCGGAACAGCGGCCCCTGGCGCGCGTCGGCGAGGGTGCGGCGGACGAGGTCGGCGTTGGCGAGGAGGTCGCCGTCGAGGGAGCCCGTCTCGGTGCGGGGCGCGGACTGCTCGGCCATGTCGCCGAGGAGGTCCGCGACGAGACCGGAGGGCGTGCCCCACCTGCGGTAGACGGTGGTCTTGCCGACTTCGGCGCGCCGGGCCACCTCGGCCAGGTCCAGCCGGTCGAAGCCGGCTTCGGCGAGCAGGTCGCCCGCGGCGTGCAGGACCGCCGCCCGCACTCGGGCCGTGCGGCCGCCGGGCCGCAGGGTGCCCGGCTCCGTGCTCCCACCATCCGACGTCATAACGGGTCTCCAGTTCCATTAATGCGTTTCCGCTGTTACGGTGGGGCCAGCTTAAGGGGTCCACAGTTCCCTTAAGTCGTATCCGTCATCCTTTCCCGAGGGGGGCTCGTCATGGAGTACAGGCAGCTCGGCACATCCGGTCCCACGGTCCCGGTCCTGAGCTTCGGCGCCGGCACGTTCGGCGGTGAAGGGCCGCTCTTCGGGGCGTGGGGCGACACCGGCGTCCGCGAGGCGCGCCGCATGGTCGACATCTGCATCGACGCCGGGATCACGCTCTTCGACACCGCCGACGTGTACTCGGCCGGAGCCTCGGAGTCCGTCCTCGGCGCGGCCGTGAAGGGCCGGCGCGACCGGGTGCTGCTGTCCACCAAGGCGGGACTGCCGATGGGCGACGGGCCCGGCGACGCGGGCACCTCCCGGTCCCGCCTGATCCGGTCCACCGAGGACGCCCTGCGCCGGCTCGGCACCGACCGGATCGACCTGTTCCAGCTGCACGCCTTCGACGCCGCCACCCCGGTCGAGGAGGTGCTGTCGGCGCTCGACACGCTGGTGCGGGCGGGGAAGATCCGCCACGTCGGCGTCTCCAACTTCGCGGGCTGGCAGCTGATGAAGTCCCTGGCCGCGGCCGACCGCGACGGCTTCCCCCGGTACGTCGCCCACCAGGTCTACTACTCGCTCGTCGGCCGCGACTACGAGTGGGAGCTGATGCCGCTCGGCCACGACCAGGGTGTCGGCGCCCTCGTGTGGAGCCCGCTCGGCTGGGGCCGGCTCACCGGCAGGGTACGGCGCGGCCGGCCGCTGCCGGAAGGGAGCCGGCTGCACGCGACCGCGGACTACGGCCCGCCCGTCGACGAGGAACTCCTCTACGACACCGTCGACGTGCTCGACGCGATCGCACAGGAGACCGGCCGGACGATCCCGCAGGTCGCGCTCAACTGGCTGCTGGGCCGCCCCACCGTGTCGTCCGTGATCATCGGCGCCCGCACCGAGGAGCAGCTGCGGCAGAACATCGGCGCCGTCGGCTGGAGCCTGACGCCGGAGCAGAGCGCCCGGCTGGACGCCGTGAGCCACCGCCCGGCGCCCTACCCGTACTTCCCGTACGAGCGCCAGGAGGGCTTCGCCCGCCTGAACCCCCCGCTGACGGCCCCGGCCCCGGCTCGGGCCGCGTAGCCGGCGGGGCGCGGCGGGCCGGCGGGGCCCGGGGCACGCCGGCGGGCGGGGGCGGCGCGACGGGGGGGCGGACACGCGGAGGGGCGGACGGCCAGGCGGGCAGGGGGACTTGGGACGAATGGCCGAACCGCTGCGGGATCCGGCTGCCGTTCGCCTGGCGTATCCCCCGCCGTCACGCCAGGCTCCCCCTCCGGCCCCCGGCGCCCGATGTCCTGGGGGCCGGTCCCCGCCCCCTACCGCAGAGGTCGTCCGCCATGGCAGAACTCAACCGCCGCCGGTTCCTGCAGCTCACCGGTGGCGCCGCCGCCCTGGGCGTGCTGGGCGAGAGCATCGCGCGCGCCGCCGCCATCCCGGCGCAGGGCGCCACCGGCACTCTCGCCGATGTCGAGCACATCGTCGTACTCATGCAGGAGAACCGTTCCTTCGACCACTACTTCGGCAGGCTGCGCGGCGTGCGCGGCTTCGGCGACCCGCGCCCGGTGACCCTTCCGAGCGGCAAGTCCGTCTGGCACCAGGCCGACCGGTCGGGCAAGGTGACGCTGCCCTTCCGGCCGCCGTCCGACGACCTCGGCATGGAGTTCCTGCAGGGCCTCAACCACGACTGGGCGGGCGGCCAGAGCGCCTTCAACAAGGGCAGGTACGACAACTGGGTGCCGGCCAAGACGCCCACGACGATGGCCTACCTGACCCGGGAGGACATCCCGTTCCACTACGCCCTCGCCGACGCGTTCACGATCTGCGACGCCTACCACTGCTCGTTCATCGGCTCCACCGACCCCAACCGCTACTACCTGTGGTCCGGCCACACCGGCAACGACGGCAAGGGCGGCGGTCCCGTCCTCGACAACGCCGAGCTGGGCTACGGATGGACGACCTACCCCGAGCGGCTGGAGGCGGCCGGGATCTCCTGGAAGGTCTACCAGGACATCGGCGACGGCCTCGACGCGGCCGGCCACTGGGGCTGGATCAACGACGCCTACCGGGGCAACTACGGCGACAACTCGCTCCTGTACTTCAACAGCTACCGCAACGCGCAACCCGGCAGCCCGCTGCACGAGAAGGCCCGCACGGGCACGGACGCCAAGGCGGGCGAGGGCTACTTCGACCGGCTCCGGGCGGACGTGAAGGCCGGCAGGCTGCCGCAGGTCTCCTGGATCGCGGCCCCCGAGGCCTTCAGCGAGCACTCCAACTGGCCGTCCAACTACGGCGCCTGGTACATCGCGCAGGTCCTGGACGCGCTCACCTCGAACCCGGACGTGTGGGCCCGTACGGCCCTGTTCATCACCTACGACGAGAACGACGGGTTCTTCGACCACGTCGTCCCCCCGTACGCCCCGGCCAACGCCGGCCAGGGCCTGTCCACCGTGCCGACCGCCCTGGACGTCTTCCCGGGCAAACCCGGCTACGCCGCCGGGCCGTACGGCCTGGGCCCGCGCGTGCCGATGCTGGTCGTGTCCCCGTGGAGCACCGGCGGCTACTCCTGCTCCGAGACCTTCGACCACACGTCCGTCATCCGCTTCATGGAGCAGCGCTTCGGCGTCCGCGAGCCGAACATCTCGCCGTGGCGCCGCGCCGTCTGCGGCGACCTGACCTCCGCCTTCGACTTCGGACGCAGCGACACCCGCGCCGTCCCGCTGCCCGACACGGGGGCCTGGGAGCCGCGGGACCGCGAGCGGCACCCCGACTTCCCGGCCCCCGCCCCGGCCGTCGGCAGCATGCCGCGCCAGGAGAGGGGCGCGCGCCCCACCCGCCCCTTGGGATACGCCCCGTACGCGGACGGCACGGCGCTCACCGCCGAGGGGAAGTTCCGGCTGACGTTCAGTGGCGGACCGGCGCTGGGCGCGCAGTTCCACGTGACGTCCGGCAACCGCACCGACGCCCCCTGGACGTACACGACGGCGGCCGGGACGTCGATAGCGGACACCTGGAACACCCGCTACTCGGGCGGGGTCACCGACCTGACGGTGCACGGCCCGAACGGCTTCGTGCGCGGCTTCCGCAATCCCGGGACGATCCCCGGGCCCGAGGTCACCGCCCGCCACAACGCCGCGACCGGCGACCTGGACCTCACCTGCACCAACAACGGGGCCTCGACGGCCGTCCTCACCGTCACCAGCGCCTACGGCGGGAGCCCGCAGCGCCTCACGGTCGCGCGGGGCGCCACGGTCGCGCACACGGTGTCCCTGCAGGGCAGCCGCCACTGGTACGACGTGACGGTCACCGCGTCCGGTACGGCCGACTTCGTGCGGCGCTTCGCCGGCAAGGTCGAGACCGGGGCGCCCGGGCTGTCGGATCCGGCGATCCTGACCGACCCGTCGTCCTGACGCGAGCCCCCTGAACAGGCGGGTGCCGTGCCTTCGGCGCCGCCGGCTACGTTTCCCGGCGTCAAGACAATCCCCCGGGCGGTCGGGCCGATGCCCGGCCACCCGGCCGGACGACCCCTGGGAGAAGCACCATGCGACGTCAACGAGGCTTACGGGCCGTGCTCCTGGCCGTGGCCGTGGCCTGCACCACCGCGCTGGCCGGCTCGGTCCAGGCCCAGGCGGCACCGGCTCCCGGCCCCGCCGCGGCCGCTTCCGCGGCGGGGGTCGGCCCCGTCCAGCTGCGCTACACCGGCGTCGGCGGCGGGCCGCTGAACACCGCGCAGCGTGCCGCCTACGAGGCGGCCCTCGCCAAGGCGGCGGCCACCGGGTTCAACGCCTCCCAGTGCCGCATCACGAACGGAACGGACTCTCCGGGCATCGGCGGCTACTGGACGTCCATCCGCGAGCTCACCTGCGTGGGGGAGCCGGCGGTCGCCGCGCCGCAGCTGAGCCTGGACCGCTTCCTGAAGTCGGGGAAGGACCACCTCAGCAGCGTCTGGCACGTCCCCGACGGCTACGCCCGCGAGGGCAGCATGGGCCGGCTTTACACGGCGCCGGCCGCCGGCACGCATCCGCTCTACCTGTGCGTCGTGCGCGGCGACCACTTCCTGACCGTCGACGTCAACTGCGAGGGGCAGCAGTACGTGACGCGCCTGGGCTGGATCCACGACGCCCCGCCGGCCGGGGTGGCCAGCGCGCCCCTCTACCGCTGCCTGGTCAACGGCAGCCGCGAGCTGTTCGAGTCCAACGACCCGAACTGCGAGGGCCAGATCAGCCCCGGCGGCCCGCTGGGCTACGCCGTCACCGGCTGACCGCAGATCCGGGGGCCCCGTACGAAAAAAGCGCGGTCCGTCCCCGGTGGGGACGGACCGCGCCGCGAGGCATCAAGCTCGGGTCAGGCCGAGGTGATGTTCTCCGCCTGCGGGCCCTTCTGGCCGGCGGTGACGTCGAAGTTCACGCGCTGGCCTTCCTGGAGCTCGCGGAAGCCGTTGGCGACGATGTTCGAGTAGTGGGCGAAGACGTCCGGGCCGCCGCCGTCCTGCTCGATGAAGCCGAAGCCCTTTTCAGCGTTGAACCACTTCACGGTACCGGTAGCCATGAGTTCTCCTTCTGGGAGTTTTTGGGTCGCACACCGTGCGCGGCCCCGTCGCTGAAATGAGCCCATCCGGAGGTGCCGGAAAACAAAAAGTGCGCCCATCGCATAGCGTCGGGCGCACACAAATCCATGGGGTGCCAAAACTGCAACGTGACCAGGCTAGCACGGATCGTCGCCGAGGTGGGGGAGGCGGAAGCGGCGGATCGGGCCGGGGGCGGCTCCGCGTGCGCGGCCCTTCCCCGCCGGGCGGGCCGCTGCCAACCTGGGGGCAGAGGCGGGCGGGCCCCCACCGGGGCGGGCCGTGCCGGTGCGCGCCGGGCCGGGCCGCCGGAGCGGGCGGCAGCGGGGGCGCTGTCGCCGGGGAGGGGAGAGCATGCCGCTGTTCCAGCGCCGGGACGCCGGCGGCGACGGCTGGACCGTCGAGCCCATGGGGAACGGGGAGGCCTGCCGGTGGCGGGTCCGCATGGAGCGCATCGGCGACATCCTCCCCCGGTATCGGCAAGTCCTGGAGGCCGCGGCCCGCGAGGAGGGGCGGAGCCTGGAGGAGTACGTCGCATGGGTCGCGAACCTGAGCAGCGACCGGATGCACGCGACCCGCGACCGGATCATGAACGGGGTGGCCGGCGAGCGGGAGGCGGCCCTGTACAGCTGCTGGCTGGAGGCCCGCGCCGCCGTGCAGGAGGTCCAGTACCGCATCGAGGTGCGGCCCGGGAAGTTCGCCTGGCGCGGCCGGTAGCCCCTCCCGGCGATCCGGCCGGGCCCGCCTCCGGCGGGCACGACACCGCGTCCGGGGCCCGGTGGCGCGGGCTCGCACGGGTGCGGCGCAGGGCCCAGACTGGTACCAGCCGTCGCGGCTCCGGCGGAGGGTCCGGAGCCCGGTGAGCGGGAGGCAGACCGTGGTCATCACCCACCACATCGCGGAAGGCGCCCTGTACGTGCAGGTGCCGCGGGAGTTGGACGTCGGCAACCGGGCGGCGGCCGCCCTGGAGATCGAGGTGCTGGTGCATGCCCACCGCCCCGGGCGGGTGGTGGTCCGGCTGCCGTCCCGCCACCCCTCCCCCATGACCTTCAGCGCGCTGGCCCGCGTCCACCGCATGTGCCGGAGCCTGGGCATCCCCCTCACCACGACCGGCCCCGACGGGGAGTCCCCGCCGTGGCCGCTGGGCGTGGCGCTCCCGGACCGGCCCCACCATCTGGAGCACGGCGCCCGGCACGACCACTGACCCGGCGCGGCCGGTACCCGCCTGTTCCGGCTGGTACCGGCCGGCAGAACCCCGCGCCTACCTTCCTTCACGTGAAGGCTGTCTACGGACAGGCCCGCGCCGCGGCAGTCGGCCCGGTGCGGGAACGACGGAGGAGGGGCACATGCGCATCAGGACGTGGACGACCGCTGCCGCGCTGGCGGCCGCGCTGCTGACCGGGGGCGTCACCGGCACGGCAGCCGCCGCATCGGAGGCGGCGGCTGCCGGACCCGTGCTCGTCGGGTTCTACGGCACGAGCGAGGAGTGCTACGCGGCGGGGGCCGAGATCGTCGGCGAGCACGGGTGCGTCTTCGTGGGCGCCCGGGGATGGGCGCTCTACGTCTTCGAGTGACGCCCTCCGGGGCGTCAGCGGGGAGGCCCCCGGCCGCCCGGCGCTCGGGCGCGGCGGGCCGCGCAGCCGGGGACCGGGGAGCAGCGGCTCCCCGGCCCCGGTCGGCGGACCCGGCGCCTGGTCGCGTGGGGGCACCGGTCGTGTTCCTCGGGACCGGCGACATCACGGGCACATCCCGACCCGCTGTGGTGTGGCCCGTGCGTCCGGGGCCTCCCCGTCGGCGATCATGGACGCCGGCATACGGAGGAGTGGGCTGTGGGCAACCTGGAAATGAGCACCGGCGACATGCGGAACGTGATCCGCCTGCTGACGGCGGTGGAGCGGACGCCCGAGCAGGACCGGGTCCTCGGAGCGGCGCGGGAGAGGTGCGCGCGGGCGGACGCACGGTTCGAGGACGAGGGCATCCCCTTGGACGTTCCCGTCGCCCAAGCGCTGGAGGAGCTGCTGGAGGGCGCTCCCAGCACGGACTCGGGGCCCGGCTACACGTACGCCTTCCAGGCGCTGGTCGCGGTGCAGTTCTCCGACACGTACGACCTCGGCCACTGGAACCGGCCCTCGTGGTTCCACACAGTCGACGACGAGATGACCCGCCACGGGGTCCCCGGCGACCTGGCGCCGGCCTCGCTCCTGTTCGGCGGCCCGCCGCTGCGCCTGCCGCATCCCGGCGACGCCGTCCCCTGCATGGGCACCTTCCCGGCCTCGCGGGCCGCGGAGGTCGTCGAGGCGTACGAGGCGGTCCTCGACCGGCTCGACCCGGAAGTCCGCGAGACGGCGGAAGTGCTGCTGGGGCCGATGCGGGACGAGGCCGTCGAATGGGAGGCCGCGAAGGCGGCGGGGCGCACGCAGGACACCATCTTCTTCTGGCTCCACTGAGCGCCCCGGCCGCCGTGTCCGCCGGGCACGCGCGTGCCGTACCGGGCGCGGGCCGTCGCCGCGTATATGTTCTGTGCTGCCGTCGGAAGCGGCCGGCGGCTCCACAGCGAGGTGGGGCGATGGACCACAGGACACCCGCGGATCCCGACGAGCCGGGGCAGCTCTCCGACGAGGAGATGATGAGGCTGGTCAACGAGATGCTGGAGGGCGTCCCGCCCGAGGAGGCCGAGGCCTACCTCACGGCCGTCGCCAACGGCGAGCAGGCCCCTCGGCCCGCTCCGGTCGATTTGACTCCCGCTCAGGCGCACGACCTCCTGCTCTTCCTCCACCGCGGCGGCGGCTGAGCGTACGGCACGCCGAGCGGCTAGAGGTAGGGGTCGAAGGGGATTCCCGCCGGTTTCGCCTCCGCGAGGTGCGACTGGAAGGAGCCGTCCTTCAGGCCGAAGTGCGCGCTGCCGAAGTCGGCCTGGCTGAGCCTGTCCCGCAGGGTCGCCGGGTAGCCGGACCAGCCGACGAGCGCCGGGAACTGCCAGGTGCGCTCGTGGTTCTCCGGCGGCTCGTCGTTGGTGTTGGCGGCGCGGAAGCAGTGCGTGCCCCAGCCGTCCTTGTGGTAGACGACCTTGGGGTGGCTGCCGTCCCAGCGGATCCGGTCGCGGGAGTGGATCACGAAGTCCCCGTGGGCGGACGTGGCGACGTACTTGGCCTCGCCGCCCTGGATCCACACCACGACGTGTTCCCAGTCGTGGCGGTGGCCGCCGAGGCTGATGCCGGGGACGGCCTGGTCCTTCTCGAAGTAGAGCGCGTAGACGACGGCGCACCAGCCGTTGTTGCAGGCGGCGCGGGAGTAGCTGTTGGTGTTGTCGAGGTCGGCGGCGTCCCGGCAGTTGCCGTCGAGGGCGCCGGTGGGCTTGAGGCCGCCGTTGAGGACGCCGTTCGGGCCTATGGCGGGGGTCGGGTAGCAGCCGTCGGTGTCGTAGTCGAAGGCGGGCTGGAAGGCCAGTTCCATCGGCTCGGCGTTGGCGGGGAGCGCGGGCGGGGGCGCGGCGAACGCGGTCTGGGGCACGCCGATGACCAGGGCGAGGGCGGCGCCCAGGGTGGCGGCTGATCTGCGGAGGTGACGGTTCGCACGCACGGCGGGCCTCCCGGCCTGTGGGGGGTGGTGGCGGGGCATGCAGGCCGCCGGTCACCGCCCCGACGGCACACGCCCGGAGCATCATTGGCGAACGAGGTCGACAGGGCAAGGGTCGTGCGCAACAAATGCCCTGTAGGCGGGGTGAGTTGAGCGCTTGCATGCAGTGATGTGGAGTGTGCGCCGGTGCGGCCGCCGTACGAGCACGCATGCCGGGCCCCTTCGGGGGGCTCGTCGTGGGCCGCGTGGAGCGGGGTTTCTGGTGGGCGGGCGGGTTGACCTTGCCCCTGGGGAAGACGGGAGCGTTGCCGGCGTGGAGGAAGACGCACTGCTCGGGATCGGCGTGTTCGCGCGACGGGCCCGCCTGTCGCAGAAGGCCCTGCGGCTGTACGACCGCCAGGGCCTGCTGCCGCCGGACCGTGTCGATCCGGCGACCGGCTACCGGTACTACCGGGAGAGCCGGCTGCGCGAAGCCCGGCTGATCGTGCGGCTGCGCGGGCTGGACATGCCGCTGGCGCAGGTCGGGGCCGTTCTGGCGGCCCCGGCGACGGAGGCCGCCCGGCTGGTCGCCGCGTACTGGGACGGGGTCGAGCGCCGCGTCGCGGCCCAGCGGGAGCTGGCCGCGCACCTCCGCATCCACCTGCTGGGAGACGAAGGGATGACGGACGACATGTACGAGATCGGGACGCGCGAGGTGGCACGGCAGCTGGTGCTCGTCGAGCAGCGGCACATCACGCCGGAGGAACTCCCCGACTGGATTCCGGCGGCCCTGGGCCGGCTGGCCCCGGTCGCCGAGGCGCACGGCGGGTTCTTCGGCCACCCGTTCGTCGTCTACCACGGGGAAGTGAACGAGGACGGCGACGGCCCGGTGGAGCTGTGCGTTCCGGTGGATCCGGCCCGGGAGGGCGCGCTGCCGGCGGCCCACCGGATCGAGCCGGCGCGGGTGGAGGCGTACGCGCGCATCACGAAGGCGCAGACGGCCTACCCGCAGATCCTGTCCGCGTACGACGCGGTGTACGCGTGGGCGAACGCCCGCGGCCGGGCCCCGGCGGGCCCTCCGCGCGAGGTCTACTTCGCGGACTGGTCCGCGATCGGCGCGGCCGATCCCGCCTGCGACATCGCCCTTCCCCTAGCGGAGCCCACGGCGGCCGCCGGCCCGCACCGGCCGGCTGTGTAGGGTGGTGGGGTGCCGTCTGCCGACTCCGACATCGAGGTGCTGGTCCGGTTCGGGCGGGCACTCGCCGACCCGATCCGCTGCCGCATCCTGCTCGCGCTGCGGGCTGCGCCCGCCTACCCGGCGGACCTCGCGGACGCGATCGGCGTCTCCCGCACCCGGCTGTCGAACCACCTGGCCTGCCTGCGCGACTGCGGCCTGGTCGCCACGGAGCCGGACGGCCGCCGCACCCGCTACGCGCTCGCCGACGACCGGCTCGGGCACGCCCTGGACGACCTGCGGACCGCCGTCGTGTCCGTGGCGGCGGACCGCACCTGCCCGGACGCCGAAGCGGAGGACTGCTGCTGACCGCTACGGTCCTGCCGGGCGGCGGGCTCCGCATCGGATCAGGTCGAGCACCTCGGCCGTGGTCCGCACGTCGCCGAACGACCGGTAGATCGTGTGCAGGGCGGCGTTGTGCTCCCTGTCGGTCCGGGCGGCGTTCGCGTCGGCGACCATGACCACGCGCAGGCCCGTCGTTGCGGCGTCCCTCGCGGAGGACTCGCAGCAGACGTTCGTGACGGTCCCGGTGACGAGCACGGTGTCGACGCCGCGCCGGGCCAGCAGGTGAGGCAGTGACGAACTGCCGGGAAAGAAGGCGCTGTACGCGCTCTTCTCCACGACGAGGTCCTCCGGCCGGACGTCGAAGGCGTGCCAGAGGCGCGAGCGGAGGGGCCCCTCTCCTCTGCCGGCGGCGGCGAACAGGGCGGCGGCCGCCGGTCCGTGGAACTCGGCGCTCGCCCTGCCGAGCGGCGGCGCCGCGGCGGGCAGCACCCACGCCACCACTCCCCCGGCCGGGCGCAGCGCCCCGGCGATGCGGCTGATACGGGGCACGATGCCGTGCGCGTACGGGTTGGCTTCGACGAAGAAGGGCAGCATGTCGACCACGACCAAGGCTGTCCGGGCGGGGTCGAGGTGCTCGTAGGCATGCCTGCGGCCGCGCCGCGCCTCCTGCCGGGCGTACTCCCGGGGGTCAATCCGCCAGTCGTGCACCTTCGGCCCGGTCGCCTCCACGCCTGGCGCCCTCCTTCCGTCGGTCGCAGGGGCGGGTGGGCTAGCCGGGGAAGGAGAAGTAGAGGGCGTCGCTGTAGAAGGAGGCGAAGTGGTCCTCCCAGTCGCTGCGGAGCGAGGCCAGCCATGCGTCGTTGCGGCCGGCGATCGCCGCCTCGGCCTGGGCCACGGCGGCGGGGATGTCGTCGGCCACGAGGCGCCGGACGCCCGCCTCGGGGTCGTCGTCCGTGAGGGAGACCATCTCGCCCGTCTCCAGGACGAAATACCGCGCCCGCTGCTTCTCCAGGTGGGCCGTGGTGCGCTCGACGCACCGGGCGAAGTCGGAGTCGTCCTCCAGTCCGCGGCCGACGGCGCGCAGGAGGTCGCCGAGCAGGGCGGCACCGCCGGCGTAGTCCGCCGCGATGCCTATGCGGGGGTTCCAGATCATGGAGGGGACGATGGTCGTCCCGCGCCCCACCAGGAGCTTGTGGGCGAGCGGGATAGACCAGTTGTGTTCCGAGACGCAGCGGATCGCCTGGGCGTTCTCCTGCTCGGTGGGCAGCGTGTCGGCAGCGTAGAGGTATGAGCGGTTGGCCATGCGGCGACCTTAACAGCGGGGTCCGACAGCGCCGGCCGGAGCCGTGCGCGCTGCAGCGCCTCGCCCGGGCTGCCCGGAGCGGCACTTGACGTGCCTTCACATGAGGGTCGAACCTGCGTGCACGGCCGTTCGCGGGGCTCCCGCAGTCCCCTGTCGAAGCTGCTCACGGGACAAGGGCGTCGAGGGTGCGGTCGAGGGCGTCCAGGAGCGCCTCGTGTCCGGCCGGGTCGTAGAGCATCCGCAGTGCGAGCCCGTCGCCGAGGGCGATGACGGCGTCGGCCGCGGCCTCGGCGTGCGGGCACGCCGCGTCCTCGAGCCAGGCGGCGAGCGCATCGCGGACGTCGCGGTCGACCTGGCGGCGGATCGCGGCCAGCCGCGGGTGGTGCGCGGCGTGGACCGCGAACGCCAGCTGCGCCGCGGCCTCGGCGCGCCGCTCCTCGTCCAGCGGCAGCACGGTGCGGACCAGGGCGCGCAGCGCCTCCCGGAGCGGAAGGCCGGTGTCGACCCGGGACATCCGCTCCTCGATGCGCTCGCCGGCGAGTTCGGCGGCGAAGACGAGCATCTCCTCCTTCGAGCGGAAGTACTTCTGCACGGCGCCGGCGGAGCGGCCGCTCGCGGCCGCCACGGTGCGGACGCTGATCTGGTCGAGGCCGCGCTCGGCGGCGAGCGCAAGCAGCGCGGCGCCGATCTGCCGGCGCTGCTCCGGCCGGTCCACGGTCTTCGGCACGGGGGCCACCCACCTTCTTTGAGATACAGTCGTATTCTAATACGGGAAGGGAGAAGTCGATGGAGAACAGCCTCGGCAAGCCGTCCGCGCCCGCGGTGCGGGTGTCGGACGCGGAACGGGACGGCACGCTCGGCATCCTGGCCTCGGCGCTGGCGGAAGGCCGGCTCGACGCGCAGGAGCACGCGGACCGGGTCCGGCGGGCCCTCGACGCGCGCACCGCGGGCGACCTGGCCGCCCTGACCGCCGACCTGCCCGCCCCGGCGCCGAGCCGGGCCGAGCGGGACCGCCGGGACCTGGCGGAGTGGCTCGCGGAGTGGCGGTACTGGCTCGGCGGATCGGTCGTCCTGTCGGCGGTATGGGGTGTCCGCTGCCTTCAGAAGGGGGAGCTGACGTACTACTGGCCCGTCGCCCCGCTCGCCGTATGGGCGGCGGTCCTCGTCGCCGTGGCGATCTGGCCCCGCAGCGAGGACGGCACGGCCTGACGCTGCGCCGGCGGCAGGGTGCGCGGGGCGCGGCCGGCTCAGCCGGCCGCGAGCAGGGCCGCGACCTCGGCCGGGGTGAGCGCGGCGCCCTCCGCCGCCTCCTCCTCGTAGCGGTCCGGGCCGAGCAGGGCGCGGGCCTCGTCCGGGATCGCCGCGACGGCGGCCTGCTCCACCACGGAGCGCGGGTGCCCCGCGCGCCACGCCGTGGCCGCGCCGAGGACCCGTACGGCCTCCGCGGTGCGTCCTGCCCGCGACAGCAGCGCGGCCGCGGTGTCGGCGAGCGAGGCGAGGACGCGCTCCGCGCAGTGCGCGGCGACCGCGCCGGCCAGCGCGGGCCCGATGGCGGCGAGGCCCGCCTCCGGGCCGGCTTCGCGGCCCCGCAGCACGGCGTCGATGTTGTCGAGGCCGGCGATGAGCTGGGCGGGGGCTGCGAACCGGGCGGCCTCGGCGCGGGCGCGGCCGTGTGCGGCACGGGAGCCTGCGAGGTCCCCCCGGATGAGGGCGACGAGGCTCGACAGCAGTCCGGCATAGGCGCGGACGTCGTACACGCCCCCGTACCGGTCGACCTCGCGGGCCGACTCGGCGAGGAGTCGCTCCGCGCCCGCGAAATCCCCGGCGCAGAGGGCTGCTTCGGCGATGCGGGCCGTGATGAACGGCGTCTCCGTGTGGGCGCCGACCTCGCGGGCGAGGCGCAGGCACTCGTCGAACTCGCCGCGCGCCACGTCATACCGGCCCCGGGAGAGCGCCACCTCGCCGGCGGCGGCCGCCACCTGGGCTCGGGTCCACCGGTCGCCCACGACTTCGGCGAGGTCGTGGAGTTCGGCGAGGTCGGCGTCGACGGCGGGCAGGCCGCCGGTGACGTCGATGGCGAGGTGGGTGCGCAGCAGGAGCGTGACGCCGAGCTCCCAGTCCCCGCCGTGGCGGCGGCAGTTCTCGACGGCCTTGTCGAGCGCCCCGCGGACGTCGAGGACGTCTCCGGCGAGGAGGAGTGTCATGGGCCACAGCATGCCGGGGAAGCGGGCCGTCTCGGGGCCGGGCGTCTCGAACACCTTCCGCAGCCCTGCGGCGAGCGCGGCGTTGGCGGGGGTCCGGAACTCCTCGGGCGTCTCGCCCTGCGCGCGCAGGAAGACGTCGAGCATGCGCACGCGCATCATGCGCCAGTAGGCGGGACTGCCCTCGGGCGGCTCCGCGGACCGGTTCCGCAGGACCCGGCCCGCCCAGTCGGCGCCCTCGGCACGGTAGTTGCGCAGCCACCAGAACCAGCCGAGTGCGGCGGCGAACCGCTCTCCGGCCTCGGCGGATCCGGCCCCGGTGGTGTGCCGCAGGGCCGCCCGGAGGTTGTCCAGCTCGGTCTCTACGCGCCGGATCCACGGCAGCTGCGCGGAGCCGCGCAGGAGCGGTTCGGCCTCCTCGGCGAGGGCCAGGAAGTACGCGGCGTGCCGGTCGGCGGCCGCGAGGCGGTCGGCGGGGTCTGCGGCGGCGCGTTCGGCGGCGTACTCGTGGATCGTCTCCAGCATCCGGTAGCGCATGCCGCGGCCGTCGGGGTCGGGGACCGCCACGACGAGGGACTTGTCGATGAGCGAGCCGAGGAGGTCGGCGACGTCCAAGCCGCCGCCCTCATCGCAGACGGCCTCGGCAGCCGCCAGGTCGCAGCCGCCGGCGAAGGCGGAGAGGCGGCGCAGAAGGGTCCGCTCGCCCTCGTCGAGGAGGTCCCAGGACCAGTCGACGACGGCGCGCAGGGTTTGCTGGCGCGGCAGGACCGTACGGGCTCCGCCGGTCAGGAGCCGGAAGCGGTCGTCGAGGCGGTCGGCGATCTGGCGCGGGGTGAGCAGCCTCAGCCGGGCGGCGGCCAGTTCGATGGCCAGCGGGAGGCCGTCGAGGCGGGTGCAGATCTCGGCGACGGCGTCCGGGTCGTCGTCCGGGGTGAAGCCGGGGCTGACCGCGGCGGCTCGGTCGGCGAAGAGGCGGTGCGCGGGCTCCGGCGGGAGGGGGCCGACGGGGCGGAGCGTTTCACCGGGCACGCCGAGGGGTTCGCGGCTCGTCGCGAGGATCCGGACACCGGGGCAGCGGGTGAGGAGCAGTTCGGCGAGTGCGGCGGCGGCGCCGACGACGTGCTCGCAGTTGTCGAGGATGATCAGCAGGCGGCGGTCGGCGCACAGTGCGACGAGCCGCGTGGCGGGGTCTGCGGCGGGCGCCTCGCGGGCCACGAGGGTGTCCTCGCGCAGGCCGAGGGCGCTGAGGACGGCGCCGGGCACGGCGGCGGGCTGGTCGAGGCGGGCGAGTTCGACCAGCCACACCGGGTCCGGGTGGGCGGCGGCGCCCTGCTCGGCGAGCCTGGTCTTGCCGGAGCCGCCCGGCCCGGTGAGGGTGACGAGGCGCCGGCCGGCGAGGTCGGCCCGGAGGGCGGCCAGTTCCGGTTCGCGTCCGACGAAGGAGTTCAGGCGGGGTCGCAGGTTGCCGCCCTCGTGACCGGGGCGCTCGGGCGCGTTCTGCCGGCCGGCCGGGGGCGCGCCGGGGGCGGGGTTCAGCAGTTCGGCGTGGAGCGCGGCGAGTTCGGGGCCCGGGTCGGTGCCGAGGGCGTCGGCGAGGGTGCGGCGGGTGCGCTCGTACGCGGCGAGGGCGTCGGCGGGCCGGCCGGCCGCGCGCAGGGCGCGCACCTGCTGGGCGCGCAGCGTCTCGTCGTACGGGTTCTCCCGGATCAGCGCCTCGATCTCGGCCTGCAGCCCCGCCGGGTCCCCGGCGCCGGAGCGCAGGTCGGCCTCGATGCGGTCGCGCAGAGCGGCGGTGCGCCGTGCGTCGAGGGCGGCGGCGTGCCGGCTGCGGGCGGGTTCGGGGAGGTCGGCGAGGGCGGGTCCGCGCCACAGGTCGAGGGCGGCGCGCAGGCCGGCGGCGGCGCCGGCGGGATCGGCGGGGTCCGCCGTCAGCCGGGCGCGGCCCTCGCGGGCGAGCCGGGTGAAGCGGTGCAGGTCGACGTCGTCGCGGTCGTCGACGGCGAGGCGGTAGCCGCCTGAGGGGTCGGCCAGGACGGTGTCCCGTCCGCCGAGCGCCCGGCGCAGCCGGGCGACGAGCGCCTGGAGGGCGGCCGGGGCGTCCCCGGGAGGCCGGTCGCCCCAGACGTCGTCGACGAGGTCGGTGACGGAGGCGGCGGCCGGACCGCCGGCGCGCAGGGCGAGGGCGGCCAGGAGCGCGCGCAGGCGCGCCCCGCCCATCGGAAGGGGGGAACCGGCCGCGCTGCGCGCTTCGGTGACGCCGAGGATGAGGTAACGCACCGGGCCCATTGTGCCGGACCCCCGGCGAGCCGCCGCGCCGCCCCGGCTGCCGCGGGCCCGCCCACCTGCGGGAACGGCGTCCCAGGGCCTCGTTCCGCACCGAGGCCGCGGGGCCGCCGATACGCGGCCCCGGGCGCGGTCGTGCGCAGGGGCGGCATCGCGGAAGGCCGTCCGCCTGACTGTGCGTATGCGGGCGACCCGGCAGCGCGGTACTCATAGCCGCAGACCGCAGACCATCCGCCCGCCCCGGAGGGAGCGGGGTGGCGGCGCAGCGCACCGCAAGGCGGAAGACCGCCCACCTCACGGGCCTGCACGGACGACCCGGACGCGCGGCAGGCGCCATGCCCGGAACCGGCCCCGCCCCCAGGAGGCCGTACTCCCGTCAGGGGCCGCAGTACCATCCGCGCGGCCGGGAAAGAGCAGGGTGGCGGCGCCGTGCATTGCAAGGCGGAAGGCCGCGGCCTGCCGGGCGTACGCGGGCGACCCGGCCCCGCGGCGGGGCGGCGGCACCGGGCGCCCTCCCGTGCGCCCGTCAGAAGCCGCAGACCGCCCGGACGTCCGGGAAGAGGGCGGGGTGGCGGCGGCGGTATTCGACCAGGCACTGGGCGACCGCGGCGCCCTCCCCCACGGCGGCGCCGACCCGCTTGACCGATCCGGAGCGCACGTCGCCGACGGCGAAGACGCCGGGGACGCTGGTCTCCATCGGCAGTGCGTCCGCGCCGGCCACGCCGCTCCCGGTGAGGACGTAGCCGCGGTCGTCGAGTGCGAGCGCCCCGCGGAGCCAGTCGGTCGAGGGGTGGCCGCCGATCAGGACGTACAGGCAGTGCGCGGGGACCGTCTGCTCCTTGCCGTCGCGGTCGCGGAGCCGGAGGCCGGTGAGGGTCGTGCCGCCCAGGCATTCGGCGACCTCGGTTCCGAGGAGGACGCGCAGGCCGGTGGTGCCTTCGATGCGGCGGACCAGGTAGTCGGACATGGAGGCGCCGAGGTCGGTGCCCCGTACGAGGAGGGTGACGGTGCGGGCGTAGCGGGCGAAGTAGAGGGCGGCCTGGCCGGCGGAGTTGCCGGCGCCGACCATGTAGACGTCCTCGCCGGCGGCGGAGGGCGCGTCGGAGAGGCACGAGCCGTAGTAGACGCCGGAGTTGAGCAGGCGGTCGACGCCGGGGGCCTTCAGGCGGTTCCAGTCCACGCCCGTGGCGACGACCACCGCGGCGGCGGTCACGGAGGCCGTCTCGTCGGTGCCCGCCTTGACGAACTCGATCCGGTGGCGGCCGTCCTCCGCCGGCGAGACCCGGCTGGCCACGCGGGTGGGCTGCCATTCGACGCGGGCCCGGCGGGCCTGCTGCAGGGCGCGCTGGGCGAGGTCGCCGCCGGTGAGGCCCGTCGGGAAACCGAGGTAGTTCTCGATCCGCGAGGTGGTCCCCGCCTGCCCGCCGGGAGCGTCGTCCTCGATGACGACGACGCTCATGCCCTCGGCGGCCGCGTACACCGCAGCGGACAGGCCTCCGGGGCCGCCGCCGATCACCGCGACGTCGTAGTGGTCCTGTCCGGCGGGGCGGATGAGGCCGAGCCGCTCGGCGAGTTCGCTGATCGACGGGTCCGCCATCTCGGTGCCGTCGCCGAGGCGGACGGTCACCGGGGCGTCCCGCGCCTCCTGCTCGGGCAGCCAGCGGAAGATGACCCCGCTGCGGCCGAGGAAGTCGCGCACCGCGTAGGCGGCGGGCGAGAAGCGGCTCCCGCGCACCTCGGCGGTGGGCAGTTCGCCGCGGGAGTGGGCGTTCCAGGTGCACAGGGAGTCGTCGAGTGCGCCCCGCAGGTCCTCGGCGCGGCTCCCTGCGGCCGCCGGCGCCTCGCTTTCCGCGGCGGCGGGGGCGGCGTCGCGGTGCCGTGCCAGCGGCAGCCAGCGGACGCCGGGGTGCTGCGCGGCACCGGGGGCCGGGGCCTCGTCGGCGAGGACGGCCGCGACGGGCACCTGTCGGTCGGCCAGCGAGTTCAGCGCACGGACCACCTCGGCCGGCCCGCCGACCTGGAGCACCCGGAAGGAGGTCCGGTACCAGCTCTGCACCAGCTCGGCCGTTTCGTGGCGGCGGAGCGGGTCGGGGTCGGAGAGGACAATCACCGGCAGTGCGGCATCGGCCATCAAGGGATCCTCCAAGGGAGCGGGCTGGGATGATCGGCTTCCGCTCGGGGTCAACGAGCGGGCGGGTGATACGAAGCGGCTTCGATCCGGCCCGAGTGCGGCGGGGGCGGCGGTTCGGCGCCGGACGGCCCCGCCGACCGCCCCCTGCCCCGCCGGGATCAGAGGCGGCCGAAGAAGTGGTTGCCGCGGGCGGTGTGGTCCTCGCTGGTGTAGTACTCCTTCATCGCGCGGCTGATCTCGTCACGGCTCAGCTGCCCGTCGCCGTCGGAGTCGAGCCCGTTGAACGCCTCCTCGAAGGTCTCCCGCGGCAGGCGGAACATGCCGTGGAGGAGGTCGGCGTACTCCTGGCGGCTGAGCATGCCGTCGCCGTCGCGGTCGCCGAGCTCGGTCCAGGCGTTGCTCATGCTCCTGATGCGGTCCCAGATCCGGTTCTGGTCGGTGACGATCCGGGCCCGGAACGCCGCCCGGAACTCCTGGCGGTCGACGCCGCCGTCGCCGTCGCGGTCCATCTTCTGGAAGACGGTGTCCCAGAGGTCCTCCAGGGAGCCGCGGAGTCCGGCGACGGCGTCCGGGGCGACGCCGAGCGACTCGGCGAGCTTGTCCGAGAGGCCGGTCACGTCCGACTTGCGCAGCCGTCCGTCGCGGTCCGCGTCGAAGACGTCGAAGGACCGGTCGAGCTTCATGTCCAGCACGCTCACAGCAGGCTTCCCCTTCACTCGGTTCGGTCCGCCGAATCTAGTCGGGCGAAGGGGCGGGCCTTGACCGTGATCACCCGTTTGGTGCGCAGCACACCCGCACGGGCGACGGCCTCCCGTTCAAACCCGTTCGCCTGCGGACCGGCGCGTGCGAGAGTGGGGCGGTCCTGCCGCAGGAACGGAGGGGGCGGACGTGCCGGGACGGGGGACGGGAGGCGGACAGCCGGTGTTCGGCCTGCCGAAGGAAGTCACGCTGATGGCCACGCCGGACGGCTGGCGCCACAGCCTGCTCACGGTCGACGACGGCATCGTCTGCGGCGGGGCCCCTCACGGCCTGACGGCCGCGGCCGGCCCGGACGCGGCCAGGGCCGCCGCGACTGCCTGGGTGGTCGGAGCGGCCCGCGACCTGCACGGGGTGGAGGTGGAGGTGGTCTGGGACACGACCTGGGACCCGGACTTCTCCAGCGGTACGGTCGTCCCCGCCGCCGGGGCGGAAGCGCCGGCCACCGCCCCGGGCGGGGAACGGCGCCGGCGACCCGCGCCCGGGGGGTGAGCTCGGGGCGCACGCGGCGCGCGCGCCCCCACGGCCCGTGGGGGGCCGTCAGTGCTCGCAGAGGGAGAACTCCCTCTCGTAGACCTGCTCGTTGTGCTCGGCGACGAAGAACTTGCGTTCCCGCATGAGCTCCTCGCGGTACTGCTTCGCCTGCTCCAGCGTCATGGTCGTGGTGTCGGCCCAGGGCTGCTGCGGGGGCACGTCGGAGGTCGAGACGATCGTCTCCGACGGGTCGACGAGGAAGAAGGCGAGGATCTTGCGGTGCCCGGGGCGGGTGGGGTCCGCGAGGCGGAACGAGTCGACGCGGTGCTGCAGGACGTTGGGGAACGCCAGACAGCGGCCCGCCGGCGTCGGCACCGATCCGAGCACCTGGTTCAGTGCGTCCTCGTTCTCCAGGCCGTAGACCTCGCGCACCCCGTTGTCGTCGTTCTGCTCGTAGTACGGGTCGTCGAGTGCCGCGCGGAAGCCCAGGCGGCTTTCGGTGATGTTCTCGCTGTCCCAGTAGTAGATGCCGGTCGAGACGATCCGCTCGTTCAGCATTCCCTCGACGTGCCAGGAGCCGCCCGGGTACTCGGGCTGCTCGGGGGTGAGGTGGACCGTGGCGAGCTTGACGATGACCTGGAGCCGGCGGCCGCGCAGGCCGACCCGGGAGGCGGCGTCGGGCAGCGCGGGCGGGGTGAACTCCGGGGCGTCCGGGACGACCGGGCTGCGGTTCTCCCACCAGTCGTCCTGGGCCGTCCCCCACGCACGGAGCGCCGCCTGGTAGGCCTCGTCGTCGTCGAACGCGGCCTTGTCCGGGCGTTCCGGTTCGGAGTCGTACCAGCCGTAGGGGTCCGCCTCGATCCGCAGGGGCCGCGGGTGCCGCAGGTCGGTGAGCACGTTCTCCAGCAGCGGGAGCATACGGGCGAACAGGTCGGGCAGGACGGCGGCGAGTTCCCGGTGCTCCTCGGGGTGCACGTTGTTGACGTACGAGCGGAACACGGCCTCGCCGTCGTCGCTGACGTCGACGTCGCTCGGCAGCCACTGGAACTTCTCGGAGAACTCGTGCTTCGAGTAGTGGTTCGTCGGGTTCCGCCAGGCCCGCTCGGGCCCGCCGCTCACATCCCGCACCAGGCAGAACAGCGAGGGGTGCACCAGGTCCAGGACCTGGCCGCCGGATCCGGGATGCCAGTCCTTCTCCTCCTCGGGGACCTCTTCCAGCACCCGCACCGCCTCGCGCAGCCGGGAGCGGAGCCCCGCGTCGACCAGGGTGTCCGACTGCCACACCCCGTCGACGGCGGACACCTCGATGCCGGTGCCGGGGTCCCGCAGCGCGGCGTAGTGCCCCAGCTCGGCGAGTACGTACGCCACTTGCGCCTCGGTGAGGCCTTGGGCGACCGCTTCCTTCGTCCACCTGGCGACGACCTCGGGGTCGTTCATCTTGTCGAACCACGCCGGCTTCGTCCGGATGTGCGCGCTGCACTGCATCATCTCGATCTCCCGCAGGGTGCGGGGAGTCGCGAACAGTGCGGAGCGCACGGATTCAAAGGGCAGGGGAAAAGCAGACTTGCCGGTCAATTGCCTCGGCCTTTCGGACGGATGTACGACGACGGGCACCCTAGCCGAGCCGACCGACACCCCGCCCGCCCGCCGGCCCCGCGGTCAGGCCGACTGCGGAGCCGGCGTACGGACGAGGGTGTCAGCGGGCGGTGCCGCGGGGGTGGACTTCCATCGGCACGTGATCCGGGTGGGCCATCGCGGACGCCGCTTCCCGCGGGCTGTGCCCGGGGCTCGGGCGGAGCTGCCACCGGGACAGGACCGTCGCCAGGACGATGGTCGCCTCCGTCCAGGCGAACGCGTCCCCGATGCAGCGGCGGTTGCCCGACCCGAACGGCACGAACGCCTCGCGGGGGATGTCCCCCCGCCGCTCGGGCAGCCACCGGTCGGGGTCGAAGCGGTCCGGGTCCGCGTACAGCGCCGGGTCGCGGTGGAGGGCGTAGAGGCTGAAGGCGACCTCCGTGCCCGCAGGGAGGCGGAAGCCGCCCAGCTCCACTTCCTCGGTGGTGCGGCGCATCAGCAGCGTCACTCCGTGGAGGCGGATCACCTCGTCCAGCACACGCCGGATCCCGACCAGCCGCGGTACGTCCGCGATGGTCGCCGGGCGGCCTTCCAGGACCTCGTCGACCTCTGCCACCAGCTGCTTCTCGACCTCCGGGTGGCGGGCGATCTCGTGGAACGCCCAGGACAGGGTGGAGGCCGTGGTCTCGGTGCCCGCGAAGAGGATCGTGACGAGCTCGTCGCGGACTTCCTCGTCGGTGAGTGCCTCGCCCGTGTCGGCGTCCCGTGCGTCGAGCAGGACCGACAGCAGGTCGCCTCCGCCCTCCTGCCGCTCGCCCGACCGGCGGGTGCCGGCGATCACGTCGTCGATCACCTGGCGCATGCTGCGGGCCGCGGCGTCGAAGGCGCGGTTCGGCGGGATCGGGAGGTGGTCGAGCGCCTTGGGCGAGGCTGCCCGGAGCAGCATGTTCTTCAGGATCACCGGCAGGTCCCGGCGCACCGCCTCCACCGCGGGCCGCCCGATGTCCGTGGAGAACATCGTCGCGGCCAGGATCTCGACGGCCAGCTCGCCCATGACCTGCTCGACCGCGATCGTCTGCCCGGGCGTCCAGGAGTCGGCGAGGGCGCGGGCCCGGCTGCTCATCGTCTCGGCATAGCCGGCGATGCACGTCTGGTGGAACATCGGCTGGATGAGCCTGCGGTGCCGGCGGTGGACGTCGCCCCCGGCCGTGGCCAGCCCGTTGCCGACCAGTGGCCGCACCCGGTCGTACAGGCGGCCCTTCTCGAAGGCCCGCGCCTGGCCGACGGTGACGTCGCGGACGAGGGCCGCGCTGGTGACGACGTACATGGGCATGCTGCCCAGGTCCACGCGGACGAGGTCGCCGACCTCCCGGAGCGACCGCAGGAACGCGAGGGGGTCGCGTCCCAGCTTCACGGCATGGCCGAGCAGGGGCACCCGCCCGGGCGCGGGCGGGATCGATTCCAGCCCTTGGGGCACGGTGAATCCTTTCATCAGGGGGTGGGCGCGAGCAGGGCGGACATCGGCATGCGGGCGCTCGGCACGCGCCGGTGCGGCTCCCGGAGCAGGTCCCACCACCAGGAGATGGCGGGGATCTCCAGCGGCTCGGCGTCATCGACGACGGGCGTCTGCCGGAAGCTGGTGGGGAGGCTGGCCGGGTCGTCGGGGGTGGTGTAGCGGTGCGAGGACACACCCCAGTCCTGGGAGCCCCGGATGAAGCTGCCGAGCCCCTGGAGGTACGTGCGCAGTTGCGGGCTCGCCTGGTCGACGAGGCTCTCCTGCAGGCGCATGAAGAGGCACATCACGCGGTCGCGCTGCTCTATGGCCGTGGCCAGCGCCTGATCGGGCGTCAGGTCGCGCTCCTCCTGCAGGACGCGGATGACGTTCAGCCAGTAGCCCTCGCCCCGGCTCTCCTTGTGGTGCGAGAAGAGGTCGTTGTCCCAGGTGATGACGAAGGAGGCCATTTCGGTGGCCGCCCGGACGTACGGCTGGTCGCGCTCGTGCATCGGCAGTTCGTACCCGTGCCCCATCTCCAGCAGCGGGTACACCACGGTCGTCGCACCGTCGTAGAGGCGCATCAGCGTGTAGTCGGCCAGGGACGGCACCGTCCCCTCCCGGCGGTGGGAGGCCTCCCACACGACGGAGAAGAAGTACTCGCGCAGGGCGTTGCACCAGGCCGCGGCCTGGCTCGCCGTGCCGTGGCGGGAGACCCGGCGCGTGAGGTCGCGCAGCCCGTCGGCGAGGCAGTCGCCCGGGAGCATGGGCGCTTCGGGGTTCTGCGCCACGCGCAGCAGGCGGTGGAGCACGCCCGCGAGGTCTCCCGGTCTTCGCCCGAGCGCGCCCTCTTCGCAGAAGCCGTCGTCGACGGCGAAGAGCCAGAGGACGAAGTCGGCGAGGAGGGCCACCACCGGCTCCTGCCCCGCGGGCAGGATGCGGGCGGCGAAGGTGCCGATGCTGTGGCGCAGGAGGCGCGTGCGCAGCTCGTCGGACCCCACCTGGAAGGCTTCCGCCCACGCCGCGGTGTGCGCTTCGACAGCCTCGTACCGCGGGTGGATGGCCGGCGGGATGGGCGTGTAGATGGGCGGGACTATGAGTCCCGGCTCACTCTTCACTCGTAATCGCCTTTCAGCCGTCGTGCGACGCAACTACCGGCCTGCGCGCAGCTGGCGTCGGTGAGGCTCCCAGCTAAGCCTGGCGCCATGCACGAGTGATCATCATCCCGGCGCATCGTACCCATCGGAACTGGCGCGTCCAATAGTGCCCGCACATGGCACGTGCAGGTGGGGGCGGTCAAACCACCAGGCTTGGGGTGAGCGGCACAACACCGGCGCCTGTTCGCCGGTCGGCGCCGGGTGGCCGCATCCGCCAACTGCGCCTGCAGTCAGTTCAGTTTGAGCAGGGACTTCCACCAGGGGCGACGGGCCGTCCCGCCGTGCTGCTGCCCGTGCTGCCGCGCGCCGGCGGCGAAGGCGGAAGCCGGCGGGTGCGCCGCGGCGTCCGGCTGCGCGGTGTCGGCCAGGGTGACCCGGCGGGGCGGGAACCGCACCGGCAGCGAGTTCACGCGGGTGGACACCCAGGAGGTGGTCAGGCTCAGCTCGTCGGCCGCGACGCGCAGTTCCAGGCCGGGCAGTTCGGAGAGGAGCGTGTCGATGCCGGCTTCCGCGATGGCCCTGCCGATGTCCCGGCCGGGGCACTCGTGCGGGCCGCTGCTGAAGGCCAGATGGGACCGGTTGCCGTGGACGGGGACGGACAGGTCGGAGCGGATGTCCGGGTCGACGTTGCCGGCCGCGAGCCCGAGGAGCAGCATGTCTCCCTGTCGGATCGGCTGGTCGCCGAGGACGGTGTCGCCCGTCGCCCAGCGTCCGGGGACGACCGACAGGGGCGGCGCGTCCCAGAGGACCTGCTCCAGGGCGTCCGGGAGGGTCATGTGGCCGCCCGCGAGGCTGGCGCGGAACCGCGGGTCCGTGAGCACCATGCGGAGGGTGTTCGCGATCAGGTTGACCGTGGTCTCATTGGCCGCGACGAGGACGAGCCGCAGGTGCTCCAGCACTTCGTCGTCGGTGAGGTTGGAGGCGTGGCCGATCAGCCAGCTGGCGAAGTCACGGCCGGGAGAGCCCTTCTTCTGCTGCACGAGTTCGCGCAGGGTGTCGACCAGGAAGTCGTTGCTCGCGAGCGCCGTCTGACTGCCCTTCATCAGGTCGAGGCAGGCGCTCACCAGGTGGGGCCCGTACCGGTCGGGCATGCCCAGGAGCTGGCACATGACGAGCATCGGCAGCTTCTCCGCGTACTGCGCGACCAGGTCGGCCTGACCGGACAGGGCGAACGCGTCCACCAGCTGCTTGGTGTGCCGCACGACGTACCGGCGGATTCCGCGCCGGTCGACCTGCGCGAGGCTGTCGGTGACGGCGCCGCGCAGCCGCTCGTGCTCCGCGCCGTCCGCGAACACGCAGATGGGCTGCCAGCCGACCGTCGGGCCCAGGGGCGAGTCCGGAGAGACCCGCCCCTCCTGGAAGGCGGTCCAGCGGCGCGAGTCGCGCGAGAACAGGGTCGGCTTGCGCATCACTTCGAGGTTCTCGCGGTGCCCCAGCACCAGCCAGGCCGGGAGGTCACCGTGCAGGAGCACGGGCGCGACGGCGCCGTGCCGGGCGCGCAGCTGCTCGTAGAAGGCGGACGGTTCCGCCAGCGCCTCGGGGCCGTAGAGCCTGGCTATACCCGAGCCGCCCTGAACGTGCGCAGGGCAGCCCGGTGGCGGCACCGCGCCATGGCCGTGTCCCGGGTGTTCTGGACGCAAGGTACTCACAGGGCCTCCGTAGCCGCGGCTGAATGGGGTTGAGGACACGCGCTGCGCGGAGCGGCCGCGCGTTCTCGTGTCACCGGCACCGGTCCGACAACCGCACCACGGCAGTTGTACAAGATCCAAGCACCTCGCAGCATAACGGCGGCGAATTCCGGCCACCCACCGCGCGGCATCCCGCCAGCGGATCAGGTGCGGGCCGCGGTCGTCAGGGCCGCCGTGGTGACCACGCGGGCGAAGCCGCCGCCGTGGAGGGAGACGGCCGTCGCGCGGGCCAGCTCGTCCGCCGTCAGGTGCAGGCCGTCCGGGCCGGCCAGGTCGAAGGTGTGGGTGGCGTCGAGGGCGAAGAGGACGTCGTAGCCGAGGTTGCCGGCCATGCGGGCGGTGGTCTCCACGCACATGTTGGTCTGGATGCCGGCCAGCACGATCCGGGTGATGCCGGCCTCCCGGAGCCAGGCGTGGAGGTCGGGGGTGCCGTAGAACGCCGAGTTCACCGACTTCGTGACGAGCAGCTCGGGGCCCGCGCCGATGCCGCGCCCGGCTTCCACGTAGTCCTTGAAGGCGTTCCCCGCCGAGCCGGCCCGCAGGGGCGAGTCCGGGCTGACCGAGTCGTGCCGGACGAAGACGAGGGGCCTGCCCGTGTCCTTCCAGACCGTGATCAGCGCGGCGATGTTGTCGTCGGCCGCCGGGTTGTTGCGCGGGCCCCAGTAGGCCGCGTCGTCGAAGCCCTTCTGGACGTCCACCACGACCAGGGCTGTGTTCTCCGTGATCTCCATGCCGCCATCCTGCCCCTCCCCCGGGCCCGCTTCCAGACGGCAGGAAGACGGCGGTCGATGGTTTACTGCCACCATGAACCGACCGGCGCCGGCCCACCGCATCGCCCTGCTCGCCTTCCCGGGCATCCGCGCCTTCGACGTCTCGGTCATCACGGAGGTGTGGGGCGTGGACCGCACCGACCGCGGCGTGCCCGCCTTCGAGCTGCGCCGGGTCGCCGCCGGGCCCGAGCCGGTGCCCATGCGCGGCGGGCTCGCCCTCACGCCGGACCGCACCCTCGCCTGGCTGCCGCGCGCCCGCCTCGTCCTCGTCCCCGGCCTGGACGAGCACACCGCGCCGGCGCCCGAACCCGTCCTCGCGGCGCTGCGCCGCGCCCACGCGCGCGGGACCGCCATCGCCGCCCTGTGCGGGGGCGCGTTCACCCTGGCCCAGGCGGGGCTGCTCGACGGCCGCCGGGCGCTGACCCACTGGGCGCTCGCCGACCTGCTGCGCGCCAGGCACCCGCGTGTGCGGGTCGAGCCCGACGCCCTGTTCGTCGAGGACGGCAACGTGTGGACCTCCGCCGGCACCGCGGCCGGCATCGACCTGTGCCTGCACCTGGTCCGCACCGCCCACGGGGCGGAGGCCGCCGCGGCCATCGCCCGCTCGATGGTCACCGCGCCGTTCCGGACGGGCGGCCAGGCCCAGTTCGTCGAGCGCCCGACGCCCCGCACCGACCGCGGCGCGGACGCACTGGCCGACGTACGGGCGTACGCCCTGGCGCACCTCGACGAGCCCCTCGGCGTCGCCGCGCTGGCCGCCCGCGCGGGCATGTCGCCGCGCTCGTTCGCCAGGAACTTCGCCGCCGCCACCGGGACCACGCCGCTGCGGTGGCTCCTGGAGCACCGCATCGCCGCCGCGCAGAAGCTGCTGGAGCGCACCGACCTGCCCGTTCCCGAGGTGGCCCGGCGGGCCGGGTTCGGCAGCGAGGTGACCATGCGGCAGCACTTCGCGTCCCGCCTGGGGACCAGTCCGCGCGCCTACCGCGCCTCGTTCGCAGGGGAAGGGTCGAACCAAGAGCCGAATTCCGGATTCGCGGCCTCCTCGTGATCACACCGGCTCCGCCGCCGTTGGTGGTGGAGGCAGTGTTCGAGAAAGAGGGTTCCCGTGTCCGAGAGCATCATCGACGTCGTCGACATCGCGAAGAGCGAGCTCCGCTTCCTCCGGCAGGTGCTCGGCGACGCCGGGGAGAACGCCTGGGAGCGGCTGCTCGAATGGTTCATCGACGACTGGTTCCGGCTGGACGTGTTCGGGCTGGAGAACGTGCCCGCCGAGGGGCCCGCCGTGCTCGTGGCCAACCACTCCGGCGCCTGGGGGCTGGACGCGTTCGTCATGCAGAAGGCGCTGCTGCGTTCGCTGCGGCGGCCCCTGCAGGTGCTGGCCGCGCCGTTCGTCTTCCACCTGCCGGTGCTGGGGCCGTACGCGGCACGCAAGGGCGCCGTGCCGATCGACCTCCGGGCCGGCATGGAGCGCCTGGCCGGCCGCGAGCTGATCGCGGTGTTCCCCGAGGGGGTCTCCGGGCTGGAGAAGCCGTTCCGCGAGCGCTACCGGCTCCAGCCGTTCAACCCCGGGTTCGCGGTGGCCGCCCTGCACACGGGGGCTCCGATCGTGCCGGTCGCCGTCATCGGGGCCGAGGAGTCCTCCCCGCGGATCGGTGAGCTGCCCGCGCTCGCGAAGTTCCTCGGCGTTCCGTCCTTTCCGCTGACGTCGTTCTTCCCGCTGCCGGCGAAGTGGCTGATCGCCATCGGGGAGCCGATCGCCCCGCCCGAGCGGCCGCGGGGTATCGGGGCCCGCTCGGCGGCCGCCCGGCGGCTGGCCGAGGAGGTGCAGGGCGTCGTGCAGGAGATGGTCGTACGGGAGCGGGGGCGGCGGGACGCGCTCGTACGGTAGCCGCGGCGGCCGGGCGGGGCGGACCGACGGGCCGGCCGGGCGGCCGCCCGGCCCGCCCGGCCCGCCCGGCACTGCCGGCCGGCCGGCTGCGGTCAGTCGGCGAGGTGGCGGGCGGCCTCGCGGATGTCGGAGGCGGCGCGCGTGCACCGGTCGGCGTGCTCCAGCAGCCGCATCCGGAAGCGCTCGCGGGTCTCGTTCCCGTCCCAGCCGGCGTCGGCGGCGCAGGCGGCGAGGCTGCGGGCGTGCCGGTCGAGGCGGTCGGCGCCGGCGCGGGCCGACGCCGCGTACGAGGCCGGGGTGTCGGCGCGCGCGGGCGGCGCGGCGGGGTGCGCGCCGGCGGCGGGGAACGCGAGCAGCACGGTGTGCGGGGCCAGGGTGAGCGGCATCCGGTCGGGGGTCAGCGCGGGCGCGAGCAGGGCGGGCCGTGTGGCGTCGGCGTCCTCGGTGAAGAACCGGACGACCGCCTCGGCGACCCGGACGGCGACCGCGGCGGCCGCGCAGCCGGTGGGCGATCCGCACAGTGGTGACGGCCCGCCGGCCGGCAGCGGCTGCGGTTCCGCCCCCGTGTCGTCGGCGGGGTCGGTGGCGGTGCGCAGCCAGCCGGGAGCGGCCAGGATCTCGGTGCCCGCCTCGACGGCGAGGCCCTCCCAGGCGAACCGGGACCGGACCGGGTGCACGGCGGCGGCGACCGGCGGGAAGCGGTCGAGGGCGAGGGCCACGGCGGCGGCCGGGCCGCCCGCCGCTCCCGGCATGCCCGCGGCGGTGAGGGCCAGCGCCTGGAGGGCCGTGGTGACGGCCGCCTCGGAGACCACGGCCAGCGTGTGGGCCAGGGCCTCCTCGGGCCGGCCGGCGTCGGTCGGGCGGCCGTCCTCGGCGCGGGCGGCGGGCACGGCGGGGCCGGTCGCGGGACGGGCCGGGAAGGCGGCCAGGGAATCGGGGTCCGGATCTGCCAGGTAGGGGGCGAGTCGCCGGTGCACGGCTGCCGCCCGGGACTCGTAGGCGTGGCTGCCCGCGGCCTCGGCGGCCCTGCGGAGCATCTCGCCGAGCAGTGTGTCCTCGGCCGCGGCCGCTCCTGCCACCACCCGGCGGGCGGCGCGCAGCAGGCCCGGCCGCCACGCCTCCCACGTCAGGGCGTGGTCGTCGCGGCGGGCGGCGGCCAGCCGGCGGAGTTCCCCGGCGAGCGGGCCGGCGAGCGCGGCGTCGGGCAGGGCCTCCTCGGGCGGGGCGGGGAACGGCAGCGGGTGGTGGGGGTGCAGGCCGTGCCGGCGCCCGGCCTCGTCGAGCCGGACGGCGGGGGCGAGCGCGCCGGCGGCGGCGCCGGCGGCGAGGAGCCTGGCGGTGTCGGCCGGCCCGAGCGGGACGAGGAACGAGCCGAACGGGGTCCGCAGCCGGACGGGGCGCCCGGAACGGCTGCGCCGCAGGTGGGCGAGGACGCCGCGGGCGGCGCCCTCGCAGGTGAGGGAGTCCAGGCCGAGGGCGCGGGCCGGCGCGTCCGACCAGGGCAGGCGGCGGGCGAGCAGGGCCGCGCTGAACACGGCGTTCTCCAGCGGCAGGGCGGTGGCGGGGGTGGTCATCGGGGGTGGTTCTCCCTCGGGTCGTACGGGGGGACGGGCTCGGGGGCGCGGCAGCAGCGGGCGGGGGCGTGCTCCGGGGCGGGGCCGGGGGCGCGAGCGCGAGCGGGTGCCTCTTCCGGCGCCCGAGCGGCGCCTGGCCCGGGAGCGGGCGCGGGGCGGGGCGCCGGGCCCGGCGCGGAGCCGGTCACCTGTCGCGGAGCATGTACGGCTGGTTGCCGATGATCTCGCCGTCGTAGCTGCCGATCAGCGCGTTCACCCGGTCCCGGTGGTGGGCCAGTTCGCCGCGCAGGCTGTCCGAGTACGCCTGCGGGGCGTGCGAGAGCGGGTAGTCGTAGGACTCGTCGAGCCAGGAGAGCTCGACCCAGCTGTCGGGGACGTCATGGGGCGAGGCGGGGCCGCGGCCGTCCAGGGTGGGGATGACGTCGTGCTTGTTGACGAGGCTGACGACCCGGGTGGTGTGGTCGGCGGGCCGCTTGTTGTCGATCGGCGAGCCGAGGGTGACGACGTGGGTGATGCGGTACTCGGAGGCGACGTCGAGGTCGGTGGCGAGGTTCATCGCGGTCAGGCCGCCGAGGCTGTGGCCGACCATCATCAGCTCCGACCCGGCGGGCACCCCGGCCCGCTTCAGGAGCTTCTTCGCCGCCCGGGTGTAGGTGGTGTCGGTGCGCAGACAGCCGTCGAAGGCGCCGACCAGGTCCTGCGGGGTGCTGTTGCTGAGCAGGCCGAAGCTGGTGCCGGGGAGCAGCAGCACGTGGCGCACGGCTCCGTCGGTGCAGGCGATGCGGCGCAGGAGGACCAGGCCGTGGTTGCCGAGGGCGCCGATGTCGTTGATGTAGCTGACGATGTCGTTGCGGGAGGTGCCGAGGACCTTGGCGAGGATCGGGTCGGGGTCGGCGCGTTCGGCGCGGCCCGGGCCGGGGTTGAGGTGCTTGATCAGGGAGCAGGGCAGGCCGAAGAGGGGGTCGGTGGTGGGGACGCCGCCCGCGAGGGTCACCCAGGAGAAGCTGTCGTTGACGGGGTTCTCGTCCAGCAGGCCGATCAGGGCGAGGAGTTCCATGATGACGGGGCTGATGGTGGTGAGGGCGCGGGTGACGCCGAGCCGCTCGACGAGGGCGTGGAGGGCGCGTACGGCCTCCAGCCGGTCGCCCGCGACGAGCGCGTCGGTGAGGCGCCGGGCGTGGGAGGAGCCGAGGTTGGGGTGGGCGGCGGTGGCGGCCTCGATGCGCAGGGCGAAGGCGTCGACGGCCATGGCGACCGCGGCGGGCCGGCGGCGGGTCAGGTTGCCGGCGATGCGGGCGGCTTCGCCGACGGCGCCGCCGTTGGCGGCGAAGCCGAGACCGGCCCGGCTGGTCAGGGCGCGGAGGCAGGACAGGGCCGTGCCGGCGGCCCAGGCGGGGCGGCGCAGGGCCTGAAGGGCGAAACCGCCGCCGGTCAGGGCTCCGGTGAGGTGGGCGCCGGCCTGGCGGGCGGCGAGCGCGGCGTCGGCGAGGAGGAGGGAGGCGGCGATGAGGAGGTCGCCGTCCGCCGGGGCGGCCGCGGGGCTGCCGGCGGGACCCGTCTCGGGGAGGGCCGGGGTGTCGCAGGGCCCGGGGAGGGGGTGGGCGTCGGGGGTGTCCTCCCGCCGTCCGTCTTCGAGCTGCCGGGGGGATGCGCCGGTCGCCTGGGGTGTCACGCTGCAACCTCTCGTCGTCTGAAGCCGCTGTTCGCGACGCATGGTGGCACCGAACGGGGACGCCTCCGGCGCGGCGGAGCGCATGCTCCCGCGCGCACGACGCCCGCCGCACCCCGCACGCCCCGCCGCCGTTGGGGTACCGGCCCCTGCGCAGCCGTTCACGGGTCCGGCTCGTCGGGGGGTGACGGGAGCGGGACGCGGTTGACGCGCGGCGGGGAAAGCGCTGGCGGCGGGAGTGGGCGGCTTGCGAGCATGCGGGGATGGACACAGCGGGGAACGAACCGATCGACGTGGTGCCGCTCGGCACCGTCCGGGCGCGGGGCACCGTCGAGGGGCTCGCCGGAGGGCGGCTCCTCGTCCGGTCGGGCGGGCTGCTGGAGGTGCACGGCCGGGAGGAGTTCCTCGCCGGCGCGGCCGCCGGCCCGGTCGCCTCCCTCCGGGTGGAGGAGCATGAGCGGGCGGCGGCCACCCCCGACGGCGGGTTCCTGGTGGCCGGCGCGGCCTCCGTACGGGCGGTGGGCCCGGACGGCGGGACGCGGTGGGAGTTCGCCCACGACCCGTGGCACGGCACGCCCCGCGCCCGGTCCGCGCCGGCGCTCAGTCCGGACGGCCGCCTCGTCGGCGTCGTCGTGCCGACGCCGGAGCCCGACCCGGCGCAGGCAGCCCTGGTGTACGACGCGGAGCCGGGGCAGAACTACGTCTGGGACCGGCTGCTGTTCCTGGACGCGGCGACCGGCGGGGTCGTGGGCCGGCAGCAGCTCCGCTCGCTGGCGTCGGGTGCGGTGCTGGGGTGGCGTCCGGACGGCGGCGCCCTGGCGGTGTCGTGCTGGACCGCCTGGCACAGCTGGTCGACGTGGTGGGCCGAGCCCACCGGGTCCGCGGACGCCGACGACGGGATCCGCATCGTCGGCGGTACGTGGATGCACGCGCTGGCGGGCTTCCTCCCCGGCTCCCGCACGCTGACCCAGCGGTACGCCGAGCACGTGTGGCCGGACGACGACCGCGACGAGCTGGCCGTGTACGACACCGGTTCCGGCGGGCGGGTCGCCCTGCTCGACCTGGCGGAGCTGGCCCTCGACCCGGAAGAGGACGAGTTCCGCTCCGCCGAGGTCCTCGACGGCCGCCACGTCCTCGTGCCGGGCCGTGTGTTCCCGGCGGGCGGGCCGCCGCAGACGCGGCACTGGCTGGTCGACGCGGCGGCGCTGCGCCCGCTCGGCCGGCTGGCGTACCCGGCCGCCGTCGGCAGGGACGTGACGGTCCTGGGCGACGGCACCTGGCTCACCGAGGACGAAGACGGGCACCTGCGCCGCTGGGCGCTGGAGCGTACGGAGCCCCCCGCCTCCGGCTGATCCGGGCGGCCCCGTCCGGTCAGCCGGTCAGCGCAAGCCGTCGAAGAATGCGCGCAGGTCGGCGACGAGCGCTGCGGGGTCTTCCATGGCGAGGAAGTGCCCGCCGCGGTCGAGTTCGGTCCAGCGGGTCACGTGGTGGTCTCGTTCCGCCCAGCGGCGGACGGTCACGTCGCGGGCGGAGAGCAGCACCGCGGTGGGGACCGCCCCCCGCGCGGGGGCCGCGTCCCGGCCGCCTCCTTCCCCGCCCGTGTCGCTCCGGGTTTTCGCCGTCATCTCCTCGTAGTAGATCTGGGCCGACGAAGCGGCGGTTCCGGTCAGCCAGTACAGGGTGGCGGTGGCCAGGAGGCGGTCCGGGTCGGTCCCCGCCCCGGACGCGCCGCCTGCCGGGTCGGCGAGTTCCTCGAACCTCTCGGCGATCCAAGCCAGTTGGCCGACGGGCGAGGCCTTGAGGGCGTACGCCACCGTCTGCGGGCGCTGGGAGTTGCACTGGAGGTAGCTGTCGTCGGCATCCTGCAGGGCCTGCCAGCGCCGCCGGTCGGAGTCGGTCAGGCCGTCGAGCTCGCCGTCCTCCCCCACGGGAAGGTGATCATGGCGTTGACGTGGACGCCGATGACGCGTTCCGGCTGCTGCGCGGCCATCTGCGGCGCGATCCACGATCCGGTGTCGTAGCCGTGGACTCCGTAACGCCCGTACCCGAGACGGGGCATGAGCCCGTCGAGGACGGCCGCGGTGCGGGCCGCGTCCATCCCGGGCCCGGCCAGCGGGGTGGAGAAGCCGAATCCCGGCAGGGAGGGGATCACGAGGTGGAAGGCGCGGGCCGGGTCGGCGCCGTGCGCAGGCCGCGCGGTGCCTCGACGCCGTACGCGCGGCACCGGCGCGGGAGGAGGCCGCCCTCAGAACGGGGCGGTGAGGTCGGGGCGGCGGAGGCGGAAGGTGCGCCGGTAGGTGTCCGGGGGGACACCCAGGGTGCGCTGGAAGTGGCGGCGCAGGGTGGTGGCGGTGCCCATGCCGGTGGCGGCGGCGATCGCGTCGACGGTGTCGTCGGTCGTCTCCAACAGGGCCTGGGCGCGCCGGATCCGCTGGGTGTGGAGCCACTGGAGCGGGGTGGTGCCGGTCACGGCGCGGAAGTGGCGGGTCAGTTGGCGGGAGCTCATCGCGGCCCGCCGGGCGAGGTCCTCGACGCCGAGGGGCCGGTCGAGCCGCTGGAGGGCCCAGGGGAAGAGTGCGGCGAGCGGGTGGCTGCCGGGCTCGGGGAGCGGGGTCGTCACGAACTGGGCCTGGCCGCCCTCACGTTGGGGCGGGACGACCAGGCGGCGGGCGAGCGCGTTTGCGGCCGTCGAGCCGTGGTCGAGGCGGACCAGGTGCAGGCACAGGTCCATGGCGGCGGCCTTGCCGGCGGAGGTGAGGACGCTGCCGTTGTCGACGAACAGGACGTCCGGGTCGACGGTGACCCGCGGGTGGCGGGCGGCCAGGTCCGCGGCGTGCGCCCAGTGCGTGGTCGCCCGGAGCCCGTCCAGCACGCCGGCTGCGGCGAGGACGTACGCGCCGGTGCACAGCGAGACGATGCGCGCGCCCGCCCGGTGGGCGGCGCGGACCGCGTCGACGAGCTCCGCGGGCGGCGCGGCCGCGGTGTCCGCCCAACCGGGGACGATCACGGTGTGCGCCCGGGGCAGGGAGTCGAGGCCCGCGTCCGGCTCCAGGCGGAACCGGCCCGCACTGACGGCCTCGGGGCCGCACAGGGAGAGCTCGTACCAGGGGTCCGCGATGTGGCGCAGGTCGGAGCCGAACACCTCCAGGGCGAGGGCCATTTCGAAGTGGAGCATCCCGTCGGTGACGGCCACGGCCACTGCAGTCATGTCGGAAAGTGTACGGGTGGTGTCGTTCCCGACACTCGCCGGGCTGCCGGGGCGGTGGCGAGGATGGGCGTGTTGCCGGAGCCCGCCGCAGTGGCGGGCCGGTCGTTCGAGAGTGGGGATGGTGTCCGATGGGATCGGCCATGGGTTCGGCGAGGGGATCGGCGCGGACGGTCGCGGTGTTCGGCGCGTACGGGCACACCGGGCGCTTCGTGGTCGCGGAGCTCCTGCGGCGCGGGTTCTTCCCGGTGCTGTCGGGGCGGGACGCGGCGAAGCTCGCCGAGGCGGCCGCCGGGACGGGCTGCGAGGCCCGGCCGGCGGCGGTCGAGGACCCGGCCTCCCTGGACCGGGCGCTGGCCGGGACGGCGGCCGTGGTCAACTGCGCAGGGCCGTTCGCGCACACGGCCGCCCCGGTGGTCGAGGCGGCGCTGCGCGCCGGGATCCCGTACGTGGACGTGGCCGCCGAGATCGAGGCCAACGCCGACACGTTCACCGCCTTCGCCGACCGGGCCCGGCAGGCGGGCACGGTGGTCCTCCCGGCGATGGCCTTCTACGGGGCCCTCGGCGACCTGCTGGCCACGGCGGCGCTGGACGGCCGGACCTCGGCGGACGAGGTGCACGTCGCCTACGCGCTCAGCAGCTGGCACCCCACCGAGGGAACCCGCAGGGCGGGCGCCGTCTCGCGGGAGCGGCGGGGCGGCGGGCGCGTCGTCTTCACCGGGGGCGGGCTGCGGTACCGGCACGACGCCCCCGCGAGCGCGCAGTGGGACTTCCCGCCGCCCGTCGGGACGCAGGAGGTGATCGCCGAGTTCACCATGGCGGACGTGGTGACCGTGCCCAGCCACCTGGACGTGCCCGAGGTCCGCACCTACATGACGGTCGGAGCGGCGCGGGAGGTCGTGTCGGCGGACTCGCCCGCGCCGGCGGCGGTGTCCGCGGACGGCCGGTCCGACCAGACGTTCACGGTGGACGTCGCCGTGCGGTACGGCGGGACGCAGCGGCGGGCCGTCGCCCGCGGCACCGACATCTACGCCGTCACCGCCCCGCTGGTGGTGGAGGCCGTCGACCGCATCCTGACGGGCCGCACCCGGACGGTGGGCGTCGCGTCCGCGGGCCGGCTCTTCGACGCGGCGGACTTCCTGCGCGCCCTGTCGGGCCACCTGAGGGTCGACCTGCCCGCCTGACGACCGGCCGGGGCCTGGGCGTCGGGGCGCCCGGGTCGTGGGGTGGGAGGGAAGGGCCGTCCCGTGCGCCTCAGAGCGCTGCGGCGGGGTCCCGACCGGAACGACCAAGGAGTCCGCCATGCCTGCACCCCGCCACACCGTGGACATCCGCCGCGCGGTGCCGACGGGGGTGGTGCCCGCCGGGGGCTCGACTCCTCCGTCCCGGACGGGGTCGTCACCCTCGGAGCCGCCGGAGGACCCGGGCCCTGGTGCCGTTGCCCGGCGCGCTCCGTCCACGCCGCCGAGGCGGTCGCGGACGTGCGCATCGGGGGCGGCGGACGGCCCCGGCCACCGCGCGGGCCGCCGCCGTACCGGACACCTCCCGGCTGCAGGGCAGCCGGGCGTCAAGCGCGGTGCCCAGGTGGCGGTGATCGCCGCGCAGGTCCGCCGCCGGCAGCGGAGGACCGGGAACGGCGCCGCGCCGCCGAGGCGGCGCTCCCCGCCGGCCCGGCGGGCAGCCGGGCTCAGCCGCCGGCCTGCGTGGGCGCGCCGTACGCGGCCCGGGCGGCCGCCGGGAGCGTGAAGGGGACCGCCCCGCCGGCCCGTACCGCGTCCACCGCCCCCTGGTGGACGGTGCGGCAGACCTCCGGCGTGGGGCAGGGCACGGGGCTGCCGGCCAGCGGGTGCCACTCGGTGTCCCCCACGTACTGGACGGCGACGTGCGCCTGCTGCGACTCCCACGTGGTGCGCACCGCGAGCTCCCCGGCGAGCGTCCCGGCCTCCGCCGTGCGCACGCCTCCGGGGCCCGTGAACACCCCCGTGGTGGTCCATGTCGTGGATGCCATGTCAGTCACCTCGGCAGCGGGAGCGGTGGGTGGTGTGTCTGCCATGGTGCCCCTCGGGGGCGGATGCCGCCAGGGCCGCGCGGTCCCGCGGCGGCGGCCGCCCGGCCCCGCGCGGTGCGGGGGCGGGACCTGCGGTGAATCGCATGGTGCGGTCCGCGGCATCGCGGTGCGGGCCGCCGGCGCGGGCCTCGGTCCCGAGGCGGCCCGTCGGCGGAGCCGTGCCCGACCGGATCCCGAGGACGGCGGTGCGTCTCCCGGCCCCTTCCGGGCAGGGGATGTCGGCGTCCGGGCGGTCCCTCCCCCGCCCGGACGGCCGGGGTGGAGGCTCCTTCACTCCCCTGGCCCGTCTCCCCCGGTGCGCTGCCAGGCACGGTACGCGGCGACCGCGGTCGGCAGGGTGGGGAAGATCCGGTCCGGGCCGACGGCCTGCGCCAGCCCGTAGGCGTCGAGGGCTCCGCGCAGATCCTGCTTGACCCGGGCGAAGGCGAACACGACGCCGCGGTCCGAGAGTTCGGCGCGCAGGGCTTCGACGGCGTCGAGGGCGGTGATGTCGACCTCGACGTTGGCCTCGGTGTTCAGGACGAACCAGCGGACCGGATCCCGTTGTGCGTCGACGGCGGCCAGCGCGCGGTGGCGGAAGTCCTCGGCGTTCGCGAAGAACAGCGGGGAGTCATAGCGGTAGACGACCAGCCCGGGGATCGTGCGCGCGTCCGGGTAGTCGTCGACGTCGTGCATGCCCGCCAGTCCGGCGACCGTGCCGAGGACCGCGTCGTGGGGCCGGGCGACTCTGGCGAGGAGTTCGAGGACGGACAGGGCGACCGCGACCAGGACGCCGTAGAGGACCCCCAGGGCGAGGACGCCGAGCGTGCAGCCGAGGGCCAGCAGCAGCTCCCGGCGGCGGAAGTCCGCGAGGCGGCGGAACTCTCCCGCCTCCAGCAGGCGGAGCGCGGCGTAGACGACGATCGCGCCGAGGGCCGCGTCCGGGGTCCACGCCAACAGCGGGCCGAGGAAGAGCAGAACGGCGGCGACGCAGACGGCGCCGAGGAGCGAGTATCCCTGCGTGCGGGCTCCGGCCGAGTCGGCCAGGGCCGTGCGGCTGGCGCTGCTGCTGACGGGAAAGCCCTGGAAGGCGCCGGCGCCGAGGTTGGCGGTGCCCAGGGCCAGCAGTTCGCGGTTGGAGTCCAGCGGGACGGGGTCGTCGCGCCGGGCGAAGGAGCGGGCGGTCAGCACCACGTCGGTGTAGCCGACGAGGAGGACGCCGAGGGCGGGCAGGACCAGGTCGGCGAGGTCGGCCGGGCGGGGCAGGGCGAAGCCGGGCAGCCCGGTCGGCACGGCGCCGATGACGCCGATGCCCGGGCCCTCGTCGAGCCCGAAGGCGGCGACCGCCGCGGTGGCGAGGACGAGCACCACCAGGGGGCCGGGCACGGCGCGGGACAGCCGGGGCAGGACGAACAGCAGGGCGAGGCAGCCGGCGGACAGGGCGGCGGTCGGCCAGTGCACCTGCGGCAGCTGCCCGAGGAACACGGCCAACTGCGGGAAGAACCCCGATCCGCCGCCTTCGGTGCCGACGAGCTTGGGCAGTTGGTCCACGAGCATGAGGCCGGCGACCCCGGCCAGGTAGCCGACGAGGACGGGTCTGGAGAGGAGGTCGGCGACGAAACCGAGCCGGACCGCCCAGGCGGCCAGGCACAGCAGCCCGACGGTGAGGGCGAGGGCCGCGGCGAGACCCGCGTAGCGCGCGGGGTCGCCGGCGGCGAGCGGCCCCACGGCCACCGCGGTCATCAGCGCGGTGGTCGACTCGGGGCCGACGGACAGCAGCCGGGAGGAACCGCTCAGGGAGTACAGCACCATGGCGGGCAGGACCGCCCAAAGCCCGGCCACCGGGGAGAGGCCGGCGACGCCCGCATAGGCCATCACCTGCGGTACCAGGTAGGCGGCCACGGTGATGCCCGCCAGGGCGTCGCCCTTCAGCCAGGCGGGCCGGTAGCCGCGGAAGGCGGGCGGCACGGGCACTGTCCTGCCGGGCACGGGCATGGCACCTCCGGGCTGGCGACGCGGGCGTTCGCGCGACCATCGTGCCGCACCGGCGGCCGTGCGGCGGTGCCAGCACGCGGACGGAGCGGCTGCAGGGTTCCACCGCTGCCCGCGCGGCCGCCGCCAGGGCCGTTCGGACCCGGGGAGGGCCCGCAGGGCCCGTGCGGGGCGGCGGCGCAGGGCCGAAACTGGAGGGACCCGAACCAGGGAGGCCGTCCATGAGCACCCCCTCTCCCACCCGAATCGCCACGGCGCTGCCCGCCGAGCACCGCGCCCGCCTGATGGAGGCGGCCCGCGAGGTGAATTTCGCCGAGGGGACCCGCATCTTCCGCGAGGGCGGCCGGGCGGACCGGTTCTGGATCGTCCGCTCCGGCACCGTGACCCTCGACGTCCACGTGCCCGGACGGCGTGCCGCCGTGGTCGAGAGCCTCGGCGCAGGCGAGCTGGTCGGCTGCTCGTGGCTGTTCAAGCCCTGCACCTGGCGGCTGGGCGCCGAGGCCATGACCCCCGTGCGGACCTACGAGTTCGACGCGGAGCAGGTGCGGGCGCTGATGGACGCCGACCCGGCCTTCGGGTACGCCGTCGGCCACTGGGTCGGCCAGGTCCTCGCCCACCGCCTGCACGCCACCCGGATCCGGCTGCTCGACCTGTACGCCCCCTACGGCAGCGGCAGCGGCATCTGACCCCGCGGCGGGCACCCGCCTGCGGTCGGGGTCCGCTGGTCCGTCCGGCCCCGGGACGGGCCCGTTCGGCCCTCGCGCCGCGCCCGCGCCCCGGCGGATCGTGGACGGCACGTCCGCACGGGGCGTCTGCCGCGTACGGCGGCGGCACGGCAGGAGGGCCTCATGAAGCACACCAAGGCGGCGGACCTGATGACCGGCGAGGTCGTCTCCGTCACGCCGGACACCTCCTTCAAGGACATCGTGAAACTGCTCGCGCAGCACGACGTCTCCGGGGTGCCCGTCCTGGACGCGGAGGACCGGGTGGTGGGCGTCGTCTCGCAGACCGACCTCCTGGCCGGCGCTCCGGCCCTGCTGCCCGGCCCGCAGGACGCCCCGGACGGGCGATCGGCGGAGCCCCCCGGCGGCGGGCGGCCTCATGTCCGCGCCGGCGGTCACCGTGCGCGCCGGTGACGGCGCCGCCGACGCGGCGCGCCTCATGACGCGCCGGGGCATCGAGCGGCTGCCCGTCGTGGACGTGGAGGGCCGGCTCGTCGGCATCGTCACCCCGCCGGGACCTGCTCCGGGTGTTCCTGCGTCCGGACGCCGAGATCCGCCGCCGCGTCGGCGAGGTGCTCGCGGACGCCGCGGAGGTACCGGACGGCGCCGTCGAGGTGCACGTCGTGGACGGCGTCGTCACCCTGGACGGGACGGTGGCCCGCCGCAGCCGGCTCCGCCTGCTGCTCGACCTCGTCGAACGGCTCGACGGGGTCGTCGCCGTCGCCCCGCGCGTGACGGCCCTCTCCGACGACACCGCCGGCGCCACCGCCGGGCGGGCGCGACAGGCGATGCCGTGGTGACGCCCGGCTCCCCGAGGAAGGAACCCCTCCCGATGGACGACCACGTGACGGCCGGCGTCGACGGCTCGCCCGAGAGCCGGGCGGCAGCGCTCTGGGCGGCCGGTGAAGCCGTGCTGCGGCGGGTTCCGCTGCGGCTCGTCCACGCCGTCGACTGGCCGCTCGACCCGGTGTTCCCCGGGGTGGGCGGGCAGGACGCGGACCGGTGGGCCGACCGGGTGCTGGCGGATGCGGCGGAGGAGCTGCAGCGGCGCCATCCGCAGCTGGAGATCACCACCCGCTGTCCCACGGCCCGCCCGGCGGCCGCCCTCGCGGCGGAGGCGGCGGACGCCGCACTGCTGGTGCTCGGCTCGCGCGGCATCGGCGGACTGGTCGGCTTCCTGGTCGGCTCGGTCGCGCTGGCGGCCGTCGCGGCGACCGACACGCCCGTCGTCCTCGTGCGCACCGCCGACGAGGCTCAGGACGGTTCCGACACCGATGCCGGTGCCGGGATCGTCGTCGGCGTCGACATCCACGAGGCGGGCGACCGGGTTCTCGACTTCGCTTTCGAGGAGGCGGCCCGGCGGGGCTGCGCGCTGCGGGCGGTCCACGGCTGGAAGCTGCCCCCGGCCTACACGTACGTGCCGTTCTTCGACCCGGACGACGAGCGGGACATCGGCCGGAGCGTCACCCGCACGGTCGACGACATGCTGCTGCCCTGGCGGCGGAAGTACCCGGCCGTGGCGGTCACGAGCAGCGTGTTCCGGGGGTCTCCCGGCGAGCGGCTCGTCCAGGAGAGCCGCGGTGCGGGCCTGGTCGTGGTCGGGCGGCGCCGACGCCGCTCCCCGCTGGGCCCGCACCTGGGCTCGGTCGCCCACGCGGTGCTGCACCACGCCGCCGCCCCCGTCGCGGTGGTCGCGCATGACTGACGGCGGCCCCGGGGAGCAGGGCGGGCGGCCCGGCACGCCCGCGGGGAGGGCCGGCATGCGGCACCGCAGCGTCGCGGACCTGATGACGCCCCACCCCGTGGCCGTCCGGGCGGAGACGGCGTTCAAGGAGGTGGCCCGGCTGCTCCACGAGTACGACATCACGGCCGTGCCCGTGGTGGACGGGGACGGGCACCCCGTGGGCGTCGTTTCGGAGGCCGACCTGCTGCGCCGCCGGGCCGGCGGCACGTCCGCGGCGGGCGAGCTGATGTCGAGTCCCGCGGTGACGGCCCGCCCGGAGTGGAGCGTGGTCCGCGCGGCGCGCGTGATGCAGCGGCACGGGGTCAAGCGGCTGCCGGTCGTCGGTGCGGACGGCCGGCTGGTCGGCGTGCTCAGCCGCAGCGACCTGGTGCGGCTGTTCCTCCGCCGCGACCAGGCCATCCGCGAGGAGATCGTCGAGGACGTGATCGTCCGCACGCTCCGCATCGCCCCCTCGTCGGTCACCGTGGACGTGGACGACGGCGTGGTCGTCCTCAGCGGGACGGTGCCCAGGGCGGAACTGCTGCCCGTGGTCGAGCGGCTCTGCCAGAGCGTCGACGGCGTCGTGGACGTCGACAACAGGCTCGCGGGCCCGGACGCCGGCCCCGCGTGACGGGCCGCCGTCAGCCGTCGCCGGGACCGGGCCGCAGGCGACCGCTCCACAGGGGCTCGACGTCCTCCCACTCCGCTTCCCAGGCGCGGGCGCTGCGCGCGTCGACGGCGCGGAGGCCGACGCGGACGAGGGCCCCCGACACGAGGAGCACCCCGGTGGCCGCCGCCGCGCCGAGGAGGAGCGCCTCCAGGGCCAGCTCGGCGGTACCGGGCGGTGCGGAGGCGACGGCGCCCCGGTCGTCGACCCACACGCGGACGGCGTCGCCCTTGCGGGTGCCGGGCGGGACGGGCACGGTGCCGGTGTGCGCGCGGCCGGGCGGGTACTGCCAGGTGGCGGAGGCGGCGGTGGAGGTCCGGTCGCTCGGCCAGTCCCCCGAGCGGTAGCCGGTCGTGCCGACGGTCGTGGCCGTCACTGCGTGCCGCTCGCGGGCGAGCGCCTCGGCGGCGCGGGTGCCGTCGGACCAGGAGGCGTACCCGGCGGCGGTCCCGCAGACGGCGGCGATCAGGCAGGCCGCGGCGAAGGCGCGGCGCAGCCACGTGCGGGCGCGGTCGGCGCTGCGCAGGGGCGGCCTGCCTCCCGCTCCTGTCGTCCGGTCGTCCATGGCGCACCTCCGCCCTGCGTACGTACCGGTGGCCGGACCGCCGTCCGGGCGGTGGGCCGGGCGCTCACCCCTCGGGCGCCTCCGGGCGGACGATGGTCACCGGGCAGGGGGCGTGCAGCGCGACCTGCTGGCTGACCGAGCCGAGCAGGGCGCGCCGGAAGCCGCCGCGGCCGCGGCTGCCCACCACCAGCATGTCGGCTCCTCTCGCCGCGTCGACCAGGACCTCCACGGGGTGGCCGTGGACGAGGCGCTCGCGGACCAGGGAGGCGCCGTCCTCGCCGAGCACCGTGCGGACCTCCTCGACCAGGCGCCGCTCGGCGTCCTCCTCGTCGAACGTCGTGTCCACGGCGGGGGCGGACCACGACGCCTCGCCGGGGACCTCCCAGGCGGTGACGACCTCCACCCTGCCGCCGACGAGCCCGGCGTACCGCACCGCCCAGCGAAGGGCGGCCCGGGAGGAGGGCGACCCTTCCACGCCCACCACGATCCGCGGAGTCTCCTGCTGCGTGCTCATGCCCCACTCCTTCCGACTCCCTACGTCCAGCGTGGGCGAGGCGGGTGCGGTCCGCCACCGAGCGGGGGCGGCGCCGGGGCGGCCCTCCCCGGGCGGGGCGGCGTGCCGCGGGGTCACCGGGCGGGCAGTCGGAGCAGCGTGAGGTACGGCAGGACGAACAGCCCGTCCCGGAAGACGCGCCCGCGGTACGCCTCCCCGTGCAGGCCCCGGGCGGGCACGCCGGCGTCGAGCTCCGCGCCGTGCGGGGAGAGGGCCTGCTGGACGCGGAGGTACTCCTGGCGCCAGGGGCTGTTCACGGCCTGCGGTCGGCTTCGGAGCCCCGGCCCGTCACCCGTGCACCACGCGGCGGCCGGTGAGCCGGACGGGGGTCAGCTTCATCCAGTGGACGCGGATCCCGCCCGCCCACGGGTGGGTGCGGGCGGTGACGACGAGGTGCTGGCGCTCGTCGGGGTCGGTGACGGCTTCGAGCAGGCCGACGGCCTGCACGCTCCAGCCCTCGGCGGTGACGTCGTCGATGTGGTCGACCTCGAAGGCGGCCTCGGTCCCGCCCGCCCGGGCGGCGGCCGTGTCGGCGGCCGTGCGGAAGACGATGGCGGGGCCGGCCGTCATGTAGTTGACGGGCAGCACGGAGGGGCCCTCGGCGGTGAACACCGCGATCCGCCCTACCCCGTGGGTGCCCAGCAGCCGCCGGCACTCGGCCTCGTCCAGGGGGACCAGGGCCGAGTCGCGGCGGGGCTCGGCCCGTCCCGGCGCCCGGTCGGAGCTGGCGCCGGTCAGGTCGTCGACGGTGACCCCGAGGGCGTCGGCGACGCGGATGAGGGTGCCGATGGACGGGGAGGCGGCGTGCTCCTCCAGGTAGGCGATGTAGTTGGCGTCCGCTCCGCACCGCCGGCCCAGTTCCTCCCGGCTCAGGCCGAGGGAGGCGCGGCGGGCGGCCAGGCGGCGGCCGAGGTCGGTGCGGCCGGCGGGGGCGCCGGAGGCGGGTCGGGGGGTGTGCGGGCTGCTCTTCACGGTGATCACTGCTCCCGGGGCGGTACGGCGAGGGTGTCGTGCTGGGGGCCGCCGAGGACGACCTTGAGGGCGCCGGTGTCGCCGGCGCGGGAGAAGACGTCGTACGCCTCCTCCATCCGGTCGAGCGCGAAGCGGTGGGTGACCAGCGCGGCGCCGGGCAGGCGGCCGGCCGCCGCCATCCTGAGCAGCATCGGCGTCGAGTGGGTGTCGACGAGGCCGGTGGTGAGACTGACGTCCTTGATCCACAGGTCTTCGAGGTGGAGGACGGCCGGCTTGCCGTGGACGCCGATGTTCGCGACGCGGCCGCCGGGGCGGACCATCCGGGTGCACAGCTCGAACGTCTCGGGCAGGCCGACGGCCTCCATCACGACGTCCGCGCCGAGTCCGTCGGTCAGGTCCGCCACCAGCCGCTCGGGCTCCTCCCGCGCGGTCGCGGTGGCATCGGCGCCGAGCCGGCGGGCGGCTTCGAGACGGGAGGCCGCGAGGTCGACCGCGATGATGCGGAAGGGGCTGTAGAGGCGTGCGGTGGCGATGGCGGCCAGGCCGACGGGGCCGGCGCCGACCACGGCGACCGTGTCGCCGGGGCGGACGCCGCCGCTGAGGGCGCCGACCTCGTACGCGGTGGGGAAGATGTCCGCGAACAGGACGGCCTCGTGGTCGGCGAGGGTCCCGGGCAGCGGGTGGACGGAGAGGTCGGCGAAGGGGACCCGCACGTACTCCGCCTGGGTGCCGTCGACGAGGTGGCCGAGGATCCAGCCGCCGCCCCCGCGGCACTGGCCGTAGCGGGCCTCGCGGCAGAACCGGCACCGGCCGCAGGCGGAGATGCAGGAGACCAGGACCCGGTCTCCGGGGCGCACGCTGCGGACGTCGCCGCCGGTTTCGACGACGGTGCCGACGGCCTCGTGGCCGAGGATCCGGCCGGGCGCCACCTCGGGTACGTCGCCCTTGACGATGTGCAGGTCCGTGCCGCAGAGGGCGACGGCGTCGACGCGGACGACGGCGTCGGCGGCGTCCTCGACCGAGGGGTCCGGGACGTCCTGCCAGGAGGTCTGTCCGGGCCCGTGGAAGACGAGTGCCTTCATGGCGCGGCCTCCTCTCTTGTGCACGGAGGTGTCGATGCCAGGCTGTCCTGCGGGCCCGGCGCCGCGCTCGGGCCGGTCGGGCCCCTCCGGGGGCCGGTGGGCCCTTTCCAGGGTGTCGCGCCGCCGCGCCGCCGCAACCGGGGCGCCGGCGGCGGGCCCGGGGCGGGGCGTCTGCCGCCGGCGCCGTGGTCAGGCACGGGCCAGCGGCGACCTGTCGAGGACGACGATGCCCGCGACCGCCGTCGCGGCGCCCACCGCCTGGACCGCGAGCGCCCCGGGCGAGGTGGCCAGCTGCTCCCCGAAGAGGGCGACGCCGATCAGCACCGCGCCGACCGGTTCGAGGCAGTCGATGATCGGCAGGCTGATCGCGAGGGAGCCCGCCTGGTAGGAGCTCTGGGACAGCACCAGCCCGATCACGCCGATGAGGACGACCGCGTACGGCTCCCAGTGCCCGAACCCGTCGAGCCCGTCGCCGCGGAACCGCCCGCCCGCGCTCTTAGTCAGGCTGTCCAGCAGCGCGAACATCAGGGCGGCGGCGATCGCGTAGAGGGCCGTCCGGGCCGCCGCGCGGCTCCGGCGGCCCACGGCCGCCAGGACGGTCACCGCCCCGCCGATGCCGAGCAGCAGCGGCAGCCATTCGCCCGCGGTCGGCACCGGCGAGGTCTTTGCCGGCGGGAGCACCGCGAGGAACATGGCGATGCCTCCGGCCGTGCAGGCGATCCCCGCCACGTCCCGCCGGGTCAGCGGCATCCCGCGGCGGCGGGCGAGCAGCGGCAGCGCGAAGAGGAGGTCGGTGGCGGCCAGCGGCTGCACCAGCACGAGGGGCCCGAAGGCGAGGGCGATGCCGAGGAGGGCGTACGAGAGGACGACGAGGGCCATGCCGGCCAGCCAGGCGGGCCGGCGGGCCAGCCCGAGCAGCAGGCGCAGCCGCAGGGCCTCCTGCGCGGGCGCCTGCTGCGCCGCCTTCTGCTGGAGGACGGACGCGAAGCCGAAGGCGGCGGCGGACAGCAGAGCGGCCGCCACCGCCACTGCGGTGTCCATGCGCCGACTATCGCCATCGGGGCGGGCCGCGGTCGTACGCGACACGCGCGCGGGACGGTGCGGCTGCCGTCCCGCGGCCGCGGAGGGGCCGTTCGGGCCCCCGTACAGCCCGCTCGGGCCCTGGCCGCGGCCGTGGCGGCGGGGCAGGCTGGATACGGAACCCCCGAGGAGGCATGCCATGACGGCCCAGGTCACGGTGGGCGTGGACGGCTCACCCGGGAGCCTCGCGGCGGTCGCGTGGGCGGCGCGCGAGGCGGTGCTGCGCGATGTGCCGCTGCAGTTGCTGCACGTGGAGGCGGGGGCGCGGTCCGCGGACCCGGACGGCGGCGCCGCGGCGCTCCTCGCGGCCGCCGCCGAGCGGGCGCGCGGCGGGGGCGCGGTCCTGGAGGTGGACGTGCGCTGCGTCCGGGGCCGGCCCGAGGAGGTGCTGGGCCGGGCCGCGGACGATTCGGAGCTGACGGTGCTGGGCTCGCGGGGGCTCGGGGCCCTCGGCGGGTTCCTCGCCGGCTCGGTGGCGCTTGGCGTCGTCGCCGCGGCCCGCCATCCGGTCGTGCTGGTGCGCGCCCCCGACGACGGCGGCGGGCCGGCCCCGGACGGCGGGATCGTCGCGGGGATCGACCTCGCGCACCACAGCGACCGGCTCCTCGGCTTCGCGTTCACCGAGGCCGCGCGCCGGGGCGGCACGCTGCACGTCCTGCACTGCTGGAGCCTGCCCCCGGTCTACGTGTACGCCGGGGTGGTGGACCCGCACATCGGCGACGAGCTCGGGCAGCGGGCGGCCGAGGCCCTGGAGGAGCTCCTGGAGCCGTGGCGGAAGACGTACCCCGGGGTGCGGGTCGGCCACGAGGCCGTCACCGGCGCGGCGGGCGCCCGGCTCGTGGACGCGGCGAAGGGTGCGACCCTGCTGGCCGTCGGCCGCCGGACCCGCAGGCTGCCGCTCGGTCCGCACGTCGGTCCCGTCGCCCATGCCGCCGTCCACCACAGCCCGGCGCCCGTCGCGGTGGTGCCGCTGGACTGACGCGCCCCGGGAAGCCGGCTCATTCGCGTGCGGGCGGGACCGGCAGGGGGCCCGGGCGGGCCCCTCGGGGCAGCAGGGCGCCCAGGAGGACCGCCGTCACCGTGCCGGCGACGACGCCGCTGCCGAGGATCGTGCGGGCCCATCCGGGGAAGCCGGCGTAGAGGTCCGGGGCGAGCAGCGGCAGCAGCCCAACCGCCAGGGCGATCGAGGCGGTCAGCGTGCCGCTGCCGGTGCCGGAGAGGTCCGCGCGGCGGAGCATCTCGACGCCCATCACGGCGATCACCGCGTAGACGACGAGCGCGGAGCCTCCGACGACCGCCTCGGGTATGCCGGCCAGCGCACGGGACACCGGTGTCGCCAGGCCGAGGGCGACCAGGAGCGCCCCGGCGCCCGCCGTCACGAAGCGGCTGCGGACGCCGGTGAGCCGGCCGATGCCGATGTTCTCGGCGCTGGTGACCATCACGGACGTGCCGAACAGCCCTCCGGCCAGCGACACCAGCGCGTCGGCGCGTGCGACGCGCGGGACGTCGCGTGCCGGGTCGGGGGTGCGGCCGACGGTTTCGCTGTTGAGCACGGTCTGCCCGGTGATCTCGGCCAGTGTGGTGAGGCTGAACACGAGCAGCGGGAGGGCGGCGACGACGTCGAAGCGGGGCGCGCCGAAGGGCAGGAGCGCGGGCAGTGCGAAGCCGCTGCCGGCCGCGGGCGTGAAGGCGCCCAGGCCGGTCGCGACCGCCGCGGCGGTGCCCGCCGCCATGCCGATGAGGACGGACGTCTGGCGCCAGACGCCGCGCAGGAACACGTACGCGGCGACGGTCGCCGCGACGGTCAGCGCGGCGAGGAGCACTGCGCGGGGCTCGCCCGTGCCGTCCGGGCCGGTGACGAGCCGGGCGGCGACCCGGATCATGGCGATGCCGATGAGGAGCACGGTCACGCCCATGACGAGGGGCGGGAAGAGCCGTACGACGCGTGCGTACAGCGGCAGCACGGCCAGGAGCAGGGCGGCGGCCAGGAGGACGGCTCCGGCGGCGGTGGGTGCGCCGTGCTCCTGGGCGATCTGGAGGAAGAGGGCGGTGGCGGCGCCGCCGGGGAGCATGACGAACGGGAGGCGGCCGCCGATCCGCCACACCCCGAGGGACTGGAGCAGGGCGCCCGCCCCGCACAGCAGGAGGACGGCGCTGAGGAGGGAGGCCGTGGCGCCGGGCGGCATGTCCAGGGTGCCCGCGACGAGGAAGACGGTGGAGACGGGTGCGGCGATCATCGCGAGGACGTGCTGCGCGGACAGCGGCACCAGCCGCCGCAGGGGCACGGGCGCGTCCACGGCGTCGGGATCGGGGCGGGTGCGGGAGGAGGGGGCGGAGGCGGGGGGCGGTGTGGCGGTCACGCGTCCGCCTCCAGCCAGGGGATGTCGGCCACGGCGTAGCGGTAGGCCCGGAAGACCGCGTTGGGCTCGGAGGGGAAGAGGCCGCGGACCTCGCTCTCGCCGTAGCCGGCGAAGTACGGGACCACGTACTCCCAGCACAGGTAGCCGTCCGGGGTGACCTCGAAGAGCCGGCCGGAGGGCGAGTCGGTGACGAGGGTGTTGCCGTTCGGGAGGCGCTGCGCCGATCCCATGAAGGGGGCGAAGAAGAACTCGCGGGCGGGGTCGTGGTACTCCCATACGACGTCGCCGCCGGCCCGGTCGATCTCGACGACGCGGGAGTGGGGGACGTCGTGGCCGGGGCGGAAGACGCCGTTGTCGAAGACGAGGAGGCGGCCGTCGTCGAGTTCGGTGGGGGCGTGCTGCTGGCTTACCGTGCCGGGGCGGCTGCGCCAGAGGACGTCGCCGGTCGCGCGGCTGATGACGACGACGGCGGAGACGCTGCGCAGGCTGGCGAGGATGTTGCCGTCCCGCAGCGGGGTGACGCTGTTGACCAGCGGCCAGTGCTCGCGGGCGTACGCCTCGTGCAGGGGGAAGGACGCGCGGTCGAGGTGGTCGGAGGCGCGCCAGGACCAGAGCAGGGTGCCGTCCGGGCCGACCTCCTTGATGGTGTCGGCCCAGACGGTGCCGCCGGCCGCTTCGGAGCCGGGCACTCCGCCCTGTACGGCCGCGGCGTCGGGGCCGGTGAGCGGCTCCAGGGCGGTGTAGAGGATGCGCCCGTCGTCGAGGTGGTGGGCGTCGTGGTGCTGGAGGGGGTCGTGGTGTTCGCGCAGGATGCGGCCGTCGGGGGCGGCGTGGAGCATGGCGCCGCCCCGGTACTTGTGCCACATGGGGAACAGCGCCTCCTCGCCGGGGAGTACGCCGTTGTAGGCGAGGGTTCCGTCGCCGAGGAGCCTGGCGTGGCGGCCGGGCCGGTACGGGAGCTTCCACTGGTGGACGGTGCGGCCGTGGAGGTCGATGAGGTAGGTCGCGCCGCTGCCGGTGAGCGGGGCGAAGAGGGTGTGGCCGGCGAAGGCGGCCGTCTCGTCGAGGGCGATGAGGCCGGTGGGGCGCCGGCGGCGTGAGTTCTGGTCGATGGCGGGCACGCGCACGTCCTTCGTCAAATTTTCTTTGATGGGAGCAACTGGCTTTGACCGTAGGGCCCGCATGTGACGGCAGTGTGACGGCAGTGCGAAACCGTCTGCGGTTGCGCGGCGCGGGCCGCGTAGGGTGCCCTCAGGCGCCCCCGGGCCAGGGGGAACGTGCCGCCGGGCGGGGAAGGACGGGACACCATGGGGACCGGGGACGCACCGAGGGTGGGGGCTGCCGTGCGGCGGCGGCGCCGGGCCCTCGACCTGACGCTCGCCGCGGTCGCGGGGCGCAGCGGGCTCTCGGCCCCGTTCCTGAGCCAGATCGAGAACGACCGGGCGCGGCCGAGCATGCGCTCGCTGCAGCGCATCGCGGACGCCCTGGAGACGACGGCGGTGCAGCTCTTCGCCGCTTCGGACGAGACCCGGGCGGTCGACGTGGTGCGTGCCTCCGACGACAGCGGGCTCGACGGGGCGGCGCAGGTGCGGCCGGTGGTGCGGGGCCGGCACCAGCTGCACGCGCTGGAGTTCGTCGGCGCGCACGAGGCGGACCGGGAGTTCCGGCACCGCAACGACGAGCTGGTGTACGTGGCGGACGGCTCGGTGGAGGTGGAGGCCGAGGGGCGGGTGCACCGGCTGGGGCGCGGGGACACGCTGCTGCTGTCCGGCGGTGTCCGGCACCGTTGGCGGACGACCGGGCCGGGGACGCGGGTGCTGGTGGTCGCGGTCGGCGACCACGTCGAGGTGGTGGAGTCCTGACGCGCCGCCGGGGCCGGCTGCGCCGCCGGGGGGGGCGCCGTGGCGGCCCTACTTGATCAGGGCGTTCGCCACGATGATCGCGAATCCGATGGCGGCGTCCGCGGCGCCGACGGCAAGGGCGGACGGGAGCCGGGAGCCCCGGCGCAGCGAGAGGGCCGTGCCCCAGCCGAAGAGCAGCGCGGTGTTGAGGCCGAGGCCGGCGGCGGTGGTGCCGGGGGCCTCCCAGCCGAAGACGCCCGCGAGGACGAGCAGCAGCACGGTCGGCAGGGCGGCCGCCACCATCGGCCACTCGTGCCACAGCTCGACCGCGAGCAGGCGCCATCGCCGCGGGGAGGGGTCCTGCCGGTGCCCGGACATGTGGTGGGCGTAGCCGTGGGCCAAGGCGGCGGTGATCGCGGTGACCAGCACCCAGCTCGCGTCGCTGAAGGGCGTGTACGTGCCGCCTTTCTCGTCCAGGGCGGCGAGCAGGCCGCTGGCCAGGACCGTGCCGTAGACGCCGCAGAACATCCAGTCCGCGGCATGGTCGTGCCGGGGGCGCCCGGCCCGGGCCGCCCGCTCGGCGTCGGGGGCCACGGGCTGCGGGGCGTGCGGGCCGGCGGTCGGGGGCTCGGCGGTCACGACGGTCCTTCCGGTCGAGGTACTCCGCCCTTTTCGGGCTGAATGTCCGACCTGCCGCACCTTACGAGACTTTCCTGTCGGATTTCTGTATGGGCCGCGCGGCCGCGGTGCGGGCGCCGGGTCGGCGGGCGGGCCGACTGCCGCCGCTTGCCCCGCCGATGGTTCCGCGTATGATCCCCTGCAGCATCGCGTGCCGGTCACCGTCCGGGGGAGGCATGGAGGTGCCGGGACATGCCCTTGGAGGCATTCCTTTGTCGGTTCGCTTCAACCACACCATCGTCCACGCCCGGGACAACCGGGAGTCCGCCGCCTTCTTCGCGGATCTCCTCGGCCTCGACATCACCGGGGAGTGGGGCCCCTTCATCGCGGTCGGCCTGGCCGACGGAGTCACCCTGGACTTCGCCTCGGTCCCCGAGGACGCCATCACCCCGCAGCACTACGCCTTCCTCGTCTCCGAGGACGAGTTCGACGCCGCGTACGCGAAGATCCGCGAGGGCGGCATCGAGCACTACGCCGACCCGCAGCGGCGCCTTCCGGGGCAGATCAACCACAACGACGGCGGCCGCGGGGTCTACTTCATGGACCCGGCGGGCCACGCCATGGAACTGATCACCGTCCCGTACGGCGGCTGGCCCTCCTGACCTCGCAGGCCCCGGCCGTCACCGGCCGGGGCCTGTGCGCCCGCCCCTCCCCCGCCGCGCGCCCGCGGGTGTACTCCGAGCGGGCGTTGCCGCTGGTCCGCGTGGGCCAAGACCACGCCGCCCGGGCCCCCGATCGGCGCAGAGGGTGCTTCCGTGGCGTACCGGACCCGGGCTGCGGCCGAGATACCCCCGCCGGCCGGGACCGGTCCACCCGGCGAGGCGAGGAGCGCGATGCACACCACGGTCCACCTTCTGGCGGCCGACGCCCCCGCCCAACTCCTCCCGGCCCGGCAGCTGATGGCGTTCACCCTCGCCTCGCACATCATCCTGGTGCCGATGGGAGTGGCGCTGCCGCTGATCACCCTGGTCATGCACCACCGCGGGCTGCGCCGCGGCGACCCGGTGGCCCTGCTGCTGGCCCGGCGCTGGTCGGCCGTGATGGCCGTGCAGTTCGCGATCGGCGTCGTCACCGGAACCGTGCTGTCCTTCGAGTTCGGGCTGCTGTGGCCGGGGCTGATGGGCCGGTGGGGTGACGTGTTCGGCGTCGGCTTCGGCGTGGAGGCCTGGGCCTTCTTCCTCGAAGCGGTGCTCATCGCCATCTACCTGTACGGCTGGCGCAGGCTGCCGCCGCGCACCCACTTCCTGCTCGGGCTGCCGCTGCCGGCCGCGGCGCTGCTCGGGGCCTTCGGCATCCTGTCCGCGAACGCCTGGATGAACACGCCGCAGGGCTTCACGCTCGACTCGCGGGGCGACCCGGTCGACGTGGACGTCTGGAAGGCGGTCTTCACCCCGATGTTCGGCCCCCAGTACTGGCATTTCGTGGTGGCGATGCTGATGACGGCGGGCTACGTCGTGGCCGGCGTCTACGCCGTCGGGTGGCTGCGGGGGCGCCGCGACCGGTACCACCGCCTCGGTTTCACCGTGCCGTTCACCCTCGCCGCCGCGGCCACCCCCGTGCAGCTGTTCCTGGGCGACTCGATCACCCGGGCGGTCTTCCGCGAGCAGCCCGTGAAGTTCGCGGCGATGGAGATCGTCTGGGAGACCGACAGCCACGTGCCGGAGTACCTCTTCGGCCGCCTGCACCCCGACGGGTCGATCACCGGCGGCATCAAGTTCCCCCAGCTCGACTCCATCCTCGCCGGCTTCAGCCCGGACACCGTGGTGCAGGGCCTGACCGCCGTGCCGGCGGCCGACCGGCCGAACGCCACGCAGGCCACCATCGCCCACTGCGCCTTCGACGTCATGGTCTGCATCGGCTCGGCGCTCGCCCTGCTCGCCGCCTGGTACGGGCTGGCCTGGCTGCGGCACCGGCGCCCGCCCCGCTCCCGGTGGTTCTACCGGGGAGCCGCCTGCGCGGGCGTCGGATCGGTCGTCGCCGTCGAATGCGGCTGGATCACCACAGAGGTGGGCCGCCAGCCGTGGATCGTCTACGGGCACATGCGCGTGGCCGAGGCCGTGACCCCGACCCGCTCCAGCGCCCTGTGGACGGTGTTCGCCCTGGTGGCCGTGGTGTACGTCCTGGTCTTCGCGGCGTTCGTGGTCGTCCTGCTGAAGATGCGCGACCGGTGGCGCCTGTCCGATGAGCCGGCCGGGCCCGGTTCGGGCGCGGGCCCGGGCCCGGACGGTGCGGAGGCCCCCGAGGCGGCGACCCCGTACGGGCCGCGCCCGCCGGCCCCCGCCGGCGCCGCCGACGCCGCGGCCGAACCCGGGAGTTCCGCGCCCTCCGAGGGCGGCGGGCGGTGATGGCCGGGCTCGTCGCCTTCGTGCTGCTGCTCGCGGTGACCGCGTACGCCTGCGCCGGCGGAGCCGACTACGGCGCCGGGTTCTGGGACCTGGCGGCCGGAGGGGCCGCGCGCGGACGGCGCCCGCGTCGGCTCATCGACCACGCCATGGCCCCCGTCTGGGAGGTCAACAACGTCTGGCTGGTCTTCGTCCTGGTCCTGATGTGGACCGGCTTCCCCGTGCTCTTCCAGACGGTGTTCACCGCGATGTGGCTCCCGCTCGCCCTGGCCGCCCTCGGCATGGTCGTGCGCGGGGCCGGCTTCGCGCTGCGCAAGCCCGTCCGGCGGCTGTCCCGCCGGCGCCTGTACGGTGCCGCCTTCGCCGGTGCCTCGCTGCTGACGCCGTTCTGCCTCGGCGTGGCCGTCGGAGGCATCGCCTCCGGGCGGGCCGCACCGGGTACCGAGGCCGCGGCGCATGTCTGGGCCGGACCCGCCCCGCTGGCGTTCGGGCTGTTCACCGTCGCGGAGACCGCCCTCCTCGGCGCCGTGTTCCTGACCGCCGACGCCGCCCGCTTCGAGGCCCCGGACCTCGTCGGCTACTTCCGGCTCCGCGCGCTGGTCGCCCTCGGCGCCGTCGCCGTCACCGCGTGCGGTGTGCTCCTCGCCACCCGCAGCGACGCCCCGCACGTCTGGCAGGGCCTCACCCGCGGCGCGGGCCTCGCCCTCGCCGCCGCCTCTGCCGCCTCCCTCGCCGCCACCGGACTGCTCGTCCTGCGGGGCAGGGCGCGGTGGGCCCGCTTCGGCGCCGTCGCGGCCGTCGGGACGGCCGTGTTCGCCTGGGGCCTCGCGCAGCGCCCTTACCTCATCCCCACCTCCCTCACGGTGGCGGACGCCGCGGGCGACCCCCAGACCCTGGCGTGGCTGTCGCTTGTCAGCCTCGTCGCCCTCCTGCTCATCGGACCGGCCGTGGCGCTGCTGTACCGGCTGGACACCCGCGGCACGCTCGAGCCCCTCGCCGACTCGGACCTGCGCGGGGTCCGCCCGCACCGGGGCGGCCCGGCTGACGACGGCGGCTGACGGGGCGGAGGACCGGCCTGGCTGACGGCCCGACAGAGGCCGCCCGCGGGCCCGACCGGGTCTAGGCGGCGAGGCGGGCGGCCAGGGCGGGGAGCAGCCGGAGGGCGTTCGTCCGGCCCACGTCGGCGCGCTCGGCATCCGTCCATCCGTCGTACGCGGCGAAGCCGGCCGTGTTCTCCGCGGTGTGGGAGGCGGGCATGAAGGGGTAGTCGCTGCCGTAGAGGATGTGGCCAGGGCCGGCGAGGCGCGTCAGTGCGGGCAGCGCGAACTCGTGGGCGGACATGGCGATGTCGTAGTGCAGCCGGCCCAGCGCGCCGATGACGTCCGCGGGGACGCGGTCCTTCAGGTACGCGCCGATGGTGGGGCCGTGGGTGAGCCGGCGGGCCAGGAACGGCAGGGTGCCGCCCGCGTGCGACAGGATGAGCCTCAGGTCGGGCAGCCGGTCGAGGACGCCGTTGAAGAGCAGGCTCGCTGCGGTGCGGGTCGTCTCGAAGGTGAACTCGTAGAGGGACGCGGGCAGGCCGAAGGTCTCCAGGTCGCGGCTCGGCGGGGTGGCGGGGTGGACGTGGACGGCCGCTCCCCGCTCGGCGATCTCCGCGAGCAGCGGCTCGAACTCCGGGTCGCCGAGGTAGCGGCGTCCGTACGAAGTCAGCAGCCCCGCGCCGTCCAGGCCCAACTCGTCCATGGAGTAGCGGAGTTCCTCGCGGGCAGCGGCCACGTCGGGCAGCGGGAGGATCGCGAAGGCCCCGAACCGGGTCGGGTGCTCGCGGACCAGTCCGGCCAGGTATTCGTTGACCCCGCGGGCCATCTTGGGGGCGTCCGGGCCGTCGAGGAAGGTGACGCCCGGGGCGGTGATGGACAGGACGGCCGCCGCGATCCCGTGCGCGTCCATCACCTCCAGGCTCTGCTCGGGGGTCCAGTCCGGGTAGTCGACGCCCGGAATCGCCTTCCGGTCGCCGAGGGCCTCGGCGTACAGGGGCGGCACGGCGTGGTGGTGGACGTCGATCAGACCGGTGGGTGTGGACATGCGGCAGCTCCTGGCGTGAGGACGGCAAAGGGAACCGGGCTCGTACGGCAGCCCCGGGCGGGTCCGGGCGGGTCGTGTCGACCGGGCCGGCTCGGCGGAGGGCGGCCGCCTGCGAACGGCCCCAAGGCTACGCAGGATCACCGGCGGCGGCAGGGGCGCCGGGAACAAAGCCGGGGCGGATCGCGGGAATCCGTCACCACGGCGTTTGCCGGGACCGCCGGCCGGGTGGTGCACGGCCGTCCGCCGCAGGGGCGGCGCGACGCCGATCGGCCCTTCGGGCCGTACCGGGGCGGTGTCGGGGCCGCGGCGTGCCAGGATGAGGGACGCGCTGTTCCGTCTGCCTGTTCCCTGTTGCGAGGAGGCCGAGTTGACCAGTCCCGAGGCCAGGGGGCCCAAGCTGCCGCCGACCCACCCGCCGAAGACGCCGCCACCGCAGAAGAAGCCGGTGGAGGCGCCGCGTCCGCAGCCCGCCGCGAAGCCGAAGGAGGTGGCGGTGCCGGTCCGTCCGCGGATGGTGGTCCGCAACCGGCGCACGGCGGCGCTCGCGTTCCGCGCCGACCGGTGGGCGGCGGGCAAGGCGGCCCGCCAGGTCGTGGAGGCGGTGCGCGGCTGGGGGTACGCGGGCGCTTGCGAGGGGGACGTGGAGCAGGTGGTACGGGCCCTCGTCGGGGCAGCGGTCGCGGACGGCGGGAAGCGGCTGTCGGTGCACCTGGGCGACCAGGAGGGGAAGATCCTCGTGGCCGTTCTCGGGCATGTGCCCGGCGCGCCGGACGACGGTGTGCTCGCGCAGGTCGCCGCCCTGGCCGCGACCTGCGCCGTCGGCACGGACACCGGGGAGGACGGCCGGCGCCTGTGGGCCGTCCTGGACACCGCCCCGCGGCGCCGCCGGCCGGCGCCCGGCCCCGCCGCCTGAGCGGTGCTGCGGCCTGCCTGCGGCGTGGCGGGTGCGCCTGCGTCAGTGGAGGCAGAGGCAGAACGGGTGGCCGGCCGGGTCGGCGTAGACACGCCAGTTGGCCTCCGGGCGGACCTGGTCCGTCCGCTCCAGCAGGGTCGCGCCGAGGGCCAGCGCACGCTTCTCCTCGCCGTCGAGGTCGTCCACGTCGAAGTCGAGGTGGACCTGCTGCGGCCGCTGCTGCCCGGGCCATTCGGGCGGCCGGTAGCCGTCCACCCGCTGGCAGGCGAGGGGCGTCCCCTCGAAGCCGTGCACCTCCAGCCAGTCGGGGTCCTCCGGGTCCTCGACGACACGGCCCCCGAGCAGCTCCGCGTAGAAGCGCGCGAGCCGGACCGGGTCGTCGCAGTCCAGTGCGACCGCTTGCAGCTTTCGAATCACGTCGACACCTCTCGTCACTCGGCTGTCCCGGCTCCTACCCGGTACGGCAGGACTCACGCGCCGCGGCCACCCGCGCGGCGGGTTGTCGCGCAGCACCCCCTCGACGTTGCCGAACGGTGCCGCACTCCTTCGGGCACCGCGCCGTCAGTACGGTGCGTCCCAAGCCGTCCCCGGCGATCTGCCGGGGTCCGGGCATGTCCTCCTCGACGGGCAGCGCGGGCGGCAGCGGCGGCGGCGCACCTCCGCACAGCGTGCGCCCGGGCGCCCTTGCATTGCGCACGGCGACCGCTCCCGGCGGCCGGCAGGCCCGCGGGGAAAACGGCAACAGGTTCCGGCCCGGCCGCGGTTATCCTGCCTCGTCCCACACCGCAGGCCAAGGAGGGCCCCAGCATGAGCGGCACCACGTCGTCCTTTCCCGAGCGCATGGAGCTGCGGGGGGAGGGACTCGTCCTGCGGGACTGGACGGAGGACGACCTGGCCGCGATGCCGGAGCTGTTCGACCACCCCGACATCGCGTACTGGACGCCCATCGTCTCCCCCTTCGACGCGGAAGCCGCCCGCGCACGGTTGGAGCGGGACCGGAAACTGCGCGCGGAGGGTACGACGATCCTGCTCGCGATCACCGTGGACGGCGGCGCACCGCTCGGCGAGATCATGCTGCGGCGCGCGCCCGAGGGCACGGAGATCGGCTACGCGGTCGGCCCGGCGCACCGCGGGCAGGGGCTGGCGGCGCGGGCGGTGCGGGTGATGGCCGCGTACGCGTTCGAGGAACTCGGCGTCGAGCGGGTGATCCTGGAGCTGGAGGCGGAGAACGCCGCCAGCGTCGGCGTCGCCACCAGGGCGGGCTTCAGGCTGCTGGACGTGCCGCTGATCGAGGGCGAGGAGAAGGGCCGGCCCTTCTCCCTCCAGACGTGGGGCCTGGACCGCCCCTGAGCGCATGAGCGCGGGACGCCCGGCGGCCGTTGCCGATCAGGGGCGCCAGGGCAGCCGGGGTCCGTGGCCGAGGACGTGGGAGACGGTGAGGACCGCGCCGATCCAGGCGGTCACACCGCCCCACGCCAGGGCACCGGAACCCGTCGCGCTGCCCGCGACGAGCAGCAGCAGTGCGGTGGGCAGCAGCGCCGCCGCGACCGCCAGCCGCGCCCGGTGCCGGCCCGTGTCCGGGGTGCGGGCGGGCGGCGTGGCCGCGTCCGCGTCGGACAGCTGCGCCGCCAACTGCTCCCATGCCGCCGCCTCACGCGCCGTCAGTCCGGTCCTCGCCATGCCAACCCCCTCGTCACCGCGGAACGGTCGCTCCCGCACCCGCTGGTGCCCGCGCCGGCACCGCCCATGCGCTCCCGCCGGCGGCTCCCGCCGCGCCCCGCGCCCAAACGGGGTCAGGACGGGCGGTGCCCGTAGGGGCTGTGCATCGTGAGGAAGCTGACCTCCAAGTCGGTTTCGAGGTACTCCATGCGCCGCGCCCGGAAGTCGCGGAGGTGCGGCAGGGCGAGGTGGGCGTCGAGGTCCGCCTGCGAGCGCCACGCCTCGTAGAAGACGAACACGCCCGGACGGTCGCGGTCCTCGTGGAAGTGGTACTCCAGGCAGCCCGGCTCCTCCCTGGTGGGTCCGACGAAGGACAGCAGCAGGTCCTTCAGCTCCGCGGCGCGCTCCGGGCGCGGACGGGCGGTGCCGACGAGGGTGACGGGCGGCTGGTTCATGGGTGCTCCCCGGGAAGGCGTTCGACCGCGCGAGGACGGCCGACGCGACGGAGGTACGGCTGTGTTCGTACCTCCGAGGACGCTAACGATCTTCCAGGTACGATGCAACCCGTACCTTTCGGTGCGTGCCCAAACACCCGCGAGAAGGAGGCTGCAGCCCGTGCCGGATACCGAAGGCCACCCGGAGGCCGCCGAGATGGAGCTCGGCAGAGTCCTCGCCGCCCTCGCCGACCCGCTCCGCCGGACGGTGGTCCGCGAACTGGCCACCGCGCCCGACGGGACCGCCCGCACCTGCGCCTCGTTCGCGCTGCCCGTGTCGAAGGCGACCCTCACCCACCACTTCCGCGTCCTGCGCGAGGCGGGGCTGATCCGCCAGGTGGACCGCGGCAACAGCCGCATGGCCACCCTGCGCCGCGCCGACGTCGAGCAGCGCTTCCCCGGCCTCCTCGACCTGCTCGGCGCCGAGGGGAGTCCCTGACTCCTGCGCCCGCCGGGGCGTTTGAAGGCGGTGGTCGGCGTCCAGACGAGGAAGACGTGCAGGCCGCGAGGGGAGGAGCCGGGATGGCGGCATCGGGAGGGCGCCGGAGGGACGGGGGCGGCGGTGCGGCATCGGTGGGCCGTGACGTCGTGTTGGCCGTCGGGCTGGTGGCGATCTGCGTGGGCGGGGCGGCCCTCTTCGTCAGGACGGCCGCGGGGGCGGGAGGCGGCGTGCCCCTGATGCCGATCCTCACGATGGCCACGCTGGCGGCGGGAGTGGCCCTGGCCCGGTGGAGCGTGGCTCCCGGGCCCCGTCCGCCGGCCGTCCCTCCGGCTGCCGGGGCCCCGGGAGAGCCGGAGCCGGCCCCCGCGCTCCCGGAGGTGGGCGCCGACGCGCTGGACCACGGGGCGGTGGACGCCGACGGCTTCGAGCACGCGGTCGCCGCGCTGTGCGCCCGCGACGGCTGCACCCAGGTGGAGGTGGTGGGCGGTGCCGGCGACCTGGGGGCCGACGTGATCGCCACGACGCCGGAGGGCCGGCGCGTGGTGGTCCAGTGCAAGCACTACGGCGAGGGCCACCGGGTCGGCTCACAGGACCTCCAGCGGTTCGGCGGGACGTGTTTCGCCGTGCACGAGGCCGATGTGGCCGTCGTCGTCACCACCAGCGACTTCACGGCGCCGGCCGCGGAGTACGCCGCCGCCTGCGACATCGTGTGCGTCGACGGCGACGCCCTCGCCGCGTGGACCGAGGCCCGGACCGGTCCTCCGTGGCAGGCCTCCCCGGCGGACGCCGCCCCCGGAGAGGCCCGGGACCCGGTCCGCTGACCGCAAGTGGGGGCTCCGCATTCCGGCCGGCTGCCCGGCAGTATGGAGCCCGTCCGCATCGTGATCGGGGGGAAGCACCAATGAGGAAGACCACCGCGGCAGTTGCCGCGGCCGCCGCCGTCGCCGGGCTCGTCACGGCCGCCGCACCCGCCGGCGCGACCGGCTGCACACCGGAGATCCGCAGTCTCGACGCACTGCCCTCCGGCCCGGCGGGCGACCGCGGAACCGTGTACGACTTCGGGCGCGGCGACCTGGCGGTGGGCACCAGTCGGAGCGTGCCCGTGTACTGGAAGGGCGCCGCCGTCCACGCGGTGCCGCTGCCCGACGGCTGGACGGGCGGCAGCGTCACGTCGGTCGGCGACAGCGGGCTGATGGTCGGCACGCTGCGGCGCGGCTTCGACGACGCCGCCGCCTTCAGCTACCGGCCGGGCGACTCGGCCGTGCGGCTGCTGACCGGCACGGCAGACGACGCGTCCGCAGCCGTCAACGAGGGCGGCCGGATGGCCACCAGCGAGAACGGCATCGGCAGGGAATGGGCCGCCGGCCGGGTCGTCCGCGAACTCCCGCTCCCGGACGACGCCCTGCCGAACAGCAAGGTCTCGGTGAACGCCGTCAACAAGCGCGGCGACATCCTGGGCCACGTCTTCGGCCAGTCCTACGACCCGGTGACCGACGAGACGACCACCCGCGCCAACCCGGTGGTCTGGCCCGCCGGTGGCTACCCGCCGTACTCCCTCCCGGTCTGGAACCAGGGGGACCCGACCTTCGACGTGATCGCCACCGGGATCGACAACCGGGGCCGGGTGGTGGGACACGAGTACGAGAACTGGCGCGAGCTGGCCCACCACCGCCCGGCGACCTGGAAGCGGCCCTACGACGCCCTGCCGACGGAGCCGGGCCGGCTGGCGGGCGAGGCCGAGCTCGCCCTGGCGGGCATCAGCCCCGAGACCGGCGCGGTGGTCGGCCGGGCGGTCTCGTACGACGAGGGCTGGCCGAAGGGCATGCAGCCCGCGTACTGGCCCGGCACGGGCCCGGTGCTCGCGCTGCCCGGCGGCAGCGGCCCCCGCCGCGGCGCCGCCCAGACGGTCACGGACGACGACCGCGTCGGAGGGACGATCCTCGACGAGCACGGCCTCGGTACGCCCACGGTGTGGACCTGCGCGAGCAAGCAGGCCTACCAGCCGCAGAACTGACGCACGCGGCCCCGCCGCCGGCCCGGTGGAGGGGTCTCCCGCCGGGCCGGCGGGCTGCGATAGTGGTGACCGTCGAGCAGCATGACCCCTTCGCAGTGGGAGAAGCCATGGAGTCGTCCGCGCCGGGCACGCCGGTGTTCCTGCCGTCGCCGCCGCCCGCCGACGCCGTCGGCGAGGGTCAGATCCGCGTCCTGTGGGCGCTCGGCGGTGCAGGCCGCGACCTGGACGCGAACCTCGTCCGGCTCGGGGCCGGGGCCGACATCGGGGAGCACACGGAGACGGTCCTCGGCGTGCTGCTCGTCGTGGTCGCGGGTTCGGGCGAACTGCGCACGCCGGAGCAGACGGTGGAGCTGGCGCCGGGAGCCGTCGCCTGGCTGCCCGCCGGTACGACGCGCTCGGTGCGGGCCGGCGCCGAGGGGCTCACGTACACCACCTCCCACCGCCGCCGGCCGCCGCTCGGGATCACCACGGGACCGGGGGGCGGCACCGGTGAACCGGCGTGCCTGGCGGACCGGGTGTGCGCCGCCTGCGGCCGCATGGCCACCGGCGCCGAGGCCCGCTTCTGCGCCCGCTGCGGGGAGAAGCTGGCCCGGTAGACCGTCCGGGCCGGGTGCGCGCCGGCCCGGGTTCAGGGACAGGTCTCCTCGAACTTGACGACGTGGAACGCCACGGGCTGCCCCGTGAGCGGCGTACCGGTCGGGGGATTCTGGGTGCACACCCGCCAGTTGGACTCCTGGAGCACCATCCGCTCCTGCAGGGCGTCCTTGACGGTGACGCTCGTGTTCCCGGGGAGCGCCTGCCGGGCCACCTTCATGCTCCGGCCGACGAAGTTCGGCATGGTGGCGCCGACGGGCGCCGACGGGGTCGCCTGCTCCCGGGCGGGGCACTCCTCCTCCAGCTTCACCGCGCCGAGGTCCACCGTCGCCGCCGTGTCGACGCTGCTCCCGGCGGCGGGGGTCTGCGAGCAGACCTTCCAGCCGCGGTCCAGGACCTGCTCGCGGCCGCGGCCGAGCGCGTCGTGCGAGGTGAGCGAGTGGAAGCCGGCCGCCTGGGCGGCGTCCTGTGCGGCCTGGAGCCCCTTGCCGACGAGGTCCGGCAGCGCGGCCGTCTTCCGGTCGGTGCCGGACGGTGCCGGCGTACCGGGCTTGGATTCGCCGGAGGAGGGCGGCGGGTCGCAGGCGGTGAGGGCGAGTGCTGCGACGGCAGCCAGGACGGCGGCGGTGATGTGGTGGTTCCGCATCGGGCCATGCTCGCGGGCGTACGGGCGGCGGGCACACGGTGTCACCGAGTTGTGACATGGTGCGTACGACTGCCGTCGGCGGCGGGCTGCGGGTGCGCCCCCCGCCGACGGCAGGCTGCTGACGCGCGGCTGCTAACGGGCCGCTGCGAGCGCCTCCAGGTCGGGGACGATCGCAGCCGGGGTCGGCAGGGCGGCGTTCTCCGCGCGGAGCGCGGCGGCCGCCTCGCGGAGGGCCGGGTCGCCGGTCAGCCGGGCCAGGAGCGCGGCGTCGACGCTTTCGGAGGTGGAGCGCAGGGCGGCGCCGGTGGCGGTGAGCGCGTCGGCGTTGACGAAGTGGTCGGCGCCCTGCGGCAGCAGGAGCTGCGGCAGGCCGGCCTGCAGGGCGGTGAGCATGGTGCCGGAGCCGCCGTGGTGGACGAGCGCGTCGGCGGCGGTCAGCAGCTCGGCGAGCGGAACCCAGGGCAGCGGGCGGACGTTGTCGGGGAGGGTGCCGAGCGGGGTGAGGTCGGCGTCGCCCACGGCGAGCAGGAAGTCCGCGTCCACAGAGGCGGCGGCCTCCATGAGGCGGACGATGGCGCGCACGCCGTCCAGCTCGGTGAGGACCGTTCCGAGAGTGACGGCGATGCGCGGCCGGGTGCCGCGGCGGAGGAGCTCCGCGGGGACGGTGCCGCCGCCGTTGTAGGGGATGTAGCGCATGCGCAGGCCGTCCGGGTCGCCGCCGAGGGAGGCGGGGACGACGTTCAACGGCAGGGCCTCGGCCGGCCCGTCGACGCCGTGGGCCTCGTACGCCTCGGTGAAGTGGGCGGCGATCCGGGCGACCATGTCGAGGCCCGAAGAGGGGCCGAAGTTCTGGATCACCGAAGGGATCTTCAGCTTGGCCGCGACCAGCGGGGCGGAGGCCTGGAAGGAGTCGTAGACCAGCAGGTCGGCGCCCCAGCCCTCGGCGGCGGCGAGCAGGCCGTCCACGGTGGGGCGGGCGGCGAGCGCGAAGCCGCGGGCCGCCTGGTCCAGGATCTGCTCGGGCGTCCTGTCGTGGGCGACGTACTGCACCTCCTCGCCGGTGACCTGCTCGAACACCTCCCGCAGGGTGCGGCCGTCGCCGATCTCCACGATCGGGAAGCCGGCCTCGCGCAGCCGGTCCAGCGGCTGCCCGCTCGCGAACAGGACCTCGTGTCCCGCGGCCCGCAGGGCCTGTGCCGTGGGGATCATGGGGAACAGGTGGCCGGCGGCAGCCGGTCCGGTGAAGAGTATGCGCACGCTTTCTCCTTGCCCAAGGTGTGGCGGTCCGGGAAGGGCCGTACGAAACGGCTCGCAGGGGCCTGTCCCGGCTCCCTTCGGTGAACTGGCCGACGGGGGGCGGGTGTTCCCTCGAACAGGGTCGAAATTCGGACGTTTCCGGATGGACCAGCCACCGCACGGGAATGGGGCATTCCGCGCTGTGCGTGCACGAGTGCGGTTTCGGGGCGGCTGCTTCCGACGCCGGATCGGCACCCTGAGGCTGTCCGAATGTCGCCCCGTGCAACGCATCGGCGGGCTGCTCCCGCTCGTTCCGCAGGCCTCTCGTGTGGCGGTCCGGACGGCGTCGGCTGCACCCGTACGCGCTCACCGGCCCCCGCGGCCGGCTCAGCGGGCGGCGGGGCGGCGCCGGATGCGGATCGGGCCGCGGGCCTCGGCCGGGTCGACGGGGCGGCCAGCCTGGGTGATCTCGACCTCGCCGGCGGCCACCAGCCGCCGGGCCGCACCGCGGACGGGCTCCATCAGTGCGCGCCAGCCGTCACCCTCCCCCGCGTACACCGCGCGTGCGACGTCGGAGGGGCAGAGCGTCGCGGTGGGGCCGCGGCGCTCGAGCAGGTCCAGGATGGCCCGCTCCAGGCGCCGGCCCGTCGGTCGTCCGCTGCCGGCCACTCCCCCAGTGTGGCACCACGGCGGGCGGCGGGCGCGGCCCTTCGGGGCACGCCCGGGCGGCCGCCGCGCGGCGGTCCGGCATGCCGGCCGGGTGCGGGATATCAGTGGGGCAGGCGGCGGTCGCCGTGGCCGCCGGTGAGAGGAAGGCGGGGAGCCTGTGACCGTCAAGCCCGTTCCCGAGGGATATCCGCGCATCACTCCGTACCTGTGCTGCGACGGAGCCGCGGAGGCGATCGACTTCTACGTGTCCGTGCTGGGCGCGACCGAGCGGATGCGGATGCCCGCTCCCGGCGGCAGGATCGGCCACGCCGAGCTGGACCTGGGCAATGCGGTCATCATGCTCGCGGACGAGCACCCGGACATGGGTTTCCGCTCGCCGAAGTCCGTCGGCGGGACGCCCGTCACCCTGCACGTGTACGTCGAGGACGTCGACGCCGTCTTCGCCGCGGCCATCGCCCGCGGCGCCAGGGAACTGCGTCCGGTCCGCGACGAGTTCTACGGCGACCGCACCGGCCAGATCGAGGACCCGTACGGGCACCGCTGGAGCCTCGCCTCGCACGTGGAGGACGTGCCCGACGAGGAGATGGAGCGGCGGGCGAGGGAGGTCGTGCAGGACGGCGGCTGACGGCCGGCCGGCAGCCGGGCGGGACGGGGGCGGAAGCGGGGTGCGGCCGGGCCGCGGCCGGGGCGGGGAATTCGGCGGGAGCCGGTCCCCGGCCGGGTGATACTGGGGCGCGGCTGGTTGAACATCAACCGCCCACCAGTCCCCCACCCGGCGGGGTTCCGCCCGGCTGTTGGCCTTTTCCACCCTTTCGAGGAGCACCACGAGCATGTCGATACCCCCGCAGCCGCCGTCGGGCCCGTACCAGCAGCCGTACCCCCCGCAGGGCCCGTACGGCCAGCCCGGGATGCCCGGGCAGGGGGCGCCGTACGGCGGTCCGCAGGGCTGGTACCCGCCGCAGCCCCAGAAGACCAACGTGGCCGCCATCGTGGCGCTCGTGATGTCGATCGTGTGCGCGATCCCGTTCGTTCCGCTGATCCTGGGCTTCGTCGCCCTCTCGCAGATCCGGAAGAACGGCGAGAAGGGCAAGGGGCTCGCCATCGCGGCGATCGTCATCCACGGGGCGACGATCGCGTTCTACGCCATCATGGTCGCCGTCGGGCTGTCCGGCGGGCTGGACGACGACGCGACGACGCGGCGGGACACCGGCGGGCGGGTCACCGTGCCGGAGCTCAGCGCGAGCCCCGGCGCGAACGCCGGCGCGAGTCCCAGTGCGAGCGCCCGCGAGCGCCGCAGGGACGTCGAGGACATCCGCAAGGGCGACTGCTTCAACACCGAGGACGACCTGGCGAAGACCGAGGAGGGGGGCACGGAGGCCCGCCAGTCGGTGCGGACCGTGTCCTGCGACCAGCCGCACGAGGGCGAGGTGTACGCCGTGTTCACCTTGGAGGGCGGCGCGTTCCCGGGCGCGGACAAGGTCGTCGCGAGCGCCGACGAGAAGTGCGGCGGCAAGGCGCTGACGGACTACGTGGGCAGCGGCGCCGCGAAGCTGCCGAAGTCGCTCGAGGTGTTCTACTACTACCCGCAGGCGTCGAGCTGGGTCCTCGGCGACCGCACGGTCACCTGCTTCCTCGGCAACCCGGCCGGCACGAGCACGGGCTCGGTTCGCGCGAACGCCTCCTGACGTCCGCTCCGCTTCGGCCGGCCGCGCACACCGCGGCCGGCCGTTGCGTTGTGCGGGGCGGTCACGGCGGCTCAGCGGTAATCGAGTTCGGCCAGTTCGCGGGCGAGGCCGTTGCGGAAAGCGGGGATCCGGGCGAGGGCGGGCAGCAGGGTGTTGCGCAGGGCGCGGAGCGTGCGGCCGCGGGCGGTCGCGACGCGGGTCATCCGGTCGGTGAGCGCCACCACGCGCAGGGCGACGGGGCGGCGGCGGGCCTCGTACGCGTCGAGGTCGCCGGCGGCCAGGGCGCGGCCGAGGGCGTGTCCGTCCTGGATGCCGGTGTTCATGCCCTGCCCGCCGGCCGGGCTGTGCACGTGGGCGGCGTCCCCGGCGAGCAGGAGGCGCCCGGCGCGGTAGCGGTCGGCGACCCGGTGGTGGATCCGGAACCGGGAGGACCAGACGAGGTCGTGCACGCGGGCCTCGCCGCGCAGGCGCTCGGCCAGCAGGGCCCGAACGAAGGGGAGGTCCGGCGAGGACGGGGCTTCGGCGACCGTGGCGACGATCCGGTAGCGCCGGCCGGCGCCCTCGGCCCCGGCACCGGGCAGCGGGGCGATGACGGTCAGCCCGGCGGCACCGAAGGCGAGGGATACCTCGCTCGGGCCGGGGGCCCAGTCCATGACGACGTCGGCGAGGACGAAGGACTCGTCGTACGCGCTGCCCGTGAAGCCGATGCCGGCTGCGGTGCGGACCGTGCTGTGCATCCCGTCGGCGCCGACGGCGTAGGCGGCGCGCAGGGTCTCGCCGGCGGCGGTGGTGAGGGTGACGCCGTCGGCGTCCTGGGTGGCGGAGGTGACCTCGTGGGGGCGGTGGACGTCAACCCCGAGAGCCCGCAGGCGGCCCAGCAGAACGGCCTCGGTCTCGTACTGGGGGACCATCAGCGCGTACGGGTGGGCGGTCGGCAGCCCGTCGAAGTCGACGGCCGCGAGGGGACGGGCGCCGTCCCGGATCCGGAAGCGCGAGACGGGGATGCCGCGGGCCACGAGGTCGGCGGAGAGCGCGCCGCTCGGGTCGAGCTCGTCGAAGACCTCCAGGGTGCGGGCGTGCACGACGGCGGCGCGGGAGGTGTTGGCGCCCTCGGCCTGCCGGTCGAGGAGGACGAAGTCGACGCCGGCCTCGGCAAGCGTCACGGCCAGGGCCAGCCCGGTGGGCCCGGCGCCGACGACGGCCACCTCGGTGCGGGAGGGCAGTGCGGGGGTGCTGGTCATGGCGAAGACCTCCTCCGGCGGGCCAACGATTGTTGGCCAACAGCTGTTGACATGAGAGTGCGCCCCGACCGCTTGGGCTGTCAACAGTTGTTGGCCTACGCTTGTTGGCATGACGACGCCGCGACGCTCCGACCAGACCAAGACCGCGATCCTGAGGGCCGCACGGGAACGCTTCGCCGCCCACGGGTACGAGCGCACGACGATCCGCGCCGTCGCCGCGGACGCGGAGATCGATCCGTCGATGGTCATGCGCTACTTCGGCAGCAAGGAGCAGCTCTTCGACGCCGCCCTCGCGGTCGACCTGCGCCTGCCCGACCTGGGCGCGGTCCCGGCCCGGCAACTGCCGGCCACCCTGGTGCGGCACTTCGTGGAGCGGTGGGAAGGCGATCCTGCGGACGACGCGCTGCTGGTGCTGCTGCGCTCCGCGGTGACGAACGAGCAGGCCGCGGCCCGCATGCGCGAGGTGTTCGCCACCCAGGTGGCCCCCGCACTGGCGGCGGCCATCGGCCCGGAACGGGCCGCCCGCACGGCGGGCCTGGTAGCCGCCCAACTCCTCGGCCTCGCCCTGACCCGCTACCTCCTGGCCCTCCCCCCGGTCGCCGCCCTGCCCCCGGAAGACCTGGTCAACGGCCTGGCCCCGGCCCTGGCGGCCACCCTGGCGGGCTAGGGCGCCCGCCGCGGACGCTCGTGCGGGCCCCACCGGCAAGGTGGTCCCCACCGGCAGCGCAAGGACCCGGGTCCGCAACGAGTGGACCACTGGCCGGCCGCCGGCAAGCGCTCTCCGCCGGCTCGCACGACGACGAGCCCGCCGCCTTCGAAGGCGATGCGGTCGCCGACAGCCGGGAAGAGCGGGCTCGGCAGCTCGAAGGCGTACCCGTCGTCAGTCGTGAAGTGCTTCCCCGGTACCGACCGCGGGATCGGCGTGGCTCCGTCGGCTGCCAGGCGCATGCCGGGATGGTCGCACGGAGCCTCGGCGGCCGTCGGCCGCGGGATGCGGAGCAGCGGTCCGGTGCGGGAGGGTTGGCGCACCTACGGCCAGCGGGGTTTGCATGTGCCGTAGCGGCACGTGGTCCAGTAGGCGGCGAGCACGAGATCGAAAGGTTCCCGCGCATGCCCCTTCCTGCGATTCCCCGCCGAGTCAAGATCGGCGATGCCGCCGCGTTCGCCGGGACCACGCCCCGCGCCATCCGCCACTACCACGCCATCGGCCTCCTCGCCGAACCGGAACGCGGCGGCGACGACCGCCGCCGCTACGCATACGGCGACATGATCCGCCTGCTGTGGATCCGCAGGATGGCTGATGCGGGTGTCTCCCTGGAGGACATCCGGGCCGGCTTCGAGGGCGCCGCCGGCATCGAGCAGTCCCTGGCCCGGCTGGAGGAGTCCCTCACTTCCAAGGCGGCCGCCATCGAGGCCCAGCGGGCCGCCGTGCACCGCCTCCGCAAGGTGGGCAGCCCCCTGGGCCTGCTGTCACCGCTGGTCAGTGGCCGCCTCCACGATCTGGCGCCCGGGGCCCTGCGCCCGGCCGATCTCGACGCCCTTCTGGTCACGGAGCGCATCTTGGCTCCCTGGGCGCCGCCGTCCAGGCCAACCGGTTCATCGTCCTGGCCACCCACCCCGAGCTGCGGGCCGAGGAGGACCGCCTGGCCGAGGCCGAGGCGGCCTTGGACGACACCGTGTCCCCCGACGACCCCCGCATCGATCACCTGGCTGCCCGGCGGTGTGCCCATGAGACAGCCTTGGGAGTCGCCATCGACGGATCCGGCCTGGACGAGGCCCTCGACGGCCTCCTGGACCAAGGGGACGAGCACGCCGGCGAGCAGGAAGGCGGGGGGAGGATGAGCCCGATGCAGGCCATCGGCAGGATGCCGTACGACTTCGCCCCGGCCCGCATCCGGTACGAGGAACGTGTCATCGAACTTCTGCACCCGGCCGATCAGGACGGCGACACCCCACCTACCTGCTGACCGGCATCACGAACCGGCACCCGCGAAAGCGGGGGTCCTGGTCACGGCGGCGGGTTGGTGCCCTGGAGTGTGTGTCGGCCGACGGTGCTGTGGTCCGGGCCGAGCAGGGTGGTGCCTGCGCCGCGAAGAGTGACGAGAGCCGTGTGGGCGGGGTCGAGTGCGTCGACCGGGCGTCCGTAGAAGAGGATTAGGGTGAGCTCCAGGTCGATCGGCGCCGGGGCGTCACGGAGGCGGTGGAAGCGTGCGCCGAGGCGGACCGGCCCGCGTATGCAGCGCACTACCGCGGTGGCCTGGGTCTCGTCCGCTGCCCGCAGGTGGGCGATTTGAAGCTCGGCGTCGGCCGCCGGGGGCCGGCCGGAACCGGGGGTCGTCGTCATCCCGGCATGATCCCGGGGCGTTCGACGGGCCCGGCGCCTGTCAGGGAGCCGGGGGCGGGCTGCGGGAAGCCGGGTACGGGCGGTCCGAACGCCTCGTCGGCCGTGGTGAAGTGGTGTTCGGGCGGCTCCGCGTCCTCGCGGAGGTACTCGAAGTACGCCGTTTCGGCTGTTCCGCTGAGGAGCGCCAGGAGGAAGGGAACGCAACCGGTGGCGTGCGGCTCCCAGAGGGGGCCGCGGCCCTCGTTGTAGAGCACGGTCCACTCGTCGGGGTGCCGGCCCGGCCGGACCAGCCAGTACAGGAACGCCCCTGTTCCCTCCTCGTACGCCCACGGCAGCACTCTGGCCCCCGCCTCCTCCAGGCCGGCGGGCCTGGCCTCGAACTCCCACAGGCCTTCGAGGATCTCGCCCCGCTCGGCGGCCTGCGCGAGCAGGTCGCAGTCGCCGTGGGCCGAACCGGGGACGAGCAGCCAGACCGCCTCGTCGAAGACGCCGTCGCCGTACGTGTCGACGAGCTGCCTGTAATCGGCGGGCAGAGCCGTGCCGAGGGCCCGCTCGACGGCCGCCCACTCCACCGCGGCGCGCCGTTCGGCGGGTGGCGGGCAGAGGCGGACGAGCGCATCCAGACTGGTCATGCAGCGGACGCTACCGGACCGCGGTCGGCGGCCGCCGACCGCGGTCACGGAATCGGTCCGGGCGTACGGAGGCGCGCCCGTCCCCGCGCGGGGCGGATCGCGGCGGTCGTGCGTAGCCTGGCGGCATGCGTATGCGTCCCACCCTGACCTGGACCCCGGCCGGGGACCTGCCCCCCGGCACGACGGACCTGGGGCCCGTCGTCGATGTGCTCGCCGCCGGCAGGGTGCTCGTCCTGAGCGGGGCGGGGCTGTCCACGGAGTCGGGCATCCCCGACTACCGCGGCGAGGGCGGCAGCCTCAGCCGGCACACGCCGATGACGTACCAGGACTTCGTCTCGGGCGCCGGGGCGCGGCGCCGCTACTGGGCGCGCAGCCACCTCGGCTGGCGTACGTTCGGCCGGGCGCGGCCGAATGCCGGGCACCGGGCGGTGGCCGCGTTCGGGCGGCGCGGGCTGCTCGCGGGCGTGATCACCCAGAACGTCGACGGCCTGCACCAGGCGGCCGGCAGTGAGGGGGTGGTGGAGCTGCACGGCGGCCTCGACCGGGTCGTCTGCCTGTCCTGCAACGCCTCCACCCCTCGCCGGGAGCTCGCCCGGCGGCTGGAGGAGGCCAATCCGGGGTTCGCGCCGGTGGCCGCCGCGGTGAACCCGGACGGCGACGCCGACCTCACCGACCAGCAGGTCGCGGACTTCCGGGTCGTTCCCTGCGCGCGGTGCGGGGGCGTCCTCAAGCCGGACGTGGTGTTCTTCGGTGAAGCCGTTCCCCCGTCGCGGGTCGCGCACTGCCGGGCACTCGTCGACGGGGCGGACGCCGTGCTGGTCCTCGGTTCCTCGCTGACGGTGATGTCGGGGCTGCGGTTCGTCCGCCACGCGGCCGGGGCCGGCAAGCCGGTGCTGATCGTCAACCGGGACGCCACCCGCGGCGACCCGCATGCCGTCACGCGGGTCGCGCTTCCCCTGGGTGCGGCCCTGACCGCGGTGGCGGGCCGCCTGGGCGTCACCGTCGACGGTGAGGGAGCCGGGTAGCGGGGTGGCGGCCGGGTCGGCTGGTTCAGCCGCCCTGCTGTTCCTTCCGGGAGCCCTGCGCGTCCTGCGGGGCCGTCTGCGCATCCCGGCCGGGGTCGGGCCGGTGCCCCTGCGCCCGCTCGCGTTCCTGTTCCCGCTTGCGCTGCCGGTTGAGCTCGTCCTTGCGCGCCTTGCCCTGGGGGTCGGTCATCGGTCGACTCCGTCCATCCGTTGCCACGGGCCGCCGCGCACATGCGCGCCGCGACCGCTCACGCTCGGCGTGTCCCCGGAAACGGGCCGCGGACACCCGCCTGCGCCCCCGGGTCCGTCGGCGGGCGCTCACTGCTCGTGCACTTCGCCGGAGGGGGACGGGAAACTGGCGGGACCGGGGCGGGGGGGCTTCGTCGCCGCCCCCGGGAGTGGCTGCGCGCCGGCCGCCGTGGCCGTCCTAAGCGTCAGGAGTGGTCGAGCAGCTGGGTGCGGACCAGCCGGGCGTACAGCTCGTCCGTCGCGAGCAGCTCCCGGTGGGTCCCTGCGGCGCGGGCCCGGCCGGCCTCCACGACGACGATCCTGCGGGCGCCGGTGACGGTGGACAGCCGGTGCGCGATCACCACGACCGTCGTCTCCCGGGCGATGTCGGCGACGGCGTCGCGCAGGGCCCGTTCGTTCTCGGCGTCCAGTTGCGAGGTCGCCTCGTCCAGCAGCAGCAGCCTCGGGCGGCGCAGCAGGGCGCGGGCGATGGCCACGCGCTGGCGCTGACCGCCTGACAGGGCGGTGCCGCGGTGGCCGAGTTCGGTGTCGAGGCCGTCGGGCAGGCGCTCCAGGAGGACGTCGAGCCGGGTCATCGCCAGGACGGCGCGCAGCTCCCCGGCGGTGGCCCGGGGTGCGGACCGCAGGAGGTTGTCCCGAAGCGTCCCCGACAGCACCGGGGCGTCCTGCTCGACGTACCCGATGGTGGCCCGCAGGTCGGTCAGCGCCCATTCCCGCACGTCCCGGCCGTCGAGCACGATCCGGCCGGAGTGCGGCTCGTGAAACCTCTCCAGCAGCGCGAACACCGTGCTCTTGCCTGCGCCGGACGGGCCGACGAGCGCGGTGAGGCCGCCCGCCGGCACGTCCAGCGACAGGCCGTCGAGGACGGTCGCGGCGCGGCCCGGGTAGCCGAAGCGGACGCCGTGCAGCTCCAGCGCCGCGGGTGCGGCCCCCCGGGCCGGGGGCTCGGGAGGCCGGTCCGCGAGCGGCTCGGTGCCGAGCGATTCGATCTCCTCGATGCGCAGCGCGGCCGCGGCGCCCCGCTGCAGCAGGCCGGCGCTCCCGGCGAGCTGGGTGAGCAGGGGCCCGACGAAGAGGATGTAGAAGAGGAACGCGACCAGCTCGGACATGCTCATCCGCCCGGTGGCGACCCGGGTGCCGCCGAGACCGAGCACGGTCAGGAACGTCAGCCGTACGGAGAGCCCGGAGGTGACCTCGACGACGGCCTCCCAGCCAGCGGCGCGCACCCCGCTGCGCCAGGCCCGCCGGGCGGCGTCGCGGGCGGCTTCGGTCTCCTGCCGTTCCAGGCCGTTGGCCTTGACCGTGCGGAAGGCGCCGAGCGACCGCTCCAGGACGGCGCCCAGCTCGCCGGTGTCCTGCTGGGAGCGGCGGGCGGCCCGGCCGATCCGGGGGAGGGTCAGGGCGCCGAGTCCGCAGACGGTGCCGATGACGGCGACGGTGGCGGCCGTCAGGACCGGGTCGAGCAGGAGCATCGCGGCCAGGCCGCCGAGGACCATGAGGGCGGACGTCGCGCACATCGCGAGGGCCTGGCCGGCGGCGGATCTCAGCTGGGCGGTGTCGGAGGTGAGCCGGGCGACCAGGTCGCCGGGGCGCTGCCGGTCCATGTCGGGCACCGGCAGGCGCAGCACGCGGGCGGCGAGGCGTTCGCGGGTGGTGCGTACGACGCCTTCGGCGGTGCGTTCCAGCAGGTACGAGCCTGCCGCAGTGACCAGGACGGACGTCAGTACGAGGGCGGCCAGGCCGAGCGCGGAGGCGGTGGGCGGGTCCCCGGCGGCCAGCCGGTCCATGAGCGCCTTGGCCGCCATGGGCTCGGCCAGGCCGGCCAGGCCGCCGAGGAGCGCCAGCGCGGCGCCCGCTGCGAGCCTGCCCCGGTGCGGGCGCAGATGGCGGGTCAGCAGCAGGCGCAGCCCGGAGGGCGCACCGGTCGCGGCTCCGGGGGCACCCACCGGCCCGGGGCCGTGTGCCGCTTCGGAGGCGGGTCCGGGGCCGGGTCCGGGGCCCGGTGCGGCGGAGCCCGGCGCGGGGGGTGTGTGAGTGGGGGCCGCGGGTGCGGCCGGGGCTTCGGCGCCGCTCATGCGGCTGCGCTCGCCGCCGGGCCGTGCGGGGTGCCGAGCCGCTCTGCCAGTGCCGCGAGCCCCGGGTCGGCGCCGAGTCCGGGGACGGCGCCGTCGGCGCGCTGCGCGGAGCGGGCGTGGGCCAGCACCTGTGCGGCGGTCAGCTCCGGCAGCCGGGCCCGGAACCGCTCCAGCAGGAGCTCCGCGGTCGCGAGGAGGGCGGCGTCGTCGAGGGGCCGGGCGGGCAGCGGCAGCGAGTCCAGCAGCAGGCGTTGCAGAGCGGCGAAGAGGTTTTGGGTCCCCACCTCCCGGATGGTGAGGGAGAGGTGGGAGGAGAGCCCGTCGCCGCCGACCGCCTCGTGGGCGGAGCCCCGGGGGATGTAGAGCACCTCGCCGGGGCGTACGGTCTCCGCCAGCAGCACCGGGCCGGCGTCGCCGGTGGCGCCCGGGCTCCAGTCGGGGCCGTCGGGGCGGTCGCGCACCGTCCACCGCTTGCTGCCGGTCACCTGGAGCAGCAGGACGTCGGCGTCGTCCCGGTGCAGGTCCAGGCCCTGTGCTCCCGGCGGGGTGACGAAGAAGAACGCCTCTACGCGGCGGCCGAGCTCCTCTTCCAGACGGCCGGTCAGCTCCCGGGTGGCCGGGTGCCAGTGCTCGACGTTGCGCAGGACGAGCGTCGCGCCCTCGGCGAGCAGCCGGCGCAGCCGGTCCGGGTCGGCGTACCCGGGGGTGGTGACCCCGGCGACGGTGCGGGTGCGCGTGTAGCGGGAGGAGTGCACGGGGTCGCCCGCCCGGGCGACTTCCAGGTGGGGTACCCGCAGCAGCCCTCCGGCGACGGCGGTGTCGACCTCCTCCAGGGTGAGCGGGGCGGCCGGTCCGGTGCCGGGGCCGTGCCGGAAGACGGCCGGCGCGGTCTGCCAGCGGTCGTCGAGGAAGGCGTCCGTGTCGCCCACCCAGCGGGTGAGTTCCTCCCGGTCCATGGGTCTCTTCTCTCTGTCGGGTACGTCGGTGTGTCGGTACGGGGGTGTGCGGATGCCGCGGTCGCCCGGGGAGGCGCGGTGGGCGGCGTCCTACGGGGGGGCGGGGCGCAGGGGGCGACGGCAGCAGGTGCCGTTCGCGGGCGGCGCGGACCGGTGCGCCGGGCTCAGGCGAGGAGCAGGGCGCGGTCCCAGCGTGTGGCGGGCTCGGTGCCGGTGGCGAAGGTGTGCAGGGCGAGCGCTGCCCCGGCCGCGCCGGTGAGGAAGCCGCCCGGGTGCTCCTCGGACGGGCGCTCCCCCGGGGCGGGGGCGAAGCCGAACGGCGCCGCGTCGTCGGCGAGGTCGAGGAGGCGGGCCGCCAGCGCGGGGAGGTGTCCGGCGAGCTCGGCGTCGCCGCTGTCGCGGGAGGTGCGCCAGGTCGTCTGGAGCAGCCCGGCCAGTCCGTGGCAGAGCCCGGGCTCGTCCGGCCCCGCCCCGTCCGCCGCGGCGCGGCGCAGGGCCGAGCGCAGTGCCTCGACGCCGGCCTCGCGCCATTCGGGTACGTCCAGGGCGAGGCCCGCCAGGTGGAGGGCGCGGGCGATGCCGGGGGTGCCGTAGCACCAGGACGGCCGTCCCGGCCGTGGCCGCTCGGGCCCGAGGGACAGCTGGCCGGGCCACCAGGCGCCCGAGCCGTCCGTCCGGCGCCGGGCGAGCAGCCACCGCGCGAGGCGGGTGATCGCGGCCCGCTGGCCGGGCACCCGCGCTCCCTGCCGCCAGGCCAGGGCCAGCAGCGCGAGCGGGCCGGGGGCGCCGTGGGCCATGCCGATGTTGGCGTGGCCCTCCGCCGGGGTGACCGGCCGGTACGAGGCGCCGTCGAGCGCCACCCACCAGCCGGGCAGCTCCCGGCCGTCCACGCGCACCGGCCGGGTCAGCGCGGTCAGCGACCGCAGCAGCCGCGTGAGGGCGGGTTCGGCGGGCCGGCCCAGCTCCAGCAGGTGCGCGCCGAGTCCCGCCTGCCCGCTGACCACGTCGTACGCGGGGAACGTGGTGCAGCCCTGGTTACCGGCGAGGCGCTGCTCCTCCCGCTCGGCCCGGGCGAGCGCCGTGTCGGCGACCACACTGGCGAGGTGGGCGCGGGCCGCGCCCTGCCTGCCCTGGGCCTGCGCGGGGCCGTCGGCGGCCCGGTGCAGGGCGTACGACAGCGCGGCCGGCGGTCCGTACAGCCCCTGCCGTCCGGGCGCCGCCGCCTGCCTGGCGAGGGTGGCGGCATGGCGCAGCCAGAGGTGGGCGGCGGTCCGGTGCGCCGGGTCGGTGTGTGCCAGCTCTGCGTGGAGCAGGGCGATTCCGGGGGCGCCGTCGCTGAGGCTCGCGGCGCGGAAGGCGGACACCGGCCGGGCCGGGACGGCGCCGGGCTCCGCGAGCCGCCGTGCGACGCCCGCCACGACCTCGGCCGCCCGCTCGCGCAGCGCGTCGGCTCCCGCGGGGTTCACCGGGCCTCCCGGGTCCGGTCGAGGCGGCTGCGCAGCGCCGCGGCGGCCAAGGCGAACGAGCGCTCCTCGGCGGGACGGTCGATGCCGGTGAGCCTGTTGTGGTGCATGTGCAGCAGCGCGTCGAGCGGTCCGGTGCCCGCGCCGAGCCGGCGCAGCAGCTCCCCGTACGCGGTGAGCGCGGGCGCCCGGCGCTCCCAGCAGGCCAGCAGGGCGGGGCCCCCGGGCAGGGCGCGCAGCTCCTGCCAGCCGCCGAGCGGATCGGTGAGCCTGCGCGCCAGGTCCTTCGCGGCGCGGGAGGGTTCGGCCGATCCCGGGTGTGCCGGGCGGTCGATCAGGTGCCGGACCCCTTCGGGGCCGCCCGCGACACGGCAGGCCAGGTCGACGTGTCCGAGTGCGGTCAGCACGGTGCGGTCGAGGTCGAGTCCGCCCCGGTCGAGCAGCGCGGACTGTTCGAGGCAGGCGGCGCTGTCGGCGTGGAAGGCGTGCTCGGCGGCGGTCAGCGCCTCCGGCCCTCCGTAGCGTTCGAGTTCGGGCTCGTAGGTGTCCAGGACCAGCCGGCCGCCGAGGCCCTCGGTGGCGAGCCGCTCCGTCCAGGCGCCCAGGCGGGGCAGCAGGTCCCCGGTGAGGGCGGTGGCTCCGCCGTGGAAGCGCAGCCGCAGGTGGGCGCCGGGGTCGCGGTAGCGCACGTAGAACCAGCGGTCCACGGCGCCGGGCAGGTCCTCGAGCAGGCCGGGCAGCCACCGGGTGAGGATCTCGTCCTGGCGCTCCGCCGCGCAGTACACCTTGGCGTACAGCCACCGGGAGCCGGGGCCGTGGGCGGTCCGGCCACGGCGGGGGGCGGAGACGGGCACGGGTGCGGAGGAGGGCCGGAGCGGGCGGTGCGCCGGGGGCGCACCGGGGCGGGAGGCGCGGACCAGCGGGAAGGCGATCTCGTTGACCCGCCCGGCCCGGCGGGCACGGCCCGGGCCGCCCGGCTGCGCGGGCTCGCCGGCCGCCGGATCGGCGGGACCGGCCGCCAGCCAGCCGAAGTTGTGGCCGCAGCTCTCCGGAAGCTCCTGCAGCACGCCGCCGGGGCGGCGCAGCCACTCGTCGCGCAGCAGCGCGCGGTGGAAGGGGCGCCGCAGGTCGAGGGCGATGCGGTTGTCCCCGGTGACGCTCTCCACCAGGTCGGGGACGCGCCAGCGCGCCCTCCAGGCGCCGAAGCGCCGGTCCCAGTCGGCGGGGGCGGTCGCCCGGTCCTGCAGGGCCGGGTCCGTCGGGCGCCAGCGCGCCAGGGCGAGGACGGTGCGGCCGCGCCGGACCCGGGGGAGGTACGGGAGGGTGTCCGCGGCGCCCCAGCGCCAGCGCGGCCAGGCAGGCAGGCCGTTCTCGGTCACCTCGTGCAGGAACCGGGCCGCGTTCGGCGCGTGCCAGACCGTCGCGAGCATGCTGGGGACGACCGGTACGACCTCCCGGCCCAGCCGCGGCGCGACCACGGCGAGCCGGTGCACGTCGGCGACGACGGCCAGGTCGGACACGCCGAGGTCCGCACGCCCGGGGCCCGCTGTGCGGTCCGCGAAGGCACCGATGGTGATGGTGTGGTCCAGTCGGCGCGGCACCAGCGCGACGTTGGCGGTCGCACCGCGCGGCGGAGGGAACCGCATCTGCGCCGTCACCGCTCCCGACGCCGCCCCGGGCACCTGCCGTACCAGTGCGGTGACGCGGGCGTCGTCGGCGCCCAGGACGAATCCGAAGCGCCCGGCGTGCGCCCCCGCCGTACGCGCTCCACCGGTGACGACCAGCCGGAAGTCGCCGTCGGCCAGCGCGTCGGGGGTGTCGGCGAGCAGTTGCGCCAGGATCTCGAAGGAGGGCGGTGGCGGGGCGTCGCCCTCGTCCGGTGCCAGCCGCTCGAGCAGCGCGTCGTCGAGGACGACCTCCCGCTCGCCGTTGACGGCGGCTTCCTGGGCCAGCTCGGCCAGCAGCCGGTCCTGGTCGTGCGGGTCGCGCGGATCGTCCGCGACCGCGCGCAGGGTCCGGGCGGTGGCGGGCATCCGGTAGCCGGCCGGCGCGCCGAGCCCGGTGTCCGGATCGAGGGCCTCCTTGAGCGGCACGGCCCGCCCGGCACCGTATCTCTCCAGGAAGTCCTCGTGGAACTGGCGCAGGTGGGCCGGGCCCGGCCGGGCCGACGCCAGCCGCCACAGGGCCTCGGCGGCCCGTTCGACCTCGGCCCGCACGGCGGGGGGCAGCCGGATGTCCACGTCCAGGCCCAGGTCGACCTGGAGAAGGTGGTCCGACGGGTGGAGGGCGGCCATCCGGCGGGTCGCCGCGTCACGGGCCGCCAGGCCGCCGCCCAGGGGGGCCGCCGCGTAGGCGGCCAGCTCGCGGTGGGCGGCGGCCAGTTCTCCGGCCACCGCCGCGACGGCGGCGGGCAGCGGCTGCCCCTCGGGCCGCGGGGTGAGCAGCGACAGCACGTGGCCGAGCGGGTCGGCGCCGTCCAGCGGCGGGCGCAGCTCCGTCAGCAGCACCTCGGAGCCGACGAGGCCGGCGAGGAGCCGCTCCGCGGTGGCGGGCGGCACCGCCGGGTAGGCGCCGGTCAGTTCGTCGAGCAGGTCGGTGAACCGCACGGGCCGCACGGCGCGTTCCACTACGCGCAGCACCACCTCGCCGGCGCGCACGGAGACCTCCTGGGCGGCCGGGCGGGCGCCTCCCCCGCCCGGGGCGGGGACGTAGGGGACGACGAGTCTGCCGCCCCGGACGAAGCACAGGTCGTTGGCCGTGACGCGCAGGCGCCGCAGCACGGCCGGCTCCCGCTCCAGGCGGGCGACGACCTCGGTGAGCCACCCCATGTCGGGCCTCACCGCCTTGCGGTGGCCGCCGCCCCACGCGACCTGCGGGGCGCCGGGCTCGTCGGCGAACCCGATGGCGGCCACCCCGGCCATGGTGCCGAAGGGGGTGGCCCGGCCGCTCATCCGCAGCCGGTAGCGGGCCACGGCGCGTACCGCGCGGCGCAGCTGCTTGGGGCGGACGGGTTCACCGGCGGCCACCGCGTCGAGGGTCCGGCTCAGGGACGGGCTCGCCAGGGAGACCGCCTCCCGCAGCCGGGCGTCGGCCGCGATGGCCCCCAGCCGGGCCCGCAGGTCCGCCTCGGGCGCGCCGTCCACGTCGGCCTCGCCGTCGGCGCCGGGGTCCCCGGGCGGCTCCTGCGCCCGGGCCGCCGCGCGGAACAGCAGGGTGTCCGCGCAGCGGAAGAGCGGCGGAACAGGGGTGTCACCGCCCGGGTGGGTTGCGGGTGCCGCCACGGAGATCCTCCAGGAGAAGTACGGGAACCGGGCGAGGCGGCCCGAAGGACCGGGCCGCCTCACCTGAAGTGCCTGCCGGACCGTCCGTCAGATGGTGGTCTTGCAGTAGAACGGCCACGAGCCGGTCGCGGCCTGGGCCTCGGCGCCCTGCACGTCCTCGACGGGGGCGGCGATCTCGACGATGTCCAGCTCGAACAGCTCGGTGACGTTGTCCATGACAACTCCTCGATGTGGTGTGCCCGCCGTTCCCGGCGGCGGCCTCCGGCTTGTCCCGGGCGGCGTGAGACCAAGCTAGGAGGCGGCGGGCGATGTGCGTTCGACACGCGTTCTACGGATGATCGACGCCCGATCGACGGGCGGATCGACGCGTGGACCGACGCGTCGACGGACGTGGACCGACGTGTCGGGCGCAGCCCCGGGCCCTGCGGGACCACCGGGCGGGGTCAGGCCCGGCAGCGGAGCATTTCCAGCGGCGGGTGCGCGAGGAGGTCGGCCCAGAAGTCCGCCCCGTACGCGGCGATGCCCGCCTCGGACACCTGCAGCGGCACCCACTCCAGGTCGCGGAATCCGGCCCGGTGCAGGCACCCCTCGTAGACGTCGCGGCGGGGGACCGTGCCGAGGATGCTGATCGGCTCCGGGTCGAGGAGCGCGGTGACCCGTACAAGCGGGCCGGCCTCCCGCTCCTCGCCCGTCGGCTCGCAGCGGAAGCCGTACGTGTCCAGGCTCCGGCAGTCGAAGCGGTAGTCGGGCTTCTGCGCGAACACGAAGAACTCGCCGCCCGGCACCAGGCTGCGGTGGATGTTGCGGCACATGCGCTCCATCTCCGCGATGTCGGAGGCGTAGTTGAGGCACTGCACCGCCAAGGCGATGTCGAACGGCTGCTCCGGCTGCTCGAGTTCGGCGGCGTCGCCGACCTCGTAGCGCACGCCCAGCGGATCCCGCTCCTCGATCCGCTGCGCGGCGGCGACCATCTCGACGGAGATGTCCACGCCGAACACGTCCGAGGCGCCGCGGCGCTTGAGCTCCCGGCTGTAGAAGCCGGTTCCGCACGCCACGTCGAGGACCGACCTGCCGCTGACGTCACCGACCATGCCGAGGAAACTCGGCACTTCCCCGTAGCGGATCAGCGGCAGGGACTTGAAACCCTCGAACGCCTCGCCGATACCGTCGTACTGCTGCTGCACGCTCACGTGCGCCCCCTCTGTTCTGTGATGCGTCCCGTATGCAGGCCGCACCGGGCCCCGGCGGAGTGTGGAGGGGGGCCCGGTGCGGCGATGGCAGAAGTCTGCTCCGGGCAAGTCCGGGCGCCGTACTGGCAGATGACACGAACAAGCGGGCGGGCGGCCCCCGTATCGACCAACGACGTCCGGCTGTTGCACCTGCTCCCGGTGGGCGCTGTCGGCGGTGCCCTCGGACCGGCGGGGCGGGGTTCTGCGGAAGCCGCTCAGGGGGTGGGCGGCGGCTCAGGGGTGGGCGGCGGCTCAGGGGGTGGGCGGCGGCGTCCAGCGCGGATCGCGTCCGCTGAGCCCGACCGCCCGGTCGAGCAGCGGCGCGTCGTCGGGCACGGGCACGACGGGCCCGAAGATCTCGCCCCGGCCGGAATCGTCCTCCTCGGCGGACGCGCGGAGGAAGGCGTACGAGGCGTGCAGCGCGGCCGGGTCCGGGTCGTAGGGCCGGCCGGTGGCCCGGGCCAGGTCCCAGCCGTGGATCACCAGCTCGTCGGTGGCGACCGCGCCCGCGACCCCGCCGGGGAGCTCCACGCCTCCAGCGCGGGTCATGCCGGTCCAGGCGGCCGGATCCCGCCAGGCGACGGCCATCTCGGCGAGCAGCCGGGGCAGTTGCTCCCGCCAGTCGGCGGGCAGGTCGGGTACGGAGCCGGCGTCCGGGGCGGTGGCGGTCGTCGGGCCGAGGTCCTTCCGGGCGGCATCGCGGAAGGCGGTCGCGAGACCCGCCAGGTGGGCGAGCAGGCCGCCGACCCGGTATCCGGGGCAGGGCGTCGGATCGGCGAGCCGGTCGTCCGGGAGGTCCGCCGCGAGCCGCGCCACGATCCGGGCCTGGGGGCGGAGGTCGAGAAACGCCGCGTCGGTCATGTGCCGCTCCTTCGGGGACGATGGCTCGAAGGGTAGACCGGCGGCGAACCCGGAACTCACCGCAACACGGACCACACGCATCCCGCCATCGCCGATCCGCCCGTACGGGCACCCGGACGCCGGAAAACCGGGGGCCGGGCGGCGCCGAACTGCGACGATTCCCTGGCGGACGGCCTCGCCACGGCGTGCGGGGCGTGTGGATTGCCGACGAGGGCCGGTTCGACGACTGCGCGGCCTGCCAGGCGGTGTGGACCGTGCCGGCCGTAGCCTGCACGGGAGGAGCTGCGCACGGAGGGCGGCGGGTCAGATGGGGTCGCCCGCTGATGGTTCACCTACCGGCCGGTTCCAAGCCGCAGAGGAGGGTGTGTGGAAGAGCCGGGATTCCGAGTGCTGCTCATGGAGTCAGGATGCCGGAAGTCGGAGGCGATCCGGGCGATCCGCGCGATCACCGGACTCAGCCTGTGGAACAGCAAGCTCCTACTGGACAGTGCGCCCGTGCAGGTCACAGAACCCGACTGGCTCGAAGCCGCCCGGCACGCGGCCGGTGTCCTTGCGGCCGCAGGCGCCCGCGCGACCGTGTTGTGCGACTGGTGTGAGCGCACCGTCAGCCGGGAGGCGGGCCCCCTCGACCCGACCCCCTGCAGGGGTCCATGGCCGCTGGAGGCGTGTCGAGCGAGTGGTCCGGGTTGACCCCGGGGTCGGCGTGACGGCCCGTTGTCAGTGGCGGGTGGCAGGCTGCCGGGATGACATCCTTGCTTCTTGCCGACATCGAGCGGGCCGTACGCGACAGTTGGAGTGCCGAGACCTGCACCCCCGAGTACCGCTCGCGGTGGACCGACGACAACCCGGCGCGCGACCAGTGCGGGGTGACCGCACTCGTCCTCAACGACCTGCTGGGCGGCGAGCTGGTACGCGGCGAGGTCCACGTCGACGGCGAGCGGGTCGACTACCACTGGTGGAACCGGCTCGGCGAGGGCGTCGAGATCGACCTGACGCGCGAGCAGTTCCGTCCGGAGGAGGAGGTCGTGGGCGGCACCGTCATACCCCGGCCGCCGCGCGGGGAGCCGCACCGGCTCCGGGAGGAGTACGAGCTCCTGCGCAGCCGGGTCCTGGAACGCCTGGCACAGCCGGGAGAGGCACGGACCAGGTCGGCCTCGGCCGCCCCGCCCGCCGGCTGACCAGCCGGACCGCCGCCGGGCCCGGCCGCAGGCGGCGCCGCCGCGGAGGCCTCCGGACGGCCGGGCGCCCACCCGGCGTCGGCCGAGCGGACGGCTGCCCCGGCAAGGAGGTTCAGCGCCCGGCCGTGTCCAGGAGGAGGCGGGCCAGCTCCTGCGGTTGCGAGAACATCGGCCAGTGGCCGGTGGCCATGTCGATCCGGCGCCAGCGCGGCCCGGTCAGCAGCCGGGCCACGTCGTCGGTCGGCTCGGCGCCGTCGAGGAGGCACTTGACGTACGTCGCCGGCAGCTCCTCCAGCGGCCGGACCAGCACGGCGGGGTCGGCCAGGGAGGCGCCCGGGTGCGGGGTCGCGCCGGCCGTGAACCGGGTGATCTGCCGCTCCCCGAGGCCCTGGCCGGCGCACTCGGCAGCGGTGATCGGCGCCCAGAGGCCGTCGTGCGCGGCGATGGCGGCCTCGAGCTTCGCCGGGCCCTCCCACCAGGTGGAGACGAACGACTCCCCCTCGGCCGGGACGTTGGAGTCGAGGAATACGACCCGGGTGAGCCGGTCGCCGATCCGCCCGCCGGCCTGGCCGACCGGGATGCCCGCGTAGCTGTGCCCGACCAGCACGACGTCGTGCAGATCGAGGCGCTCGACCTCGCCTACGACGTCCCGGACATGGGTCTGCCGCCCGACGGGCAAGTGCCGCTTCTCGGCCAGGCCGGACAGCGTCAGCGGGTGCACGCCGTGGCCGGCCCGGCGCAGTGCGGGCGCCACCTCGTCCCACGCCCACGCTCCGAGCCATGCGCCTGCCACCAGTACGAAGTTCGCCATGGCGGCACCGTAGCGGGCGGGTCCGACAATGCCGCCGGGCTGCTGCCCGGTGATCCCGGTGCCGCGGAGAGCGGCAGGACCAGGTCCCGGCCGGTGCCCGCCGCGCGGGAAGGGGGGCTTGCCCGGCCGCTCGCGGTGGTCGTGGGCAAGCGTCGGCGGCAGCCCGCAGGCGCGGTCCTGCCATCGGCGGGGCGTCGGCGCCCCGCGGGGTTGCGTGATGAGTACGCGTACTCAGGCCGAGGCGGATCCGGTACGGCAGGGTGTTCCCATGCACCAGCGTGAATGGAAGCCCGCGGACCACCGACTCGGCGTCGAACGCGCCGGCATTGCCGTCCTGGCGGTGGCGGCGGCACTCGCCGCGGCGGCGGCCATAGCCGTGCTGTCCGTCGTCACCGTCCACGCCTTCGCCTGACGCCCGGCACGCGGAGCAGGCGTGTGCAAGACTGGTCGGCCGCCCGCCGGAAGGACCGGCACCGGGCCGCCCGTCCGGCCTGCAGTCGTTGCGCCCGACCCCCGCCGAGGAGCCCGTGGTGAACCCCTCCGACGAACCGCGCGTGGTCGCCGCGCTGCTGGTCGACTCCCGAGGCCGCTACCTGCTGCACCTGCGCGATGCCAACAAGGACATCGGGGACCCCGGGACGTGGAGCCTGCCCGGCGGGCACCGCGACGGGGAGGAGACCTCCGCCGAGGCGGTGCGGCGGGAGCTGCGGGAGGAGACGGGCCTCGAGGTCCCGCTGCGGGAGTTCGCCGTCGTCGACAATCCCGGGGCGTCCGGCGGAGCCGCCGGGAGCCGGGTCCGGGTCTACCTCGGAGCGTGGGACGGGGACGCCGACGCGCTGCCCTGTCCCGAGGGCATCATGTTCCACCACTTCGACGCGGCCACCGTTCCGTACCTGACGATGTGCCCGTGGGCGAAGGACGTCATCGGCATCCACCAGGCCGCCGGGGCCCCCGTCCCGCCCGCAGCGCCCCCGCGGGACCGCCCCGGCGGCGACGGCTCCCGCGGAGTTCCGAACGTCGTCGGCGTCCACCTCTTCCTGGAGCGGGACGGTCGCGTCCTGCTCGGGCTGCGCCACCCCGACTCGGCGTTCGCGGCCCGTACGCACCACTTCCTCGCCGGTCACTGCGAGCGGGAGTCCGCCGTCGCCTGCCTGGTGCGCGAGGCGGAGGAGGAGGCCGGGCTCGGGATCGACCCCGCCGACGTGGAACTCGTCCACGTGGTGCACGTCGTGGACGGGCCCGGCGACCGGCCCCGCATGCAGCTCGTCTTCCGCGCCCGCGCCTGGACGGGCACGCCGGAGGTTCGGGAGCCCGACCGGTGCGTGTCCTGGGGCTGGTGGCCCGCCGACGCACTCCCGGACCGGGTCGTCCCCTACACCCGCGCCGCGATCGAGGGCATCCGGGCGGGCCGGATGTACACCGAACTCGGCTGGTGACCTTGCGCCCGCCTGACCGCTACAGCCAGCGGTTGCGGCGGAAGGCGCGGTACAGCAGCCCGGATGCGGCCGCCATCAGGCCGAGGGCGAAGGGGTAGCCGTAGCTCCAGTCCAGTTCGGGCATGTGCCGGAAGTTCATCCCGTACACGCCCGCGACCATGGTGGGCACGGCGAAGATGGCGGCCCAGGCCGAGATGCGCCGCATGTCGTCGTTCTGCCAGGACGCCACCCGCGCCTGCTGCGCGTCGAGGACGGCGTTCAGCAGCTCGTCGAGGGTGCGCACCTCGGTGTCGGTGCGCGCGAGGTGGTCGGCGACGTCGCGGAGGTACGGCAGCGCCTGCGCGGGATACGGCTCCTCGCCGCGGTTCAGCAGGCCGTGGACGACGGGGACGAGCGGCTGTACGGCGTCGCGGAACTCGCGCACCTCCCGCTTGAGGGAGTAGATGTCCTCGGTGACGTCGGTGCGGTCCACGGAGAACACGCTGTCCTCCAGCCGGGTCAGGGCCGCCCTGGCCTTGCCGGCGGCGTCCCCGTAGGCGTCGACGACGACGTCGAGGACGGCGTGGACGACGGCGAGCGGGCCGTAGCGGAGCAGCGCCGGGTCGTTGCCGAGGCGGCGGGCGGCTTCGGCGGCGGGGTCGGCGGGGCCGTGGCGGACGGTGAGGACGTAGCGGGGGCCGGCGAAGAGCATGACCTGGCCCGTCTCGACGGCGTTGCCGCGGGGGACGTACCACAGCGTCTTCAGGGCGATGGCGAGCACGTCGCCGAAGGACTCGCTCTTGGGGCGCTGCCGGGGGTGGAGGGCGTCCTCGACGGCCAGGGGGTGCAGGCCCAGCTCGGCGGCGAGGCCGACGAGTTCGGCCTCGGTGGGGTCGTCCAGGCGCACCCAGCCGAAGCGGTGCGGTTCCAGCTCGCGGAGTTCCTTCAGGACCACCCGGCAGGCGTCGTCCCCGAGGCCGCACCGCACGGAGTCGCTGCGGCCGGTCCGTTCGTCGTACAGCGTGCATTCCATGGTGTGTCGTCTGCTTCCGCACCGCCGGTTCATGCGTACGTCATTCCCGCTGCCGGGTGACGGCGGTTCAGGAAGCCGCGCCGGAAGGGGTTTGGCGGGGCGGGGACGGGTCACACGCGTCGACGGCGGGGTCTGCGGTCGGACTTCGGCGGGCCCCGCCGGGCCTGGGCCGCGCACGTGCTCACCGGCGGCCCAGGACCCGTCGGCATCACGGGCACCAAGGGGAACACCCGGCTGCCGAACGGGATCCGCACGGCGCACGGGCTCGCGCCCCGCCCCGCCCTCCTCCCCGGGCGGCGGCGGGGCCGCATCCCGGCAAGCCCCCGGCCACGGCGCTCGGACCGCCGTCCCCGGGCTCGCGGAATCCGTACGGCAGCCGCCCACCCCGACGACCGGCCCGGCCCGAGAAGCCCCTTGCCCGGAAGGAGTCCGTCATGGAGATGCGCAGGAAGCTCGCCGGCCTACGGCTGTGGGGGCCGCCCGGTCGTCCGGTGCGGCAGCCGCGGACGGAGCCGGCCGCGGAGCCGGTGCGGCGTCCGGCGGTGCGGGCGCTCGCCGTGCTGGCCGCATTCGTCGGCACGGTGCTGTTCAGCCTGGCCCTGGCCCGGGTGACGCTGGAGCCGTCGGCCGCCTCGGCGGACCTCGTGCACAGCAACGTCCATCCGGGGGCCTCGATCCGGCAGTACCTGGAGCAGGCCTCCGCCGGGGACGCCTTGCGGCAGCTCGGCGGGAACCTGCTGCTCGGAGTGCCTTTCGGCCTGCTGCTGCCGGTGATGCTGCCGCAGACGCGCGGCCTGCTGCGGGTCGCCGCGGTGACGGCCGTCGTGATGACCCTGGTGGAGCTGGTCCAGGGCGCCCTGGTCACGGGGCGCGCCTTCGACGTCGACGACGTGCTCCTCAACACCGCGGGTGCCCTGCTCGGGTTCCTCCTCGCGGGCCGTCGGATGAGCCGGGCGGTGCACCCGCGCCGCCGGCACTGGTGGCACCGCCTGCCCGGGTTCGGCCCGCGCGGCGGCGCCGGAGCGCCCGAGGCGGGCGGCGGGGCCCGGCCGCCGGTGTGACCGCGTCGGCCAGTCGGCCGAGGGGGTGCGTACGGGCGCGCGGACGGGGCAACCGGCCCCTATCCGCCCCCGGAGGGTATTCCTCCGGCACGTGGGCGGGGAGTGACGAGCGACGAGGAGGCACCATGCCGAACCGGCCTGCGGACGAACACCTGGACGCGCTGCGCGCACGGCTCGCGGCGCCCGGGGAGCAGGGGCTCGCCCCGGCGGAGCGGGAGGAGCTGCAGCGGCTCCTGGACAGGGCCGGGCGGGACGGGGCGCGGGACGACCCGGGTCTGGCCGAGTCGCTGGAGGAGGCCGCCGCGGGTTTCGAGGCGCGGCATCCGTCCGTCTCCGCCGCCCTGCGGACGGTCGGCGTGAACCTGGCCAACCTCGGCATCTGACATCCGGCGGCCGGTGCACTGCCCGGCCCTCCGACACCCCGGCCCCACCACCTCCCGAAGGGAAGACACCATGGCTCGACCGAGGATCCTCGTGGTCGGTGCCGGCTTCGCCGGCGTCGAGTGCGTGCGCCGGCTGGAGCGCCGGCTCGCGCCCGGGGAGGCGGACATCACGGTCGTCACCCCGAACTCCTACCAGCTGTACCTGCCGCTGCTGCCGCAGGTCGCGTCAGGGGTGCTGACCCCGCAGTCGGTGGCCGTGTCGCTGCGGCGCAGCGAGCGCCACCGCACGCGCATCCTGCCCGGCACCGCGGTCGGCGTGGACCCGGAGGCGAAGGTGTGCGTCGTGCGCACGATCACCGGGGACCTCACGGACCAGCCGTACGACCACCTCGTCCTGGCCCCCGGGAGCGTCACCCGGAGCTTCGACATCCCCGGGCTGGCCGAGCACGCGCGCGGCATGAAGACCCTCGCCGAGGCCGCTTACCTGCGCGACCACGTCATCGCGCAGCTCGACCTGGCGGACGCGTGCGGCGACCCCGCCGAGCAGGACGGCCGGCTGCGCTTCGTCGTGGTGGGCGGCGGATATGCGGGCACCGAGACTGCGGCGTGCCTGCAGCGCCTGACCACGCACGCGGTGCAGCGGTACACGCGGTTGGAGGAGCGCCAGATCAGCTGGCACCTCGTGGACCTCGCCCCGCGGCTGATGCCGGAGCTGGGCGACGCCCTGGGGCGTGCCGCGCTGGACGTGTTGCGCCGGCGCGGCATCGAGGTCTCCCTCGGGGTGAGCGTCGCCAAGGCCGGCGCCACGGAGGTGACGCTCACCGACGGGCGCGTCCTGCCCACCCGTACGCTGATCTGGACGGCCGGTGTCGCGGCGAGCCCCCTGGTGGCGACCCTGGGGACGCCCACGGAGCGGGGGCGGCTCGTCGTCACCCCGGAGATGGTCGTGCCGGGGGCGCCGGGGGTGTTCGCGCTGGGCGACGCCGCCGCCGTGCCCGACCTGGCGCAGGAGGCCGAGGGGGCCGTCTGCCCGCCCACCGCGCAGCACGCCTCGCGGCAGGGCCGTACGGTCGCCGACAACGTGATCGCCGCGCTGCGCGGCCAGGCGCTGCGCCCGTACCGGCACCGCGACCTGGGGCTCGTCGTGGACCTCGGCGGCGCGGACGCCGTGTCGAAGCCCCTGGGGGTGCCGCTGCGCGGCCTGCCGGCGCAGGCGGTGGCGCGCGGCTACCACTGGGGGGCGCTGCGCACGGGTGTCGCGAAGACCCGCGTCCTGACGAACTGGCTGCTGAACGCGGTGGCCGGCGACGATTTCGTACGGACCGGCTTCCAGGAGCGGCGGCCCGCCACCCTGCGGGAGTTCGAGCAGACCGACGCCTATCTGACGCCGGAGGAGATCCGGGCCCGTACGGGGCACGCCCCCGGTCGGGCCGTCAGTCGAGGGTGAACTCCCAGTACGCGGCCTCGCGGTAGCCGTCGTCCGGGGGCCGCACCTCGACGGTGACGGTCACGCCCGTGCGGTCGGCCCTGAGCCGTACGGGCACGGTCCTCTTGCCGTCCTCGGCCAGCGGCGGCAGCAAGGCCGCGGCGGACTCGTCGCGGTTGGCCCACCGCAGTCCGTCGGAAGTGGGGGCGTCCAGGGGGCGTCCGGCGCGTACGACGAGGGGCGCCTGCCCGTACTCGGAGACGGCGGACTCGGCGGAGTCCCCGCCGATGCGCTGCTCCCCGTCCGTGTCGTTGCGGTAGGTGACGGTGAGGTGGTGGGTGCCGTCGGCCGCCCGGCGGGGTGCGCTGACGGTGACCTTCAGACCGTCTTCGTACCGGGCGGTGCGGCCCGCGGCGAGCGGGTCGGCGACGCCGCCGTCGGCACCCGAGGTCTCCTCCAGCTGCCCGTACCCGTCGATGCCGCGCTCCAGCTCGTGCAGTCCCACGAGCCCGAGGCAGGCCAGGACGGCCAGGACGGCCAGCGCCGCCCCACAGCCCGTGAACCGGCGTGGCGCCGCTGCCGCGGGGCTCCCCGGTCGCGGGTCGTCCGCCGGGGCCGGGGGCGGTGCAGGGGTCGGGGGGTGTGCCGTCATGGCGCCACCGTAGGCCGGCCGGGGTGGCCGGGTCCTGAGCGGGGGTACTCAGGTCTCCTGAGTAGCGGGCCCCGGTTTCGAGCGGTACGCACTCCTTCCGGCCGGGCGTCGCGGTCGCCCCGCCGTGCTTCACCGGTTCTTGCGCAGCTCGTACAGGTCGTTGTCGTCCGGGTCGCCGACGGGGTGGTAGAGCTCCGGACGCTCCGGGCTGCCGGCGACCCGCCATGCGGGCAGCGGGCAGCCAGGGATGCGGATGTCGACGCGCTGGCCCCAGGTGTTGCGCCGGCCGGGGGTGAGGGTCCAGGTGCCGGGGCCGGAGCAGCCTCGGCCCCAGCCGGACCCTTCACCGGTCCGGAAGTGCTTGACGGCCGAGGCGGTGGCGGTGCCGTCGGCGGCGAGGGTGACGGTTCCGCCCGTGCGGTCCGACCAGGTGCCCGGCATGGAGGCTCCGGTGAGCAGCGGCGGCCGGTACTTCGGCACGATGTCCGTCCAGAGGGCGAAGGAGCCCAGGAGTCCGATGCCCGCCACGACCGCGGCGCCCCGGAGCAGGACCAGGCCGAACAGCCCCGCCCGGCGCAGCCGGCCGATGAGTGCGGCGGCGGACAGGACGGCCGTGGCCACCGCCCAGGCCGTGAGCCGGCCGGTCGGGTCTTCGCCGGCGTCGGCGCCCGCCGCCGCGGGCAGACCGGTCAGCACCGCCAGGACGCCCACCGGCCAGGGCCAGGCGTCACGGCCGCCGAAGACGCGCCCGAGGGCGCCCGCTAGCGCCACGGCGGGCAGGACGGCGACGAGCGACAGCACGAACGCCGCGACGAGGACGAGCTGGGAGACGGCGAGGAGGGACGCCAGGGCGTCGGCGGTCGGGCCGAGGCGCAGCGGCTCCCGGGTCATGAGGTACAGCACGGCGAGGACGGCCGCGAGCAGCGCCTCCAGGAACAGCACCGTCGTCGAGACCGCCAGGACGCGGCCGTAGGAGCGCCTCGGCGCCGGTTCTGCGGATTCCATGACGGGTCCCCTCCCCCGGCCCGCCGGGCGGGGCCGTCGCCCGTCCGGATCGCGCCGCGCGCCGTCATCCTGCCACACCCCTGAACGCGTTCAAAACTCTTTTCCTCCGGGTCGGTCCGGTGCCGTTCGCGGGCGGTGTGCGCCGCCGCTGCCAGACTGGCGGCCGGCCCCGAGCGGGGGCCGGACACAGCCCCTGCCCCATCCCCGGCCCGGGCGCACCGATGAGTTGCGGCGTCCGGAACGGTCTGCCGACCACTGCCGGGCAATCCGAGGAGGACGTGCGCATGGCCCAGCTGCTGAGGGTCCAGAACTTCAACGTGTCGAGCGACGGGATCGGGGCCGGGGAGGACCAGACGCTGGAGCGCCCCTTCGGGCACGTCGACCCGGGGAGGATGTTCGCGTGGGCCGGCGCCACGGCGAGCTGGCCGAACCGCACCGAGCCCGGCGGCAGCCGGGGGCTGGACGACTACTTCACCCGGGACTTCACCCACAACATCGGCGCCGAGATCATGGGCCGGAACAAGTTCGGCCCGCAGCGCGGCCCCTGGCAGGACCACGGTTGGCGCGGCTGGTGGGGCGACGAGCCGCCCTTCCACACGCCGGTGTTCGTGCTGACCCACCACCCGCGGCCCTCGTTCACCCTCTCCGACACCACGTTCCACTTCGTGTCCGGCGAGCCGGCGGCCGTCCTCGACCTGGCGCGGGAGGCCGCGCAGGGCAAGGACGTGCGGCTCGGCGGCGGGGTGCGCACGATCCGCGAGTTCCTGGACGCCGACCTCGTCGACACCCTCCACGTGGCGGTGTCGCCGGTGGAACTCGGGACGGGGCTGAAGCTGTGGGACTCCCCGCAAGACCTACTCGACCGCTTCCACCTGGAGACCGCTCCGAGCCCGAGCGGGGTGGTGCACCACGTGTTCTGGCGCCGGTGAGGTCCGGCGCGGCGGTTCCCCGGGGCGCCGCCCACTGCGGCCGGGGACGGGGGCCTGGGCAGGAGCTCGCGCGGCCGCTCCGGGGCCCGGGGCGAAGGACGGGGGCGGCCGGCGGCACCGGGCCGCGGCGGCGGGCGCGACACGGCCGCGGCAGGGGCCGATGGAAGCCCCGGGAGCGGTCGCTCTGGTTGGGTGGAGGGGTCAGTACCCGCCCACCCGAGGATGGACGCCCATGAGCGACGAGAAGCAGCCCGGCACGCCCGACCGGCGGATGCGCGAGGAGGCCGAGGAGTTGGAGCTGGCGGCGCAGCACGCCTCCGACCCGGACGAGCGCAGGCGCCTCACCGACGAGGCCCTGCGCATCCGGGAGCGGATCGAGCGGGAGAGCGGCCCGGAAGGCGCGACCATGGACCCCATGTGATCCGGCCGTTCCGTTTCGGACGACCGCGGCCGCGCACGGCGGCCGCGGTCTCCCGCATTTCAGGCTACTGACCAGTCACTTCACGTTTTCCCCTGACCGCCGCACTACGGCGAATTCACGCCGATCCGCCGCCCGGGTGCCCTTGTGCGGCGTTTCCCCCGGGTGTGCCCGCTCCGCCTGATCCGGCCCCGCGCCGGCCGTCCGCTCCGGCACCGACCGCCTCGGATCAGGTACGCAGCGTTGACCCTTCAGTAACTTGGCGCTAGCTTCGCTTCGTTCACCGAAAGGCCCGAATTACCGTTCCGGGCCCGCGCGACCTTGTGCCTTCCCGCGGCCTTCGTCATGGCCGACATTCCCCCACCGGGCAACGCCATCGCATATTCGGAGAATTATGACGCCGGCAGAGCACGTCATCGGAGTGACCCCCTTCGGCGAACCCGATGCCCGCCTCGCGGCCGCGGTCACCCGCGGCGGAGGACTGGGTGTCCTGGACCTCGGCTCCGGCGACCGGGCCGCCCGCGCGGCCCTGGCCGACCTGCGGGACCGGCTGCCCGGGCGGTTCGGGGTGCGGGTCGGCCCCCACTGCCGATTACGCCCGGGGGACGCCGCCGGACTGCTCGGCGGCCCGGGCGGGCCCCGTACGGTTCTCCTCGCCGCCGGATCCGCGGTGCGGCCCGCGGACCTGCCGCCCGGCGTGCGGGTGCTGGCCGAGGCCACCGGCCTGGCCGAGGCGCGGGCCGCCCTGGACTCGGGGGCGCACGGCCTGGTCGCCCGCGGCAGCGAATGCGGCGGGCGCATCGGCGAACTCGGCACGTTCGTGCTGTTGCAGCAGCTCCTGCACGCCGTCGGCCGCGACGGGCCGCCGGTGTGGGCCTGCGGGGGGATCGCGCCGGGCACGGCGGCCGCGGCCGTCGCCGGCGGGGCCGCGGGCGTCGTCCTCGACACGCAGTTGGCGCTCCTCGCCGAGTCGGGGCTCCCCGCGGCCGTGGCGGCCGTACTGCGCCCGCTGGACGGCTCCGAGACCACCGAGCTGGGCGGCCACCGCTTCCTGCACCGGCGCCGGACCGCGGCCGCGCCGCCCGGCGCACCGCCCCGCGACCTGCCCGACGACCCGGACCGCATCGCCGCCCTGCTCGGCGGCCGCGACCCCGACACCCGGCTCCTCCCGGTCGGGCAGGACGCCCCCCTGGCCGCCGTGTTCGCCGACCGCCACCGCGACGCCGCCGGCGCCGTACGCGCCGTCACCGAAGCCATCAGGGCCGCGACCGCCGACGGGACCGCCGGCCGGGCCCTCGCCGCCGGCTCCCCCATGAGCCGCGCCCTCGGCACCCGCCTGCCGATCGCCCAGGGGCCGATGACCCGGGTCAGCGACGGGGCGGCCTTCGCCCGTGCCGTCTCCGACGGCGGCGCCCTGCCGTTCCTCGCCCTCGCCCTCGCCGGCCGAGAGCAGGCCGACGCCCTGCTCGCCGAGGCCGCTGCCGCGCTGGACGGGCAGCCCTGGGGGGTGGGCATCCTCGGCTTCGCCCCCGAGGAGACCCGCGCCGCCCAGCTCGAAGCGGTACGCGCGCACCGGCCGAGCCACGCCGTCATCGCGGGCGGGCGGCCCTCGCAGGCCCGCGCCCTGGAGGCCGACGGCATACGGACGTTCCTCCACGCCCCCTCCCCCGGACTGCTGCGCCAGTACCTCGCCGAGGGCGCGCGCCGGTTCGTCTTCGAGGGCGCCGAATGCGGCGGCCACGTCGGACCGCGCAACAGCTTCCCGCTGTGGGAGGCGCAGACCCGGGTCCTGCTCGACCACCTGGACGAGGACCCCGGCGCCGCGCCCGCCCTCGAGGTGTTCTTCGCCGGCGGCGTGCACGACGCACGCTCCGCCGCCATGGTCGCCGCCCTGGCCGCGCCGCTCACCGCCCGCGGGTGCGCGGTCGGCGTCCTGATGGGCACCGCCTACCTGTTCACCCGGGAGGCCGTCGCCCACGGCGCCGTACGGCCGCTGTTCCAGCGGCAGGTGCTGGCCGCCGAGCGGACCGCGCTGCTGCGGACCGCTCCGGGGCACGCCACCCGGTGCGTGCCGAGCCCGTTCAGCGAAGGGTTCCGGAAGCTGGCGGCCGAGCTGCGCGCCGGCGGGGTGCCCGACCGGGAGGCGTGGGAGCGCCTGGAGCGGCTGAACGTCGGCCGGCTGCGGCTGGCGAGCAAGGGCGTGGAGCGCACCGCCGCCGGCGGGCTGGCGCCCGTCGACGAGGAGCGCCAGTACGCCGAGGGCATGTTCATGGCCGGGCAGGCCGTCGTGCTGCGGGACACCGCCACGACCGTCGCCGAGCTGCACGAGTCCGTCACCTCCGGCGCCGCGGCCTTCCTGGAACGGCGCAGTGCCGCCCTGCGGGCCGCGGCGCCGGAGCCGGCCGGCGCAGGGTCGGGCGAGCGGACGCCCGCTCCGCTGGACATCGCCGTCGTCGGCATGGCCTGCGTGTTTCCGCAGGCGCCGGACCTCGCAGCATTCTGGGCGCACGTCCTGGACGGCCACGACGCCGTCACCGAGGTGCCCGCGGAACGCTGGGACCCGGACGTGCACTGCTCCCCCGGCCCCGACGGCAGCGACCCGGCCAGCGCCTCCCGGTGGGGCGGCTTCCTGCCCCGCATCCCCTTCGACCCGCTGCGCTACGGCATCCCCCCGGCCTCGCTCGGCAGCATCGAACCGGTGCAGCTCCTCGCGCTGGAGGTGTCCCGGCGCGCCCTCGAGGACGCCGGCCACGGCGAGGAGGGCCGGCCCTTCGACCGGGCCCGGACCGGGGTGGTCTTCGGCACCGAGGCGGGCAGCGACCTGTCGAACGCCGCCACGCTGCGGACCGTGCTGCCCTCCTACTACGGGCGGGTGCCGGCCGGGCTCGACGGGCAGCTGCCCCGGCTCACCGAGGACACCTTCCCCGGGGTGCTCGCCAACGTCGTCGCCGGGCGGGTGGCGAACCGCCTGGACCTGCGCGGCCCCAACCACACCGTGGACGCCGCCTGCGCCTCGTCGCTGGCCGCGCTCGACGCCGCCTGCAAGGAACTCGTCCTCGGGACGAGCGACATGATGCTGTGCGGCGGCGCCGACCTCCACAACGGCATCAACGACTACGCCCTCTTCACCTCCGTGCACGCCCTGTCCCCGACCGGGCGCTCGCGCGCGTTCGACCGGTCCGCGGACGGCATCGCCCTCGGGGAGGGCGTCGCCTGCGTCGTCCTGAAGCGCCTCGCGGACGCCGAGCGGGACGGGGACCGCGTGTACGCGGTCGTCAAGGCGGTCGGCGCGTCCAGCGACGGACGTTCGCTGGGGCTGACCGCGCCCCGGCCGGAGGGCCAGCGGGCGGCGCTGGAGCGCGCCTACCGGGGCGCGGGGGTGTCCCCGGCCGATGTCGGACTGGTGGAAGCGCACGGGACCGGCACCGTCGTCGGCGACCGCACGGAGCTCGGTGTGCTGACGGAGGTCTTCGAGGCGGCCGGCGCCCGCACGGGGAGCTGTGTGCTCGGGTCGGTGAAATCGCAGATCGGGCACACGAAGTGCGCCGCCGGGCTGGCCGGCCTGATCAAGACGGCGCTCGCCCTGCACACGGGCGTACGGCCGCCGACCCTGCACCTGTCGAGACCGAACCCCGCCTGGCGGGCGGGCGCGAGCCCGTTCGTGTTCCACCGCGAGGCACTGCCCTGGCCGGCCGCCCCCGGACGGCGGTACGCGGGGCTGAGCGCCTTCGGCTTCGGCGGCACCAACTTCCACGCGGTCCTGGCCGGGCACGGTGGCGACGCGCCGGAGCACGCCCGGGACGAGTGGCCGGCCGAGCTGTTCCTGTTCCGCGGGGCCGACACCGCGGCGGCCCGCCGGGCGGCGGCCGACCTGCTGGAGGCCGCCGGCGCGGCGGCACGCGGGGAGGCCCCGTGGCGCCTGCGCGACCTGGCCGCCACGGCGGCGGGCCGAGCCGCGCGAGGACGGGGCGGCATCCGCATCGCCTTCACGGCCCGGGACGTCGCGGACCTGTGCCGCTTGCTGCGCGCCGCGGCGGACGGGACCGGCCGGGAGTCCGGGCCCGCGGGGCGTGGGGCCGGAGCCGCGGCGGGAGCCGCCGCGAGTTCCGCTGCGGGGGCGGGTTCCGGGGCCGCCTCCGGGACGGGTGCCGGGGCCGGGACGGGTGCCGCGGCGGGGGCTCGGGGTGGAGCCGTTGCGGGGGGCCGGGTGTACTGGGCGGAGGAGGACGGGCCCGGCGGTTCCGGGGCCGGGCGTACCGTCTTCCTCTTTCCCGGGCAGGGCAGCCAGCGGCCCGGCATGTCCGCGCACCTCTTCACCGCCTTCCCCGGTCTCGGCCGGCTGCTCGGCACGGACGCCGACGGCAGGGCCGTCGCGGCGCTGTACCCGCCGGCCCCGTTCGACGACGCCGCGCGCGAGGAGATGCGGCGCGCCCTCACCGACACGCGGGCCGCGCAGCCGGCCCTCGGCATGGTGGAGCTCGCCTCGTACGAGCTCCTCGCGCGCTGCGGGATCCGTCCCGACATGGCGGCCGGCCACAGCTACGGCGAGCTGGTCGCCCTCTGCGCCGCCGGGGTCCTCGACGCCGAGGCGCTGCCGCGGCTGAGTTCCGCGCGCGCCGCGGCCATCCTCGACGCGGTCGGCGCCGATCCCGGGGCGATGGCGGCCGTGGCGGCCGCACCGGAAGACATCGGGCGGGTGCTGGGCGGCCCTCCGCTGCCCGACGGGCTGGTCGTCGCTAACCACAACGCGCCGCGGCAGGCCGTCCTTTCGGGGCCGACGCGGGCGGTCGAGACGGCCGTGCGCCGGCTGCGGGAGGCCGGGCTGGGCGTGAAGCGGCTGCCGGTGGCGTGCGCCTTCCACAGCCCGCTCGTCGCCGCGGCCGGGCCCGTCTTCGGCCGCGCCCTCGCGGACCAGCCTCTGTACGAGCCCGAGTTCGAGGTGTGGGCCAACCGCACCGCCCGCCCCTACCCGGCCGGCCCGGCCGCGGTGCGCGGCGAACTCGCCGCGCAGATCGGGGCGCCGGTGCGGTTCGCGGAGCAGGTCGAGGCGATGTACGCGGCCGGGGCCCGGACCTTCGTCGAGGTGGGGCCCGGGTGCGTGTTGACCCGGCTCGTCGCGGACGTCCTGGGCGGCCGGCCGCACCGGACCGTCGCCTGCGAGCCGCGGCCCGACAGCGGTCTGGCCGGCTTCCTCGACGCGGTCGCCCGGCTCGCGGCGGCCGGGCTGCCGGTGGCCGCCGACTGGATGTTCCGCGGACGGGACGCCCTCGACATCGACCGGGCCCCCGCACCGCGCACCCCCCGCTGGACGGTGGACGGGCACCTCGTCCGCACCGCGTCCGGCGACCCGCTCCCCGGCGCCCTCGCGCCGGCCCGACCCGTTGTGGAGGCACCCGTGGCGACGAACCCCGGAGAGGCGGCGCCGGGAGCACCGGACGCGCTGGTCGCCGAGTTCCTGCGCAGCAGCCGGGAGGTGATCGCCGCGCAGCGGGACGTCCTGCTGGCCTACTTCGGCGAAACCGCGGAGGCGACGCCCCCGGCGGCACCGCTCCTGCCGGTGCCGCTGCCGGAGCACGGGCCCGGTCGGACGGCGGGTGCCGAGGCCGACCCGGCGCCCCACGACCGGAACCCGCGGAAGGAGTCGGCGCCCGCCCCGGTGGCCGCGTCACCGCAGTCCGCACGGCCCACCGGGGAAACGATCCTGCGGGCGGTCCTGGAGCTCATCGCCGAACGAACGGGCTATCCCCTGGACATGGTCGAGCCGGACCTCGACCTGGAGGCCGACCTGAGCATCGACTCGATCAAGCGCGCCGAGATGGCGGGCGAACTCGCCCGCAGACTCGGCCCGGCGGACGCCGCCGCGCCCGGGACGCTGGACGACGCGGCTCTGGAGGAGCTGTCCCGGGCCCGCACCGCGTCCGCCATTGCCGACTGGCTGACCGCCCGTGCGACCCCGGCCGACTCGCACGCGGCCCCCGCCGCGCCCGGCTCTGCACGGAGCGACGGCGGCGTCCCGGCCGCGGACGGTCGCGCCGCCGAGGCGGTGCCGGATCCCGTGGTGGGGGCGCCGCGGCGGTACCGGGTGGTCCACTCCGAGGTCGGTGGCTCCCCGCTCGGGGCCGCGGACCTTGCCGGGAGCCGGTGGGCGGTCCTCGGGGACGGGACGGGGGACCGGCGCGGGACCGCCGACCGGTTGCGCGGGCTGCTGCACGCCCGGGGTGCCCGGCACGTTGAACTCCTCCGGGGTGACGACGGTTCGGCTCGTGGCGCCGACGTGCCCCTCGACGGTGTCGTCGTGCTCGGGGCGCTCGGCGAGGGCGGCGGGCCTGCCTTCCTGCCGGACGGGTTCGATCTCGTACGGGCCGTCCTGCGTGCCGGCGCGCAGCGCCTGTTCGTCGTCCGGGAGGCCGGGTACGGGGTGCGGGCGGCCGGGGTGGACGGGCTGGTGCGGACCGCGGCCCGCGAGTACCCCGACGCCGTGGTGCGCTGCGTGGTGCTCGGTGCGGGTGCCGCGCCGGGGCCCGAGGGGGCTGCGCAGGCCCTGGTGGAGGAGGCGGCCGCGGGCGGCGGTGAGCCGGTCGTGGTGCGGACGCCCGCGGGCCGGTTCGCGCCGGTGCTGGTCGAGGAGCCGCTCGGGCCGCTCGCCGACAGGGGGGCGGGGCCGGCCGGGGAGGGCGCCGCGGAGGCGGAGGCGCTGGGGCTGGACCGGGATGCCGTCCTCCTCGTGGTGGGTGGTGCCCGCGGGATCACCGCCCGGTGCGTGGCCGTGCTCGCAGCCGCGGCCCGCTGCCGGGTCGAGCTCCTGGGCCGGACCCCTGTGCCGGCCGGGCCGGAGGATCCGCTGACCGCTGCCGCGTCCGATCCGGCGGACCTGCGGGGAATCCTGGCCCGGACCGGCCGGTACGCCACGCCCGCCGACGTCGAGGAGGCCGCCGGCCTGGTCCTGGCCCGGCGGGAGGTCTCGGCCGCGCTGGACGCCGTACGGGCCGCCGGGGGCCGGGCCCGCTACCGGAGCGTGGACTGCCGGGACGCGGCGGCCGTCCTCCAGGCCGTCAAGGAGGTCCATGCCGAGCACGGGCGGATCGACGGGGTGGTCCACGCGGCCGGGGTCGTCGAGGACCGGCTGATCGCGGACAAGTCGCCGGAGTCCTTCCGCCGCGTCCACGGTGTGAAGACGCAGAGCGCGGCCGCGCTCCTCGCGGCCGTCGAGGAGCTGCCCGAGGGCGAACGCCCCCGTTTCGCCGTGCTGTTCGGCAGCATCGCCGCCGTCCTCGGCAACCGCGGCCAGGCAGACTACGCGGCCGCCAACGACGCACTGGAGGCGTACGGCGCGGCGTGGGCGGCGCGCACCGGGCGGCGGGCGCTGACGGTGCACTGGGGGCCGTGGGCCCCCTCGCCCGTCCACGGCGGCATGGTCGGGCCGGAGCTGGCCCGGCACTACGCCCGGCTGGGGGTGCGCCTGATCGACCCCGAGGAGGGGGCCCTTGCCCTGCTGCGGGAGTTGGCGTGGGGCGACCCTGCGGAGCGGGCCGTCGTCCTGACCGCGTCGGAGTGGTGACGGTGGACGCCCCGGCCCGCGCCCCGTACGGGGCCGGCACGCCCGCCGTGCCCGTCGCCGTCACCGGCATGTCCGTGCTGCTGCCGGGCACGCCCGACCTGGCCGCGTACTGGCGCCACCTTTGCGCCGGTACGGACCTCGTCGGCCAGGCGCCGCCCGACCGCTGGGACGCCGCCTACTACCACCCGGGCAGCGCTCCCGAGCCGGCCGCCGCCGACCGGGTGTACTGCCGGCGCGGCGGGTTCGTGGACGCCGTCGCGGAGGTGGACCTCACCCGCCTCGGGGTGATGCCGTCGTCCGTGCTCGCCACCGAACCGGACCAGCTGATCGCCCTGCACGTGGCGGCGGACGCGCTTGCCGACGCCGGCGGGCCCGACCGGCTGCCGGACCGCGAGCGCGTCGGGATCGTCCTGGGGCGCGGGGGCTACCTCACGCCCGGGCTGGTCCGCCTCGACCAGCGGGTCCGCACCGCCCGCCAGCTGGTGCACACGCTCGGCGAGCTGGTGCCGGGGCTGGACGCGGACAGGCTGGAGCAGGTGCGGCGGGCGTTCACCGAGCGGCTGGGCCCCGACCGGCCGGAGGACGCGATCGGGCTGGTCCCGAACCTGGCCGCCTCCCGGGTCGCGAACCGGCTGGACCTGCGGGGGCCGGCGTACACGGTGGACGCGGCGTGCGCGTCGTCGCTGCTGGCCGTGGACCAGGCGGTCGCCGCGCTGGCCTCCGGCCGGTGCGACGTGATGCTGGCCGGGGGCGTGCACCACTGCCACGACATCACGCTGTGGAGCGTGTTCTCGCAGCTGCGCGCCCTGTCGCCGAGCGAGCGGATCCGGCCCTTCCACCGCGGCGCGGACGGGCTGCTCATCGGCGAGGGCACGGGCGTGGTGGTGCTCAAGCGCCTCGCGGACGCGGAGCGCGACGGGGACCGCGTCTACGCCGTGATCCGCGGTACGGGGGTGAGCAGCGACGGCCGCGCCTCCGGCCTCGTGAACCCCGACCCGGCCGGGCAGGTACGGGCCGTACGGGCGGCCTGGCGGGCCGCCGGCCTCGACCCGGCCGCGCCGGGCTCGCTCGGGCTGCTGGAGGCGCACGGGACGGCCACCCCGGCCGGCGACGCCGCCGAACTGGCCACCCTGCGCGAAGTGTTCGGGCCACCGGACGCCGCGGAAACCGCGGGACGGCCCGTGCTCGGGTCCGTGAAGTCGATGATCGGGCACGCCATGCCGGCCGCGGGGATCGCCGGGCTCGTCAAGGCGGCGCTGGCCGTGCACCACGGTGTGCTGCTGCCGACCCTGCACTGTGAGGACCCGCACCCGGCGTTGGCCGGGACGCGTTTCCGCCCGCTCGCGCAGGCCGCCCCGTGGGAGGCGGGGCCGGGCGGCGGGCCGCGCCGGGCCGGGGTCAACGCGTTCGGCTTCGGCGGGATCAACGCGCACGTCGTCCTCGAACAGGCCCCCGCCGCGGCCCCGGCGGCCGCGCTCCCCCACACGCGGGCGCCGCGCTCCCGGACGGCGGTCGGCGAGCCGGAGCGCGTCCTGCTCCTGGCCGCGGACACGCCCGACGGCCTCGCCCGCCTCCTCGAGGCGCCCGACCCGGCGGTACGCGCCGGAGGGCAGCCTGCGGCCGCACAGGCCGGGCCGGTGCGGCTGGCCGTCGTCGGGCCCTCCCCCGAGCGGCTGGGCCTGGCCCGGCGGGCCGTCGCCAAGGGCGAGCCGTGGCACGGCCGCGGCGACGTGTGGTTCCGACCCGGCCCCCTGCTCGGGGCGGCCGCCCCGAGCACCGGCAGGACGGTGTTCCTCTTCCCCGGCCTGGAGGCCGAGTTCGCGCCGCGCGTCGACGAGGTCGCCGACCGGTTCGGCCTGCCCCGGCCGCCGGTTCCGCCCGGTCCCGCCCCGGACGGCCCGGCCGCGGGCGGCCCGGCCGCGGGCGGGCTGGGCCGCCACGGGCTCGGCGTCGTCGCCGTCGGCCGCCTCCTCGACGCGGCACTGCGCCGCATCGGCGCCGTACCGGACGCGGTCGCAGGGCACAGCGTCGGCGAGTGGACGGCCATGGCCGCGGGCGGGCTGTACGAGGAGGAGGCGGTGGACGCGTTCATGGCCGCCCTGGACCCGGAGGCGGTCCGGGCCGCCGACCTGGCGTACGCGGCAGTCGGCGCGCACGCCGACCGGGTGGCGGGCCGGCTGGCCGGGGGCGGCCACCCGGGGGTGGTCGTCTCGCACGACAACGCGCCCGGCCAGTGCATGGTGTGCGGACCTCCCGACGCGGTGGAGCGGTTCGCCGCCGCACTCCGCGCCGACGGCGTCCTGGTACGGACGCTGCCGTTCCGCTCGGGTTTCCACACGCCGATGCTCGCGCCGTGCATCGGGCCGTTCCGGGAGGCCGCCGAGCGGCTGCCACTGCGCACCCCGCACACCCCGGTCTGGTCGGGGACGACGGGCCGGCCGTTCCCGGCCGACGCCGCTGGGGTCCGCGAGCTGTTCGTACGCCACCTGCTGGAGCCGGTCCGCTTCCGCACCCTCACCGGCTCCCTGTACGAGGCCGGCTTCCGCGTCTTCGTCCAGGCGGGCCCGGGACAGCTCGGCTCCCTGGTCGGGGACTGCCTGGCCGGGCGCGACCACCTGGTGGTCGCCGCGAACTCGCCGCGGCGCGGGGGCCTTGCGCAGCTGCGGCGGGTGGCGGCCGCGCTGTGGACGGCCGGCGCCGCCACGCGCCCGGAAGCCGTGGACGCGCCGGACGCCCGGCCGGAGCGCACTGCACGTCCCGGCGCCGCCGGGGCGCGCGGCGGGCGTCCGGTCCGGCTGGACCTCGGCGGGGCGCTGGTGTCGCTGCCCCCGTCGTCCCGTCCGCCCCTCGCACCGCACCTTGGCGCCGGGGCGGTCGCCGCTGCGGGATCCGCGGCCGGCGGGGCCGTCGCCGCCGAGTTGGCGGCGCTGTTGGACGAGACGGCACGCACGGCGCAGACCGCCGCCGCGCTGCTCTCCGGGGCCGGACGGCCGGGTGCCCGCGTACGCCGGCGCCCGCCGGCGGCGCCCGCCGCGCGCCGGGAGACGGTGCGGGTGTCGGTGGAGCGCATGCCGTACCTGCTGGACCACTGCTTCTTCCCGCAGCGCGGGGACTGGCCGGACGTGGCGGACCGGTGGCCCGTGGTGCCGGCGACGACGATCGTCGCGCTGATGAAGGCGGCGGCGGAGCGTGCCGCTCCGGGGCGGGCGGCGGTCGCGGTGCACGACGCGTGCTTCGACCGGTGGCTGACGGCCGCCGAGCCGGTGGACGTGCCGGTCTCCGTCACCCCGTGCGGCCCGGACCGGGTGGCGGTGTCGTTCGGTCCGCATGCGCGCGCCGTGGTGGAGCTGGCCGGCCGGTGGCCGGCGGAACCGCCGCCCGCGGTGCCGGCCGACCCGGCGGGCGAGCGGGTGCCCGACCACACGGCGGAGCAGGTCTACCGGGAGCGCTGGATGTTCCACGGCCCGGCCTACCGGGGCATGAGCCGGCTCACCGCCATCGGCGACCGGCACGTGCGGGCCGTCCTGACGGTGCCGACCGCACCGGGCGGGCTGCTGGACAACGTGGGGCAGGTCCTCGGCTACTGGATCATGGCGACGCGGACCGAGCGCACCGTCGTCTTCCCGGTACGCGTGCGCCGGATGCGCTTCCACGGCCCGGACCCGCGGCCGGGCACGCCGGTGGAGTGCACGGTGCGGATCACGTCCCTCACGGACACCGTGCTGGAGGCCGACGCCGTGCTGACGGTGGCCGGCCGGGTGTGGGCGGAGCTGTCGGGCTGGCAGGACCGGCGCTTCGACAACGATCCGCACACCCGGCCGGTGGAGCGCTTCCCCGAGCGCAACACCCTGTCGGTGGCCGGGCCCGGCGGCTGGTCGCTGGTGTTCGAGCGCTGGCCCGACCTGGCGTCCCGCGAGCTGATCATGCGGAACGCCCTGGGCGGGCCGGAGAGGGCCGCCTACGCCGCCCGGCCGCCGCGCGGCCGCCGGCAGTGGCTGCTGGGGCGGATCGCGGCGAAGGACGCGGTGCGCCGCCTGCTGTGGGACGCCGGGGAGGGTCCCGTGTTCCCCGCCGAACTCCTCGTGGAGAACGAGCCGTCGGGGCGGCCCCGCGTCACCGGCCGGTACGGGCGCACGCTGCCGCCGCTGCGGGTGTCGGTGGCGCACCGGGCCGAGGCGGGAGTCGCGCTCGCCCGCGCCGCGGACGCCCCGGGCGGGCCGGGCGGGCCGGGGCCGGGCATCGACATCGAGGAGATCGCCGAGCCGGGCGGCGCGACCGCGGCGACCGTGTTCGGGGCGGCGGAGCTGGCCCTGCTGGCGGCCTGCCGCGCCGGCTCGCCGGAGGCTGCGGAGGTGTGGTTCACCCGGTTCTGGGCGGCCAAGGAGGCCGTCGCCAAAGCGGAGGGCACCGGACTGCGCGGCCGGCCCCGGGACATCGAGGTGACGGCTGCGGAGCCGGACCGGCTGACGGTCCGTGTCCGCCGCCGCACGGACGCCTCCGGCCCGCCGGACGCACCGGGCGCGCCGCAGGGCCCGTACGGCGTGTACCGGGTCGACTGCACGGAGGTGGCCAACCCTCCGGGCCTGCCGCCGCGCGCGTACGTCGTGGCGTGGACGACCGGCCCGGACCCGGAACCCCCGGGCCCGGGCGCCGACCGTGACGAGGGGAGCCAAGGGTGACGACCAGCCGGCCCGGCACGTCCGGGGAAGCCGACGAGGCGGAGATCCTCGCCGAGCTGACCGCCATGATCCGACAGGTGCTGGAGGGCTACGAGGTGGAGGAGGGCGAGGTCACGATGCGCACCCGTTTCGGCGCCGATCTCGAACTGGAGAGCATCGACCTGGTGACGCTCGCAGGCCTGCTGCAGGAGCGCTACGGCGGCGCGGTCAACTTCGCCGAGTTCGTCGCCGACCTGGACCTGGAGGAGATCATCGAGCTGGACGTGGGCCGGCTCGTGGGCCACATCCGCCGGTGTCTGAAGGCCTCGGACGGGGTGGGGACGCGGTGACCGTCCTCGACACCGGGCGGGTCCGGCTGCACGTGCAGCGCCTCGCGCCGCCGGACGGCCGTCCCGCCCGGGCCACCGTGGTCCTGGTGCACGGGCTGCTCACCGACAGCCTGGCCAGCTACTACTTCACCATCGCCCCGGCCCTGGCCGCGGCCGGGCTGGACGTCGTCATGTACGACCAGCGGGGCCACGGCCGCAGCGAGCGCCCCGCCCGCGGGTACGGGCTCGACGACGCGGCCGGGGACCTGGACGCCGTCCTGGACGGGCTGGGCGTGCCGGGGCCGGTGCACCTGGTGGGCAACTCGTACGGCGGGACGGTCGCGTTCGCGTACGCGCTGCGGCGCCCTGAGCGGGTGGCCAGCCTGGTGGTGGTGGAGTCGGAGCCCGCGACGCCCGCCTGGGCCGTCAAGCTGGCGGGGCTGCTGGAGCGGGTCCGCCACGAGATGACCGCCGACGAGGGTGCGGCGCTCGCGTGGATCGCCGCCCACCACGGCGGGCACACCGCCCGCCTGGCGAAGGCCGCCGGGCGGCTCGTACGGGACACCAGCATCGCAACGGACATCCCGGCCGGCCCGGTGCTCGACGACGCGGCGATCCGGACCCTGCGCCGCCCCGTCCTCGCCCTGTACGGGGCCGACTCCGACCTCGCCGAGCAGGCGCCCCGGATGCGCGCGCTGCTGCCGCACTGCACCGCGGAGCTGGTGCCGGGGCTGCGCCATTCGGTCCTGGTGGAGGCTCCGGCGCGGGTGCGGGACGCGGTCCTCGACTGGGTCGGCCGCCACGGCCCGCCCGAGGCTGCGGAGCGGCTGCCGGCCGAGGTCGGGCCGGGGGTGCGCGCCCGGTGAGCGCCTTCCTCTTCGTGGTCCCGCCGCTCGTCGGGCACGTCAACCCGCTGGTGGGGGTGGCGTCCGAACTGGCCGCCCGCGGCCACCGGGTGGCCTGGGCGGGCGACCCGGTGCTGGTCCGGCGGTTGGCCGGGCCGGATGCGGCCGTCCACCCGTGCGCCCGGAGCGGCCCCGGCGGACCGGACGGCGGTGACGGGAGCGGTGGGAGCGGCCGGGGCGGTGGGGCGGACCCCGTGCGCCCGCCCGGCATGCGTGGTCCGGAGGCGCTGCGCTTCCTGTGGGAGCGCTTCCTGGTGCCGCTCGCCGAGGCCATGGCGCCGGGCGTCCGCGAGGCGGTCGCGGCGTTCCGTCCGGACGTCGTCGTCGCCGACCAGCAGGCGCTGGCCGGGGCGCTGGTCGCGGAGGACCTGGGGATCCCGTGGGCGACGTCGGCGACGACGTCCGCCGAGTTCGCGGACGCGCTCGCCCCGATGCCGCGGGTCGCCGCCTGGAACGACGCGCTGCTGGGCGGCCTGCGCCGGCGGATCGGGCGTCCGGGCAGCACCTGCGACCCCCGCTTCTCCCCGCACCTCGTGCTCGCGTTCAGCACCCCCGAGCTGGCAGGGCCGGCCCTGCGCGGCGGCGACCGGATCGCCTGGGTCGGGCCCTCGCTGGCGGCCCGGCCGCGCCCCGCGGCGTTCCCGTGGGAGCGGCTCGATCCGGGGCGCGCGCTGGTGCTGGTGACGCTGGGGACGGCCAACACCGGCGCCGGCGGGCGCTTCCTCGCCGAGGCGGCGGGCGCCGTGCGGGCGCGGGCCGGGGCGGTGCAGGGCGTGTTCGCCGATCCCGACGGCGTGCTCGGCGTACGGGAGGGCGACCCGGACGTCGTCGCGCTGCCGTTCCTGCCGCAGCTCGAACTGCTGGAGCGGGCCGCGGCCGCGGTCTGCCACGCCGGCCACAACACGGTCTGCGAGGCGCTGTGGCACGGCGTCCCGCTGGTCGTGGCGCCGATCCGCGACGACCAGCCGGTGGTCGCCGCACAGGTCGCGGCGTGCGGGGCGGGCGTCCGGGTCCGCTTCGGGCGGGCCGGCGCCGCCGCGATCGGCGCGGCCCTCGACACCGTGCTGGGCGAGCGGCGGATCCGGGCGGCGGCCGCGGGCGTCTCCGCCGCGTTCCGGGCGGCGGGGGGCGCGGCCGCCGCCGCGGACCATCTGGAACGGCTGGCCCGGCCGCGGGCCGGGGAAGGCGAGGACGGATGAGCGGGCGCAGGGAGCGCGCGGCCCGGGTGGCCGCGCTGCGGGCGGCTTACCGGGAGGAACTCGCGGACGGCACGGCGGTGTTCTTCGAGCCGCGTGCCCACCGCTGCCCGTGGTGCGGCTCGGGCCGGCTGGGGGGCCGGCTGCGCACCACGGACCTGTTGCAGCACAAGCCGGGCGAGTTCGCCCTGGACCGGTGCCACGACTGCGGGCACGTCTTCCAGAACCCGCGGCTGAGCGAGCGCGGACTGGCCTTCTACTACCGGGACTTCTACGACGGCCTGGGCGAGGAGCGCCTCGACGGGGTCTTCGCGGGCCGCACGGCCTCCTACCGGGCGCGCGCCGAGTCGGTGCGCCCGCACCTGGCCGGTCCGGCGGAGTGGCTGGACGTGGGCACCGGGCACGGGCACTTCTGCGCGACGGCCGCGGAGCTCCTGCCCGACGTGGCGTTCGACGGCTTGGACCGCTCCGACGGGGCGGAGCTGGCCGAGCTCGCGGGGCGGGTCCGGCGCGGGCACCGCGGGACGTTCGCGGAGCTGGCGGAGAAGGCGCCCGGGTCGTACGACGTGGTGAGCATGTTCCACTACCTGGAGCACGCGCCGGACCCGCTCGCCGAGTTGGAGGCGGCGTACGCGGTCCTGCGGCCCGGCGGGCTGCTCGTGGTGGACGTACCGGACCCGGAGAGCCGCTGGGCGCGGCTGCTGGGCCGCTGGTGGCTGCCGTGGCTCCAGCCGCAGCACCTGCACCTGGCGCCGGCGGGCAACCTGCGCCGGAGGCTGGGCGGGAGCGGGTTCACGGTGCTGGCGCAGGAGCACGCGCCGGCGCACGACGCGGTGGACCTGGTGGCGGCGGCGTGGCTGGCACTGGACGCGGTGGCGCCCCGGGAGGACCTGCCGTGGCTGCCGGAGCCGCCGGGGCCGGCCCGGCGGGCGCTGCGGGGCGCCACCCTGCTGGCCGGGGTGCCGCTGCTGCTGGCGGCGACCGTTCTGGACCGGGCGGTGGCGGGCCCGTTGGCGGAACGGTGGGGGCTGACGAACGCCTACCGGCTGGTGGCCCGCCGCGAGGCCCGGCCTGACGGTGCACCGGCGACGACCGGAAGGTGATCCCCCGGTTCCGGGCGGCTTCCGGCCCGGTGCGAGACCGTGCCCGGTCCGGGCTCCGAGCGCCCGGACCGGCAGTACGGGTGAGCGGCCGGCGGGAGGCGCAGTTGAGCATCAGTGTCGAGGGACAGGTCGACCTGGCGGGACCGGTGGGCAAGCTGCTGCACCGGCGGGGGCTGCACAACTCCACGGTGATGCAGTCCTTCGGCGTCGACCCGGTCACCGGGGACGTCTTCGTCCTCCAGGTCGTCGAGGGCGGCCTGACCCTCCCCGGCGAGTCCGGGCCCCGGACCGGCCGCCAGCGCGCGTACGCCGGCGACCTCGCCGTGACCCGGCTCGACCGGGCGGGCACCATCACCGGGCACATGTACCTGCGGGGCTTCGGCCACGGCGTCGCCATGGGCGTCGAGCACCACGACGGCGTCTCGCGGCTGTGGACCGAGACCGCGTCCGTCCCCATGGGCTCGAACATGCCCGAGGAGGAGAAGGACGGCTACGGAACCGCCGTCACGCACTTCGCGTTCCGCAGCGGCACGACCCTCTCGCAGGGCTCCCCGCAGCTCGCCCCGGCCTACCGGCCGGTGTCCGGCGCCACGAACGTCACCTGCACCGTCGACCCGACGACGAACCGGGTCGTCGTCCGCTTCAAGAGCGGCGGCATGATGTTCGAGTCGTACGACCTGGACAGGGCCCGGGCCGGCGACTGGACGCCGATCGCCCGGATCGCCCAGCCGGACGCGAAGGGCACCTTCCAGGGGTACGCCTCCTTGGGGCGAGTCCTGTACATGGTGGCCGGCAACGGGTATTCGGACACCCTGAAGCCGCCCGGCAACACCTGGCTGACGGCCGTGGACTGGACGGACGGGTCCGTCCTCGACCAGCAGTTCACCACCGCCGCCCCGGGCCTTCAGCTGCGCGAGCCCGAGGGGATGGCCGTCTCGGTGCGCGGCGGGGTGCCGCACGTGCACGTCGGGTTCGCGGGCGAGGAATCCGGCCCGCGCAGCTGCACGATCGTGTCCCTGTCGGGGGCTCCCGAGGTCGACGGGGTGAAGGTGCTGGCCGACTGGCAGCCGATCCCCCTCGCGAGCGGCGTCACCGCGGATGTGCGGCCGCCTCGGGGCCGCCTCGTCGGCATCGCGGGGACGACGGTGCTGCAGCTGAGCGGCGGGGTGAAGGGCAGCTTCGAGGCGGACACCCTGATCGGCCGGCTGCCCGACGCGCTGGCTCCGAGCACGGCGGCCCAGTGCAGCGTGCCGCGCAACAACAGCGGCGGGGTGTGCACGGCGCGGGCGGAGGCGAACTCGGTCCGGGAGCTGTGGCTCTACGGCGGGCGGACGGCCAACCCGATCACGTGGGCGCAGCTGGACAACTACAGCGCTGTCTGGCGCTGACCGCGCGCCGCCCTCCCCCCTTTCACCTTTCGCTCCCCCTCCCCCTCCCCGTACGGCCAAGGAGACCGCCAGCCATGTCCCACAACCGCCGCCGCATCCTCGGTGCCGCCCTCGCCCTGCCCGCCGCACTGACCGCCGCCGACGTGCTGTCCGCCACGCCCGCCGTCGCCGCCGCCGGCGGGATCGAGGCACAGCCGTGGACGGACCTCGTCCTCGAACCCGGCGTCACCGCTCCGGCGGGTGCGGTGCCGCAGGTCCGGCTGATCACGATCGCCGGCACGGCCTTCCTGCAGGCGCGCGGCTCGGTGGCCTGCAACCTGGCCGCCGACCAGAAGATCGCCACGCTGCCTGCGGCGCTGCGTCCCACCGGCCTCGTCCGCGCCACCGCGCCGCGCAACAACAGCCAGGGCATCAACGCCTGCCGCTTCGAGGTCAACACCTCCGGGTCCCTGACCATCTACGGCGGCAACTCCGGGAACCCGATCACCTGGGTGCAGTTCGACTCCGTACAGACGGTCTGGCACTGAGCGGCAGCGGGTGCGGAGGGTCCCGCGGGCCGTGGCCCGGCCGGGCGGGACCGTCCGCCGCCGTCACTTCTCCGTGAAGACGATGTCCCGGCACAGGCGGGTCATCCGCACGATGTTGTCCGGGGTGACCTCCACGATGTGGTGCAGGCCGCGGTAGAGCCGCTTGGTGTCGGGCAGGAGCCGGTACTCGTCCGCCGCGCCGGCCAGGAAGGCGCGGAAGCAGTCCGCCGACGGGGTCGGGTCGCCGGTGAAGTCCAGGTAGTCCTTCAGCCGGCGGAACAGCTTCGGCAGGATCACCGCGCCGTCGCGGTCGTGCGTGATCGACTTCCTGCCGTTGAGGAGGAAGCCCTGGAGGGTCTTGTCGACCGCCCACACGCCGTCGCCGGACGCCCGCGCCTTCTCCGAGGCCTCGGTGAGCAGCTCGCGCAGGTACACGGGCAGGCCGGAGTAGAACGTCGGGTAGGCCAGTCCGCTTTCGAGGAGGCGGTAGTTGGCGGTCCGCTTCAGCAGTTTCTCGTTGACGCCGGTCCAGTAGCCGCTGTAGACGGGCGGGGTGCCGCGGCCGACGAACGCCACGCAGCGGCCGTACGCGTCGGCTCCGCGGGTGAGGATCCATCCGGGCACGCTGTCCGGGACGGTGGCGAGGGTCTCGTCGTCGTCGCGCAGGACGGTGTCGAAGCCGAGGGTCTTCAGCAGTTCGTCCGCGGCCGCGTGGGCCAGGGGGCGGGGCTGGTGGTCGACGGGGTTCGGCTCCTGGCCGTAATGGGTCTCCAGGGCGTCGATGCCTTCGAGGCGGATGCTCGCGCGCCCGTCGGCGCCGGGGACGATCAGCCCGCCGGGTACGAGCTTCCAGTCGGCGACGTCGTCGGGGACGAAGGGGAGGGTGTCGCCGTCGGGCTTCGGGCCTCCCTCGACCTTGAACCTGCCTCTGATCAGCAGCATGGACATGAGGGGCTCCCATCCACATCACTGTGCGCGGTCGTCGCTCACGCACGGTACACAGGGGTGGGGTCGTCGCGGCGGGGCCGCGCCCGCCGTGCCTCCGAGTGGCGCCCTGCCTGCCCGTATGGGCCGCGGCCGTCCGGGGTGCGGGGACGGTCCCCGGTCCCTGCGTGGGGTAGGGCCGGGGGCCGCCGTGTCACCGGGTCGTGCGGCCCGGGGGTGCGTCCGCTGCTAGCGGGTGCGGAGGACCGCCTTGCCGTTCGAGGAGCCGTCGCTGCAGGAACGCTTCTCCGCCGCGGTCATCTTGCGGGTCTTGACCACGACGGCGTTGCTCTTGCCGTCCGTGCCATTCTTGGCCGGTCCGGTGATCGTGTCCTGGAAGAACCAGTAGTAGTGGCCCCACTTGGGGCTGTCGTAGTGGGTCTGCCACGTGCCGGTGACCTTCTGCATCACCTGGGCGCGGGATATCCAGCCCACCTCGCCCGGCTTGACCGTCATGTTGAGCGAGCTGCTCTCCGAATGGCTGCTCGACCAACTGTGGCTGTAACTCGCCGTGACACTGAGGTCGACGAGCCCGGCGATGTTGCCTCCCGCCGTGACGGACACGCCCAGCGAGTCCGTCGCCCCGACCGTGTCGTCCCAGGTCATCGACTGGGTGGCATCGGACGTGCTGCAGTTGTAGAGCGAGTTCGAGACCTGGCGGAACTCGCCCAGGTACGCCTCCTGCAGTTTCGGGGAGTTGAACGTGCACTTGCCTTCACCCGACCGGCAGTCCGCCATGAGCAGCTCGCGGGTGGGCTGGTCCGCGGCGGCCGCCGGGAGAGCCGTCGCCGCGGCGACCGCGCACGCCGACAGCGCCACGGAGAGCGCGCGGGCCGTGTGGCGCTTGACGCGGGGTGTCTTCATCTGGGTACCTCTCGCCTTGCTGGGGGGAACGGTGAACGGCCGTGTGCCGGACGCACGTTGGAGCGCGGCCCGGCAGTGTTCTCGATCACCGCCCGTTGTGAGGTGAGATTCTCCTGAGGCCCGCGGGCGCTACGGCGCAATCCGGCCACACCTGCCGGTCGCCGCCCCTTGCAGGAAATTCCTGGCGGATCCTGCCGGGGCCGTCTAGGCTCGCCGCGATGAAGACTTCTCCTCTGCACCGATTGGGGGAACCGTCCGCGCAAGGTGAGTGCTGATGGCCACTCACCTCCCGGACGAGGATTCCCGCCTGTCCCTCTGGCTGCGCGTGCGCCGGTACGCCGTGCCGCCCTCCGTGATCCACACCGCGACCGCCCGCCGCTGCGTCGGCGACTGGGCGGGGGCCTGTGCCGCCGCCGGCGTGGACGTCGACGTTCACCTGCCCTCCGTGGCCCGGACGTACGGCCGCGACTGCGCGGCCCGCCTCCGGGCCGACCTCCGCCACCTGGCACCCGACCTGCTGCGCTGGCACATGCCGCGGACCGCCCCCGACGGGCTGCTGCGCCCCGGCCTCACCGTGGCCCTGGCCCGCTACGCCGGGACCGGGCCCGACGGCGCGGGCTCGCTGTACCTCGTGGTGCGTACACCGCCGGCCTGGGCGGACGCCGGCCAGCGGATCGTCCTCGGGCTCTGGGACCGTTCCCGGCCCGAGGCCGCGCCCGCCGCCCGCGACCACCCGCACCCGCGGCCCGCGCGGCGGTTCCGGCTCGACCTGCACCGCCACCTGTGGGACGTGCGCAGGGCCGGCGAACTCCGGCACCGCTCGGGCGCCGACCGGCCGCCGGGCACCACGCCCCCGCCGGCACCGCCGCCGGGGCGGTCGCCTTCCGCCGCCCCGGCGTACCGCTGTGCACCGGACCTGTGGCCCGAGGAGGCCCGGCTCCTGCTCCGAGCCGACGGCCTGGAGCCCGGGCCCGTCGAGGTGCGCCTGGGCAGCCGGCACCGCCTGGTCATCGACCCCGCCACCGGCCGGCCGGTGGCGCCGCCCGCGGGCGGTCGCCTGCTGCCGGTGCTGCCCGACGCGGCGGCCTGGGTGCCGCCCGACCTGGAGTTGCTGCGCGCCGGGCTGATCGGGCCCGACCGGCTGCACCCCCTCGTCGCCGGCGCGCTCGTGCCCGGCCACGTCCCGTCCGGCCCGGCGGCGGATGCCGAACCGGACGACGGGCCCCGCTACGTCGACTGCCGGGGGGCACGGCACCGGATCGGGCTGGTCGACGGCGTCCTGGCCGCACTGGACCACGGTGCGGACGAACTCCGGCGGGAGGAGCTGCTGGTCGCCCTGACCGGCACTCCACTGCCCTGTCTGCGGGCCATCGACCGGGCGCACCGCCGGCCCGAGTCGCTGCCCGGCATCCGCGAGCGCCTCGCGCACGGCGACACCGCCGGGGCTTTGCAGGCCGTCGAGTCCCTGCTCGGGCCCGGGGCCGTGCTGCGGGACGGCCTGCTCCGGGACGAACTGGAGTCGGCGGCCCGGCAGCGCATCACGTACGGGCTGTTCCGGGCCGGGCTCGTCGGGCCCGGCCCCGGCCGCGGTCCCGCCGGGGGCGGCGTCGAACAGCCGACGCGGCGCGTCCGGCCCTCCCGCGGCCGGCAGCGCTCCTCGGTCCTCTTCTACTGAATCCCCTGACCGCGGCGGCGACCGTACGCCGCACCACCACCCGTTCTTCCCTTTCCTTCCGCGTGCGCGCACGCGCGCGCTCCCACTCACACACACCCACGGTGATCACCATGCCTTCCACCCCGTCCGCGCCCGCCCCGTCCGCTGCCGCCCCCGCGCAGCTCGACGTCGCCTCCGACCTGCTGGCGCTGCTCCGCCACCACACCACCGAACCGCGCCCCGACGTACAGCTGGAGGCGCTGACCCTGGCCGTGGCCGCCGACCTGCCCGTCCTCCTGTGGGGCGAACCGGGCATCGGCAAGACCGCGGCCCTCACGCAGCTCGCCGAGAACCTGGACCTTCCGCTCACCACGGTGATCGCGAGCGTCCACGAGCCGTCGGACTTCTCGGGCCTGCCCGTCATCGGCGACGACCCCGCCGTGCAGGGCGTGCCGATGGCCCCGCCGGACTGGGCCGTACGCCTGGTGCGGGCCGGCCGCGGGCTGCTGTTCCTGGACGAGCTGTCGACCGCGCCGCCGGCCGTGCAGGCCGCCCTGCTGCGCCTCGTACTGGAGCGGCGCATCGGCTCCCTCCGGCTGCCGGACGGCGTCCGCATCGTGGCCGCGGCAAACCCGCGAGCGTCGGCGGCCGACGGCTGGGAGCTGAGCCCGCCGTTGGCGAACCGTTTCGTCCACGTGCACTGGGTGCACGACCACGACGTCGTCGTACGGGGCCTCGGCGGGACCTGGCCGCGGGCGACACTGCCGCAGCTCGACCCGGCACGGCTCGCGGACGCCGTGGACCTCGCCCGCCGGGCGGTGTGCGGGCTGCTCGCCGGCCGGCCCGCGCTCGTGCACCGGCTGCCGAGCAGCGAGACCCGCCGCGGAGGGGCCTGGCCGTCCCCGCGGAGCTGGGAGATGACGCTGCGTCTGATCGCGTTCGCCACCGCGGCGGGATCCTCCCGGGACGTCCTGTCCCTGCTGGTGAGGGGCGCGGTCGGGGACGGGCCGGGGCTGGAGCTGCTGGCGGGCCTGGACCGGATGGACCTGCCGGACCCCGAGGACATGCTGGCGGATCCCGAGGCGGCCGTCCTGCCCGAGCGGGGGGACCTGCGCCAGGCCGTGCTCGATTCCGTCGTCGCCGCCGTGCGGAGCCGCCCCGACAAGTCCCGCTGGGACGCCGCCTGGACACTCCTGGTGCGGGCGGTCGAATCGGGCGCCCCCGACCTGGTGGTGGTTCCCGCGACGACGCTCGCCTCGCTGCGCCGCGACGCGTGGGACGTCCCCGAGGCGATCGAGGAGCTCGCAGGGGTGGTGGCCCTCTCGCGCCGCGCCGACCGGGCGGCAGCGCGGACCGCTCTCGGCGCGAAGGCCGCCCGATGACGCGCGGGCCGTCGACACCGCAGGCGCGGCCGTATCCGGAGACGGGCTCGGCGTCGGACTCGGATTCGCACTCGGACTCGGACTCAGACTTGGACTTGGACAAGCTGTACGCCGCCCGGCTCCAGGCGGCGCGGGCCCGGCCGTACCTGGCGACGGCCCTGTACGCCCTGCACGCCGTCGCGTCGCGGCAGGTGCCCACCATGGCCGTCGACCGGCACTGGCGGTGCTACGTCTCCCCCGGCTTCGTGGACCGCACCCCGGTGGAGGAGCTCGCCGCCGTGTGGGTGCACGAGGTGTCGCACCTGCTGCGGGACCACCACGGGCGCAGCGACCGGGTGGCACGGCAGCAGGGGCTCACCGGCCGTGCCGAGCGGCTGCGCATGAACATCGCCGCCGACTGCGAGATCAACGACGACGCCTTCGGCGACGGGCTGGTCACCCCGGAGGGCGCCGTCCTGCCGGAGACGCTGCAGCTGCCGGAGGGGCAGCTGATGGAGGACTACCTCCGGCAGTTCCGGCTCGGACCGCACTCCGGGCACCTGTCCTGGCTGGACTGCGGCAGCGGCGCCGACGGGCTGGACCGGGAGTGGGACCTCGGCCCGGACGGGGCGAACGGGCTCAGCGCGCAGGAACGCGACGCGGTCCGCTTCCGCGTGGCGCAGGGCATCAAGGGCAGGCCGGGCGACGCCCCGCGGCAGTGGCAGCGGTGGGCAGAGGAGGCGTTCCATCCGCCGCAGCCCTGGCGGGACCTGCTGGGGGCGGCGATCCGCTCGGCCGTCTCCGGCGCCGGCGCCGGCGAGGACTACAGCCACGGCCGCCCCTCGCGGCGGTCGTCCGCACTGCGGGGCACGGTCCTGCCCAGCCTGCGGCGCCGGCCGCCGCAGGTCGCCGTCGTCATCGACACGTCGGGCTCGGTGAGCGACGCCGAACTCGGCAGTGCGCTCCTCGAAGTGGCCGCGATCTGCCGGGCCGTGGGCGGCCGCCGGGACCTGGTGACCGTACTGTCCTGCGACGCCGCGGCCCGGGTCGTGGGGCCGCTGTGCCGGGCCGAGGGGATCCCGCTGGTCGGCGGCGGGGGCACGGACCTCCGCCGGGGCTTCCGGCAGGCCCTGCGGTCCCGCCCGCGGCCCGACGTCGTCGTGGTCCTCACCGACGGCCAGACCCCCTGGCCGTCGGACCCCCCGCCGTGCCGGACGGTGGTGGGCCTCTTCCCCCGCCCGGCCCCACCCGGCAGCCCGTACGAGGACGACCCCGACTACCGGCCGGACGAGCCGCCGCAGTGGGCCCGAGTGGTCACCCTCGGCTGACCGCACCCTGCGGCGGAGCCGCCCCGACACCCCGGCCAAGGCCCCGCCGGTCCACCGCCCCCGAACCGGGGCGCGCCGCGTCCGGAAGCAGGGCCCAGGAGCCGTGCGCAAGCCACTCGTTGAAGGTGGCCGGGCGCGTCGCGCCCGCGCCGCCCGCGCAGAGCGGAACGATCAGGTCGGAGCTCGCACGCCCGTCCCACCACACCGTGCCGGCCAGCGGGCCGGACAGCGCGAGCAGCGTGGCGTAGCCGCAGCCGTGCTCACGCAGGACGACGGCCCCGGCTGTCTTCCGGTCCTGGAACTCCTCGTACTCGGCGTCCCAGGCGTTCCACGCCTCCGCAGCCGGCGGCCCGTCGGGGTGGTCCTCCCACCGGGGCTCGCGGCCGTCCAATGCGGCCTCCGCGGCGGTGTACGAGTCGGGGTGCGGGAAGGGCAGGCGCAGCAGGTCCCGGCGCCGGTGCTCGTTGCCGCTCCACCACCAGCCGTCCGCCGTCCGCAGCAGCCGGGCCGTACCCTCACCGGCTCCGGCGCTGACACCGACCAGGTGGGCGCGGCACTCGGCGGGCAAGCGCACACCGAGACAGCGCTCGGCGTCGGCCGCCTCGGCCTCGGTCAGCGGCGGTGGCGGTGTGGTGGGGTGGTCCATTCGGCCACCATAGGGGCACTGTGCCGAGCGGCTCGCCGTCAGTGCGCCCACGGCAGGCGGACCGCTTCGATGTCCGGGTCGTTCAGCAGGGCTTCGACGAGGGCGGGGGGACCGGCGACCTTGGTGCCCCACAGGTCGTAGTCGGTGCACAGCAGCCAGGAGCGGTCCTCCGCCCAGAGGTTGGACGGGCTGAAGTCCGCCTCGGACAGGTCGTACAGGGCTTCCGCGTCGCCGAGCCGGCCCGCGCGCACGTGGAGGTCGTCGAAGTCGACGGCTCGGAACATCAGCGGGTTGTAGTAGGCCAGGCAGCGGGTTTCCGGACCTGCGGCGCTGTGCGCGACGAGGACGGCGACCAGCCGGCTCCAGGTCTCCCGGTCCAGGCTTCCCTCGGTCGGCGGGACGATGCCGAGGGGCCAACTGCCGTTCTTCTTGGCGGAGGGGAAGCAGCGGTAGGACGGCAGCAGCCCGTCGGGCACCATCGGGTCGCCGGTCCGCCGGGCGAGCTCGGCCCAGCGCAGCCGCCGCCAACCGGGGCCGGGGTGCCCAGCGCGACCCAGGTCTCCCCCCGTGACGATGCCGACGGCGCCGAGGTCGGTGCCTCCGATGCGGTGCGTTCGGCTGCTCCCTTCGGCGCGGCGGGCCCGGTGGTACTCGTCGTACGACACCTCGGTCGGCCCCTGCTCGTGCTCGTACATGGCGTTGAGCACCCACACCGCGTCGGGCATCGCCGGAGGCATGAACCCGGTCACTCCGTCGCCGCACAGCTTCGACAGCCAGTCGGCGGGCCCGGACGGCGCGAGCGGCCACAGGCGGGACAGCGGGTTCGGTTCCTCGGTCATCCGCCCATCGTCCCAGGCGCCATCCGGGGCCGGCACGGCCCGGCCGGCGGAACGGGGGGCGGTTCGGGCGGCCGGGGGTGACCCGGGGCGTGTCGTGCCGGGGTGTCGGGCGGCCGAGGGGGACGATCGGCGTCCGTCGGATCCCCCCGCGGAGGAATGAGGACGGAATGCGCGAAACCCTCTCCGGCGGCCGGCACGGCGCCGACTCGCCGCTGAGCGGACGGGTCGCCGTCGTCACCGGTGCCGCGCGCGGGATCGGGGCGGCGCTGGCGCGGAACCTGTCGGAGTCCGGGATGCACGTGGCCCTGCTGGGCCGCGAGGAGGCGTCCCTGCGGGCCACGGCCGCGACCCTGCCGCACCGGAGCGTCTGCTTCGAGGCGGACGTCACCGACGACGCGGCCCTCCGCTCCGCCGCCCGGTACGTGGAGGAGCGCCTCGGCCCGGCCAGCGTGGTCGCCGCCAACGCGGGCATCGCCGTCGGCGGCCCGTTCGCCGACACCGCCGCCGACCTGTGGCAGCGCGTCATCGACGTCAACCTCACCGGATCCGCCAACACCGCCCGCGCGTTCCTGCCGCACCTGACCCGCACGCGCGGCTACTTCCTCCAGGTGGCCTCCACCGCCGCACTGGGCTCGGCGCCCATGATGAGCGCCTACTGCGCCTCCAAGGCGGGCGTGGAGTCGTTCGCGCTGGCGCTGCGCGGCGAGGTCGAGCCGGACGGGGTGGCCGTCGGCATCGCCTACGTCCACTGGACCGGCACCGACATGGTCAGCGGCATCGACGACCACCCCGTCCTGCGGGCGCTGCGCCGCCACCAGCCGGGCTTCGCCCGCCGCGTCCACCCGCCCGAGCAGGTCGCGACCTGGCTGGCCGCGGGGATCGCCCACCGCTCCCGGTCCGTGTACGCGCCGCCCTGGCTGCGGTGGTGCCAGCCGCTGCGGCCGCTCTTCCCGGCGGTGGTCGCCCGCATCGCCCGCCGCGAGCTCCGCACCCGTACGCGCGCCGAACTGGCCGCCGATGTCGGCGTGCTGGGCGCCGGCGGCCTCGCCGACTGGCATGCCCACCGGCCCCCGGAGCACCGGGACGCCTGACCCGGATCGGAAACGGATGCGGGGGGAGGCGTCAGGCGGCTGCCGGGCGGTCCGCGGGCGGGCGCCTGCGCGCGGCGGCGTCGGTGAGCGACAGCGGCTGCCAGACGCCGTCGGCGCGGTAGAGGTCGGTGCCGGGCGCCACGATTGCGTCGATGCGGTCGAGGGCCGCGTCGTCGAGCAGCAGGTCGGCCCCCTTGAGCAGGGAGGTCAGCTGTTCCATGGTGCGCGGGCCGATGATCACCGAGGTGACGGCCGGGTGGACGAGCGGGAACGCGACGGCCAGCTCCGGGAGCGTGCAGCCGACCTCCCCGGCGAGGCCGACGAGTTCCTCGACCGCCGCGAACTTGGCGGCATTCCCCGGGAGGGCGGGGTCGAAGCGGTGCGGGGTGCGCGCGGCGCGGCCGGTGGTGAGGTCCACGGGCCGGCCCTGCCGGACGGCGCCGGAGAGGAACCCCGACGCGAGCGGCGACCACGTCAGGACGCCCATGCCGAGGCGCTGCGCGGTCGGCAGCACGGACCGCTCGACGCCGCGCGCAAGGATCGAGTACGGGGGCTGCTCCGTGCGCATCCGCATCAGCCCGCGCCGCTCGGCGACGTGGTGCGCCTCGACGAGGTCCTCCGCGGGGAACGTGGAGCAGCCGAACGCCCGGATCTTGCCGGCAGTCACCAGGTCGCCGAGGACGGACAGCGTCTCCTCGATGTCGGTGGTGTGGTCGGGGCGGTGCACCTGGTAGAGGTCGATCCAGTCGGTGTCCAGGCGCCGCAGGCTGTCCTCGACGGCCTTGAGGATCCAACGGCGGGAATTCCCGCTGCGGTTGCGGCCCTCGCCGAGCGGGAAGTGCACTTTCGTGGCGAGGACGACGTCGTCGCGTCTTCCCTTGAGGGCCTTGCCGACGATCTCCTCGCTCTCGCCGGCCGAGTACATGTCGGCGGTGTCGACGAAGTTGATGCCGGCGTCGAGGGCGGTGTGGATGATGCGGGCGGCGTCTTCGTGGTCGGGGTTGCCGACGCCCCCGAACATCATCGTGCCGAGGCAGTGGGTGCTGACCTCGATGCCGGTCTTGCCGAGGACGCGGTAGCGCATGCGCATGCTCCGTCGCAGATGGGGGTGGGTGGGGGCGGCGCCAGTCTAGGACTTGGAGCGCACTCGACGGCAAGGGCCGCCGACAGCACGTCCGTTGATGACGGTGATGGCTCCGAGCCCGCAACTACTCTGACCCCATGCCCCGTTCGACGCGACGCGCGCACCACCGCATCCCCGTTTCACCGCGCCGGCTGGTGCCGCCGCCTGCCGAGCCGGTGGGCGCCCACGGGGACCGGGGTGCGGTCGGGCACTCCCTCGGGGTGCGGCTGCCCGCCGACTACCGGGCACTCGTCGAGACGTACGGGCGCGGCGACTTCTGCGACCACTTGTGCCTGCACACCCCGTTCTCCGCAGAACGGCACCACCCGTACCTGCTGTACCGGGACCCGCGCGGCCTGCTGGTCTGGGGGACGACCATCGATGCGGACCGGCTGTGCTGGGAGACCACTGGCGACTCCCGGCACTGGCCTGTCGTGCTGTGGAGCCACGACGGCGCGTACGAAACCTTCGGTGCGGGCGCGGCCGGTTTCGTCGAGCGGTGGGTCGGGGGCTCCCTCGGATCCCGCCTGCTCGGACCCCCGGAACCGGACCTCACTCCGTGGTTCACGGCAGCCCGGCACTGCCTCCACCGGTGCCTGGCCCTCTCGCAGGGGCCCCCTCCCCATGCCGAGCGGCTCCGCACGCTCCGAGCGGCCCTCGCTCCGACCGTGGACCGCGGTTCCTGGCGAGCCGAGGACGGCCGCACCGGCCAGGACCACTTCACGAGCGTGGACACCGACTGGCAGCTCACCTACGACATGAGCGAGCCGCATCAGATCCGGGTCGCCTACCCCCCGGAGGACGCGGCGCGTGCAGAGGACGAACTGATGCTCGCGGTACGGCTGATGGGATGCGAGGTACTGGCCCTGACGGACGCGGGCGGGATGCCCGCAGCGACGTGGAACGCCTCCACGGCCGAAGACCTGGAACCGGCATGAGCGCCGGCCGGTGTTCCGGTCGGCGCTGTCACACCCGTGCGGCAGGCTGGCGCTCATGAGCGGTGATCGCCTCCACGCAATGCCGTCCGCGGAGCGGCCCCGGGCCGGCGCCGCCTTGTGCGGGCTGCTCGGCCGGCGGGTCGCCAAGGCCGTGGTGGCCGACGTCAGGGCGGCGGCCTCGGTCTTCGACGGGGCAGACGCGGTGGCGGAGTCCCCCGGCCCCGGGTTCGCGCTACCCCTCGCGGCGGAGGTGTGGGTCTTCGACCACACCCTCAGGCGCGTCCTGCTGGTCCGCCACCGGTGGCGTGGCCGGGTGCCGCCGGGCGGGCGCGTGGAACCCGGGGAGACGCCGAGGGAGGCGGCGCGGCGCGAGCTGTTCGAGGAGACCGGCGTGCGGGCACGGCTGCTGCCGGAACCTGCTGCGGCCACTGTCCGTTCCTACCGTGCGGGCGCGCCGGCGTGTCTGGGCCTGTCGTATGCGGCGGTCGTGGACGGGGCGGTGCCGCTCGTTGCCGAGGGCGGGCAGGAGGTGGCGTGGGCTTCGCTGCGGCGGGGATGGACCGGTTGGTTTCCCGAGGACGTGGCGCGGGTGCGCCGGTACGCCGGGCGGGTGCGGAGCGGCGTCGCGGGATGAGTCGTGCGGATTGGCCTGCATCGGGGGGCCCTTCGGGGGCAGGAGCGTGGTTGTGAAGTCCGTTCGGCACAGCGTTTCGTTCCTGCGGGTCGCCGCGGCGGCCGGTGTGCCGGGCCCTGAAAGCGGAGGAGCACCCCATGCGCGGCATAGGCGGCTGCATCGCACTGATCCTGGTGGGGGCGATCCTCACCTTCGCCAGCGACTGGAAGATGGAGGGCGTGAACCTGGACGTCGTCGGCTTGCTCATGATGGGCGTCGGCATTCTGGGTCTGGCGGTGTACGCGAGCGTCCTGCGGCGGCGGCGTGTCTCGGCGGTCGTGCCGGTCGTCGAGGAGACCCGGGAGCGCCCTTGACCGGCGTCGGCCCCGGCGTCACCGGCCGGCCGGGCGGGGTGAGGCGGTAGGCCTCGCCGTGGCGGACGACGCGCCAGGCGGAGGGCGGCGCGAAGTGCGTGCCGAGCAGCAGGGTGTCGGTGTCGGCGAGTGAGGCCGGGAGGGCGCGCGGGTGGCTTCGACGCGCTCGGGGCCGATGTCGACGCACGTGCACGCCGCGGGGCGCGAACTCACCGCCGAAGTGGGCCGGGACGCCCTCACGGTCCTGCTGATCGCCCAGCGCGCCGGCACAACCCCGTCGACGGTCTGCCGCCGCTGGGGCGGCCTGCAGGAGCTGCTGTCGGACGTGGCGGTGGAGCGCCTCAGGGGCCTGACACCGCCCCGGGCGACCACGGCACGCCGGCCGCCTACCTGACCGCCTGGGCCGAGCAGTTCCTCGACGAGATGTCCTCCCCCGTCGGCCGCGCCCACGTCCCCGACGCGCTGCTCGGCGACCCGGACGACGGCGACGCCGGCCAGTGCCCGGCCTACGCCGCCGAGCACGTCGGCGTCATCCTCGACCGGGCGGCCGGCCGCGGGGAGCGGGTACCCGACACGGAAACGGTCGTCGACCGCGTCCGCCCGGACGGCCTGGACACGGCCCGCGCCCGCCGCCTCGTGGCCTCCCTCCTCACCCGGCGGCCCGCTGAGGGAACGCCCCTGCGGGCGACCGCTCACCCGGTGGCGACGGCCGCCAGGCGGACCGTTCCGTCGGGCAGCGGTGCGACGGCGATCCGGCCGGCCCGCAAGGTACCGCGGCCGTCCGGGCCGGGGATCCGGGCCCAGGCGGTCCACGAGCCGTCGGGCCTCCTCGTACAGTGCCGGGCCTGCCCGTCGCTGCCGACGGCGGCGACCTGCGCCGACCCGTCGGGCAGGCCCGCGATGCCGACGGCGACGGCCGCCGCGGCCGGGGCGGCCGCGCCGGGCAGCGGCCGGAAGCCGGTCCACGTGCCGTCGGGGCGGCGCACCCGGTGGTGCACCGTCCCGTCGAGCCCGACGGCCAGCACCTGGGCGGATCCGTCCGGCAGCCCGGCGATCGCGAGGGCCTGCCCGGAGAATGCGGGTGCTCCCTCCCGGCCGGTGAGCCGCGTCCACCCCGTCCACGTGCCGTCGGTGCCGCAGATGCGGTGGTGGAGGGCACCGTCGGTGCCGTACGCGACGACCTGCGCCGACCCGTCGGGCAGGGCGGCGACCGCCGCCCGCACAGCGCCCCGGCGGCCGTCGGCCCGCCCCCCGGCGGAGGCTTCGCCGGGCACGGGCCGGAACCCGCCCGGGGCAGCCCCTTCGGCGGAGACGCGCTGGTGGTGGAGGGTGCCGTCCGCGGCGACGGCCACGATCTCGCCGCTGCCGTCGGGGAACCCGGCGACGGCCGCGTCCAGGAAGGCGCCGCCCTCCCGCCCCTGCGGTCCGGGCAGCCGGCGCCAGGGGCCGGGGGCGCCCTCCGGCTTGACGGTCGTCAGCCACAGGCCGCCGTCGGTACCGAGGCCCAGCGTCAGGACGGTCCCGTCCGGCAGGCCGGCGACACAGGCCCCGACTCCGGCGAACGCCGGTGCGCCCCGCAGGCCGGGGAGGGCCGTGTGCCGCCCCCAGGAGCCGTCCGCGGCCCGTACCGCCGCGACGAGGGTTCGCTGCCCGGCGTCGTGGGGCGCGAGGCCCGCCGCGTGGAACCAGATGGGGTTGGTGACGGCGACGAGCTGGTCGAGGGTGGTGGAGGCGGGTTTCAGGCGCCGCACCTCGGCGCGCGCGAAGAGGGAGCCGCGGCCCCAGCCGCGCCAGTGCAGCCGGCCCCTTCCGTCGCCGCCGGTCCGCGCCACCGCCATGACGCCCCACTCGGTGTGGAGGGTGATCACCGCGTCGGGGGCGCCCGACACCTCCGCCGTGACGTCGACGGCTTCGAAGAGGGCGAGCGGCAGCTCCTCCCCCGGGCCGGCCGTCGCCCCGTGTGCCGCGGCCGTGAAGTTCACCGTCACGCCCGCGTTCTCGGCGGCGTACGACCGGCCCCGGCGCAGGGCGTCCAGGATCTCCGGCCGGGACAGCCCGGCCGCGTGGACGACGTTGTGGGGCTCGCCGACGGCGTCGGCGGGGCCGTGGGCGTCGCTGTTGCCCAGGCCGGCGATGCGTTGGCCCAGGCACAGCATGCCGTGCCAGACGGCGATGTTCGCCGCGTCGTCCAGCGTCCAGGGGCCGTTCCAGATCTCCAGGGCGTCGACGCGGCCCAGCCCGAACTCCCAGAACGAGCCGGGTGCCGGCGTCATCGGGTGGGCGGCGACGGCCAGGCCGCCGAGGCCGCGCACCTGCCGGACGTGCCGGTCGAACACCCCGGCGTCGGCGGGCCCGTAGTGCCAGTCCACCCACTCCCCCTGCGGCAGGCCGACGGCCAGCCAGTGGCCGTGCCGGGTCGTGACCTCCTCGGCGTTCAGGACGAGCAGGTCGGCGGGGACGTTGCCGCGCCAGGAGAGGCCGGTGGAGCTGGTGTTGTGGTCCGAGGTGGCGATGAAGTGCATGCCGGCGGCGCGGGCGGCCGCCACCAGCTCGTCGGTGGTGCGCCCGCCGTCGGAGTGGACGGTGTGCAGGTGGAGGTCGCCCCGGTACCAGCCGGGGCCGCGCCCCGGTACCGCCGCGGGCAGGGCGTCGTAGGGGACTTCGGGCAGCGGCGGTCCGTGGTGCAGGGTGACGCTGATCTGCCACGGCATGCCCGCCGGGTCGTTGACGATCGGCCCCAGGGCGACGGACCAGCGGCCGGCCCCGATGGGGCCGGGGAGGTAGCCGGGGGTGGCGTCGGAGCCGGAGAGGGTGAACTCGCGGCGGGCCCCGCCCGACCAGCCGCGGAACCCGGTCGGCCCGAACATGCCGAGGTCGAGGACGCCGTCCGCGGGATCGAAGGCGGCGGCCACGGAGATGCGCCGGACGCCGTCGGGGACGTCGAAGTCGACGGACGCCCACTGGTCGAAGCCGTACGGCGAGTGCCCGCGGTAGGTGGTGGTCACCTCCCCGCCGCCGGTGGCGGTGTCGGCCCGGGCGGGGGCCGCGGGAACCGCGGCGGCGATGCCGCCGGCGGCCAGGAGGGTGCCGAGGCGCAGGAGGTCCCGGCGGCCCGGCCCGGGGCCGGGGTCGCGGTGTGCTGCCGGGTGCGGGGAGCTGCCGTCCATCGGGTCGCCTTTCCGTTCTCCGGTGGGGGTGGGAGGGGTGGAGCGGATCCGGCGGGTGCGGGCGGGGTCAGCGGGTGTCGCGCTGGGCGGTCACGATGTCGGTGAGGGTGCGCTCGACACCCATGCGGCCCTGCACCCTTTCGGCGAACGCGGGGAACTGCCCGGCTATCGCGCTCAGCAGCTTCAACTCGGCGGGCGCCACGTTGACTTCGCACAGGTTCCGCTCGACGGCGCGGACGAGGCCGGCGGAGACCTGCGCCGGGGAGACCGTGCGCATCCCGGCCGGCGGCTTGGCGCCCGTCGCGGCGAACATGCCGGCGTCGCGGACGAATCCCGGCTGGACGAGGGACACGCCGACCCCCGTGCCGTGCAGGTCCTGTCGGAGGGCGAGGGCGAAGCCCCGCAGGCCGAACTTCGTCGCGTTGTAGAGCGCGGAGGACCTGGTGGCCGCCTTGCCGGAGATGGAGCCGACGAACGCGAGGTGGCCGCGGCGGGCCCGGACCATGCGCGGCGCGAGGAGCCGGGCGAGGAGGATCGGCGCGTGCAGGTTCACGGCGAGGGCGCGTTCGACCTGGGCCGGGGTGTAGTCGAGGACGTCGCCGCTGGAGGGGAGGGCGGCGTTCGCGACGAGGACGTCGACGTCGCCGCACTCCCCGGCGAGGCGCTCCACGTCGGCGGGGTCCGCGAGGTCGGCGACGACGGCGCGGGCTCCGAACCGGTCGGCGACGGCGTGCAGCGCGTCCTTCCTGCGGCCGGTGAGCACGAGGGAGGCGCCCTTGCCGGCGAGTGCTCCGGCGAGCTCCGTTCCCAGGCCGCCGGTGGCTCCGGTCAGCAGAACCGTCGATCCGTCGAATCGCATCCGTGGTCGCCCTCTCTCCTTGTTCGTTCGAACGAACGGGACCATAGGGCAGTCCGGCCGGACGTGTCCATGCCATCGCATGGATCGGTGCCCCCGCCCCGCGGGGCGGTTTCCGCCGGATGCGACCATGGCGCGCATGGAGAAGGCAGCCGACACCCGCCAGCGCATCATCGACGCCGTCCTTCGGATCATCGGCGCGGAGGGCATCGCCGCGTTGAGCAACCGGCGGATCGCGAAGGAGGCGCAGGTGTCGCTGGGCTCGGTCACCTACCACTTCACGACCCAGCACGAACTGCTGCGGGAGAGCCTGCTGCACTTCGTCGCCCAGGAGACGCAGCACTTCACCGAGCTGGCCGAGAACTGCGCCCGCGCGGACGGCCTGGACCTCGCGGGCGCGGCCGAGATGGTGGAGACGGTGGCCGGCGGAACCGCCTTCGACAGCAGGCACATCGCGCCGTTCGAGCTGTACATCCAGGCGGGGCGCGACGAGCGGCTCCGGGCGGCCGCCGCGGAGTGCTTCGCCGCGTACGACTCGCTCGCCCGCGGGATCCTCCAGCGGCTCGGCCTCCCGGACCCCGAGCGCCTGGCCGGCGCGGTGGTGGCCCTGGTCTTCGGGCAGCAGCTGCGGAGACTGGCCACGGGCTCACCGGCGGAGGACCTCGTCGACACCCTCCTGCTCCTGACGGGCACGGCAGCCGGCGGCACCGGGTGCGACGCGGCCGGGCGCCCCCGGTCCGCATCCCGTTCGTGCTGAGGCGGCCCGAAGGCCCGATACGGGGATGGCCGGAAGAAGCCTTGTGCAACCACTGAAGGCTCTGTGCTGCAGGGCGAACCGATCGGAAGACTCCGCTTCGGCGGAACACCGGCCCCACCCGCAGCGTCCTCCACCACTCAACCTCCCTGCGGTCGCCTCGTGCCGCCCGGTTCGGAAAGGCGCCCGCCCGCCATGACTGCCCGCAAGCAGCTGACCGCCCTGGCGACGACCGCCGTCGTCGCCGCCGGCGTCCTGGCCACCACTCCCGCCACCGCGGGCGGCCCCGCGCCCGCCGCCACCGGCACCACGGCCCCCGACGCGGAGCTGTCGTCCGCCTCCACCGCGTCAGACGCCGTCGCCGCGCCGTCCGCCCCGCAGACGGCAGGCAGCGACCCGCGCCGGACCGGTCCGGTCGGCGCCGCCCTCAGCCCCGCCGCCACCAGCGCCGCGGATGCCGGTGCCGCGCCGAGCTCCGTTTCCCTCGCCTCGGCCGCTTCGACAGCCTCCCCCTCCGCCCCGCAGGCCCTGCGTGCCACCCCCCGCTGGACCAGCCCGTTCGCCTCCTCGCTGCGCCCCGCACCCCCGACGGGCCTGTCCGCCGCCTACGACGCGGCGACCGCTGAGGCGACCCTGCGCTGGACGGCGGGCAAGGACGCCGACCTCGCCGGCCACCGGCTCTACCGGCGGGTCGGCAGCGGCCCCTGGACCGCGGTCGGCGGCCCCGCGCCGCTCACCGCCACCACCTTCACCGACACCCCGCCGGCCACCGGCGACCGGGTCGCCTACCACGTCCGCGCGGTCAGCACGACGGGCCGGTTGTCGGACCCCGGCACCGAAGCCGCGGTCACCACCGTCGACCGGGCCACGCCCCCGGCACCCACCGCGCTCACCTCCTACGTCGAAGCCCACCAGACGCACCTGTACTGGGAGATGCCCTGGTCCTTCACCACCGACCTGGCCAACGGCGGCCACTTCCGCGTCTACCGCTCGCCGGGCAGGACCCTCGATCCCGCCTCGCTCACCCCCGTGACCTGTGTCAGCCTCACCATCGACGGGAGCGACCGGCTCCTGGGCAAGTGCACCGACCAGGGGATGGCGGCGGGCACCCTCCACACCTACGCCGTCACGGCAGTGAACGCGGCCGGCCGCGAGTCGGCGCTGTCCGCGCCGCTCACCGTGCGCAGCGGCGACCAGGTGGCGCCCGGCCCGGTGTCCGCCCTCACGGCGACGCCGCGCAACGACGGCATGGTGCTCCGCTGGGCCGCCCCGGCAGACGACGACATCGCCTCGTACTCCGGCCTGCGGGGCGAGCGCCGGGCGGACGGCACCGTCCACTGGCTGGACACCTGCGGCGACGGGCCGTCGGAACCGCTGGCGCTGCTGTGCCCCGGCAGCCCGGAAGGCGACGAATACGTGTACACCGTGGTCGCCAAGGACCGGTGGGGCAACCGGCTGTCGCCCACGGACCCGAAGGCCCCCACGGTCACGGCGCGCATGTCGGACCTGAGGCCGTCCGTCGCGGTCCCGATGTTCGGGCAGGCGGCCCTCGGCCTGACCTGGAGCACCGAGGTCCTCGGCGAGGACCGGCCCCGCGTCTCCTGGACCTGCCGCGAAACCGCCCTGTGCGACCAGATCACCGGCTACCGGATCAGCCGGTGGAACCCGGCGGCAGGGGCCTACGAACCGCTGCACACGGGGCTGCTGCCGGCCTCGACGCGCAGCCACACCGACGCGACGGCCGCCGTGGGCACCACGCACCACTACGCGTTCGAGGCGCTGCGGGCGGACGGCAGTACCGCCGTGTCCCACGCCTGGGCGTGCGTACGCCCCGAGCGCCTCTGACGGCGACGGGACCGTTGAGGGGCGGTCGCGTTCACGCCGCGGCTACTGGCCGACCCTTCCGTCGACGCATTCGCGCAGCAGGTCGGCGTGGCCGCAGTGGCGGGCGTACTCTTCGATCCTGTGCACCATCAGCTCCCGCACCGCGATCCGCTCGCGGCCGACCCGCTTGCCGAGGTCGGCGTGGCGGGCCAGTTCGGCGTCGGTCGCGGCCTGCTCGCGGGCGAGATCGGCGTACGCCGCGTCGACCACGGACTGTTCGGCGACGGCGCCGTCGAAGTCCGCGTCCTTGGCGCCGTACAGCCGGGGCAGCGGCTCCCCGTCGGTGATCCAGTTCCGCCAGTCGCGCTCGACCTCGGCGAGGTGCCGTACGAGGCCGAGCAGGGACATCGTCGAGGGCGGCACCGAGCGCCGGGCGAGCTGCCCGGGGTCGAGGCCCTCGCACTTCATGCGCAGGGTGATGCGGTAGTTCGCCAGGAAGTCCAGGAGCGTGGCGAGTTCGCCGTCCGCGCTGGACTCGTTGTTGCGGGGGTCCTCGGCGGGATCGGCCCACATGTCGGGGTACACGGTCGCCTGGGTCCACCGCTCGGGTTGTCCGGTCATGAGCGCATGATCACCCGTCGGGGCCGTCGGCGCCAGGGAGTTGCGCGGTCAGGGAGCTGTGCGGTCAGGGAGCTGTGCGGTCACGGGTGCTCCCGCATGCGCCGCCGCAGGCGGTCGTAGACCGGTTCGCTGCCCAGCCGGTCCGCGGTGAGCGTCGCGGCGAAGCACGCGGCCAGCAGCGGCAGGATCAGCGAGGTGGCACCGGTCATCTCCACGACCAGGACGATGCCCGTGGCGGGCGCCCGTACGACGGCGGCGAACAGGGCGGCCATCCCGACCACGGCGAAGGCCCCGGGCCCGGCCGCCTGGCCGGGCAGCAGCGGCCCCGCGGCGGCGTGCGCGAGGGCGCCCCACAGCGCGCCGACGGCCAGGAGCGGGGCGAACAGCCCGCCGGGCGTGCCGGCGGCGTAGCTGAGCGGTCCGGCGGCGAAACGCACGGCCAGGTAGGCGGCGAGGACGCCGACGGCCGGGCTCCAGCCGGCCAGGAGCCGTTCGCCGAGCGGGTCGCCGCCGCCGGCGAGCAGCGGGTCGAACGCCATCAGCAGTCCGACCGCGGCGCCGATCAGGGTCGCGCGGGCGACGGCGGGCATCCGGGTGGCGAGCCGGTCGGCCAGGGTCAGGCTGCCGATGACGAGCCCCCCGTACGCGGCCCCGAGCAGCCCGGCGGTGGCGCCGAACAGCAGGAAGACGGGCAGCAGCCACAGCGGCGGGGCGGGCGCGTCGGGGAAGGGGAAGACCGGCGCGCCGCCGACGACCAGCGCGGAGACGGCGGCGGCGGTGGCCGTGCCGATCAGGGTCATCAGCACGAGCCGCGGCCGCACGGACCGGGTGACCTCCTCGCAGACGAACAGCAGCCCGCCGAGGGGCGCGGCGAACGCCACGGCGAGGCCCGCGCCGGCGAGCGAGGTGTGCAGCAGCCGGGTGTCGTCGGGACCCAGGCCGGTGCGCCGGCCCGCCTCGGCTCCGATCGTGGCACCCATGTGCACCGCGGGACCCTCCCGTCCGAGGACGAGCCCGGAGCCGATCGCGACGACACCGCCGACGAACTTGGCGGGGAGCAGCAGCCACGGCGTGCGCGCCTCGCTCTCCCCGCGCCAGACGGCCTCGACGTGCTGGATGCCGCTGCCCGCCGCGTGGGGGACGCGCCGGGCGATGGCGCAGGCGAGGGCGGCTCCCGCCGCGGCGAGGGCGACGGGGACCAGCCACCCGGGGCCGCCGAGTCCGGCGGCGGTCTCCAGCAGGCGGCCGCGCAGCGCGTCGGCCCGCTGCAGGCACCACCGGAACGCCCCGCCGACCAGGCCCACCAGGCAGCCGGCCAGGGCCGCCACGAGGGGGGCGCGGCAGGCGCCGGGGAGCCGGTGCGCCGTCACCGCGGCGCCCCGCCCGGGGGGCTGGGGTGGGGACCCGCCATGTGCCGACCTCCGTGCCGAGCCTGGGGGCGGCCGTCCGCGGTCCGCCTCGCGGCCGCCCCGCCCGCCGTACGTCTTGCGTCCGTCCGTCCGTCCGAGCGTGGACCGCTCCCCGCGGCCGTCGTACGCAAGCGCGCCGCGGCGCGGCACGATGGGCCCCGACCGGACGACGCCCGCGGCGACGGCGTTGCGGCGCCGCGCGGCCGGGTGCGGCGGCGGAGACTGGTGGCGTCGGGCCGCGTCTCGGGCCCGGGGACCCGGGAGGGGCTGTGGAGCCGAAGACCACGTCAGTGCTGGCCCCGTTCATGGTGGTGCTCACCCTGACGACGGGGCTGGTCGAGGCGGCGAGCCTGCTCGCGCTGGGGCCGGTGTTCACCGCCATGCAGACGGGGAACGTCCTCTTCTTCGCCTTCGGCCTGGCCGGCGAGGGCGGCCTGTCGGTGGTGGCGCCCGCGACGTCGCTGGGCGCGTTCGTCGCGGGGGCCGTGGCCGGCGCCCGGCTGGAGACCCGGCTGGAGGCCGACCGGCACCGCTGGTTCGTCCTCTCGCTCGTCGCGGAGGCCGTCCTCGTCGGAGCGGCCGCCGTCGCCGTGTGGGGGGTGGCGGCGGTGCACCGGGCGCCCACGGGCCGGCACCTCGCGGCGGTGGGCCTGCTGTCGGCCGCCATGGGCATCCGCAATGTGACGAGCCTGCGCCTCCAGGTCCCCGACCTGCCGACGACGCTGGTCACCCGCGCCATGACCGCCCTGCTCGCCGGGTCCCCGCTGGGCCGCGACTCCTTCCTCGCCCGGGGCACGGCGGCGACCGCGCGCCGGGCCGCCTCCGTGGGCGCGATGTTCGCGGGCGGTCTGGCCGGCGCGCTGTGGATCCACGCCGACCGGCCGGTGTCGGGGCTCCTGCTTCTGACGGCGGGCACGCTGCTGGTGGTCGCGGCGGCGTACGTCCCGGGACCGCACCTGCACACGTGAGCGGGGCGGCTGCGGGGCTGCGGGGCTGCGGGGCTCCGGCAAACCAGGCGCATGCGCGGGCGTGTGCGCGGCATGGTGGGCGGTTCGCGGGGCAGGTGCTCTGCGGACGAGGAGGTGCGCCATGGCCGTCGACGAGGAGCGCACAACGGTCCACGCGGCCCCGCCCCCGGCCGGGGCACGGTGTGTAGTGCGCGTGAGCGGCGAGATGGACCTCGACCACGCCTCGGAGCTCCGCACCGCGCTCGACAGGGCCATCTCCCGGGCGGCGGACCGCGCGGACGTCGTGGTCGACCTCCGCCATTCCTCCTTCTGCGACTCCGCGGGTCTCACCGTCCTGCTGGCGGCCAGGGAGAAGGCCCGCGCCGACGGGCACGTCCTGCGACTCGCGGCGCCCAGCCATCAGATGCTGCGGCTGCTGGAACTGACCGGGTCCCTCGAGCTGTTCTCGTTCGGATCGACCGCCGCCGACTGAGCTGCCGCGGTGTGGCGGCCTGCCGCCACACCCTTGTTGGACGCGCTCGAACACTCAGGCGGTATGGCCGCTGCAAGAGCCGCCGCAGCCGCGTCGGGCGCCGCGTTCCTCGCACGGGAGGCCCGCGTGCGGCACGCCGCCGCCGTCCCCGCCGCCCCGTTCGGGTGAGCCTCACCGGGACGGGCGCCTGCCCCCGGCCGTCCACGCCCGGGCGGACAGGGTGATCGACCCGTCGGCCGCGGCGGGCAGGGACGCCCTCAGCCGCTCCCGCAGGAGCTCGCGCCGCGCCTCCGGCAGGGAGGCCAGATACGCGGGCGCCGGTCCCTGGCCACCCCGGAACGGCTCCCAGTAGTCCGCGAAGTCCCGGAAGCGGGTCGGGACCACGATCTCGCCGACGGTGACGTCGGCCAGCCCGGAGCCGCGCAGCAGCAGCCGCAGCGGTTCGGGTGCGCACAGCGGGAAGCGGGCGCCCTCATCCAGCCGTGCGGCATCCGCGTCGACCTCTGCCGCGGCCTCCCAGAAGTGCCGCAGGAGCCCCATCCCGCCCTGTGTGTAGTCCCACACGTACACGGCGGCCAGGCCGCCGGGGCGCAGCACCCGGAGCATCTCGGCGGCCGCACGGGCCGGTTCGGGCACGAAGTTGAGGACCAGTCCGCTGACCGCGGCGCCCGCCGCCCCGTCGGGCGCGGGCAGCCGGCGGGCGTCGGCGCGCACGAATCCGGCCCTCGGGTCGCCGATGGCCCGCCGCGCGTACCGCAGATAGCTTTCCGACGGGTCCGCGCCCACGACCCGGCCGGGGTCCGCCGCCTCCACGACGGCGCGGGTGACGGCGCCCGTGCCGCAGCCGACGTCCCACCACGCCGCCCCGGCCGGCACGTCCAGCCGGCGGACGAACTCCTCCGCCACGCGCCGGCTCCACCGGCCGATGTACGGCTCGTACGCCTCGCCGTCACCCCACACGGGCACCACCCGCTCCCGTACGGCACCGTCCGGAGACGGGGCGGTCCGGTCCCTGACCACCCGCAACCAGCATCCCCCGCCCCCGCCCCGGCGGCACCCGGTACACCGCGCACCGGCCGCCGGCGAACGCCCGCCTGGCGTGCCCCGTCCGCCGCGGCCACGCTGGAAGGAAGGACACGTCTGCGGCCATGGGAAGCGAGGCAGCCATGACGGCGATCACACAGGGCGACACACCGGTGGCGGTGGAAGGCGACGGCGTCGAACTCCGCACGCAGCCGGCCGGCGGCGACCTCTCCGTCGCCTTCGTACGGCTGCCCGCAGGGGCGGACCTGCGCCCGGCGCTGCAGGGCATGCCCGATGACCTGTGCCCCTGCCCCCACTGGGGCTACATGCTCAAGGGCCGCCTGAAGATGGTGACGAAGGACGGCGAGGCGGTGTACGAGGCGGGGCAGGCGTTCTACTGGCCGCCCGGGCACGCCCCCGTAGCCCTGGAGGACTGCGAGTACGTGGACTTCTCCCCGACGGCGGAGTTCACCGCCGTCCTCGACCACATCACGTCCCGGTCCTGAGGCCGCGGTCTGCCGGCGCGGCGCCCCGATCCCCGTGGGACGCCGCGCCGGCGCCGTCATGGCCGGTCCGCGACGGTGAGGGTGCAGCGGCCGTCCTCGCAGGAGCGCCGGAGGCGTCCCCGCGAGACGGTCTGGACGAGGCCGATCGTCCAGCACATCGGGCACCCCCTGAGCGCCACCAGCCCCACCGGCAGGAGCAGCAGGGCGACCGGGCCGACAGTGAAAGCCAGGGCCGTCCCGCCGATCAGGGAGCCGAAGCCGACCGCGCCGCGGGCCAGGTGCCGGGGCAGGGACGCGCTCGCGTAGTCGGGCCCGCCGCCCTTCTCCTTCGTCGCCGTCGTCACCGTCCGCCTCCCGCCCGTACGCCGTCCACGTCACCGAGGCCGCTGCGGACCGCGGCCCGGGCCCGGTGCAGCCGCGACTTCATCGCCGCCGTGCCGATCCCGAGCGCGTCGGCGACCGTCCGCCCGCTCAGGCCCTGCACGTCCCGCATGATCAGCACCTGCCGCTGGTCCGCGGGAAGCGCGGCGATCGCCGCCGCCACCCGGCCCGCCTCCAGCCGTTGGAGGGCCTCCTCCTCTGCGGAGGGCCGGGCCTCGTCCCGCAGCGGTGCGGTGCCCCGTCCGATCGTCCGGGCGCGCCGCATGCACTCGTTGCGGACGATGCGGAACATCCACGACGCGAGGGCGCCGGACGCACGGAGCGTCCCGATCTTCCGGTACAGGATGATCAGCGCTTCCTGGGCGGCGTCCTGCGCGTCCTCGGGTGTGGCGCACAGGGAGCGGGCGAACCGCTGCACGTTCGGGTGCGCTCCCGACACGAGCGCGGTGAGCGAGTCGACGTCGCCGCGCCGGGCGGCCGCGACCAACTGCTCGGCGGGCCATGCGTACTCAGCCACGCGTCCGCCCCCGCTTGCGCGAGACCGCGTACACGCACGTGCACACGAGCACCGCTCCGACGGCCACTGCAATTCCCACGATCATGTTCTTCCTCCGGCTTCCCGGTCCCGACGGCTGTCGGCACGTGTACAAGAGGAGCCGTCCGCCGGAAAGGATTCACCCCCGCGGCCCGAGACCGCCGGTGACAACCGATCGGCCCTGTTCTGCGTCCTCTCCGGCAGAGCCGACTCCCGCCGGACGGGCCGGAGCGGCACGGTACTCGGAGGGACGCCATCAGCAGTTCGTTCACCCCCGGCCGGGCCGCCGGCGGCGCGGGCGGCAGCCGCCGACGCGGCATCGGCATGCTGTTGTCGGGCGTCGCGGCCGGCGTCGTGCTGAGCATCGCCGTGCTGACGGCCGCGTCGTGGCCGCGGACCGAAGTGGTGTACCGCAGCGCCTCCCCCGCGTCGCTGCCCTACGACGGCTCTCCGTACTTCCTGAGGATGGAGCAGGTCAGCGACCTGTCCGGTGACGTCTCGTACCGGATGGTGATCGGCAGGGGGGCCGACGCCCCGTACGGGCACTGGCTCCCCGTCCAAACCGACATGGGCAGGGAGGGCATCCGGTCCGCGGCCTGGACGGAGTCGGAGCTGCGCATCCGCTTCGCCACCGGCCACGAGCTGTCCGTACCGGCCGGTGCCTTCACGGGCGGCAGGTGAGCGGCACCGCCGGAGGGGCCGGATCGGCAGGTGGGTACGCTTCGCTCAGCACGGACGCACGTCGGGGGGCAGGACGCATGACGGCTCGGACCGCACGGTGGGAATCGACGCTGGATTCCGTCGTGGTGTACGCACAGGGCGCACTGTGCCGGCGGCTCGCCCGCGGCACCGTGCCGCCGGACGGGCGGCTGCGGGTGACGGGGCTGCCCCGCTCGCTGGATCCCGGCTCGCTGCGGGCCCGCGTCCTCGGCGCGCCGCACGTACGCGTCGTGGAGGCGCGCGTGGAGGTCGAGGCCGAGCCGGCCGACCCGCGCACTCCGCACGAACTGCGGGGCCAGGTCGAGCGGCTGCGCGACCGTCATGCGGCCGTGCAGGCCCGCCGGGACCGGCAGCTGACGCTGATCGGGGAGGTCTCCGGCCTGCATCCGGCGCCGCCGCGGGCCCGCCGGCGCGAGGACGGGCAGCGGCAGACGCCCGTCGAGGCGTGGCTGGAGCTCGCCGGCTTCGTGGACGGGCGGCTGGCCGCGCTCCAGACGCGGCTGGCGGAGCTGGAGGGGGAACTGCTGCGCGCCGGGCACGAGCTGGCCGTCGCCGAGGACCGGCTCGCCCGCGCTTCCGGCGACGCGCCGCAGGCGCACGTGGACACCACCGTCTCCGCGGTCCTCACCCTGGCCCGCACCGGTGCGGCCGGGGACGAAGCCGACGCCGACGTGGAACTGGAGGTGGAGTACGGCGTTCCGGGCGCGGTATGGGTGCCCGCGTACCGCCTCGCCCACCGGCAGGGCGACGACACGGGCCGGCTGGTGCTGCGCGCCTCGGTCACCCAGCGCACCGGCGAGGACTGGAACGGCGTACGGATCGCCCTGGCCACCTCGGACCTGCGGCGCCGCACCGACCTGCCGCGGCTCCACTCGGTCCGGATCGGGCGCCGCCAGCCCCCGCCCGCCCCGTCCGGCTGGCGCGAGCCGCCGGCCGGCCTCGCCGACCTGTTCACCGGGTACGCGGCCGCGGGCCCCCGCCCGGCCCCGCCGGCCACCGGGCCCGTGGCCCCGCCTGCTCCCGTACCGCCGCTGCCGCCGCCCCCGATGCCGCAGCCGTACGGGGCGCCGCCGCCCGCGATGCCCGCCCCGGCGGCCCTCGCCGCGCCCGCTCCGCCCGGATTCGGCGGCGGCGCCCCCGAGTTCGCGCCGCAGGCCACGCCGCGGCCGGCCGCCCGGCGGGCGCGCACCGGAGTTCCGGCGGCCCCGGGCGGTCCGCCGCCGGGCGCACCCGCCGCGCCGTCGCCGGCCGCCGCCGCGCCGCCCGCGCCGGTCGGCCCGCCGCGGCCGAGCGGCGCCGAACTCGACTACTCCGCCCTCGTCCTCGCCGGCCCCGACGACCAGGCCGCCCGCCGGGGCCGCCTGTTCCCCGGCGCCCCCTCGGACCCGGCGGGCGCCGAGCAGCGCCGGCGCGCCGAGGCGGTGGCCGCGCTGCCGCTGCCCGGGCACGCCGTACGGCCCCGCGAGTCGGCCGGCTCGTTCGACCACCGCTTCGACGCCGCCGCCCGTGCCGACGTCCCCTCCGACGGCACCTGGCACACCGTCACCGTCGGCGAGGTCCCGCTGGGGCTGCGCACCGAGTACCTCTGCGTGCCGTCGGTCGAGCAGACCGTGTACGCGACGCTGGTGCTCTCCAACGCCACCGGCCAGGCGCTGCTGGCGGGGCCGGTGGAGGTCACCGTCGACGACGAGTTCCTGCTGACCGCCGCGCTGCCCACGCTCGCGCCGGGCGCCGTCTCCCGCCTCGGGCTCGGCCCCGCCGAGGGCGTCCGCGTCACGCGGCGCACGCACCTGCACGAGTCGACGGCAGGGCTGCGCGGCGGCACGACCGTGCTGGACCACCGCGTCCACGTGGAGCTTGCGAACCGGCTGTCCCGGCCCGTCACCGTCGAGGTCCGCGAGCGGGTGCCGGTCACCTCCGACGCGGACGTCCGGATCGAGGAGCGGGCCGACTGGACGGCCCCCGAGGCCGGCGCCGGACCGGAGGACCACGCCCCGGGCACCCGTATCTGGCGGGTGGAGCTGCCCGCCGGCGGCGCCACCGCGCTCGACGGCCGCTTCGAGATCCGCATCCCGGCCGCCAAGGCCCTCGTCGGCGGCAACCGCAGGAGCTGACACACGCCATGCCACACGACACGCCCCGCGCCACGTCGCCCACCGCCTCCCCCGCCGCGGCCGGGGAGCCGATCGCCCTTCCGGTCACCGCCGTCACCTGCCTGGAGGACCGGGCCCACATCGAGCGCACCGCCGTCCTCGACCTCGAAGCCGGGGTGCAGCGCCTGCGCTTCGGGCCGGTCAGCGCGCTGGCGGTCGACCGCACCCTCCACGCCGAGCTGGACGCCGACCTGCCGGCCACCGTCCTGGACGCGCGGATCGTCCGTACGTGGACGCCCCGCGGGCCGCTGCCGTCCGCCGGCGACTCGGCGCTGCGGCAGCACCTGCACGCACTCGAAGCGGAACAGGTCTCCCGGCAGCACGAGCGGGACCGGCTGCACGTCCGCCTCGGCCTGCTCGGCAGGCTCGCCGACCGCCTTCTGCGGGAGATCCGCGAAGGCGCCGGCGCCGGCGAAAGCGACCCGGACCGCTGGGCGCGCGAACTGGACCGGCTCGACGCCGAACGCGACGCGTTCGGCGAGCAGCTGCGCACCGTGCAGGCCCGGCTGTCCGCCCTCGACACCGAACTGGCGGACACCCGGCGGGGCCTGGCCGCCGCCGAGGGGCGGCCGGCCGAACTGGTGGCCCACATCGAGCTGACCGTCCGGACGTCGGCGGCCGGGCCGGCCCGGCTGCGGCTCGGCCACCTCACGGCCTGCGCGCTGTGGCGGCCCGTCTACCGGGCCGTGCTCGACGGCGGCTCGCTGACGCTGGAGAGCGACGCCATGGTGTGGCAGCGCACCGGGGAGGACTGGTCGGGCGTGCGCCTGACCCTGTCGACGGCCCGGTCGGCGCTGGCCACCGAGCCGCCACGGCTCGGCGAGGACCGGCTGGCGCTCACCGAGCGCACCGCCGCCGAACGCCGAACGGTCGACGTCGAACTGCGCGAGGAGGAGATCGCGGAGCTCGGCCCGGCGCCGGTGATGGGCCTGCCGGGCGTGGACGACGGCGGCGAGACGCGCGTGCTGGCGGCCCCCGCTCCGGTCTCCGTGCCGTCGGACGGGCGCGCCCACCGGGTGCCGCTGTCGTCCTTCACCGCGGATGCGGCCGCCGAGTACGCTGCCGCGCCCGAGCTGTCGCCGCTGGTGACGCAGGTGGTCCGGTTCGCGAACCGGTCCGGGCACGCCCTGCTCGCCGGGCCGGTGGACCTGGTCCGCGGAAGCGGATTCAGCGGCCGTGGCACCCTGGATTTCACTGCGCCCGGCGCCGCCGCCGAACTCGCCTTCGGCAGCTGCGACGACCTGCGGGTGGTGCGGCAGTCCGAGGAGTCCCGTGAGACCGGCGGGATCATGCAGCGGACGGTGGTCACCCGCACGGTGCGGCTGCACCTGTCCCGGTTCTCGGCCCCCGGCGAGCAGGGCGAGCGGACGGTGGCCGTCCGCGAGCGGATCCCGGTCTCGGAGATCGCGGCGGTGGAGGTGCGCCTGCGCAAGGAGGCCTGCTCCCCGGTGCCGGACGCGGTCGACGCCGACGGCATCGCCCGCTGGGACATCGCCCTCCCGCCGGGCGGCCGCCGCAGCATCACCCTGGCGTACGAGGTCACCGCGGGCGCGAAGGTCGCCGGCCTCTGACCGTACGGGCACCCCGTGCGGCGCGGATCCGCGCCGCCGGGAGCCCGGCGCCCTCCCGTGCCGGAATGCGCCGGTCCGCCGCATAAGCTCGCTCCGGCGCCCCCTATGACCGAGGAGGATCCGATGAACCCCGCCGGGGAAGGGCCACTGCACCTGGACGCGGTCAGCGTCCTGAACGCGAAGACGACGCTCGTCCGGCTCCTCGGCCGGGCCGGTATCCAGCCCGGCGACGCCGAGGAGCTGATCGGGCTCGTCTCGGCCGGGGCGGTCGCCGTCGCGGCCGCGGAGGTCGCGGGGCGCGCGGAGGACGCCCCGGCGGCGAAGGGCGAGCCCTACGCGTCCGGCTGGCTCGACGGCGCCCGCACCGTCACCGGCGCCCTCGGCGGGATCGCCGAGCGGATGCTGCGCGACGCCGTCGGCGCCGACGCGCCCGGGGACCCCCTGGAGGCGCGCCCGCCCGCCGGGCGCATGGAGCTGGAGCGGGCGAAGGTGGCCGTGCTGCCGCTGTACCTGTCGTTCGCCGCGGAGTCCGACCTCGACCCGGACGTCTCCGAGCCGGTCCTGACGGCCGTCCTCGGCACCATGAGCACGCGGCAGCGGACCGGGTACGCGGGTCGGCTGACCGCGTTCGCCGCGGAGCACCGGGCGCGGCTGGAGCGGATGTACGCGCAGTACGGCCCGGGCAGCCCGATCGCCATCCACGGCCGCTACTCGCTGCTGCACTCCCCAGCCAGCGTCGCCGTGCTGGAGCGCCTGCTGACGGATCCGGCGGCGCTGCGGGAGGAGTGGGACGCGGCGGAGCTGCCGCCCGCGTGGCTGGAGGGCCTGACGACGGCCTGGGGCCCGTCGGAGTAGCGGCTGCGCACCCCGCGGCGCGGCATGCGCAGCCGGGCGGCGGCTTCAGGCGTCGGGTCCCAGGCCGCGGTCGGGTGCGCTCATGTCGCCCGTGGCGGGGATGCCCTCCGCCAGCCCGTAGCGCAGGTACACGGTGCCCGAAGGGCCGGCCGCCGGGGGCGCGAGCAGCGCGACGTTGGTCGGTACCGCGCCCTCGGCGAACACCTTCTTGCCCACGCCGAGCACGATCGGGTGCACCCAGAGGTCGAGGCGGTCGAAGAGCTTCTCGCGCAGGAGGGTCTGGACGAGGTCCAGGCTTCCGACGACCTTCACGTGCTCGTGGCGGTCGCGGACCTCGCGCACGGCGGCGGCCAGGTCCGGGCCGAGCTGCGTGGAGCCGGCCCAGGACAGGTCGGGGGTGCCGCGGGAGGCCACGTACTTGGGGACCCGGTTGAAGAGCTCGGCGATCTCGCCGTCCTCGCCGCCCTTCTGGTGGGGCCAGTAGGCGGCGAAGATGTCGTACGTCCGCCGGCCGAGCAGGAGGGCGTCCGTGCCCTCGTACGCGGCGCCGATCTGCATGCCGGTGTCCTCGTCCAGCAGGGGTGCCTGCCAGCCGCCGAACGGGAAGCCGTCCGGGTCTTCGTCGGGGCCGCCGGGCGCCTGGCCGACGAGGTCGAGGGTCGCGAACATCGCGATGTGGATGAGTCCCATGGCGTGCTCCAGGGGTGCGAGGGAGTGTGTCCGTCCCAGGGATAGACCGGTCGGCTGCCCCGGATTCATCGGCGCGCCGGAGGCGGATCGCCCACCGGATTCGAACAGGTTTACGATTGAGGGGTGAGTGCCTACGCCCTGCCGCCTGCCGAGCCCGGTGCCGGCCCCTCGGCCGTCTGCGCCGCCGCGCCGTGCGCCGCGCCCCGGCGGGGGGTGTGACGGTGGCCGGCGGGCGGGACACCGGGTGGCTGCTCCCGCCGGATCTGGACCGGCTGAAGACCCTGGAGCGCTGGTGCGAGCTGCTGCTGGAGCTCGTCCGGGAGCGGATCGGCGAGATCGAGACGGCTGCACGCATCGCGGAGGCCGCCGCGGGCCGGCCCGTGCCGGCCCCGGTCGTCGAGTGGCAGATCCAGTACGGGATCGGCGCCTCCAACGCCCCCATGCTGATCCACACCGGCGACTGCACCCTGGTTTCGGGCCGGACCCGTCCGGCGACCCGCGCCCAGGCCGTCGACGCCCTGCGCCACCCGCAGGTCGAGCCCTGCGGCGTATGCGACGCGGGCAGGCTCCTCGGCGCCGGCGAGCCCTGAGGGGGCGATGGCCGGCCTAGCGTTGTTCCGCCGGATGCCGGCCCGGGAGGCGGAAGCCGTTGAAGAGGTCGTCCATGCCCCGCAGGGCCAGGCGGTCCGGGACGGCGCGGACCGCGGTGTCGCGGGCCGCCGCGGCGAGGGGGTGGCGGAGGGCGCCCAGGCGGCCGACCCGGCGGGCCCTGCGGCGTACGGCGTCGGTGCGGTCGCGCCGGGCCGCGGTGTACGCGGCGAGGGCGGCCGGGACCGCGCCGGCCGCATCCGGGGCCGGGCCCGGCGCGTCGCCCGCGGGGAGGAGGTGGGCGAGGACCACCGCGTCCTCGATGGCCTGGCAGCCGCCCTGCCCGAGGTTGGGCGCCATGGCGTGGGCGGCGTCGCCGACCCAGGCGATCCGGCCGTGGTGCAGGCGCGGCAGCGGGGCGGCCAGGTCGTGGAGGTCGTTCTGCAGGACGTCGGCCGGGTCGAGGCGCCGCACCCGCTCCAGGAGGGCGGGGATCGGATCGTGCCAGGAGCCGAAGCGGTCCAGGAGTTCCGCGCGGGCGTCGTCCGACCGGGCGCCGGCGGGGGCGAGCGCGGTGGCGTACAGGTAGAAGCGGCCGTCGGCCAGCGGGGTGATGCCGAAGCGCTCGCCGCGCCCCCAGGTCTCGCTCATGGCCCGGATGCCGAGGTCCGGGGCGTCCACGATGGTCCGCCAGGCCGTCTCGCCCAGGTGGTGCAGCCCGGGGTGCCCGGGGAAGTACGTGCGGCGCAGGGCGCTGCGGATGCCGTCGGCGGCGACGACGAGATCGGCGGGGAGTTCCGAGCCTTCGGCCGTGCGGACGGTGGGGCGTCGGCCCTCCGCGTCGTCCACGGTGGTCACGTCGGCCCCGTACCGGAGGGCGCGGGGCGGGAGGGCGGCGGCCAGGGCTGCCGTGAAGGCCGGGCGGGGGACGGCGATCGGGGCGGTGCCGTAGCGGGCCGCCATCTCCGCGGTGCCGGCCCCGGTCAGCCGGCGGCCGTCGGGGCGGCGCACGCCCATCGTGTCGGGTATCGCGCTGCCGGCCGCGCGGGCCGCGTCGACTCCGATCGCGTCGAGGGCGCGCAGCGCGTTGGGGGCGAGGCCTATGCCCGCACCGGTGGCGGGCGGCTCGGGGGCGCGTTCGCAGACGGTGACGTCCCAGCCGCGGCGGTGCAGGGCGATGGCCGCGGTGAGACCGCCGATTCCGGCTCCGACCACCACGGCGTGACGTTTCGGCATGGGACATCCTTCGGGTCTCGGGGACGGGGCCGCTGCCCGAGCCGGCTGTACGCGGCTCGCGTCCGGGGCGTGCCGGACGGCTTCGCCATGGGGGACGCGGCCGCGCCCGGGGCCGGTTTCGGCGGGGCGGCCCGGCGGTGGGTCAGCCCAGGAAGCGCTCCAGCGCCTCGCGGGCGCGGGCGTCGGAGACCGCGGCCCGGGCCAGGGAACGGGCCAGGGCGTCGACCCATTCGTCCAGTCCCACCCGACGCCGGGACAGGACGACGCCCCGGACCTCGTGCAGGGCCTCCGCGACGACCCGGCCGCGTTCCGTCCGCAGGGCGAGCCGCTGCTCCCCGAGGGCGATGTCGAGTTCCTCGACGGAACCCTCGTGCCCGGCGACGCGCTGCGCCAGGGAGCGCCTGCGGCGGACGCGTACGGTGCCGGCCGGCAGGGAGGCCGCGAGGTTCGCCGTCAGCACCTGGGCGTACAGGTCGAGGTCGGCGCTGTCCCTCCGCAGGGCCGCGGCCAGCAGTTCCACGTCCGGCTCAGCCATCGAGGCTCACCACCAGGGCCGGCCGGTCGATGGCGTGGTCGTCGCGCAGCGGGCGTACGGCCGTCCCGACGGCGAAGAACTCGGTGGTGTGGCCGCCCCAGCCGTGGGTGTGCTGCTGCAGCCGCACGGCCACGATCCCTTCGGCCTCCAGGGCTTCGCCTTCGGCGCGCATGCGGCTCATGGCCAGTTCGCGTGCGTCGTAGAGCGCCTGGGTGAACGGCTCGATCTCGACGTTGCGGCCCGCGTTGCCGAGCACCTGGCTGAAGCGCTGGTGGGCCACGTGGTAGACGCACGAGCCCATGACAAGGTCGAGGGGGGCGTAGCCGGCCCGGATCAGCGTCCAGAACTCCTGGCCGGACAGGTCCGAGGTGAAGGGCTTGCCCTTGTTGTTGAGCCAGGTCCCGGCGGGTCCCGGGTCGGCGCCGTCCGCCTTGACGGCCGTGCCGACCGCGGTGAACTCGACGACGTCCGAGCCGAATTCCTTCGATTCGATGTCCAGCCGCACGCCCACGATGCCGTCCGCGCCGAGGGCGCTCGCCTCGGCCTCCATGCGGCTCATGGCCAGGTCGCGCGCCTCGTACATGGCCTGGGACAGCTTGGTCAGCTCCTGGTTCTTCGACCACCGGCCGATCTGGATGCCGACGTGGTAGACGGACGAGCCGAGGACGAGGCCGAGTGGGCGGAAGCCGGCCTCGCGCACCAGCAGGAACTCGTTCACCGTCAGGTCCGAGGTGAAGAGCGGGCGCTTCTCGCCCGGTTCGAGCCGTGCGAGCCGGTGCATCGCGTCCTCGGCCACGTCCTGTGCTGTCGGCCCGGCTGCTCCGCCGAACACGTCCTGCCCCGTTCGTCCCGTCATCTGGCGGCCTCGCGCTCCAGTCTCGTGATGGTCAGTGGTGGTCTGGTGCCGGCGGGCCGTCCCGGGCGGCCGAACCGGGCGAGGGAGGTGCCGACGAAGACGGCCTCGGCGGTGAGGTCGCGGGTCCCCTCGAACGCGGGGCACTCGCTCTCCTCCACCCGCAGCCGCGTGTCGTCCACGACGACTCCTTGGGCGCCGTGCCTCCCGGCTTCGAGGGCGAGCTGCGTGCGGGCCTCGCGGCGCACGTGGCCGATCAGCTGCGTGTAGCCGTCGACCTCCTGGTTGCGCAGGGCGAGGGGGACCCGGAGGCCGGTGCGCCAGTCGTCGTGCCGGATCGCGAGGCCGACACCGACGGCAAGCCCGACGGGGACCCACCCGGCCTCCAGGAGCCTGGCGAAGTCCTGGCCACCGACGTGCGCGGTGAACGGCGTACGCGGCCGGCTGCGGGAACGCGCCCGGACGGCCGTGCCGCGCACGGTGAACTCCGTTCCGCCTGCGGGGAATTCGGTGACGCGGAGGTCCACGCCGACGATCCCGTCGCCGCCGAGCGCACTGCATTCGGCAACCGCGCGGGACAGGGCCGTCCTCCGCGCCGCGTACAGCTTCCGCGCCAGCAGGGACAGGGAGGGGGTCCATCTCGACGCCGGGACGGTGTTGTTGCCGCCGGAGGCGGTCCAACTGCCGGGGCAGCCCCAGACTCCCGAGTAGCCCATCTCGAAGACGGCCGTGCCGAGGACCTGCCCGACCGGCTCGAAGCCGACGCCGCCGATTGCCGCGAACTCCTCGACGGACAGCGCGGAATCCCATGTGCCGGCCGTCGAACCGGCACTCCCCCGGTCGGTCATCGGCCCCCGCCGTCGATCACTCGGATCCGCGGTTCGGATCACGCCCCCAGATAGGCAGATTATGCCATCGGAGGGACCGGCGGGCCGTCGACACGCGCGCCTGCGCGCACCTGCGGGGCGGGCCACCCCAAAATCGGCGGGACGAGGACACCGCGCCGCCGCACGCGCGACGCGGCGGCGGCACGCGCGAGGGCGGACACATGGCGGGATTGCCTCCGGGCGCGCTCGTGGGGTTCTGGGAGATGACCGGTGCGGCCGTTCTCTGGCGGTCCCGGCCGGTCCCGGCCTCCGCGAGCGGCGTCATCGTCTACACCGCCGACGGCACCGTCTCGACGGTGATGGAGATGCACCTCGTACGCCCCGTACGGCTGGGCCGGACCTTCGCGTACACGGGGCGGTTCCGGACAGAGGGCGACGAGGCCGTGCACCGCGTCGAGGTGGGCACCTGGCCGTTCTCCCGGGGCCGGGAGCTGCGCCGCCGCGCGACCCTCCCCGACCCGGACCGCCTGGTGCTCGAACCCCTCGACGCGGGCCACGGCCTGGCCCTGTCCCTGACCTGGCGCCGCACCGGCTGACCGGGCCGGCCGACCGCGGGTCAGGACAGGTCGAACTGCTCGCGGTGCGCGGTCAGCCAGGTACGGAAGTCCTGCAGTCCGGGGTGGAGGGCGCGGACGGCGGCCAGGTCGCGGGCGGCGGTGAAGGCGTGCTCGCAGTCGGCGTAGTACTGGAACATGTTGCCCGCCTCGTCGGCGCCGGGGAAGCCGAGTGCCCGGAAGGCGTCGGGGGTGAGGGGCCGGTAGCGGAAGGGCTGCCCGAGCACGTCGGTCATCGCGGCGGCCATCTCGGCGACCGTCAGGTGCTCGCCGGCGATGCTGACCGTGGCGGCGATGAAGTCGGTGCCGCCCTTGAAGACGGCCAGGGCGGTCTTGCCGATGTCCTCGACGGCGATGCCGGAGAGGCGGCTGTCGCCCATGGGGTAGATGAGCTCGAAGGCGCCGTCCTCGCCGCGCTGCGGGGCGAACATCGACAGCAGGTTGTCCCAGTAGAACGTGGTCCGCAGGAAGGTGGTGGGGACGCCGTCGTCGGTGAAGAAGTGGTCCGCCTCCGCCTTGGCGTCGAAGTGCGGGACGTTGTACGAGCCCTGCAGCGTCGGCATTCGGCCGTCGCCGAGCGGGATGCACTCGCGGGTGTCCTCCAGCGTGGACCAGACCGCGTGCTGGATCCCGACGTGCCCGGCCGCCCGGGAGAGGGCCTGGGCCTGTTCCTTCTCGTGGGCCGCGTTCATGTCCTCCCAGAAGTTGGTCACCATGAAGGCCCCGTAGGCGCCTTCGAGGGCGGACCGCAGGCTGGCTTCGTCGTCGAGGTCGGCGCGGACGACCTCGGCGCCGAGCCGTTCCAGCTCCCGGGCGCGGTCGGAGTCGGGGTTGCGGGTCACGGCGCGGACGGCGAAGACGCCGTCCCCGTCGGCCAGGACGGCCCGGGCCAGGGACCCGCCCTGCTGCCCCGTCGCGCCGAACACGGTGATGGTCCGCCTGCCGTCCATCGCCAGCACCTCTTCCCTGCCGCAGCCACCCTCGGAACCTGGAAGCGAACCTACGGTCGGGCGGCCCCGCAGCCCCGGCGCACACGCCGCCGTGTGGTCCGTTCCGGTGACGGCCGCGGGCGGGCGGTGTGTCAGCGCGGCGGGAAGACGCTGCGCAGGTGGGCCTCCAGGCGGGCGGCCAGGGCGGCGTGGTCGGCGGTCTCCTCGTGCCGCAGCGTGAGCGGCGCGACGGTCGTCCCGGGGCGTACGTCGATCTCGTCCGGGAGGACGGCGAGGAGCAGCTCGACGGTGTCGAGCCCGTACCCGGGCGGGGCGGACAGCTCGATCTCCTGCCACCAGTCCACGTCCTGGCGGGAGCCGAGGGCGGTGCCGGGCTTGACCTCGGCCTCGTCGAAGCGGAACCCGAGTTCCTCGAAGGCGCGAAGGACGGCGGCCTGCGACGGCAGGGCGTGGACCTCCATCTCGTCCAGGTCGCTGCGGTCGACGGCCTTGTCGACGGCGAGTTCGGTGCGGATCGCGCAGTAGGCGCCCTTGAGGGGGCGGCCGCCGGCGTGGGTGAGCGGCGCGGCGAGCGGGAGGGGCAGGGCGAGCCGCTCGGTCCGGACCTCGTCGGCCCGGAGGGTGAAGGGTCCGGGCAGCTCGCGCCGGGCGACGGTGTCCAGGTAGGCGGACTCGGTGATGTGGCTTTCGAAGCGGACCACCAGCTCCGCGGTCAGCCGCTCGATCTCCGCGTCCGCGGCGCCGCCGCGCAGGGTGATGGTGCCCGTGACCTCCTCACCCGGGAGGTACTTCGTGCGGTCCAGTTCGGTCTCGACCTCGGGCGCGCCCACTCCCAGCGCGCTGAGCAGCTTGCGGAATGCCATGGCGGCTCCTCCCCCTCGTGTGTCGTGTGCCGCCCACCGTAGCCGTCGGCGTGCGGCGGCCGGCCGGGGGGTCAGTGCGCCGTGGTGCAGCCGGCGGGGCCGGTCCGCAGACCGAGGGCGTCGAGCGCGGCGGCGCCTGCGGTGGCGTGGCGGCCGCCGGCGAGCAGCAGGGTGCGGGCCGCCTGGTAGGGGCAGCCGGCGGTGGTGAAGGCGTCGGCGGTGGCGAGCAGCCCCTGCCGGTCGCCGTCCAGGAGGGCCTGGGCGCGGTCCGTGAGGGCGGTCGCGACGGGGTTGCCGGCGACGAGGTCCCGGGCGGCGGTGATGCGGGCCGCGGCGGCGGGGTGTCCGGCGAGGACCGCGGCTTCGGCCCGGAGGGCCGCGTACCAGTGCAGCCAGACCCAGCAGACCCATTTCCACACGGCTTCGGGTTCGGGCGCGGTCCGTTCGAGGGCGGCGGCCGGGTCGCCGCGGTGCAGCAGGACGATGCTGTCGAAGACGGCTCCGTGGCCGTGCCGGTGGTCGTCCTCGGCGCCGGCCCGGTCGGCGATCGCGAGCCATGCGGCGCGGGCGCCGCGGTCTTCGCGCAGTCCGTGGACCATGGCGACGGCTGCGGCGGCCGGGCCGAGGGAGAAGGAGCGCTGCCGGCCGGTCCGTTCCCAGGCGGCGAGGAAGCGGGGGCTGGTGGCGAGGACGTCGTCGGCCCGGCCGGCCAGCGCGTCGGCGACGAGCAGCCAGGAGGTGGCGTGGTCGCCGACCTCGGCCAGGAGGGGCCGGCCGGCGAGGCGCTCGCCCCACGCGCGGGCCTGCGGCAGTTCGCCGGTGCCGACGGCGGTGGCGGCGGCCATCGCGAGGGCGTCGACGAGTTCGTGCGTGGCGGCCGGCGTGGCGGCGCCGGCCCGGTCCAGGAGGTCCAGGCGCTGCCGGGCGGCGGCCGCGGCGGCGAAGGAGTCGCCTGCCCAGCTCTGCGCGCCGGACAGTGCGTCGAGCGCGGCGGACCGGGCGACGGTGTCGCCCGCGCGGAGGGCCAGGTTGACGGCGCGCCCGGCGGCGGCGACGGTGTCGGCCGGGCTGTTGTCGGCGTCCCCCTGGACGGCGCCGAAGGCGTCGGCGACCACGGCCGCTTCGGCGAGGGCCACGGCCGCTTCGGCGGCAGGGTCCCCGCAGGCGGCGGCGGTCGGCGTGCGGGCTTCGTCGAGCAGGGCCCGGGCCTGCGCGGCGGTCGGGATCTCCTCGAACGTGCTGGAGAAGCGGTAGGCGACCGTTGCGGCGGTGGCCAGGTCGCGGGCGGCCGCGGCGGGGTCGCCCGCGCGGCGGGCCGCCTCGCCGGCGGCCCGGTGCAGCCGGTACATGTCGTCGCCCAGCCGGCGGCAGCCGGCGACTCCGGCCGCCTGCCGCAGGGCGGCGGCCGCGTCCGCGGCGTCCGCGGCGAGTCCGGCCGCCTGCTCGTGGCGCTGCTGGGCCTCGCCGAGCAGGTTGCGGGCGAAGGCCGAGGCGGCGAGGGCGCACGCGAGGCGGTGGGCGTCGGCGCGGTGCTCGGGCAGGCCGGCGGCCCAGGCGAGGGCTGCCCTGAGGTCGTCGGCGACGGAGTCGAAGCGGACCCGCCACGCCGCGCCGCCCTGTGGTCCGCCGGGGTCGGCGCCGCGCGAGCCGCGGGGGAAGCCGCCGGCGTCCGCCGCGTCGTGGGCGAGGGCGGCCGCGGCGTCCAGGCACCAGGCGAGGTGGCGTCGGCGTACGCCGCCGAGCTCCCCGGCGTCGGCGAGCCGCTCGGTGCCGTACTGGCGGATGGTCTCCAGGGCGTGGTAGCGGGTTCCGCCCGGGGAGGCGGTCACGGTGAGCAGGCTCTGTTCGGCGAGCCTGCCGAGCCCGTCGGCGACGGCCGCCGGATCCAGCGGGGCGAAGCCCGCCACCTCGGCTGCGGCCCGGGCCGTGAACGGGACGACGAACGCGGACACCCGGCGCAGCAGGGCCCGGTCCTCCGGTGCGAGCAGGTCGTGGCTCCAGTCGAGGACGGCGCGAACGGAACGGTGCCGGCCGTCGGCGCGGGGCCCGCCGGCGAGGATGCGCAGCTGGTCGGAGAGGCCGGCCGTGAGGCCGTCGAGGCCGAGGGTGGACCAGCGCGCCGCGGCCAGTTCGATCGCCAGGGCCATGCCGTCGAGGCGCTCGCAGAGGGCCACCACGTGGTCGTGCTCCGCGGGAGCCGGGGCCCGGCCGACCGCCGCCGCCCGCTCCAGGAACAGGGCGGCCGCCTCCGACCGGCCGCCGCCGACGCGGGACAGCGGCGGGACGGGGAAGACCCGTTCGAAGGGGACCATGAGCCGGGCTCGGCTCGTCGCCAGGACGTGGAGCCCGGGGCAGGCGGTGAGCAGCCGTTCCAGGAACGGGGCGACTCCTTCGCGTACTTGCTCGCAGTTGTCCAGGACGAGCAGCGTCCGGCGGTCCGCGAGCGCGGCCGGGAGGACCTCGTCGAGGCTGCGGCCCGGCTGCTCGCCGACACCGGTGGCGGCGGCGACGGCGGCGGCCACCCGCCCGGGGTCGGTGACCGGGACGAGGTCGGCGAAGCACACGCCGTCCGGGAAGTCGGCGGCCGCCCGGGCCGCGACCGCCAGGGCGAGGCGCGTCTTGCCGATGCCGCCCGGGCCGACCGCGGTGACCAGCCGGCCGGCCGTGACGGCCTCGGCGAGCTCCGCCTGCTCCCGCGCCCTGCCGACGAACGCCGTCAGCGGGACGGGAAGCGCGGCCGCTGCCGGGCGGGGCGCCGTACCGCCGGGCGAGCGGCGGGAGAGCGCGCGGCGGTCGGGGAGCTCCAGCTTCCGCAGCAGCGAGGAGACGTGCGACTCGACCGTGCGTACGGAGATGAACAGCCGGGCGGCGATCTCCGCGTTGCTGAGGTGCTCCCCGAGCAGGTCGAGGACTTCGGCTTCGCGGGACGAGATGGCTGGAGTGGTCACCGCACTATTATCCGATGATCTTCCGAAGTCCCGGCGGGTGCGCGGGCCGTGGTGTCTCCGTGGTGCTTTCCGTGGTGAGCACGGAGGCGGTCCGTACGCCTGCCGGGGGAAGCTGGGGGCACAGCGAGAACGGGCCCGCCGGACGCACGGACCGGGCCCATCCGACCCCGCGAACCGAGGAGTTGCCGTGACGACCGCTTCCGACCACCAGGGCTTCCGCACCGTGCTGGTCCCAGTCTCCGACCTCGGGCAGGCCAAGGCGGTCTACACGGCCCTGTTGGGCGTCCCGCCGCAGGTCGACGCCCCCTACTACGTCGGCTTCGAGGCCGGCGGGCAGCACCTCGGGCTGCTGCCGGCCGGCGGGCCGCAGGGTCTGACCGCGCCGCTCGCCTACTGGCACGTGGCCGACATCGAGGCGAAGCTCGCCGAGTTGGCCGCGGCCGGCGCGACCGTGAAGGACCCGGTCGGCGACGTCGGCGGCGGCCGCCTGACGGCCACCGTGATCGACCCCGACGGCAACCTCGTCGGCCTCCTCCAGGACCGCTGAGCCCCACCGCACACCGCACACCGCACACCGCACCAGCCAAGACCGCCCAGACCCACCGAGACCCCGGGAGCCGTATCCCATGAGCACCACCGAGAACAGCACGTACGCCGGTTTCACCGCCGAGGAGCGGGCCGCGATGCGGGACCACGCGCAGGAGATGAAGAAGGCCGCCCGCCGCGGCTCGGCCGCGGAGAAGGCCGCGGCCGCCGAGCGCGACGTCCTCGCGAAGATCGCCGACATGCAGGAGTCGGACCGGGTGATGGCCGAGCGCGTCCACGCCGTCGTCCGGGCACACGCCCCGCAGCTCGCCCCGAAGCTGTGGTACGGCATGCCCGCGTACGCCCGGGACGGCAAGGTCGTCTGCTTCTTCCAGAGCGCCGAGAAGTTCAAGGCGCGCTACGCCACCCTCGGCTTCAGCGACCTGGCCGCCCTGGACGACGGCCCCATGTGGGCGGCCGGCTTCGCCCTCACCGAGGTGACGGAGGAGGTGGAGGAGCGGATCGCCGCCCTCGTGCGGCGGGCGGTCGGCTGACCCGCACGCGGCGGGCGGCGCGGGTCAGGCAGGATCCGAAGGAGACGACCTGGCATGCGCTGCATGACAGCGGCCCGGAAGGACGGCGGGGACTCGCGGGTGCAGCGCGTCCTGAGCGCGGCGGAGGACGGCATCCACCTCGTCGTGGCGGCGTTCCTGATCCTCCTGGCCGGCCTGCTGGCGGTGGGGGTGGTCGGCGATGCCGTCGCGGCGATCCGCGGGCCGTACGACGAGCAGGCCATCGTGCTGTCGGCGCTGGACAGCAGCCTCGTCCTGTTCATCGTCGCCGAGCTGCTGCACACGGTCCGCCTGACGATCCTGAACCGGACGCTGAACGCCGAGCCGTTCCTCGTGGTCGGGATGATCGCCGGGGTGCGCAAGGTGCTCATCGTGACCGCCGAGGCGGAGAAGTCCTTCACCTGGCAGGTCCAGGGCGTCGAGCTGCTCGTCCTGACGGTCCTGATCCTCGTCATGGCGGTGGCGCTGTACGTCTGGCACCGCGCCCTGACGGAGTCGGAGCGCACGGACGCGGATCTGCCCAAGGGCTGACGGCGCCGGGCGGACAGGGGGGGCCGGGGCCGGGTCCGCTCCCCCGTGGCGGACCCGGCGCCGGCCCCCGGGGCCGTCAGCGGCGTTCCGTGCCGCCGCCCTCGCGGCGCCTGCGGCTGCGGCGTCCGAGGGCGCCGGCCGCTCCGACCAGCGCGCCCGTGAGCGCACCGGCGACGAGGATGCGCAGCAGCTCTTCCATCGACCACTCCCTCGTTCCGCGGGCCGGGTGCCCGTTCGGCGATGGAGGGGACACTAGCGGCGGCGGGGACGGCCTGGCTTGGACGAATTTGACCTCGCCTCAGAGGGTGAGCGCCCCCTCCGCGAGCCGGGCCGCGGCCAGCCGGCCTGGGGTGGTGTCGGCCAGGGCGCGGAACTCGCGGTTCAGGTGGGCCTGGTCGTAGTAGCCGCAGGCGGCGGTGACGTCGGCGGGGGTGGCGTGCTCGCCGGTGAGCAGCCGTACGGCCCGCTGGAAGCGCAGCACCCGCGCGGACGCCTTCGGCGTGAGGCCGACCTGCTGGGTGAAGCGGCGGACCAGGTGCCCTTGGCTCCAGCCGACGTCGGCGGCGATCCGGCCGATCGGGACCGTGCCGCCGCTGTCGCGCAGCAGCCGCCACGCCTGGACGACCTCGGGGGCGGGCACCGGGCCGCTGTCGAGCCGCGCGGTCAGGGCGGCGTCCAGCAGGTCGAACCGGGTGGTCCAGCTGGGGGTTGCGGCCATCCGGTCCACCAGCAGCCGTGCCGCCGGCCCGAGGACATCGCCGAGTCCGACGGCCCTGTTGGTCAGCTCCCCCATGGGCAGGGCGAACAGCCGGTAGGCGCCGAGCGGGGTCAGCTCCAGGCGGATCGCCTCCTGCCCGCCGGGGTGGTCGCAGACTCGGGGCCCGTCCTCCAGGCCCACCACCAGCGCGCCGGTGGCCTGGCCGGTGAGGCCCGTGCCGTCCGCGAGCCGCCGCACCTGGGCGAACGGCTCGCCGAGGTTGATCAGCACCACGGCGCGGCCGGTCGGCACGAGCCGCACCCGGTAGGGCGTGGCCGCCGCCTCCCAGTAGCCGGCGTAACTGTGCAGGAAGGGCCTCAGGTGGGCCGGCCACGGCCGGGTCACCCGCCATCGGCCGCCCATGCGGGTCATCCGTACTCCGCGGCCGTCCGCCCTCGTCTCCCCGTTCACCGGCATGCACGCCCTCCCTCTGCCCGCCGAGGCCCCGCCCCCGTCCGGTCGGCACGGCCCCGGCCCGAGCCCCCGGTCTGGTTCAGGATTCCAGACGCGCCGGAGGGCCGACGAAAGATCCGGACACCCCTATTGTCCTGTTATCGTCCTTTCCGACTCCCACAGGCGGCGGGAAGGACACTTCGGTGGACGGCGGCGCGAGCACCACGGACCACGGCGGCGGACCGCGCGGACGGCGCGCCTACATCGGGTCCTTCACGACGGGCGGCGGCGACGGCATCACGACCGCCGCGGTGGACCCCGACACGGGGGCACTGACCCCCCTCGCCGCCGCGAACGGGATCGTGAACCCGGCCTGCCTGGCGCTCGGCGGCGGGGGGCGGTTCCTGTACGCGGTGAGCGACAGCGACGCCGGCGAGGGCGTCGTCGCGGCGTACCGGACCGCGGCCGGCGGGCTCGTCCCGCTCGGCCGGCCGGCACCGGTCGGCGGGCGCGGACCCACCCACCTCGGCCTGGCCGGCGGCCGGCTGCTGACCGCGCACTACGCCTCCGGCAGCGTGAGCAGCCTTCGACTCGGCGCCGACGGCAGCCCCGCCGGCGACCCGTACGTCCTCGCGCACGAGGGCTCGGGCCCCGACCCGGACCGGCAGACCGGGCCGCACGCCCACCAGGTGCTGGCCGACCCGTCGGGCCGGTGGGTCCTCAGCGTCGACCTCGGCACCGACTCCGTACGCGTCTGCGCCCTCGACCCGGCGACGGGGACGCTGCGCCTGCACGCGGAGACGGCCCTGCCCGCCGGAAGCGGGCCCCGCCACCTCGCGTTCGGCCCCGGCGGGGGCACCGCGTACGTCGTGCACGAACTGGAGCCCCTGCTGACGGTCTGCCGCTGGGACGCGGCGGCCGGCAGGCTCGATCCCGCCGGCGCGGTGCCGCTGCGCTCGTCGGAGGCTGCGGGCGAACGCGAGTACCCCTCGGTGGGCCTGGTGTCGGGTGACGGGCGGTTCCTGCGGGTGGCGGTCCGCGGCAGCAACGTGCTGCACACGTTCGCGCTGTCCGGGGACGCCGGGGAGCCCCGGCACGTGCAGACCGTGCCGTGCGGCGGGAGTTGGCCGCGGGACCTGGCGGCCGATCCGTCCGGGCGGCGCGTCTACGTCTCCAACGAGTGGTCGGGGGACGTCACGTGGTTCGAGGCCGACCCGAAGACCGGGCGGCTGAGCCGGTCGGGGCAGGCGGAGGTCCCGGCAGCCGCCTGCGTCGTCTTCGCCTGACACCGGTTCGGCAGCCGCCGCCGGCGAGGGCGGGCTGTTACGAGGCGGTCCGCCCGTTCGGCGTACGCCGCCGCGCGGCCGGGCATCCGGCCGCCGAACCCGGAGGCCAAGCGGCGCGCGGGCCGTCGCGGGGCCGCACCGCCATGACCGTCAAACGCCGTTGACTCTTGTCCGTTACACGGGAGTGTTACGGAAATGTCCGCATGGGGAAACACGCGCCCGAGATGCGGCGTTCGGCGGTGCGCGGAGGCCAGAGTGTGGCGCCTCGGCACGATGCCGGGAACCGCACGGAGTCCGTCCGGCGCGTCGGCGTCCGGTGCGGGCTCGCCTTTCGAAGGAGTCACCCCCATGTCTGCTTCCCTCCCCGCCCGCCGTCTGCTCGCCGCCGTCCTCGCCGCCGGCTCCCTGGTCGGCGCGACCGCGCTGCCGGCCGCCGCCCACGACGACGACCGGCGCGACCGCCGTGCGGCCCGCCACTCCGCCCTCGCCATCGGCGACGTGCAGCACGAGAGCCGCACCCGCACCCGCGGCGGCGGCCGCACCGTGAACGACCTCAACCGTGAGTGGGTCGAGGTGCGGAACAACGGCCGGCAGGCCGTGGAGCTGCGCGGGTTCACCCTCACCGACCGCGAGGGCAACCGCTACCGCTTCGACCGCCTCCGCCTCGACGGACGTTCCAGCGTCCGGGTCCACACCGGCCACGGCCGCGACACGCGCACCGACGTCTACCAGGACAGCCGCCGCCAGATCTGGGACGAGCGCGACACCGCCACGCTGCGCGACGCCCGCGGGAACATCGTCGACACCCAGTCGTGGGGCGGCCGCGAGAACCACCGCCGCTGACCACAGCCCGTCCGGCCACCCCGCCCCCACGGGCTGCCCCGCCCCCTCGTGGGCGGGGCGTGCCCGGCGAGGCGCGACGGCTCCCCCGCGCCCGGCGGCCCGCCGGCCCATGGCCATGCCCAAGGCCGCACGGGCCGCCCGCTCCGCCTGAAGCGGGTGCGCGCCGCCCACCGGCTCCGAGCCGGTGGGCCCCGGGGCCGGGTCCGGTCAGGTCCGGCGGCGGTCGGCCGCGTCGAAGCGGGCGAGCGCGAGCGCTCCGGGGTGCAGCGCCCGCTCCAGGGCCGCGGCCAGGGCGCCGTCGAGGCCGCCTACGGAGTCGGCGAGGTCCAGGGCGGCGTCCCGGGCGATCTCCGCGGCGGCCTCCTCGGCCGGTGTGCGCGGGCCGAGTTTGCCGACGGCGGCCGCGGCCCGTGCAGGGGGGAGGAGCGCGGCCGCCTGGGAGAGGAGCCAGCCTGGCACTCCGGCGGCGCCTTCGGGCGGCGCGGTGTAGGGGCGCGAGCCGTCGTAGCGCCCGTCCTCGGCGAAGGCCGGGTGCTTCGCCTTGACCACCGGGCGCGCGGCTGCATCCGGTCCCGACTCCCACCAGTCGCCGGCCGGCTTGACGACGAGCCCCTCCGCGAGGTTGCCGGGCAGCGCGGGCAGGCCGAGAAGCGCCGGCACCCTGGTCTCGAACACCGGAGGCGCCTCCTGGACGCGGGCCAGGGTGCCGCGTGCGAGGAGCGGGGCGCAGTGCAGGCCCGCGACCGTCACGGCCTCCCGCAGGGCGCGCTCGCCCGCCCAGCAGGTGCCGTCGCCGGTCCGGACGGCAGCGTCGAACGGCAGCCAGAGCAGTCCCGGCGCGTACCAGACGCCGGTCTGGACGGGCTCCGTGCCGGGGGCGGGCGGGACGTCGGGATGCGGGTAGCGTCCGCCGGCGAGTTCCCCGTACAGGGTGACCGGGGCCGAGGGGTCTGCTCCGCAGTGGCGGCGCAGGGCGGCCGCGCACCGGTCGGCGGCGACGGCGAGGGCGGGCCAGATCCGGGCGACGCCGAAGAAGTCGTCCAGGCCGCCCTCCGCGAGGAGTTCGCGGCGCTTGGCCGGGCGGGCTCCCGTCCCGTCGCAGTGCACGGCGAAGTTCGCGCCGTGGACCTTCTCCTGCGCCACCCACTCGCGGGCCGCGCGCGCCGTGCCGACGGGCCGGGCCCGGGAGGGGATCTTGGGGTAGGGCGACCATGCGGCGTCCCGGCCTCGGGCGTCCGCCGGGGGCGTTCGAGGGGCGGCCCGGTCCATCGCGGCCTCCGTGGCGTCCGTTCGGGTGGGGGCCTGATCGTAGCGGCCGTAACCGCCCCCGGCCGCCTGCTTTTTCCCGCGGGCGCCCAGGGCGCTCGGGGCACGGCGGGGGTCAGGGGGTGCCGTCGTCGTAGGTGCCGCGTTCGACTTCCAGGGCCAGGGTGCGCAGGACGTCCGTGGAGGTGAGGTCCGTGCGGCCGTTGTCGTGGGCCATGGCCAGGCTGGTGAAGGCGAGGCTGAAGCCGGCGACCATGCTCTGCAGGGCCGGTCCGAGCGAGCCCGCGACCAGGCGGACGACCTCCTTCGGGGCGGCGTCGGCGGGGACGCGGATCGAGGGGAGCATCTCGTTGAGGAGCTCCGTGACGACCTGTGACTCCGCCTCGGGGATCTCGGGGTCCTCGCCTGCCTCCACCGCGTGCCGGATCTCCTGCACCTCCGTCAGGATGGCGATGACCCGCTTCAGGATTTCCGCACGTTCCATCCCCGGATCGTACCGGCGCCCCCGCGGATGGGCCGTGGGCGCGCGCCGGAAGCCCGGGGCTACTCGCCGCCGTCCGGGCCCTGGCGGCGGCGGTCGCTGGCCCGGCGGACGCGGTCGGTGTGCCGGTTCACTGCGTCGATGCGGTCGGCGAGCTCGGGGTTCCCCGCCCGTACGTGCGGTGCGGCCGCGCTGAGCGGGCCGAGCAGGTCGGCGGCGTCGTCGCCGGCGAGCGCACTGCGGACCCGGCCGATCGAGGCGCTGCCCGGCCTGTCGAGACCGGTGAGCGCGCTGACCTGGCCGGCGAGCTGGCGGAGGTCCCCCGCGTTCTGCCGGGCCCAGGTGTTGACGCTGCGCTGCGCCGCGCGGGAGTCGCGGGTGGCCTGGACGCGCTGTTCGCCGGTGGTGCCTGCGGCTCCGGGGCGCAGCCGCAGGTAGCGGCGCTCGGCTGCCTGCCGGCTGGCGACGCCGAGGGGGCCGGCCAGGTCGGCCCAGCTCGCGCCGGCGGCGCGGGCCGTCTCGATGAGTCCGCTCTCCCACGAGGCGAGCTGTTCGCGGACCTCGCGCAGGAGCAGCAGGGCGGCGAGGGCGGAGTCGGTGTCGCGGGGACCGTCCGCCTCCTGGCCGTGGGCGTCCTGGACGGCCTTGCCGATCGCGTCGAGGGCGGCCGCGGCGGCCGGGAAGGAGGCCGGGGAGCCGGGCGGCCCGGCGGGCTGCTGGGGTGTGGTCACGGATACCTCCAGGATGGGGGGACCGGTACGCGCACCGGTGGCGGAGAGACTACCCCGGCACCCGGCACGTCATCCACAGGGTTACATGCCTACTTGTCATCGCTTGGACGACATGTTACAACGGAGGTGTTCGAAGCGCACTGGCACCGCAGCCGAGACGACCGGAGGTGTTCTCCCATGCTGATGCGCACCGATCCCTTCCGTGAGATGGACCGCCTCGCCCAGCAGCTCCTCGGCCCGGGGACGTGGTCCAGGCCGTCCGCCATGCCGATGGACGCCTACCGGGACGGCGACACGTACGTGATCGCCTTCGACATCCCGGGCGTGGCGAAGGAGGCCGTCGACATCGACGTCGAGCGGAACATGCTGACGGTCCGCGCCGAGCGCAGGCCCGCGGCCAAGTCGGACCAGGCCCAGGTGGAGCTGTCCGAGCGTCCCCTCGGGGTGTTCTCCCGGCAGGTCGTACTGGCCGACACCCTCGACACCGAGCGCATCGAGGCCGACTACGACGCGGGCGTGCTGACGCTCCGCATCCCGATCGCCGAGCGCGCCAAGCCGCGCCGGATCGCCATCGGCGACGGCTCCCGCAAGCAGATCAGCAGCTGACGGCGGGCGGCCTGCGGGCCGCCCACACCCCCGGGCCGGGAGGAGCCGGCGATGACCCTGCGATGGGACGCCTTCATCGAACACGTCCGTGAGCGCGGCGAGTACGGCAGCCGCGACGAGGCCGACCGGGCGGCGCGGGTGGTCCTCGCGCTGCTCGGCGCGCACCTGGTGGGCGAGGACCGGGCCCGGGTCGCCGCCGGCCTGCCCGAGGCCTACGCCCTGATCCTGCTCAACCCGCTGCGGGCCGCCGAACCCCTCGACCCTCAGCGGTTCGTACGGGCCACCGCGGCCTGGATCGAGGGGGCGACGGAGGCGACGGCCCGCTGGGACGTCAGCGCGGTCCTCAGCGTCGTCGCCGACACCCTCGACGACGAGGTGCTGCGGCGGGTCCTGCTGCAACTGCCGCCGGGCTACGACCTGCTGTTCGGCCGTCCGCAGGAAGCCTGACCCGGGCCGGGCCCCCGCCCGCCTCAGCCGCCCGCCGCCGGGCAGGCGCGTCACCCGTTCGCCCTGCCGCTCCTGGCCGCGGGCGGCAGCGGCGGCGGGCATGCTGGGCACATGGCCGTGTCCGCCGCTCCCCCGCCGACGGCCAGTGCAGCCCGCCGCGCCCTGCCGGCGTCCCGCCGGTGACCGGCGTGGCCGCCTCCTCCGCCGCTGCCGACTCCGCGGGGCGGCCGCACGCCTCACTCCCGGGCCGGGTCCGCCGGCTGCTGCCGCCGGTCGCCGCGTGGATCGCCGCGAACCTGGCCGCCTGGCTGGTCGCCGCCCTGTCCTCGGCCAACGACGGCTCCCGGATCTCCTATTGGTCCACGGCAGCCCGGCGCCGCTGGGACGCCGATCACTACCTCTCCATCGCGCGGGCCGGCTACGAGTTGTTCCCGTGCCGGGAGCGGTATCCGGATTTCCCCGACGTCCTGTGCGGCAACGTCGCCTGGTTCCCCGGCTACCCCATGGCCGTGAGGGCCGTGTCCGCCACGGGGCTCCCGTACGAGGCCGCCGCCGCCGTCCTCACCGAGGCGTGCCTGCTCGGCATGTTCGTCATGCTGTGGCGGCTCCTCGGAGACCGGCCCGGCCCGGCCGGCGGGCTGACCCTCGCCATCGGGGCGGTCTTCCCCGGCGGGATCTACTTCCACGCCCTCTTCCCGCTCGCCGCCGGCACGCTGGCGCTGCTCGTCTGCGTCGCCGGGGTCAAGCGCGGCTCCTGGCCCGCGGCCGCCGCGGGCGGCTTCGCCGCGGCGGCCTGCCACCTCGTCGGCGCGGCCGCCGTCGGGATGCTGCTGCTCAGCGCCTTCTTCGCCTGGCCAGGGGACAGCCGTCCGGTGCGGTGCGCCAAGGCCGCCGGCTCAGCGGCCCTCGCCGCCTGCGGAGTGCTGTGGGCCAAGTGGCTGATGTGGCAGGGGACGGGCCGCTGGGACGCGTACGAGGCCCTCCAGGCGTCCAGCTACGGTCAGGGCGGCCTGCGCCTGCCCTTCGAGGAGATCCGGAACGCCTACGACTTCCCGTTCGCCGACTGGTACCGCCCGGACGGGCCCCTCCCCTGGCTCGTGGAACACGGGCTCTCCGCCCACCGGGGCCAGCTGTGGCTGAACGCGGCGTTCGTCCTGCTCGTGCTCGCGGCAGCCGCCGTACGGCTCGTGCGGCACCGGCGGCTGGACACCGCCGAATGGGCCGCCCTGGTCCTGACGCTCGCCGTCTTCTGGACGCCCTTCTTCGCCGGTGCGGAGATGTCGTGGTACCGCAACCACGCCCAGATGTTCGTCGGGCTCCTCCTCGTCAGGCACCTTCCCCGCTGGGCCCAGGCCCTGCTGCTGGCGGCGTGCGCCGCCCAGTACGCGCTGCTGGGGGCCATGTTCTTCGCGGGTGTCCTCGTGTGACGGCAGGTTGCACGGCCGGCCCGGGTCCGGGTCAGGGCCGTGCGGCGGCCGCCCGCTCACCCGTCCGGACCGCCCGGAGGGCGCGTTCGACCGTCTCGCGGTTCTCCCCGACCGGGGCGACGTAGTCGAGGACGGCGCGGGCGGCGTCCTCGCCGAGCGTCCGGGTGATCACCCATGTGGCGAGGTACTGGGAGGAGAGGCAGCCTCCCGCCGTGGCGACGTTCCCCTCGGCGTGGAAGGGCTCGTCCAGCACGGTGACCCCGAAGTCCTCCACGAACGGGCGGCTCGTCCGGTCCGTGCACGCCGGCACGCCGTCCAGCAGGCCGAGCCGGGCCAGCACCAGGGCGCCCGAGCACTGCGCCCCGACCAGCTGCCGGGAGGGGTCGAGCGTCAGCAGGGACACGAGCCGGTCGTCGGCGACGACGTCGCGCGTCCTGATCCCGCTTCCGACGAGCACGACGTCGGCCTCCGCCGCGAACTCCAGGGGGCGCTGCCCGGTCACCGGCACGCCGTTCATCGAGGTGACCACGGGTGCCGGCGTGGTGATGAAGGCCTCCAGGCCGTCCTTGCGGCACCGGTTCAGCAGCGCGGACGCGATGAAGCTGTCCAGCTCGTTGAACCCGTCGAACGTGACCACGGCCACCTGCATGGCGACTCCTCCGTGTCGAGTGGATCTCCGAGTGTTCCCGGCGCGCCGGACCCGCGGGAGGGCCAATGGACGGCGAGTGGCCTGTCGGCAAGGAAGTCGCAGAAGGACACGTTTGAAAAGTCCCAGAGCGTCAAAACGGGAGTCACACAAGCCTTACACCAGGAGGTAGGAGACGCGTCATGGGCATCATCGCGTGGATACTGATCGGCCTGCTCGCGGGCCTCATCGCCAAGGCGCTCATGCCGGGCAAGGACCCCGGCGGCCTCATCATCACCACACTCATCGGCATCGCCGGCGGCCTGCTCGGCGGGTGGCTCGGCAAGGTCATCTTCGGGGTCGACTCGATCGACGGGTTCTTCGACCTCTCCACCTGGATCGCCGCCGTCATCGGCTCCGTCATCCTGCTGGCCCTCTACCGGCTGGCCACCGGAGGTCGACGCGCCCACCGGCACACGTGACCTGACCTGATCCGCCCCGTCATGGCGGACCGGCGCAGCACATCGGCGAACGGCTCCTTCCCCGTCCGGGGGCAAGGGGCCGTTCGCCGTCCGCCTGCGGGTCACCGGGCCGCGGCGGCGCGGGCGGCCGCAGGGGCGGCGGCGCCGGGCCACGGGTCGAGCTCCAGGCGCCGGCCGGCGAAGCCCGCCCGCAGCCGGCGGTCGTGGCTGACGACGACGAGGGTGCCCTCGTACTGCGCGAGCGCGGCCTCGATCTCCTCCACCAGGCCTGGTGCCAGGTGGTTGGTCGGCTCGTCGAGCAGGAGCAGGTCCGCCGGCGCGGTCACCAGGCGGGCGAGCTCCAGCTTGCGGCGCTGCCCGGTCGACAGGCACCGGACCGGGGTGCGCAGGTCGGCCTCGGCGAACAGGCCCAGTGCCAGGAGCTCCTCCTCCCGGCCCGTGCCGAAGGCGGCGGCAAGGGTGCGCGGATCGTCGGGCAGTACGGTGTCCTGGGCGAGCATGCCGACCCGCGCTGGGGCGCGCACCGCTCCTGCGTCCGGGGTGAGCCCGCCGGCGAGGAGCCGCAGCAAGGTGGTCTTGCCGGCGCCGTTCGGCCCGGTGACCAGGAGCCGCTCGCCGGGCTTCAGGCGCAGGGCGTCCAGCCGGAGGCGCCCCTCGACCCGTACGCCGGCCAGCTCGACGGCCGCCGCGCGACCTTCGATCCGGGCGGCGAACCGCAGCGGCTCCGGCGGCTTCGGGACCGGGTGTTCGGCGAGCCGCCGCAGCTGTTCGCGGGCGGCCCGGATGCGGCCCATCGCACCGTGCGCGCGGGACCGGGCCCGGAAGGCCCCCGCCCCGCTGAAGGCGGCCGGCGCCTTGCGCGGGATCGCGGCGAGCCGGTCGATGCCGCTGTCGGCGAGGGCCGCGCGGCGGGCGGTCTCGGCCCGCCACTCCCCGTACTCCCGCTCCCGGCGTGCCCGGTCGGCGGCCCGGCCCGCCAGGTAGCCGCCGTAGCCGTTGCCGTACCGGCGCACGGTCCGGGTCTCCTGGGCGACCTCGACGACGGCGGTGGTGACCCGGTCGAGGAAGGCGCGGTCGTGGGTGACGGCGACGACCGTTCCCCGGTGGGCGAGGAGCCGTTCCTCCAGCCAGCCGACGGCCTCGTCGTCGAGGTCGTTGGTGGGCTCGTCGAGGAGGAGCAGCTCGGGGTCGGCGGCAAGGGTGGCGGCGAGGGCGAGGCGGGAGCGCCGGCCTCCGGAGAGGGTGCCGAGGGGCCGGGCGCGGTCGAGGGGCTCGCGCTCGCCGAGCCGCCGCAGCACGCTGTCGACGCGGCGGTCGGCGTGGGCGCCGCCCCGCGCCTCATAGGCGGCGAGCAGGGCCGCGTAGCCCTCCAGATCGCCGGTGCGGTGCAGGGCGGCCTCGGCCGCGCGGATGGCCTCCTCCAGCCGGCGCACGTCGGCCAGGGCGAGGTCGATCGCCGCGCCGACGGTCGCGGTGCCCGGCAGGTCGAGGGTTTGGGCGAGGTGGCCAGCACCGCCGGGGGACTCGACGGTGACGCTGCCGTTGTCGGGGGCTTCGAGACCGGCGAGCAGCTTCAGGAGGGTGGACTTCCCGGAGCCGTTGTCGCCGACGACGCCGATGCGCTCGCCGGGGCGGACGGAGAGGGAGACGCGGTCGAGGACGATCCGGTCGTCGTAGCGCTTGGTGACGTCGGAGAGTTGGACACGGAACAAGGGCGGGACTCCCGGGGTGGGCGGCAGGGGGGCACGGCACTGCGCGTCAGGAGCAAGACGAACCGTCTCGTCTCGGTGACGTGTACGACCTTACGAGACGCGGGGCGCCGACGCAAGACGCTTCGTCTCGCGAACCGGGGTGTTCGGCCCCCGGGCGGGTGCGCGCGCCGCGGCTGGGTACCCGCGCAGTGACACACCGACAGGACGGCGCGCCGCACGGCGCGTTGCGGAGATGAAGCGGAGGTGGGGATGGTGACGGTCAGGGCCGTGGGTTGGGCCCGCTCCTTCCCGGTGTCGCGCGGGGTACGGGCGGCCCGGGAATGGACGGCGGAGCATCTGGAGTCGGTGCCGTGGGACGAGGACACGAGGCGGGAGGCGACGTACTCGGTGCTGCTGACGGTGTCCGAGCTGGTGACCAACTCCCACCGCTACGCCGGTGGTTCGGCGCGGCTGGTGCTGACCTGGGACGGCAGCTGCCTGCACGTCAGTGTCGCGGACGACGACCCGCGCATGCCGCGGATGCGCCCCGCCGACGCCGACCTCGGGGCCACCTCGGGGCGCGGGCTCGGGATCGTGAGCGCGGTGGCCGACTCCTGCGACGTGCACGCCGTCCACGGCGGCAAGGCCGTGACCGCGTGCTTCGGCTCGCGCGGCAGGCCGGGGCCGCACGGCGGCGGCTCCTGAGGGCTCCGGCGCAGGCGGTTTTCGGCCGTCTTCGGCGTGCCGGCCCGGCGGGGCGTCGGCGGGCCGAATTCGGGGGCATGCGGGACGGTGTCCCTGCTCCGGCCGGACAATGGTGCGCCGCCCCTGCCGGAGCCTGCCGGCCCGGCGGCGAGGGCGGCGCCGAAGAGGAGGAACCCATGCTGATCACGGTGACGCGTACGGGCGGCTTCACCGGCAGGGAGCGCAGCGGCTCCCTGGACACCGAGTGCCGCACCGACGGCTCCGCTCTGGAGGCGCTGGCCGCGAGGGCGCTGCGCGGCGGCTGCCCTCCGGACGGGCCGGCCGTGCCCGACGGTTTCGCGTACGTGCTGGAGGCCGGCGGGCGGGCAGTGGAGCTGCGCGATCCGTACCTGACGGAGGACCAGCGGCAGCTCATCGGCACCGTCCTGGGCGAGGGCGCCTGACGAGCGCCGCGGTCCTGGCCGGCCCCGGCCGTCTCCGGCTCAGGCCGCTCCAGGGCCGGGGGCCGTTCAGCCGGCCTCGCGGCGCACGTAGGCGTCGGTGAGGATCTCGCAGGTGCACCAGTCGTCGGTGCAGGGGGTGCCGTGCTCGGCACCGTACGGGCCGAGTCCGGCCATGAGGTCGAGGACCGTGGCTCGTTCGGCGGCGGTGAGGGCGGGGGCCGTGTCGCCCCCGGCTTGCCGCCCTCCCGGCAGCGGGAGGTCGTCGTCCAGGTCGGCGATGCGCCGGCCGTCGGCGAAGAGGGTGTGGAGCGGGTGGTCGGGAAAATCGTTGAGCCGCAGGACCCACCAGGTCCCGTCGACCAGCGCCGCGTGCGGGAAGACGCCTGACCCCGTGGGGCGCCACGGGGCGCCGGCGGCGGCCTGGAGGCGCCGGGCGGGTACTGCCGGGCCGGGCGCGGGGCTTTCGTGGGCCGTGACGGGCATTCTGTCACCCGCCGTCCCGCGCGGTGTCACACCTCGATGTACGCGACGACCACCACGGTGCGCAGGGCGGTGACGAAGTACAGGACGCGGACGGGTTCGACGTCGTCGGTGTACCGGAGCAGGCGGGGGCCGGGGCCGCTGCCGGGGAGCGGCTCGCCGATGTCGGGGTCGACGGAGATGACGACCAACGCGCGGTCCAGGGCGTGGAGCTCGGCCTCGCTGGTGATGTCCTCCAGCTGCTTGGCCGCGGCGTCCGAGAAGGCGATGCGGGCGCGGCGTCCGCGCGGCGCGGCCATCAGGCGCCGGCCCGGGGCCGGGGGGTGCGGTCGGCGCGGACCGGCATGTCGCTCATCACTCAGGCTCCAGGGGACACCGACGGCTTGCCGCCGCCACGGTATCGCCCGGCGGCCCGGCGGCGGGCGGCATCCCCCAAACGCGGCGCGTACCGGCCGCAGCCCCGCGTGGTGGCCGCCCGCAGGGGGCCCGTCCTGCGACGGTGGAGGACGCCCGGCCGGGCCGCGCGCCGCCGCCGGGCGCAAGGACCGTCCGCCAAAGTGAGGAGCACCGGGTTGTCTGCATCGGCTGCCACCGAGCCCGTCGCGCCCGTACCGGTACCGGGCCGGTCGCGGGGGCAGGTGATGGTGGAGTGGCTGTCCACCACCGACCACAAGAAGATCGGGCACCTGTACCTGATCGCCTCGTTCCTCTTCTTCCTGGTGGGCGGTGTGCTGGCCCTGCTGATGCGGGCGGAGCTGGCCCGGCCGGGCCTGCAGATCGTCTCCGCGGAGCAGTACAACCAGGCGTTCACACTGCACGGGACGGTGATGCTGCTGTTCTTCGCGACGCCGACGTTCGCCGGTTTCGCCAACGCGATCATGCCGCTGCAGATCGGTGCTCCGGACGTGGCGTTCCCGCGGCTGAACATGCTGTCGTTCTGGTTCTTCCTGTTCGGCGGGATCATCGTCGTCGCGAGCCTGTTCACCCCGCAGGGGACGGCGGACTTCGGCTGGACGGCGTACACGCCGCTGAGCGGGGCCGAGCGGAGCCCGTACATCGGCGGCGACATGTGGATCATGGGGCTGGTGCTGTCGGGGTTCGGGACGATCCTCGGTGCCGTCAACTTCGTCACCACGATCATCTGCCTGCGCGGGCCGGGGATGACGATGTTCCGGATGCCGATCTTCACCTGGAACATCCTGCTGACGTCGGTGCTGGTGCTGTTCGCGTTCCCGGTGCTGGCGGCGGCGCTGCTGGTGCTGGAGTCGGACCGCAAGTTCGGCAGCCACGTCTACGACCCGGCCAACGGCGGGCCGCTGCTGTGGCAGCACCTGTTCTGGTTCTTCGGGCACCCCGAGGTCTACATCATCGCGCTGCCGTTCTTCGGGATCATCACCGAGATCCTGCCGGTCTTCTCGCGCAAGCCGGTGTTCGGCTACATCGGGCTGATCGGGGCCACGATCGCGATCGCCGGGCTGTCGA
>NZ_BMTY01000009.1:233485-271085 GCF_014649915.1 Streptomyces toxytricini | reverse complement strand
GTAGGACGCCGCCGAACAATCATTGTGGGTTAGCCCCGCACCAGCTCTGGTGCGGGGCTTTCCTGCGTTTCAGGGCAGGTTGAAACAGCGGTGCGGTACAGGCCGGCCCGTGATTGGATCCGGGTGCATGGAACAGTTTGTGATCCGCCCCGTACGCACCGACGAATGGCAGAAGGTCAAGGCCCTCCGCCTGGAGGCCCTCGCCGACCCGCTCGCGCCCATGGCGTTCCTGGAGTCCGTCGAGGACGCAGCCGCCAAACCCGACGCGTACTGGCAGGAACGGGCGCGCGGGGCGGCCAAAGGCGTGCACCTCCGGCAGTTCATCGCAGAGACGCCCGACGGGCAGTGGGTCGGCTCCGTGTCCGCATTCGTCGAGCCGGTCGGCGGGGCCGACTTCCTCGAGCGGACCGTCGACATCGACCAGGGGCACCTCGTCGGCGTGTACGTACGGCCCGAGTGGCGCGGGCGCGGGCTGACCGACGCCCTCTTCGCCGCCGCGCTCGACTGGGCGTGGTCGCTGGAGGAGCCGCGGCTGGAGCGCGTCCGGCTGTTCGTGCACGAGGACAACGCACGGGCCGGCGGCTTCTACCGGCGGTACGGGTTCCGGCCGAGCGGGCTCGTCATCCCCAAGCCCGGCGACCCGGCGGCGAAGGAGCTGGAGTACGTGTTCCGCCGGCCCGCACCGGCAGCCCGGGGTTAGGCGGTCAGGGAGCCGGCGTACGGGCCCCCGGCCGGGGCGGCGCCGGTGCGTCGGCCGGGGGTTCCGCGGGCCACTGCGGCCAGCGCGAGCGGGCCTGTTCGCGGCTGCGGCACAGCGCCAGCAGCGGCAGCGCGTCCTCCGCGAGGAGGTCGGGCAGCTGCGGGATCGGGGCGACGGCCGCCACGTCCTCCAGGACCAGGGTGAGTGGTGGGTCGAGCCGGCCGTGGGATGACCGTGCGGCCATGCGGCGGCCGTGCTCGACCACGCTCGACGCGAGTGCGGTCAGCAGCGGCATCGCACCCGGGTGGGCCGCGGGGTCCTCCACGGATTCGCCCACCACATAAAGGGTGCCCCCCTCCTGCAGGAACGATGCCAGCGTCAGCGCATCCGTTCGGTTCGGATTGCAGGCCTCGCGGATGTGAACCGACGTCAGGCACGCCAGGGAGCGGCCCGTCAGATGCCTTGCCTGGTCGCGGCGTTCGGGGTGGGCGGTGAGTGCGCTCTCCAGCTCCCCGGCCGCCCCCGCCGCCGCCTGCGGGTGCGTGCGCAGGATTCGGACCGCCTCCTGGACGCCGGCGCCCTGCGCCCACCGGTGCAGCTGCTTGAACGGGCGGCCGTCCAGCGCGGCCGCCTGAAGCCAGCTCCGCAGCAGGGTCTCCGCCGTGTCGGCGACTGCCTCGTCCATGCGCGCCCGCGGCCGTACGGGGGCCAGCAGGGCCGTCGCGCGGGCGGCCGCCGTTTCCCGGTCCGTGCAGCCCTCCGCCGGGTTCCAGTGCATGCGGGCCGGGGTGTCGCACAGGTGCGACGGGTCGTACAGGAGGACCGGACCCAGCTTCGCGCGGGCGTCCTTCGTGTCCGCCCACAGGGCCGGGGAGGACGTCACGACGAGCGCCGCACCCTCCGCGGCCGCGAGGTGGCCCGCGGCCAGGCGGCGGCGCTCGCCCGGGCCCCCGTACGCCAGACGGCCCGCCGGAGCGGCGGAGGAGACCCCGGCGCGGGGCGGGTGGCCGAAGCCGTACCGGTACGCCTCGTCCTTCGGCCCGGCAGCGGCCGGGGCGGGGACGACCGGTGCCGGCTTCGCCACCGGCGGCTGTGGCGGGGCCGGCTCCGGCTCCCCAGCCGGCTCGGGCTCCGGATCCGCCTCGGGCGGGACGCTGCGGGCGAGGGCCCGGCGGGCCTTCGTGCGGGCGACGGCGCCGATCACGAACACGGTGAGCACGAACAGGACCAGCAGCTGCCCGACGAACAGCCCCCAGAAGAGCCCCCAGCCCGACAGTGCCGCCGGGTCCGCCGCCGGCCAGGCACCCGGCAGATCGTGCGGCTCCGCTATCAGGGCCCGTACGGCGTCGGGCGTGCGGCCGAACGTGACGGCGGCCGGCCAGGCGCCCTTCGCGAGGAGCGCGGCCAGCCCCGTCGACGACCAGACGAGCAGAGCCAGCCCGAGGAGGAACGCGAGCAGGGCGACCAGGAGGCCGTCCGGGATGCCGCGGGAGGGGGCGGGGCCGGGGCTGGCCGGGTGTCTCGTGCCGCTCTCGTGCATCTGGTGCCTCTCGTGCCTCTCGTGCTCCTCGGGGCTTGTCCGCCCCTCACGCCACGGTCGTCGCGGATCCCGGTCCGCCGCCCTGGTGGCGTTCCATGAGCAGGGCGCGCTGCTCCGCCTCCAGTTCGGCCGCCAGGAGGTCGTCGGGGAGGGGGTGCGCGGTGGCGGACTCGGTCATCGCGCGGTCGGTGTAGACGAGGGGGCGTTCGGCTTCGGTGATCAGGTGTTTGACGACCTGGACGTTGCCGTTGACGTCCCATACGGCGATGCCCGGGGTGAGGGTGGGGATGATCTCCACCGCCCACCGGGGCAGGCCGAGGACGCGTCCGGTGGCGCGTGCCTCGTCGGCCTTCTGGGCGTAGATCGTGCGGGTCGAGGCCATCTTGAGGATGGCGGCGGCCTCGCGGGCGGCTGCGCCGTCGACGACGTCGGACAGGTGGTGGACGACGGCGACGAAGGACAGGCCGAGGCGCCGGCCGAACTTGAGGAGGCGCTGGAAGAGCTGGGCGACGAAGGGGCTGTTGATGATGTGCCAGGCCTCTTCGACGAGGAAGATGCGCTTCTTGCGGTCCGGGCGGATCCAGGTGTGCTCCAGCCACACGCCGACGATCGCCATGAGGATGGGCATGGCGATGGAGTTGCGGTCGATGTGGGAGAGGTCGAAGACGATCAGGGGGGCGTCGAGGTCGATGCCGACGGTGGTGGGCCCGTCGAACATGCCCCGCAGGTCGCCGTCGACGAGGCGGTCGAGGACGAGCGCGACGTCGAGGCCCCAGGCCCGTACGTCGTCTATGTCGACGTTCATGGCCTCGGCGGAGCCGGGTTCGGGGTGGCGGAGCTGCTCGACGATGTCGGTGAGGACGGGCTGGCGGTCGCGGATGGTGTCGACGACGTAGGCGTGGGCGACCTTCAGGGCGAAGCCGGAGCGTTCGTCGAGGCCGTGGCCGAGCGCCACCTCGATGATGGTGCGGAGCAGGGCGAGCTGGCCGGTCGTGGTGATGGCCGGGTCGAGGGGGTTGAGGCGGATCCCGCCGTCGTTGGCGGCGACGGGGTCCAGGCGGATGGGGGTTATCCCCAGCTGCTGGGCGATGAGGTTCCATTCGCCGACGCCGTCCTCGCCCTGGGCGTCGAGGACGACGACCTGGCGGTCGCGGAAGCGGAGCTGGCGCAGGACGTACGTCTTCTCCAGTGCGGACTTGCCGTTGCCGGACTCGCCGAGGACGAGCCAGTGGGGGGCCGGGAGCTGCTGGCCGTACAGCTGGAAGGGGTCGTAGATGTAGCCCTTGCCGCTGTAGACCTCGCGGCCGATGATCACACCGGAGTCGCCGAGGCCGGGGGCGGCGGTGGGCAGGTAGACGGCCTGGGCCTGGCCGGTGGAGGTGCGGACGGGCAGGCGGGTCGTCTCGACCTTGCCGAACAGGAAGCTGGTGAAGGCGTCCGTGAGGGCGGACAGCGGGTCTCGCATGGCGGCCTTTCCCTCCAGCTAGCGTCGGATGCCGGTGGCGAACGGCAGGGTGTTGACGAAGGCGCGGTGGTGTTCGCGGTCGCACCACTCCAGCTTCAGGTAGGACTTGCCGGCCGAGGCGCGGATGGTCCTCTTGTCGCGGGCGAGGGCCTCCGGTGAACGCGAGGACACGGTGATGTACCCGACGAGGTTGACTCCCGCCGCACCGCTGGCGAGATCTTCACCTCTTTGGTCGAGCCGGCCGTGGGCGGCGATGTCGCGCGGGTCGACGGTGCGGTTCATCTTGGCGGCGCGGGAGGCGTCGGCCTCGTCGTTGGTCTTCTCCGTGAGCATCCGCTCGATGGCGATCTCGGTGGGTTCGAGGTCCATGGTGACGGCGACGGTGCGGATGACGTCGGGGGTGTGGACGAGGAGCGGGGCGAGGAAGTTCACGCCGACGGGGGTCATGGGCCACTCCTTGATCCAGGCGGTGGCGTGGCACCAGGGTGCGCGGGTCGAGGACTCGCGGGTCTTGGCCTGGAGGTAGGTGGGTTCGACCGCGTCGAGTTCGGCGGGCCAGGCGTTGCGCTTGGTCATGGCCTGGATGTGGTCGATGGGGTGGTCCGGGTCGTACATGGAGTGGACGAGGGAGGCGAGGCGGCCCTGTCCGAGGGGCTGGCGTACCCGGATGTCGGCTTCGGCGAGGCGGGCGCAGATGTCGGTGAGCTCGCGGGCCATGACGATGGCGAGGCCGGAGTCGCGGTCGAGCTTGCGGCCCTTGCGGCCGCCGGCGCGGGCGATGGTGTGGGCCTCGGCGGCGAGTTCGCGCGTGTAGTGCATGCAGGCGACGAGGTAGGCGCGGTGCTGCTCGGAGGAGGTGGAGACCATCGACTGGAGCTGGTCGTAGGAGTCGCGCAGCCAGACGGGGGCGGTGGGGTCGCCGCGCTGGATGACGTCCTTGGCGTGGGCGTCGGGGTCGGCGGGCAGGGTGCGGGCGAGCATCTGCAGGCGGGTGACGAAGCCGTCGCCGTTGGCGACGTGCTTGAGGAGGGTGCCGAAGCGGTCGACGAGGGCCTCCTGGTCCTCGCTGTCGCGCAGGCCGACGCCGGGGCCCTCGATCTCGATGGCGGCAGTGACGGTCCTGCGGTCGGCGTGCAGGAGGACGGCGATCTCGTCGGGGCCGAAGGGGGCGGAGAGCCAGCTGATGCGGCCGATGCCGGGGGGCGGGCCGACTTCGACCTCGCGGCCGTCGGCGCGGGTGCCCGCTTCCATGGCTCCGGAGCGGTACGCGGTGCCGCGGCGCAGGATGCGCTTGTAGCTGCGGTTGATCTCGTACCACTTGTAGAAGGTGCGGCCGCGGTAGGGGACGTAGACGGCGGCGAGGGCGAGCAGGGGGAAGCCGACGAGGGCGACGATGCGCAGGGTGAGGTCGGGGACGAGCAGTCCGCTCATCATGCCGAGGAACGCGCCCGCGATGATCAGGGCGATTTCGCCGGTCTCGCGGTTCTTGCCGATGACGGCGTTCGGCCGGGCGCGGCCGATGAGGTAGGTGCGGCGGGGCGCGACCGGGTGCATCTGGTGGGACTGGGCCGTCAACGCCCGTCACCTCCTGTGTTCCTCGTGCTCGGCGAGCTCGTGCGGGGCGCGGGTGCGGCGGCGGGGAGGGTTCCGCTGCCGCCGCCGGTGGGGCGGCTGCTGTGGGCGGCCACGCCTCCGGAGAGGGGGTTGGCGGGGGCGGGGGTGCCGCCGCCGGAGCGGTGGGCGCCGCGGCTGCTGTGGGTCTTGATGCCCTGGGAGACGAGGGAGGCCGGGCTGCTGATGACGGCGGCGGCCTGGGCGCCGTCTGTGGCCTTGGTGCGGCCGGCTCGGGCCGCGGCGATGTCGTCTCCGAAGCCGGGGACGAAGCGGTAGATCATCGCGGAGGCGAAGATGGCCAGCAGGATGATCGCGAGGCCGGAGACGACGGCGGAGAAGGCGTTCGGGCCCTTGTCGCCGGCGAGGGCGCCGGCGAGGCCGAGGACGATGACGATGACCGGCTTCACGAGGATGACGGCGATCATGATGCCGGCCCAGCGGCGGACGTGGCCCCAGAGGTTGCGGTCGACGAGTCCGGAGTAGACGACGACGCCGAGGAGGGCGCCCACGTAGAGGAGGGCGGCCCGGATGAAGAGTTCCAGGAAGAGGATGCCGGCGGCGAGGACGGTCACGAGGGAGACGACGATCAGCATGATCGGGCCGCCGCCGATGGAGTCGCCCTTCTTGAGGGCTTCGGTGAAGGAGCCGAAGAACATGTCGGTCTGGCTGCCGCCGGCGGAGGCGATGACCTCGGTGACGCCGTCGGTCGCGGAGACGACGGTGTAGAGGATCAAGGGGGTGAAGGCGGAGGCGAGGACGGTCAGCCAGAGGAAGCCGATGGCCTCGGAGAGGGCCGTGGCCAGGGGGACGCCGCGGATGGCGCGCTTGGCGACGGCGAGGAGCCACAGGACCAGGGTGAGGACGGTCGAGGCGGCGAAGACGATGGCGTACTGCTTGAGGAATGCGCTGTTGGTGAAGTCGACGTTCGCGCTGCCGTTGACGGCTTTGCCGAGCTCGGTGACGATCCAGGCGGCGGCGTCGGCGCAGCCCTTGGCGAGGGAGCCGAGGGGGTTGAGGGCGTCGGCCGGGTCGCTCGGGGCGAGGCCGGTGCGGGGGGCTCCGCCGGTGGCTGCGCCGTTGCCGCGCTCGCAGAAGTCCCTGGCGGGCCCCACGATCAGGTCGCACCGGTTGTCGTTCGGCGACGCCGAGGGGGACGGGGAGGCCGGGGGTGTCGCTGCCGGGGTCGTCGGCGGGGCGGCGTGGGCCCGGGCGGCGAAGAGGACGGCGGCGGCCTGTACGGCGGCCAGCGCGCCGGCGGCGCGCCGGATGGGGCTACCGGGCATAGGTGAAGCCTCCGTACTCCGTTGCTGCCTTGGCGATCTCTTCGGCTGTCGAGGCCGTGCGGTCGGTGTGGACGGGGGCGGGGCCGTCCTTCTGGGCGAAGCTGTCGACCTTCCAGTCGTTGTCCACCCGGCGAAGCGTCAGCGTCATGGTGAACCAGTCGTTGCTGACCGGGTTGGTCGAGCCGACGCCCGCGGTGCCGAAGACTCCGGTGCACCAGACCTCGACGACAGCTGCGCCGTCCGTGTATTTGACGGCCTTGGTGCCGACGGGGACGGTGCGGGACACGTAGGTCAGGCCCGGGGCGGCGTTCCCGTTGGCGTCCAGACCTGCCCGGTCGAGGAAGGGTTTGCCGTAGGCCTGGTCGAGTCTCGGTTCGATCTCGGCCACCTTGTCGGGCGCGAAGACCTGGCGGACGATCTGGCGGCGCATCTGCGGTTTGAGGATGTCCGCCGAGACCAGGGCCACCGCGTAGTTCGCGGCGGCCGACTGGGCGCCCTGTTGGTCGGCCGGGAAGCCCGTGGGGATGCCGGCGTTCTTGGCGTCGACCGGGCGGGTGCCGGTGGGGGACGTCGCGGAGGTGGCCGGGGTGTCGGCCGTGCCGGCGGGGTCGGGGGTGTCGCCGGACTGGTTGGCGAACGCGATGGCGGCGATCAGCAGGACCACCACGCCGACCACCGTGACCAGGCTGCGAGAGGCGCGGGGGGTGCGGCGGGGGGCGCCGTACGGGTCGGTGTCGGCCTCGGGGAGGCGGGTGCGGGTCTGGCCCGTGCCGCCGATCTCGCCGTGGCCGCCGCCGTACTGGTCGTCGTTGCTCATTGCCTGTCCGCCCCCTCCGCGTCGTACGACGGTAGTGCTGGTTCCCGCGTGGATGCGGTGTGGTGGTGATCGGGCCCCGGTCCGGATCCGGCGGGCGGTCCGGCTAGACGGCCATTCCGTAGACGATGGTGAAGAGCGTGCCGAGGGAGCCGATGATGAAGACGCCGGTGAGGCCGGCGACGATCAGGCCTTTGCCCTGTTCGGCGCTGAAGGTGTCGCGCAGCGCGGTGGCGCCGATGCGCTGCTTGGCGGCGCCCCAGATGGCGATGCCGAGGCAGAGGAGGATGGCGACCGCCATGATGACTTCGATCATGACCTTCGCCTCGTTGCCGAGACTGCCGAAGGGCCCCCAGTTGGGGGCGATTCCGCCGATGATGGTGGTGATGTCGCCCTTTTCGGCTGCCAGGATCATGTAACTCACCGCCCCTGTACGGGTAGTTCCGGTAGCCCGTGCCGACGGCATGGGTCACCCACTATCTTCGCTGATGAAACCCCGGTCATACGTCGACTTGACGGGCTTCTTTGCCCGGTGTCCCGGGGCTTGGCCCGTCCGGGGCCCTGACCTGCGGTGGTGACGGTGTGTTTGTCTGACGGTCCGATGGTCGGATGGTCCGTCAGGCCCAGTGGGCGGGGCGGGTGAGGCCGGGCGGAATCCTGGTGCTGCTGTCGCCCCGGGCGGCGCCGAGCTGGGCCTGGGTGAGGAAGAGGGCGTCGCGCAGGTCGGCTCCGCGCAGGTCGGTGTCGCGGAAGTCGGCGCCGATGAGGTCGGCGAGGCGGAGGTCGGCGCCGGAGAGGTCGGCGGCGATGAGGTAGGCGCCGCGGAGGTTGGCGCCGCGCAGGTCGGCTCCGGCGAGGCGGGCGCCCATGAGGTCGGCGCCGCGGTGGTTGCGGCGGCGGCCGGGGGCCTTGGCGCGGACGAGTTCGCTGGTCTCCAGGAGGAGGGTGTTGATGCGGCCGCGGAGGTCGGGGAGGTCGAGGTCGGCCGTGAGGGCGGCGGCGTCGGCGGCGGCCCAGCCGGCGGTCTCGTCGAGGAGGGTGCGCAGCCGGGCGTGCAGGGGGCGGGCGGCCGGGCGTGCGAGGGCTTCGGTGACGTAGAAGAGGAGCTCGTGGAGCTGCCGCATGAGGGGGAAGACCTCGAACATGCGGCGGGCGGTGCCGGGGTGGGTGCGCCAGTCCTCGCCGCCGAAGGTGATCCGGGAGACCTGCTGGCCGGCGCCGAAGCAGTCGAAGGTGGTGCAGCCCTGGAAGCCGGAGTCGCGCAGGCGGGTGTGGATGCCGCAGCGGAAGTCCTGGCGGAGGTTCTTGCAAGGGGTGCCGGCGGCCTTGTTCACGGCGAAGTCGTTCGACTTGGCGAAGGGGAGGGCGACGCAGCACAGGGCGAAGCAGTTCGCGCAGTCGGCGCGGAGGCGGTCCCTGTCGTGGGGGTCGGCGGCGGGGGTGGCGGGGGTGGCTGACACCTCCCCATTGTCACAGGCCGGGGCCGGGCGGTGTGCGGGAGCCGGCCGGGGGCCTGGTGCCGGGAATTACCGGCGGGTAGCGTCCGGGGGCATGGCGTTCTACGAGCGGATCGACGGGGAGCGGTTCCTGGCCACCGAGGACACGCGGGGGCCGTGGGATGCGGGAGCGCAGCACGCGGGGCCGCCGGCCGCGCTGCTCGGCCGGGCGGTCGAGCAGCGGGCGGGGGCGCGTCCGGACATGCGGATCGCGCGGATCACCTTCGACATCCTGCGGCCGGTGCCGCTGGGCGTGGTGTCCGTACGGGTGCGGGAGCTGCGGCTGGGTCGGAGCACCGAGGTGGTGGAGGCGGAGCTGGAGCCGGCGGGCGCCGGGCAGCCGGCGGTGGTGGCGCGGGCCCTGCGGGTGCGGGTGGCCGCGGACGGGGTGGTTCCGGCGGTGGCGGAGGGGCCGCGGCTGCCGCCGCCGGGGTCGCTGGCGCGGTCGCCGTTCTACGCGGTGCCGTGGGAGCGGGGGTACCACACGGCGGTGGAGATGCGGTTCGCCGAGGGCGGCTTCGCGGAGCCGGGGCCGGGGGCGTGCTGGATGCGGATGCGGGTGCCGCTGGTGGCGGGGGAGCCGGTCGGGGCGCTGGACCGGGTGCTGGTCGCGGCGGACTCCGGCAACGGGATCAGCGCGGCCGTCGACTTCGGGCGGTTCGTGTTCGTCAACAGCGACCTGACGGTGCACGTGCACCGGCACCCGGCGGGCGAGTGGGTCGGGGTGCAGGCGCGGACGAGCGTGGACCCGGCGGGGATCGGGCTCGCGGATGCGGTCCTGCACGACGAGAAGGGGCCCGTCGGGAGGGGCGCGCAGAGCCTTTTCGTGGCGCCGCGCCCCTGACGCCGCGCCGGGCGGCGGGGCCGGTCAACCCCCCTGCCGGGCGGGGAAGTCCGTGTGGCACCCTCTGGCGGGTGGAAGCCCTGACAGACACCGACCCCGCCCAGGTGGGGGCGCATGCCCTGCTGGCCCGGCTGGGTGCCGGAGCGCTGGGGCAGGTGTACCTCGCGCGGTCGCCCGGGGGGCGGCTGGTGGCGGTGCAGGTGGTCGGGTCGCGGACCACCGGGGATCCGGAGGCGCTGGCCCGGTTCAAGCGCGAGGCGGAGGCGGTGCGCGCGGTGCGGTCGGCGCACACGGCGGACCTGGTGGACGCCTCGCTGGCGGCGCCGCCGTTCTGGCTGGCGACGGAGTACGCGGCGGGGCCGACGCTGGCCCGCGCGGTCGCCGGGCGGGGGCCGCTGCCCGCGCCGACGTGCCGGAGGCTGCTGGCGGCGCTGGCGGAGGGGCTGGCGGCGCTCCACGCGTTCGGGGTGGTGCACCGGGGCTTCACGCCGGAGTGCGTGGTGCTCGCCGGGCAGGGCCCGCTGATCACCGGTTTCGGCTTCGCGCGGGACGCGGGCGCGCCCGGTTCCGCGGCGCCGGAGGTGCGTGCGGGGGCGGAGGCGGGGCCCGCGGCGGACGTGTTCGCGCTGGGGGCGCTCCTGGCGTACGCGGCGACGGGGCGGCCGCCGTTCGGTGCGGGCGGCGGGCCGCTGGACGTGGCCGGGGTGGAGCCGGGGCTGGCGGAGCTGGTCGCGGCCTGTACGCAGGAGGACCCGGCGCGGCGGCCGGCCCTCGCGGAGGTCGTGGAGCGGTGCGCCGGGGAAGGCGCCCTGGCGGACGATCCGGTGTACGCGGGGCTGGGGGCGCTGGGCGATGCGGTGCCGCGGCATGCCGTACGGGCGCAGGGGCCCGCGCCGGCGGGGGCGTACGGGTATCCGCCGCCGGCCGGGTACGCGCCGGCGGCGCCGTCGGCGCCGTCGGCGCCCGGCCCGCCCCGGCGGCGGCGCGGCCGCGCCGGGGCGTGGGCGGCGGCGGGGCTGGCGCTGGCCGCGCTGGGCGCGGTTGCGGTGTGGGGGATTCCGGCGGGCGGCGGGGGCGCGGCCGCGGACGCGGCGGCCGGGTCGCAGCCGGCGGCGCGGCCGTCGGCCGGGCGGTCGCCGGCGGATCAGCCCGGGCTGATCCGGCAGACGGCGCCGAACGCGGATTCCTGGGATCCGGTGCGGGGCGAGTGCCGGGGGCCGGAAGTGGAGGAGCGGCCGCTGACGGGGCTGCAGGGTGTGATCACGCCGGCCGAGCGGGACCCGGAGGGAGAGCTGCAGCCGGGGCGGGTGCGGGTCGCGTTCCGGTTGAAGGAGGCGGTGCCGGGGGCGCCGGCGTACCACCTTGCGGTGGTGGTGAAGCCGCCGCACGAGGTGGATGCGCAGGGGCGGCCCACAGGGGTGTCGGAGAACCGGCAGCTCGGCTTCGCCGCCCTGGCGCGCGATGTGCACGAGGGGGATGCGACGCAGTGGAAGTCGGTGGTGTACCCGGACGACTTCTCGATGGAGCTGGAGGGCCGCAGGGTGCCCGCGCCGGCGCCGGCGCAGGATCCCGGGGGGTGGACGGTGGTGTTCCGGCACGCCGTCTCGGATACGGAACACAAGAGCGTGTGGTGCCGCGGCTTCGACGTGGGGGCGCAAAAGGGATGAATCCGACACGAGTCGGTGAATCCCTGTGAATGTCCGTCCGATGGGGGAGGGTTGACGGGTGCGCAGATTCTGGAAGGTCGGCGGCGGTGCGCTCGCCGTGTTCCTGTGCTTCGTCGCCCTCCTGGTGATCGGCACGTACTCGGCGGCGGCGGGCATCGCGGGCGGCGCCGGCGGCCGCGCGCTCGGGCTAGCCAAGGGCGCCGTGCCGTCGAAGTACCAGGCGCTGGTGCAGAAGTGGGGCGTGCTCTGCCCGACCCTGTCCCCGGCGGTCCTGGCCGCGCAGCTGTACTCGGAGAGCGGCTGGAACCCGACGGTCGTCAGCCCGGCCGACGCGCGGGGCATCGCCCAGTTCATCCCCGGCACGTGGGCCACCCACGGGATCGACGGGGACGGCGACGGGGACCGGGACATCTGGGACCCCAACGACGCGATCCCCTCGGCGGCTTCGTACGACTGCGCGCTGGCCAAGGACGTCGGGAAGGTCCCCGGCGACCCCGTCGCGAACATGCTCGCCGCCTACAACGCCGGCCCCGGCGCGGTGTTCAAGTACCAGGGCGTGCCCCCGTACAAGGAGACGCAGGGGTACGTGAAGGCGATCACGACGCTGGCGAAGAGCTTCGAGCGGCCCGTCGGGCGGGTCGCCCCCTCGCAGCAGGCGGCCGGGGCGATCTACTTCGCGCAGAAGCAGCTGGGCACGCCGTACCTGTGGGGCGGCAACGGAACGCCCGACCAGGACGGGCGGTTCGACTGCTCGGGGCTGACGAAGGCGGCGTACGAGTCGGTGGGCATCAAGCTGCCGCGCGTCGCCAACGACCAGTACAACGCGGGGCCCCACCCCTCGCGGGAGGAACTGCTCCCGGGCGACCTGGTGTTCTTCTCCGACGATCTGACGAACTCGCGGGAGATCCGGCACGTCGGGCTGTACGTGGGCGGCGGCTACATGATCAACGCCCCTTACACGGGTGCGGTGATCCGCTTCGACAAGATCGACACCCCGGACTACTTCGGCGCCACGCGGGTCACCAAGGACGGGGCCGAGGCCCTGCCCGACCGCACCGCCGACGCGAAGGCCCCGGTCGACGCTCCGTGAAGCGCAGGCCCTGAGCTGCGGCGACGCATCACTCTTGGATAACGTTGCCGTGATCATTCCGTGGAGGGGGGAACCGCCCTGCCCGAGCAGGCGTTCCATGGTCACGGGGAGGATCGACACGGGGGGGTTTCGCGGGGTGCACACACGGGTGCACCCGTAGGGGAACCGAGCAAGAACAAGGGGCCGCATCGCCATGGCTGCACTAGCAACCGGTGGGCCGAACGTGGACGTCAGCCTGCTCTACGGCGTCAACGCGCTGGCCCGGTACGCCCCGGCCGCGGTCGACAGGGCCGTCGTCCTGGCCAGTTCCTTCGGCATCCCCCTCCTGATGGTGCTCCTCGTGCTGTGGTGCTGGCGCGGCGCCCGGCGGCAGGAGCCGGCCGCCGCCGCCGAGACCTTCGCCGCCCTGCTGTGGGCGCCGTTCGCCGCCGTCGTCGCGCTCGCCGTCAACGTGCCACTGCGTCAGCTCGTCGGGCGGAACAGGCCGTTCCACATGCATGAGGGACTGCACGTCCTGGAACCGGCCGCGAGCCAGAGCCTGTACTCCTTCGTCAGCGACCACGCCACCCTCACGATGGCCCTCGGCATGGGCCTGTTCCTCGCCCGCCGCCGCATCGGCCTCATCGGCATCGGCCTGGCCCTCGCCGAGGGGCTCAGCCGCGTCTACCTGGGCGTCCACTACCCCACCGACGTCGTCGGCGGGTTCGCCCTCGGCACCGCCGTCGTCCTCGTCCTCGCCCCGCTAGCCATGGCCGCCTTGACGCCCGCGGTGCGCGCGGTCGCCCGCTCCCCGCGGGCCGCCCGGCTCGTACGGGCCCGCGGCCTCGCGCGGCCCCGGCCGGTGGAGCTGGGCGGCGAGCGGGCCGCGGTCGGCGGCGGCGCCCGTACGCACGACAGCGACCTGGCGGCCTGACCGGCGGCACCGACGCGGCCGCACCCGCCGGCGACCTCGGCGTGCGCCGGCCACGGCCGGGCCCGGCCGTGCCTCGGACCCGGCCGCGGCTCAGGGGTGCCCGTAGGAGTCCCACAGGGACATCAGCGCTGCCGCGAGCAGGCACAGCCCGGCGATGCCGAAGCACAGCCGCACCGCTGCCGGCCGGTGCCGGGGTGTCACCGGTCGCCGCCCTCGGGGCCGCGGCCGCCCGCCTCCGCGTCCCGGCGGTGGCGCGCCCGCAGCCACAGCCCCGTCGCCAGCGCGGCGGCGCACGTCAGCCCGACGGCCAGGGCCACGTCGGCCGGGCCGTCGGCCGAGCCGGTCTGCCTCGCCGCGGCCGCGCCCGCGGGCGCGAGGACGAGGAGCAGCAGCCACGCGAGGAGGGCGGCGGCGCGGGATGCGGGTCCTGGCATGCCACCAGCGCACCCGCGGCCCGGCCGCCCCGCCAGCCGGCCGCGGCCGAACGGGTGACACCCGCGGCGGGCGGCGGCTGCGGCCCGCCTACGCGGCGCCGTGCTCCGCGGCGTCCCTGCGGGCCAGGTCGCGCGAGCGGCGGGCCGGGCCGCGCCAGCCGCAGCCGCACACCGCCAGGCAGAACGAGCCGCGCTCGGTCGTCGAAGCGGCGTGCGCGGTCGGCGGCTCCTGCGCGCCGGGCCGGATCAGCGGGAAGGTCTCGGGCTCGGGGGCGGGCGGCGCCCCGGGGTGCGGATCCACGCCGCCACGGTACCGGCGGCGCGGCGCGCCCGGGAGGCCCGCACCGTGACGGGAGGCCGCGGACCTCGTTAAACCGCAGCAGGTGGGGGCCTCGGACAAGCAGCGGTGATGCGTTGGGGGTTGGCAGGCGATGGTGGTGCACCAGCAGGGGCAGCGGCGCGGCCGGGCGGGCGAGGCGGTGCTCGCCGTCGGCGTGGCCGCGGTGGTCGCCGTGACGAGCGGGTGCGGCGGTTCCGCCGCCGCAGGGGACGACCGGCCCCCGGCGGACCCGGCGGCCGCCGTGCGGGCGGCCCCCGACCGGCTCGCCGCCACCGGGAGCGCGCAGGCCCGTACGGCCATGGAGATGGCGACCGGGGGCACCCGGGTCACCATCCGCGGCGAGGGCGGCGTCGACTTCAGGAACCGGATGGGACAGCTCCTGGTCATGCTCCCGGCCGACGCGGCGGGCAAGGAGGCGCACCAGCCCATCACCGAGCTGCTCGTCCCCGGCGCGCTGTACATGAAGAACCGGGGGGCGGGCGTGCCCGCCGACAAGTGGGTGCGCGTCGACACCGCCACCCTCGCGGACGGGAACCTGGTCACCGGCGGCGCGACCGACCCGCTGGCCGCCGCGGAGCTGCTGCGCGGCGCCCAGGACGTCCGCTACGTCGGCGAGACGGAGCTGGCGGGCACGAAGGTGCGGCACTACCGGGGGACGACCGACATCGGGCGGGCCGCGAAAACGGCTTCCCCGGGGATCAAGGGGGCATTGGAGGCAGCGGCGAAAGGGTTCACCACGGACACGGTGCCCTTCGACGCCTACCTCGACGAGGAGGGGCGGCTGCGGAAGGTCCGGCACCGCTTCAGCTGGGTCAACAATGGCGTGATCGATGTCTCCTCGACCACGCTGCTCTACGGGTTCGGCACTCCGGTGACCGTCGTATTGCCCGCAAGCAGGGACATTTACGCCGGGAAGATCGCCGAATAGCCGGCGGGAGGCACCGGGTGCCATGCCTTCGGACCATGGCGGGGTATCCGGAAATGGTCCATACGTGTCATGCGCACACCGCGGGCCCCTCCCTACGCTGGGCGCATCGCAGACCGATGTCCGATGGCGGCAGATCGAGGTGAGACGCGTGACCCCCGTGTGCGGTGCGACGGTGCAGGACCACGTGGCGCTGGCCGAGATCGAGCTGTGCGGCGAGCTGATCATCGCCGCCTCCGCCGCCGACGAGGAGCGGCTCAGCCAGGACCGGATCGACGAGGTCCTCATGGGGCTCGGCCTGTAGCCGCGGGCCGGGCGCGGCCCGTACCCCCTTCCCGCGGGGTACGGGCGCGACCGCTTGCTTGCGCGGCCGGGCCGGCGGCTCAGGTGCGCAGCAGCCGGGCGATGGCCTTCGTGGCCTCCTCGACCTTGGCGTCGATCTCGTCCCCGCCCTTGACGGCCGCGTCGGCCACGCAGTGCCGCAGGTGCTCTTCCAGCAGCTGGAGGGCGAAGGACTGCAGGGCCTTGGTGCTCGCCGAGACCTGGGTGAGTATGTCGATGCAGTAGACGTCCTCGTCGACGAGGCGCTGGAGGCCGCGGATCTGCCCCTCGATCCGGCGCAGCCGCTTGAGGTGCTCGTCCTTGCGGTGGTGGTACCCGTGCACCGCGTGCCCCTCGGGGGCCGCAGCGGTGCCGGCGCCGCATCCGGAGCTCTCCGCCTCGATGGCCGTCATGGGTCCTCCCGTGGTCCGCGACGAGTCCGGGGATACCCCCGACGGGTATAGGATACCGGGCCGCGCCCGCTGGGGCGGGGGCCCGCGGGCCCACTCTGCCTGATGGAGGACACGGGGAACGGCGGGTTAGCCGTGGCCGGAGCGAGCGCCTAGCATCAGGTGACCGAATCCGATGCACCCCGAGGACCACACGTGCGATTTCGTCTGACCCCCAGGGAGACGAGCTTCTACGACATGTTCGCCGCATCCGCGGACAACATCGTCACGGGCTCCAAGCTCCTGATGGAACTGCTCGGAGCGGAGCCACCCGCCCGGGCCGAGATCGCGGAGCGCATGCGGGCGGCCGAGCACGCGGGGGACGACGCCACCCACGCGATCTTCCACCAGCTGAACTCCTCCTTCATCACGCCGTTCGACCGCGAGGACATCTACTCCCTGGCCTCGTCGCTCGACGACATCATGGACTTCATGGAGGAGGCCGTCGACCTGGTCGTCCTCTACAACATCGAGGAGCTCCCCAAGGGCGTCGAGCAGCAGATCGAGGTCCTGGCGCGGGCGGCCGAGCTGACCGCCGAGGCCATGCCGCACCTGCGGACCATGGACAACCTGACCGAGTACTGGATCGAGGTCAACCGCCTCGAGAACCAGGCCGACCAGATCCACCGGAAGCTGCTCGCACAGCTCTTCAACGGCAAGTACGACGCCATCGAGGTGCTCAAGCTCAAGCAGATCGTCGACGTGCTCGAAGAGGCGGCCGACGCGTTCGAGCACGTCGCGAACACGGTGGAGACCATCGCGGTCAAGGAGTCCTGAACCCCGTGGACACCTTCGCTCTGATCGTGACCATCGGTGTCGCGCTCGGCTTCACGTACACCAACGGGTTCCACGACTCGGCGAACGCGATCGCGACCTCGGTCTCGACCCGGGCGCTGACCCCGCGCGCCGCCCTCGCGATGGCCGCGGTGATGAACCTCGCCGGCGCCTTCCTGGGCAGCGGCGTCGCCAAGACGGTCAGCGAGGGCCTCATCGAGACCCCGCACGGCTCCACCGGCATGTGGATCCTTTTCGCCGCCCTCGTCGGGGCGATCGTCTGGAACCTGATCACCTGGTACTTCGGCCTGCCGTCCTCCTCCTCGCACGCCCTCTTCGGCGGCATGGTGGGCGCGGCGCTGGCCGGCGGGATCGGGGTGATCTGGTCCGGGGTGGTCGAGAAGGTCGTCATCCCGATGTTCCTCTCGCCGCTGGTCGGCCTGCTCGTCGGCTACCTGGTGATGGTCGCGATCATGTGGATCTTCCGGCGGGCCAACCCGCACAAGGCCAAGCGGGGCTTCCGCATCGCGCAGACCGTCTCGGCCGCCGCCATGGCGCTGGGCCACGGCCTCCAGGACGCGCAGAAGACGATGGGCATCGTGGTGATGGCCCTCGTCATCGCGGACGTCGAGGAGGCGGGCGCGCCGATCCCCGTGTGGGTCAAGATCGCGTGCGCGGTCATGCTGTCGCTCGGTACGTACGCGGGCGGCTGGCGCATCATGCGCACCCTCGGCCGCAAGATCATCGAGCTGGACCCGCCGCAGGGCTTCGCCGCCGAGACCACCGGCGCCTCGATCATGTACACGGCGTCGTACCTCTTCCACGCGCCGATCTCCACGACCCACGTGATCACCTCGGCGATCATGGGCGTGGGGGCGACCAAGCGCGTCAACGCGGTCCGCTGGGGCGTCGCCAAGAACATCATCCTGGGCTGGTTCATCACCATGCCCGCCGCGGCCCTCGTGGCGGCGGTGTGCTTCTGGCTGGTCAACCTGGCCGTCGGCTAGCAGGCCGTACGGGCCCCCCGGGCCCCGGAGGCAGGAAAGGGCCGGCTCCCCCCACCCGGGGGAGCCGGCCCTTCGCCTTGCGGTGGCACCGCCATGCAGCACCGCAAGGCGGCTCAGCCGAAGCGGCCCGAGATGTAGTCCTCGGTCGCCTGGACGGAAGGATTGGAGAAGATCCGGTCGGTCTCGTCGATCTCGATGAGCTTTCCGGGCTGGCCGACCGCCGCGAGGTTGAAGAAGGCGGTGCGGTCCGAGACGCGGGCCGCCTGCTGCATGTTGTGCGTCACGATGACGATCGTGAAGCGCTCCTTCAGCTCGCCGATCAGGTCCTCGATGGCGAGCGTGGAGATCGGGTCGAGGGCCGAGCACGGCTCGTCCATCAGCAGGACCTCCGGCTCGACCGCGATGGCGCGGGCGATGCACAGGCGCTGCTGCTGGCCGCCGGAGAGCCCGGAGCCCGGCTTGTGCAGCCGGTCCTTGACCTCGTTCCACAGGTTGGCGCCCCGCAGCGACCGCTCGACGATGTCGGACAGGTCCTGCCGGCGGTGGCCGCCGTTCAGGCGCAGGCCCGCCGCCACGTTCTCGAAGATCGACATGGTGGGGAAGGGGTTGGGGCGCTGGAAGACCATGCCGACCGTGCGGCGGACGGCGACCGGGTCGACGCCGGGGCCGTAGAGGTTCTCGTCGTCCAGGAGCACCTTGCCCTCGACGCGGCCGCCCGGGGTGACCTCGTGCATCCGGTTCAGGGTGCGCAGGAAGGTGGACTTGCCGCAGCCGGAGGGGCCGATGAAGGCGGTCACGGAGTGCGGCTCCACGGTCATCGAGATGTCGTCGATGGCCTTGTGGGTGCCGTAGAAGGCGGAGAGGCCGCTGACGTCGATTCGCTTGGCCATGAGGGTCACTTCGCTTTCGTGCGGTCGCTCAGCGACCGGTCTTCGGGGCCTTCCAGCGGGCGATGCCGCGGGCCACCAGGTTGAGGATCATGACGAAGGCGATCAGGACGAGCGCTGCCGCCCATGCCCGGTCGTAGGAGGCGTCGCTGCCGACCTTGTACTGCTCCCAGATGTAGAGCGGGAGCGAGGACTGGGCGCCTTCGAAGGGGTTGCCGTTGATGAGCTGGGAGCCGAAGACCAGCAGCATGATCGGGGCGGTCTCGCCGGCGATGCGGGCGACGGCCAGCATCAGGCCGGTGGAGATGCCGCCGACGGCGGTCGGGAGGACCACCTTGAGGATCATGCGCCACTTCGGCACGCCGAGGGCGAGGGCGGCCTCGCGCAGCTCGTTCGGCACCAGCTTGAGCATCTCCTCGGTGGAGCGGACCACCACGGGCATCATCAGGATCGACAGGGCCATCGCGCCGGCGAAGCCGGAGGGGCCGAAGCCGAGCATCAGGTTCCAGGTCGTCAGGATGAAGAGCCCGGCGACGATGGACGGGATGCCGGTCATGACGTCGACGAAGAACGTCACGGCCTTGGCGAGCCGGCCCTTGCCGTACTCGACCAGGTAGACGGCGGTCAGCAGGCCGATGGGGGCGGCGATCAGAGTGGCCAGTGCGACCTGCTGGACGGTGCCCAGCAGGGCGTGGTAGACGCCGCCGCCCGGTTCGAAGCCGGTCACGCCGTTCATGGAGTGCGTCAGGAAGTGGCCGGTCAGGACCTTCATGCCGCGGCTGAGGGTGGTCCAGAGCAGCGAGACCAGCGGGATGACGGCGAGCAGGAAGCAGACCCAGATCACGGAGGTCGCGACGCGGTCCTTGGCCTGGCGGGTGTTCTCGACGACCGCGCTGGAGGCGTAGGTGGCGGCGACGAAGAGGAGCGCGGCGATCAGGCCCCACTGGACCTTGCTCTGCAGGCCGAAGGCGAGGCCGGCGGCGCAGCCGAGCAGGGTGGAGAGGACGGCGGTGGCGGCGGGCGCCCAGCGGGGCAGGCCGCCCCGGGTGAGGCTGCCGCCGGCGCGGGCCCGGCGGGCCCGGACGGGGCGCTGGTCCTGGATTGCGTGGCTCATCAGGCGTTCGCCCCCGAGTACTCCTTGCGGCGCGCGATGATCATGCGCGCGGCGCCGTTGACCAGCAGGGTGAGGAGGAAGAGGACCAGGCCGGAGGCGATGAGGGCGTCGCGGCCGAACTCGTTGGCCTCGTCGAACTTCGCGGCGATGTTCTGGGCGAACGTGCCGCCGCCCGGGTCGAGGAGGTGTCCGGAGATCAGGAAGCTCGGGGAGAGGACCGTGGCGACGGCCATGGTCTCGCCGAGGGCGCGGCCGAGGCCGAGCATGGAGGCGGAGATGACGCCGGAGCGGCCGAAGGGGAGGACGGCCATCCGGATGACCTCCCAGCGGGTCGCGCCGAGGGCCAGGGCGGCCTCCTCGTTCATGCGCGGGACCTGGAGGAAGACCTCGCGGCTGACGCTCGTCACGATCGGCAGGATCATGATCGCGAGCAGGATGCCGACGGTGAAGAGGGAGCGGGCGACGCCGGGCTGGGACTTGTCGAAGACGTAGGTCCAGCCGAGGTACTCGTCGAGCCAGAGGTTGAGTCCGGCGAGCTGCGGGACGAGGAAGAGCGCGCCCCAGATGCCGTAGATGATCGACGGCACCGCGGCCAGCAGGTCGACGACGTAGCCGAGGGGGGCGGCCAGCTTCCGCGGCGCGTAGTGCGAGATGAACAGGGCGATGCCGACGGCGATCGGGACGGCGATGGCCATCGCGATGACCGAGCTCACGACGGTGCCGAAGAGGAGGACCGCGATGCCGAAGACGGGCGGGTTCGCGGAGGCGTTCCAGTCGAAGGTGGTGAGGAAGTTGCCCTCGTTCTGCGACAGGGCGATGGCGGCCCGGTAGGTGAGGAAGACGGCGATCGACGCCATGATCACCAGGAGCAGGATCCCGGAGCCCTTGGAGAGCCCGGAGAAGACGGCGTCACCGGCGCGGCCGGCGGTCTTCCCGCTCGCGGAGACAGGCGGTGGCATGTCTGTCGGGGTGCGTGTGGTGGTAGCCATGGTCTTTCCGGTCTGGACGGGGGACGCGCCCCCTGGCGGCGGTGCACCGGATCCCCCCGCAGGCGGGGGGAGGGGCCGCGGGGCCGGGCCGGCCGGTGGTGCGGGCGGGCCCGGCGCTGCGCGGCTCGGGGGGTCAGGACAGCGAGTTGACGACCTCGCGGACCTTGCCGTTGATCTCGGCGGGGATCGGGGCGTAGCCGTGCTCGGAGAGGAGCTTCTGGCCGGCGTCGGAGGCGGTGTAGCCGAGGAAGGACTTCACGGTCGGCAGGGTCTCGGCCTTGTTGCCCTTGTCGCAGACGACCTCGTACGTCACCAGGACGATCGGGTAGGCGCCCTCGGCCTTGGTGGTGTAGTCGAGCTTGAGGGCGAGGTCGGAGCCGGTGCCGGTGATCTTCGCGGCGGCGATGGCCTTGGAGGCGCTGTCGGCGGAGGCCTTGACCGGGGCCGGGGCGCCGGTGTTCAGGTCGACCGTCTTGATGTTCTGGGCGGTGGCGTAGGACAGCTCGAAGTAGCCGATGGCGCCGTCGACCTGCTTGACCTGGGTGGCGACGCCGGAGGAGCCGGAGGCGCCGAGGCCGCCGGGGGCGGGCCACTTCTTCGCGGCCTCGTGGGGCCAGGCGTCGGGGGCGGCTGCCTTGAGGTACTTGCCGAGGTTCTCGGTGGTGCCGGAGTCCTCGGAGCGGTGGAAGTGCTGGATCGCCGTGGACGGCAGGGCGACGCCGGGGTTCAGCTTCTTGATCGCCTCGTCGTCCCACTTCTTGATCTTGTCGTTGAAGATGTTGGCGATCGTCGCGGCGTCGAGGTTGAGCTTGTCGACGCCGGAGAGGTTGTAGCCGATGGCGATCGGGCCGCCGACCATCGGCAGGTTGATCGCCTGGCCGCCCGTGCAGGTCTTCTTCGACTCCTCGACCTGCTCCGGCTTGAGCGCCGAGTCGGAGCCGGCGAAGGCGACGCTGCCCTGGTTGAAGGCGACGATGCCCTCGCCGGAGGAGGACGACTTGTAGTTGACCTCCACGCCGGAGCAGGCGGCCATGTAGTTCTTGACCCACAGGTCCACCGCGTTCTTCTGGGCGGAGGAGCCGGACGCGAGCAGCTTGCCCTTCGCGCCGTCGCACTTGATGTCGCCGGCGGCGGCCGACGGCTTGCCACTGGCGTTTCCGCCGGTGCCCGTGTTGTCGTCCGAGCCGCACGCCGTGAGGACCAGGGCGCCTGACACGACAAGCGCGCCGAGGGCGGAGGCACGAAGCATGTTCTTGCGCTGAAGCTTCACTTTCGGGTGTTCCTTCCAGAAGCCGCCGGCCGCTTTCGGTATCGGGGCGGCGTGCGAAGAGGACTACGTCTGTGGGCAGGGGGCCGCTGGATCCGGCCAGTGGCGCGCTGGGCGCACTTCCGAAATTAGGCAGATCAGGTGAAGTCATCAACGGGAGCGAATGAACGGGAGGTGAACCTCGCCGGACGGCCGGGTGAGGCGGCTGCAGGACGGCGTGCGGGGCTTCCGCGGGGCGGCACATCCGGCCGGAAATCGACCATCGGTCCGCGGGTCAGACGGGGGCGGGTGCCGGGTGCCAGATGCGGTGGAAGGCGCGGCGGGCGGCCTCCGCCTCGTGGCGCTGGTCGGCGTGCAGCACCCCCAGCGCGTACGCCGTCGCCGGGGCGATGCGCGGGGTGCGGGCCGCGGCCGCCGAGGCGGCAGCCGCCTCCGCGGCGTCCCCGTGGCGGGCGAGGACCCCGCCGGCCTCGGCCAGCCGGGCCACGTCCTCGCCGAGTGCCTCGCGGGCGTAGCGGTGGAGGCGCAGCAGGCGGCGCACCTCCTGCAGGGAGCCGTCCTGCGCCGCGTCGTACCCGGGCGCCTGCGCGGCCGGCGGCAGGGCGGCGACGGCCGCCGCGAGCCGGGCCCGGGGCACCTCCGCCAGCGGGAGGAGGACGTCCGCGGCGCGGCCCCGTGCGGCGGCCGGGGCCGGCGGCACCTCGGAGGCCAGGACGGCGACCGCGTCCGCCACGGCATGGAAGCGGGACGAGCCCAGCGCCTGCAGGGCCGCCGCATGGGCGCGGGCCCGGGCCGGCGCCAGCTGCCGCTCCAGCAGCGCGGCCGCCCGCGCCGGGCCGGCGGCGAGCCCGCCCGGGCCGGTCGCGAGCCCGGTGGGGCCGCTCGTGGGCCGGCCCGGGCCGGCGCCGGACCCGCCCGCGGCGGCGCCGGGCCGCTCGGGGGAGCCGGATAGCCGGTGCAGGGCGTCCAGGAGCCGGGCCGGCAGGGCGGCGGACGCGTGCTCCTCGGCCAGCACCGAGGAGACCCAGTCCAGCTCGCCGCGCAGGCCGTCCGCCCAGGCGGTGTCGGTGGCCGCGCGGAAGGTGGCCAGCGACCCGGCGATCCGTCGGGCGGCGCCCCGCAGGCCGCGCGCCGCCTCGGCGGCTCCGGCCGCCGCCCCGCCCGCCGGGGCGGAACCCGCGGCTTCACCGTGCAGGCGCAGGGCGCGCAGGAAGGCGGTGGCCTGGGCCCGCAGGTACGCGCCGAGCACGTCTCCCGCGAGGGCCCCGCCGCTGCCGTACGCCGTCGGGTCAGGGTTTGGCAGAGCCACGCCGGCGCCTCCGGGCGTCTATGAGCATCTCCTGGACGTGCCGCAGCGGCTGGCCCTCGGGGTCGGTGCTGCGCCGGGTCCACTCGCCGTCCGGCCCCAGGTGCCAGGAGGAGGTGGCGTCGGACATGCCGGTCTCCAGCAGCCGGTCCAGGGCGGAGCGGTGCGCGGGGTCGGCGACCCGGACCAGCGCCTCGATGCGGCGGTCGAGGTTGCGGTGCATCATGTCGGCGCTGCCGATCCACACCTCCGGTTCGCCGCCGTTGCCGAAGGCGAAGACCCGGGAGTGCTCCAGGAAGCGGCCCAGGACCGAGCGGACCCGGATGTTCTCCGAGAGGCCCTCCACCCCGGGGCGGACGGCGCAGATGCCGCGGACCCAGATGTCGACGGGGACCCCGGCCCGGGAGGCCCGGTAGAGGGCGTCGATGAGGGCCTCGTCGACGATGGAGTTCACCTTGATCCGCACGTACGCGGGCCGGCCGGCCCGGTGGTGGGCGGCCTCCTTGTCGATGCGGGCGATCAGCCCGTCGCGCAGCGAGCGGGGCGCGACCAGCAGCCGGCGGTAGGTCTCGCGGCGGGAGTAGCCGGAGAGCCGGTTGAAGAGGTCGGAGAGGTCCGCGCCGACCTGGGGGTCGGCGGTGAGCAGGCCGAGGTCCTCGTACAGGCGGGCCGTCTTCGGGTGGTAGTTGCCGGTGCCGACGTGGCTGTAGCGGCGCAGGGTCTCGCCCTCCTGGCGGACGACGAGCGACAGCTTGCAGTGGGTCTTCAGGCCGACGAGGCCGTAGACGACGTGGCAGCCGGCCTCCTCCAGCTTGCGGGCCCACTTGATGTTGGCCTGCTCGTCGAAGCGGGCCTTGATCTCGACGAGGACGAGGACCTGCTTGCCGGACTCGGCCGCGTCGATCAGCGCGTCGACGATGGGCGAGTCGCCGGAGGTGCGGTACAGCGTCTGCTTGATGGCGAGGACGTCGGGGTCGGCGGCCGCCTGCTCCAGGAACGCCTGGACGGAGGTGGAGAAGGAGTCGTACGGGTGGTGCAGCAGGACGTCCCGCTCGCGCAGCGCGGCGAAGATGTCCGGCGCGGACGCGGACTCGACCTCGGACAGGTCGCGGTGGGTGCCGGCGACGAACTTGCGGTACTTCAGCTCCGGGCGGTCCAGCGAGGCGATCCCGAAGAGGCCGGTCAGGTCCAGCGGCCCGGGCAGCGGGTAGACCTCGGCGGCGGAGATGTTCAGCTCCTGCACGAGGAGGTCCAGGACGCCGGGGTCGATGGACTCCTCGACCTCCAGGCGGACGGGCGGGCCGAAGCGGCGCCGCATCAGCTCCTTCTCCAGGGCCTGGAGCAGGTTCTCCGCGTCGTCCTCCTCGACCTCCAGGTCCTCGTTGCGGGTGACGCGGAACATGTGGTGCGCGAGCACCTCCATGCCGGGGAAGAGCTCCTCCAGGTGCGCGGCGATGACGTCCTCCAGCGGGACGTACCGCTGCGGGGAGGCCTCCAGGAAGCGGGGCAGGAGCGGCGGCACCTTGACGCGGGCGAAGTGCCGGTGCCCGCTGACGGGGTTGCGGACGACGACGGCCAGGTTCAGCGACAGGCCCGAGATGTACGGGAACGGGTGCGCGGGGTCCACGGCCAGCGGGGTCAGCACGGGGAAGATCTGGTTGCGGAACAGGGTGAAGAGGCGGGCCTGCTCCTTCTCGGCGAGGTCCGGCCACCGGACGAGGTGGATGCCCTCCTCGGCGAGCTGGGGGGCGACGTCGTGCTGGAAGCAGGCGGCGTGCCGGGCCATGAGCTCCCGCGAGCGGGTCCAGATCAGGTCGAGGACCTCGCGGGGCTGGAGGCCGGAGGCGGAGCGGGTGGCGACGCCGGTGGCTATGCGGCGCTTGAGGCCGGCGACGCGGACCATGAAGAACTCGTCGAGGTTGCCGGCGAAGATGGCCAGGAAGTTGGCCCGCTCCAGCAGCGGGGTCGCCGGGTCCTCGGCCAGTTCCAGGACCCGCTCGTTGAAGGCCAGCCAGCTGCGCTCCCGGTCGAGGAACCGGTCGGCGGGCAGCTCGCCGCCGTCCTTGTCCTCGTAGGAGTCGAGGTCGCCGTCGATGTCGGGGCCGAGATCGGGTTCCAGTCCGGTGCGGGGGCGGTGCGCGGCGATGGAGCCGAGCCGCGCGGGCGCGGCGGGCGGCCCGGCGGGTGCCGCGGCGGACGGGTGCGACGGGTGCTGGGCGGGGACCTCGGTGGGGCCTGCGCTGGGCTGGTGGCTCATGACTCCATTCTTCCGCGCGCACGCCAGGTCAGGCGCGTCGGAGGGGGGCGTTGTGGGCCGGAGTCGGGACTGCATGCGGGGAGGTTCGCAAGCGTGTCTTAAGCACCGGTGAACGGCGCATGGCGGCCGGGGTCCGTATGGGTGCCCGTACGCCGGATTCGCTCCGGAATGCACCCGTCCGGAGCACCGGGCGGACCCGGGGCCCCGGACGGAGGCGCTGCGGCGGCGGTGCGGGTCGCGTTCAGCTCTCCGTGCGGTACATGAGGTCGACCTCGTGCGTGCTGAAGCCGAGGCCCTCGTACACGGCGAGGGCGGCCGGGTTGTCGGCGTCCACGTACAGCATCGCGGTGGGCAGGCCGGCGGCGGCGAGGTGGTGCAGGCCGATCGCGGTCAGCGCCTTGCCGAGGCCGCCGCCCTGCGCGCCGGGCAGCACGCCGACGACGTAGACCTCGCCGAGCTCCTCGGCGGCGTGGACCTTCGTCCAGTGGAAGCCGACGACCTCCCCCTCGCGTTCGGCGAGGAAGAAGCCCTTCGGGTCGAACCACGGCTGGGCGATGCGGTCGTCCAGGTCGCGCTGGGTGAGCGAGCCCTGCTCGGGGTGGTGGGCGAACGCGGCGGCGTTCGCCGCGAGCCAGGCGGCGTCGTCCTTGCCGGGGACGAAGGTGCGGACGGCGACCCCCGCGGGCAGGACCGGCTCCGGCAGCGGCGGCGAGCCGGCTCCGAGCGGGCGGCGCAGCTGGCGCAACTCGCGGAAGAGAGTCAGGCCGAGGACCTGGGCGAGGTGCCGGGCGGCCGACTTGCCCCCGTGTGCCCACACCCGGATGCGTTTGCCCGAGGCGGCGAGGAGTGCCTGTCCCAGGGCCCGGCCGTGGCCGCGCCCGCGGAGCGCGGGGTGGACGACGAGCTCGGCGGCCGGCGCCTCCACCGGGTCGGTGTCCTCCAGTTGGCCGTAGCCGGCGAGCCGCCCCTTCTCGGTGAGCAGGAAGTGGCGGATGCCCTCGCGGGGCCCGCCGCGCAGCTGGAGCCGGCCCTGCTCGGAGACGGCGGTGGTGCCGTCCGTGAGGGCCGCGTCCTCGATGAGGCCGACCACGGCGTCGGCCTGCTCTGCCGTCAGTTCGTCGAGGGTCTCGATCCGGCGTCCCGGTTCCAGGGCCGCTGCTGCGTCGTCAGTCATGCTCCGAGCGTACGGCGGACGGGGCCGCCGGCGCTGGCGCGCCGGCGGGGGCGGCGCGGGGTCGTGGCCGGTATCGGCCGTCCGGGGCGGCGCGGCGTGTGTGACGAGCGAGATACCTCCCACCCCTGTTCGTGCTACGCGCGTTGACCTTAGGCTGCGCCCCGACCTCCCAAGATTCGCCGCTGTTCATAAGGGGACGAAATGTCAGCGACGCCACAACGGCACCGGCGCAACCGCCGTTTGACCCTCATCGCCGTGGCCGTCACGGCCGCTTCCGGCGCGATGGTCGCCGCCGCCCTTCCGGCAGGTGCCGCCGGTGCGGGCAAGGACCGCACCGTGGACGTGCAGCTGCTGTCGTTCAACGACTTCCACGGCACCCTGGAGGCCCCGCAGGGCTCCTCCGGCACCGTGACCGAGCGTCAGGCGGACGGCACGACGAAGGCCGTCCCGGCCGGCGGTGTCGAGTACCTGGCGACCAGCCTGCGCGAGGCCCGCAAGGGCAAGAAGTACTCCGTCACCGCCGCGGCGGGCGACATGATCGGCGGCAGCCCGATGCTGTCGGGCCTCTTCCACGACGAGCCGACCATCGAGGCGCTCAACAAGCTCGACCTGGACGTCACGAGCGTCGGCAACCACGAGTTCGACGAGGGCCGCGCCGAGCTGCGCCGCATGGTGTACGGCGGCTGCCACCCGGACGAGGGCTGCTACGAGATGGGCAAGGAGTTCACCGGCTCCGAGTTCCCCTACCTCGCGGCGAACGTCACGGACGAGAAGACCAAGCGTCCGATGATGTCCCCCACCTTCGTGTGGAAGAAGGGGGACGTGAAGATCGGCTTCATCGGCGTCACCCTGGAGGGCACGCCGGACGTCGTGACGGCCGAGGGCGTCAAGGGCCTGAAGTTCAACGACGAGGTCGAGACGATCAACAAGTACGCGGCCGAGCTGAACAAGCAGGGCGTGAAGTCGATCGTCGCGCTGATCCACGAGGGCGGGCTGCCCGCGAGCGGCGCCTACAACTACGACTGCAACGTGCCGGGCGCCGGCGCCGGCATCTCCGGCGCGATCGTCGACATCGCGAAGAACGTGGACGCGAAGGTCGACGCGCTGGTCACGGGCCACACGCACCAGGCGTACGCCTGCAACATCCCGGACCCGGCGGGCAACCCGCGCACGGTCACCTCGGCGGCCTCGCTGGGCCGGCTGTTCACCGAGACCACGCTGAAGTACGACCTGAAGACCAAGGACATCGTCCGCACGGCCGTGTCGTCGCCGGCGCCGGTGAACAAGGTCGTCACCCGTGACGTGGCCAAGGCCCCGGACATGACCGACCTGATCAACCGCTGGCAGACCCTCGCCGCCCCGATCGCGAACCGCCCGATGGGCTACATCGCGGGCGACATCCCGGGCCGCGGCCTGGACGCGCCGGAGAAGCCCCTCGGCGACCTGATCGCGGATGCGCAGCTGGAGGCCACGGCCGCCGCGGACAAGGGCGGCGCGCAGCTGGCCCTGATGAACCCGGGCGGCATCCGCTCGGACCTGGCGTTCAAGGCCGCGGGCCAGGAGGGCGACGGCGTCGTCACCTACGGCGAGTCGTACACGGTCCAGCCGTTCAACAACATGCTGAACGTCGTCGACCTGACCGGCGCGCAGCTGATCACCGCACTGCAGCAGCAGGTCAGCGGCCCGCTCAACGGTGCCAGCCCGAAGATCCTCCAGGTCTCCAAGGGCTTCACGTACACCCTGGACATGACGAAGTCGGGTGCCGACCGGATCGTCGTGGACTCGGTGAAGCTGAACGGTGCGCCGATCGACCCGGCGAAGACCTACCGCGTCGTGATGAACGAGTTCCTCGCGGGCGGCGGCGACGGCTTCGGCGTGCTGAAGGAGCACAAGAACAAGCTGGTCGGCGTCTCCGACCTGGACGCCTTCAACGCCTACCTGGCGAAGTCGACGGCGGCGAGCCCGATCGCCCCGCCGGCGGCGAACCGCATCACCGTCGTGAAGTAGGGCGCGCGGGCGCCGTGGGCGCCCCGCCGCACCGCACGCCCGTGGGGGCGGCGGGCCACCCGGCCCGCCGCCCCCGCGCGGCGTTCGGAGGTCCGGCCAACTCCCGCGCCATTGGCCGGTGTTCGCGGCAAACCGGCGGCTACCGGCGGGTAGTGGATGTGGCTGCCGCACGCCATAATCCGGTCACCACTGGACCGGTACGAGGGGCGGGGATGGCATTGCGGCGTCGGGCATTTCTCACGAGGGCGGTCGCGGCGGGCGCGGGCGCCGCCCTGTCCGCCCTCACGGCGGCCCCGGCCGCCGCGCGGACCCTCGGCACCCGCGACTGGATGGCCGGACTCGGCGAAGCCACCGCCCTGCAGCGGATGACCATCCCCGGCACCCACGACTCCGGCGCCCGGCAGGGCGGCCTGTACGTCGCCTGCCAGAACACCTCGATCGCCGAGCAGCTCCAGGCGGGCATCCGCTTCCTCGACGTCCGCTGCCGGGTGACCGGCGGCTCCTTCGCCATCCACCACGGCTCCTTCTACCAGGGCCTGATGTTCGGGGACGTGCTCGGCGCCTGCGCGGCCTTCCTCGCCGCGAACCCCTCCGAGACCGTCCTGATGCGGGTCAAGCAGGAGTACTCCGCCGAGAGCGACGCCGTCTTCCGCGCCGTCTTCGACGACTACCTCGACAACCGCGGCTGGCGGCCCCTCTTCCGCATCGCCGACGCGCTGCCGTCCCTCGGCCAGGCCCGCGGCAGGGTCGTGCTCCTCGCCGACAACGCGGGCCTGCCCGGGCTGCGCTACGGGGACGGCGGCGTCTTCGACATCCAGGACGACTACACGGCCGAGCCCTTCGCCAAGCGCCGCCGGATCGAGGACCACTTCCGGCGGGCCGTCGCCCAGCCCGGGAAGCTCTTCGTCAACTACGCCAGCACCTCGGCCTACCTGCCGCCGCGCTGGAACTCCGACCGGCTGAACCCGCAGGTCCACGCGTTCGTCGACGGCGCGGAGATGACCGGCCGGACGGGCCTCGGCATCGTCCCCATGGACTTCCCGAACACCCGCCCCGGCCTGGTCGAGTCACTGATCCGGCACAACTGACCGCCCGCCCGCCGCCTGCGGGGCGGCCCCCGGCGGCGGCGTCGGCGCGCCCGGGATGCGCAGCACCGCCTCCGTGCCCGGTCCGCCGTCCGCCGGGGGCCGCAGCTGCGCGGTGCCTCCGGCGCGCTGCGCCGTCCGCGCCACGATCGACAGGCCCAGCCCGCTGCCGGGCAGCGCCCGCGCGGACGGCGAGCGCCAGAACCGCTCGAAGACGTGCGGGAGGTCCTCCGGCGGGATGCCGGGCCCGTGGTCCCGTACGGTCAGCGCGCCCGCCCGCAGCGCGACCTCGACGCGGCCGCCCTGCGGGCTGAACTTCACCGCGTTGTCCAGCAGGTTCACCACCGCCCGCTCCAGGGCGGCCGCCTCCCCGCGCACGTACCAGGACTCCAGGGCGGCCTCGAACTCCAGCTCGGGGCCCCGCAGCCGGGCCCGGGCCAGGGCGCTGCGCGCCACCTCGTGCAGGGCCACGACCTCCAGCCGGGCCGGGGGCGCGGCGTCCGTACGGGACAGCTCCTGGAGGTCGCCGATCAGCGCCGCCAGCTCCGCGGTCTGCGCCTTCACCGAGGCGAGCAGCTCGCGGCGGTCCTCGGCGGGGAGGGCGCGGCCGGTCTCCTCGCTGCGGGCCAGCAGTTCGACGTTGGTCCGCAGCGAGGTCAGGGGGGTGCGCAGTTCGTGGCCGGCGTCCGCGATGAGGCGGGCCTGGCGCTCCCGGGAGGAGGCGAGCGCCGCCGTCATGGAGTTGAACGACCGCGACAGGCGGGCGATCTCGTCCTCGCCCTCGTCGGGGATCCGCACGGTCAGGTCCTCGGTGCGGGCGATGTGCTCGACGGCCCCGGTCAGCTCGTCGACCGGGCGCAGCCCCGTCCGGGCGACCCACAGCCCGGCCGCTCCGGCGCCGACGACGCCGATCCCGGACACCAGTACCAGGACCCACGTCAGCGTGGACAGCGGCTCGTCGATGTCGGCGAGCGGTTTCGCGATGGAGATCGCGAAGACCTTGGTGTCGGGGCCGGCCTGCGCCTGGAGGGTGTAGACGCGCATCCGGCTGCCGTCGGCGGCCACCGCGTCGTGCAGGACGTTCGGCCGGCGGCCGGCGGCGACCTCCCGGTCGGCCTGGGCGACGGGCAGGTCGGTGCGGCCGGCGACCCAGCAGTGGGCGCCGCTCGCCAGGACGATCTGCACGGTCGCGCCCAGGTTTCCGGCGATGTCCTGGGACGGGCGGGCGGGGCCGGTGGCGCAGATGCCGCCGTCGAGGATCCGTACGACCTCCCGCGACGGGTTGGTCGCCACCAGCGACCGGTCGAGCTGCTCGCGCAGCTGGGTGCGGACCATCACCCACGACACGGCGGCGACGGCGGCGACGGCCACCGCCACGGCGACCGCGACGAGCAGCGCGAGCCGCGAGCGCAGCGGCAGCCGGCGGAACCGGGCGGCGGGGCTCACTCCGTGCCCCCTCCGTCCCCGGATCCGGGGGCGCGCAGCACGTAGCCGACTCCGCGCACGGTGTGGACGAGGCGGGGCTCGCCGCCGGCCTCGGTCTTGCGGCGCAGGTACATCACGTAAACGTCCAGGGAGTTGGAGCTCGGTTCGAAGTCGAAGCCCCACACGGTCTTGAGGATCTGCTCGCGGGTGAGGACCTGCCGCGGGTGGGTCAGGAACATCTCCAGCAGCGTGAACTCGGTGCGGGTCAGCTCCACCGGCCGGCCGGCCCGGGTGACCTCGCGGGTGGCGGGGTCCATCCGCAGGTCCCCGAAGGACAGGGCGTCCTCGGGCGGGGCCGCGGCGCCGGCGCCGGATGCGGCCGCGTACGCGCTGCGCCGCAGCAGGGCGCGGACCCGGGCGAACAGCTCGTCCAGCTCGAAGGGCTTGACGAGGTAGTCGTCGGCGCCGGCGTCGAGGCCGGTGACCCGGTCGCCGACGGTGTCGCGGGCGGTCAGCATCAGGATCGGGGTGGTGTTCCCGGCGGCGCGCAGCCGGCGGGCGGCGGTCAGGCCGTCCATGCGGGGCATCTGGATGTCCAGGACGATCAGGTCGGGGGGCGAGGCGGCCGCCTTGTCGAGGGCGTCGAGGCCGTCGACGGCGGTCTGCGCCGCGTAGCCCTCGAAGGCGAGGCTGCGGCGCAGGGCCTCCCGGACGGCCGGCTCGTCGTCGACGACGAGGATGCGCTGCGGTTCGCCTTCGGCGGGAATCATCTCGCGGCCCCCAGGGGTGCTCGGCATTTCGGTGGCCCCGGCGGTCGCGGCCGCGGCGCTACCAGCCTCGCACGGGGGCCGCCGGGCGGCGGGCCGCAGCTAGAAGGAGGTGCCGAAGCCGTCCGCGGAGCCCGCGCCGCCGCTGCCGCCGGCGCCGCCCTGGCGCAGGGAAGGCAGGTCGGCCTTGATCGTGTTGACGGGGATCGCGAAGCCGAGGCCGACGCTGCCGGCGGCGGAGCTGTCGCTCGCCGGCGAGTAGATCGCCGACGGCATTCCGATGATCTCGCCGTTCATGTTGACGAGGGCGCCGCCGGAGTTGCCGGGGTTGAGGGAGGCGTCCGTCTGGATGGCCTTGTAGGAGGTGGTGTTCGAGCCGGTGTTCCCGTTGAACTGGCGGCCGTCGAAGGAGAACGGCCAGCCGCCGTCGCTCCGCTGCCGGCCCTGCGGGGCCTGCTCGGACTTCGGGACGTTCACCTCGCGGTTGAGGGCGGAGACGATGCCGCTGGTGACGGTGCCGGTCAGGCGGTCGGGGGAGCCGATGGCGACCACCTCGTCGCCGACCTTGAGGCCGTCGGAGTTGCCGAGCCGGGCGGGCTTCAGGCCGCTCGCGCCCTCGATCCTGATCAGGGCGAGGTCCTTGTCCGGGTCGGTGCCGACGGTCTTCGCGGCGAGCTTCCTGCCGTTGCTGAGGGTGACCTGGATCTCGGAGGCGCCGCTGATGACGTGGTTGTTGGTGACGACCTCGCCGTCCGCGCTGATGATCACCCCGGATCCGGTGCCCTGTCCGGAGCCGGTGCGCGTGTCGATCCGCACGACGGAGGGGCTGACCTGCTCGGCGACGCCCGCGACCGTGCCGCCGGCGGACTGCGAGACGTTCGTGCCGGGGAAGCCGGTGCCGGGAAGCCCGGCCCGCTCGGCGAGCAGCTGCTGCACGCCCGCGGTGGTGGCCCCGCCGACGACCGCCGCGGCGAGCGCCACGGCCGCCAGCACCAGTGCCGGCCGCTTCCCGCGGCGCGTGCGGGCCGGGCCGTACGGGCCCTGCGGTCCGTCGGCTGCGGGATCCGGCAGCGCGTCGGCGGCGTACGGGGCCGGCGGGACGGGAGGGGCAGGCGGTGCGGGCGGGGCGTACCCGGGCGGGGCGTACGCGGGGGCGGCGGGCGGCACGGTCTCGCCGCGGACGGCCCCGGGCCGGTGCGCCTCGTACCAGCCGGGCGCCGGTTCGGCGGTCCCGCCGGGCGGCGGGTAGGCCCCGTCGAGGGGCGCGCTCGGGTACGGGCGGTTCTCCTGCGGGTACTCGCCGTCGCGGCGGAAGCTGTCGGTCATGTGACCGACTCTCGCCGCGGTTCATGAGAGCTTTCTGAGTTCCCGCTGAGAAGCCCGACAGAACCTCGTATGCCCTATATAAAGGAGCGGCCGTACGGGGATCCGGCGGCCGGAGGGCGTGCGCCCGGCGGCCGGTCAGGAGCAGCCGCAGGAGCGGCGCACGACCAGCGCGGACGGGAACTGCTTGAGGCGCTCCCGCCGCGAGCCGGCGACCCGCAGCCCGTCGTCGAGCACGAGGTCGACGGCGGCCCGGGCCATCGCCGGGCGGTCCGAGGCGACCGTGGTGAGCGGCGGATCGGTGAGCGCCGCCTCCTTCACGTCGTCGAAGCCGGCCACGGCCAGCTCTCCGGGCACGTCGATGCGCAGCTCGCGGGCGGCGCGCAGCACGCCGATCGCCTGGTCGTCGGTGGCGCAGAAGATCGCCGGCGGCCGGTTCGGGCCGGAGAGGACCTCCAGCGCGACCCGGTAGGCGTCGTAGCGGTTGTACGGGGCCTCGAAGAGGCGGCCCTCGACGGACCGGCCGGATTCGAGCATGGCCCGGCGCCAGCCCTCGACGTGGTCGGCGACCGGGTCGCCGACCGACGGGGTGTTCTCGATGCCGCCGATGCAGGCGACGTACTCGTGCCCGTGCTCCAGGAGGTGGCGGGTGGCGAGCTGGGCGCCGCCGATGTCGTCGGTGACGACCGCGACGTCGTCGATGGCCTCGGGCCGCTCGTGCAGCAGCACGACCCGCGCGTCCCAGGCCTCGATCTCGGAGGCGGCCTGCTCGCTCATGCCCTGGCTGACCAGGATCAGCCCGGAGACCCGCATGCCGAGGAAGGCCCGCAGGTAGTGGACCTCGCGCTCGGTCCGGTAGTCGGAGTTCCCGACGAGCACCATCTTGCCGCGCTCGGCGGCGGCCTGTTCGACCGCGTGCGCCATCTCCGCGAAGAACGGCTGGCGCGCGTCGGGCACGATCATGCCTATGAGGTCGGTGCGCCGCGACGCCATCGCCTGGGCGACCCGGTCCGGGCGGTAGCCCAGCTCCTTGATCGCGGCGAGGACACGCTCGCGCGTGGCCGGGGCGACCGGCCGGGGTCCGTTGTTGATGACGTAGCTCACGACGGCGGTTGAAGTACCCGCAAGTCGCGCCACGTCATCCCGCGTCACCTTGGCCACGCCCGGGAGTCTACGCGGGGTGACCTACCTCTGGGCAGGCCGTCCTGCCGACCGGGCGGTCACAGGAGGTTCCTCCATACGGGCGAGGGCCTCACCGGGCCTCCGCCGGAAGCGGCGCGGCGGCCTGCGCCGCGGCCTCCGCGGCGGCCCGCTCGACCTTCTCCGGGGTGACGAACCGGTACCCGACGTTGCGGACGGTGCCGATCAGCGACTCGTGCTCGGGGCCGAGCTTCGCACGCAGCCGCCGGACGTGCACGTCCACCGTCCGGGTGCCTCCGAAGTAGTCGTACCCCCACACCTCCTGGAGGAGCTGGGCGCGGGTGAAGACCCGGCCCGGGTGCTGCGCCAGGTACTTCAGCAGCTCGAACTCCTTGAAGGTGAGGTCCAGGACCCGGCCCTTCAGCTTCGCGGAGTACGTGGCCTCGTCGACCGACAGGTCGCCGTTGCGGATCTCCATGGGGGAGTCGTCCGAGCCGAGCTGCCGGCGGCCGGTCGCCAGGCGCAGCCGCGCCTCGACCTCGGCGGGCCCGGCGGTGTCGAGGAGGACGTCGTCGATGCCCCAGTCGGCGGTGACGGCCGCGAGGCCGCCCTCGGTGACGACGAGGATCAGCGGGCAGCCGGGCCCGGTGGAGCGCAGCAGCTGGCACAGCGAGCGGACCTGCGGCAGGTCGCGGCGGCCGTCGACGAGGATGACGTCCGCCCCGGGGGTGTCGACCAGGGCGGGCCCCTCGGCGGGGGCGACGCGCACGTTGTGCAGCAGCAGGCCCAGGGCCGGCAGCACCTCGGTGGACGGCTGGAGGGCGTTCGTCAGCAGCAGGAGGGAGCTCATGCCCGACCACCTGCCCCGGTCGGTCGGTGGTGCACGGTTCGCTGGTCCGTCACGTCGGTTCCTCCTCGGTCCCGTCGAGGACTTTCGCGGTACTGCTTCGTACGTGGTGCGCGGTGCGCGTGCGGCGGCCGCCCGGGCTCCGCGCCCAGGGGCCCGCACGGTGTCACTGTTCCCGGCCCGATCAACGTGCCGAAAGCACAAAAGGACCCGGGGGCTGCGCTGCCCGGATCCTTCGCCAGCAGAATAGCCCACCGGCCGGCGGCGGGCCGCGGCTTCGCCCACTCCGCTTCTGTGGTCCGTGCCACCTTCCGGAACCAGCCTATGCCCCGGTTTCGGGGGTTCGGGGGACGTTTGGCGCGACGGGGCGGAGCCGCCGGTGCGCGCGCGGGGCGCGCGCGGGCGCGCCGGAGCAGCGGGCGGGAGGGGTCATCATGGAGGCCGACGGTAGAGAGCCGACGATAGGAGCTGCAGTGGCAACCGGAACCATCCGCTACTGGGCGGCGGCCAAGGCCGCGTCCGGGACGGCGGAGGAGCCGTACTCGGCGCGGACACTGGCCGAGGCGCTCGACGCAGTGCGCGAACGGCATCCCGGGGAGCTGACCCGGGTGCTGCTGCGCTGCTCCTTCCTCGTGAACGACGAGCCGGTGGGCAAGCGCCCGCACGAGGCCGTCCTGCTGACCGAGGGGGGCACCGTCGAGGTGCTCCCGCCGTTCGCGGGCGGGTGAGCGGAAGACGATGAGCACTCCCGAGGAACAGCAGCGCCGGCAGTACGGGCAGCAGCACCAGCCGTACCAGCAGCACCAGCAGCCGCCGCAGGACCCGCACCAGCAGCAGCCGCCGCAGCAGCCGCAGCAGCAGCAGGGTGCGTACGGGGCGCAGCAGCCGGTTTCGGAGGCCGACCCGTACGGTACCCAGACCTGGCAGGCGCCGACGTGGGACACGGGGTACCAGCCGGTCCAGCGGCCCGAGCCGGCCCAGCAGCAGGTGCCGCAGCAGCCGCTCGGCGGGCTCCCCGGGCAGCAGCCCGCCCCCGAGCGGCCCGTCGCCCCCGAGGGGTGGTTCCGGGACGAGCCCCCGTCCGCGCCGCAGCAGCCGGCCCAGGCCGCGGACTGGACCGGGAACGGCTACCCGCAGGCATACCCGGCGCCGCAGTACCCGGCGCAGCCCGCGGCCCCGGAAGGCTGGTTCCGCGACGAGGCCCCCGCGGCCCCCGCCCCGGCCCGGGCCCCCGCGGCCGCGCCGGGCCACGACTGGGCCGACGAGACCGCGTACCTGCCGCCGGTGCAGGGCGCTGCGGCCGCCGGGAGTCCGTATCCGCCGCCGGTGCAGGGCGCCGAGGCCGCCGCCGAGACGGCGTACCTGCCGCCCGTGCGGGACGCCGCCGCCCCCGGGGCCTCCTTCCCGCCGCCGGTGCAGGATGCCGCCGAAACCGCTTATCTGCCGCCGGTACGGGACACTGCCGTGCCCGGGGGCCCGTATCCGCCGCCGGCGCAGGGCGCCGACGCCGCGGCCGAGACGGCGTACCTGCCGCCCGTGCGCGATGCCGCGGCCGCCGAGACCGCCTACCTGCCGCCCGTGCGCGAGGGCGCCGGCGTCCCCGACGGCTGGTACCGGGAGGAGGCCCCGGCCGCAGCCGGGACCGCCGGGGCCGCGCCGGGCGCCGAGAGCTGGGCCGAGGCCACCGCCTACCTGCCCCCGCAGGCCGCCGCCGATCCCGTGGAGGCCGCCGGGCAGCCGGGGACTCCCGCCGGGCAGCCCGGCGAGCCGCAGGCGCCGGGCGAGGAGCCCGCGTACTCGCCGCCCACCCTCGGCGGCAACACCATGCGCGCCGTCGACCCTGCGCAGGCCCGTGCCGAAGGCCTCTCGCCGATCATCGACCCGGGCCCGCAGTCGGCCCTGCTGACCGCCGCGCTCGGCCTGCTGCTCGCCGCGGCCGCCCCCTTCGGCGACCTCGCGCTGCTCGTCCCGCTCGTCGTCCTGCAGGGGCTCACGGCCGCCGGGTGGTTCCGCCTCAACGGCATGTGGCCCGCCCGCCAGGGAATCGCCCTCGCGTTCCTCGGCGCGCTCGTCGCGGACGCCGCCGTGCTCGCGGTCGACGCCGTCCACGGCCCCGGCGCGATCATCGGCACCCTCGGCGTGTGGGTGCTGCTCACGCTGGTCCTCCAGCTGCGCAGCGCCGCCGACCCCGACGAGCGGATGTACGGCCTGATGGCCTCGGTGGCCTCCGCGGCCCTCGCCATCATGTGCGCCGGCTTCCTGGCCGCCGGGTCGGCCGCGGTGTCGGTGGGCGCGGTCGCCGTGGCCGTCGCCGTGTTCGTCCGGGCGCTGCCCCT
>NZ_BMTY01000009.1:167496-233464 GCF_014649915.1 Streptomyces toxytricini | reverse complement strand
GCCGCCCGCGCCGTCCGTCGCGGTGTCGCTGGCCGCGGCCGCGGGCTCCGGCGTCGCGGTCGGCGCGCTGACCTCCCTCGGGGCCGGCGGCGCCCTGCTGGGCCTGGCCGCCGGGGTGTGCGCGCTGATCGGGCTGCGCGTGGCGGCGTACGACTACCCGTCGAAGTTCGTGCACATGACCGCCGGCGTGGCGCTGCCGCTGGCGGCGGCCGCCCCGGCCGTCTACCTGCTGGGGCGGGTCGTCGGCTGAGACGGCACGCCGGGGCGCCCGGGCGGCGGGAACCGCCGGGCGGTGCCCCGGCGTGGTCAACTAGGGCCACGTACCGGGTCTACAGGGGGAGAGGCACGTGCGCGTCCTGCGTGTCGTCGTGTTCGTCGCAGTGGTGCTGGGCGGCCTGTTCGTGGCCGCCGACCGGTTCGCGGTCGGCTATGCCGAGGACGAGCTGGCCGACCGGATACGGGCCCGCCAGGGACTGGCGGGTTCCGCGGCGGTCGAGATCCACGGCTTCCCCTTCCTCACCCAGGCGCTGAGCCGTGAGCTCGACCGGGTCGACGTGCGCGTCACCGGTGTCGACGCCGTCGCCGACGGCCGCAAGACGCGCCTGTCCGAGCTGGATTCGACCTTCCGCGGCGTGAAGCTCGACGCGGACTACGGCGGCGGCACCGCGAAGAGCGCCGAAGGTTCGGCGCTGATCACCTACCCGGACCTGACGCGGGCCTCGCAGACCGGGGTGACGCTCGCCTACGGCGGGGCGAAGGACAAGGTGAAGGTCACCGCCTCCGTGGAGCTGCTGGGCCGGACCTTCACGCGGGGCGTGGTGTCCACCGTCAGCCTCGTCGACGCGGGCGGCGACGGCGGCGGCAAGCTCGTCCGGGTCCGGGCCGACGAGGTGCCCGGCGAGGGGATCCCCGGCATAGAAGGCGCGGTGCGCCGCAAGACCGACTTCGACCGCCGCATCGACGGCGGCCTGCCGTCCGGGCTGCGGCTGACGGGGCTGACCTCGGACGAGGCCGGCGTACACCTGCAGCTGGGCGGTACGGACGTCTCACTGGCCGGATCGTGAGACAGGTCGGTCCGATCCTCAGAAAGGCGGCCTGCGCGAGGCATCCGGAGGGCCTCCGCGGAGCTGCGGGGACGGCATCCGATCCCGGCATGCGGATGATTCCGTCTCGGTATATGACACACCGGTGACAGGGCGGCCGGTTCCTCCCTACGATCCATGGCTATGAAGCATCAGCAGGCGGACCTCACGAAGCGACGGGCAGTAGACCTGTGTCGCGTCGCCGCCATGCTCTGTCGATCCATGTGACCCGAGAGCGCCATCCGCTCCGCCCGTCGGACGACCGTACTTCCCGCGTGACCGCAGTGCAGCCGCCCCGGCCTGCCCGCTGACGCCTCCCCGCGCCCAGCGGCCGCCCGAGCGCCTGCCCCGCCGCCCACGCGGCAGCGCAGCACTTCTGCCAGCCCGCAGCACCCGCACCGCCCCGCCGCACACTGCCCCGGAGGAGAAACCATGAGCCGCAGCGACGTCCTCGTCGACGCCGACTGGGTCGAGGCCCACCTGAACGATGCCGACGTCGTCATCGTGGAGGTGGACGAGGACACGTCCGCCTACGACAAGAACCACATCGCCGGAGCCGTCCGGATCGACTGGAAGAAGGACCTCCAGGACCCGGTCCGCCGCGACTTCGTCGACCAGGAGGGCTTCGAGAAGCTGCTCTCCGCCAAGGGCATCTCCAACGACGACACCGTCGTCCTCTACGGCGGCAACAACAACTGGTTCGCGTCGTACGCCTACTGGTACTTCAAGCTGTACGGCCACCAGGACGTCCGCCTCCTCGACGGCGGCCGCAAGAAGTGGGAGCTCGACTCCCGCGACCTGGTCGACGGCTCCGAGGTCCCGAACCGCCCGGCCACCGAGTACAAGGCCAAGCCGCAGGACACCTCGATCCGCGCCTTCCGCGACGACGTCGTGGCCGCCATCAACACCCTGAACCTGGTCGACGTCCGCTCGCCCGACGAGTTCTCCGGCAAGCTGCTCGCCCCGGCCCACCTGCCGCAGGAGCAGTCGCAGCGTCCCGGCCACGTGCCGAGCGCCCGCAACATCCCGTGGTCGAAGAACGCCAACGACGACGGCACCTTCAAGTCCGACGAGGAGCTCAAGGCCCTCTACGAGACCGAGCAGGTCGACCTGGCGAAGGACACCATCGCCTACTGCCGCATCGGCGAGCGCTCCGCGCTCACCTGGTTCGTGCTGCACGAGCTCCTGGGCCAGGAGAACGTCAAGAACTACGACGGCTCGTGGACCGAGTACGGCTCCCTCGTCGGCGTGCCGATCGAGCTGGGCGCAGGCAAGTAATCAGGGCACGCGACGCCCGGTAGAACGACTTCTCTCAGGACAGGACAGAGAAACATGTGCGGAGCACAGATCGGCGGGCCCGACCTCGCCACCCTCAAGCCCGGTGAGACGGCCATCCAGGGCCAGGTCACCAAGGACGGCGAGCCCGTCAGCGGCTACGTCCGCCTCCTCGACTCGACCGGTGAGTTCACCGCGGAGGTCCCGACCTCCGCGACCGGCCAGTTCCGCTTCTACGCGGCGACGGGCTCGTGGACGCTGCGGGCCCTCGTGCCCGGCGGCCAGGCGGACCGCGCCGTCGTCGTCTCCGAGGCCGGCGGTGTGACGGACGTGGCCATCGCGGTCTGATCCCGCGATCGGGAGCCCATGAACCGGCCGGAGGGCCGCACCCCAGGGGGTTGGACGCCACTGGAGCGGGGTGCGGCCCTCCGCGCCGTCCGGGTCCGGACACGGACCCGACCGGCCGGGCGGCCGCGGCCCTAGGCTGGAGGCATGTACGCGCGCCGGCGCCGCATCTACTTCGTCCTGATGGGCGTGTGCCTCTTCCTCTTCGTCTCGGCCTGGTCCTTCGTACGGCTGCTGTCGGTCGAGGCCGCGGTGGCGCTGTGCGTGGTGGCGATGGTGATCCCGCCGGTCGCGGCGGTGGTCGCGAACCGGCGCGGCCCCGAGGACCGCTGGTGGGACGCCCCTTCGGGCGACCCGAAGTCGGACGAGTGGTGGGACGAGCTCGACGGCAAGCGCCGCCCCCACGACGAATGACCTTCCGCGTGACCGCAACGTAATGCGTTTCCGCACAACCGTTCCCTTCGGGTACATGTCAAGGCTGTGCGCGGGTGACCGCCCGCCGACAAGACCTGTGGGGAACACGTCCTTGGAACACGCACAGACCTCTCCCGAGCCGGGGGACGAGGGGAATCCGGCGGAGGCGCCGCCCGCTCGCCCGGCACGCCGCGGCCGCCGCACCGCCGTGCTGATCGCCTGCGGAGCGGCGCTCGGCATCCTCGGCGGCACCGTCGCCGGCTACGCCGTGCAGTACCACCGCCCGCCGACGCCGCTGCCGCCGCTCGCGCAGCAGAAGCTGGTCACACCCAAGGCGCTCGCGCCCGACGCCGCCACGACGCGCGACGGCATCAACGCCAACCGCCGCCACAAGACGGACGGCGACCTCACCGCGCTTCTCGTCGAGGCGCCCGCCGGGGCGAAGGCCCTGGGCAAGGGCTACGAGAGCCTCGACGTGTTCTCGGTCGGCTTCGAGGAGCCGGGCAAGGCCCTGGCCGGTTTCACCGAGGACGGGGTGCGGCGCATCGCCACCACCGTGTGGTCGCAGGACGACCGCGTCTTCGTCGAGATCCGCTTGATCCAGTTCCGCGACCGCAAGGGAGCGGACGCCTACCAGCAGAGCCAGGCCATGTCCATGCCGACCAAGGAGTACGCCGGCAACCCGGGCGTGCCCATCCCCGGCGCGCCCGCCGATCTCGCCCACGTGTGGGTGGACTCCAGCGCCGAGACGAAGCCGGGCTACCACCCCGTGCGCGGGGCCCGGGCCGTCGCCCGCCGCGGCGACGTCGTCATGGAGATCGACTACATCGACAACCGCGGCCGGATCGCCGAGGGCGACGTCGTCGACCTGGCCAAGCGACAGCTGGAGCGACTGTGACCGAGCCGCTGAAGACGGACACCGCCGCCGCTGCCGCGGACAGCGCGGCGGACACAACCACCGCGGACGCAACCACCGCGGACGCAACCACCGCGGACGCAACCACCGCGGACGCAACCACCGCGGACACGGCCGCCGCGGACGCAACCACCGCGGACGCAACCACCGCGGACGCAACCACCGCGGACACGGCCGCCGCAGACACGGCCGCCGCCGCGCCGGCGGACGAGCCCGCGCCCGCATCCCCGCCCCGCCGCGGTCGCAAGGCCGCCGCCCTCGCCGGCGGCGCGGTCGCCCTCGCCGTCCTCGCGGGCGGCGCGATCGCCGGGTCCGCGGCACTGGAGGGAGCCGACCGGAGCGTCGCGACCCGCTACTGGGTCCCGGAGGGCGCGCCCCCGGCGGCGCCGGAGGACCCCGCGCCGGTCCCGGCCGGGGAGCTCTCCGGCAAGCTGCTGCCGGTCCCGTCCGGCTACTCCCTCGGCCCGGACCTCGGGCGTGACGGCAACGACTACTCCTTCTCCGGCGAGAAGGCCGTCCAGACGTACGGCGACGCCCGCGGCGGACTCTCCAGCTCCGAGCGGAAGCGGCGTGACGAGGTGCTGGAGGGCATGAAGGTCAAGGGCCTCGCCGGCCGCAGCTACACCAAGGACGGCGGCGGCGCCGTCTACCAGGTCCGCATCATGCAGGCCGACGCCAAGGCGGTCGGCAGGCTGTCCGAGGCGGCGAAGAAGCTCAACGAGCTGGCGGGCGACGGCCGCGGCGCCCCCGCCGTGGACGGCCACCCCGAGGCCAAGTGCGTGCTCCTGGCCATCGGCGAGGAGAAGCAGGAGAAGATCGACTCGATGGACTGCGTGGCCGTCCAGGGCGACGTCCTTGTCACCTTCCGCGCGTTCGGGCCCAAGCCGTTCTCGCCCGCAGACGCCGCCTCCTTCTTCAAGAACCAGCTGAGCCGCCTGAAGTCCCCCGGGGAGTCCGTGTGACCGACCACCACACCACCGAGACCGGCACCGAGAACGGGACCGACACCGCCCCTGCGCCGGCCGCGCCCGCGCGCCGGCGGGGCGCCGCGGCGCTGCGCCTGCTGGCCGCGGCCGCCGCGTTCGCCGCCTTCGGCACCGGGACCGCGTACGGGATCATGCAGGCCGACCGCACCGACCTGCCGGGCCTGGAGACGCGCGGGGACGGCCGCTGGGACTACCCGGTGCTCGCCAAGCCCACCCTTGCGCCCGGTGCCCCGCAGCCCTTCTCCGAGGACAACGCGGACGGCACCCACTACGCGCCCCTCTTCCAGCTGCTGCTGCCCGCCCCGCGCGGATCCGCCCCCGATCCGGCCCTGAAGGTGGAGCAGGACCAGAAGGTCTCCGAGGACACCTTCCTGGAGGAGTTCGAGCCCACCGTCCGGCAGAAGCTGAAGCAGGAGTTCACCGACGAGGGCCTGCGCCAGATCGCCGGCCGCGGCTGGACCATGCCCGACGGCAGCCGCACCCGTGTCTACCTGCTGCGGTTCTCCTCCCCCGACTTCGCCGACGACCGCGACCGGTGCGGCATCACCATGAACATCAAGGGGGTGAACCGCATCGACGACGACGACGCATGGACGAAGGCGGAGCTCGCCCAGCCCCGCCCCGCCCGGCACGGCACCGTGGACGTGTTCGCGGAGGCCCCGCCCGTCGGGGACGAGGAGGTCCGGGTCGGGTGCATCCAGTCGGGTGACGTGCAGGCCGCCGTGTTCCAGTCGCGCAAGGGCGGGGTCGCGACCGTCCCGTTCCACCAGACCGTGGTCCTGCAGAGCCAGCTCCTCGGCTGAGCGCGCCCCGGGGCGCCCCCGCGGCGCCCCGGCCGCGCGGGCGGGCACCTCGGGGAGTGCGGCGGGCGGGCGGACAGTACGCTTGGGGACCGGCCCCGTACCCGCCAACCGACACCTCCGAGGAGTCCCCCGTGCTTGAGGCATTCTTCACCTCCCTGCTCGTCCTGGTCTGCGTCGGCGTCCTCGCCTTCACCGGCCTCGCCGTGAAGAAGCTGTACCAGGGCCAGCGCTGATCCACGGATCGGCCTCCCCGGACCCGGAACCCCCTCCCACAGATCGCCTGAGCAGCCATTCATGATCCAGATCCCGTCCGACCTGAACCCGGGCCTCGTCCCCCTCGCCTTCCTCCTCGGCACCTGGGAGGGCGCTGGCGTCTTCGACTTCCCGGGTGAGGAGAAGTGCAACTTCGGCCAGGAGGTCGTCTTCAGCCACGACGGCCGGGACTTCCTGGCGTACACCTCGTCCACCTGGGTCCTCGACGCCGAGGGCCGCAAGGTGCGGCCGCTGGAGTCCGAGTCCGGCTACTGGCGCATCGACAAGGACCGCAAGGTCGAGATCGTCATGGTGCGCGACCAGGGCGTCGTCGAGGTCTGGTACGGCGAGCTCGCCGACCAGAAGCCGCAGATCGACCTGGCCACGGACGCGGTGGCCCGCACCGCCGCCTCCGGCCCGTACAGCGGCGGCAAGCGCCTCTACGGCTACGTCAAGGGCGACCTGATGTGGGTCGGCGAGAAGGCCACCCCGGACGTCGAGCTGCGCCCCTACATGTCGGCCCAGCTCAAGAAGGTCGTCACCCCGGAGGAGGTCGCCGAGATGGCGCGCAACCTCCCGGACATGCCGGACGACGGCATCGCCTTCTTCCGCTGATCCGCCGCCGGCGCCCGCGCCGGCCGGCACCGCAGCGCGTCCCGGCGGGGACCGCGGGCAGCCCGCCCGCGGTCCCCGCCGCGCGCTTACACTGGGCCCGTGGTGAGCCCCGAAAGCCCCGACCGTGCCCCCGGCACCGACTGGAAGAGCGACCTGCGGCAGCGCGGATACCGGCTGACGCCGCAGCGCCAGCTCGTCCTGGAAGCCGTGGACGCCCTCGGCCACGCGACGCCGGACGACATCCTCGCGCACGTCCGCAAGACCGCCTCCGGGGTCAACATCTCCACCGTCTATCGGACGCTGGAGCTGCTGGAGGAGCTGAAGCTCGTCTCGCACGCCCACCTCGGGCACGGGGCGCCGACCTACCACCTCGCGGACCGGCACCACCACATCCACCTGGTGTGCCGCGAGTGCGCCGGCGTGATCGAGGCGGACGTCGGCATCGCCGCCGAGTTCACGGAGAAGCTCCGCGGCGCGTTCGGCTTCGACACCGACATGAAGCACTTCGCGATCTTCGGTCTGTGCCGCGCGTGCGCCGCCGAGCGCCCTGCCGAGCCCGCCTGACGGGGTCGTACGCTTGGTCCCATGACCAGCCCCCTGCTGAACCTCCCCGGCGCCGTGCAGGCCGAAGGCCGCGACGAGGGCGTCGCCGCCCACTACGGAGAGCTGTACGGCGAGCAGCGCGCACTCGCCGACGGCCGAGGCTTCGTCGACCTCTCGCACCGCGGGGTCGTGACCGTCACCGGACCGGACCGGCTGAGCTGGCTGCACCTGTTGATCACCCAGCACGTCACCGAACTCCCGCCCGGCCAGGCCACCGAGGCGCTGATCCTCTCCGCGAACGGGCACATCGAGCACGCGCTGTACCTCGTCGACGACGGCGAGACGGTGTGGGCGCACGTGGAACCGGGCACCCGGGAGGCGCTGATCGCCTACCTGGAGTCGATGAAGTTCTTCTACCGCGTCGAAGTCGCCGACCGGACCGGTGACTTCGCCGTCGTACACCTGCCCGCCGGGTCCATCGCCGAGGTCGACAAGGAGCTCGTCGTACGCGAGACCGCGCACGGCCGGGACGTGTTCCTGCCGCGCGGCGAGCTGGAGGCCTTCGCGGCCGGACACGGGCCGGCCGCCGGCCTGCTCGCGTACGAGGCGCTGCGCGTCGAGGCGCACCGGCCGCGGCTCGGCCTGGAGACCGACCACCGCACCATCCCGCACGAGCTGGGCTGGATCGGCACCGCGGTGCACCTGCAGAAGGGCTGCTACCGCGGGCAGGAGACGGTGGCCCGCGTCCACAACCTGGGGAAGCCGCCGCGCCGCCTGGTCTTCCTGCACCTGGACGGCTCGGAGGTGCACCTCCCGGCGCACGGGGCGCCGCTCAGGCTCGCCGCCGACGGGGCGGAGGGCCGCCAGCTGGGCTTCGTGACGACGGCGGTCCGCCACCACGAGCTCGGCCCGATCGCGCTCGCCCTGGTCAAGCGGAACGTGCCGGTGGACGCCCCGCTGCTGGCGGGGACGACGGCCGCCGCGCAGGAGGTCGTCGTCGCCCCGTAGGGCCGCCGGACCGTGCCCGCGCCTTCCGCGCCTCAGACGTCGATGACGAGGGTGAACGGGCCGTGGTTCGTCAGCGAGACCCGCATGTCCGCGCCGAACCGGCCCGTCGCCACCGTCGCCCCCAGCGCGCGCAGCTGCGCGACGACCTCGTCGACGAGCGGCTCGGCGACGTCGCCGGGTGCCGCCGCGTTCCAGGTGGGGCGGCGGCCCTTGCGGGCGTCGCCGTACAGCGTGAACTGCGAGACGACCAGCAGCGGCGCGGAGACGTCGCTGCAGGACTTCTCGCCCTCCAGGATCCGCACGGACCACAGCTTTCTGGCCAGCTGCGCCGCCTTCTCCGGGGTGTCGTCATGGGTCACGCCCACGAGGGCGCACAACCCCTCCCCGACGATCTCGCCCACGGTCTCACCGGCCACGACGACGCTCGCGCCGTCCACTCTCTGCACCACTGCTCGCATACCACCTGTGTACCAGGCGGGGACTCCTCCGCGGCCGAACGGGTGGCGCGGGACTGCGCCCGCACCACGGAGAGTGGCACGATGCACGCAGGCGGTGCTTCGCCCCGGCCCCACGCGTCACGCGGGCCCGGGGGAGAGCCCATGCACCGGTCGAGGGGACGGACACGTTCGCATGAATACTTCTGGTACCTCCGTACCTGCATCACCCGCACCACCCGCTCCACCCACACCATCCGCAGCGTCCGTCGGCGCCGCCGCCCCGGCGGCCGGCACGGTACGGCCGCCCGCGCAGCGCAGCGCGGAGGAGCCGGGGCAGGCGCCGACCACGCCCGCCACCGCGCTCGGCCTGCCGGAGCTGCGCGCGCTGCGCCGCGACGCCCAGCGCGAGGAGGCCGACCTCAGCTACGTCCGCCGGCTCCTGCAGGGCCGGATCGACATCCTGCGCGCCGAACTGGCCCGGCGCAGCGACCCGGAGGCGCCCGTGCCGCCCGAGGCGCCGGTGGTGGACCGGCTCTCGGAGATCCTCGCCGACGCGCCGTCCAGCCGCAGTGCCTCCGCCCGGCACGTCACGCTCGGCACGCCGCGCGGGGAGCAGTACCGGGTGCTGGCGGCGGAGATGCTGTCCGACGTAGAGCTGTCGGACCTGGAGGCCCGAACGGACGGCGAACTCCACGAGGCGATGGGCCGGTTGACGGGATACGAGCAGCAGGTCTCGCGCCGCAGACAGCAGTTGCAGCGCACCGCGGACGACTGCAGCGCCGAGATCACCCGGCGATACCGGGAGGGCGAGGCACAGGTGGACGACCTGCTGGCCTGACCCCCCGGGGTTCCCGCCCCCGCGGCGGGGGCCCCGGCGGAAAATGCGGCGACGGGAGCGCGGACGGCGCACTAGCGTGGCGCCAATGAGCGCTGACGTCCGGCCCATCGCCGCTTCGGAACTGACCCAGTGGATGCAGACGGTCAACACCGGCTTCCTGACGGCCTCTGCGGTGACCGAGTCGGACGCCGCACAGCGGGCCCGGCACAGCGACCCGGCCCGCATCGTCGGCGCCTTCGACCGCCGCACCGGCGCCTGCGTCGGCACCCTGCGCTCCTTCCGGCAGGAGCTGACCGTCCCCGGCGGGGCGGCGGTCGTCTCCAGCGCCCTCACGAACGTCACCGTGCTGCCCACGCACCGCCGGCAGGGCCTGCTGACCCGCATGGTCGCCGCCGACGCCGCCGCGTCCGCCGAGCGCGGCGACGCCGTCTCGACGCTGATCGCCGCCGAGTACCCGATCTACGGCCGCTACGGGTACGGGCCCGCGGCGTCCATCACCGAGTGGGAGATCGACGTACCGCGCACCGGACTCGACCTCCGCCGGTCCGTGACCGGCGACGGCGGCCGCATCGACCTCGTCGACGCCGCCGAGGTGCGCCGCGTCGGCCCCGCCCTGCACGAGCGGCTGCGCCGCGAGCGGCACGGCATGGTCAGCCGCGACGAACGCTGGTGGGCCCTCGCGACGGGCCTGGAGCAGTGGTCGCACCGCCCGTACCGGGAGGGCTTCCAGGCCGTCTACCGCACGGCGGAGGGCGAGGTCGCCGGCCTCGTCCGCTACACCGCGGACGACGCCTGGGGCGATGCCAAAGTGCCCATGAACACGGTCCGGGTCCGGGAGCTCCTCGCGGCGACCCCCGCCGCCGAGCGGGCGCTGTGGCACTACGTGTGCTCCATCGACTGGGTGCAGAAGGTCCGCACCGGCTACCGCGCCCCCGACGACCTGCTGCCGCACCTGCTGCCCGACCCGCGGGCGGCGCGCCCGGTGACCTCCGCCGACTTCCTGTGGGTGCGGGTCCTGGACGTCGTACGGGCCCTCGGTGCGCGGACGTACGCGGTGCCGGGGACACTCGTCCTGGAGGTCCGCGACCCGGGCGGGCCGGCCGCCGGCCGGTACCGGCTGGACGCGGGCACGGGGGAGTGCGCCCGCACCCGGGAGCCGGCGGACCTGAGCCTGGACGTCTCGGCGCTCGGCGCGCTCTACCTCGGCGACGAGTCCGCGGTACGGCTCGGCGCGCTCGGGAGGGTGGCCGAGGAGCGGCCGGGGGCGCTGGCCCTCGCGGACGCCGTGTTCCGGACGGCCCGGCGGCCGTGGTGCCCGGACGTGTTCTGAGCGCGGGGCGCCGGGGGGCGGCGGACGGTACGGGAAGAGACATGCCGGGAGAGCGGGACGTGCGGGAAGCAGAGCAGATGCCGGAAGCCGAGCCGGCGGTCGCGGAGGCGACGGTCGCGGCCCTGCGGGCCGCCGGGTGCGTCTTCGCGGAGGAGGAGGCGGCGCTGCTCACGGCCGCGGCCGGCGGCGGGGAGGCGGCCCTGGCCGCGCTGGTCGCCCGCCGGGCCGGCGGGGAGCCGCTGGAGCACGTCGTCGGCTGGGCCGGGTTCTGCGGGCTGCGCATGCGGGTCGGCGCGGGGGCGTTCGTCCCGCGCAGGCGCACCGAGTTCCTGGTGCAGGAGGCCGTCGCGCTCGCCGCTGCGGACGGCCGCCCGCAGCCGGTGGTCCTCGACCTGTGCTGCGGCGTGGGCGCCCTCGGCGCGGCGGTCGCTCACCGGCTGGGTGCCGGGACCGAGCTGCACGCCGCGGACATTGACCCGGGCGCGCTCGCCTACGCGCGCGCAAACACCGCCCCGTACGGCGGGCGGGTGCACGAGGGCGACCTGTACGGGGCGCTGCCGGAGATGCTGCGCGGCCGGGTGGACGTCCTGCTCGCCAACGCGCCGTACGTGCCGACGGACGAGATCGCGCTGCTGCCGTCCGAGGCGCGCGACCACGAGCCGCCGGTGTCGCTGGACGGCGGCCCGGACGGGCTGGACGTCCACCGGCGCATCGCGGCGGGCGCCCCGCCCTGGCTGGCGCCGGGCGGGCGGCTGCTGATCGAGACGAGCGGACGGCAGGCGCCGCACACGGCCGCGGCCCTGGAGGCGGCGGGCCTGGCCGTGCGGACGGTCGAGTCGGAGGAATTCTGGGCGACGGTGGTCATCGCCACCCGCACCGCATAGCGGCGCGCGGAGGGGCCGGATCCCCCGCGCGGGCGGGCAGGTCTCCCCCGGGCGGGGGAGACCGGCCGCCGCGGGGTCGGCCGGGAGGCGCGGGAGGGACCGCACCCCCGGCCGACGCGCAGGGCGCGGGCCCGCCGACACGCTGCTGTACATGACATCCCGCAGCGGTCTCGCCTCCGTTCCCCTCCCCGCCCCCGCACCTGCCGCGTCCCGCCGGGCGGTGTGCGCCGCACACGCCATCGCCCTGCTGACACTGCCCACCGGCCTCTGGCGGCTGCTGCTCGCCGCCGGCTTCACGGCCGGGTACACCGAGGCCGGGTACGCGGCCGCGGGCCTGCCCGGCTGGGGGCGGGCGTACGCGCTCGGCGTCACCCTCGGCAGCGAGCTGCTGGCCCTGCTCGCGCTCGGCCTGGTCCGGCCCTGGGGCGTGGTGCTGCCCGCCCGGATCCCGCGGCTGGGCGGCCGCCGCCTGCCGGTGCGCGCGGTCGCCGCCGCGGCCGGCGCGACCGCCGTCCTGCTGACCTGCGCGTGGAGCCCTTTCCTGCTGTGGTGGACGCTGCCCCACCCGGACATGACCCCCCGCGGCGCGCTCGTCGTCGGCCTCCTCTACCTGCCGCTGGTCGCCTGGGGGCCGCTGCTGGGCGCGCTGACCCTCTCGTACCGGCGCAGGACGGCCGCGGGCGGGCGGCCTGCGGGTCTCAGCGGCGGCCCAGGAGCTCCGCGATGCGGATGAACCCGTCCGTGCCGTGGCCCAGGCCGATGACGCGGCGCGCCCACCCCTCGGCCGCGCGCATCACCCCGGCGTCGATGCCGTGGCCCTCGGACGCCTCGACGATGTGCGCCATGGAGGACGCCGCCGAGGTGACGGGGTTGTCCTTGCCGGAGTGGCCGCCGGAGTCGGCTTCCTCTGCCGTCTGCGCGAAGATCGGCGGGAGGATCGCGGCGATGCCCTGCGCGAAGGGGGCCAGCTCCCGGCCGGTGATGCCCTCCGCCCGCGCCACGGCCAGGGCGTGCGCGTAGCCGGCCATCGCCGTCCAGAACACGTCGAGGAGCGCGATGTCGTACGCCGCCGCCCGGCCGATGTCCTCGCCGAGGTGGGTGTGGGTGCCGCCGAGCGCGGCCAGCACGGGCCGGTGCTCCCGGTACAGCTCCTCCGGGCCGGAGTGGAGGAACACCGCGTCGGGGGTGCCGATCGTCGTGTTCGGCGTCATGATCGCGCCGTCGAGGTAGCGGATGCCGTGCGCGGCGGCCCAGTCGGCGGTGGCGCGGGCCCGCTGCGGGGTGTCGGCGGTCAGGTTCACGACCGTCCGGCCCCGCAGCGCGTCGGCAACGGCCTCGCGGCGCAGGATCCCGTCTGCCGCGTCCTGGTTCACGACGCAGACCACGACCAGCCCGCTCGCGGCGGCGGCCTCCTCGGGCGAGCCGGCGCCGGCCGCCCCGCGGGCCGTCAACTCCGCGTCCCGGCCCGGTGTCCGGTTCCAGACGGTGGTGCGCAGGCCCGCGTCGAGGAATGCGCCGGCCAGAGCGCGGCCCATCGGGCCCAGACCGAGCACCGTCACGGCAGACTGGTCGGAGGGGTGCGGGCCGGTGTGCTGCGGGGACGTGGACGTGGACATGGTTGGCTCCCGTACGTGGTCGAGGATGGAATGGGGGGCGCATGACGCGCGGTCGTGCCCGGGACACGGAGGTGTGCGGAGTGACCGCCGCCATCGCCGTGATCGACGGCAAGTGGAAGACGGCCCTGCTGTGGCTGCTGGAGGCGGGCCCCTGCCGGCCCGCCGAACTGCGCCGGCGGCTGCCGGGCCTCAGCGAGAAGGTGCTGACGCAGGCGCTGCGCGAGATGCAGGCGGACGGGCTCGTGCACCGGGAGGTGCACGACGTGCTGCCGCCGAAGACCGAGTATTCGCTGACCGCCTTCGGCCGCGATCTCTCCGACGCGCTCGGCCCGGTGTCCGACTGGGGGCACCGCAGGCTGGAGCGGCTCGTGGGGGAGCAGTCGCCCTAGGCCGGTGCCTCCTTCCGATCCGCCGGCCGCCGACCCCTTGATCAAGAGTGGCGCGGTGCGGGGCGCTTGCCCAGTACCCACAAAAAAGTGGGTGTCGGGGGGGCGCCGCCACGATTCGGCCGGGACGAGCCCTGCTGCCCGCGCTCGGAACGCGACAGGGCGCGCCTCACCGCCGGCCCGGGCGACGCCCGCGCGCTTCTACTGCCGCTCCTCGGTGAGGAAGGCCCGGACGTCGGCCGCCAGGGAGGCCATCTGCTCGCCGGCCTCCAACCAGGTGGTCACCGAGGCGCTCCAGTCTCCTGCGGCCTGCCTCCACGGCTGCACGGCCCAGGTCAGGCCGACGTGTCCACCGGACCGGAAGACGGCCGACACCGTCAGGTCGCGGTCGAGGGTCTGCCAGCTCCGCTCGCCGTCCCAGCCCCTGTAGTCGGCGGCGAGCCCGTCCAGGAACGCCGGGAGGCCGCCGTCCCCGACCCATGCGACGACGTCGTCGACCCGAGCGGTCAGGCCGGGGGCCGCGCAGCTCGACGCAATAGTGCACGCAGCCCTGGTCGGGGCCGGACCGGTCGCGGAACGCCACGCCCACGGCCGAGTTGTCCTGGGAGCGGACGGTCACGTCGAGCCGGTTGTCGAGGTCGGAGTGCGGGAACGTCATGCAGGAACGCCAGACCGGTGCTGTCCGGCCCGTCATCCGGGTTTGCCACTCCTGAGCGGACGACCACTTCGCCCCCGGGGTGGGAGATGCTGCAAGCGCTTGCTTGCAAAAGTTAGCAAGGTGCGGCAGGATCGCCGCATGGCATCGCTCAACGTCGGCAATCTCGGCGAGTACCTCCGCGAGCAGCGGCGGCAGGCGCAGCTCTCGCTGCGGCAGCTGGCCGACGCGGCCGGCGTGTCGAACCCGTACCTGAGCCAGATCGAGCGCGGTCTGCGCAAGCCGAGCGCGGACATCCTCCAGCAGCTGGCCAAGGCGCTGCGCATCTCCGCGGAGACGCTGTACGTGCAGGCCGGGATCCTCGACGAGCGGGACCGGGACGAGGTCGAGACGCGGGCCGCCATACTCGCCGACCCGTCCATCAGCGAGCGGCAGAAGCAGGTGCTGCTCCAGGTCTACGAGTCGTTCCGCAAGGAGAACGCGCAGGAGGCCGGACCGGCCGCCGCGCAGGCGCCGGACACCGCGGGCGACACGGAGCCCGCGGACCCCGCGGCTTTCGCCGACGGCACGACGCACCCAACGAACTGAACTGTGATCCGGGAGGACCAGCCACATGGCCATCGCCGATGACCTGAAGAAGACCCTCGCCGACCCGACCCCCCTCTACTTCGCCGCCGGCACCGCCGACATCGCGCTGGAGCAGGCCAAGAAGGTGCCCGGCCTCATCGAGCAGCTGCGCACCGAGGCGCCCGTCCGCTTCGAGGCGGTGAAGAACACCGACCCGAAGATCGTCCAGCAGAAGGCCCGCGAGGCGCAGGAGGTGGTGACCGCCAAGGTCGCCGAGGTGCTCGGCACGATCGACGCCAAGAAGATCGGCGAGACCGCGCAGGACCTCGCCATGCGCGGGGTCGGGGTGGCCGCCGAGTACGCGGTGAAGGCCAAGGAGACCTACGACCGTGTCGCCGAGCGCGGCGAGCAGGCCGTCCGCGAGTGGCGCGGCGAGGTCTCGGAGGAGATCGTCGACATCGCGGTTGCGGTCGAGCCGGAGCCGGCCGTCGACGACAAGGCCGCCGCCCGCCGTACCACCACGCGCAAGACCCCGGCGAAGAAGGCCGAGGAGAGCGTCGAGGGCTGAACGCGACGGGGCCGGGCACCCGAGGGGTGTCCGGCCCGTTGGGGTGGATGAGGGGGCCTGTGCCGGTAGCGTGGAGGCAGAGGCACCAGCCATGGCAGGGCACGTGTGAAGGCGGTCGGGTCGATGTTGATGAACGGGTTCGATAACGGCGTGCTCCCGCTGCTCGGGTTCGCCATGCTGGCGCTGGCCGTCGTGGCCTTCGTGCTCGCGCTGATCGCGAGGGAGGACGCCTACCGGGCCGCGGACAAGCAGACGAAGACCTTCTGGATGGTCATCCTCGGCGTCACCGTGCTGGTGGACTTCTTCCTCGGCATGCTGTTCCTCCAGATCGCGGGCCTCGTCGCGACCATCGTCTTCCTCGTGGACGTCCGCCCCGCGCTCAAGCAGGTCTCGGGCGGCGGCCCGCGCCGCGGCGGCAGCAGCAGCGACGGCCCGTACGGGCCCTACAACGGCGGCCGCTGACCGCCGGCGCCGACACGGAGGCCCCGGATGCGCAGGGGTCAGGGCGCGTTGCGCGACAGGAGCACCACGGCGACGTCGTCGGTGAGCTCGCCGCCGTTGAGCCGGCGCGCTTCGGTGACGGCGGCCTCCAGCAGGCCCTCCCCGCTCAGTCCGCGGGCCAGGTGCCGGTTGATCATCTCGACCATGCCGTCCTGTCCGAGCCGCTCCCTGCCCTCGCCGATGCGGCCCTCGATGAGGCCGTCGGTGTAGAGCATCAGGCTCCAGGTGCCGCCGAGCTCCACCTGGCGGCGCGGCCAGCGCGCCTTGGGCAGCAAGCCCAGCGCGGGCCCGCTGTTCTCGTACGGGAGCAGCCGCGCCGGCCGGCCCGGCCGTGAGACCAGCGGCGCCGGGTGCCCGGCCAGGCAGAGCCCGGCGCGCCTGCCGTCGGGGGATATGTCGACGGTGCACAGCGTCGCGAAGATCTCCTCGCAGGGCCGCTCCACGTCGAGGACCTCCTGCAGGGTCGCCAGCAGGTCGTCGCCGCACAGCCCGGCCAGCGTCAGGGCGCGCCAGGCGATGCGGAGCTCGACGCCGAGGGCGGCCTCGTCCGGGCCGTGCCCGCACACGTCGCCGATCATGGCGTGGACGGTGCCGTCCGGGGTGCGGACGGTGTCGTAGAAGTCGCCGCCGAGGAGGGCCCGGCTGCGGCCGGGGCGGTAGCGGGCCGCGAAGCGGAGGTCGGAGCCGTCCAGCAGCGGGGTCGGCAGCAGGCCGCGTTCCAGGCGGGCGTTCTCCTGGGCCCGCAGTTTCGATTCTGCAAGCTTGTACTGGGCCGTGTCGGCGCGCTTGCGCTCGACCGCGTACCGGATCGCCCGGCTCAGCAGCCTGCCGTCCAGCTCGTCGCGGAAGAGGAAGTCCTGTGCCCCGACCCGGACCGCCTCGGCGGCGCGCTCGGCATCCGCCTCGTCCGTCAGGACGAGGACCGGATGGCGCGGGGCGATCCGCAGGACCTCCCGCAGCACGTCGAGCCGGTCGGCCGGGCCCGGCTCGGCGCCGGCCAGGGCCGCGCGGGCTGCCGCCGACGGGTTCGGCAGGGCCAGGTCCAGCAGGATGCAGTGGACGTCGGGCGTGAGCAGGCGGGCCGCCTCGGTGAGGTTCCGGGCGGTGCGGAGCCGGATGCGCTGGCCGTCGGAGTCGAGGATCTCCGGAACGGTGAGGCCCCCCGCGGGGTCGTCTTCGATCACCAGCAGGGTCAGGGACGCCTGCGGCGGTACGGCCTGACCGTTCTCCGTGGCGGGGATCTCCCTCTGCCGCGGTACGGGTACGGGCATCGTCTCCGGTTCCTTCCCTCCCCCCGAGGGTGCGCTCGTGGGCCGACCCTAGCGGTCCGCGGCGCCCGAGCGGAATGGCGTTCCGGTACGGGGACAGCGTCATATGCCGTTATCGCGGGGGAAAATCCGCCTCGCCGAATGACCAACGTCACGGCGGGGGACGTGCTCGTCCCGTTCAGCGAGACGTCCCCGGGGCGCGGGCGGTTGCCTTCCGGATCGGCTTCCGCGGCGGGCCCGCCGGGCCTCCCCGCCGGGCCTCCCCGCACCCTTCCCGCGCCCTCCCGCACTTCCGCGGAACCTCCCCGCGGCCTCCACGGAACGGCCACGCCCCGGAACCGCTTCCCGGCGCGCTCGAGGTCACGCCTCGGGCCGGACCACCGCCTTGATCGGCATGGAGCCGGCGCCTGCGAGGGTGATGTTGCGGCCCGGGCGCGGGGCGTGGACCATCGCGCCGTCGCCCACGTACATGCCGACGTGGCTGGCGTCGTCGAAGTAGATGATCAGGTCGCCGGGCCGCATGTCCTTCAGGGCGACCTTCGGCAGCAGCCGCAGCTGCTCCTGCGAAGTGCGCGGAATGCCCTTGCCCGCGGCCCGCCACGCCTGGGAGGTGAGCCCGGAGCAGTCGAAGGAGGCCGGGCCCACGGCGCCCCACTGGTACGGCTTGCCGATCTGCGCGGTCGCGAACTGCACGGCCTTGCGGCCCGACTCGGTCGCCGTGCCGTTGATCTCCTTCAGGACGCCCGTCGACAGCCAGGCCGTCTGCGCCTTGTACTGGGCTTCCTGCTCCAGCTGTATCAGCCGGGCCCGCTCCTCGGCCTCGAGCTTGCTCTCCAGGTCCTCCGCGGCCTTGATCTTGGCCTCGATCTCCTTCTTCGAGGCCTCCTTCTTGACGCGGTTCGCCTCCAGCTTCTGCCATTCCGCGTTCGCCTCGCGGGCGCCGCGCTGCAGGTCGGCCTGGGTGCGGTCCATGTCGGACAGCAGGTCCGCGGTGGCCTTCTCGCCTTGCCGGATCCGGCTCGCCCCGTCGAGGAACCGGCTCGGGCTGTCGCTCAGCGCGAGGCGGGCGCCGGGCGGCAGCCCGCCCGAGCGGTACTGGGCGCGCGCGGCGGCTCCGGCCCGCCGCTTCAGGTCGTTGATGCGGTCCTGGCCCGCGGCGACCTGCTTGGCGATCTCCACGATCCGGTCCGACTGCGCCTTGGCCTCGCTCTCGGCCTGGTTGTAGGCGTCGGTCGCGGCACCCGCCTGCCGGTACAGGCCCTCGATCTCCTTGCGCACCTGCTCCAGGGACTTGGCTCCCGGCTCCGGGGCCGGCGCCGCGAGGGCCGGCGTGGTCAGCGCCGCCACCGCCAGCAGGGCCGACGCGCACAGCAGTGTCAGGGCGGAGGCGCCCCTGCGCCGCCGCTTCGGCTCCTCGGTTCCCATGGTCCCCCCTGGCACCCGGGTCGGATCCGGTGCCGCACGGCGCGCCGACCGCGCACGCGGCGCACGGCGAGCGCCGCACCCACCGAATCTGACTATTCATCAGTAACTTGTGCTGCCCTTCGGGATGGTGCCACGACTCGGAGGATTCCAACACCCTCACGAACCCCTCCGGATCTTGTCCCTCCCACCCCCGCCGGTCCCGGCACACATCCCCGTGCCCGCTCAACGGGCCGCCCCGACCGCCGGTTCCCCGCCGCGCGGCTTTCACCCCGCCGGGCGCAGCGCTTCCCAGCGCACCGTCAACTCCCCCTGCCGCCACCGCTTCGGACCGTCCGTCAGCGGCCAGTCCCCGGCCAGCGCCCGCGCCGTCCGGATCCACCGCTGCCGAGCCCCGTACGAGGCGTACGGCGCGGCCGCCGCCCACGCCCGGTCGAAGTCCCGCAGGAAGGCGTGCACCGGCTCGCCCGGCACGTTGCGGTGGATCAGCGCCTTCGGCAGCCGCTCCGCCAGGTCCGAGGGCCGCTCCAGCGACCCCAGCCGCGTCGCGAACGTCACCGTCCGCGGCCCCTCCGGCCCCAGCGCCACCCACACGTGCCGGCGCCCGATCTCGTCGCAGGTGCCCTCCACCAGCAACCCGTCCGGGGCCAGCCGGGCGCACAGCCGCTCCCAGACCTCCGCGACCTGTTCCTCGTCGTACTGCCGCAGCACGTTCGCCGCGCGGATCAGCGCCGGCCGGGCCCCGCCCTCCAGGGGCACCTCGAAGCCGCCGTGCCGGAAGCGGAGCCCCTCCCGCTCGTACGGGCGAGCCGCCGCGACCCGCGCCGGCTCGATCTCGATGCCGACCACCCGCACCGCGGGCGCCGCCCGCCGCAGCCGGTCCAGCAGCTCCACCGCCGTCCACGGCGCGGCCCCGTACCCCAGGTCCACGGCCACCGGGGCGTCCGCGCGCCGCAGCGCCGGGCCGTGCACCTCGGCGATCCAGCGGTCCATGCGGCGCAGCCGGTTCGGGTTCGTCGTCCCCCGCGTCACCGTCCCCACCGGGCGCGCCGCCTGTACAGCCCGCCCGCCGCCGCCCGCGCGGGCCCGGGCCCCGGTGCGGCCGGGGCCGCCGGCGGAGGCGGGGACGGGCGGTTCGGAGGCGTGCCGGGACATGCGCCGAGCGTAAGCGGAGGGCCCGCTCGGGGGGAAAAGCAGCCCCGCGCCCGGCGCCCCGCCGAGGAAATCCGGCCGCCCCGGAATGCGCGGCACCGCCATCCGGGTTGCACTCCTTGAAGGGCGCCGGGTGCGCTCCGTCCGGCATGCCCGCCCGCCGGCCCCGAAGCGCCCCCGACGCCCCGGCCCGCATGTCGTCATGTCGCCCGAGCGAGAGGAACTGCTCCCTTGAGCCAGTACGTGTCCCGCATCGGCGGCACCATCGGCGGTCGCCTCGCCGCCGTCCGCGGCACCCGCCACGACCCGCCCCGCCTGCGCATCCCGTCCGTCGGGCACCACCGCAGGCCGCGCCGCGTCGCCATGCTCAGCGTCCACACGTCCCCGCTGCACCAGCCGGGCACCGGCGACGCCGGAGGCATGAACGTCTACATCGTGGAGCTCGCCCGGCGACTCGCCGCCATCAACATCGAGGTGGAGATCTTCACCCGGGCCACCGAGGGCGGCCTCCCGCCCACCGTCGAGCTCGCCCCCGGCGTCCTCGTCCGGCACGTCGACGCCGGCCCGTACGAGGGCCTCGCCAAGGAGGAGCTGCCCGCCCAGCTGTGCGCCTTCACCCACGGCGTCATGCAGGCCTGGGCCGGCCACCGCCCCGGCCACTACGACCTCGTCCACTCCCACTACTGGCTCTCCGGCCACGTCGGCTGGCTCGCCGCCGAACGCTGGGGCGTCCCCCTCGTCCACGCCATGCACACCATGGCCAAGGTCAAGAACGCCTCCCTCGCCGAGGGCGACACCCCCGAGCCGGCCGCCCGCGTCATCGGCGAGACCCAGATCGTCGCCGCCGCCGACCGGCTCGTCGCCAACACCACCGACGAGGCCGAGGAGCTCGTACGGCACTACGACGCCGACCCCGGCAAGGTCGCCGTCGTCCACCCCGGCGTGAACCTCGACCGCTTCACCGTCGCCGACGGCCGGGCCGCCGCCCGCGCCCGCCTCGGACTGCCGCAGGACGCCGTCATCCCGCTGTTCGCCGGGCGGATCCAGCCGCTGAAGGCCCCCGACGTGCTGCTGCGCGCCGTCGCCGTGCTCGTCGGTCAGGACCCGGCCCTGCGCCGCCGGCTGTTCGTGCCCGTCGTCGGCGGACCCAGCGGCAGCGGCCTCGCCAAGCCGGAGGGGCTGCAGAAGCTCGCCGCGAAGCTCGGCATCGCCGACCTCGTCCACTTCCACCCGCCGGTCGCCCAGGACCGGCTCGCCGACTGGTTCCGGGCGGCATCCGTACTGGTCATGCCCTCGCACAGCGAGTCCTTCGGGCTCGTCGCGATAGAGGCACAGGCCACCGGAACGCCCGTCCTCGCCGCGGAGGTCGGCGGGCTGCCCGTCGCCGTCAACGACGGCGTCACCGGCATCCTCGTCCCCGGCCACGACCCGGCCGACTACGCCCGCGAGCTGCGGCGCTTCGTCGACGACCCGGGGCTCGCCGAGCGCATGGGCGGCGAGGCGGCCCGGCACGCGCAGTTCTTCGGCTGGGACACCGCCGCGAGCGCCACGGCGGACGTCTACACCGCGGCCGTGCACGAGCACCGCCGTCGCGTACGCTCCCACCATGGCTGACACCGCGATCATCGAGAGCGCGCTGAACGGCGCCGAGCTGACCTGGGAGAGCCCGACTCCGGGCACGTACGTCGTCCAGCTCCCCGGCACCCGCAAGCTGTCCACGACCTGCTCGCTCAAGGTCGGCCGGCACTCGCTGTCGGTCAACGCGTTCGTGATCCGCCACCCCGACGAGAACGAGGCCGGCGTCCACCGCTGGCTGCTGGAGCGCAACCTCAAGCTGTACGGGATGGCGTACGCCGTGGACCGCCTCGGCGACGTCTACCTCACGGCCCGGCTCCCGCTGACCGTGGTCACCGCCGAGGAGCTCGACCGGCTGCTCGGAACCGTCCTGGAGGCGGCGGACGGCGCGTTCAACACCCTCCTGGAGCTGGGCTTCGCCACGGCGATCAAGAAGGAGTACGAGTGGCGGACCGCCCGGGGCGAGTCGACCCGGAACCTCGACGCCTTCCGCCACCTGACCCGCCCGGCGGACTGACGCCCGCCTACGCGTCCGCGGCGGCCGCGGCCGCTCCCGCCCGGGCGGGAGCCGGCTTCACCGGCGCGGCGGCGGACTCCGCGGCCGCCGCCCCGCGGGCCGGCAGCCGCCGCATCAGCAGCCAGTAGCCGCCCGCCGCGACCGTGCCCAGCACGCCGGCCGACCCCCACAGCCACGCCGCGCCGAACTCGTCGACGACATAGCCCGCCATCAGCGGCGCGACCAGCGCCGCCACCGACCACGACATCGTGTACATGCCCTGGTAGCGGCCCCGGCCCTGTACCGGAGACAGCCGGACGACGAGCTCCATCTGCGTCGGCGAGTTCACGATCTCCGCCAGCGTCCACACCGCGACCGTCAGCGCGTACGCCCACAGCGGCCCGGCGAACGCCGTCAGCGCGAACCCCCAGCCCGCCAGCAGCGCGGAGAGCACCAGCAGCCGCCGGGGGTCGCGGTGCTCGATGAACCGCGTCACCGGGATCTGCAGCAGGACGATCATCACGCCGTTCACGCAGATCGCCAGGCCGTACTCGCCCGGCGTGAAGCCGGCGGCGCCCATCGCGACCGGCAGGCCGACCGAGCCCTGCATGAAGATCATCGAGATCAGGAACGACAGCCCGACGACGCCCATGAACCGGCCGTCCCGCAGCACCGTCCCCAGCGACACCTCCGGCCCGGCCGCCCCGGCGCCCCCTGCCGCACCGCCGCCGGCACCGGCCTCCGCAGCGGGCCGCGACTCCGGCAGCTTCACGTACACGAGCACCGCGCAGACCAGGGTCAGCGCCGCCTCCCCGAGGAAGCCCGCCAGGTAGCTGTACTCGGCGACGAACCCCGCGGCGACCGAGCTGATCGCGAAGCCCAGGTTGATGGCCCAGTAGTTCAGGGCGAAGGCCCGCACCCGGTCCTCGGGCGGGACGATGTCCGCCAGCATCGCCGACACCGCCGGCCGGGAGGCGTTCGACGCCATGCCGACCATCATGGCCACCGCGGCGATCGCCGCCGGGTGCTCCATGAACCCCAGCAGCGCCACCGACCCGGCCGTGGCCAGGTTCGCCGCCAGCATCGTCGGCCGCCGCCCCAGCCGGTCCGTCATCACCCCGGCCGCCAGCGAGGACACGACGCCGCCCAGACCGTGCAGCGCCGCCACGAGCCCCGCGAACGACGCCGAGTAGCCGCGCTCCAGCGTCAGGTACAGCGCCATGAACGTGGCGACGAACGCTCCCAGCCGGTTGACGAGCGTGCTCGCCCACAGCCACCAGAACGCCCGAGGCAGCCCCTCCACGCTCTCGCGTGCGGCACGTATGAGACTTCCCGCGGACATGACGCAATCCCCCCGAATGTGTAAGTGCCTCCCAAGCAGTCCGCACCCTACGGTTCTGGGCCTTCCGCAAGCCACCGGATTGACGCGCACCGTCAATCCACGGCCCCCCGGCACCGCGTGCCGCCCGCCGGAGGCGTCCATTAGGCTCCTGTGCATGGCCGACGCACCGTACAAGCTGATCCTGCTCCGCCACGGCGAGAGCGAGTGGAACGCGAAGAACCTGTTCACCGGCTGGGTGGACGTCAACCTCAACGAGAAGGGCGAGAAGGAGGCGGTCCGCGGCGGTGAGCTGCTGAAGGACGCCGGCCTGCTCCCCGACGTCGTGCACACCTCCCTCCAGAAGCGCGCCATCCGCACCGCGCAGCTGGCCCTGGAGGCCGCCGACCGCCACTGGATCCCGGTCCACCGCTCCTGGCGCCTGAACGAGCGCCACTACGGCGCCCTCCAGGGCAAGGACAAGGCGCAGACCCTCGCCGAGTTCGGCGAGGAGCAGTTCATGCTGTGGCGCCGCTCCTACGACACCCCGCCGCCGCCGCTCGAGGACGGCACCGAGTTCTCCCAGTCGGACGACGCGCGCTACGCGACGATCCCGCCGGAGCTGCGCCCGCGCACGGAGTGCCTGAAGGACGTCGTCGGCCGCATGCTGCCGTACTGGTACGACGGCATCGTCCCGGACCTGCTGGCCGGCCGCACCGTCCTGGTCGCCGCGCACGGCAACAGCCTGCGCGCCCTCGTCAAGCACCTGGACGGCATCTCCGACGCCGACATCGCGGGCCTGAACATCCCGACCGGCATCCCGCTCGCGTACGAGCTCGACGCCGACTTCAAGCCCCTCAACCCGGGCGGCACCTACCTCGACCCGGAGGCCGCGGCGGCCGCCATCGAGGCGGTCAAGAACCAGGGCAAGAAGTAGTCCCAAGGCGCGAAACAGCCCCCTACTTGCTAATTTCCAGCTGGTAGGGGGCTTCTCGTTGCCTCGGGTCTGTCTGTGGGCCGTCAGGCGCGCCGGACCTGCCGACGGATCCGGATCCGCGCTGCGACCAGGGCGGGCACCGGCAGGGCGGCGGCCAGCGGTACGTCGGTCCACGCGGGTAGGGCCGCTGCGCCCGCGCTGATCGCTGGCCCCTACCGGCCATCTACTGCCTTACAGCATCGACGTCAGATCGTTCATAGCCGCGACGCAGTTCTGCCTGTAGTCCTCGTGTACCGACACCCGGTGTCCCATCACGTCGAGGCGCCCGGCTTGCAGGGCGTACAGCGGGCATCCGCGAGCGAACGCAACAACGCCAGTGGTCTGGAAGTCGCGGATGTCCACCACTCCCTTCGAGTGCTCGTCGAACGTGAAGATCTCGGGATTGCTTTGCAGCAGCTTGGCTACGTCGCTATCGATCGAACGTAGTACGGCCGCGTAGGCCGATGCGGGACCCATGTACTGAGTGAGGCGGTTCTTGGCGATCGCGTGCACCCGCGGCAGCTCGCGGTCCGCCTCCCTGAGGCGCGTGGCGAACGCGTAGGTGGCGTAGATGTCCGAGGGAAGCTTCAGGCCGTATACGAGGGAGAAGGCGTTCTGAATGGCCCGGCGAGAGGAGTCATCCGCCATGACGGGAAGGATCAGGCGGTCCACTGCGGACAGCGCGATCTGCGTGTAGATCGAGAAGCTCGGGTTGCAGTCGACGAAGATCGCGTCGTACTGGTCTTTGATGGGCGCCAGAAGGTCACGGATCCAGTCGATGACCGACAGCCACGCATTCGTCCCAGGGATCTGGTTGTTCGCCAGAGTGGATATCGCGTTTGCCTGGAGCTCCAGCAGGGGATCACCGCAGACCAGGTCGATGTTTTCGGGCACAGCGGGGTTGTACTGGCTGGGCGTCGTTACGAAGTCCATCGCCGAGATGCTGGGCGGAGAGTAAGGCGAAGGCAGCCTCTGCTGGAAGTAGCCGCCGATCGTAGCGCGAGGCATTTCGCCCTGGCGGGCGAGCAGCTTCCCGCTGCCGTCGTTCGCGAGGCCTCCGAGGAAGAGCTCGGACAGGTTGGCCTGCGGACAGACATCTATGGCCAGAATGCGCTCATCGGGATGCTGGTCAGCGTAGAAGCAGATCGACTGAAAGCACAGGCTCGTCTTGCCGGTGCCGCCCTTGTTGTTCCAGAACGCATACACGGTCACTGGGGCCCCTAGATTGTCGGATGCGGACACGCTACCGTCCGATGTCGACAGTGTCACGTCCCAATGTGACGCAAGATCGTCAAAAGCGTACATCGGCTTGGTCTCTGGGTACCGGTTGCGATACGCCCAGCTGAAGCCGACGCCTGGCTACTCGGGTCGTCTGTGCGCCGTGGGACGGTTGCCAAAGGGCAGCCAAGGGTGACAACCGCTGACCGCCCGACCGCAGGTCAGGGCCGAGGTGGCGGTTAAAGCCGCAGGCCGGTTCAACGACCAGGGCAAGAAGAAGTAATCGGCCCGAAGGAGCCCCGGTCCGCGCGTCGTCCGCGGGCCGGGCTCCCGGCCATCACTCCTCGCTGTACCGGGCGAACACGTCCCGCTGCTCGTCCTGCCAGGTCCAGTCGGCGGGCCGGGAGAACGGGACGGAGCGTGCGAGCGTCGAGAACTGATCGGACGGCTTCCGGCTCGCCTTGTTCACCACGATCGCCGAGAGCATCGGCGCCCGTCCGTCCTCGTTGCCGTGCAGGCAGACGTCCTTGAGCAGGTAGGTCATGACTCCGCGGTACGGCGGTATCGAGTCGAAGCCCCGAGCCTCCAACTCGGCACTCAGCTCCCCGTACGTGAGGGTCCCTTCCACCCGGGCCCGCTGCCGCAGGATCGCCACGGCGGCTACGACCGCCTGCTGGTACTCCGGGTCCTTGCGCCTCATTGGGATCCCCCGCCTTGTGGACACCGACCGGACTGCGCAGCGTAGCGGGCAGCACGTCCCGGCGCCGTGAAAACGGGCGAAGAAGTGCCTGCCCGGGGACCGGCCCCGGCGCAGCGCGCAGGAGCCCCCCGGCCGCGGCATGCGCGGCCGGGGGGGCTCCCGGGTGTTCGGCGGAGCCGTGGTGGGCGGTGTCAGCCGCCGCACTGGCAGGGGGCTCCGGACTGGCAGCCGCAGCCGCAGCCGGAGCCGCAGCCGCAGGCCGCGAGCAGGGGGAGCCGCAGCGGCTCCGGAGCCGGCTCCCGGTCGGACTCCGGAGTGACGGGGACGGGGGAATCGGGCATGGTTCCTCCTCGCAGGCGGTGTACGCGTGGGCCTACTGCCTTCCGCCTCATTCATGCCCAGCCGCACGGGCGCGTCAACGGCGCACAGGCGCTCGACGGCGCCCGTGCGGGGTCCGGCCCCGGCCGGCCGGGTGCCCGGTCAGACCGCCTCCGGCGGGACCGGCGCCTGGAGCTCGTCCGCGTGCTCGCCCGTCACCAGGTACACGACGCGCTTGGCCACCGACACCGCGTGGTCCGCGAACCGCTCGTAGTAGCGGCCCAGCAGCGTCACGTCCACGGCCGTCTCGATGCCGTGCTTCCAGCGGTCGTCCATCAGGTGCTGGAACAGCGTGCGGTGCAGCTGGTCCATCTCGTCGTCGTCCGTCTCCAGCTGGAGCGCCAGGTCCACGTCCTTCGTGATGATCACCTCGGCGGCCTTCGCCATCAGCCGCTGCGCCAGCTGCCCCATCTCCAGGATCGTCGCGTGCAGGTCCCGCGGGACCGCCGCGTCCGGGAACCGCAGCCGCGCCAGCTTGGCCACGTGCTGCGCGAGGTCGCCGGAGCGCTCCAGGTCGGCGCTCATGCGCAGCGAGGTCACCACGATCCGCAGGTCGGTGGCGACCGGCTGCTGCCGGGCGAGCAGCGCGATGGCACGGGCCTCCAGGTCGTGCTGGAGGTCGTCGATCTTCTGGTCGGCCGCGATGACGCTCTCGGCGAGCTTCAGGTCGGCGTCGAGCATGGACGTCGTGGCCCGCCCGATGGCGGAGCCGACCAGCCGGGCCATCTCGACGAGGCTCTCGCCGATCGAGTCCAGTTCCTCGTGGTACGCGTCACGCATGGTGTCCCTCTCTTGGCCTACTGCGCGGTGCCCGGGGCCGGGCCGGATGCGGGCTCGAACCCCACGGTGACACGCTGGACGGCGTACGCGTCCGACTCCGGCACCGGAAGTGAATCGGCCCCGTCGCCGCGGTGAACTCTGGGCGACGACTGTTCGAGGCGCCCCCCGAACGGCTGGGGAAGTGCCGTCGCGCCTGCTTAACCTGGACGCATGGACGTGAACGCGGCGGTCGCCGCAGCTGCAGCGATAGCCGGTGCCTGCACCGGTGTCGTCGCCACGCTGGCGTTCCGCTGGAGCGAGCGCGACCAGGCCCGCCCCACCCGGAGCTCCATGCGCCCCGACATCAACGCGGTGCTCCCGCCCGGTGTCGACACCGTGCTCTCGGTGCTCCGCTCCTCCGCCGTCGTGCTCGACGAGGGCGACGCGGTGGTCAAGGCCAGCTCCGCCGCGTACGCCCTCGGGCTCGTCCGCGGCGGCAGGCTCGCCGTCGAGCCGATGCTGCACATGGCCCGCGACACCCGCCGGGACGGGGAGATACGCCAGGTCGAGCTGGACCTGCCGCGCCGCGGCACCGGCCGCGGGGAGGCCCTCGCCGTCTCGGCGCGCGTGGCGCCGCTCGGCTCCCGGCTGGTGCTGCTGCTGGTCGAGGACCTCACGGAGGCCCGCCGCATCGAGGCCGTGCGCCGCGACTTCGTCGCGAACGTCTCGCACGAGCTGAAGACGCCGGTGGGCGCGATCTCCCTGCTGTCCGAGGCCGTCATGGACGCCGCCGACGACCCCGAGGCGGTCAGCCGCTTCGCGGGCCGCATGCAGATCGAGGCGACCCGGCTGATCAACCTCGTCCAAGAGCTCATCGACCTCTCCCGGGTGCAGAACGACGACCCGCTGGACGACGCCGAGCCCGTCCGCGTGGACACGCTGGTGGAGGAGGCGATCGACCGCTGCCGCCACACCGCGTCCGCGAAGCACATCACCATGGCCTCCGGCGGCACCGCCGACCTGCGCGTCTGGGGGCACCGCGGCCAGCTCGCGGCGGCCCTGGGCAACCTGGTGGAGAACGCCGTCAACTACAGTCCCGCCCGGACCCGCGTCGGGATCGCCGCCCGCCGTGTCACCGCCCCGGGCGGCGACCTGATCGAGATCGCCGTCACCGACCAGGGCATCGGCATCCCCGAGAAGGACCGCGAGCGGATCTTCGAACGCTTCTACCGCGTCGACCCGGCCCGCTCCCGCGCCACCGGGGGAACGGGCCTCGGCCTCGCGATCGTCAAGCACGTGGCGGCCTCCCACGGCGGGGAGGTCAGCGTGTGGAGCTCGGAGGGCCAGGGCTCCACGTTCACGCTGCGCCTGCCCGAGGCGGCCGCGTCCACGGGCCCCTCCCGGGCCCCGGCCGGGGAGGCGGACCCGTCGCCCACCCCCGGCCACCCGACCCCCGCCTGATCCACAGAACGCCAGAACCGCCCAACCCTGCCCCGGAGGTCCTTCCGTGACCCGTGTGCTCGTCGTCGAGGACGAGGAATCCTTCAGCGACGCCCTCTCCTACATGCTCCGCAAGGAGGGATTCGAGGTCGCGGTCGCCGCGACGGGGCCCGACGGCCTCGACGAGTTCGAGCGCAACGGCGCCGACCTCGTCCTCCTCGACCTGATGCTCCCCGGCCTGCCCGGCACGGAGGTGTGCCGGCAGCTGCGCGGCCGCTCCAACGTCCCCGTCATCATGGTGACCGCCAAGGACAGCGAGATCGACAAGGTCGTGGGGCTGGAGATAGGAGCCGACGACTACGTCACCAAGCCGTTCTCCTCGCGCGAGCTGGTCGCCCGCATCCGCGCGGTGCTGCGCCGCCGCGGCGAGCCGGAGGAGGTCGCCCCGGCCGCGCTGGAGGCCGGCCCGGTCCGCATGGACGTCGACCGGCACGTGGTGACCGTCGGCGGGGCCAAGGTGGACCTGCCGCTGAAGGAGTTCGACCTGCTGGAGATGCTGCTGCGCAACGCCGGCCGGGTGCTGACGCGCATGCAGCTGATCGACCGGGTGTGGGGCGCGGACTACGTCGGCGACACCAAGACGCTCGACGTGCACGTCAAGCGCCTGCGCGCCAAGATCGAGCCGGACCCGGGGGCGCCGCGCTACCTCGTCACCGTCCGCGGCCTCGGCTACAAGTTCGAGCCGTAGGCCGCCGGAGGCACCTGTGGGAAGGGCCCCGTCCGCGCGCTGCGGACGGGGCCCTTCCGTGTGGGCTGCTGCCGGGTCTCAGTGGCCGGCGGCGTGCGACGCGGAGCCCGAGGGCGACGCGGCCGGGGAACCCGACGCCGCACCCGCGGGGGTGGCGGCCGGGGAGCCGGACGGCGAGCCCGACGGGCCGGCGGACGGCGAGGCGGCCGGGCTGCCCGAGGCGGACGGGGCGGCGGCGGGGGCCTCGGTCGGGCCGAAGCCCGCGTACATGCCGGTGTTCGGCCAGACGAACGCCTCCAGCTCGACGTCGCCGGTGTTGCTGAGCTTGAAGACGACCTTCTGGACGTCGCCGTCCTTCACGGCCTCGGTGCCGCCCTCGATCACCGCGGAGGGGTTGCCCTTGCCGCCGAGGACGACGGAGCCGCCGGCGGGGACGGTGACCTTGCCGGAGGCGCCCTCGGCACCCTTCAGGACGACCTTGCCCTTGGAGCCCGGCAGGGTGATCGCGTCGATCGTCTGCGGCTTGTCGCCCTCGTTGAAGACGGTCGCGGAGACGACGGCCGACCCCTTGCGGTCCTTGCCGGTGATCACCAGCGCGTTCTGGACCATGATGTCGCCCTTGGAGGCGGCGGCGTTGTCCGGCTTGATCTTCAGCGTCTGCGCGTCGTTGCCCGCACCGCAGGCGGCCAGCGAGGCGATCGAGAACACGACGGCGGTGGCGGCGAGGGCGCCGCGTCGAAGGCTGCGGCTCACGGCGGCGGCAACTCCTTGGACGTACGGAACGGAAGGTGGTCGGTCCCGCGGACGGCCGAGGTAAAGCCGCCCTAAGGGTGTGTCAGCGCGCTTAGGTTACCGAGCCGCCGCCCCGCCCCCGCACCCGACCCTCCGCAGGGGGCGGGCTCCGCTGCCCCGGCCCGGCGATCACCCATTCCGCCGGGCGCCGGGCGCCCGTTCCGCCGGCGAAGAGCGCCGGCACTTCCGGGTCCGTTCATGTGCCGTCTCATGTGCCGTCCGCATATAGCGCTCCGGCCGCCCGGTGATCAATTCCGGGATTCCCTCGAACGCCTCTCCGTGATCAATTCCGGGATTGGGCCGGAACCACTCCGTTCGGGTGGCCGGTAGTCGAACGGAGTAGTTCGGTTTCCCGACCTCGAACCCGGCAAAACGGGACGTACATCACACCGGAGGGGTCACCCGCCAGGTGTAACGTGGCCGTTTCGCCCGGTCCGTACAGCGCCTCCGACCTGCGAATACCCCCCTTCCGGAGCCCTTCGCAGCACGTCCGCGCCGGAGTTGTCAAGCCCCGAGATGTGCCCTGACCTGCGAAAACGCCATTCATAACAGTCAGTTCTCGTGTTACCCTGGATAGCCACGGAAGGGGTACCTGTCACATGACGTTCAAGGTTGGCGACACCGTGGTCTATCCCCATCACGGGGCCGCGCTGATCGAGGCCATCGAAACTCGCCAGATCAAAGGCGTGGACAAGACCTACTTGGTGCTCAAGGTCGCCCAGGGCGACCTGACGGTGCGTGTGCCTGCCGACAATGCGGAGTTCGTCGGCGTTCGCGACGTAGTCGGCCAGGACGGGCTGGACCGGGTCTTCGAGGTGCTGCGGGCACCGCTCAACGAGGAGCCGACGAACTGGTCCCGTCGCTACAAGGCAAATCTGGAGAAGCTCGCCTCCGGCGACGTCATCAAGGTCGCCGAAGTGGTGCGCGACCTGTGGCGCCGCGAGCGCGAGCGCGGGCTGTCCGCCGGTGAGAAGCGGATGCTCGCCAAGGCGCGCCAGATCCTGGTCAGCGAGCTGGCGCTCGCGGAGAACACCAACGAGGACAAGGCCGAGGCCCTCCTCGACGAGGTCCTCGCGTCCTGACGGCGCGCAGACCCGCAAGCAGCCGTGCCGCGGTGCCCGACGATCGGCCTCCCCAACGGGGGGCCGTTGCCGGGCGCTGCGGCATGTCTGCACCCGCACGCCCCACCTCGCCGCATGCCCGTACGCGTACGCGCGCGCACGCCGTCCCGGACAGGCGGCGCCGTACGCACCCACACGTGATCCCGCGCGGCCCCCGACGGCGCGCTCCCGCGCCGCCCGGTCCCGCGCCGTCCTGAGCCGGACCCGGCGCACCAGCGCCCACGGCACCTGGCACGACGCGACCCGACCCGATCCGAACTGACCCGACCGACCTGTCGTGCCGGGTCCGGGCAGCCGGCTCGACCGGTCGTCACGGAAGGGGGCGAGGGCGTCGCACCCGGCACTCCCCAGGGCCATACCCATGTCGGTCGAAGTCACAAACCTTGGCTCGGAGCTACTTCCATGTCTGACGAAACGCGCCCCCGGCGCACCGCCGCGGTGATCCCCGCGGCCGGTCGCGGGGTCCGCCTCGGCCCGGGCGCCCCCAAGGCCCTGCGGGCCCTCGGCGGCACCCCGATGCTGATCCACGCCGTCCGCGCCATGGCCCGCTCGCGGGCCGTGCACCTGGTTGTCGTCGTCGCACCGCCCGACGGCGCCGCCGAGGTGCGACGCCTCCTCGACGAGCACCCGCTGCCCGACCGCACCGAGCTGCTGGTCGTCCCCGGCGGCGACACCCGCCAGGAGTCCGTCGCCGCCGGCCTCGCCGCCCTGCCCGACGACATCGCCTGCGTGCTCGTCCACGACGCCGCGCGCCCCCTCGTCCCCGTGGACACCGTCGACGCCGTCGTCGAGGCGGTCCGCGACGGCGCCCCCGCCGTCGTCCCCGCGCTTCCCCTCGCGGACACCGTCAAGGAAGTCGAGCCCGGCAAGCCCGGAGAGCCCGAGCCGGTCGTCGCCACCCCGGAGCGCGCCCGGCTGCGCGCCGTCCAGACCCCCCAGGGCTTCGACCTCGCCACCCTGCGCCGCGCGCACGAGGCCGTCGCCGTGTCCGGCGAGGGCGCCACCGACGACGCCGGCATGGTGGAGCGCCTCGGCACCACCGTCGTCGTGGTCCCCGGCCACGAAGAGGCCTTCAAGGTCACCCGCCCGCTCGACCTGGTCCTCGCCGAGGCCGTACTCGCCCGCAGGAGGGCCACCGATGCCTACTAGCCCCACCCCCGCCCCTTCCCCGGCCCCGCTCCTCCCGCTCGTCGGCATCGGCACCGACGTCCACGCCTTCGAGGCGGGCCGCGACCTGTGGTGCGCGGGCCTGCTGTGGGAGGGAGAGGACGGCCTCGCCGGGCACTCCGACGGCGACGTCGCCGCCCACGCGGCCTGCGACGCCCTCTTCTCCGCCGCCGGAGTCGGCGACCTCGGCGCCCACTTCGGCACCTCCCGCCCGGAGTGGTCCGGCGCCTCCGGCACCACCCTCCTCGCCGAGGCCGCGCGGATCGTCCGCGCCGAGGGCTTCGAGATCGGCAACATCGCCGTCCAGGTGATCGGTGTACGCCCCAAGATCGGCAAGCGGCGCGAAGAGGCGCAGAAGGCGCTCTCGACCGCCGCGGGCGCCCCCGTCTCCGTCTCCGGGACCACCACCGACGGACTCGGCCTCACCGGGCGGGCCGAGGGCCTCGCCGCCATCGCCACCGCACTGGTGTACCGGACGAACCAGGCCTGATCCGCGCAGGCCGCCCTTACCGGGCGCCGCTCCCGGCGGCGCCCGGCTCGACGGCGGCTCCCCGGCCGCGGCGGCAAAGCGCCGCCGCGCCCCGGAAAGGGTCGCGGGGCACTGCCCGCGGCGCACTACCCTGGTGCCGTGACTATTCGCCTGTACGACACCAGCGCCCGGCAGATCCGCGACTTCACCCCGCTCGCCGAGGGCTGCGTCTCGATCTACCTCTGCGGTGCCACCGTGCAGGCGGCCCCGCACATCGGGCACATCCGCTCCGGCCTCAACTTCGACATCATGCGCCGCTGGTTCGAGTACCGCGGCTACGACGTCACCTTCATCCGGAACGTCACCGACATCGACGACAAGATCATCAGGAAGGGCGCCGAGCAGGACCGGCCCTGGTGGTCCATCGGCTACGCGAACGAGCGCGCCTTCAACAGCGGCTACGAGGCCCTCGGGTGCCTCCCGCCCACGTACGAGCCCCGCGCCACCGGCCACGTCCCCGAGATGATCGAGATGATGCGCGGCCTCATCGAGCGCGGCCACGCCTACGAGGCCGAGGGCAGCGTCTACTTCGACGTCCGCTCCTACCCCGGCTACCTCGCGCTCTCCAACCAGGAGCTCGACAACCTCCAGCAGCCGGCCGAAGAGGGCATCACCGGCAAGCGCGACCCCCGCGACTTCGCCATGTGGAAGGCCACCAAGCCCGGCGAGCCCGACTGGGAGACGCCGTGGGGCCGCGGCCGCCCCGGCTGGCACCTGGAGTGCTCCGCGATGGCGCACAAGTACCTCGGCAGCGCCTTCGACATCCACGGCGGCGGCCTCGACCTGATCTTCCCGCACCACGAGAACGAGATCGCCCAGGCCAAGGCGTTCGGCGACGACTTCGCCTCCTACTGGGTGCACAACGCCTGGGTCACCATGTCCGGCGAGAAGATGTCGAAGTCCCTCGGCAACTCCGTCCTCGTCTCCGAGATGGTCAAGAACTGGCGCCCCATCGTGCTGCGCTACTACCTCGGCACCCCGCACTACCGCTCCATGATCGAGTACAGCGAGGAGTCGCTGCGCGAGGCCGAGTCCGCCTTCGCGCGCATCGAGGGCTTCGTCCAGCGCGTCGTCGAGAAGGCCGGCGGCCCCGTCGAGCCGGCCGCCGAGGTGCCGCCCGCCTTCGCCGAGGCCATGGACGACGACCTCGGCGTCCCGCAGGCGCTGGCCATCGTCCACACCACCGTCCGCCAGGGCAACAGCGCGCTCGCCGCCGACGACAAGGACGCCGCCATCGCCCGCCTCGCCGAGGTCCGCGCCATGCTCGGCGTCCTCGGCCTCGATCCCCTCGACCCGCACTGGTCGCAGGAGGCCGACCGCGGCGACGACCTCCACGGCGCCGTCGACACCCTCGTCCGCCTCGTCCTCGACCAGCGCGAGTCCGCCCGCGCCCGCAAGGACTGGGCCACCGCCGACGCCATCCGCGACCAGCTCCAGCAGTCCGGACTCGTCATCGAGGACAGCCCGTCCGGCCCGCGCTGGACCCTCGGACCCCGCTGACCGGACCCGCCCGGACCAGCTCTGTTGTGCCGCCCGGCCCCCCGGGCGGCACACTCTTCATACGTACGTACCGCAGCACCAACGAAAACAGGTAGAGGTCATGGCCGGGAACAGCCAGCGCAGGGGACGCCGCACGTCCAACAAGAAGGGCCCCACGGTCGGAAGCGGCGGCCAGCGGCGCAGGGGCCTGGAGGGCAAGGGCCCCACGCCCAAGGCCGAGGACCGCAAGGGCCACAAGAAGTTCCGCCTCGCCAACGCCGCGGCCAAGCAGGCCGCCAAGCGCCGCCCCGCGCCCCGCCGCGGCGGAGCCAAGGGCCAGAGCGAGATGGTCGTCGGCCGCAACCCCGTGTTCGAGGCCCTGCGCGACGGCGTGCCCGCCACCACCCTGTACGTGCAGCAGTTCATCGACAACGACGAGCGCGTCCGCGAGGCCCTCCAGCTCGCCGGCGAGCGCGGCAACATCAACCTGATGGAGGCCCCGCGCCCCGAGCTCGACCGGATGACCGGCGGCCTCAACCACCAGGGCCTCGTCCTCCAGGTCCCGCCGTACGAGTACGCCCACCCCGAGGACCTCACCGAGGCCGCCTACGACAACGGCGAGGAACCCCTCATCGTCGCCCTCGACGGCGTCACCGACCCCCGCAACCTCGGCGCGATCGTCCGATCGGTTTCGGCCTTCGGCGGCCACGGCGTCGTCATCCCCGAGCGGCGCGCCGCCGGCATGACCGCCGGCGCCTGGAAGACCTCCGCCGGCACCGCGGCCCGCACGCCCGTCTCCCGGGTCACCAACCTCACCCGCGCCCTCCAGGACTACAAGAAGGCCGGCCTGACCGTCGTCGGCCTCGCCGCCGAGGGCGAGCACTCCGTCGCCGACCTCGACGCCCTCGCCGGGCCCGTCGTCATCGTCGTCGGCTCCGAGGGCAAGGGCCTCGGCCGCCTCGTCGGCGAGAACTGCGACTACCTCGTCCGCATCCCCATGCCGGGCGGGGCCGAGTCCCTCAACGCCGGTGTCGCCGCCGGCGTCGTCCTCTACGAGGCGGCCCGCCGCCGCGCCTGAACCCGGGCGGCTTCGGCCGATCGGCGCACCGCCGGTGACCCGTGAGCGTGCCACCCCGCCCCCTTGGGGCGGGGTGGCTTGATCTTGACGGGTCTCGGACACAAGAACCCCGTCAAGGCAGTGTCCTAAACACTGATCACTCGGTTAGATGAGTGTGGACACAAGAACGTCAGGGTTCGACGACCAGCCCGCGCTGAGCATGGTCAAGGTGCCGTGCGACCCCGCACAGGTCATCGTGAACCACGCCAGCTTCCGCGTGCGGCTCGCACCGAGCCCGAGCGCGCGTTCCAAGCCCGCGAACACCCCCGGCCGGGCACCCGTCCTCGGCGCCGCCGCCGCGGCGGCCGCCGGAGCCGCCGCCGGCCGCCGCCGGGCCCCCGTCGTCTGGAGCGGCAAATCCGCCCAGGGCGACTCCGCAGCCATGGGCGGCCTCCTCCAGGCCGTACGCGAACACGGCCGCGGCCACCACGAACACGACAGCGGCGCCACCCAGGTCATCCCCCGGATCGACCTCGGCCGCGACCTCGCCGACGACACCGTCCCCACCCCCACCGTCATCGGCCAGCGCACCTACGGCGCCCCCGACGAGACCCGCCCCCTGGCCCCCGTACGGGACCAACGCGGCCCGTACGCCGGCGGTCCCTACGCCGGCGGCCCGTACGCCGGCGGTCCGGGCATCCCGGGCGGCCCGGGCGCCCACCCCGACACCCTCCGCCGGACCCCCGCCGACAGCCGCCCGCAGGCCTCGTACTACCCCGGACGCCGCATGAACCTCGGCGTCGTCCTCCTGCCCCTGCGCGTCTTCCTCGGGTTCATCTCCATCTACGCCGGCATGGGCAAGCTGTGCGACCCCGTCTACTTCGACGGCGGCGAACGCGGCTCCATGGTCACCTGGCTCCGCACCCTCCACCCCTGGGCGCTGGCCGAGCCGCTCCGCGACTTCGCCCTCGCCCACCCCGTCGGCGCCGGGCTCAGCGTCGCCTTCCTCCAGGTCATCGTCGGCGTCCTCACCGTCCTCGGGCTGTGGCAGCGCCTCGCGGCCTGCATCGGGGCCCTGCTCTCCGCCGCCCTCCTGATGACCGTCAGCTGGAAGACCGTCCCCGCCTACGACGCCCCCGACATCATCTACCTGGCCGCCTGGAGCCCCCTGATCATCGCCGGCGCCCCCGTCTACTCCCTCGACGGGCGCCTCGCCGGCGAAGCCTGGCGGACCCTCGGCCCCCGCTCCGAGCTGTGGACCCTGCGCCGTCGCGTCCTGCGCCGCGGAACCATCATGGCCACCGTCGTCTGCGGACTCACCCTCCTCATCGGCTCCCTCCTCGGCGGAGCCGTCCGCTCCAGCACCGTCGTCACCGTCCCCGGACCGGGCCAGGCGCCCAGCAACTACCTCCCGGGCTCCCCGCTCCCGAAGCCCCCCGCCAAGTCCCGGCAGCCCCAGCAGCAGCAGTCCCCCACCCAGCAGCCCTCCAAGTCCCCCGAGCCCACCGCCACTCCGTCCCCGTCCGCGAAGACGGGCCGCACCACCTCGGGCACCACCTCGCGGCAGACCGCGGGCACCGGCTCCCAGCCCACCGCGTCGTCCCGTACCGGCAGCAGCACCGGCACCGGCACGGCCCCGAAGCAGTCCACCCCCAAGCCCCCGTCGAGCGGCACCGGCACCCGCAGCGGCTCCACCGGCGGCGACACCCCGTCCACGAAGCCGGGCCTCGTGGGCGGCCTCCTCGGCTGACCCCCCGGCACCACACGAGCGGGGCCCGGCGCGCGAACAGCGCACCGGGCCCCGCTTCTTGCCGCCGGGCTCAGGAGCCGCCCTGTGCCGCCGCCAGTTCGCGGGCGGCCTCCGACAGGTCCTTCGCCGTGTCGATCGCGCGCCAGTACGCGCCCTGGGGGAGCGGGTAGCCGGCCAGGCGGCGGGCGCGGGCCAGGCGGGGGAACGTCGTCCGCTCGTGGTCGCCCACGTCCGGGAGGAGTGCCGCGAAGTCCGGCGCGAACACGTACACCCCCGCGTTCACCTGGTACGGCGACGGCGGCGCCTCGATGAAGTCCAGGACCTGCCCGAACTCGTTCGTCTCCACCACGCCCCACGGGATCCGCGGCCGCGCCAGCGCCAGCGTCGCCACCGCGCCGCGCTCCGTGTGGAACGCGGCCATCTCGCGCAGCGAGAAGCGCGTCCAGACGTCCCCGTTCGTCGCGTACCACGGCGCGTCAGGGGACGGCAGGTGTCGGGCCGCGTACTTGAGGCCACCGCCGCGGCCGAGCGGCTCCTCCTCCACCACCGTCGTCACCCGCAGCGGCAGCTCCGCCGCGGCCAGCCACTCCTGGAGGACGCCCGCGAGGTGGCCGCAGGACACCACCGCGTCCGTCACCCCCTCCGCCGCCAGCCACGCCAACTGGTGCCCGATGATGGGCACCCCGGTTCCGGGGATCTCCACCATCGGCTTCGGCCGGTCGTCCGTGTACGGCCGCAGCCGCGACCCCTGACCGCCCGCCAGGACCACCGCCTGGGTGGGAGCCTGTGCGAGCGGAGCCGGGATCGCGGCTGCGGAACGGGTGAAACGGGGTGCGGAGGGCGGTGGCGCGTCGGTCATGGCCGCCAGCGTAGGGGCCCGCCCGGGGGAGCCGGACCGGGCGCCGCCGACCCGGACGCCGGGAATCCGGCGCCTGGCGTCAGGCCGGCGTCAGCCCATCGACGCCACGCCCGACGCGTACGAGGTGTCGCAGACGGGGCGCGCGTACGACTGCGCCTTCGTCGGGCCGTACGCCTCCACGGCGGCCCGGCCCAGTGCCCGCGCGATGCCCGCGCAGTGGCCGGCCAGCGACGGCCGCCGGTCCACCTCCTGCTGCAGGTGCATCAGGACGTCGCCCGGCTGCTCACCCGCCCGGAGCTCCCCGAGGAGCTTGTCGCGCAGCACGTCCTGGGGGGCGCGCGGCTTCGCGGGCACGGAGACGTCCTCCGCGGACGCGGTCAGGATCCGGGACGAGCTGTTGTCCGCCCACGGGACCATCGTGACCGCGAGGGTCCCGGACAGGACCATGACGACGGGCAGGACCAGGGCGAGGGATCGGCCGATTCGGCGGGCAGTGTGGGTCACGAGGGGAGAGTAGCGCTCGGTGCGTAAGCGGCGACAATTAGTCACCCGGTCGAGGGATGGTTCGACGTGGTTTTTCGATTCCCGTGTTGACGAGGCGGGTGTGGAGGGCCGGGGAAAGGGGAAAGGGGTGCCCCCGGCGGGGGCACCCCTTTCCCACGGGACCGGTGTCCGGTCGGCGCGCCGTCAGTCGGACAGGCGGGCGCCCGTCGACGTGGAGAACACGTGCATCTCGCCGGCGCGCGGCACGACGTGCAGGCTGGAGCCCTTCTCGGGGACGTTGCGGCCGCCGACGCGGACCACGATGTCCTGGCCGCCGCCGTCCGCCTTGTCGGTGCGGCCGTAGACGTAGCCGTCCGCGCCGAGCTCCTCGACGACGTTGACCGTGATCGTCAGGCCGCCCTCGGTGCCGATGTCGAAGTGCTCGGGGCGCACGCCGACCGTGACGGTGCGGTCGCCGGCGTCCGCGGCGGCGGTGATCGCCTCGCGCGACACCGGGACGACGGTCTCGCCGAACTTCACGCCGCCGTCGGCGATCGGGACCTCGACCAGGTTCATGGCCGGGGAGCCGATGAAGCCGGCCACGAAGAGGTTCGCCGGGCGGTCGTACATGTTCCGCGGCGTGTCCACCTGCTGGAGCAGGCCGTCCTTGAGCACGGCGACGCGGTCGCCCATGGTCATGGCCTCGACCTGGTCGTGGGTGACGTACACGGTGGTGATGCCGAGGTCGCGCTGGAGCGCGGCGATCTGCGTACGCGTCGAGACGCGCAGCTTGGCGTCGAGGTTGGACAGCGGCTCGTCCATCAGGAACACCTGCGGCTTGCGGACGATCGCGCGGCCCATGGCGACGCGCTGGCGCTGGCCGCCGGAGAGCGCCTTCGGCTTGCGGTCCAGGTACTGGGTGAGGTCGAGCATCTTCGCCGCGTCCTCGACCTTGCGGCGGATGGTCGCCTTGTCCTCGCCGGCGATCTTCAGGGCGAAGCCCATGTTGTCGGCGACGGTCATGTGCGGGTACAGCGCGTAGTTCTGGAACACCATCGCGATGTCCCGGTCCTTGGGCGGCAGGTGGGTGACGTCGCGGTCGCCGATGCGGATGGCGCCGCCGTTGACGTCCTCCAGGCCGGCGAGCATGCGCAGCGAGGTGGACTTGCCGCAGCCGGAGGGGCCGACGAGGACGAGGAACTCGCCGTCCTCGATCTGGAGGTCGAGGGCGTCGACGGCGGGCTTGTCGCCGCCGGGGTAGAGCCTGGTCGCCTTGTCGAAGGTGACGGAAGCCATGGGGGTGCATCCCTTCTACCGGCAGGAACGTGCCGGACGATCCGAGTGGAAGGAAGTGAGTGGTCTGGTCCGCAGAGCGGACTTCCGCCCGACGCTACCCCGCAATCCGCTTCCTGTCAGCACCCGCCCGGACGTGACGTCCACCTCGACGGGGGTCGGGCGGGTCGGGGCGGTGGGGCAGAGCACCGCTCTTTTGGCCGTTCCGCGCCCTCGCGGGCTGCGGTTCCTGCTTCACCGCCCACTGCCGCCGGGTTGGCCGGATGGCCCCACCGGACGGTCTGACACGGGCTCCACAGGCGAGGCGGCCGACGGCCCGTCGGCCGGAGCCTGCGGTGTTCCTACGCCGCCACGACGACCCCCGCCGGGGCGGAAGCCCGTACGACCGCCGGGAGCTGCCGGCCCGGCGAGAGGGCCGCGACCGCCTGCTCGTACAGCCGGAGCCCTTCCTGCCGCAGGTTGCGGGCGGCGTTCACGTCGCGATCGTGGGCGGCACCGCACGCTGCGCAGGTCCAGGACCGCACCGAGACGTCGAGCCGTTCGCCGTGCGCGTGGCAGGCGGAGCAGCGGCGGGTCGACGGGAAGAACCGGTCCACGATCACAAGGGTGCGGCCGTACCACGCGCACTTGTACCAGAGCATGCGCAGCAGCGTGCTCCAGGCGGCGTCCGCGATCGACCGGTTCAGCCCGGCTTTGCGGCGGCGCCCGGGGCCGGAGGGGGAGCGCACCAGGTTGGCGACGGCCAGGTCCTCCACCACGAGCACTTGGTTCTCGCGCACGAGGCGGGTGGTGAGCTGGTCGAGGGCGTCCCTGCGGTAGTCCGCGATCGCGGCGTGGAGCCGGGCGAGGCGGGCGCGCGCCTTGCCGCGGTTGGCGGAGCCGGGCTCCTTGCGGTGCAGCTCCCGCTGGAGGCGGGCGAGCTTCGCGCCGTGCGTGCGGAGGAGGCGGGGGTGGCCGGCCGTGGTGCCGTCGTCCAGGGTGGCCAGCGCCGCCAGACCGAGGTCCAGTCCGACAGCCCTCGGGGCGGCGGTGTCCGGGGTCAGGGCGGGAGGCAGCGGCGCGATGTGCTCCTCCACAAGGATCTGGAGGAAGAAGCGCCCGGCGCGGTCACGGGTCACCGTCAGCTTCAGGGGCGCCGCACCCGGTGGGAGCGGGCGCGACCAGCGCACGTCGAGCGGCTCGGATTGCTTGGCGAGGCCGATCAGCCCGGTGCCGGGCCGTGCGGGGTTTTCGCGCCAGCGGAAGCCGGTGCGCACGTACGTCGCGGAGTCCCGGGACCGGTTCTTCCGCTTCGGTTCGGGGTGGGTGGACGTCCGCTTGAAGAAGCGGGAGAAGGCCGCGTCGAGGTGCCGCAGGGACTGCTGCAGCACCGCCGAGGAGATGTCGCGGAGCCAGGAAGTCTGCGCCGCATGTCTCCAGCCGGTGAGGGCGCGGCAGGTTTCCGCGAAGCCTACACGGACGCCGTGGTCGCGCCAGGCGGTCGTGCGCAGGACGAGGCCCTGGTTGTAGACCCACCGGCAGGCGCCGAAGGTGCGGGTCAGTTGAGCGGCCTGCTCTTCGTCCGGATAGAAGCGGTAGCGGTAGACGCGCGGCCGGGCTTCCGCTCCTCTCGTACGGCGGGCCGGGGGCGGGGCGGTGCGGTCGCTGCGGTTCATGATTCCCCCTCCGGCGTGCGGTCCGGCCTTCGGGTGTGCACGTCCATACGGACAACGAACATGCGGGCGGGTGGTAACGGGAGGCGGGAAATCGCCTTCGCGGCGGGGGTGTGCGGCTGTGTAAAGTGGGGGCGATCTGTGCGCTGTGCAGCGTCACACATGCCGCCTTAGCTCAGTTGGCAGAGCAGTTCACTTGTAATGATCAGGTCATCGGTTCGATTCCGATAGGCGGCTCCATTCCACGGGTTGAAGACCCCGGACCTCTGGTCCGGGGTCTTTCTCGTGGGCCCGCGGGGTCAGTGGCGGCCTGCGATGCGGTTCGCGAGGCGGGCCAGGGGGGTTGTCACCGGGGTGTGGGTGGCGGTTTCGCGGCGGTCGGCCTCGCGGTAGGCGGCGTACAGGGCGTGGACGCCGAGCCAGCGGAAGGGTTCGGGCTCCCAGCGGCGTACGCGGTGGTTCACCCAGGGGAGTGTGGTGAGCTCGGTGGTGTCGCCGAGGACCAGGTCGCGCAGGGTGCGGCCGGCCAGGTTCGAGGTGGCGACGCCGGAGCCGACGTAGCCGCCGGCCCAGCCCAGGCCCGTCGTGCGGTCGAGGCTGACGGTGGCGCACCAGTCGCGGGGGACGCCGAGGACGCCCGACCAGGCGTGGGTGACCTCCACTCCGGCGAGGGCGGGGAAGAACGCCGTCAGGAGGCGGGTGAGGGAGGCGATCGTCGCGGGGCTGGTGCTGCCGTCGTTGTCGGTGCGGGAGCCGAAGCGGTACGGGACGCCCCGGCCGCCGAGGGCGATCCGGCCGTCCGCGGTGCGCTGGGCGTACATGTAGGCGTGGGCCATGTCGCCGAGGGTCTCCGCGCCGTCCCAGCCGATGCGCTGCCAGGTGGCTTCGGGGAGCGGGGCGGTGGCGATCATCGAGGAGTTCATGGGGAGCCAGGAGCGCTTCTGGCCCTTGAGGGAGGCGGTGAAGCCCTCGGTGCAGCGCAGGACGAACGGGGCGCGGACGGTGCCGTAGGGGGTGGTGGCGCGGCGGGGGGCGAGGGCGGTGACGGGGGTGGATTCGTGGATGGTGACGCCGAGGCGTTCGCAGGCGGCGGCGAGGCCCCGGAGGAGCTTGAGGGGGTGGATGCGGGCGCCGTGCGGGGTCCAGGTGGCGCCGACGGCGTCGGCGACGTCGATGCGGGCGCGGGTCTCGGCGGCGTCGAGGAGGATGCGGTCGGTTTCGCCGAACGCGGCTTCGGCTTCGTGGAAGGCCTTGAGGCGGGTGAGTTGGGCGGGGGTGCGGGCGACTTCGAGGACGCCGCCGTGGTGGATGTCGGCGTCGATGCCCTCCTTGGCGGCGGTCTCGATGACCTCGGTGACGGTGGCGTTCATCGCCTGCTGGAGGCGGCGGGCCTCGGGTAGGCCGTGGAGGCGGGCGTACCGGTCGCGGCCGGCGATGCCGTTGTAGAGCCAGCCGCCGTTGCGGCCGGAGGCGCCGTGGCCGCAGGTCTTCTGCTCCAGGACGGTGACGCGGAGGTCGGGTGCGGCGGTCTTGAGGTGGTACGCGGTCCACAGGCCGGTGTAGCCGCCGCCGACGATGACGACGTCGGCCGTCGTGTCGCCGGTGAGGGGCGCGCGGGCGGGCGGGGTGGCGCCGGGGTCCGCGGCGTGCCAGAAGGAGATGCCGCCGTTGATCGTCATGGGGGAGTTGGTACACCCGGGGCAGGGGGGTGTCCAGGGGGCGGGGTGTCGCGTTCCGGGGGCGCGGAGCAGGCCGTTTGCCGGGTGTGCGGCGTGGCGGGGTGTGTCTTCGGGCGGCGCCCGGGCCGCGGTGTCGGTGGGGGAGGGCACGATGGGGGGATGGCGGGCAACGGGCGCAGGGTGGCGGTGCGGGCGGCTCGGCGGCCGGAGGTGCGGCTGCCGGAGCTGCGGGGGTGGGGCGGCGGGGGGCTGGAGCCGGACGGGGACTACGACGGGGTGGAGTTCGCGGGGGCGGACCTGTCCGGGCAGGAGGGGGCGGGGGCCCGGTTCCTGGAGTGCGCGGTGCGGGACTGCGTCCTGGACGGGGCGGGGCTGGCGCGGGCGCGGTTCCTGGACTCGGTGTGGGAGGGGGTCCGCGCCGTGGGGGCGGACCTGTCGGGGGCGGTGCTGCGCGATGTGGAGGTGTCCGACGCCCGGTTGGGGGGTGCGGCCCTGCACGGGGCGGAGTGGGAGCGGGTGGTGGTGCGGGGCGGGAAGTTCGACTTCCTGAACCTGCGGGGGGCGCGGCTGCGGGACGTGGTGTTCGAGGGGTGCGTCCTGGTCGAGCCGGATCTTGCGGGGGCGGTGCTGGAGCGGGTGTCGTTCCGGGGCTGTGTGCTGCGCGGTGTGGACGTGTCCGGCGCGCGGATGGCGGACGTCGACTTGCGGGAGGTCGCGGAGCTGGAGGTGGTGCGGGGGGTGGAGTCGCTCGCGGGAGCGGTGGTGACGCCGGGGCAGTTGGTGGAGCTGGCACCGGCGTTGGCGGCGTGCCTGGGGGTGCGGGTGGTGCCGTAGCCGCGGGGGCTCGGGGTGCTTCGCCCGTACGCACGCCCCTCCGGCCGGCGGCGGGGGTCAGGCCGGGACGCGGGGGAAGCGGGACTGGAGGGTCCAGATGGCCGGGTTGTCGGCGAGGTCCTCGTGCATGTCGACCAGGTCGGCGATGAGGTCGTGGAGGAAGTCGCGGGCCTCGCGGCGCAGGAGGCGGTGGCTGAAGGTCAGCGGGGGCTCCTCGGGGGCCATCCAGTCGGCTTCGATGTCGACCCAGCCGAAGCGGCGTTCGAAGAGGATGCGGTCGGTGGACTCGGTGAAGTCGAGCTCGGCGTGGCGGCGGTCGGCGGAGCGGCTGCCGCGGGGGTCGCGGTCGAGCTCCTCGACGATGTCGCACAGGGCCCAGGCGAAGTCGAGGACGGGGACCCATCCCCAGGCCGTGGACACTTCCCGGTCGGTTTCGGTGTCGGCGAGGTAGACGTCGCCGCAGAAGAGGTCGTGGCGCAGGAGGCGGACGTCCGCGGTGCGGTAGTCGGTCTGCGGGGGGTCGGGGAAGCGTCGGGAGAGGGAGTAGCCGATGTCGAGCACGTAGCCGATGGTGTCACGGGGCGCGCGCGGGCACCGCGCGCGGGGCGGCGTACGGGCCGGAGCGGTGCGGAGACGCGGGCCGCGCTCGCCGCCCGGGCGCGGCCGCCGGCGGGCCGCTTGGCGTGATGCGGCCGTCGGGCCGTGTCGGGTGGGGCCGTCGGAATGCCCTGCCGTGCCGCCCTGGGGCGCGGATCTGCCGCGCCGTCCCGGGTACGGCCGCGGCCGCGGTCCGGCCCCGGTGTAGTTCCGCCGCGTTGCGGCGGGGGATGCGGCCTGCCGCAGCCGGGCCCCGTGCGCGCCCGCGCCGCCTTGCCCCGGCTGCTGCCTGCCACGCCGTTCCGGGTGCGGCCGCCGTGTCGCCCGTCTGCCGTACCGCCCCTCGGGTGGCGCTGTTGCGCCGTCTCCGGAGGCGGCTTGCCGCGCCTTGCCGTGCCGGCTCACCTCGGCTGCTGCCTGCCGTACCCGCTCGGCCGAGGCCGGCCGCCGGGCGCGTCCGGCGCTGCCCGCCACCCAGGCCGTGCAGTCCGCCGCCTCGTCCTGCGCCCTTCCGGGTGCGGTCTTCGGGCCGTTCCGTCCGCGACGCCCCGCGCGGAAGCGGTCTGCCGTGCTGTCCTGTTCGCCGCCCGGCAGCCTTCCTCGGCTGCCGTCTGCTGCCCCCGGTCAGGGGAGGAGGCGTTGTTCCTTGGCCACCGAGACGGCGCCTGCGCGGGTGTCGACGCCGAGTTTGTCGTAGATGCGGCCCAGGTGGGTCTTCACCGTGGCTTCGCTGATGAACAGGGCGCGGGCGATGTCGCGGTTGCCGAGGCCGCGGGCGAGTTGGCCGAGGATGTCGAGTTCGCGGTCGGTGAGGGTGGGGCGGGTGCCGCGCATGGCGGCCATGACGCGGCTGGCGACGGGCGCGGAGAGGGTGGTGCGCCCTTGGGCGGCGGCGTGGATGGCGGCGAAGAGCTCTTCGGGGCGTTCTGCTTTGAGGAGGTAGCCGGTGGCTCCGGCGCCGATGGCGCGGGTGATGTCGGCGTCGGTGTCGTACGTGGTGAGGACGAGGACGTGGGGCGGGTTCGGTGCGGCGGTGATGCGGCGGGTGGCCTCGACGCCGTCGATGCCGTCGCCGAGCTGGAGGTCCATCAGGACGACGTCGGGGTGGAGGCGGGCGGCGAGGGTGACGGCTTCCTCCCCGCTGCCCGCTTCGCCGAGGACGTCGATGTCGGGGGTGCTGGCGAGGAGGGCGAGGAGGCCGGCCCGGACGACGGCGTGGTCGTCGCAGAGGAGGAGGGTCGTCATGGGCGGTGCTCCAGGGGGATGGCGGCGGAGAGGACGGTGCCTTCGCCCGGGGTGGATTCGAGGGTGAGGGTGCCGCCGAGCTGGCCGAGGCGGGCGCGCATGGCGGGGAGTCCGTGTCCGCGCCCGGTGGCGGGGTCGGGGCGCGCCGGGTCGGGGCCGGGCCGGCCGGCGTCGGGTGCGTGGCGGGTGGTGTCCGCGGCGGGGAAGCCGTGGCCGTCGTCGGCGACGTCCAGGACGACCTGGTCGCCGAGGTAGGTGAGGGTGAGGGCGGCGGTGCGGGCGCCGGCGTGTTCGCGGATGTTGGCGAGGGCGCCTTGGGCCACGCGGAGCAGGGCGGACTGGACGCGGTCCGGGAGCGGGACGGGCGTCCCTTCGAGGTGGAAGCGGACGGCGACGCCTGGCCCGGCGTCGAGGGTGCGGAGGGCTTCGGGGAGGTCGGCGCCGCCGGCGAGTTCGCTGGGGGCGAGGTCGTGGACGAGGCGGCGGGCCTCGGCGAGGCCGCGGGCGGCGATGCCGTTGGCGGTGCGGACGTGGGTGCGGGCGGTGGCGGGGTCGGCGTCCCAGACGCGGTCGGCGGCCTGGAGGAGCATCTGCTGGCTGGAGAGGTGCTGGGCGAGGGTGTCGTGGATCTCCATGGAGAGGCGCTGGCGTTCGGCGAGGGTGCCTTCGCGGCGCTCGGTGGCGGCGAGTTCGCGGCGGGTGCGCAGCAGGTCGTCGATGAGGGTCCGCTGGGCTTCTGCCTGGCGTTCCATGTGGACGAAGACGGCGGTGGCGAGCGCGGCGACGGCGGGCGGGGCGACGAGGAGGTTGGGGTCGAACTCGTCGGCGAGCCGGAGCTGCGCGGCGACGACGAACGCGGTGAGGGTGGCGACGAGGACGATCGCGGCGCGCGGCGGGAGGGTGCGCAGGGCGGTGAAGAAGAGGGGGACGGCGCACCAGGCGAAGCTGGGGGCGAGGTCGACGAGGACGGCCCAGGTGGCGGTGACGAGGCCGAGCCAGACGAGGCGGCGCAGGGTGGGGGCGGCGCCGAGGGCGGGGCCGAGGACGTACAGGAGGGCGAGCGCGGTGCCGAGGGCGATGATCCACGGGGTGTCGGGGGAGCCGGGGTGGCGCAGCAGGTAGCGGGCGACGGAGGCGGTGAGGAGGAGGAAGAAGGCGGTGTGCATGACCGCCGCGAGCATCCGGGTGCCGCCTTCGCGTGCGGGGGCGGGGTGGGGGTGGGTGGTCACGTCGGGCTCCCGGTGGGGCGTGGCTGCTCGGCTCCATCGTGCCCGGTGGCGGGCGGTGGCGCCTCCAGCCAACGGGGCGGCGGGCGGGTGCGCATCAGCCGATCGGTTGACCCGGGGGTCGTCCGGTCCGGGCGGGGAGGCGAGCCGGTACGGGGACGTGGGGAAGGGGGGTGCGGGCGGAGGCTGGAGGGGTCCCGACGGGCCGGACGCACGGCGTCCGGCAGCGGCGGCCGGCGCAGCTGCGCGGTCGTCGACGATCCCAGGAGCAGCAGAGATGAAGACCCGCACCCGTGTTCTGACCGGTACCGCCCTCGTCGTCGCGCTGGGCGCCGGCGCGTTCGGCGCGGTGAGCGCCAACGCGGCGCAGTCGGCGCCGGCGGCCGCCGCCGCGGCCGCGGCGAAGAAGGACGGTGTGGTGGACGGCAAGGCGTTCACGACGTCGACGCACCTGACGGTCGACGCGGCGGCGCGGGCCGCGCAGGCGGCGCTGGAGGCGGCGCGCAAGGAGAACCAGCGGGTGACGGTGGCGGTCGTGGACCGCAACGGCAACACGATCGTCACGCTGCGCGGTGACGGTGCGGGCCCGCAGTCGTACGAGTCGGCGGAGCGCAAGGCGTTCACGGCGGTGGCGTGGAACGCGCCGACGTCGGTGCTGGCGGGCCGGCTGGCGCAGGCCCCGAACCTGAAGGACATCCCGGGGACGCTGTTCCTCGGCGGCGGTGTGCCGGTGCAGGCGGAGGGCGCGCCGGTGGCGGGCATCGGTGTGGCCGGTGCGCCGAGCGGCGAGCTGGACGAGAAGTACGCGAAGGCGGGCGTGGACGCGCTGGCGAAGTAGGCGTCCGGCGGGTGCGGCCGCGGTGCCGGGCGGGGTCCCGGGGCCGCGGCCGAATCGGACCGTTGCGCACATACAACCCCATAAGATCGTGGGGTGGATACCCGTACGCTCCTTCGTTCCGCCGGTCTGGCCGCCTCCGCCGCGCTCCTCGTCGTGGGGACGGGGTGTACGGCCGAGACGGTGCAGGGCCGGCCGGGCGCGTCGGGGCTGCGGGACGCGTACTTCCCGAAGGCGGGCAACGGCGGGTACCAGGTGGAGCACTACGGGCTGGACCTGGGCTACGACCCGGCGGACGGGGTGCTGCGAGGCCGCGCGGTGATCACGGCGCGGGCGGAGCAGGGGCTCAGCTCGTTCAACCTGGACTTCAGCGGGCTGAAGGTGGAGCGGGTCGCCGTGCAGGGCGCCGGGGCCCGGTTCAACCGGACGGGCAGCGAGCTGACGGTGCGGCCGGCCGACGACCTGGCGGCGGGCGAGGTGTTCCGCACGGAGGTCGTCTACAGCGGCCGGCCGAAGCCGCACGAGGACCCGGACGGTTCGACGGAGGGCTGGATCCGCCTGGACGGCGGGGCGGTCGCGGTGGGCGAGCCGGTCGGGTCGATGACGTGGTTCCCGGGGAACCACCACCCCAGCGACAAGGCCGCCTACGACGTGGTGCTGACCGTGCCGAAGGGGTACGAGGCCGTCTCGAACGGCCGGCTGCGCTCGCGTACGGACACCGGCGACGGGCGGACGGCGTTCGCGTGGCACAGCCCGGAGCCGGTGGCGAGCTACCTGGTCACGGCCGCGGTCGGCAGGTTCACGGTGACGGAGGGGCGGACGCCCTCCGGGGTGCCGCTGTACTCGGCGGTCGACCCGGGCGAGGAGGCGGAGAGCGCGCCCGCGCTGGGGCGGCTGGCGGAGATGACGGAGTGGGGCGCGGCGCGGTTCGGGCCGTACCCGTTCTCGGCGGGCGGGGCGATCGTGCTGCCGTCGGGGAGCCTGGAGTACGCGCTGGAGACGCAGACGCGGCCGGTGTTCCCGGGCGCGCCGACGGAGGACCTGGTGCTGCACGAGCTGGCGCACCAGTGGTTCGGGAACTCGGTGTCGCCGGCGTCGTGGAAGGACATGTGGCTCAACGAGGGGTTCGCCACGTACGCGGAGTGGCTGTGGGCGGAGGAGCACGGCGGGCCGACGGCCGAGCAGCGCTTCGAGGCGTTCCTGGCCGGGGACACCGCGGTGGACCCGGCGGCGGACTCCGACTGGGACGCGTTCGCGCCGGCGTCCCCGCCCGGGCCGGAGGACATCTCCGGGAATCCGGTCTACTACCGGGGCGCGATGGTGCTGCACCGGATCCGTCAGGAGGCGGGTGATGCGGCGTTCTCTGCGCTGCTGCGCGGCTGGGCGGCCGAGCGGCGGCACGGGAACGCGAGCACCGCCGACTTCACCGCGTACGCCGAGAAGCAGACGGGGCTGGACCTGCGGCGGGTGTGGGACGTGTGGCTGTACGGCAAGGACAGCCCCCGCTGACCGCGGCGCCGGGCCGCCCGGGCACGCCACCGCCCCCGGACCCCTCCCCGGACGGCCGGGAGGGGGCCGGAGCGGTCACCGCGGCCGCCGGGCTGATCCGGAACTCCGGGGATCCGGGGATCCGCCCGCGCCGCGATCCGGTGCGGGCGGGCTCAGACGTTGACGCCGAAGTCCTGGGCGATGCCGGCGAGGCCGGAGGCGTAGCCCTGGCCGACCGCGCGGAACTTCCACTCGGCGCCGTTCCGGTAGAGCTCGCCGAAGACCATGGCGGTCTCGGTGGCCGCGTCCTCGGAGAGGTCGTAGCGGGCGATCTCGGCGCCGCCGGCCTGGTTCACGACGCGGATGTACGCGTTGCGGACCTGGCCGAAGTTCTGGCTGCGGGAGTCGGCGTCGTAGATCGAGACCGGGAAGACGATCTTGTCGACGTCGGCCGGGAGGGCGGCCAGGTTGACGTTGATCGCCTCGTCGTCGCCGGCGCCCTCACCGGTGCGGTTGTCACCGGTGTGGACGATGCTCTGGTCCGGGGTGGACTTGTTGTTGAAGAAGACGAAGTGGCCGTCCGAGACGACCTTGCCCATCGCGTTGACCGCGATGGCCGAGGCGTCGAGGTCGAAGTCGACACCGGTCGTCGTCCGGACGTCCCAGCCGAGGCCGACCGTGACGGCGCTGAGGCCGGGGGCCTCCTTGGTGAGCGAGACGTTGCCGCCCTTGGACAGGCTTACTGCCATTGTGACTGGTGTCCCTTCCTCGTCGCTGACCGCGAGATGTGCGGTCAAGGTACCGCTGACCTTCATAACGCGGCGAGGTGCCCCGCAGGTTCCAGGGCGGCCTTCCGGGTTCCGGCGCGTCGCCGGGCGCGGGCCGGACGCGCGGGCGGCCGCCGGTCCGGCGCGCGGGCGCGGGAAGCCCGGAAATGCGGGTGACGGGGGCCGGGCGGGGGCGGGATCATGGGGGCATGCCTGGTCCCCATGTCATCCGCGGCTCCGTCGTGCTCCCCGAGGCGGAGCTCTCGTGGCGGTTCTCGCGTTCCTCCGGGCCGGGCGGGCAGCACGTGAACACCTCGGACTCGCGCGTCGAGCTGCTCTTCGACCTCGCGGCGACGAAGGCGCTGCCGCAGGTGTGGAAGGACCGGGCCCTGGAGCGGCTCGCGTCCCGCCTGGTCGACGGGGTCCTGTCCGTACGGGCCTCCGAGCACCGCTCGCAGCTGCGCAACCGGGAGATGGCGCTGGTCCGGATGGCGTCCCTGCTCGCGGAGGCGACCGCGCCGCCGCCGAAGCCGCGCCGCGCGACGAAGATCCCGAAGGGGATCAACGAGCGGCGGCTGCGGGAGAAGAAGGCCCGCGCCGAGACCAAGCGGGGCCGCTCGGGCCGCGACTGGTAGCCGCCCGCCTGCCGGCGGTCCGCCCGGCCGCCCGTTCCCGGGCCGGCGCGCCGCCGTCAGGGGGCCAGGTGCCGGTACCGCCCGCGGAAGTACGCCAGCGGCGCGGCGTCCGGCGCGGGGCAGCGGGCTGCGAGGACGCGCCCCACCACCAGCGTGTGGTCGCCGGCCGGGACCCGGTTCTCGGTGCGGCACTCCAGCGTGGCCAGGGCGTCCGTCAGCAGCGGCGACCCCGACAGCTCGCCGCGCTCCCACGGCAGGTCGGCGAAGAGCAGCCGGTCGCTGATGCGGCCCTTCATCGAGAAGCGGCTCGCGACCTGGACCTGGTGGTCGGCGAGGACGGAGACCGCCCACAGCGGCTGCTCGGCCAGCAGGTCGTCCATCCGCGAGCCCTCGCGGACGCTCACCAGCACCAGCGGCGGGTCCAGCGAGACCGACACGAAGGCGGTGGCGGTCATGCCGACGTCCTCCCCGGGCGGCCCGCCCGGGGCGAGCGGCGGCTCGTGGGAGGTGATCAGGCAGACGCCCGCGGCCAGTCTGCTCATCGCGGCGCGGAACTCGTCGTGGCTCACCCCCTCAGGATGCGGGGTGGCGGCGGGCGGCGCGGGCAGGGGAGTCGTCTTCAGCACGTCCGGAACGCTAGTCTCGCCCTCCCACGGCGCACATCGGGCCCCGGGCCGAACCGGTCCCGGACCCTTGGCCTAGGCCCGGTCCTGCCCGGGCCTGCCGAGCGCCGCCGCCGGAAGGAGAAGGGGGGAGCGCCGCACCGCTGCGGGAGCCGTAACCGGACGCCTGCGGTCATCTCATGTGACTTGAGTCACAGACGGCAAGATTTGTTGACCCTGTGTACCTGCCGCACAGCTCACTGTGATTCAGTGGTCGGGACACCGCAACGAAACGCCGATGACAAAACTGGAGTTGCTGTCGAGGTCTCGGGGAGAGCGAGCGATGGAGACCGAGTCAGAGCCGTACGTCCGTCTTGCGACCCTGCGGCAGCTGCACCGGGTGGTGGCCGAGCTCAACACGGCCAGGAGCCTTGCCGACACCCTGCAGACCGTCGTCGACGGCATCGTCACCGGCCTCGGCTACCAGCTCGCCTGCGTCAACCTCGTACGCCCCGACGGTGACCTCGTCGTCGCCGCGTTCGCCGGCGACCCCGCGGCGGAAGCGCTCATCACCGGCCGCGTCGGCTCACGCAGCTCCTGGGAGCGCCGCCTGACGATGGGTGAGAACTGGGACGGCCTGCGCTTCATCCCGCACACCGAGGGCTGGATCCTGCTGGAGGACGACGTCCCCCAGTGGCACACCGACGGCCCGGACCCCCGCTTCGAGGACGAGTGGCACCCCGAGGACCGGCTCTACGCGCCGATGTACGCCTCCGGAGGCGAGCTCCTCGGCGTGATCTCCGTCGACCGGCCGCGCAACGGCCGCCGCCCCGGCGCGTGGGGCCGCGAGGCCCTGCAGATGTACGCCTTCCAGGCCGCCATCGCGATCAGCAACGCCCGGCTCCGCGCGAACATGCAGCGCGCCCTCGTCCGCCTGGAGCGCGAGCAGCAGGCGCTGCGCGCCAGCGAGGAGTCGTTCCGTCAGGCCTTCGAGTACGCGCCCAGCGGCATGGCCATCGCCGAGATGGGCGGCGACCAGCACGGGCGGCTGCTGCGCACCAACGACGCCCTGTGCCGGCTGCTGGGCCGCCCCGCCTCCGTCCTGCGCCGGTACTCCTTCTCCGACCTCGTCCACCCGGAGGACATCGGCACGCTGCTGCGCACCTCCGCCGAGGGCGGCCGGGCCGAGCTGCGGCTGGGACGCCGCGACGGCACGTACGTGTGGGTGTCGCTGCGGAACTCGGTCGTCGCGGACGCCGCGGACGGGCCGCGCTTCCTGCTGACGCACGTCGAGGACATCGAGGAGCGCAAGCGGCACGAGCTGCAGCTCGCCCACCGGGCCAGCCACGACTCGCTGACCGGGCTGCCCAACAGCGCGGAGCTCCGCGCGCGGCTCTCCTCGCGGCTGTGCCGGATGCCGCAGGCGGTCCGGGCCGGCGCGGTGGAGGCCCTCGACGCCGCGTACGAGGGCGGCGGGGCCTTCGCGGACGCGGCGGTCGGACCCGGCGGGTCCGCGTACCGGCACGAGGGGTACCCGGAGCCGTTCGAGCTCGGCGCGCCCGGCCCGGGGGCGGGCCCGTACGACCACCACGTGCACGCGGTGGCGCCGGCCTCCGACGTGGACGACGGAACGAAGGGGCTCGCCGTCCTCTTCTGCGACCTCGACGGCTTCAAGTCGATCAACGACCGGTTCGGGCACCACACCGGCGACGCCGTCCTGATCGAGGTGGCCCGCCGCCTCACGACGGGCGTCCGGGACGGCGACACCGTCGCCCGGCTGGGCGGCGACGAGTTCGTCGTCCTCGCCGACGGGCTGGGTGCCGCGGACGCCGCCGACCTCGCCGTCCGGCTGCGGAACGCGATCATCCCGCCGATCCGGGTGGACGGCCGCGCCGTGCGTGTCGGGGCCAGTTTCGGAATCGGCTGGGCCAGCTGCGGAATGTCCGCCGACGAGGTCCTGCGCTCCGCCGACCAGCGCATGTACATCGAGAAGCGGTCCCGGTCCAAGGCGCACCGCCGGGCCGGCTGACCCCGTCGGCCGCCCGTGGGTGCACGTGTTCGGGGTAGGCTCCCGGGGGTCGAAAGGAGTGACCTGCGATGACGACGCCCGCGAACAACGGCCCGAACGGCGGGGCGAACAAGCCCGAGGACGACGACCCGTTCGGCTACCTCTACGCGGACGGCCAGGCTGCCGGAGCATCCCCGCCCCCGCCGGGCGGCGGCTACAGCTACCCCGGCCCGACGGTCGGCGGCCAGCCCGGCGTCCCCCGCACCTCCTACAACCAGGTGCGCACGGTCGGCGAGCGGACCTACGGCGGCCAGCGGGCCGTCCCCCAGCAGCAGCCGCCGGGCTACCAGGCCCAGTACCAGGCCCCGGAGGCCCTCCAGGCCGGCGGATACGGCACACCGCCGCCGCAGCCGCAGCCGCACGCGACCACCGCGATGCCGCTGCCGGGCGGCGGTGGGACGGCCGGCCACGGCGGCCGCGGGCGCGGTGGGGGCGGCAGCTCCAGCCGGCGCGGCCTGCTGATCGCGGCGGTCGCCGTCGTCGGCGCGGTCGTGATCGGCATCGGTGCGGCGCTGCAGTTCGGCAACCAGGACGCGGGCAAGGACGACGCCGGCAAGGACAGCCAGGGCCAGAACCAGCAGCCGCAGCCGCAGAACCCCGGCGCCTCGGACGCCCCCAGCCCGTCGGCGTCCCCCGAGCCGGGGCTGCCCAAGGGGGACGCGGGCGGTCCGGGCATGGCGATCGCCGGCGGTGCCATGCTGCAGAACGCGGTGCCCGGCGCGAAGTCGTCGAGCGGACAGTACGTCGGCAACTTCAACCAGGTCGGCGCGTCGGTGACGTGGACGCTGGACCTGCCGAAGGGCGGCACTTACCGCTTCTACGTGCGGTTCGGCATCCCAGGCGAGGACGCCGACGGCACGCTGACCGTCAACGGCAAGCCGAACCCGCAGCCGATCAGCATGCGGAACTTCTCCAAGCAGCCGAAGGGCGACTGGGAGAAGGGCTGGCAGACCACCTGGGGCCAGGTGAGCCTCAAGGAGGGCACGAACACGGTGAAGCTGTCCTGCGAGGCCGGCAACAAGTGCAACGTGAACATCGACCAGTTCTGGCTCGCCGCCGGCTGACGCCGACCCGGCCGGGACGCTCTGCAGGAGCGTCGGCCCGACCGGCTCCCGCAGCCGCCGCGACTCAGGCCGGCTGAGCTGCCGTCACGCGTACCGACCCCCGTACCTCTTCGTAGGTGCGGGGGTCGAACTCCCCCGCCGCCGGTGCCAGGACCGTCGCCGCCGACAGGGCCACCGCACGGCTCAGGCGGGACGGCCAGTCCAGGCCCTCGACCAGGCCCGACAGGAGGCCCGCGACCGCCGAGTCGCCCGCGCCCGTCGGGTTTCCGGAGAGGGGGCGGGGCGGGGCCGCCTGCCAGGTGCCCTCCGGGGTGGTGGCCAGGAGGCCCTGCGGGCCCAGTGAGGTGACCACCGCGTGGGCGCCGCGGCGGCGGGCGTCGCGGCCGGCCTGGACCGGCTCGCGGGAGCCGGTGAGTTCGGCGACCTCGGCGGCGTTCGGCTTGACCATGTCGGGGCGGGCCGCGATGCCGCGGCGCAGGGCCTCGCCGCTGGTGTCCAGCAGGACGGGGACGCCGGCCGCGCGGGCCGCCCGTACGAGGACGGCGTACGCCCCCACCGGCACGCCCGGCGGGAGGCTGCCGCACAGGGCCACCGCCTCCGCGCCGGCGAGGAGGGCCCCGTACCGCTCCGTGAACTCGGCCCATTCCCCGGAACCGATCATCGGCCCCGGTTCGTTGAACTGCGTGGTGTCCCCGGACGATTCGTCGACGACGGCCAGGGTGCGGCGCGTCGGGCCCGCGCAGGGGACCAGCGCGTCCGTCACGCCGGGGCAGCCAGCGAGCAGTTCGCGGACGGCCTCGCCGGTGCGGCCCCCGGCGAAGCCGGTGGCGGTCACCGGCCGGCCCAGTGCGGCCAGGACGCGGGCGACGTTGAGGCCCTTGCCGCCGGGCCGTTCGGTGACGGCGGCGGCGCGGTGGGAGGCGTGCGGGATCAGCCTGGGCACGCGGTGGGTGACGTCGAGTGCGGTGTTCAGCGTCACGGTCAGGATCATGGTTCTTCAGGTCCCGGTCTCGGTGTGTGCCGGGATCATGTCAAACACCGGGCGGACGGCCCAGTCCCGCGGGCCGTCCGCCGTCCGCCGTCGCCGCCGAACCCCCCGATCGGCGGCTCAGCCCTGCAGGGCCGGGGGCCTGACGACCCATTCGCCGCGCCGCATGACGCCCTTCAGGTCGAACGCCGCGTCCAGGACGACCAGGTCGGCGTACTTGCCCGGCTCCAGGGAGCCCACCTCGTCGTACAGGCCCAGGAGTTTGGCCGGGTTGGCGGAGATCGCCTGGACGACGGACTCGACGGGCAGCCGGTCCAGGGTGACCGACCGCTTGAAGGCGGTGTCCAGGGTGAGGGTGGAGCCGGCGATGGAGCCGCCCTCGACGAGGCGGGCCACGCCGTCCTTCACCTCGACCTCCAGCGGCCCCAGGTGGTAGGTGCCGTCGCCGAAGCCGGCCGCGTCCATCGCGTCGGTGATCAGGGCGACGCGGTGGGCGCCGGCGTGGTGGAAGGCCAGTTCCAGCATCGCCGGGTGGAGGTGGGTGCCGTCGTTGATGAGCTCGACGGTGACCCGCTCGTCCTCCAGGAGGGCGGCGATCGGGCCGGGCGCGCGGTGTTCCATGCCGGGCATGGCGTTGTACAGGTGGGTGGCGACGGTGGCGCCCGCGTCGATGGCCTGGCGGGTCTGGTCGTACGTGGAGTCGGTGTGCCCGATCGCGGCGATCACCCCGTGCTCGGCGAGGAGGCGTACGGAGTCCAGGCCGCCCGGCAGCTCGGTCGCGAGGGTGACCATGCGGGCCGTGCCGTGGGCGGCGTCCACCAGCTTGCGGACCTCGGCCGGATCGGGGTCGCGCAGCAGTTCCGCCTTGTGGGCGCCCTTGCGGCAGGGGTTGATGAAGGGGCCCTCGAAGTGGATGCCGGCGATCTCGCCCTGCTGGGTGAGCTCAGCGAGGAGCCCGGCGCGGCGGGCCAGTTCGTCGAGGCCGCCGGTGACGGTGGACGCCACCAGGGTGGTCGTGCCGTGCTCGCGGTGCGTGCGTACGCCCCGGAGGACTTCTTCGGCGGTGCCGGAGGTGAAGGAGGCGCCGCCGCCGCCGTGGTTGTGCATGTCGACGAAGCCGGGGACGAGCCAGTGCCCCGACAGGTCGGCGACGGAGGCGTCCTCGCGGGCGCTGCCGGCGATGCGGTCGCCCTCGACGATGACGCGGCCGCCCGCCACGATCCCGGTGGGCAGCACCACCCGCGCGCCGGAGAGAACGGTGCTGTGTGCGCTTCCGGACATCAGGCAGGTACCTCCGTGGCGAGTAGGTCCCAGGCGAGCAGCCCTGCGCCCAGGCATCCGGCGGTGTCCCCGAGGGCCGCCGGCACGATGTGGGGCAGCCGCTGGAACGTCACGCGCTCCTCGACGGCCGCGCGGAGCGGTGTGAACAGGACTTCCCCCGCCTCGGCGAGCCCGCCGCCGATGATCAGCGTGCGGGGGTCCAGCAGGGTGATCGCGGTGACGAGGCCGTCGGCGAGGGCGTCGACGGCCTCCTGCCAGATGCGGCGGGCAGCGGCGTCGCCGGCCGCGACGGCCCGCGCGCAGTCGGCGGCGTCGGCGTCCGGGTCGCCGCAGGCGGCGGCCCAGGCGCGGCTGACGGCGGAGGCGGAGGCGAGGGTCTCCAGGCAGCCGCGCTGCCCGCAGCCGCAGGCGGGCCCGCCGGGGCGGACCACGATGTGGCCGATCTCGCCCGCGTAGCCGTGGGCGCCGGCCTCGATGCGGCCGGCGATGCCGATGGCTCCGGCGATGCCGGTGCCGAGGGGGACGAACAGGAAGCGGTCGGCGCCGCGCCCGGCCCCGATGCGGCCCTCGGCGAGGCCGCCCGTGCGCACGTCGTGGCCGAGGGCCACGGGGAGGGAGCCCAGCCGGGCGGCGAGGAGGGTGCGCAGGGGCACGTCGCGCCAGCCGAGGTTGGCGGCGTACACGGCGGTCCCGGTGTCGGCGTCCACGATGCCGGGGACGGCGACGCCGGCCGCGACGGCGGCCGCCCCGAAGCGTTCGCGGCCCAGCGCGTGCAGCTCGGCGGCGAAGTCCAGGATCGTCCCGACGACGGCCTCCGGGCCGCGGTCGCGGCCGGTGGCACGGCGCGCCTGGTGCAGCAGGGTGCCGTCCTCGGCGATGAGGGCGGCCTTCATCCCGGTGCCGCCCACATCGAGGGCGATGACGTGTTTCACGGGTTTCACGGGTGACAGTCTCGCTCGCTTCGACGGGAAAGGTCTAGTCCATTGGAGGGGATTGTTGAGCTGCCATACAAATTCCGGCCGCCGACCGTGCCCGAATGTGGACCAGCGGCCAAAGTGGTGTAGACCTTACGTGGATCGTACGTACAACCTGGGATGTGTCGAGAACTGTGAAGGGCCGTTACCTGAGCCTGACCGCTACCGGAGCCGCACTGAGCCTGGCGGTGACGCTGACCGGATGCGGAAGCCTCATCGGGGACAACGAGGTGACCCTCCGGGTCGTGGCGGCCGACTACGGCGACAATCCGCAGAACTCCTCGGCGACCTACTGGAAGGACCTCGCCGCCGGCTTCGAGAAGGCCCACCCCGGCGTCAAGGTCGAGGTCAGCGTCTACTCCTGGTCCGAGGTCGACGCCAAGGTCGCGGCCATGGTCAAGGAGGGCAAGGCCCCCGACATCGCGCAGATCGGCGCCTACGCCGACTACGCCGCCGCCGGGAAGCTCCACACCGCCGACGAGCTGCTGTCCGTCCAGACCGAGGCCGACTTCCTCGCGCCCCTCGCCGAGGCCGGCAGGGTCCGCCGCACCCAGTACGGCATGCCCTTCGTCGCCAGCACCCGCCTGCTCTTCTACAACGAGAAGCTCCTCGCCGACGCCGGTGTCATCCCCAAGGACGGCAGGACGCCGTGGCAGCCCAAGAGCTGGGCCGACCTGGAGGCCGCCGCCAAGAAGCTGAAGGCCGCGGGCGTGCCGACGCCGTTCGCGCTGCCGCTCGGCCGGGAGGAGGCGCAGGCCGAGACGATGATGTGGATGCTGTCGGGCGGAGGCGGCTACACCGACAACGAAGAGGCGTACGCGATCGACTCCGCGGAGAACGTCAAGACCTTCGAGTTCCTGCGCGACAAGATGGTCGGCCAGGGCCTGACCGGAGCCGGCGAACCCGGCAAGACCGACCGGCAGGCCGCCTTCGACGCGTTCACGCGCGGCGAGGTCGGCATGCTCAACGGCCACCCCACCCTCATCAAGCAGGCGACCGAGAAGGGCGTGAAGTTCGGCATGGTGCCGATGCCGACCGCCGACGGCAGCGCCCAGCCGACCATGGGCGTCGCCGACTGGATCATGGCGTTCAAGAACGGCCACCGTGCGGAGTCCGGGAAGTTCCTCGACTGGGTGTACGACTCGAAGAACGTGACGGCCTTCACCCGCAAGTACGACCTGCTCCCCGCCACCACCAGCGGCTTCCGCGCGATGGAAGCGGCGAACGGCGGCGCCAACGCCCAGCTGAAGCCCTTCCTCCAGGCCCTGCCGAACTCCCGGCTGTACCCGGTCGGCAAGAACTCCTGGGCCGCGGTCAGCGAGAGCGTCAAGCAGAACATCGGCAGGGCCGTCCAGCCGGGGGCGCAGCCGGGGAAGGTGCTGGAGGAGATCGCGGTCCGGGCCCGCGCGGAAGACAAGCGCTGAACGCGCGGCCGGCGGCGCCGGACCCGGCGCGAGGCGCCCCGCCGGGCCGGCGCGCACCGTCCCCGCCCCCGGCACCCACCCCGAGCTTGGCGGCCCCGGTGGGTGTCGGAGGGCGGCGTTAATCTGGCCGTATGACGGACGAAGAGCAGCTCACGGCCACCGAAGCCGCTGTGCTCGCCTTCGAGGGGCGGGCCTGGCCCGGGCCGGGCGCGAAGGAGCGCGCGATACGGGAGGGACTGGGGATGACCCCGGTCCGCTACTACCAGCTGCTCAACGCGCTCATGGACGACCCGCGCGCCCTCGCGCACGCCCCCGGCACGGTCAACCGCCTCCGCCGCATCCGCGACGCCCGCCGCGCGCGCCGCTGACGCCTCGACCCCGGGGGCGCCGTAGCCGTCGTTCCGGTCGGCCGTTAGGGTCGTTCCCATGGGGAGCCATCCGCACGATCTGCCGATGCCCGTCACCGCCGCCGGCCGCGAGGGACTCGCGGCCCTGCTCGGCGACCCGCGCCGCAGCGTGGTCGCCCTCGACTTCGACGGCACCCTCGCCGACATCGTCCCCGACCCCGACCAGGCCCGCGCCCACCCCGACGCCGTCCCGGCGCTCGCCGCCCTCGCCCCGCGCGTCGGCTCCGTCGCCGTCGTCACCGGCCGGCCGGCGGGCGTCGCCGTACGCCTCGGGGGCTTCGCCGGGGTCGCAGGCCTGGAGCACCTGGTCGTGCTCGGGCACTACGGGGCCGAGCGGTGGGACGCCGTCAGCGGCAACGTCCACGCCCCGGCCGAACACCCCGGCGTCGCCGCCGTACGGGCCGAGCTGCCCGGGTTCCTGCACTCCATCGGCGCCTGGCACGGCACCTGGATCGAGGAGAAGGGCCGCGCCCTCGCCGTCCACACCCGGCGCGCCGAGGACCCGGCCGCGGCGTTCGCCGCCCTCCGTGAGCCGCTCGCCGAGCTGGCCGCTCGGCACGGGCTGATCGTCGAGCCGGGGCGGGCCGTCCTGGAGCTGCGGCCGCCGGGCATGGACAAGGGCGTCGCCCTCACGGAGTACCTCGCGGAGACGGGCGCCGAGACGGTGCTGTACGCCGGGGACGACCTCGGCGACCTCGCCGCGTACGCGGCCGTCGAGAAGAGGCGGGCCGAGGGGCTGCCGGGGCTGCTGGTGTGCAGCGGCTCGGAGGAGGTGCCGGAGCTCGCTTCGCGGGCCGACCTCGTCCTCCCCGGCCCCGCCGCGGTCACGGCCTTCCTGGCGTCCCTGGCCACCGCCCTCTAGCCCCGGGGCCCGCTGCAGCCCACTCCGGCTTCCGGGGCTCCGCCCCGGACCCCCCGCAAGGGGTCCGGGCGCAGCCCGGTTTCGGGAAGGGGCGGGTAGGGGACTGCTCCGCGCAGCGGCCCACCGCCCCGGGCCGGCGCCCGGCCCACCGCCCCGGCCGGAGCGGGGATCCGGGGCCCAGCGCCCCGGCGGCGGCCGAGTCGGGGTCCGGGGCGGCGGCCCGGGCTTCGGGCGTCAGCTCCGCAGGCCGCGGAGCGTCGTCAGCTGGGTGGTGAACCACGCCGCCGGCGGAAGGGCCGTGGCCGCCGTGGCCAGGCGCTTCGTGCGGGCCGCCCGGTCCTCCGCCGGCATCGTCAGGGCCGCGTGCAGCGCATCCGCGGTCGCCGAGACGTCGTACGGGTTCACCGTCAGCGCGTCCGCGCGGAGTTCCCCGTACGCGCCGGCCCCGGTGGACAGGACCAGCGCGCAGCCGGCCTCCGAGACGACCGGGATCTCCTTCGCGACGAGGTTCATGCCGTCGCGGACCGGGTTGACGAGGGCGACGTCCGCCATGCGGTAGACCGCGAGCGAGCGGGCGAAGTCGTCCTGGACGGACAGGATGACCGGCTCCCAGTCGGCCGTGCCGTACTCCGTGTTGATCTCCGCGGCCAGGTCGCGGACCGCCTGCGTGTACGCCCGGTACTCGGGGAGGTCCTGCCGGGACGGGTAGGCGGACGCGAGGTGGACGACGCGGCCCTGCCATTCGGGTCGGGTCGCCAGGAGCTCCCGGTAGGCGAGGAGGCCGCGGACGATGTTCTTCGACAGTTCGGTGCGGTCCACGCGGACGATCGTCTTGCGGTCGCCGATCGCGGCCCGCAGCTCCGCGAGCCGTTCGTCGACCTCGGGCCGGCCGGCGAGCCGCCGCAGTTCGTCGGCGTCGACGCCGAGCGGGAAGACCGCCACGTCGGTGCGGAGGTGCCGTACGGGGCTGTGGGGGTTCTTCGCGACGTACCGCTCGCCGCCGGTCCCGGCCGGCATCTTCGGCTCGGCGGTCCCCCGAGAGTCGTCGAGGCGGGCGGAGCCGAGGAAGGAGTGCGCCCACGCGTCCGTGTGGAAGCCCAGCAGGTCGGCGCCGAGCATGCCCCACAGCAGGTCGGCGCGGATGTCGTCGGGGAGCATCTGCAGGAATTCGTGCGACGCCCACGGGGTGTGGGTGAAGTGCGCGATGCGCAGGTCGGGGCGGAGTTCGCGGAGCATGCCGGGGACGAGCGCGAGGTGGTAGTCCTGCACGAGCGCGCACGCGCCCTGCTCGGCCTCCTCGGCGAGGGCTTCGGCGAAGGCCCGGTTGTAGGCGGTGTACGCCTCCCACTGGCGGCGGAAGGCGGCGTCGAAGACGGGGGTGCGCGGGACGTCGTACAGGTGGTGGTGGGTGAACCAGAGGACGGAGTTGGCGATGCCGTTGTACGCGGCGTCGTAGGTGTCCGGATCGATGTCCAGCATCCGGACGCCCGGTTCGGCGACGCCCCGGCGGACGGCCTCGCGGTCGCCCGGCGAGAGGGCGGCGCAGATCCACAGCGCGCCCGGCTGCTCGGCCAGGGCGGCCGACAGCCCGGAGACGAGGCCGCCTCCGCCGCGGCGGGCACCGAGGGTGCCGTCGGAGTCGAGGTCGTAGGAGAGCGGACCGCGGTTCGCGGCGACGAGTACCTGGGAAGCCATGCGGCGAACCTAGCCCGGCCCGCGCCCGCTCAAACGTCCGGTTTCACCCGTGTTCGCCCGCCGTCACGCCACGCGTCGGACCGCGTACTCCTCGACGTCGGCCATCGGCGGCCGCTCCTCGGTGTCCACGGGGTGGGTCCGGGGCTCGAAGCCGTGCGGCCCGCGCTCGAACTGGGTCAGCGCCGGCCGCACCAAGTGCCCGCGGGAGAGCCGCAGCTGCGCGGTGCGGTAGATCGCGGCGGCCATCCGGCCCAGCGCCTGCCCGTCCTGGTGCCGGTGGAGGCGTACGCCGACGTCCACCTGGGCGAGCGCGTCGAGGCCGACGGTGTGCAGGGCGTCGACGAGGAGGCCCAGCTCGACGCCGTAGCCGACGGGGAACGGCAGCCGCTCCAGCAGGCCGCGGCGGACGGCGTACTCGCCGCCGAGCGGCTGGACGAAGCCGGCGAGCCGCGGCCAGTGCAGGTTGAGCAGCGGGCGCGCGACGAGTTCGGTGACGCGGCCGCCCTGGCCGGGGGCGTCGCCGAGCGGGCGGTCGTACATGGCCTTGACGAAGTGGACGTCCGGCTCGGTCAGCAGGGGGCCGACGATGCCGGTGACGAACGCGGCGGAGAAGTCGCGCAGGTCGGCGTCGACGAAGCAGACGACGTCCCCGGTGGTGGCGAGCAGCGAGCGCCACAGCACCTCGCCCTTGCCGGGCACGGCCGGGATGCGGGGCAGGATGTCGTCGCGGTGGACGACGGTGGCGCCGGCTTTCGCCGCGACCTCGGCGGTGCGGTCGGTGGACCCGGAGTCGACGACGACGAGCTCGTCGACGAGCGGGTGGGGCAGTCCGTCGACGAGTTCGCGCCGGATGACCTCGACGATGTCGCCGACGGTCGCCTCCTCGTCGAGGGCGGGCAGGACGACGCTGACCGTGGTGCCGGCCGCGCGTTTGGCGGCCAGCAGCTGGTCGAGCGGCCGGTCGGCCACGGACCAGGAGCGGTCCGCGAGCCAGCGCTCCACCTCTTCCAGCACGTTCGGCTCTCCCTGCTTCCCTCGGCCGGTTCGGCCGAAAAGTGATCCATCTCGCGCTTCGGACGGCTGTCTCAACCGCCCGGAGCTTCGGTTACAGTCTTGAACAACGCGAAGGACCGCCGCATGCCGGGGTCCTTCCGACAAATGCCGGGGTGCGCCAGTCGAGCGCGCGCCCCGTGCCATACCGCTCATCCAGAGGGGCAGAGGGACACGGCCCGTTGAAGCCCCGGCAACCCTCCAGTCGGTTTCCCGCCACTGCGTGCAGCAGCAGCGAGGTCCCCGGCTAGGGAAGGTGCCAATTCCGTCTCATGGCGAAGTGCGCCATGGGGAAGATGAGGAGAAAGGGCCTCGCCGATCATGGCTGCACAGACCGTTGCCGTACCTTCTGCCGGAACCTCCGCTTCTGCGCCCTCCGTGGACCTCGGCCCCGCCGCCGGCCTGTCCTGTCGCGAGTGCGGCACCCGCTTCGAGCTCGGGCCCATTTTCGCCTGTGCCGAGTGCTTCGGGCCCCTCGAAGTCGCGTACGAGCTGCCGGCCGGGGACCCGGAGGCGCTGCGGGCGGCGATCGAGGCCGGCCCGAACAACATCTGGCGCTACGCCCCACTGCTGCCCGTCCCCGCGGACGTGGCCTCCAAGCCGAGCCTGAACCCGGGCTTCACCAAGCTCGTCGACGCCGAGAACCTGGCCAAGGAGCTGGGCGTCACCGGCAAGCTGTACGTCAAGGACGACTCCGGCAACCCGACGCACTCCTTCAAGGACCGCGTCGTCGCGATCGCGGTCGAGGCCGCCCGCGCCTTCGGCTTCACCACCCTCTCCTGCTCCTCCACGGGCAACCTGGCCGGCGCGGTCGGCGCCGCCGCGGCGCGCGCCGGGTTCCGCTCCTGCGTGTTCATCCCGCACGACCTGGAGCAGGGCAAGGTCGTCATGGCCGGCGTGTACGGCGGCGACCTCGTCGGCATCGAGGGCAACTACGACGACGTGAACCGCTTCTGCTCCGAGCTGATCGGCGACCCGCTGGGCGAGGGCTGGGGCTTCGTCAACGTCAACCTGCGCCCCTACTACGGCGAGGGCTCCAAGACGCTGGCGTACGAGATCTGCGAGCAGCTCGGCTGGCGGCTGCCCGACCAGATCGTGGTGCCGATCGCCTCCGGCTCGCAGCTCACGAAGATCGACAAGGGTCTGCAGGAGCTCGTGAAGCTGGGCCTGGTCGAGGACCGCCCGTACAAGATCTTCGGCGCGCAGGCCGAGGGCTGCTCCCCGGTGTCGACCGCGTTCAAGGCCGGCCACGACGTGGTCCGCCCGCAGAAGCCGAACACGATCGCGAAGTCCCTCGCGATCGGCAACCCGGCGGACGGCCCGTACGTGCTGGACATCGCGCGCCGCACCGGCGGTTACGTCGAGGACGTCACCGACGAGCAGGTCGTCGAGGCCATCAAGATCCTCGCGCAGACGGAGGGCATCTTCGCGGAGACCGCGGGCGGCGTGACCGTCGGCGTGACGAAGAAGCTGATCGAGAACGGGCAGCTCGACCCCTCGCTGACCACCGTCGTCCTCAACACCGGCGACGGCCTGAAGACCCTGGAGGCGGTGGCCGCCGACAGCGGGCAGACCGCCACCATCCGCCCGAGCCTGGACGCCTTCCGCGCCGCCGGCCTGGCCTGACCCTCCCTGCACCCCGCTGCACCCCGCGCCCGGAAAGGCAGAAGCGCCATGAGCGTCAACGTCCGCATCCCCACCATCCTGCGCACCTACACCGGCGGCCAGGCCGAGGTGCCCGCCGAGGGCGCCACCCTCGCCGAGGTCATCGCGTCGCTGGACGCGAACCACCCCGGGATCGCCGCGCGCGTCCTGGACGACCAGGGCAAGCTGCGCCGCTTCGTGAACGTGTACGTCAACGACGACGACGTCCGCTTCGAGGGCGGCTTGGAGGCGGCGACGCCGGACGGCGCGGGCGTGTCCATCATTCCGGCCGTCGCCGGCGGCTGCTGACCCGTACGCACGCACCCGTACGCACGCGCACAACCCGATTACCCCCTCCGGCAAAAAGCGGAGGGGGTAATTCTGCTTGGTTGGGCGCGGTAGAGTTGGGGAAGTCCCCTCCGCTGTTCTTGCCCGCCGCATATGAACGGGTCGCGTGATGGGTGACATTGAGTCAATGTGCGGGTGCGTTATGGGGCTTTGGCGCGATATGCCGGGTCCGAGTTGCCCGGGAATATGACAAATTTTCGGCCTATTTTCCGTTTTCGGCGTGTCCAGATTTCTCGTCGGATTGACCTGTTGCAGACAGCACCGGTGCAGATACATTCAGCCGCGGTCGAGGCGTTCCGGCGCAAGTTCTGACCCGGGACCGCGAAGTGCGGTCCTGCGCAAGGGCCAGTAATAGGGGAGTTAGGCATGGCTCAGGGCACCGTCAAGTGGTTCAACGCGGAGAAGGGCTACGGCTTCATCGCGGTCGACGGTGGTGCGGATGTGTTCGTCCACTACAGCGCCATCCAGATGGACGGGTACCGCACCCTTGAAGAGGGTCAGCGGGTCGAGTTCGAGATCTCGCAGGGCCAGAAGGGTCCGCAGGCGGACATGGTCAAGCTCGCCGTCTAGTCCCGGCGCGATCGACCACCGACGCATACACG
>NZ_BMTY01000009.1:157407-167475 GCF_014649915.1 Streptomyces toxytricini | reverse complement strand
AGGGTCCGCATCCTGAGGAGGGGTGCGGGCCCTCCGTGTGTTCCGGGACGGGCCGCCGCCCGCAGCCGCCCGCCCGCGCCCGCCCGCCCGCCTGCGGCCCTCCCGCCGTCCGTCCGCCCGCCCGCCGGCGCCGCGCCGGGCGTGTCGCCTGCGGTGGCCGGGGATGGCGGGAAGCCGCTTGCACTCGCGGGGGTCGAGTGCTAATCATTGGCGTTAGCACTCTACGAGTGAGAGTGCTACTACACAGGACCGGGTCGGTGAGGCCCGCAGGCCCGGCGGGAAGGAACCGCCGGTCACGCAGGCCGTCCGTCGCGGGCGCGGACGCGGTCCGGAGCAATCCACCCCTCCCCGCGCGCCTGGCGGCGCAGGGGGAAACCCCAGTCCTGGAGGACCACTTCAGATGGCCAAGATCATTGCGTTCGACGAGGAGGCCCGGCGCGGCCTCGAGCGCGGCATGAACCAGCTCGCCGACGCCGTCAAGGTCACCCTTGGCCCCAAGGGTCGCAACGTCGTCCTTGAGAAGAAGTGGGGCGCCCCCACGATCACCAACGACGGTGTCTCCATCGCCAAGGAGATCGAGCTCGAGGACCCGTACGAGAAGATCGGCGCCGAGCTGGTCAAGGAAGTCGCCAAGAAGACGGACGACGTCGCCGGCGACGGTACGACCACCGCGACCGTCCTCGCCCAGGCGCTCGTCCGCGAGGGCCTGCGCAACGTGGCGGCCGGCGCCAACCCGATGGCCCTCAAGCGCGGCATCGAGAAGGCCGTCGAGGCCGTCTCCGGCGCCCTGCTGGAGCAGGCGAAGGACGTCGAGACCAAGGAGCAGATCGCTTCCACGGCCTCCATCTCCGCCGCCGACACCCAGATCGGCGAGCTCATCGCCGAGGCCATGGACAAGGTCGGCAAGGAAGGCGTCATCACCGTCGAGGAGTCCCAGACCTTCGGTCTGGAGCTCGAGCTCACCGAGGGCATGCGCTTCGACAAGGGCTACATCTCGGCGTACTTCGCCACCGACATGGAGCGTATGGAGGCGTCCCTCGACGACCCGTACATCCTGATCGCCAACTCCAAGATCAGCAACGTCAAGGACCTGCTGCCGCTCCTGGAGAAGGTCATGCAGTCGGGCAAGCCGCTGCTGATCATCGCCGAGGACGTCGAGGGCGAGGCCCTGTCGACCCTGGTCGTCAACAAGATCCGCGGCACCTTCAAGTCCGTCGCCGTCAAGGCCCCGGGCTTCGGCGACCGCCGCAAGGCCATGCTCGGCGACATCGCCATCCTCACGGGCGGCACGGTCATCTCCGAGGAGGTCGGCCTCAAGCTGGAGAACGCGGGCCTGGACCTGCTGGGCCGCGCCCGCAAGGTCGTCATCACCAAGGACGAGACCACCATCGTCGACGGTGCCGGTGACAGCGACCAGGTTGCCGGTCGCGTGAACCAGATCCGCGCCGAGATCGAGAACTCCGACTCGGACTACGACCGCGAGAAGCTCCAGGAGCGCCTCGCGAAGCTGGCCGGCGGCGTGGCCGTCATCAAGGCCGGTGCCGCGACCGAGGTGGAGCTCAAGGAGCGCAAGCACCGCATCGAGGACGCCGTCCGCAACGCGAAGGCCGCCGTCGAGGAGGGCATCGTCGCCGGTGGTGGCGTGGCCCTGCTGCAGGCCTCCTCGGTCTTCGAGAAGCTGGAGCTGGAGGGCGACGAGGCCACCGGTGCCGCCGCCGTCAAGCTGGCGCTCGAGGCCCCGCTGAAGCAGATCTCCGTCAACGCCGGCCTCGAGGGCGGCGTCGTGGTGGAGAAGGTGCGCAACCTGACCCCGGGCCACGGCCTGAACGCCGCGACCGGCGAGTACGTCGACATGATCGCCGAGGGCATCATCGACCCGGCGAAGGTCACGCGTTCCGCCCTGCAGAACGCCGCGTCGATCGCCGCGCTGTTCCTGACCACCGAGGCCGTCATCGCCGACAAGCCGGAGAAGGCCGCCGCCGCTCCGGGCGGCATGCCGGGCGGTGACATGGACTTCTGATCGGCCCCGCGCTGATCGGCTGTTCTCGACCGAGGGCGGCACCCCTTCCATCCGGAGGGGGTGCCGCCCTCGGGCGTGTTTCAGGCGGGGGACTGGAATCCGGCCGTGTCGAACTCGAAGCCGAACGGCTCCGCGATGGTCAGTGGCTTCCCGAAGGGCATCGTCTGCCGGGAGCGGTAGCCGTGCGGCGAGGGGTCGGAGAAGCAGGTGATCTCCGACTCCTGCATGTCGACGATCAGGTAGACGGGCACCAGGCGGCCGTACACCTCCAGCTTCTCCAACCAGTCCGCATCCCTGGTCGAGACGGAGGTGAACTCCGCGACCAGTGACAGGGCGTCGGCGTCGGCGTGGCCGCCGTCCGCCTCGAAGGCGGCCTCGTCGGCCACGAAGAGATCGGGTCCGTACGCTCGCGCGGCTTCCGGGAACCGGAAGAGGAAGGGCGCGATGTCCGCCACGTGTCCTTTCGGAGCATGGGCCCCGAGCTGCTCACGCAGTGCCCGCATGGGGCGGTAGTAACGCAGCTTGGACCACGGCGACACGACGATCTTCCCCCGGATGAGCTCGGCCTTGAAGCCGTCTGGCGTGTGCATTTCCTCGACGGTTCGCAGAAGACGCTCGAACGTCGGCGGCGATGCAGTCTCTATCGTGGTGTCACGCTCGATCATGATCGTCACCGTCGTCCTCCCTGGATCGGGGTAGCCGTGCTGTGAGGCGGGCACGTTCCAGGCTAGGGGCGGAACTGCCGTCACGCCCGGATACAGGCGGAGCGCCACCCGTGCGGGCGGCGCTCCGGGCGGTGCGGGGGTCGGTTCAGGACGCCTCGAGGGGCTTCAGGAGGTAGACGTCCTCGTGGCCGCCGGGGAAGCCGGGGATGCGGGCGGTCTCCTCGTAGCCGTGGCGGGCGTAGAAGGCCGGCGCCTGGAAGGTGAACGAGGACACCATGATCGAGCGGCAGCCGCGGGCAGCGGCCTGCGCCTCCGCCGCGGCGAGGAGCCTGCCGCCCCAGCCGTCGCGGCGGCTGTCCTCCCGCACCCACAGCAGCGCGATGCCCGCCCGGTCGCCCCAGGTCCAGCCGCTGAGCCCGCCGACGAGGTTCCCCTCGGCGTCGTCCACGCGCACCGTGAACTCCTCGGGGGCGCAGCCGGAGGCCTCCTTGTTGAAGGCGTCGAGCTCCTTGCCGAGCCGTTCGTCGAGGCCGGAGTCGGGACCGCCGGTGGTGAGGGCGTGCGTCGTGTCGGTCATGGCGTCCAGTCTTCAAGACCGGCCGGGGCGGGTCACCCGAATTTGTTTCACTGGGTGCATGAGCGACCTCTTCGTGAAGATCTGCGGTCTGAGGACCGCCCGCGACGTCGACGCGGCCGTGGCCGCGGGCGCCGACGCCGTCGGGTTCGTCTTCGCCCCCGGCAGCCCCCGCACCATCGGCGCCGCGGCGGCCCGGGAGCTTGCCGCGCGCGTGCCCGCCGGGGTCCTGACCGTGGGCGTCTTCCGCGGGCAGCCCGTCGAGGAGGTCCGGCGCCTCACCGAGGAGAGCGGCGTACGGGGCGTGCAGCTGCACGGCGACGAGGGCCCCGAGTTCTACGGCGCGCTGCGCGCGGAGGGCCGCACCCTGTTGCGGGCCACCGCGCTGCGGGTGGAGCGGTGCGGGGAGTACGGGGAGGACCTCCTGCTGATCGATGCCCCCGACCCGGGCTCCGGCAAGCCGTGGAACTGGGCCGCGCAGGAGTTCACGGCCCCGCGCGGGCGGTGGCTGCTGGCCGGCGGCCTGGATGCGGCGAACGTGCGGGAGGCCGTGGAGACGACCGGCGCCTGGGGCGTGGACGTCTCCAGCGGCGTCGAGGGCGAGCGGGGCGTGAAGTCCCCGGACTTGATCAGGGCGTTCGTCGCGGCCGCCCGCGGCTGAGACGGGGGCCGCCGCCCGGCCCGCCCGGCCCGCCCGTCAGCGGACGACGCGGGCGGCGATGGCGCGGGCGCAGTCCAGGGACTCGGTGTGCGTGGTGTCGACCTCCACGTCGTAGACCATCCCCTGGTGGACGGCCTCGGCCTGGAGGGCGGCCATGCCGGGGGCGCGGTCGCCGCGGGCGGTCTCGCGGCCGGCGGCCACCTCGGCCTTGCAGCGCACCCCGACCCAGAGGACGTCCAGCCCTCCGAGCACGGCCTCCCACCGCTCGCGGGACTCGGCGCCGCCGAGGAAGACGTCGTCGACGACGATCCGGGCGCCGGCCCGGGCCATCTCGGCGACACCGGCCCGCCAGGCCGCCTCCAGCGCGGCGAACGCCGGCCCGGTGCTGACGGCGCCGTCGGCGCCGATGTCGAGCCCGGCGTCCGAGTGCTGCATCGCCGCCGGCATGGTCTCGATCAGGGTGTCGACGCCGATGGCGAGCCACGGCTCGGGCAGCACGGCCTGGAGGCAGCGGGCGATCCCGGACTTGCCGGAGCTGGAGCCGCCGTTGAGGACGATCATCTGTGTGGCCACGGCGCCACGATAGGCCCGTACTTCCGTGGCCCGGCAACCGGATTTTTCACCACGGCAGCTTCCTGTGCGGACCCCCCGATCGTGGGACGCTGGACGGAAGTGGCTCCGGCCACTACACCGTCGACTTACGTTCGCTGGCATATGCCACAGGAGAGGGGGCCCGCGATGACCGAAGCCGTGGTCGAACCCGGCCGTGACGCGGACGGGGGCACGTGGGAGTACCTGCTGCAGAGCTGGCGTGGCCTGGACGTGCCTGAAGGCTGGCGCGCCGAGATCGACGGAGGACTGATCAGGTTGGTGCCGCCGCCCCACCGCCATCACAACGCGATCGTGGACAAGGTCCAGCGCGCCTTGTATGCAGTCCTGTCCCCCGATCAGGGCATCTACCAGACGCTGGGCGTCCACATCACCCCACTGGACAAGCTGTACGTGCCAGACCTGGTGGTCGTCTCGTCCCAGCTGGTGGAGGACGTGGAGGGGGAGGTCTCCGACCCGGTCGACGCGGCCGAGGCGGCGCTGGTTGTGGAGATCACCTCCAAGAACAACGCCGACGATGATCGTAAGAAGAAACTCTGGGCGTACGCCCATGCCCCCGTCCCGGTGTACCTGCTCATCGACCGGTTCGACGGGCACGGGCCGACGGTCACCCTGTACACCGAGCCCCGCAGCGGCGCCTACGGGAGCGCCGCCCGGTTCGCGTTCGGGGAGCCGGTGGAGCTGCCGGCGCCGTTTGCGCTGACGTTGGAGACCGCCGGCTTCCCGCGGTGAAGGTCAGGCGGTCGCGCCGGCGCCGGAAGCCGGCCCGTCCTCTTCGACGGATTCCACCAGCGGCGTCCCCTGGAGGGCGGCGACCTGGTCGGGGGAGAGCGGTGCGGCGAAGCCGTTCAGGGCGTGCCGGTACACGTGCACCGGGGTGATGCCGTACGAGCGGGCGACGGTGCCGGGGTCGAGGCCGCGGCGGACGGTGATCAGATACGTCGGCCAGTCGGCCGGCGCCGCGGCCGGGGCCGGGACCGGGGCGGCGTGTGCGGCGGCGGGGCCGTCGCCGGCGGGGGCGTCGGCGGGCCGGGCGTGGGCGGGCAGGGCGGCTGCGGCGGTGGCGGCGAGCGCGGCGGCGGCGACGGCCGCGGGCAGGGTCCACCTCGGCTGGTTGCGCATGCGGTGAGGGCATCACGCGGGCCGGTGCCGGTCAACGACATACGGGGCGTGGCGCGGCCCCGGCGGGAGCACCGCCGGTGTGCGCCGGTGCGCCCCCACCGCCTGTCCGTAGGCCCGTACGGGTGAATTTCCGTGCCGTGGCCGCCCCGGGAGGGTGACCGTTTCTGCCCGCGGAGCGCCGGTGCGCGGCGCCGTCCCCGTACCGGACGCGGCCGTGCGGCCGCTTCTCGGCCATCCGGGCTGTGGTGCTCAAGCCGTCGCGCGCCACGGCCCGATGAAGGGGGAGGCCGCACCCCCGAGGCGTTCCCGGCGCCGACGGGGCGCGGCTCCGTCATGCCGCCCCCGCCCCCCTCATGGAGTCCCCCATGCGCCTGCTCACCGGTCTGGCGACCGCCCTCGCCCTCACCCTGGCCCCCGCCGCCGTCGCCGGTCCGGCTTCCGCGAGCACCCCGGAGCCGACGCCGGTCCCGCTGCTGACCGCGGAGAACGCGATCCCGGGCAAGTACATCGTCACCCTCGACGCCGGGGTGGACGGGGCGAAGCTGGCCGAACAGCTCAAGCTGAAGCCGTCGTTCGTGTACAGCAAGGCGGTGAACGGCTTCGCGGTGGCGATGACGACGAACCAGCTGGCCGCGGTCCGGCTGGCGCCGGGCGTGAAGTCGGTGGAGGAGGACGCGGAGGTGTCGGCGCCGCTGCAGCCGGCGGCCGCCGCCCCGGCGCTGCGGGCGCCGGCCGCGACGTGGGGCCTGGACCGGATCGACCAGCGGAGCCTGCCGCTCGACGGGACGTACACGCCGACCGGCAGCGGCGCCGGGGTGACGGCGTACATCATCGACTCGGGCATCGACTACCAGCACACCGAGTTCGGCGGGCGCGCCGTGTTCGGTTTTGACGCGATGGGCGACGGCCGGCAGGGCCTGGACTGCAACGGGCACGGCACGCACGTCGCGGGCACGGTCGCCGGCAAGACGTACGGGGTGGCGACGAAGGCGAACCTGGTGTCGGTGCGCGTGCTGGGCTGCGACGGGCGGGGCGCCTGGTCGGGGATCATCGCCGGCTTCGACTGGGTCGCGAAGAACGCCAGGCAGCCGGCCGTCGCGAACGCCTCCCTCGGCGGCGACCGCTCGACCACCGTCAACGCCGCCGCGACGGCGCTGTCGGACGCGGGCGTCCTGCCGGTCGTCGCGGCCGGGAACGAGGCGCGCGACGCGTGCAACGTGTCGCCGGCGTCGGCGGCCCGCGTCCTGACGGTCGGCGCGTCGAACGCGTACGACCAGGAGACGGACTTCTCGAACTACGGGCCGTGCGTGAACCTGTACGCACCCGGGCAGGACGTGGTGTCGGCGCGCCTCGGCGGGGGCACGGTCGCCCTGAACGGCACGTCGATGGCGTCGCCGCACGTAGCGGGGCTGGCCGTGCTGTACCGGCAGGCCCACCCGACGGAGACGCCGGCGCAGATCTACACGTACCTGAAGCAGAACGCGACGAAGGGCGCCCTGACCCGCGTCAGCACGGGCAGCCCGAACGAACTCCTGTACACGGCCGGCCTCTGACCCGCCCCCGGTCCGCCGGGCCCGCCCGGGCCGGCGGGCCGGGCTTCAGCACGCGAAGTCCTTGAGCGTCTCGGTGTTCAGCGTGATGCCGACCGGCTCGGGCAGCCGGACGAGGTCTCGGCGGCCGGCCGGGATTCGACGATGCGCGGTGTTCGCGGTGGGTGGCCGGTGGTGGGATTGGCCGGTTTCTGCCGGTCGATCGGCCGGTCCGGGCTGCCGGGCGGTCGCCGGGGCCGGGCCGTTCGGGCAGGCTGCGCGGCACGTCCGTACCGTTCGCGCCGTTCGGCAGGGGAACGGGCCGGGCCGCCGCCGCCACCGCGGCCGTACGGGGCTCTCGTACGGCCCGTCAGGCGGCGTCGCGGAAGTGCGCGAGCAGCGCGTCGGCCTCGGCGGTGTTGCCGGAGATGGTGTCGAAGGCGAGTTCCTCGGGCACGGCCGGGCCCCACAGCCAGCGGTGGTGGCAGCTGAAGCAGAAGACAAGTTCGAAGAGGAGGCCGTCGTCGGCGCCGAAGGCCCGCAGGCCCCACCCGGGGGCGAAGCACAGGCGGGCGTCCCCGGGCGGAATGGACGAGATCAGTTCGAGCGAGTCGGCGGCCTGCCGGCCGGTCCACCGGCTGACCACGGGGCCGGTCATGGGCCGGCCGTAGCGTTCGGGGCGGGCGGGGAGGCGGACGACCTCGACGACGGCTGCGGCTGCGACGGCTTCGGGGGGGAGCTGCATGCGGGCAGTCTGGCCGCCGGATCCACATTTACGCCATGGCAGGCGCGTTGGCCGGTGGGGCAGTGGCCGGATCTTTTCCCCCGTCGGTGTTCAGGTCCGCCAGCATGCGGTCGGTGAAGCCGAAGAACCAGGTGGCGGCGAAGCCCACGAGGTAGCCGACGGCGAGCCCGCCGGCATAGATCGCAGCGGTCGTGCCCACGCCGGAGCGGCCGTCCAGCAGCGGGAACAGCGCCCACCCGGACGGGCCGATGGCGGTCGAGCCGAAGACACTGCCCAGCTGGTTGAACAGGCCGACGAACGCACCGCCCGCGGCACCGCCCGCGCAGGCCGTGACGAAGGGCCGCCCGAGCGGCAGCGACACCCCGTAGATGAGGGGTTCGCCGACGCCGAGGAAGCCGGCGGGGAGCGCGGATTTGATGACGGTGCGCAGGGAGCGGTTGCGGGGCAGCCGGCAGTAGACGGCGAGCGCGGCGCCGACCTGGCCGGCACCGGCCATGGCGAGGATCGGCAGCAGGACCGTGTAGCCGCTCTGCTCGATGAGGGTGGTGTGGATGGGGATGAGGGCTTGGTGCAGGCCCAGCATGACGAGCGGCAGGAAGAGGCCGCCGAGGACGAGCCCGGCGAAGGCGCCGCCGGTGTGCAGGAGCCAGCCGGCGAAGGCGCCGATGGCCGCGGCGATCTCGCCGGCTAGGAACATCAGGCCGAAGAGGGTGGCGAGGCCGGCGGTCAGGACGGTGACGGTCGGGGTGACGAGGTTGTCGAGGGCCCCGGGTACCCAGGTGCGGCACCACTTCTCCACGCAGACGGCGAGCAGCGCGGCGGCGAGCGCGCCGAGGACGCCGCCCTGGCCGGGGGTGAGGTGCTGGCCGAAGGCGTCGATCTTCGCCACGCCCGGAAAGACGATGATCGCGGCGACGGCCCCGCCGAGGACGGGGGTGCCGCCGAACTCCTTGGCCGTGTTGTGGCCGACGAACACGGCGATGAGGGACATGAACCCGGAGGCGATGGCGGCGAGCGCGGGGACGACCGTGGGCAGCAGGCCCGCGTTGGCGAGGAGGCCGTTCAGGCCGGCGATGATGCCGCAGCCGATGAGGGCGGGGATGAGCGGGACGAAGATGTTCGCGACGCGGCGCAGCGCGAGCTTGACGGGGGTGGCGTTGCGGGCCTTGCGGTCGGCGCGCAGGGCGGCGCCGCGGGCGGCGAGGTCGTCGGCGGTGACGGTTGCGGTTGCGGTTGCTGTCGCGGAGGCGGGGGAGTCCGGGCGGGCGGCGGCCACGAGCGCCTCGAAGGCGGGGGTGACGCGCGCGACGGCGCCGGGCCCGAGGACGATCTGGTACGTGTCGTCCTCGACGACGCCCAGCACGCCCGGCAGCGCCCGCAGCGCGGCGTCGTCGACGAGGGAGCGGTCGCGCAGCCCGATGCGCAGCCGGGTCATGCAGTGCGCGATCGAGGTGACGTTGTCCGGGCCGCCGACGAGGGGGAGGATCGCGGCGGCCGTGTCGCGGTGCTTGTCTGAGGGCATGGGGTGATCGCCTTCGCCTTGTGTCGGGGGCGGGTGGGGTGGAGGGCCGGTCAGGGGGCGGTCGTCGGCTCTGGGCCGCCCGGCGGGGCGGCGTGGGCGAGGGCCGCGCGGAGGTGGCCGTGCGAGGCGGTGAGCAGGGCGGAGGCGGTCGGGCCGTCGACGCCGGCGAGGAGGACGAGGATCGCGGCCTTCACCTCGCCGCCCGCGGCGGCCAGCGCCGCCTCGACCTCGTCGTCGCCGGCGCCGGTGGCCAGGGCGACGATGCGGCGGGAGCGGGCGCGCAGCTTGTCGTTGGTGGCCCGCAGGTCGACCATCAGGTTCCCGTAGGTCTTGCCGAGCCGGATCATCGTGATCGTCGAGATGAGGTTGAGGACGAGCTTCTGCGCGGTGCCGGCCTTCAGGCGGGTGGAGCCGGTGAGCAGTTCGGGGCCGACGACGACCTCGATGCCGTGCTCGGCGGCCGCGGCGAGCGCGGAGCCGGCGTTGCAGGACAGGCCGACGGTGAGCGCACCGCGGGCGCGGGCGTACGCGACGGCGCCGAGCGCGTACGGGGTGCGGCCGGAGGCGGAGATCCCGACGACGCTGTCCTCGGCGGTCAGCTTCAGCGCGGCGAGGTCGGCG
>NZ_BMTY01000009.1:151263-157382 GCF_014649915.1 Streptomyces toxytricini | reverse complement strand
GCGGCCAGCTCGGGGGAGTCCTCGGCGCCTTCGACGGCCTGCACCATGGCGGAGGGGCCGCCCGCGATCAGGCCGACGACCTGGCCGGGGCCGGTGCTGAAGGTGGGCGGACACTCGCTGGCGTCGAGGACGCCCATCCGGCCGGCGGTGCCGGCGCCCGCGTAGACGAGGCGGCCGCCGCGGGCCATGCGGGCGGCGATCGCGTCGACCGCGGCGGCGATGGCGGGCAGCTCGGCGGCCACGGCGGCGGGGACGCCGGCGTCCTCGGCGTTCATGAGGCGGGCGAGGGCGAGGGTGTCGAGCCGGTCGATGTCGGCGAGGTCGGGCCGGAAGGCCTCGGTGGTGAGGGTGTCGAGCTGGGCGCGCAGCGCGGCGTCGGCGGTCACGGGCGGGGCTCCTGACGGTGTGCGGCGGGCGGACGGACGATCACGAAGGTCGGCGGCCCGGGGCGGCCCGGGGCGGTCACGGCAGCCCGGGGGCGGCCCGGGCCCCTGGGAACGGGGCGGGCCCGCCCCCGCGACGGGGAGCACCGGCGGCACGAGGCCCGCCCGCCGCCGAGAAACCACGCGCCCCCCGGCTGCCGTGCGACACGGGGGCGCCACACGGTGCGCGGGGCCCCGTGCGGCGGCGCGCTGCAGTCCCGGGCTCCGTGCGGGGCACGGCCCATGGGCGGCGTAGGCCCCGTGCGCGGCGCACGCTCTGTGCGGTCCTCGGGCCCGTGTGGCGCGCAGGATCTACGCGGCGCGGGTTCCCCTCGGTTCTGGGGCCTCGTGCGGCGGGCAGGTTCCGTGCGGCGGGCGCGGTGCGGTCCTCGGACCCCTTGCGGCGCGCAGGCACCGTGAGCGCGCAGGACTCGCGCGGCGTACAGGCCCGGTGCGGGGCGCAGGCTCCGTGCGGGGGCGGCCTGTAGGCCTCGTGCGGGCGCCGGCGCCGTGCGAGCGGCGGGTGCGGCGCGGTCCTCGGGTCCCGTGCAGCCCCGTGGGCGGCGTGGATGCCATGCGCCGCGCAGGCCTCGCGCGCCGTGCAGGCCCACTGCGGCGCGCAGGTGCCGTGCGGAGCCCGGGTGCTGTGCGGCGCGCCCGGTGCCCAGAGAGGGCCCGGGCGCGGCCGGGGGGCCGGGATGGTGGGTGCCTGGGGTGGCGGCGTCCGGCCGCGGCCGCCGGCGGGGCGGGCAAGGCTGAAGGCTCCCTCCGCGTCCTCGCGCATGCCGGAAAGCTTGGTTCGGGAGCCGAACCGGGTCAATACGCCATAAGGCTCCCCGGCGGTCCCGGGTCGCGTGACCTGCGGAATGCGGGCCGGCGGGCCTTCGCCGCGGGGCCCGTACGGGTTCACAATGGCCCCATGGACCACGCCACACCCCTGGAGCAGGCGCTGCACGCCGCCCGCGCGCTCGTCATCGCCGACCTCGTCGCGGGGCAGGTCGCCGACGCGGACGTCGTCTCCCTCGTCGAGGATTCCGTCACGCACCGCCGGTGGTGGGTGGAGCAGTGGCCCGAGGGGGTCGACTACCTCGCGGGGCTCGTCGCGCAGGACGTCCAGGACGCCCTGCTGGAGAAGTACGGGCGGTGGCCGCTGTGCCCGGTGTGCTCGCACGGCGACCCGCACGCGCTCGACGTGGAGCCGGAGTTGGGGCCGGACCCGCACTGGGTGTGCGCGAAGGCGGGGGTGAAGGTCGCCTCCGTGGGCGCGCTCGGCCCGGTGTTCGGCGCCGGCGGGTGAGCGGCCGGTGACGCTCTACATCGACCCGCCGACCTGGCCGGGCCACGGCCGCATGTGGTCCCACCTGGTCAGCGACGTTTCGTTCGAGGAGCTGCACGCCTTCGCGGCGGCGATCGGCTGCCCGCCGAAGGCGTTCGACGGCGACCACTACGACCTGCCGGAGTTCCGGTACGCGGACGCGGTCGCGGCGGGCGCGGTGGAGGTCGGCAGCAAGGAGCTGGTGCGCCGGCTGACCGCGGCGGGCCTGCGCCGGCCGAAGCACCGGCCGCCGGGGTGACGGGGGGCGCCCGGGCCGCCCGTTTCCCCCGTACAGCCATGTGACGCTCCGTCATGTGGCCGAAAATGTATGACAGTTGCTGCATCAGGATGACCGCCTGTTCGTCCCGTCGCACCGCCTGAGGGGGATCGTGGAGCGGTCAGTGCTGTTCGTACACGGAACGGGAGTGCGGGAGGCCTCGTACGCCGCGAGCCTGGCCGCCGTCCGGGACGGTCTCGACCGGATCCGGCCCGGTATGGCGGTCCGCGGCTGCTTCTGGGGGCGCGAGCAGGGCGCGTCCATGGCGCTCGGCGGTGACTCCGTCCCCGGCTACCGGCAGTCCCGCGGCGGCACGCGGGAGGACGACGCCGAGATCGCCGTCTGGGACGTCCTGTACGCGGACCCCTGGTACGAGCTGCGGTTGCTCGGCCTGCAACCGCCCGCGGTGTCCGGGATGAGCCGCGGCGTGCCGCCCTCCCGGCGCTTCCTCGACCAGGTCACGGGCTACGTGCCGGCCCCGGAGGTGCTTGCCTCGTTCGAGGAGCGGGGCCTGGCGGACGACCTCGCCGAGGCCCTGCGCGCGGTGGTCCGCGCCCCGGAGCTGCGTGACGCCGCGGCCACCGCCGACGCCAACGCGTTCGAGCACCGCCGTGCCGTCGCCCGTGCGGTCGTGGCCCTCACGTGGGCGCGTGCGTCCGAACGGGGCGTCGAGCTGTCCGGTTCGGTGCGTGACGCCCTGCTGGCCGCGCTCGGCGCCGACCTCCGGTCCGAGGGCCGGTCCCTGAAGGGGCGGGCGGCGCAGGTGGGAATGCTCGCGGCGGACCGGCTGCTGCGGAGCCGGCGGGGCGCCTGGGGTGACGTGGGCCTGCCCTTCATCGGGGACATCCTGCGCTACCAGGCCCGCGGCCAGGGCATCCGGGACCAGATCAGGCGGACGATCGAGAACACCCCCGGGGACGCGGTCACCGTGATCGCCCACAGCCTCGGCGGAGTGGCATGCGTCGACCTGATGGTCCTGGACCCGGTCGACCGGGTCGACCAGCTGATCACCGTCGGGTCGCAGGCCCCGTACTTCTACGAGATCGGGGCGCTGGTCTCGCTGGAGCACCCGCAGGCGCTGCCCGGGCACTTCCCGGGGAAGTGGCTGAACGTCTACGACGAACGCGACCCGCTCTCCTACCAGGCGGCGAAGGTGTTTCCCGGCAGGGCGGTCGACCGGCGGGTCGACAACCGGCAGCCCTTGGTGCGGGCCCACACGTCGTACTGGTCCAACCCCCAGCTGTGGGACGAAGTCGGCACATGGCTGAGCTGAGCGCCGCCGAACCGGCGCGGGTACACGCCGTCGTCGTCGGCATCGAGCACTTCGGGCGCGTCCCCGACCGGGGCTGGGACCTTCCGGGGGCCGCCGCCGATGCGATGCGGTTCACGCGCTGGCTGCGCCGGCGGGGGGTGCCCGCGGAGAACATCACCCTGATGCTGGCGCCCGTTCCCGCGGCGCAGGCCGCGTTCAACGCGGAGGCACGCGCGCTGGGCATCGACGTGCGGTTCGTCGTTTCCCGCGACCACATCATGGACGGCTTCCGGCCGCGGTCCGAGGCGTCCGAGGGCGACCTGCTGTACGTCTACTGGGGCGGACACGGAGTGCTCGACCACGGCGACCGGCGGCTGCTGCTCTGCCCGGACGCGCACGACGCCGACCAGCGCTGCGTCGACCTGCACCAACTCCGCGAGTACCTGACCCGGCCCGATGTGGTGCAGTTCCCGCAGCAGGTCTTCCTCGTCGACGCCTGCGCCACCTTCCGGGAGGTCAACAGCGGCCCGTCGGGGCCCGCGGTCGCGGCTTTCCCCGCCGGCCCGCGACAGGCCGTCGACCAGTTCCTGCTCCTCGCCGCGGCCATCGGACAGGCGGCGTTGCAGGACGAGGCCCGCGGCACGGGTGCCTTCTCGGAAGCGGTCCTCACGTGGCTGGAGGAGCGTTCGCCGGGCCTCGCCCCCGACCTCGCGGCGCTGTCCGCGCACCTGGAGGAGCACTTCGACGGGTCGGGCCCCGACGGCAGCGCCCTGCAGACCCCGGTGACGATGGAGCTCCTCGCCCCTGGCGGGCGGGGCAAGGTGGTCTCGCTGCGGCCGCCGGCCGGGCCCGCGCCGAAGGCGGAGCCCCCGGCCGGTCGGGGTACGGCCGCTACTGCGCCGGAGGCGCGCCGCCGGCCGCGGCGGGGCGGTCTCGTGACCGTCGTGGCCGCGGCCGCGCTGGTGGTGGCGGCTGCCGCGGGCGACACGGTGTACGAGCTGATGGTGCGCGCGAAGGACGGCGCCGACGGCAAGGCGGCAGCCGCCGGGGCCGCGGCTCCGGGAGCGGCGTCCCCGCCGGCTTCGCCGAGCCCGTCGCCGTCGCCGTCGCCGTCGGCGAGCGCGTCGCCGTCCGGCAGCGCGGCGGCGTCACCGCCGGCCACCCCGCCGGCGGCTGCCGCGCCGACGCCGTCGGTGCAGCCGGCCGGTGCGCCGAAGCCGGTGTGCGCGTCCACGCAGGCCACTTACGCCGGCCCGGAGGTCACGGCCAGCCCCTGCTACGTCCTCGAAGGCGGCCGGGTCACGATGGTGGCTCAGCTCCGGGCGTCGAAGCCGGTCGACGTGACCGTCCACCTGTGGCTGACGGAGAAGGACGAGACCCGGCACCTGTACCCCACGGGCAGCACGGTGCAGCAGACGCTGCGCGCGGGCACGGAGGCCAAGGAGGTCCGAGGGCTGGTCGGGATCGCGCTGGCTCCGGGAGCCTACGACGTCCATGTCGCCGTCACCCGCAAGGGGGAGCCGGCGCCCAGCGCGACCAACCCGACGGTGACCGGCCGCTCGCAGGGGTTCTCGTACCCGTAATCCGCAGGTCAGGCGCAGTCAGCCGTCGGCCGGTCCGAGGGCCGGGCCCCGGCGGCGCCAGCGGACGAGGCGACGATGCGCGTCGTGCGGGCGTACCGGGAGCGGCGGTCCAGGCTGAGGGCGGTCAGGCCGAGGGCGATGGCGGTGACGGTCATCGCCGCGCCGGCCCACGCGGTGGCGGTGAAGCCGAGTCCGGCGTCGATGACCGTGCCGCCGAGCCACGGGCCGCCCGTGTTGCCGAGGTTGAACGCGGCGGTCGTCGTGGCGCCGGCCAGGGTCGGGGCGGCTCCGGCCACGTTGAACATGCGGGCGTTGAGGGCCGGGGCGGTCAGGAACGTCGAGAAGCCGATCAGGAAGGACAGCGCCACGGCCGCCGCGGCCGACGACGCGAACAGGGCCAGCGCGACCAGGAGCGCCGTGCTGGCGGTGATGCCCCACAGCATGATCCCGAAGAGGTGGGCGTCGGCGAACCGGCCGCCGACGGCGGTCCCGGCGAGCGCGCCCAGCCCGAACAGGCCGAGCACCCACGGCACCCAGGCCGAGTCCAGCCCGGCCACGTCGGTGAGCAGCGGCGAGAGGTAGCTGAAGGCGCAGAAGACGCCGCCCGCGGCGAGCGCGGTCACGCCGACGGACAGCCACACCTGGCGGTCGCGGTAGATCCCCAGCTCCCGCCGCAGACTCGGCCGCTCGGCGGGCAGCGGGATGCGGGGGACGAGGACGAGGATGCCGGCGAGGGCGACCGCGGAGGCGGCGCCGACCGCCCAGAACGCGGAGCGCCAGCCGAGGTGCTCGCCGAGGAAGGCGCCGGCGGGCACGCCGAGGACGTTCGCGACGGACAGGCCGCCGATCATGACGGCCATGGCGCGGGCCCGCTGGTCCTGCCGGACCATCGCGATGGCCACGGCCGCGCCGACGGCCCAGAACCCGGCGCAGGCGAGCGCGGAGACGACGCGGGAGGCGAACAGCAGCGCGTACGAGGGCGCGAGCGCGCCCGCGACCTGCCCGAGCCCGAAGAGGCTGATGAGCGTGACGAGGGTGGTGCGGCGCGGCAGGCGCAGCGTGGCCACGGCGAGCAGTGGCGCGCCGACGACCATGCCGATGGCGAACGCGGAGATCAGCAGGCCGGCCTGCGGGATGCTGACGCCCATGTCCTCGGCGACGGGCGGCAGCAGTCCGGAGAGCATGAACTCGCTGGTGCCGAGGGCGAAGACGGCGAGTCCGAGGACGTGGACGGCGACGGGCATGCGGGTGGGGGCGGGGGCGGTGGGGC
>NZ_BMTY01000009.1:106170-151234 GCF_014649915.1 Streptomyces toxytricini | reverse complement strand
GGGGGTCAGGCTGGGCTTCGGGCATGCCTTTCACGAACCGGAGCAGGCGTGATCGCATTCCCGGGCCGGCCGGCCCGGCCCGGGTGGTCAGCCGGTGAGCGCGGCCAGTTCGGCGGTGAGGTTGCGGCGGGCCGGCGCCTCCCAGTGCGCGGCCCCGTACGGGGTGCGGAAGAGGCGGGGCAGGTCGAGCAGCTGCCGCAGGACGGCGGCGCGGCCGGCGCGGAAGGCGTCGTCGGGGACGAAGCCGTATTCGGCGCGCACGGCGGCGGCGTACGCGGCGTAGGCGTCGGGGTCGGCGGCGAGGACGGCCAGGTCGGCGTCGCAGAGGACCTCGCCGTTGGTGTCGCCGGGGGCGGGGTCGTGGGTGGTGGTGAGCCGGACGAGGCGGGCCACCTCGGCGGTGCGGTCCTCGGCGATGCCGAGTTCGCGGAGGGCGCGTTCGGCGAGGGCGGCGCTGCGCTCCTCGTTCTCGGAGCGGTCGGGCCGGTAGACGGCGTCGTGGAACCAGGCGGCGAGCTCGACGGCGGCCCGGTCGGCGGCGGGCGCGTCCGCGGAGAGTACGTCGATCCGGGCGAGGACGTCGGCCAGGTGGGCGGTGGTGTGGTAGCGCCGCTGGGGCTCCGACCAGGCGGCGAGGAGGCGGTCGGCGTAGGGGCCGGCATCGCGGTCGGCGGGGGCGCCGGCGGAGGCGGCGGTGGCGAGCCAGCGGGAGCGGAGGCGGTCGGCGGAGTCCATGCGGACATTGTGGGTGGTGGCGTGAAGGTGCTGGTGATGGGTGGGGGTGCCCCGTACCCTTGATATTGGACTAGACCTATTTTTCCCATCAACAGTTTTCCCGAGGAGTGGGCCCAATGAGCAACCGTGCAGTCCTGGAGGTGATCGCCCTCGACGCGGAGGACGCGGTCGCGGCCCAGGCCGGTGGGGCGGACCGGCTGGAACTGGTCAGCGACATCGCCGCCGACGGGCTCACCCCCGCCCGCGAGGTGTTCGCGCGGATCCGGGCCGCCGTCGACATCCCCCTGCGCGTGATGCTCCGGGCCGCCGACGGCTTCTCCGCCGGCTCCGCGGAGGACCTGGAGCGGCTCGGCGCGCAGGCACGCGCGCTGCGTGCCGAGGGTGCGGGGGAGTTCGTCCTCGGGTTCCTGAACCCGGACGGCAGCCCCGACGTCGCCGCCGTCGAGGCGGTCGTCGCCGAGCTTGACGGCTGCCCGTGGACGTTCCACCGGGCGATCGACCGGGCTGCCGACCGGGAACAGGCGCGGAAGGCCCTCGCGGACGTGGCCGGGCTGGACACGTACCTGACCGCGGGTTCCGCGGACGGCGTCGACGACGGGCTGGCGGTGCTCGCCGCGGAGGCAGGGCGCAGCGGCGAGCCGGGCTACGGGGCACGGCTGATGGTGGGCGGCGGCCTGCGCCTGGAGCACCTGGAGGGGCTGCGGGCGGCCGGTGTCGACGCCTTCCACATCGGCGGCGCGGCCCGCCCGGACGGCTGGGGCGGCCCCGTCTCCCCGGTGGCCGTCGAGGCCTGGCGCACGGCCCTGGCGTAACGCCGTTCCCCCGCGGGCGCGGACCAGCGACGGCGTATCGGCACCCCCGCAGGCGGTGCCGGGCCAGGCGAGGCCTCAGTCCGGCGCACGGCCTGCGTGAAGGGCCCGCCGCGGGTGTGGCTCGTCGGGGCGCGGGCCCGGGGCGGGCCGGCGCCCCGACGGGATGCACGTGACGTCTACGGCCTCGCGCCCAGCGACGGCGTATTGGCACCCCGGCGGGCGGTGCCGGGCCAGGCGAGGCCTCAGTCCGGCGCACGGCCTGCGTGAAGGGCCCGCCGCGGGTGTGGCTCGCCGGGGCGCGGGCCCGGGGCGGTCGCCCGGCCGACGGGGCCGACGTCCGGTGCACGGTCCTGCGGGACGCACCCGCCGCCGAGGCTCGGCGCACCGTTCCGGCGTGACGCCTTCTCCGCGCGTGCGAGCCGCCGGGGCGTGCCGGCGTAACGGCGCCCGCGCGGGTGCGGGCGGCCGGCGCGCGGGCCGCCGGGCCTGCCGCCGCGGCGTCAGCCGGCCAGTGCGGCCGGCAGGGGCCGGGAGTGGACGGCGGTCAGGCCCGACACGGCTCGGGTGAGGCAGACGTACAGGCGGCGCAGGCCCGTCCGCTCGTCGGGCTCGCCCGCCACCACCGCGGCCGGCTCGTCCAGTACCACGTAGTCGTACTCCAGGCCCTTCGCCAGCGACGCCGGGACGAGCGTCAGCCGAGACTGAGCCGTCGTCTCCTCGCCCGGGGACAGCCACGCCATCCCGGCCGCCTCCAGCGCCTCCGCCAGCTCGGGGATGCGGGCGTCGGCCGCGATCAGGCCGATGGACCCCTCCCGTTCCAGCGACGCGCGGCAGGCGGCCAGCACCTCGTCCGTCTGCCGCTCCGGGTCCCCGACCTGCGCCACCACCAGCGAGCCGGGCGTCTCGCGCACCGACGAGACCGGCGCCAGCCCCGGCGAGATCGACGGCAGCAGCCGCGACGCGTACGCGATGACCTCCCGCGGCACGCGGAAGCCCGCCGTCAGCTCCTCGACCTGCGCGTCCGGCTTGCCCAGATGGGTCAGCGCCTCCGCCCAGCCGCGGGTCGCCCACGGCGTGGTGCCCTGCGCGAGGTCGCCCAGGACGGTCGCCGAGCCGGTCGTGCAGCGCCGGCCGACCGCCCGGTACTGCATGGGCGACAGGTCCTGCGCCTCGTCGAGGACCACGTGGCCGAGTGACGGGGTGCGCTCCACCAGGTCGGCGGCCTCGTCGATCAGCACCAGGTCCGCCGGCGACCACTTCGCCGACCGCACGCTGCGCGGCGGCTTCTCCCACAGCAGCAGCCGCTGCTCGTCCGCGGTGAGGACCCCGTCCGCGTGCGCGGCGAGGAACTCCGCGTCGGACAGCAGCCGCAGCACCAGCTTCGCCGGGTCGACCGCCGGCCAGACCGCCTTGACGGCCGCCTTCACCGCCGGGTTGCGGGCCACCGCGTCCTGGACCCGGTCGTCGGGCGCCTCGCCCGCCTGCTCCATCCGCACCAGCACCGTGTGCGCGATCCGCTGCGGCAGCGCGTCGCGGGCGGCCCCGTAGCGCATGTCCCGCGCGAGGAGCTCGGAGACGATCTCCTGGAGTTCGTACGCCGGCACCCGCCACCGGCGCGAGCCGCGGACGACGACCAGCGGCTCGGCCGGCTCGGACACGTGCGAGCGGACCGCCCGCCGCAGCACCTCGGCCATGCGGGCGTCGCCCTTGACGACGGCCGTCGCCGCCGCGTCGGCGCCGCGCACCTCCAGGCCGTCGCGGGCCACCAGGTCGTCGACGGTGGCCTGCTCGACCTCCAGCTCGCCGAGCGCCGGCAGGACCTGCTCGATGTACTGCAGGAAGGAGCGGTTCGGGCCGACGACGAGGGTGCCGGTGCGGGCGAGCCGCTCCCGGTGCGCGTACAGCAGGTAGGCGACGCGGTGCAGGCCGACGGCGGTCTTGCCGGTGCCCGGCCCGCCCTGGACGCACACGGAACCCGCGAGCCCGGAGCGGACGATCTCGTCCTGTTCCGGTTGGATCGTGGCCACGATGTCGCGCATCGGGCCGACGCGGGGCCGCTCGATCTCCTGCTGGAGCAGGCGGCTGACGGTCGCCGCCTCGGCCGGGTCGGACAGGTGCTCGTCCTCGTACGCGGTCAGCTCGCCGCCCGTGTAGCCGAAGCGGCGGCGCAGGGCGACGTCCTGCGGGTCCGCCTTGGACGCCCGGTAGAACGGCTGGGAGACCGGCGCACGCCAGTCGATCACCATGGGATCGCCCTCGGTGTCGTGGACGTGGCGGCGGCCGATGTAGAACTGCTCGCCCTCCCCGCCCTCGGCCAGGTCCGCGCCGGGCGCGTGCAGGTAGTCGAGGCGGCCGAAGAAGAGCGGGGTGTGCGCGAGGTCGGCGAGGGCCTTGATGCGGTCGTCGATCTGCGCCTGGAGGACGAGCGCGTTGACCCAGTTCGCGGTCACGTCGCGGATGTCGAGGGCCTCCACGTCGGCGCGCATGGCGCGCAGGGCGGCGCGGGACGCGGCGAGGTGCGCCTGTTCGCGGGCCAGGGGGGCCACGGCGCCGGACGCGGCGACTGCGGGCGCGGGGGCGGCGGGGACGGCGGACTCGGGGACGGCGGACTCGGGGGCGTGCGCGGGCACGGCAGGGCCTCCAGCTGCTGGTCTGCGGGGTTCGGGTGCGACAGCGGTGCGATGCGAATGCCCGCCGGTTTCCGTGCGGCGGGCGCTCTCCCCGATGGGGCTGCGGGAGGCGGCGGAAGCGGAGATTGTAATCAGCGCCCGGCAGTCACGCGAACGGAATTCGCCGTCCGGAAGGGCCCGCGGCGCGTTACCCCGTACGGGTCCCCTACCTCGGAGTGTCAGACCTGCGGGTGGGGGCGGCGGTCCGGCATGGGCCGACAGGAGGAGGCCGGACCCCGTGCGGTTCAGCCCCGGGAGCGATGCGCGCCCGGCCCCTGTGAACGCACCATGGAGACATGAGCACCGCAACCTTCTCCCCGGTCCACGGGGGCCGCCCGAGCGGCGCCACCGCAGCCACTTCCGGCCCCCACCGCCACCTCATAGGAAACGCGCTGCGCGCCGTGAAGGTGTTCGCCGCCGCTGCCGTGAGCGTCGTCGTCATGGGCGAATTCGCCGAGGACGCGGGCGTAGCCCGCCGCTGACCCCGGCGGCCCCCCGAACCCGCCTCGTGCGGCTCACCCGCACCTTCTCGGTGGCCCGCCCGCGCCTTCGGTGGTCCGCCTCCGCCTTCTCGGTGGCCCGCCCGCACTATCCGGGCAGCCCGCCCGTCTTTCGGCGGTCGGCCCGCGTCTCCGGGGCGGTCCGTCCGCGCCTCGTCGGCGGTCGGCTTCCGCCTTCTTGGCGGTCCGTCCGCGTTCTTCCCGGTGGTCGGCCCGCGCCCTGTCGGCGGTCCGCCCGCATCTCGGGGGTGGCCCGCCCGCGCCTCGTCGGCGGTCCGTCCCCGTCCTGTCAGCGGTCGGCCCGCGTCTTCGGGGTGGTCCGTCTGCGCCTCGTCGGCGGTTGGCCTCCGCCTTCCGGGCGGTCTGTCCGCTTTCCTCTGGGTGGTCGGCCCCGCGACTTGTCGGCGGTCGGCCCCTTCGAGGTGGCTGTTCGCACCTTGTCGGCGGTTGGCCTCCGTCTCCTGGGAGGTCCGCGCCGCGTCTTCTGTACCCCACAGGCGCCTTACGGGGTTCCCCCCTCCGCCTCTTGGGCGTCTGCCCGCCTCCTGAGCAGCCCGCCCTGCCTCGTGGGCAGGTCGCCCGCTTCTTCGGCGTCGCGCGGGCACGTCTTCGGCGGCGGCCGGCCCGGTCGTCGTTGACGGCCGGATTCCGGCGGGGCTCCTGCGTTGATCCACTAGGGTCGCGCGCGTGACCCTCCGCGCCCCTTCCCGCCCCGCGCCGGCACTCCTGGCCGGCGTGCTGGTCACGGCTCCGCTTCTCGCCCTCGGCGTCCTGTGCGTCCTGCTGCGGGTCCCCGCGGCGGACTCGCTCGTCGCGGGCCTTGCCGACGGGCTGTCCGCCGCCGAGTGGCGCCCGCCCGCCGCGTATCCGCCGTTCGCCGCGATCATGTTCACCCCGGCGGCCTGGCTGCCGACCGGCATCCTCAAGGCCGTCCTCGTCCTCGGCAACGCGGGGCTGCTCGCCCTGCTCGTGCTGCTGTCCTGCCGCCTCGCAGGGTTGCGGCCCGGGCCGGCAGGCGTCCTCGCCGCAACCACCGCCGGGCTGTGGGTGGAGCCGCTGTTCCAGACCCTGCTGCCCGGCCAGGTCAATCTGGCGCTGGCCTGCCTGGTCCTGTGGGACCTCGGCCGGCCGGGCGGCGCGCTCGGCAAGGGCTTCGGCGTCGGCACCGCCGCCGGGATCACCCTGGCGCCCGCGGTGTTCGTGCCGTACCTGTTGCTGACCGGCCGGGTCCGGGCCGGGCTGACCGCGCTTGCCGCCTTCGCCGGGACGGCATTGCTCGGGCTGCTCGTCCTGCCCGAGGAGTCCGCGGCGTTCTGGGCCCGTCTCGCCGCGGCCGGCCCGAACCTGCTGCCGTACTGGCCGCACCTGTGGGTCTGGGCCGTCCCGGCCCTCGCCTACGCAGCCCGCGCCGCCCTGCCCGCCGCAGCCGCGCCACACCACGCGGTGCCCCGGCCGGCCGAAGAGGTCGAGCCGGTCGGGGCAGCCGGGCCGACCGGGCCGGTCGGGCGGGCAGGAGGGTCCCGACCCGCCTGCCGCGGCCAGCGGTGGGGGCAGCCGGCCCGGTAGGGCGGCCGAGGCGTCCCGCCCAAAGCGCGCCCCGCCAAGGCGCACGCCATCGGGGTGTGCCCGGTCGGCCCGCGAGGTCAGGCCGCCCGTGGCGACGGCAGTAGGCCGCCGAGCCGGTCGGGCGGGGCGGGGTGTTTCCGGTCCGCCTGCGGTGGTCAGCCCAGAGAGCAGGCGGCTCCATAGGGGCGGCCGAGGCGTCTCGCCAAGGCGCAGGCCACCAGGGTGTATCCGTTGGCTGGCAGGTCAGGCTTCTCGAGCAGGCCTCGGTGTCCGGGTCCGCTCAGCCGCGTCCCGTGGCGATGACAGCCGGACTGGCCAGGCCGCCCGGGGCCCGCCGGGCCCGCCGGACCGGTCGAGGGGGCGGGGTGTCACGGCCCGGCCCACCTGCTGCGGCCGGCGGTGGGGGCAGAAACAGCCCATAGAGGCGACCGAGGCATCGCGCCATGGTGCGCTCGCCGAGGCGTGCGCCAACCAGGGGGTCCGGTCGGCCGGCGAGGCCAGGCCCGGTCGAGCAGGCCGGGGTGTCTGGGTCCGCCAGGCCAGGGCCCGTGGGCGCGGCAGTAGGCCTGGCCGGGCCCACTGGGTCGGCCAGGGCCGCCGGGCCGGTCGTCAGGGCGGGGTGTTTCCGGTCCGCCTGCCGCGCCCAGCGTTGGGAGCGGTCGGCCCGGCAGGGGCAGCCGAGGCGCCCGGCCAAGGCGCGCCCCCGGTGCGCCGGTCAGCCGGTGGGGCCGGGCCGGTCGGTGGGGTTTTCCAGCCCCTGGCGCAGTCAGCGGTGCGGGCAGTCGGGCCGGTAGGGGCAGCTGAGGCGCCCGGCCAAGGCGCGTCCCCCGGGTGCGTCCGGTCGGCCGGGGCCGACCGGCCGCGGCCAGCGGTGGGGGCAGGCGGCCCGGTAGGGGCGGCCGAGGCGTCCCGCCAGGGTGCACCCCGCCAAGGCGCGCCCCATCAGGCGGCGGCCGGTTCGGGCCGGGTGGCGCGGCTCGTCCCGCCGCAGCGCGCGGTGCGGGCGGCCGGCCCGGCTGTCCGGCCGGGCCATCCGCCGCCGGCCTCCGGGCCGCCGCCGCGCCGCCCGCTCCGGGGCGGCAATGGCCGGTTCGGCCCGGGGCCGCCGAAGTGGTCCGCTCGCGCGCCGGGGCCGGTCGGGGCGGCGTGTCCGAACGCGGGGCCGGGCGGGGGCCGTCCCTTCCGCCCGAGCGCGGGGGCGTGCAGGCGCGGGCCGTTCCGCCCTGGTGCGGGGAGGGCGGGCGCGGGGGCCGCCCCGCTCCGGGGTCGGTGCGGGGGGCTGGGTCAGTCCTCCGTCAGTACGTCGTCGGCGTCCATGATCCGGTAGGCGTAGCCCTGCTCGGCCAGGAAGCGCTGCCGGTGTGCGGCGAAGTCCTGGTCGATCGTGTCGCGCGCGACGACCGAGTAGAAGCGGGCCTCGTGTCCGTCCGCCTTCGGCCGCAGCACCCGGCCGAGGCGCTGCGCCTCCTCCTGCCGGGACCCGAACGTTCCCGACACCTGGATGGCGACGGTCGCCTCCGGCAGGTCGATGGAGAAGTTAGCGACCTTCGACACCACCAGGACGCTGATCTCGCCCTCGCGGAACGCGTCGAACAGCTTCTCCCGCTGCGCGTTGGAGGTCTCGCCCTTGATGACGGGCGCGTCGAGGTGCTCGCCGAGCTCGTCGAGCTGGTCGATGTACTGCCCGATGACGAGGGTCTGCTCGCCGCGGTGCTTGCGGACCAGCGCCTCGGTGACCTTCCGCTTCGTCGCCGTCGTCGCGCAGAAGCGGTACTTCTCCTCCGTCTCGGCGGTGGCGTACGCGAGCCGCTCCGACTCGGTCAGGTTCACGCGGACCTCGACGCAGTCGGCGGGTGCGATGTAGCCCTGCGCCTCGATCTCCTTCCACGGGGCGTCGAACCGCTTCGGCCCGATCAGCGAGAACACGTCCGACTCGCGGCCGTCCTCGCGGACGAGCGTGGCGGTCAGGCCGAGGCGGCGGCGGGCCTGGAGGTCGGCGGTGAACTTGAACACCGGCGCGGGCAGCAGGTGCACCTCGTCGTAGAGGATCAGGCCCCAGTCCCGGGAGTCGAACAGCTCCAGGTGCGGGTAGACGCCCTTCCTCTTGGTCGTCAGGACCTGGTAGGTGGCGATGGTGACCGGCCGGATCTCCTTCCGGGTGCCGGAGTACTCGCCGATCTCGTCCTCGGTCAGCGAGGTGCGGCGGACCAGTTCGTGCTTCCACTGGCGGGCCGAGACGGTGTTGGTGACCAGGATCAGCGTCGTCGCCTTGGCCTTGGCCATCGCTCCGGCGCCGACGAGCGTCTTGCCGGCGCCGCACGGCAGGACGACGACACCGGAGCCGCCGTGCCAGAACCCCTCGACGGCCTGCTGCTGGTAGGGGCGCAGCGCCCAGCCGTCCTCCTCCAGCTCGATCGGGTGCGCTTCGCCGTCGACGTAGCCGGCGAGGTCCTCGGCGGGCCAGCCCAGCTTGAGCAGCGTCTGCTTGATCTGCCCGCGCTCGGAGGGGTGCACGGCGACGGTGTCGGGGTCGATGCGTGCGCCGACCAGCGGGGCGACCCGCTTGGAACGCAGGATCTCCTCCAGCACGGGCCGGTCGGTGGTGGTGAGCACCAGCCCGTGCACGGGGTGCTTGGACAGGGTGAGGCGGCCGTAGCGCGCCATGGTCTCGGCGACGTCGACGAGGAGGGCGTGCGGGACCGGGTAGCGCGAGTACTCGACGAGCGCGTCGACGACCTGCTCGGCGTCGTGCCCGGCGGCCCGCGCGTTCCACAGGCCGAGCGGGGTGATCCGGTAGGTGTGGATGTGCTCGGGGGCCCGCTCGAGTTCGGCGAACGGGGCGATGGCACGGCGCGCGGCCCCGGCGAGCTCGTGGTCGACCTCAAGCAGGAGTGTCTTGTCGCTTTGGACGATAAGAGGCCCATTCACCTGGCGTGAGTCCTTCCGGCAGAGTGACCCCCCGTTTGCGGACGGCCAAACCTCCAGTCTGCCGCATCGCGGCCCGCGCCGGGGCGTACGCCTACCGGGCGGCCGGGGCCCGGCGGGGATGGTGCGGCGGGCGGAAAAATCGTTGGCGGGCCGGGGAAGGCCGCTGCCTAGGGTCGGCGCATGACTGATCGTGTTTCCCTTGTGCCGGACGGGTTCGAGGTGCCGCTGGAGCTGGCCGGCGACGGGTTCCGGCTGGAGCCGCTCGGCGAGCAGCACAACGAGCGGGACCTCGCCGCCTGGAGCGGCAGCATCGACCACATCCGTGCCACGCCCGGCTATCCCGACGGCTCCTGGCCGCCGGCCGAGGGCATGACCGCCGAGCGGAATCGCGCCGATCTGGCCCGGCACGCGCGGGACTTCGCGGACCGGTTCGGGTTCACGTACAGCGTCCTGGACGGCGACGACGTCATCGGCTGCGTCTACATCTACCCGAGCGACAAGCACCCGGACGGGGTGGAGGTCAGCTCCTGGGTGCGGGCCGACCGGGCCGAGCTGGACCGGCCGCTGTACGCGGCGGTGTCCCGGTGGCTCGCGGAGGCGTGGCCGTTCGAGCCGGGGCGGATCGTGTACGCCGCCCGGTGAACGCCCGGAGGGCCCGGCACGTGGGTGCCGGGCCCTCCGGGGCGCCGCGGGGTGTCAGGGGTGTGCGGCAGGGTGTCGAGCCGGGTCGGGTCGGTGGGTCAGGAGTGGGTCGCCTTGCGGCGGCGGGCGCCGAGCCAGGCAGCGGCCCCGCCGGCGGCGATCAGCGCCGCGGAGAGCGCGGCGAACAGGCCGGTGCGGGAGTCGGCTCCGGTCGCGGCGAGGGAGCCGGAGGAGCCGCCGGTGGTGGTCGTGGTGGTGGTCGTGGTGCCGGCCGTCGCGGTGGCCGTCGTGGACGGGCTCGGCGACGGGGAGGCGGACGCGGACGCGGACGTGCTCGCCTTCGGCGTCGGCGAGGGCGACGGCGAGGCCGGGGCGGCCGGCGCCAGCTGGATCTTGGTGACGGCGGAGGCGAACGGCACCGTGTTGCCCTCGGCGTGCGCGAACTCGGCGGTCACGTTGAACTCGGTGCGCTGCGTCGCCTTCGCCGTCGGGCCGAGCTTGACCTGGAGGCGGACGGAGCGCTCGCCGGAGGCCGCGCCGAAGCCCTTGGCGGTGCGCGGCAGCTCGAAGTTGCCGCTCTCGCCCTTCAACTGCCGCCACGTTCCGTCCACCCGGGCCCGCACCTCCAGGCCATCGGTGTCGGCGGGCTTGGGGCCGCCGATCCGCAGGAACGTCGCCAGTTCGGTGTCGAAGGTGCCTTCACCGTTGGCGCGGTACTTGAGGTCGAGCTCGCGGCAGTCGGCGCCCGTGCTGCCCTCGCAGGGGGTGGCCGGGGTGAACTCGGTGGTGAACTTCCCGGCCTTGACGGCCGGGTCCGTCTTGAAGGTGAGGGAGGCGCGACCGCCGGGCGCCAGCTCGCGGGCGTAGGTGGAGGCCTCCATCGTCAGGTCGCCGTTGTTGGTGGGGTAGCCCTTGCCGAGGCCGACGGTGACCTTCCAGCTGAGCTTGCCCTTCGCGGGGACCTCGAAGCCGTCGCCGACCTTCTTGCCCTGCGGGTGGAACAGGCCCTGCCAGCCGCCGTCCTGCTGTCCGACGGCCGCGTCCGTCGCCGGGGCGTCGACCGCCTCGACCTTGAAGGACACGTCCTCCGCCCGGAGGTGGCTGGGGCCGGCGGGCAGGCCGTGGATCCACGGGTGGAAGGGCGCGGCCTTGTCGGAGGGGTTGGTCACCGTCAGCTCGAAGGTGCTCGCCGTGCCGCCGCGGGTGAGCGGGCCGCTCGGGGCGGGCGTGCCCAGCGAGATCTTCAGGGCGCCGCCCTCCTCGGCCGGAGCGGCGTACGCGGCCGGCTGCATCAGCACGGTGCCGGCGACGGCGGCGACGAGTGCGGTGGCGGCAGCGGCGAAGGCGGGGCGGCGGGCGGCGGTGCGAGCGGACATGGCGGTTCTTTCCCGGGGATCGGATGGGGTGGGTGTGCCGAGAGCGGCGGACTCGCCGGGGCGGGGGTGCGGGGTGCGGGAGGTCACTCCCGGCCGGGCCCTGCCTCCGGGGCGGCCGCCTTTGCGATGTTCCGATCTTCACACGCGGCTGATCCCCATTCCAACCCCCGTTTGTCACTGCTGTGCAACAGCCCCGGAGGTAGCAGCCACCGCCCCTGACCTGCAAGAACGGTATGAGCCAGTCCGCTTTCGGCGGGTCCCGTCCTACGCTCCCAGGTGCTCCAGCGTCCCCGCCGGATACGGCGTCTCGACGGGCAGCAGCGCCCGCGCCGCGCCCAGGTCGCCGGCCTGGACGAGCGCCCGGATCTCCGCGGCCAGCGGCGTCACGTCGCGGATCGAAACGGTCCACTCGTCGGCGTACGCGCGCGAGGCGGGCCCGGACAGGCCCAGCTGGAGCGAGCGGTGGGGCAGCGGGTTCAGGCGCAGGTCCCGCTCGGGGTCCCACTGGACGCGGACCGGCGAGCGGCGCACCGCCTCCTGCCACGCCTCGCGGTCGCGGTGGGTGCGGGGCTCGTAGTGCGAGAGGCAGGCCCGGCGCAGTGCGTCGTCGAAGCCCTCGCGGGTGATCTCGACGGCGAGGACGGTCTCCTGGTCGGTCTTGGTCGCCCAGCCGCAGCGGTACATCATCCACAGGAACGACGGCTTGATCCAGGTCATCCGCTCGCGCTTCCAGGCCGGCGGGAAGCGGCCGTCGCGGGCCGCGGGCAGCCCGAGGGAGGGCGCGTACGCCTGGTAGACGGTGACGGTGCCGGCGGTGTGGGCGGCGCGGATCTGCCGGTACGGGACGGGGGCGGCGGCCTTGTCCGGCGCCGGGCCTGCGGTGTCGTGCATGGGGCCAGCCTGCGGGGCGGCGGCGTGCGCCGGCCACCGGTTTTCGCTGCGGTCCCTTCTCCCGCGGGCCCGTTGACGTGCCCTCAGACCTGGTCGTCGGCGAGTTCGGCGACCCCGGTGATGCGGTGCAGGGCGAACGTGCGGACCTCGTCGGCGGTGTGGTCGTAGCCGGTGACGAAGCCGCCCTCCACGCGCACCGGCGCGATGACGCGCTGGCTGGCCGCGCCCTCCGCGTTCACGTACCCGATCCACACCACCGACCCGGTCAGCGCGGCCGCCTGCACGGTGGCGAGGGTCTCCGCGGCGCTGGTGCGCGGCAGCTCGCCCGCAGCGGCCCCGCCCCCGCCGGCCGTCGCCGCGGCCGCCGCCGGCTCCTTGCGCACGGCCGTCGCCGCCAGGTCCCCGGCGCGAATGGCCCGTACGGCCGCGGCCAGCAGGGTCTCGTCCGGCAGCGGCGGCCCCTCCGGCACCGGGACGGGCTTGGCGCGCGCCGGGGTGCGGCGGGCGTCGGCCCGCGCCACGAGCACGTCGCCGGTGTGCGATTCGGCGGCCGGGGCGTAGCCCATGGCCCGCAGTCCGTCGAGCAGCGCGCCCGGATCGGCCTGCGCGGCGAGCACGGTCGGCGCGAGGCGGCGCAGGCCCAGGGAGGCGGAGCGCTTGTCGGCGAGGATCTCGCCGAGCAGGGCGTCGTCGTCGCAGCGGACGTACGAGGATGCGGCGCCGACGCGCAGCCGGCCGTGGCGCCGGGCCACGTCGTCGATCAGGTACGACAGCGGTTGCGGGACGGGGGTGGCGCTGTGCTCGGCGAGGAACGCGTGCAGGTCGGAGGCGGTGTGCCCGCCGTCGAGGGCCCGGCGCACCGAGCCGGGCGTGAACCGGTAGACGGTCGCGCCGCCCTTGGACTCCACGTCGGCGAGGACGGCCAGCACGTCCGCGAGCGGCCGGGCCAGCGGGCCGGGCGCGACCGCCGTCAGGTCGGCCTGGAGCAGGACGCGGTCGACGGGCTCGGGCAGCAGCGGCGCCAGCGGCTGCGCCGGGTCCCGGTGCTCCAGCAGGGCCCGGCCGGGCGCGGAGAGCGCCCCGCGGCCGGTGACGCCGAGGAGTTCGGCCTCGGTCAGGGTCAGGCCGGCGAGGCGGGCCCGCAGCTCGCTCGTCCCGCGGACGGGCCGCTCCCAGGAGAGCCGGTCGAGGAGGGACTGCGGGTCGGGGGAGGCGCCTTCGGGGAGAGCGGCGAGGAGTTCGAGGACGCGCCGGCGGACCTCGGGGGCGGCGGACCGGTCGAGGCCGGGGCCGAGCGGGGCGAGGGTGCGGCCCTTGGGGTCCTGCTCGCCGACGGCGCCCGCGGCGCGGGTGGCGGGCAGCCACGCCCCGGCGAGGGCCGACCACCGCTCGGCGGGCGGCAGCTCTCGCCAGTCGTCGAAGGCGGGAGTGGGGCCGTACCGTTCGTCGACCTCGCCGTCGGCGGCCAGGAGCCCGGCGGCGTAGGCGAGTTCGATCCAGAAGGCGGCGGTCGGCTCGTCCGCGTCGAGTGCGGCCGCGGTGCGCTTCAGGTCGCGTACGGACAGCCCGCCGGCGCGCAGGACGGGCGGTCCGGCGTGCTCCCAGGACTTCACCAGCTCCTCGACGGTCGCGAGCGCGGCCAGGGCCTGCCCGGCCGCGTTGGCGTCGACGAGCGGGGGACGGTGCTCGCGCTGCACCGCCACCTCCGGCGCGACCGGCTCCGGGGTGCGGTGCGCGAGGCCGCCGCGCAGGTGGAGGGCGACCTCGCGGGGCAGCACCACGGTCCGGGTCGTCGCGGGCAGCAGCAGTCCGCGGTCGCGCAGCCAGCGCACGGGCGGCGCCGGGTTCGCGGTGACCTCCCCGTACGGCGGCCCCCACACGAGCCGGTCCAGCACCTGGCGGGCCTCCGGCGGGGCCTGGTCCAGCAGGGCGGACATCCGCGCCGGATCGGTGAACAGCCCGGTCAGCGCGGCCACCGCCGACACGGGGTCGTGGGTGGCGGGCAGCCCGGCCGCCGCGACGATCTCCTGGATCCGCGTCGGCGACATCCCCGCGGTGGCCTCGGCGACGGTCGGGCCGAGACCGGTAGGGGAGGGGCGGGAGGCGGAGGGGGCGAGGAGCTCGCGGGCGGTGCGCACCAGCCGCAGCTGCTCGTCGCCGCCCCATACGAGGGCCTGGTCGCGCAGCGTCGCGAGGGCGCGGGGGAGCGCGGCGCGGGTCCCGTTGCCGGGGGTGCCCCCGCCGGTGCCGGCGAGGAGGGATTCCAGCACCCCGTACGGGCAGGGGTCCGGGGCGACGGCGAGCGCCTCCGCGGTCTGCAGCGCGAACCGGTCCAGCCGGTCGAGGGCGCGCACCACGGAGGCGCGGGTCCCGGCGCGGGTGGCGAGCTGCGTCACGTCGCCCGGGACGGGGCTGAGGAGGTCCGGGCGGGCGTGCAGCAGGGCCGCCAGCGCCGCGTCGTCACGGGCGCGCAGCGCCTCGGCGAGGGAGCGCGGGGCGCCGTTCGCTGCGGTGCTGCTCGGTTCAGGCACGGTCGCCTCCTGGTCGCATGGGCCGGTCCCCATCCGGCCAACGGTATCCGCTGCGCCGTCGCGGGCTCCACGGGCGCACGCGCTACATTGCGGGCAGGGCGCCGGGGAGGATGCGGGCATGGGGATCGAAAGCGACCACCTCGTCTACGAATACCTGAGCCGGGTCGGGGACTTGGCACAGCAGCGGCAGCTGCCGTCGGGCGACCGGATGCGGCTGGTGGCGGGGCTGCGGGACGAGATCGACCGGCGGCGGGCCCGGTACGAGCCGGAGACGCCGGCCGCGGTGCGGCGCATCCTGGAACGGCTCGGCACCCCGGAGGAGGTAGTCGACGGCGCGGGCCCCGGTCCCGGCCAGGCCGCGGACCCGGAGGAGGCCGCGGCGTCCGTACCCGCCCAGCGGGGACCCGACCGCCCGGACCGCCCGGCCCGCCGACTCCGGGCCAAGCCCGCGCCGCCCGAACCGCCCGCGGCGCAGGCGCCGGCGCCGCCGCACCTGGCGGGCCTGGCCGAACTCGGCTCCGACGACGGTGCGGAGCCCGACTGGTGGCGGGTCGCGCCGGGCCCGTACGGGACGGGACCGCAGGTGGAGGGCTTCGCCGGCGGCATCGAGATCCCGGAGCTGTTCTCCCGCCCGGAGGACCGGAACGGCGAAGGCGCGGCCGCGGCGAAGGTGCCGCCGCAGCAGGAGCAGAAGGAGAAGCAGACCCTCCTGCGCCACCTGTGCGAACGCCGCCGCGCCCGCAAGGCCGCCCCGGCCGCCCCCGCCGCTCCGGCCGCTCCGGCCGCGGCGCCGGCGCGCCCGAAGCCGCACGCGTTCCTGCTGCTCGCCGCGGCCGTCCTCGTCGCCGGCGCGGCCGCCGGCTCCTGGCTGCTGCTCGCCGGCGGCTGGCTGCTGGCGTACGCCTCGCGCGTGCTCGGGCCGGCGGAGCGCAAGGCGGTCGTCTTCGGGGTGCCGGGCGCGGTGTTCGCCGGGGCGGTGGTGTGGCTGTGGGGCCGGCTGGAGGGCCGGTGGGGCGCACCCCTGGCCGACGGCAGCGCGGGCGCGGTGTTCCAGGACATGTGGCCCTGGCTGGCCAGGACGGCCGCCGTCGCCTCGGCGGCCTACCTCCTGTGGCGCTCCCGCCGCCGCTGACGGCGTACGCCCTGAGCCTTCCCGCCCCTGACGGCCCGCGCCCCGAGCGGGCATCCGCCGCCGGGCCTTCACCGGTACCGGTCCGGCCTCGCGCCCCGGTCCGGCGCCCGCCGCCGGGTAGGCGCCCGCGCCGCGAGCCGGCATCCGCCGCCGGGCCTGCCGTGAGGCGGTATACCGGTACCAGGACGGATCCCGCCCTGCCGGCGCCCGCGCCCCCTTCGGCACAATGGCGCGCATGACCTCCGAGACGACCGCCGCCCCCGCCGGGTCCGCCGACACGGGCGTGCCCGCCCCTCTGACGGTCGGGTTCGACCTCGACATGACCCTCATCGACTCGCGGCCCGGCATCAGGGCCGCGTACGTGGCGCTGTCGGCGGAGACGGGTGTGTACGTCGACGCCGACGCCGCGGTGTCCCGGCTGGGGCCGCCGCTCGCCGAGGAGCTGGCGCACTGGTTCCCGCCGGAGGAGGTGGAGGCCATGGCGGACCGCTTCCGGGCTATCTACCCGGCCTTCGCGATCGAGCCGACGCACGCCCTGCCCGGCGCGCGGGAGGCGGTGGAGGCGGTGCGGGAGCTCGGCGGCCGCACCGTCGTCGTCACCGCCAAGCACGAGCCGAACGCCCGCCTGCACCTGGACCACCTCGGGATCCGCCCGGACGCGGTCGTCGGCTGGCTGTGGGCCGAGGCGAAGGCGGTGGCGCTGCGCGAGCACGGGGCGCAGGTGTACGTCGGCGACCACGTCGGGGACGTCCGCGGGGCGCGGGCGGCCGGCGCGGTGTCGGTCGCGGTGGCGACGGGGCCGTGCCCGGAGCGGGAGCTGCGGGAGGCGGGGGCGGACGTCGTCCTGCCCGACCTGACGGCCCTGCCGGCCTGGCTGGCCGAATTCGCCCGTATCCGGAACCCCTGACGGCCCCTCGGTCCGGGCCCTCGCCGGACCCGGGCCCGCACGCGGGCTACGCCCGCCCGTCCGCCCCGACGGCCGCGCGGGCTGCCCGGCGCTGGGCCGCCGCCGACCGCAGGACCCCGGCGGCGGAGATCGCGAAGCCGACGCCCATCAGCATGCACACCGCCCAGGCGTACGGCGGGAACGGGTCGATGTCCAGGAACAGCGGGGCCATCGTGGCCAGCGTGGCCAGGGCGCCCGCGATGAACACGACGCCGCCGGCCTTCACGAGGCCGTCGCCGGGCCGCGGTTCGTCGGGGTGAGGAGTAACAGTCACCCCACCAGGGTAGTTCCCTGGCCTGAGCGGCCGACAGCCGAAGACCCGGTGAAGGACCGGGGAACGTCTTGTCACCTGCTCAACGCCCACTAGCCTGGAGTCGGCGGGTCACCCATGGCCCGCTGCGCTGTTATCCGGAGCCGCCGCGGCGGCCCCGGACCCGACGAGCACAAGGACAGAGGACGGACGTGCCCACCGGCAAGGTCAAGTGGTTCAACAGTGAGAAGGGCTTCGGCTTTCTCTCCCGAGACGACGGCGGCGACGTCTTCGTGCACTCGTCGGTACTCCCGGCCGGGGTCGACGCCCTCAAGCCGGGCCAGCGGGTCGAGTTCGGCGTCGTCGCGGGGCAGCGCGGCGACCAGGCGCTGTCCGTGACGGTCCTGGACCCGGCGCCGTCGGTGGCGGCCGCGCAGCGGCGCAAGCCCGACGAGCTGGCGTCGATCGTGCAGGACCTCACCACCCTGCTGGAGAACATCACGCCGATGCTGGAGCGCGGCCGCTACCCCGACAAGGGCCACGGCACGAAGATCGCGAACCTGCTGCGCGCGGTCGCCGACCAGCTGGACGTCTGAGCCGCCGCCGGCCCCGCGCCGGCCGCCTCCCGCCCGCCCCGGTGCCCCGCCGCTCTCCGCGAGCGGCGGGGCACCGGCGTACGCACGCACGGGCGCGGGGCGCGGCCTACGGGAAGGCCAGCGCGTCCGGCGCCACCGCCGGGACCAGTCCCTCCGCCGCGGCCCGCGTCAGCAGTCCGCGGACCGCCGCGTACCCGTCCTCGCCGAGGTCGGCGGTGAACTCGTTCACGTACAGCCCGATGTGCTGGTCGGCGACGGCCGGGTCCAGCTCCTGCGCGTGCGCGCGCACGTACGGCCGGGAGGCCTCCGGGTCGTCCCACGCCATCCGCACCGAGGTCCGCGCCGACTCCGCCAGCGCGCGCAGGGTCTCGGCTCCCAGCGAGCGCCGGGCGATGATCGCGCCGAGCGGGATCGGCAGGCCGGTGGTGGTCTCCCAGTGCTCGCCCATGTCGGCGAGGCGGTGCAGCCCGTAGTCCCGGTACGTGAACCGCGCCTCGTGGATGACGAGCCCCGCGTCGACGCGGCCGTCGCGCACCGCCGGCATGATCTCGTGGAACGGCAGCACGACCACCTTGCCGATCCCGTCCGGCAGCACGTCCGCCGCCCACAGCCGGAACAGCAGGTAGGCCGTGGAGCGCTCGCTCGGCACCGCGACCGTCCGCCCCGCCAGGTCCAGGCCCGGCTCGCGGGCCAGCACCAGCGGCCCGCAGCCCCGGCCGAGCGCGCCGCCGCACGGCAGCAGCGCGTACTCGCCGAGCACCCACGGCAGGACGGCGTACGACACCTTCAGCACGTCGAGCTCGCCGCGCTCGGCCATGCCGTTGGTGACGTCGATGTCGGCGAAGGTGACGTCGAGGGCGGGCGCGCCCGGCACCCTCCCGTGCGCCCACGCGTCGAAGACGAACGTGTCGTTCGGGCACGGCGAGTAGGCGATCCTCAGCGCGGCGCCCGGGTCACGGTCGGCCGCGGTGCTCACGGCGGTGCTCATGCTGCTCTCCCCAGTGGACGAGTACGGGCCCCAGCGCGCGGAATCCCGCGGTGAGGGCGGCGAGCGCGTCCCCGATCCGCCAGGCGTCGCGGTCCCGCGGGCCGACGGCGTTGGAGATGCCGCGGACCTCCAGGACCGGCAGCCCGTGCGCGGCGGCGGCCTCGGCGACCCCGAAGCCCTCCATGGCCTCGGCGCCGGCCTGCGGGTGCCGGGCGGCGAGGGCGGCGGCGCGCTCGGCGGTGCCGGTGACGGTGGAGACGGTCAGGACGGGCGCCGGCAGCGCCCCGGCGGCCTCCGCGGCGTGCGCGGCGAGCTCGGCGGGCGGCAGGTGCACGCTCCGCCCGAAGCCGAGCTCCTGCACGGGGACGAAGCCGTCCGCGGTGTCGGCCCCGAGGTCGGCGGCGACGATCGCGTCGGCGACGACGAGGGAGCCGGGCGGCGCGGCCGGCTGGAAGCCCCCGCCGATCCCGGCGGAGACGACGAGCGCGTAGTCGCCGAGCGCGAGCGCCGTCGCCGTCGCGGCCGCCGCGGCGGCCGGGCCGACACCGCCGGCGAGCACGTCGGCGGCGAGCCCCGGCAGGTCGCGGCGCAGGACGCGGTAGCCGCCCGGCAGGGTGCGCGGCTCCGGCACCGCCGGATCCGGATGAGGGGTGAGCCCGGCGGCGACGGAGTCCGCCTCCGCCGCCACCGCGGTCACGATGAGCGCGCGCACCGGTGCCTGCGCGGCTACTTCAGCTTGACGTTGTAGGCCCAGACGGCGAGCGGCTTGCCCTCCGCGCTGACCTGGACGATGTTCAGCTTCTTCGAGGACGGGGCCTCGCCCTGGCCGCCGGTGGCGAAGATGTCGGCGCCGGGGAAGCTGCGGTAGGTGTTCGAGGACGGCTCGGTGATCGGCTGGCCGTCCAGGACCGCCTGCCAGCGCTTGCCGTCCTCGACGACCTCGGGCTCGACGCCCAGGCGCAGCGTGTCGCCGCGGCCGTACTCGACGGTCTTGGCGTCCTGGATGTCGGTGAGGCACTCCTGGACCTTCTCCATGGAGAGTTCCTTGGAGTCCTGGCAGGCGGCCTCGGCGGACACCGACGACGTGCCGACCGTCACGGTCGCGAGCGGCGTCGGCTTGTCGCAGGCCGAAAGGAGGAGGAGGCCGGCGGACACGGCTCCGAGAGCCGCGACGCTGCGGCGGCCCTTACCCGAGATAAGCGGTGCGGTCATGAGCCGAAGGCTATCGGGCCGGTCGCCCCGGCCGCCGCACGGGGTACCGCCGACCTGCGGCGTGCCGCCGCGCTCCGTCCCCCGCCCGCCGCAGCCTCCACCCGCCTGCCCGCCTGCCCGCCTGCCCGCCTGCCGCCCGGCCGCGCCTGCCCGCCCGGCCGCGCCTGCCCGCCCGCGCCTGCCCGCCCGGCCGCCTGCCCGCCCGGCCGCGGCTGCCCGCCATCTGGCGCCCGCCTGTCGGCCGTCCGCCTGTCGGCTCCCCCGCACACCGCCGCCCGGACCGCGTCATGCGACGCGCGCCCGGGCCGGCCCCCGGACGGCGTCACGCGGGCCGCGTGCGGGCCGAGCCCGGGCGGCTGGGGCCGGGCGCCGACAGCAGGCCCCGTACGGCCATCGCGGTGCCCGAGGCGACGATCGCCGCGGCCACCGACATGCCCAGCACCCCGTTCAGCGGAAGCACGATCCCGATCGCGCCGCCCAGCACCCACGCCACCTGCAGCAGCGTCTCCGAACGGGCGAACGCGGAGGTCCGGACCGACTCGGGGACGTCCCGCTGGATGGTGGCGTCCAGCGACAGCTTCGCCAGCGCCTGGCAGAACCCGGCCGTCGCCCCCAGCACGGCCACGAACACCCCGCTGAAGAACACCGCGGCCAGCACCGCCACCCCCAGCGCCAGAGACAGCACCGCCGCGATGATCGCCTCAGGGGCCCGTGCCCGCAGCCACGCCCCGACCGCCGTCCCCGACGCGTTGCCGATGCCCGCCGCCACGCCGACGATGCCCAGCGACACCGCCGCGCTCTGCCCGGACAGCGGGTGCTCCCGCAGCAGGAACGCCAGGAAGAAGATCAGGAAACCGGACAGGGCGCGCATCGCCGCGTTGGCCAGCAGCCCGCACAGCACCGAACTGCTGACCGTCCGCAGGCCCGGCCGGCGCGAACGCGGCTCGTGCGTCGACAGCACGACCCGCCGCTCGCCCTTGGCCTCGTCCACCTTGTGCGGCAGCCGGAACGCCGCGACCGTGCCCCCCACGAAGATCACGCACGCCCCGTACAGCGGCCACGGCGGCCCGATCGTGTGCAGTCCCGCCGCCACCGGCGCGGCCGCGCCCGTCGCGAGCAGGCCCGCGAGCGTCACCCGCGAGTTCGCCTTCACCAGGGAGAACCCGGCCGGCAGCAGCCGCGGCACCACCGCACTGCGCACCACCCCGTACGCCTTCGACGCGACCAGCACGCCCAGCGCCGCCGGGTACAGCTCGATTCCGCCGGTGGCGACCGCCCCGGACATCGTCAGCGCGAGCAGCGCCCGTGCCAGCATCGCCCCGGCCATCGCGGCGCGCCGCCCGTGCGGCAGCCGGTCCAGCAGTGGGCCGATCACCGGCGCGAGCACGGTGAACGGCGCCATCGTGATGGCGAGGTACAGGGCGACCCGGCCGCGGGCCTCGTCCGTGGGAACGGAGAAGAACACCGTCGACGCCAGCGCCACCGTGATCATCACGTCACCCGCGCCGTTGACGGCGTGCAGCTCGATCAGCTTGCCCAGGCCCGACTCGCCGGCCCCGTGCGCGTGCGTCGCGCGCCGGATCCCGCGCGCCGTACCGGTGACCGGCAGGTGCAGGGCACGCCCGACGGCCCGGCCGGCCCGCCTGGCCGGTCCCGGGCCGCCGCGCGACGACCGTACGGGTGCCACACCCGACATACTGCCCCACCGCCCCGGCGCCGACCCGCCGCCCCGGGGCTCCCGGGCGCGCCCCGGCACCCCCGCGGGGGCCGCCCGCGGCCGCGGTCCGGTCCCGTCCGCGCCGCCGCCTTGTCCGCGAATCGGACCTTGCATGTGGGCGAGGGGCTCCGGAGGAGGTAGCGTGCGTAGCGCGCCACCGGCGGTTGCTCTTGGCGGCGCGCCTCTTCGCGATCCCGCAGAATGGATGGCAGGTAGGTGCGCCCGGGACCGATCGGGTGCGGACGTCGACGCGGCCCCCAGGTCCGCTCCGCCCGCGCTTCGCACGGACAGGACCGACGGGTCGTTGTGGACGACGGTACGGACGGCGCACTCGTGAGACGGCGTAGGAGAGAACGAGACCTGTGAGTGCTGCGACGACGCGAAGCCGTACCCCCGACCGCCTGTGCGCCGAGGCGGTGGACCTCGCCCGCGGGGCGGCCGAGGAGCTCGCCGCGCCAGGAGTCGTGGGCGAGCACGTGGGCATGGTCGCGGAGGGCGACCGCGTCGTCACGCACTTCTTCGAGTGCAAGGACCCCGGCTACCGCGGGTGGCGGTGGGCCGTCACCGTGGCGCGCGCCTCCCGTGCGAAGTACGTCACCCTCGACGAAACGGTGCTCCTCCCCGGCTCCGACGCCCTCCTCGCCCCCGAATGGGTGCCGTGGAGCGAGCGCCTGCGGCCCGGCGACCTCGGCCCCGGCGACCTGCTGCCCACCGACGCCGACGACCTGCGGCTGGAGCCCGGCTTCACCGGCGAGGACGCGCCGCCGCCGAACTCGGCGGTCTCCGCGGAGATGGCCGAGCTCGTCGAGGCGGAGGACGCCGACGTCACCGACCGCACCGCCGTCCCGGTCCGCGGCTCCATCGCCGCGGTCGCCGAGGAGCTCGGCATGCGGCGCGCCCGCGTCCTGTCCCGGTACGGGCTGCACTCCGCCGCCGACCGCTGGGACGAGGCCTACGGCGCGAAGACCCCGATGGCGCAGGCCGCGCCCGCGTCCTGCGTCTCCTGCGGCTTCCTCGTCGCGATCGGCGGCTCCCTCGGGCAGGCCTTCGGAGTCTGCGCCAACGAGTTCGGGCCCGCCGACGGCCACCTGGTCTCCCTCTCGTACGGCTGCGGCGGGCACTCCGAGGCCGCCGTCATGCCGAAGCCGCTGCGGCCCGCCCCGCCGGTGCTCGACTCGATGGCGGCGGACGAGTTCCCGCTGCGGCCCGCCCCCGACACCGGCTCGGTGCCGTCGACGGACCTCCCGGCCGCGGACCTCGGCCACTCGTAACCGCCGGGCCGGGAGGCCCGAACGGCGCCGCACCGCGCGTCCGTTGGCGGCCCGCGGGCCAACGCGGCGGCCGCGCGCGGCGATTCGCCCCGTCACGGCCCACACGCCGTCGCGGCGCGCCGGGTTGGCCCAGGGGACGCCCGTACGCCGCGCCGGGCGCAACCCCGACCGGGGGGCGAACCCGGGACCCGCGGCCACAGCGCCTCGGCGCGGGAGTCCCCCGTACGCGGCCCGGGGCGCGCCCCGGGCGGATCGGCGGGCGGGCCCCCGCACGCGCGGGCTACGCTCGCGCCATGAGGCTGTTCGCCGCGGTGCTGCCGCCCCCGCAAGCCGTCGCCGAGCTGCGCCGGGCCCTGGAGCCCGTCCGCGACGACCGGCTGCGCTGGACCGGGGAGGACGGCTGGCACTTCACGCTCGCCTTCATGGGCGAGGTCGGCGACGCGCTCCTGCCCGACCTGCACGCCCGCCTGGAGCGGGCCGCCCACCGCACCGACCCCTTCACCCTCCGCCTGCACGGCTTCGGCCGCTTCGGCGACCGCGCCCTGTGGGCGGGCGCCGCCGGCGGCATCGACGCGATGCGGATGCTCGCCGAGCGGGCCGACGCGGCCGCCCGCCGGGCCGGCGTCCCCATGGACCGCCACCGCCGCTACACCGCCCACCTCACCGTCGCCCGCAGCGCCGGCGGCACCGGCCTGCGCCCGTACGCGGAGGCCCTCGCCGGCTTCGAGGGCACGCCGTGGCAGGTCACCGAGCTCAGCCTGGTCCGCAGCAACCTCCCGACGAGCGGCGTCCCCGGGGAGCGGCCGCGCTACGAGGTGGCCGGCGCCTGGCCCCTCGGCGGCTGACACCGGTCCGCGGAGGCTGCGGCCCGGCCCCTCGGTACGGGGACCGGCGGCGGCCGCGTTACGCTCGACGGGTGGATCCCAAGACCCGAAACCGCGTGATGGCCGGTGTGCTCGTGCTGATGTTCTTCGTCGTGGCAGTGGCGGCCGCCGTCGGACAGTAGAGCCCGCCGCCGGCGGCCGCCGTGCGCCGCCGGCCCTACCAGGCGAACGCCTCGGGAGCGGGGCCCGGCCCCGGGAACACCTCGTCCAGCCCGTCCAGCACCTCCTGGGACAGGTCCAGCTCCACCGCCCGCAGCGCGGACGCGAGCTGCTCCGGCGTCCGCGGCCCCACGATCGGCCCGGTCACCCCGGGCCGGGTCAGCAGCCACGCCAGGGCCACCTCGCCCGGCTCCAGCCCGTGCTTGCCGAGCAGGTCCTCGTACGCCTGCACCTGCGCCCGCACCGCCGTGTTCGCCAGCGCGTCCGCGGACCGGCCCGAGGCGCTGCGCCCGGAGGTCGCCGCCTTGCGGATCGCCCCGCCGAGCAGGCCGCCGTGGAGCGGGGACCACGGGATGACACCGAGCCCGTACTCCTGCGCCGCCGGAATCACCTCCAGCTCGGCCCGCCGCTCGGCCAGGTTGTACAGGCACTGCTCGCTGACCAGCCCGAGCCGCCCGTGGCGCGCCGCCGTCTCGTTGGCCTGGGCGATCTTCCAGCCGGGGAAGTTCGAGGAGCCCGCGTAGAGGATCTTGCCCTGCCGGACGAGGACGTCGACGGCCTGCCAGATCTCCTCGAACGGGGTCCGCCGGTCGACGTGGTGGAACTGGTAGAGGTCGATGTAGTCCGTCTTCAGCCGCTTCAGGCTGGCGTCGACGGCGCGGCGGATGTTCAGCGCCGACAGCCGGTCGTAGTTGGGCCAGGGCTCGCCCTCGGGGGCCATGCTCGCGTAGACCTTGGTGGCGAGGACGGTCTTCTCGCGGCGCCGGCCGCCCTGCGCGAACCAGGTGCCGATGATCTCCTCGGTGCGGCCCTTGTTCTCGCCCCATCCGTAGACGTTGGCGGTGTCGAAGAAGTTGACGCCGGCGTCGAGCGCGGCGTCCATGATGGCGTGGCTCTCCGGCTCGCCCGTCTGGGGGCCGAAGTTCATCGTGCCGAGTACGAGTCGGCTGACCTTGAGACCGGTGCGTCCGAGCTGTGTGTACTTCATGGGCCCAGCCAACTGCCTGCGTCCCGCCCGGGGCAAGTGCCCCCGCCGGGCGGTGCGTTACGGGCGGGCGTGGTCCGGGGCGGGCTCGTAGGGGGCGCCGATGCCCCAGGCCTGGTGGAGGACCGAGGCGAACTCGCCGGCCAGGCGGTGCTCGCCCGAGGCGTTGGGGTGGGTGCCGTCGTAGGTGTCGCGGTGGATGTCGTACCCGGCGGGGCGCGCGCCCAGCAGGATCGGCGAGGCGGGCGTCGACAGGTCGGCGACGGCCTTGGCGAGGAGCTCGTTGAAGCGGTCGACCTCGGCGGCGAACGGCGCGTCCGACTCGGCCCGCACGTTCGGGATGACGGGCAGCAGGACCATGCGGATGCGGGGCCGGGCGGCGCGTGCGGCGGCGATGAAGCGGCGGGCGTTGGCCGCTGTCTCGTCGGCGGCGGTGTAGAAGCCGAGGTCGATCAGGCCGAGGGAGACGAGCAGGACGTCGGCGCGGCTGTCGGCGACGGCGCCGCCGATGAGGGGCGCCATGTGCTGCCAGCCCTCGCCCCAGCCGGCGAGGTGGCGGCGGGCCCGCTCGGGGAAGCCGGGGTCGGCGTAGTCGTGGCTGGTGGGGGCGTCGTCGCGGGGGTCGTAGAGGCCCGTGCGGGGGCCGACGACGGCGTACGGGCCGCCGAAGGAGGCGTTCAGGTGCTGCCACATCCGGTAGCGCCAGGTGTAGTCGCCGGCGCGTCCGATGGTCATGGAATCGCCGACGAACATGAAACGCATCCGGTCATCATCGCGGATCACGCGCCGCGCGCCCCTGTGATGCCGGACACGCCGGGCGCCCCTGGCAGGCTTGGGCACATGCGCCTGCTGCCGTCCCCGCCCCCGCCCGTGTCCGCGCCCCCGCCCCGGCCCGCCCGGCGGGCCGCCGCCGTCGTCTGCGCCGTCGCCGTCCTCGCGTCGGCGCCGGCCGGTCCGGCCGCGGCGGCGGGAGGGGCGGCCGCGGCGAGCCAGTCCCCGGCCGCCGCCACCGGCTTCACCATCGCGGACCCGCGGATAAAGGAGTCGAGCGGGCTGGCCGCGAGCCGCGCCCACCCGGGCGTGTACTGGACGCACAACGACAGCGACGACGGCCCGTACGTGTACGCGGTCGACTCGGCGACGGGCAGGACGGTGGCCCGGCTGACCCTGGCCGGCATCGGCCGCCCCCGCGACGTCGAGGCGATCTCGCTCGGCCCCGACGGGCAGCTGTACGTCGGCGACATCGGCGACAACAGGGACGGCACCTGGGACCACGTCTGGATCTACCGCTTCCCCGAGCCCGCGAAGCTCGGCGACGCCACGGTGAAGGCCGAGCAGTTCACGGTGCGCTACGCGGACGGGCCGCGCAACGCGGAGGCGCTGATGGTGCACCCCGTGACGGGCCGGGTGTACATCGCGAGCAAGAGCGAGGAAAAGGGCGGCCTGTACGAGGGCCCCGAGAAGCTGTCCGCGTCGGGAGCCAACGTCTTCCGGCGGGTGGCGGACCTGCCGTGGGTGACGGACGGCGCGTTCTCCCCGGACGGTGCGAGCCTCACCCTGCGCGGCTACTTCTTCGCGAAGACCTGGGCGTGGAAGGACGGCCGGCCGCAGGGCGAGGGCGTGTCCGTGGCCGCGCCGTGGCAGGGCCAGGCGGAGTCCGTGACGTACAGCGCGGACGGGTCCTCGCTGATGTTCGGTGCGGAGGGCGCGAACAGCCGGGTGGTGGCCGTCCAGGTGCAGCCCGCGGCGGCCGGGGTGCCGGCCGGGCCGGGGGCGACTGCGGCGCCGGGCGCGCCGCCGGCCGCCGCTCCGGAGGGCGGTGGGGGCGGGGCGGGCGGCATGGGCCGCGGTGCGGCGGTGCTGGCGGTCGGCGCGCTGCTCGTCGTGGCGGGCCGGCGGCTGTTCCGCCGGCGCCCCCGCTCCTCGTAGAGGCCCTTGATCCCGCGGCCTGCCCCCCCGCGGCCGGTGACCCGTCCCCGGGCCCGGCTCAGGCCGCCTTGACCAGGTGGCCGCGGGGCCCGGCGGGGACGAAGACGACGCCGCGGCGGCTGACGCTGAGCCGCAGGTTGCCGACCCGGGAGAGGACGACGCCGATCGCGGCGGCCGCGGCGAGGGACACGAGGCCGCCCGCGGCCATGCCGGTGCGGGCCCCGTAGGTGTCGGTGACCCAGCCGACGAGCGGTGCGCCGATCGGGGTGCCGCCGGAGAACACCATCATGAACAGGGCCATGACCCGGCCCCGCATCTCGGGGTCGCAGGCCGTCTGGACGCCCGCGTTGGCGGTGACGTTCACGGTCAGCCCGAACATGCCGATCGGGACGAGCAGCGCCGCGAACAGCCAGAACGACGGCGCGAAGGCGGCCGCGACCTCCAGGACGGCGAACAGCACCGCCGCGGCGACCAGCATCCGCAGCCGCGAGGTGCCGCGCCGGGCCGCGAGGAGCGCCCCGGCGAGGGAGCCGGCCGCGAGCAGGGTGTTGAGCAGGCCGTAGGTGCCGGCGTCCGCGTGGAAGACGTCGGAGACGAAGGCCGTCAGCCAGATCGGGAAGTTGAACCCGAAGGTGCCGACGAAGCCGACGAGCACGATCGGCCAGAGCAGCTCGGGCCGCCCGGCGACGTACCGGACTCCCTCGCGGAGCTGGCCCTTGGCGCGGGGCTGCGGCGTGGTGCGGTGCAGTTCGGCCGGGCGCATCAGCAGCAGGGCGGCGACGGGCGCGGCGAAGGACAGTCCGTTCAGCAGGAAGGCCCAGCCGGAGCCGACGGCGGTGATCAGCAGGCCGGCGACCGCGGGGCCGACCAGCCGCGCGGACTGGAAGTTCGCCGAGTTCAGGCTGATCGCGTTGGCGATCTGGTCGCGGCCGACCATCTCGGAGACGAAGGTCTGCCGGGCAGGGTTGTCCACGACGGTGATCAGGCCGATCAGCAGCGCGGCGACGTAGACGTGCCAGACCTGGACGTGCCCGGCGAGCGTGAGCACGGCCAGCGCGACTCCGGTCAGGCCCATCAGGCTCTGCGTGGCGACGATCAGCGGCCTCTTGGGCAGCCGGTCGGCGAGGACGCCGCCGTAGAGGCCGAAGACCAGCATGGGCAGGAACTGCAGCGCGATGGTGATGCCGACCGCGGAGGCCGAGCCGGTCAGGGACAGCACCAGCCAGTCCTGGGCGATGCGCTGCATCCAGGTGCCGGTGTTGGACACGACCTGTCCCGTGGCGAAGAGCCGGTAGTTCCGGATCTTCAGCGAGCGGAACATCGAGGACTTCGTGCTCCGGCCCGCGGCGCGAGTGGTAGTGGTGGGTGTATGGCCGGGTGCGGAGGATGCTCCGTTTCCCGTACTCAAAGGCGTTCGCCTCCCGGTGTGGTTCCTACAGGTGGGCGAGCTTCTCCAGGACGGGCGCTGCTGCGCGCAGGCGTGCCCATTCGTCCTCGGTGAGCTCCGCCGCGAGCCCGGCCAGGAAGGCGTTGCGCTTGCGGCGGCTCTGTTCGAGCATCGCCTCGGCCTCCTCCGTCTGGCTGACCACCTTCTGGCGGCGGTCGTCGGGGTGCGGTTCGAGCTTGACCAGGCCCTTGGCCTCCAGGAGCGCGACGATGCGGGTCATCGACGGCGGCTGTACGTGTTCGCGGCGGGCGAGTTCGCCGGGCGTGGCCCTGCCGCACCGGGCGAGGGTGCCGAGGACCGACATCTCGGTCGGGCTCAGCGATTCGTCGACGCGCTGGTGCTTCAGGCGCCGGCCCAGCCGCATGACGGCGGAGCGCAGGTCGTTCACGGCGGCGGCGTCGTCGCCATGGGTCAGGTCAAGCATGTCCTTAGCGTAACTCATTACTCTCGCTAAAGACCAATCGGTTTTCCGCCCCGCCCGGCGGTGCCCGGCTCCGCGTCACTCATACGGGTGAGCCTGCGCCGAAAAGCGACTCGCGCGCGCGTCCTGTGCGGTGACCCTTTCGCCATGGGGACACAGGTGCTCAGCATGCGCATGGACGGGGAGCTGCTCGACCGCCTCCGCACTCATGCCGCCAAACGCGGAATGAGCGTCCAGGACTATGTCGTCCGGACGCTCATCCGCGATGACTTCGACGAGCGCTTCAAGGCGGCCGTCGAGGAGACAGAGGAGTTCTACGGCCGCACCTGAGGCCGTCGGGGGGCCTACGAGGTCAGGCCGAGGGCCGGCATCGCGTAGTAGAAGACGAACACCGCCGAGACGGCGTACATGGCCGCCGGCACTTCGCGGCCCCGGCCGGTCGCCAGCCGCAGCACGCTGAAGCTGATGAAGCCGATGCCGATGCCGTTGGTGATCGAGTACGTGAAGGGCATCGTCACCATGGCCAGGAAGGCCGGGACGGCGATGGTGAAGTCGCTCCAGTCGATGTCCTTGACCGAGCCCGCGAGGATCAGGAAGCCGACGGCGACGAGGGCCGGCGTGGCCGCCTGCGAGGGGACCATGGTGGCGAGCGGGGTGAGGAACAGGGCGGCGGCGAAGAGGCCGCCGGTCACCACGTTGGCCAGGCCGGTGCGCGCGCCCTCGCCGACGCCCGCGGTGGACTCCACGAAGCAGGTGGTGGCCGAGGAGGACGTCGCGCCGCCGGAGGCGACGGCGAGGCCGTCGACCAGCAGGACCTTGTTGATGCCGGGGAAGGTGCCGTCCTTCTCGATGAGCTTGGCCTCGTCGCCGACGCCGAGGATCGTGCCCATCGCGTCGAAGAAGCAGGACAGCAGCACGGTGAAGACGAAGAGGCAGCCGGTCAGCAGGCCGACCTTCGAGAAGCCGCCGAAGAGGCTGACCTCGCCGACGAGCCCGAAGTCGGGGGCGGCCACCGGGCTGCCCGGCCACTCGGGGACGGTCAGGCCCCAGCCGGAGTCCGGGAGCTTCACGACGGCCTGGACGGCGACCGCGACGGCGGTCATGGCCACGATGGAGATGAGGATCGCGCCGGGCGTCTTGCGGATCAGCAGGGCCAGGGTCAGCAGCACGCCGGCGATGAAGATCAGCACCGGCCAGCCGAGCAGGTGGCCGCCCGTGCCGAGCTGGAGTGGGACGGTGGTGTGCGCGGCGTCGGGGATGCGGGTGACGAAGCCGGAGTCGACGAGGCCGATCAGCATGATGAACAGGCCGATGCCGATCGCGATGCCCTTGCGCAGGCCCAGCGGGACGGCGTTCATGACGCGCTCGCGCAGGCCCGTCGCGACGAGCAGCATCACGACGAAGCCGGCGAGGACGACCATGCCCATCGCGTCGGGCCAGCTCATCCGCGGGGCGAGCTGCAGGGCGACGACCGTGTTGACGCCGAGGCCGGCGGCGAGCGCGATCGGGACGTTGCCGATGACGCCCATGAGGAGCGTGGTGAGGGCCGCCGTCAGGACGGTGGCGGTCACGAGCTGGCCGCCGTCGAGCTGGTGGCCGTACATGTCCTTCGCGCTGCCGAGGATGATCGGGTTCAGCACGATGATGTAGGCCATCGCGAAGAAGGTGGCGAAGCCGCCGCGCACCTCGCGGGCCACGGTCGAGCCGCGCTCGGAGATCTTGAAGAAGCGGTCCACCCCGGAGGCCCCGGAAGCCGGGGGCCGGGCGGGGGAGGCGGGGGCCGGAGCAGGGGCCGACGTGGTCATACGGTCCTCATTGCGTGGGCATTTGGGGGTTCATACGAGAGAAATGGGCCATGCCCAAACCGTTTCAGTATGAACACATGAACGAAAGCGCGTCCATCTCCGCGCGTAGACCTCGAATTCCGCGGCCTAGACTGGTGGCCATGGCGAAATGGACAGCGAAACACGAGGCCCCCGAGCCCCTCGAAGGCCCGGTCGTCGCGACCGTCACCGGTGGCACGATCCTCTGGTTCGCCCTCTTCGTCCTCCAGCTGCCCTTCTACGGCTGGTTCGCCGACCGCGGCCTGCTGTGGTGGGTGTGGTGCTGCGCCGCGGGCGGCGTCCTCGGCCTCATCGGCATCCGGTACGTGCGCGGCCGTGACGCCGCGCTCAAGCGGCACGCCGCCGAGCGGGCGGCTCGGGACGGCGCCTGATCCGCCCCTGGGCCGCCCCTGAACCACTCCCTGAGGCCGCAGCCCGGAGCCCCTTCGACCCGAGGACGATTTCCCTCATCCCGAAGTCGGATCTTCCTACCGCTCGGCGGGTGAAGCCGCAGTTCCGGCTCTAACGTCGAAAGCATGACGCAGCGGGCGAAGATCGAATCCAACGGTCCCGAACCGGGCGGCGGAACCGGAACGGGAACGGGAACGGGCACGGGAACGGGAATCGGCACGGGGACCGGCACCGGAAGCGGGACCGGAACCGGGGCCGACAGCAGCGGCGGCATCGACGCCGGCGCCGAACTCGACCCCGTCCACCCCGTCAGCCCGCCCGCCCCCCGCTTCCGGCCCGCCGGGCTGACCACCGCGGAGGTAGCCGAGCGCGTCGCCCGCGGCGCCGTCAACGACGTGCCCGTCCGCTCTTCCCGCTCCGCCGCCGACATCGTCCGCGCGAACGTCTTCACCCGCTTCAACGCCATCATCGGCGTCCTCTGGGTCATCATGCTCATCGTCGCGCCGGTCCAGGACAGCCTCTTCGGCTACGTGATCCTCGCCAACACCGGCATCGGCATCATCCAGGAACTCCGCGCCAAGAAGACCCTCGACAGCCTCGCCGTCATCGGCGAAGCCAAACCCAGCGTCCGCCGCGACGGCCGCACCGCCGAGGTGTCCACCTCCGCGATCGTCCTCGACGACGTCATCGAACTCGGCCCCGGCGACAAGGTCGTCGTCGACGGCGTCGTCGGCGAGGCCGACGGCCTGGAGATCGACGAATCCCTCCTCACCGGCGAGGCCGACCCCGTCCTCAAACGCCCCGGCGACCCCGTCATGTCCGGCTCCTTCGTCGTCGCCGGCGGCGGCGCCTTCACCGCCACCAAGGTCGGCCGCGAGGCCTACGCCGCCCAGCTCGCCGAAGAGGCCACCCGCTTCACCCTCGTCCACTCCGAGCTGCGCTCCGGGATCTCCACCATCCTCAAGTACGTGACGTGGATGATGGTCCCCACCTCCATCGGCCTCATCGTCAGCCAGCTCGTCGTCAAGGACACCAACCTCAAGGACTCCATCGCCCGCACCGTCGGCGGCATCGTCCCGATGATCCCCGAGGGTCTGGTCCTGCTCACCTCCGTCGCCTTCGCGATCGGCGTCATCCGGCTCGGCCGCAAGCAGTGCCTGGTGCAGGAGCTGCCCGCGATCGAGGGCCTCGCCCGCGTCGACGTCGTCTGCCTCGACAAGACCGGCACCCTCACCGAAGGCGGCATGGACGTCACCGAGCTCCGCCCCCTCGGCGGCGCCGACCCCGCCTACGTCAAGAAGGTCCTCGGCGCGCTCGGCGAATCCGACCCGCGGCCCAACGCCAGCCTCCAGGCGATCATCGACGCCTACCCCGACAGCGCGGACTGGCGCTGCACCGAGTCCCTGCCGTTCTCCTCCGCCCGCAAGTACAGCGCCGCCTGCTTCAGCGAGGGCGACGGCGAGAGCTCCACCTGGCTCCTCGGCGCCCCCGACGTCCTCCTGCCGCCCGGCGACCCCGCCCTCGACGAGATCGACACCCTCAACGAACAGGGCCTGCGCGTCCTGCTCCTCGCCCGCGCCGCCCGCGAACTCGACGACGACCGCGTCGCCACCGGCGTCCGCCCCACCGCCCTCGTCGTCCTGGAGCAGCGGCTGCGCCCCGACGCCGCGGACACCCTGCGCTACTTCGAGGAGCAGGACGTCCGCGCCAAGGTCATCTCCGGGGACAACGCGGTATCCGTCGGCGCGGTCGCCGGCAAGCTGGGCCTGCCCGGCGCCGAGAACACCGTCGACGCGCGCCGCATGCCGGCCGAGCGGGACGGCATGGCCCGCGTCCTCGACGGGAACGCCGTGTTCGGGAGGGTCACCCCGCAACAGAAGCGGGACATGGTCGGCGCCCTCCAGTCCCGCGGCCACACCGTCGCCATGACCGGCGACGGCGTCAACGACGTGCTCGCCCTCAAGGACGCCGACATCGGCGTCAGCATGGGCTCCGGCTCGGAGGCCACCCGGGCCGTGGCGCAGATCGTCCTGCTGAACAACAGCTTCTCCACCCTGCCGTCGGTGGTCGCCGAGGGCCGCCGCGTCATCGGCAACATCACCCGCGTCGCGACCCTCTTCCTGACGAAGACCGTCTACTCGGTGCTGCTGGCGATCCTGGTCGTCTGCTCGCAGGTCGAGTACCCGTTCCTGCCGCGGCACCTCACGCTCCTGTCGACGCTGACGATCGGCGTCCCCGCGTTCTTCCTCGCCCTCGCCCCGAACAAGGAGCGGGCCCGCCCGCACTTCGTGAAACGGGTGATGCGGTACGCGATCCCCGGCGGCCTGGTGGCAGCCCTGGCCACGTACACCACGTACCTGGTCGCCCGCGCCCACTACAGCGGCCCGGAGGCGCTCCCGGCCGAGACGAGCGCCGCGACGCTCACGCTGTTCCTGACCTCGATGTGGGTCCTGGCGATCGTCGCCCGCCCGTACACGTGGTGGCGGGTCGCCCTGGTGGGGACGATGGGCGGGGCGTTCCTGCTGGTGCTGGTGGTGCCGTGGCTGCAGGACTTCTTCCAGCTGAAGCTGGTCGGCACGCAGATGCCGTGGACGGCGGTCGGCATCGCCGCGGCGGCCGCGGCCCTGATCGAGGGCCTGTTCCGCTGGGTGGACCACCGCTTCCCGGCATGAGCCCGGCCCCTACGCCTCGCGGCGGGGCCGCGGCCTCAGCGGGCGCAGGGGCACCCGCTCGCACCCGGCATGCACCCAGCAGTCCGGCAGCGCCCCCGACGCCGAATGCCGCACGATCCGGATCCCCTCCCCGAGCACCGGCTCCTGGCAGACGACGCAGACCCGCCCCGCAGGCGTCACCGCCCACCCGCCGGCGGCGGACAGGCGAACACGTCGGCGTCGAGCAGCATGGCCCCGTCCCGCCCCAGAACCGGCCCCCGGTAGACGGCCCCCACCCCGAGCGCCTTCCCACAGGCGACACACGCCCGCCCGAGCGCCTGCTCGGCGGTCAGGTCCCAGAAGTCGTCGGGCAACGGCGCCTTGTGACAGGCGGGCACGCTGCCGTCCGTGGCGGGCTGTGCGTCGCGGGGCGGCGATGCCTGCCACCGTCCGGCCATGTCGGTCCTCCTCGATGATGACGTGCCGTCACCGTACGGGCCTACAGGGCGCGAAGGGGGGACAGTTCGTCCCCCTCACCCTGGCTGTCCCCCTCGCCTACGCGACGGCCACGCCCACCGCCTCCGCCAGGCGGCCGGCCTCCGGCCGCAGTGCCCGCGGTGCGTCCCGCCACAGGTCCAGCACGGCGGCCCTGGCCGCCGGTGTGTACGCCACGGTCTCCGAGCTGATTCGATGGGCGATCTGCATCACATGCAGTGCCGCCGTGCGGTCGCCGCGGGAGAGGTGCCCACGGGCGACCTCCACCCACAGGCGGGCCCGCCGCTCGACGGACGGCATCGCCGCCGGGTCGACCTCGTCGGCCAGGTTCAGCGCCTGCCGGGACGCCGACAGGTCGGTGGCCACGCTGATTTGGTGGAAGTCGACGTTCGCCCGGCCGAACATCGTCGAGGGGTGGACGTACCCCGCGGGCAGCGACTTCGCGACCCGGTCGCCGGCGTCCCAGAACCGCCAGGCGGATCCCGCGAGCCCGGCCCGGGCCGCGGTCACCGCGGCGTGCAGCTGGAGCGCGCCGTAGACGCCGTGCCAGTCGTCCGGTGCTCCGTCGAGGTGCGGCTTCAGAAGGGATGCAGCGTCCTGTACGACGGCGACCGCCTCGTCCGGGTGCGCGGTCGACCTGAGGATGTTGCCCAGGCTCCAGGCCGCGGCGGCGATCTGCGCCGGGTCGTCGGCCGCCTGCGCGGCGGCGAGCGCCCGGTCCGCGACCACCCACGCCATCTCTGCGGGGGCGATGTACGCGGTGGCCTGCGCCGTCAGCCGGTACGCCTCCGACAGTGCGACGAAGGCCGTGCGCCGACGGTCGCCCTCCGTGGCTCTGGCGGCGGTCTCCGCGTCCCGGATCAGGGCGGGCAGCAGCTCACCGACCTGTGTGCGCTGGCGGTCGGACGTGTGCCACAGCCGCCACGCCTCCGATGTACGGGCGTGGAGGGCCGCCGGGTCGGGCGGAGTGTCGGGGAGCGGCCACGCCAGGGGCCGGGTCATCACCGCCTGCCAGATGTCCGGCATCGCCGGGTGGGCCAGCCGACCTGGCCGTACGGGCTGCGCGACGGCCTCGCTGCCGCCGGTGATCAGGGACACATCACCGATCTGGAGTGCTGCGGCGAGCCGCATCAGCAGTGTGTGGGACCGCAGTTCGCGTTCGCCGGACTCGATCTTCTTCAGCCAGTCGGGTCCGCGCCCGCACAGCCCGGCCAGCACGGGACGGGACATCCCGCGTGACTCGCGAAGCAGCCTGACGCGCTCGCCGGTGGTGAGGTTGCTGGGGATGTCCACGGTAGTGCCCCTTCTCCTAGCCGTGGCGCCAGCGTACGACCGCGGCCCGTGCTGCGGAACGCGAATGGCCCCTTCCCCACCGGTGGGCGACCGTCCAACCGCATTGCCCGTTAGGGAAATCGGTTCGCCTCGGCGATGCGGCGGGTGGCAGGGTGCCGCGTATGGCGCCGCAGTACCAGATAAGAGCCGACCACGACGCGCACACCATCGTGGTCTACCAGGCGTACCCACCCGCCATCGCCGATGCGGCGCTGCGGGCGGGGCGGTTCGTCGCGCCGTTCTCGTTCCGGCGGATGACGTGGGTGAAGCCGTCGTTCCTGTGGCTGATGCACCGCAGCAACTGGGCCCGCAAGCCCGGCCAGGAGCGCGTGCTCGCGGTCCGCATGACCCGGGCGGGCTGGGAGGAGGCGTTGGCGCGGGCCGTGCTGACGACCGCCGACCCGGTGGCCGTCGCCCGGGCGGCCGTGCACGTCCAGTGGGACCCGGAGCGGTCGCCGCGCGGGGCGGCGCTGAACCACTACAGCATCCAGGTCGGCATCGGCCGCCACCTGATCCGCACGTTCGCCGACGACTGGGTGGTCGGCCTGACCGACCTCACGCCCCGCGTCCGCAAGGCCGCGGCACTCGTCCAGGGAGGCCAGGCCGCGAAGGCACAGCGCCTGCTCCCCGCCGAGCGGCCGTACCCGCTGCCCCCGGCACTCGCCGCGGCCGTGTGCCGGGGCGGGTGACACTTCCGCCGTCCGGACAGCCGCAGGCAGTCACGCGGCAAACGGCGCGCAATCTCGGCCTGTTGGGAGGCAAGAGGGTTCGTGTGGGAGCTGCCTGGCGCCAGCGTCAGCCAGTAAGGACCCTGTCGATCGTCACCCGGTGCGGCGCCGCCGTAGTTCCTCCAGCCATTCCTGTACCTGTTCGTTGTCGTGCAGGTACGGCTCCTCGGGTCCCATCCGCAGGTCGATCCCGTACAGGAGCCCCAACGCCCACCAGGACAACTCGTCCCATGCAAGCGTGTCGTCGACAACCCAGCGTTCGGCCCACCGGTCAGCTGCATCCCGGCTCAGACGTCCCTCGACCACGGCAGCAAAGCATGCCTCGATCTCGTCCAGGTCTGGCCCGCCACCCCAGCTCATGGACCCCAACACGGCCACGCCAGGGCGAACGTCGCCTGATGCAGCACTAGTCGAACCAGCGGTCGCGGGCCAGTTCCGCCGTGCGGGACGGGTCCTCCAGGAGGGCGGCCACCTCGAAGCGGCGGGGCCATTGGCCCGCGGACCAGGCGAGGCCGGCTGCGACGCCCTCCAGGGTGGAGGCGTGCAGGACGCCGTCCGGGGTGCGGCGCCAGTCCAGTTCCACGCCGCCTGCCACGAGTTCGGCGTGTTCCAGGTACGTGCGCGGGGTGCCGGGGCCGAGGAGGATGCGGACTGCTTCCGGGACCTCGTGTTCCTCGCCCGGGGAGCTGACCTCGGCCGGGACCGTCTCCGACAGGCGGCGGACCTGGAGGAGGTCGGCCAGGTCGGCGGCGCGCGTCGGGGCCACGGGCAGGAGGGGCATGCCCGATGTCAGCGGGAGGAGGTCGGGGGCGTCGGCGATGACCGCGTCGGCGGCGTCCACCACCGTGACCTCGCCGTCGACCACGGCGCGCAGGTCGTCGGGGAGGGTGACCTGCTCGGGGTCCAGGTCGGCCAGGGCGCCGTACAGGGCGTGGAGTTGGCGGTCGGTGACCTCCCGGTCGGGGTCGGCGAGGCGGCCGAGGAGTTCTGCCGCGCCGCCGGGTTCGGCCAGGAGGGCGGACACCGAGGTGCGGACGCCGAGGGCGCGCAGGACCTGTTCGTCCTCGAAGCCGGTGGCGTCGGCGGAGGTGTAGAGGCCGACCAGCAGCGGGTCGGTGCCGGCGGCGCGCAGGCCGGCGGGGCGGCGGCCGTCCAGTACGGGGTGCCCGCGCAGCCACCAGGCGGTGTACGGGCGCACGGAGCGGGTGGTGCCGTCCGGGAGCAGGATCCGCACGGGCTGGGTGAGGGCGTCGCGCAGCGGCGGCTGCGCGAGCATGGCGAGGGCCTGCGGCCAGCAGTCGTCGTCGACGAGGTCGAGGTCGCGGACGGCGGTGATCTCGGTGGCGACGGGCGGCAGTGGCGTGTCGGGGAGCTGGTCGAGGACGTCCTCGCACCACACGTCGACGGCGTCGAGGAGGCCGACGTCGTCCGGTTCGGCGTAGTCGGTGTCGCGGGGTTCGAGCTCGTCGGGGTCGAGGACCACGTCGGTGGCGCGGACCAGCTGGAACTCGGCGAGCACGCCGCAGGCGGTGAGCGGCTGGGCGCCCCAGCGTTCGGCGAGTTCGGCGTCCACGTACGGGATCTCGTCCTCGCGGAGGACGGAGGCGAGGGCGGAGCCGGGCAGCAGGAGCTCGCCGGCGGGGGCGGGCTCGCCGTCCTCGTCGGGCAGGGCGAGGGCGCCGAGCCAGGGCTCGTCGCCGGGGGCGAGGTCGGCGTCGCGGACCAGGCCGAGCACGACGTCGGCGAGTTCGTCGGGGTCGAGGGCGTCCTCGTCCCACACTTCGCCGGCGTCGAGGGAGGCGGCGACCGCGGCCCGCACCTGCGGGGTCGTCAGGATCGCGCGGGGTGTGGCGGGCAGGGCGCCGAGCTTCTCCAGCAGCGGGTGCGCGGCGTCCGGGTGGGCGACCTTCAGGCCGAGGCGGGCCAGGTCCTTCGGGGTGTCGGCCTCGGGGAGGAGGACGTGCCGCGGCCCGATGGTGGTGCGGCCGTCGGCGAGGGGGACGGGCAGTCCGGAGAGCCGGTCGGGGTCGACGCCGGCCAGGGTGCCGTAGAGCCGGTGCCACCACTCGGGGGTGCGCTCGATGCCGGCGATCCGCTCGATGGCGTCGCCGAGCGGCAGCCGCCCGACCCCCAGGGTGCGCAGTTCGGTGCGGCGCTCCAGCCCGCCGGGGAGCAGCGTCGGCAGCACCTCGGCGAGGACGCGCACGGTGTCGGCTCCGGCGCCTTCGACGACCTCGGCTTCGAAGGGGCGCAGCGCGGCCCGTCCCGGCCCTTCGTCGGCGGCCTCGGCGCCGGGGACGGCGGGCGCGGCCGGGGCGAGGAACGCGGTGCGGGGGAGGCGGGCGAGGACGGCGGTGCGGAGGGCGCCGTCGAGGGCGCCCTTGCCGAGGGGGCCGGGGACGAGGTCGAGGAGGCCGGTGGAGACGGGCTCCCAGGTGCCGAGGAGTTCGGCGTACGCGTCGGCGGCGCGCTCGGTGAGGAAGTCGGTCAGCGGCCCGGGCGCGGGGTGCCGGCGGGCGGTGTCGAGGGGGAGGGTGGCGATGAGCAGGGCGGGGATGCCGAGGGGCTCGTCGGTGGGGGTCGGGGCGTGGACGACGGGCGCCGTGTCGGGGCGCTGCGGTGCGCCGTCGGGGTCGACGGGGACGGCCCAGGTGACGGTCCAGGAGGGGCGGAGCCGCTCTTCGACGGGCCGGTCCGCGAGCAGCGCGGGCGGGGTGGGGCCGGTGTGGCGGACGGTTCGCCAGCGGCGGGTTGCGCCGCGGGAGTCCTCGATCACGGTGTGGGAGCCGTCGGCGCCGCGGCGCAGGGTGCGGGTTCCGTCCTGCGGGGTGTCGACGGTGATCTCGTGGAGCCCGGGCAGGGTGAGCAGCAGGGCGTCGTCGATGCCGGACAGCAGCCGCTGCACCAGGTCCTCGGCGGCGGCGTCGCGCAGCGGGAGGACGACGACGGTGTCGTAGCCCTCGGGGGCGGTGCCCTCGGCGGGCAGGGGGAGGCGCAGCAGCGGGACGTGGCCGTCGCGGCGGCGGAGTTCGTCGCCGAGGCCGGGGCTGTGCGCGGCGGTTTCGCGGGCCAGTTCGCGGGCTTCGGCGAGGGACCAGCGGACGCCGCCGTGGCGGCCGAGGACTGCGGGCTCGTCGGAGACGGCGAGGACGGCGGCGAAGCCGACGCCGAAGCGGCCGACGGTGTCGCCGGAGGCGGCCGACTCGCGTTTGGCGGAGGCGCGCAGGGTGCTCAGCGATTCGACGCCGGCGGCGTCGAGGGGGGCGCCGGTGTTGGCGGCGGCGAGGACGGCGGGGCCCTGTTCGGCGGCGTGCAGGGTGAGCCGCAGCCGGCCGGGGACCCCGGCGCGGGCGGCCGCGTCGGCCGCGTTCTGCGCCAACTCGACGACGAGCCGGTCCCGGTAGCCGCCGAGGGCCAGGTCCTCCTCGGCGTTGGCGTCCTCGCGGAAGCGGGCCGGGCCCGCACCCCACGAATCGAGGACCCCGCGCCGCAGCCGGGCCGTGCCGAAGGGGTCCACTCCGCCGGGGGCCGCCGTCACTCGCACGCTCACGCCGCTTCCTCCAAGAATTGCCGAGGTCTTGAAGGTATCGCGTGCGCAACCCGCACGGCGGGGCGGCCGGGCCCGGCGCCGCCCCGGGCGGGGCGGGCCGGGGGGCCGGCGGGACGGGGATCCGTCAGAGCTTCTCGATCACGTGGTCGATGCAGGCCGTCAGCGCCTCGACGTCCGCCGGGTCGATCGCGGGGAACATCGCGATGCGCAGCTGGTTGCGGCCGAGCTTGCGGTACGGCTCGGTGTCGACGATGCCGTTGGCGCGGAGCACCTTGGCGACGGCCGCGGCGTCGACGTCGTCGGAGAAGTCGATCGTGCCGATGACGGAGGACCGCTTGGCGGGGTCCGCGACGAACGGGGCGGCGTACTTGGAGGCCTCGGCCCAGCCGTACAGCGTGCGGGCGCTGGCCGCCGTGCGGGCGGTCGCCCAGTCCAGGCCGCCCTGGCCGTTGATCCACTTCAGCTGCTGGTCGAGCAGGAACAGCGTCGACAGGGACGGCGTGTTGTACGTCTGGTTCTTCAGCGAGTTGTCGATCGCGGTCGGCAGGGAGAAGAACTCGGGGATGTGCCGGCCGGAGGCGTGGACGCGCGCGGCGCGCTCCAGGGCGGCCGGGGAGAACGCCGCGAGCCACAGGCCGCCCTCGGAGGCGAAGGACTTCTGCGGGGCGAAGTAGTAGACGTCGGTCTCGGTGATGTCGACGGGGAGGCCGCCGGCGCCCGAGGTGGCGTCCACCAGGACGAGCGAACCGGCGTCGGCGCCGTCGACTCGCCGGATCGGGGCGGCGACGCCCGTCGAGGTCTCGTTGTGGGTGTACGCGTACACGTCCACGCCGGCCTCGGCGACCGGGTCCGGGTGGGTGCCGGGCTCGGAGGAGATCACGGACGGCTCGTCCAGCCACGGCGCCAGCTTGGCGGCCTTCGCGAACTTCGAGGAGAACTCGCCGAAGGTGAGGTGCTGGGACTTGCGCTCGATGAGGCCGGCGGTCGCGATGTCCCAGAAGGCGGTGGAGCCGCCGTTGCCGAGGACCACCTCGTAGCCCTCGGGCAGGGAGAAGAGGTCCCGGATGCCCTGGCGCACCGAGCCGACCAGGTTCTTGACCGGGGCCTGGCGGTGGGAGGTTCCGAGCAGGGAGGTACCGGTGGCGGCGAGGGCGTCCAGCGCCTCGGTCCGCACCTTGGAGGGGCCCGCGCCGAAGCGTCCGTCGGCGGGCTTGATGTCAGCGGGAATCTGGATCTCAGCCACGGCCGGAGCGTATCCGGTCGCGGACCGTCCGTCGGAGGCGCGTCCACCCGGTGAGACGAGCGTCGCACGGTGGAAGGGTGGGGGTGTGAGCGATTCCGGTGACCTTGAGCGGACATTGCGGGGCGCACTGCGCGGGGAGGTGGACTTCGGGGCCGGGGCGCGCGCCCTGGTGACGATGGACGCGTCGAACTACCGGCGGGTCCCCCTCGGGGTGGTCGCCCCGCGCGACACGGCGGACGTGTCGGAGGCGCTGCGGATCTGCGCGGACGCCGGCGTCCCGGTCGTGCCGCGCGGCGGCGGCACCTCCATCGCCGGCCAGGCGACGGGCACGGGCGTGGTGCTGGACCTGGCCCGGCACATGGACGCGCTGGTGTCGGTGGACCCGGCGGCCCGGACCGCCGTCGTCCGGCCGGGCCTGGTCCTGGACCGGCTCCGGGAGGCGGTGCGGCCGCACGGGCTGGCCTTCGGCCCCGACCCGTCCACCCGCTCGCGCTGCACCCTCGGCGGGATGATCGGCAACAACGCGTGCGGGGCGCACTCGGTGGCCTGGGGGACGACCGCCGACAACGTCGCCGAGCTGGAGGTCGTCGCGTACGGGGGCGCCGTGCACCGCATCGGCACCGGCTGGGCGGGGGCTCCGGCGGGGCTGCGCGAACTGGTGGCGGGAAACCTGGAGGTGCTCCGGACGGGCATGGCCGCCGCCGGCCCGGGCGCGCCGTTCACCCGGCGGATCTCCGGCTACGGCGGCCTGGACGCGCTGCTGCCGGAGCGCGGCGTGCAGCTCGCCCGCGCCTTCTGCGGCAGCGAGGGCACCCTCGGCGTGGTGACGGAGGCGGTGGTCCGCCTGGTGGAGGCGCCGGTCGCGCCCGCCCTCGCGGTCCTCGGGTACGCCGACGAGGGCGCGGCCGCGGACGCGGCGGCGGGCCTGCTCCCGTACGGGCCGCTCACCGTCGAGGGGATGGCCGAGGACCTGGTCCCCGGCGCCGCGGGAGCGGGCCTGCTGCCCCGGGGCGCGGCCTGGCTGTTCGTGGAGATGCCCGACGAGGCGGCCGCGCGGCGCCTGGCCCGCGCGGCGGACGCGCCGGACGCGCTCGTCGTCGCCGACCCGGCCGGGCAGCGGGCGCTGTGGCGGATCCGGGAGGACGCCGCCGGCACCGCGACCCTGCTGCCGGGCGGCGGCCTGGCCTGGCCCGGCTGGGAGGACTGCGCGGTGCCGCCGGCCCGGCTCGGGGCGTACCTGCGGGAGTTCCGGGCGCTGCTCGCCGCGCACGGGCTGCGCGGGACCCCGTACGGGCACTTCGGCGAGGGCTGCGTGCACGTCCGGATCGGCTTCGACCTGGTGTCCCGGGAGGGGGTGGCGCGCTTCCGGGCGTTCTCGGGCGAGCTCGCCGACCTGGTCGTCGCGCACGGCGGCTCGCTGTCGGGGGAGCACGGGGACGGGCAGGCGCGGGCGGAGCTGCTGCCGCGGATGTACGGGCCGCGGGTGATCGACCTGTTCGGCCGGTACAAGGACGTGTGGGACCCGCGCCGGGGCATGAACCCCGGCATCCTCGTGCGGCCCGCCCGGCTCGACGAGAACCTCCGCTTCGAGGTGCTGCCGCGCACCGGGCTCGCCGCGGAGGTCGCCCGCTGCGTCGGCGTCGCCAAGTGCCGGTCCGCGGACCCGGGCGCGGCCGGGGTGATGTGCCCCTCGTACCGGGTCACGGGCGAGGAGCGGCACTCGACGCGCGGCCGGGCGCGGCTGCTGCACGAGATGCTGGCGGGGGAGCTGCTGCCGGACGGCTGGCGCTCGGCGGAGGTCGCCGAGGCCCTCGACCTGTGCCTGGGTTGCAAGGGCTGCCGCAGCGACTGCCCGGTGGGCGTGGACATGGCCGCGTACAAGGCGGAGTTCCTCGACCGGCACTGGGCGGGCCGGATCCGGCCGCTCGCCCACTACACCCTCGGCGGGCTGCCCGGCTGGCTGTGGGGGCTCGCCGCGCTGCGGCTGGCGCGGCCGGTCGGGGCGCTGGCCCGGCTGCCGGGGGCGGCGCGGCTCGCCGGGCTGGAGCCGGGGCGGCGGCTGCCGGCGCCGGCCGCCTCCACGTTCACCCGCTGGTGGGAGGCGCGCGGCGGTGCGGCGGGCGCGGCCGGGGAGGGCGTCCTGCTGTGGCCGGACACCTTCACCGAGTACCTGGCGCCGCAGGCCGGGCGGGCGGCCGTCGCAGTACTGGAGGCGGCCGGGCTGCGGGTCGGCGTGCCGCGGGGGCGGGTGTGCTGCGGGCTGACGTACGTGTCCACCGGCCGCCTGGACCGGGCCCGCGCCGTGCTGCGCCGCACCCTGGACGCGGTCGGCCCGGTCCGCGGCCCGGTCGTCGTCCTGGAGCCGAGCTGCGCGGCCGCCCTGCGCGCCGACCTGCCGGCGCTGCTGCCGGGCGACCCGCGGGCGGCGCGCCTCGCATCGGCCGTGCGGACGTTCGCCGAGGTGCTGGAGGAGTACGCGCCCCACTGGCGGCCCCCGCGCGTGGACCGGCCGGCCGTCGGGCAGACCCACTGCCATCAGCACGCCGTCCTCGGCGACGCCGCCGACCGGCGGCTGCGCGCGCTCGCGGGGCTGGAGGGCGGGCTCAGCGGCGGCTGCTGCGGCCTCGCCGGGAACTTCGGCTTCGAGCGGGGCCACCGGGAGGTGTCGCTCGCCTGTGCGGAGGAGCAGCTGCTGCCCTCGCTGCGCGCCGCTCCGGCGGGGGCGGTCGTCTTGGCCGACGGGTTCTCCTGCCGGACGCAGATCGCCGAGCTGGGCGGCGGCGTGCGGGCCCGGCACCTGGCCGAGGTGCTGGCCGGCGCCCTGCCGGAGCGGAACCCTCCGAAAGAGCCCGCGGGGCGGTCGCTGTAAGGAAGCACATGCTGCGACGCTCCTTACGGGGGCCTAGGCTGGAGGGATGCCCGTACCACCCGCCGGCCCGCCGGCAGCCAGCTCAGCGCCCCACTCCGCCCCCGTCCGCCCGGCCCCCCGCGGGACTGGCCCTGCGGCCGAGCCCGCCGGTCCGGCCGCCCCCGCCGGCGCGGAACCGGAAGCCGCGGCAGCCGCCGCGGGGCCCGCCCGGGCCGCCGGCCGGGGCGCCCGCCTCGGACCGGTCGCCCTGGTCGTCGCCGCGGGCGTGTCCGTGCAGTTCGGCGCCGCCCTCGCCGTGGTGATCATGCCGCGGGCGGGCGCCTCGGGCGTGGTCGCACTCCGCCTCGCGGCCGCCGCGCTGGTGCTGCTGCTCCTGTGCCGCCCGAAGGTCCGCGGGTACTCGCGGGCCGACTGGGGCACCGTCGTCGCCTTCGGCGTGGCCATGGCCGGCATGAACGGGCTCTTCTACCAGGCCATCGACCGGATCCCGCTCGGCCCGGCCGTCACCCTGGAGGTGCTCGGCCCGCTCGTGCTGTCCGTCGTCGCCTCCCGCCGCCTGGTCAACCTGCTGTGGGCCGCGCTGGCCCTGGCCGGCGTCGCCCTGCTCGCCGGACACGGCGGGGGCGGCTTCGGCGGCCTCGATCCGCTCGGCGCGGCCTTCGCGGTCGGAGCGGGCGCGATGTGGGCGGCGTACATCGTCTTCAGCGCCCGCACCGGCCGCCGCTTCCCGCAGGCGGACGGGCTGGCCCTCGCCATGGCCGTCGCCGCGGTCCTCGTCCTCCCGCTGGGCGTCGCCGAGGCCGGCTCCGCGCTGCTGGAGCCCGGCACGCTGGCGCTGGGCGCGGGCGTCGCCGTGCTGTCCTCGGTCCTGCCGTACACGCTCGAACTGCTCGCGTTGCGCCGGCTCCCCGCCCCGACCTTCGCGGTCCTGATGAGCCTGGAGCCGGCCATCGCGGCGACCGCCGGGTTCCTGGTCCTCGGGCAGGCGCTCGGCGCGCTCGACGCACTCGCCATCGCGCTGGTCATCGCGGCGAGCATGGGCGCGGTCCGCTCCCGCGCGGGCGCGGACCGGCCCGCCGCCTGACCGCGGCCGCCGCCGCGGCCCGGCGGCGGCGGCCGCGCCCTCAGCCCAGCGGCAGCTCCAGGTACGAGGGCGTCTCCTCCGGCGAGGTGAAGGCCAGCGTGGCGCGCGGCGGGTTGACGTCCCCGTAGAACGGGTCGCGGGCGGCCGCCACCAGCATCAGCCGGTTCCCCCGCGGCACGTCGTACGCGGTCGCCTGGAGCTCGATGTCCGCGGCGACCAGGCTGTCCGGCGCCGAGTCCAGGTCGGCGTACGGGGCGTGCGTGACGAGGCGGCCCGTCCCGTCGGGCGCCA
>NZ_BMTY01000009.1:26739-106149 GCF_014649915.1 Streptomyces toxytricini | reverse complement strand
CGTCCAGCAGGTAGGCGACGAACCCGGAGCGGGCGTTGCCCGTCCGGTACGTGACCCGCAGCCGGGGCGTGCCGCGCAGCCGGGCCGTCTCCGGCTCGGGGTCCGCCACCCACACCGCGGTGACGGCCCGGTCGATCTCCCCGGTCGGGTACGCACGCGGCAGGCCCGCAAGCTCGGAGTGCCCGGACCCGGCGACCGCGTCGGCGACGACCGCCGGGGTGTCGACCCCGCACACGACGCCCGCGCTCCAGCCCGCCTCGGGTGCGTCGGCCAGCTCGCCGCCGTCCGCCAGGTAGAGGCGGCGGACGTGGTCGGTGACGGACGGCCAGGTGGGGCGGGGCTCCAGGGTCCGGGACCACATGACCTCGCCGAGCACCTCGCCCTCCTCGTCGATGCCGTTCGCGGCGCCCCGGAGGTGGTGGTCGAACCAGCGGTGCGCGGTGGTCCAGATCCGGTTCGGCAAGCCCGCCAGCCCCGCCGCCTCCGGGCCGGCGTGGTCGCCGACGGACAGGTCGATCCGCTTCGGCCCGGCCAGCTCCTCGAACAGGCGCAGCGTCTGGTTGGCGGGGAAGAGCGTCTCGTGCCAGGCGTGCGAGAAGTACACGGGCACCCGCCGCCGTACGAGCTCCTTGGCGTGGACGGACGGCGAGCGCTGCGCCGCCCAGCGCAGCACGGCCGGGATGTCGCGGCCCGCGGCGACGTCCTCGAACACGCTCTGCGCGCGCGGGCTCAGCCGGGCCCGGCCGGCGGACCGCAGCAGCGCCTCGACGGCGGCCGTGTGCCGGGTCCGGTTCTCGACGAGGACCTCGCCGAGGTCGCCCCAGCCGCTGAGCGCGGCCACCGCGTCGATCCGGCTGTCGTGGGCGGCGGTGAGCAGGGCGATCGCCGCCCCGTGGCCCTGGCCGAGGAAGCCGATGCGGCTGACGGGCCCGGCGGTGCGCTCCACGAGGTGGTCCAGGGCGCGGCTGCCGTCGGCGGTGTCGAGCGGCCCGGCCACGTCCGCCTCGCCCTCGGAGGCGCCGAAGCCGCGGACGCTGTAGGCGAGGACGTTGTAGCCGCGGGCCGCGAACACGCTCGCCTGGACGGCGTACGCGAGCCAGCCCAGGTCGCTCCACGGCGAGGGCATGACGACCACGGGCCGCGGGTCGCTGCCGGGGTGCCGCCACAGCGCGCCGTCCAGGAGGGTCCCCTCGGCCCCGGCGACCTTGACGCGGCCGAAGGAGGCGGCGGCGCGGCAGTCGGTGACCTGGGCGGCGCGGGCGGGCGGCAGTCCGTCGGTGTCGCCGCTCTCCAGGGCGGCGGTGAACGCGGCGAGGGCGCTGGCGTCGAGGTCGGGGTGGAGGGAGAAGTCGGCTGGGGTCACGGCGTGTTCATCCTCTGCGTCGGTGACGTGGACCTGCGTCGGGTGACGTGGACGGTGGTGCGGTGCGGTGCGGTGCCGGGGCCCGGCCGGGCCCGGGAGCGGGGGGCCGAAGCGTTCAGTATCGACACGGCTACCGGACGTATTCGCGCCTTCGCGCTGTACGGCCGGATTCCGGCCCCCGCGTGTACGGGGCCGCGGCCCGGCACACCTGCCCGATCTGTGCCGCGATCCCAAGTCGCCCAGGGTGCAGTGCGGTTGCGCCTCTGGCGGGAACGCGGCGCTCCTCCGCCAAATCATGCAAGCACGCTTGATTGTTTTCTGCCGCGCTGCCACTCTTCCCCTCACGCCGAGAGGGGAGCCCCGTCGTGCCACTCGATCCGCCCGCCGCCGTCCTCGCCGATCTGCGCGAGGAGGGACTGGAAGTCGAAGCCCTCGTCACCGGTCTGCCGGACGCCGCCTGGGCGAAGCCCACGCCCGCCGCCCGTTGGACCGTCGCGCACCAGATCGCCCACCTGCACTGGACCGACCGGGCCGCCCTGGTCTCCCTCACGGACGCGCCCGGCTTCGCCCGCCTCGTCGAGGCCGCCCTGCGCTCGCCGGCGACCTTCGTGGACGAGGGCGCCGAGGAGGGCGCCGCGCTGGCGCCGGCTGACCTACTGGCCCGCTGGCGCGCCACCCGCACCGAACTCGACACGGCCCTGGCGCAGGCCCCGACCGGCGCCCGGTTCCCCTGGTACGGGCCGCCGATGAAGGCAGCGTCGATGGCGAGCGCCCGGCTCATGGAGACCTGGGCGCACGGCCTGGACATCGCGGACGCCCTCGGCGTACGCCGCACCCCGACCGCACGGCTGCGGCACGTCGCCCGGATCGGCGTACGCACCCGTGACTACGCCTTCTCGGTACGGGAACTCCCGGCCCCGACCGAGGAGTTCCGCGTCGAGCTGGACCCGCCGGACGGCGGGGATCCGTGGACGTACGGGCCGCCGGACGCGGCCCAGCGCGTGACCGGGCCCGCCCTGGACTTCTGCCTGCTGGTCACCCGGCGCGCCCACCGCGCCGACCTGGCCCTGGCTGCCGAGGGCGCGGACGCCGACCGCTGGCTCGACGTGGCCCAGGCCTTCGCCGGCCCGGCGGGACCGGGCCGCGCACCCCGGAACGCCCGGTGACGGGCGCCGGACCGGGCGGTCCGCCCCGGCGGCCGCTGCGCATCGGGAACGCCTCCGGCTTCTACGGCGACCGCTTCGACGCCCTGCGGGAGATGCTCACCGGCGGCCCGCTGGACGTCCTGACCGGGGACTACCTGGCGGAGCTGACCATGCTGATCCTCGGTCGGGACCGCCTGAAGGACCCGGCCGCGGGCTACGCGAAGACCTTCCTGCGGCAGCTGGAGGACTGCCTGGGCCTGGCGCACGAGCGGGGCGTGCGGATCGTCGCGAACGCGGGCGGCCTCAACCCGGCCGGCCTCGCCGAGGCGGTCCGCGGCCTCGCCGCCGAGGCCGGGGTCCCGGTCTCCGTCGCGCACGTCGAGGGCGACGACCTGATGCCCTGGGGCGAGGGCGCGCTGACCGCCAACGCCTACCTCGGCGGCGCCGGGATCACGGCCTGCCTGCGCGCGGGCGCCGACATCGTGGTCACCGGCCGGGTCACGGACGCGGCGCTCGTCTCGGGCCCGGCCGCCTGGTGGTTCGACTGGGCGGCCGACGACCACGACCGGCTCGCCGGCGCCGTCGTCGCGGGCCACGTCCTGGAGTGCGGCACGCAGGCCACCGGCGGGAACTACCCGTTCTTCACCGCGCACGACGTGCGGCGCCCCGGCTTCCCCCTCGCCGAGATCGCGGAGGACGGCTCCTGCGTGATCACCAAGCATCCGGGGACGGGCGGCGCGGTCACGGTCGGCACGGTCACCGCCCAACTCCTGTACGAGACGCAGGGCGCCCGCTACCGGGGCCCGGACGCCACCGCCCGGCTGGACACCGTCCGCCTCGCGGACGCCGGACCCGACCGGGTCGCCGTCACCGGCACCGTCGGGGAGCCGCCGCCGGACACCCTGAAGGTGGGGGTGACCCGTATCGGCGGCTGGCGCAACGAGGTCGTCTTCGTCCTGACGGGCCTGGACATCGAGGCCAAGGCCGCCCTCGTCCGCGCGCAACTCGCCGACGCCCTGGCCCCGGTGGCCACCGTGCGGTGGACGCTCGCCCGCACCGACCACGAGGACGCCGACACGCAGGAGGCGGCGAGCGCCCTGCTGCGGCTGGCGGTCCGCGACCCGTCCGCCGAGCGGGTGGGACGGGCCCTGACCTCGGCTGCCGTCGAACTGGCCCTCGGCAGCTACCCGGGCTTCCACGTGACGGCCCCGCCCGGGCCGGCGCAGCCGTACGGGCTGTTCGAGGCCGGCGCAGTCCCCGCCCACGCGGTCCCCGCGGTCGCGGTCCTCGCGGACGGCACCCGCATCCCGATTCCGCCGGGCGGCCGACCGCGACGGGACGCCACACCGGAACCGTCCTGCCCACCCGCACCTCCGGCCCCAGCGAAGCCGCCCGCCCTGCCGGAGTCGCCCGCCCCTCCCGCCCTGCCGGAGCCGCCCGCCCCGCCCGCCCCGCCGGAGTCCGAACCGCCCGCCCCACCGCAGCCGCCCGCCCCCGTCCGCCGCGCCCCCCTCGGCCTGGTCGCCGGCGCCCGCAGCGGCGACAAGGGCGGCGACGCCAACATCGGCGTCTGGGCCGAGCACCCCGCCGCCTGGCCCTGGCTGCACGCCACCCTCACCGAGGAACGGCTCCGCGACCTCCTCCCCGAGGTCCGCGGCCTCACCGTCACCCGGCACGTCCTGCCGAACCTGCGCGCCCTGAACTTCACGGTCGAGGGCGTCCTCGGCGCCGGCGCCGCCTCCGCCCACCGCTTCGACCCGCAGGCCAAGGCGCTCGGCGAATGGCTGCGCTCCCGCCTGCTCGACATCCCCGCCCACCTGCTGCCCGCCCCGGAGGGGACCGGACCATGACCCGTCTCAGCACCGCCGTGGACCCCCGCGCCCCCGAGTACGCGGCCGCCCGCGGCGCCGCCCTCGAACGCCTCGCCGCCCTCGACGCCGAGCACGCCAAGGCGCTGGCCGGCGGCGGCGAGAAGTACACGGCCCGCCACCGCGACCGCGGCAAGCTCCCGGCCCGGGAGCGGATCGAGCTGCTCCTCGATCCGGACACGCCGTTCCTGGAGCTGTCCCCGCTCGCCGCCTGGGGCAGCGATTACCCGGTCGGCGCGTCCCTCGTCACCGGCATCGGCACCGTCGAGGGCACCGAATGCGTCATCACGGCCAACGACCCGACCGTCCGCGGAGGCGCCTCCAACCCGTGGACGCTGAAGAAGGCCCTGCGGGCCAACGAGATCGCCCTGCAGAACCGGCTCCCGCTCATCAGCCTCGTCGAGTCCGGCGGCGCCGACCTGCCCTCCCAGAAGGAGATCTTCATCCCGGGCGGGGCGCTCTTCCGCGACCTCACCCGCCTGTCGGCCGCGGGCGTGCCGACCGTCGCCGTCGTCTTCGGCAACTCGACCGCCGGAGGCGCGTACGTCCCCGGCATGTCCGACCACACCGTCATGATCAAGGGACGGTCGAAGGTGTTCCTCGGCGGCCCGCCGCTCGTGAAGATGGCCACGGGCGAGGAGAGCGACGACGAGTCCCTCGGCGGCGCCGACATGCACGCCCGCACCTCCGGCCTCGCCGACCACCACGCCGTCGACGAGCACGACGCCATCCGCCGCGCCCGCCGCATCGTCGCCCGCCTGGAGCACCGCCGCGCCCGCCCGGCTCCGCCGGCCGCCGAGGAGCCGCTGTACGACGCGGAGGAGCTCCTCGGGATCGTCCCCGAGGACCTGCGCACGCCGTTCGACCCGCGCGAGGTCATCGCCCGCATCGTCGACGGCTCCGACTTCGACGAGTTCAAGCCGCTGTACGGCAGCAGCCTCGTCACCGGCTGGGCCCGGCTGCACGGCTGGCCCGTCGGCGTCCTCGCCAACGCCCGCGGCGTGCTGTTCAGCGCCGAGTCGCAGAAGGCCGCCCAGTTCATCCAGCTCGCCAACCAGCGGGACATCCCGCTGCTGTTCCTCCACAACACCACCGGCTACATGGTGGGCAGGGAGTACGAGCAGGGCGGCATCGTCAAACACGGCGCGATGATGATCAACGCCGTCTCCAACTCCCGCGTCCCCCACCTGTCCGTCCTCATCGGCGCCAGCTACGGGGCCGGCCACTACGGCATGTGCGGCCGCGCCTACGAGCCGCGCTTCCTGTTCGCCTGGCCCAGCGCCAAGTCCGCCGTCATGGGCCCGCAGCAGCTCGCCGGGGTGCTGTCCATCGTCGCCCGGCAGTCCGCCGCCGCGAAGGGCAAGCCGTACGACGAGGAGGCCGACGCCGGGATGCGCGCCTTCGTCGAGGCGCAGATCGAGGCCGAGTCCCTGCCGGTGTTCCTGTCCGGGCGGCTGTACGACGACGGGGTCATCGACCCCCGCGACACCCGCACCGTCCTCGGCCTGTGCCTCTCGGCCGTCCACAACGCCCCCGTCGAGGGCGCCCGCGGCGGCTTCGGCGTCTTCCGGATGTGAGTGACCGACCCATGACCACGACCACGACCACGGCCCTGCCGATCACCTCCGTCCTCGTCGCGAACCGCGGCGAGATCGCCGTCCGCGTCTTCCGCACGGCCCGCGCCATGGGCCTCGCGACCGTCGCCGTGCACTCCGACCCGGACGCCGGCGCCCTCCACGTCCGCGAGGCCGACACGGCCGTGCGCCTGCCGGGCGCCGCCCCCGCGGACACCTACCTGCGCGGCGACCTCGTCATCGCGGCGGCCCTGGCCGCCGGCGCGGACGCCGTCCACCCCGGCTACGGCTTCCTCTCCGAGAACGCCGCCTTCGCCCGAGACGTCCTCGCCGCCGGCCTGGCCTGGATCGGCCCGCCGCCCGAGGCGATCGAGGCGATGGCCTCGAAGACCCGCGCCAAGGAGCTGATGCGGGCCGCCGGGGTGCCGCTCCTCGACCCCGTCGACCCGGCGGCCGCCACCGCCGCCGACCTGCCGCTGCTGCTGAAGGCGGCCTCGGGCGGCGGCGGGCGCGGCATGCGAGTCGTCCGCGACCTCGACGCGCTGAAACCCGCACTCGACGCCGCAGCAGCCGAGGCCCGGTCCGCGTTCGGCGACGGCGAGGTCTTCGCCGAGCCGTACGTCGAGCGCGGCCGCCACGTCGAGGTGCAGGTCCTCGCCGACGGGCACGGCACCGTGTGGGCGCTCGGCACCCGCGACTGCTCCCTCCAGCGCCGCCACCAGAAGGTCGTAGAGGAGGCCCCGGCGCCCGGCCTGCCCGACGCCCTGCGCCGCAGCCTGCACGAGGCGGCCGTCGCCGCCGCCCGGGCCGTCGGCTACCGGGGGGCGGGCACGGTCGAGTTCCTGCTCGCCGCCGACGGGCGCCCGTACTTCCTGGAGATGAACACCCGGCTCCAGGTCGAGCACCCCGTCAGCGAGGCCGTCCACGGCGTCGACCTCGTCGCCCTCCAGTTCCGCATCGCCGAGGGCGCCGCCCTCCCGCCGGAGCCGCCCGAGCCCGCCGGGCACGCGGTCGAGGCCCGCCTGTACGCGGAGGACCCCGCGCAGGACTGGCGGCCGCAGGCCGGCACCCTGGCCGCGTTCGACGTCCCGGCGTCCGCCGCCGCACCCGTACCCGTCCCGGGCGCCGCGGGCAGCCCCGCCGGGACCGCCGCGGTCCGCGTCGACGCAGGGTACGCCGCCGGCGACCGGGTCGGCGTCCACTACGACCCGATGCTCGCCAAGGTCATAGCCCACGCCCCGACCCGCGCCGAAGCCGTCCGCGCCCTCGCCCGCGCCCTGGCCGGCGCCCGCATCCACGGCGTCGCCACCAACCGCGACCTCCTCGTCCGCACCCTGCGGCACCCCGAGTTCACCGCCGCCGCCCCCGACACCGGCTTCTACGACCGCCACCTCGCCGCGCTCACCGCGCCCGCCCCCGACGCCGGCCGGGCCGCGGCCCTCGCCGCCGCGGCCGCCGCACTGGCCGCCGCCGCGCCCGCCGCGGGCGCCCCGCTCGCCGCCCGCCTCGGCGGCTGGCGCAACGTCCGCTCCGGGCCGCAGGTCCGCCGCTACCGCACCGGCGACACCGAGCACGAGGTCCGCTACCTGCCCGTCCGCGGCGGCCCGCCGCAGCTCCCCGACCTGCCGGGCGTCCGCGCCGTGACCACCGCACCGGACCGCGTCGTCCTCGAAGCGGACGGCGTCCGCCGCGTCTTCCACGTCGCCCACCGGGCGGACCCGGGCGCCGACGGGCCCGGCGAGGTCTGGGTCGACACCGCCCCCGCCCCCGGCGGCGACGCCCCCGCCTCCCACACCCTCACGCCCGTCCCGCGGTTCACCGAGCCGCAGGACGCGACCCCGCCCGGCTCCCTGCTCGCCCCCATGCCCGGCACCGTCGTCCGCGTCGCCGAAGGCCTCGCGCCGGGCGACACCGTCACCGCCGGGCAGCCCCTGCTCTGGCTGGAGGCCATGAAGATGGAGCACCGCGTCACCTCGCCCGCCTCCGGCACGCTCACCGCGCTCCACGCCCGCCCCGGCCACCAGGTCGAGGTCGGCGCCCTGCTCGCCGTGGTCCAGGAGGAGGAACCCCGCCCATGAGCCCCGCCACCGCGCCCGCCGCGGAAACCGAAGAGCACCGCGCGCTGCGCGCCGCCGTCGCCGCCCTCGGGCAGCGCTACGGCCGCGACTACCACGCCCGCATCACCGAGGAGGGCGGCCGGCCCGCCGAGCTGTGGGCCGACGCCGCCAAGCTCGGCTACCTCGGCGTCAACCTGCCCGAGGAGTACGGCGGCGGGGGCGGCGGCATCGCCGAGCTGTCCATCGTCCTGGAGGAACTCGGCGCCGCCGGCTGCCCGCTGCTGATGATGGTCGTCTCCCCGGCCATCTGCGGCACCGTCATCTCCCGCTTCGGCACCCCCGCCCAGAAGCGGGCCTGGCTGCCCGGACTCGCCGACGGCAGCCGCATGATGGCCTTCGGCATCACCGAGCCCGACGCCGGCTCCAACTCCCACCGCATCACCACCACCGCCCGCCGCGACGGCTCCGACTGGGTGCTGACCGGCCGCAAGGTGTTCGTCTCCGGCGTGGACATGGCCGACGCCACGCTGATCGTGGGCCGCACCGAGGACGCCCGGACCGGCCGGCTCAAGCCCTGCCTGTTCATCGTCGACCGCGACGCCCCCGGCTTCTCGCGCTCGCCCATCGACATGGAACTGCGGGCGGCGGAGAAGCAGTTCGAACTCGTCCTGGACGACGTGCGGCTGCCGGCCGGCGCGCTCGTCGGCGCCGACGACACCGGCGGAGACCAGGCGGAAGCCCCCGACACGGGCCTCCTCCAGCTCTTCGCCGGCCTCAACCCCGAGCGCATCATGACCGCCGCGTTCGCCGTCGGCATCGGCCGGCACGCCCTGGCCCGGGCCGTCGAGTACGCCCGCACCCGGCAGGTGTGGGCGGAGCCGATCGGCGCCCACCAGGCCGTCGCCCACCCCCTCGCCGCCGCGCACATCGAGCTCGAACTCGCCCGCCTGATGATGCAGAAGGCCGCCCGCCTCTACGACGCCGGCGACGACGCGGCTGCCGGAGAGGCCGCGAACATGGCGAAGTACGCTGCTGCCGAGGCCTGCGTGAAGGCGGTGGACCAGGCGGTCCACACCCTGGGCGGCAACGGCCTCACCCGCGAGTACGGCCTGGCCTCCCTGGTCACCGCCTCCCGGGTGGCCCGCATCGCCCCCGTCAGCCGCGAGATGATCCTGAACTTCGTCTCGCACCAGACCCTCGGCCTGCCGAAGTCGTACTAGCGCCGACCCCGGGCGGCGGCCAGTGCGGCCCGCGGCCGCCGCCCGGCCCGGCCGGAACCGGACCCGCACGGAAAGGAGCGCCATGGAGGACGACGCCCTCGTCACCGCCGCGCACGCGCACGGCATCACCACCCTGTCCCTCGACTCCCCGGCCAACCGCAACGCCCTCTCGGCGCCCCTCGTCGCCGGGATGCGCGCGGCGCTCGCCGCGGCCGCCGCCGACCCGGCCGTCCGCGCCGTCGTCCTCACCCACACCGGCGGCACGTTCTGCGCCGGAGCCGACCTGGGGAACCCCTGCGACCCCGCCGACTTCCTCGCCCTGCTCCGCGAGATCGCCGAACTGCCCCGGCCCGTCGCCGCCCGCGTCACCGGGCACGTCCGCGCGGGCGGCCTCGGCCTGCTCGGCGTCTGCGACGTCGCCGCGGCCGGGCCGCAGTCCACGTACGCCTTCACCGAGACCCGCCTCGGCATCGTCCCCGCGGTCATCTCGGCGCCCCTGCTGCCCCGCCTGGAACCGCGCGCCGCGGCCCGCTACCTGCTGACCGGCGAGGCCTTCGACGCCGCCGAAGCGGCCCGCATCGGCCTGCTCACCCTGCACGGCGAGGACGTCGACGAGGCCCTGGCCCCGGTCCTGGACGGCTTCCGCAAGGCCGGCCCGGAGGCCCTCGCCGCGACCAAGCGGCTCCTCACCGCCCCCGTACGGGCGGCCCTGGCCGCCGACGGCAAGGCCCTCGCCGAGCTGTCGGCCCGCCACTTCGGCTCCGCCGAGGCCCGCGAGGGCATCACCGCCCGCATGGAGCGCCGCGACCCGGCGTGGGCGCTGTGACCGGCACCCCGGCCGCGCCCACCGCACCGGCGGCGGAGGGCTTCTCGGGCGAGGACCGGCCCGGGAACGCGCCCAAGCAGGCCCGCAGCCGCGTCACCCGCCGCCACCTCCTCGACGCGGCCATCACCTGCCTCGCCGAACACGGCTGGGCCGGCTCCACCGTCGCCGTCGTCGCCGAACGGGCCGGAGTCTCCCGCGGCGCCGCCCAGCACCACTTCCGCACCCGCGAGGACCTCTTCACCGCGGCCGTCGAGTTCATGGCGGAGGAGCGCTCGGCCGCCCTGCTGCGCGAGCGGCGGCGCGCCGAGGCCGCGGGCGGCGGCCCCGCGGGCCGCGCCGCCGTCGTCGAGGCGCTGGTCGACCTCTACACCGGGCCGATGTTCCGGGCCGCCCTCCAGCTGTGGGTCGCCGCCTCCCACGAGGAGCAGCTGCGGCCCCGCGTCGCCGAGCTGGAGGCGCGCCTGGGCCGGGAGACGCACCGGATGGCCGTCCAGCTGCTGGGCGCGGACGAGTCGGTGCCGGGCGTACGGGAGACCGTACAGGGCTTCCTCGACATGGCCCGCGGGCTGGGCCTGGCGAACGTCCTCACGGACGACGCGGCCCGCCGCGCCCGGGTGGTCGCCCAGTGGACCCGCATCCTGGACGCCGCCCTGGGCTGACGGGCGGGCGGCACCGGCCGCCGCCCGCCGCCCCGGGCGGGGCCGCGGTCAGGCCGTCCTGGCGATGTCCGCGTAGCCCTCGATGTCCTGCGGGTTGCGCTTGCCCGGGCCGGTGTAGCGGGCGGACGGGCGGACCAGGCGGCCGGTGCGCTTCTGCTCCAGGATGTGCGCGGACCAGCCCGCGGTGCGGGCGCAGGTGAACATGGAGGTGAACATGTGCGCCGGGACCTCCGCGAAGTCCAGCATGATCGCCGCCCAGAACTCCACGTTGGTGGCGAGCACCCGGTCGGGGCGGCGGGCGTGCAGCTCCTCCAGGGCGGCCTTCTCCAGCGCGGCGGCCACCTCGTAGCGGGGGGCGTCCAGCTCCTTGGCGGTGCGCCGCAGGACGCGGGCGCGCGGGTCCTCGGCGCGGTAGACGCGGTGGCCGAAGCCCATCAGCCGCTCGCCCTTGTCGAGGGCCTTCTTCACGTACGCGACGGCGTCGCCGGTGCGCTCGATCTCCTCGATCATGCCGAGGACGCGGGAGGGCGCGCCGCCGTGCAGCGGCCCCGACATGGCGCCGACGGCACCCGACAGGGCGGCCGCGACGTCCGCGCCGGTGGAGGCGATGACGCGGGCGGTGAAGGTGGAGGCGTTCATGCCGTGCTCGGCGGCGGAGGTCCAGTAGGCGTCGACGGCCTTGACGTGACGCGGGTCCGGCTCGCCCCGCCAGCGGATCATGAACCGCTCGACGACGGACTCCGCCTTGTCGATCTCCCGCTGGGGAACCATCGGCAGGCCCTGCCCGCGCGCGGACTGGGCGACGTACGACAGGGCCATGACGGCGGCGCGGGCCAGGTCGTCGCGGGCGGTCCGCTCGTCGATGTCGAGGAGCGGTTTCAGGCCCCAGACGGGGGCGAGCATGGCCAGCGCGGACTGCACGTCGACGCGGATGTCGCCGGAGTGGACGGGGATCGGGAAGGGCTCGGCGGGCGGCAGGCCCGGGTTGAACGCCCCGTCGACCAGCAGGCCCCACACGTTCCCGAAGGAGACGTGGCCCACCAGGTCCTCGATGTCGACACCCCGGTAGCGGAGGGCTCCGCCTTCCTTGTCGGGTTCGGCGATCTCCGTTTCGAACGCGACGACTCCCTCGAGCCCGGGTACGAAGTCGGACATCAGGCGGCTCCTCAGATAGTGCGGACACACGCGGTTGCCGGCGTGCCTCGCGGGTCCGGCGCGGTCATCCCCGTTGATGCCCGGTGGCGCCGGCGGCCACCCGCGGGGGGCCTGGCGACCGGCCCCAAGATTTTGGCGGCTCCGGATCCCGGGCGGAAGCGTGACATACGGCACACTCGCAGGAGCACCCTTGCGGCAGGATGGCACGCGTGACCGACATGGACCTTGATCCCTCCGCCATGCGCAAGCAGTACCGCTCCGAGATCGTCCTGGAGGACGGCCTCGACGAGGACCCCATGCGGCAGTTCGCCCTGTGGTTCCGGCAGGCAGCCGACTCGCACCTGTTCGAGCCGAACGCGATGGTCGTCTCGACGGCCGACGCAGCGGGCCGGCCCAGCTCGCGGACGGTGCTGCTGAAGCAGTTCGACGCGCGGGGCTTCGTCTTCTACACGAACTACGGCTCCCGCAAGGGCCGCGAGATCGACGCGAACCCGCAGGTCTCGCTGCTCTTCCCCTGGCACCCGATCGCCCGGCAGGTCATCGTCACCGGCACGGCGACCCGGGTGGGCCGGGACGAGACGGCGGCCTACTTCCGCTCGCGGCCGCACGGCTCGCAGCTGGGCGCCTGGGCGAGCGAGCAGTCGCGGGTGATTTCCTCGCGTGCCGAGCTGGACCGCCGGTACGCGGAGCTCGCGGCGCGCTATCCGGAGGGCGAGCAGGTCCCCGTGCCGACGGAGTGGGGCGGGATCCGCGTCGCGGCCGACGAGGTGGAGTTCTGGCAGGGCCACGAGAACCGGCTCCACGACCGGCTGCACTACGTCCGCGAGGGGGCGGGCTGGCGCATCGAGCGCCTGTGCCCGTAGGGAGCCGGGGCCGTGGGGTCGAGGGCCTGCGGAAACGCAGGCGACCCGCGGGCTCCGTTCCTCTCCTGCAGTGAGAGGAGCCGGCCGGACGTGCCGGCGAGCCCGCGGGTCGGGTGACTGCTGTGGATTGGCGCCGGGCGTCTTCCGCCGGGCACCGCACTGGGTGCGTTGCGACGACGGGCCCTAGCCCGCAGTCACCTCACGCGTCCGGTAGTCGTACATTTCCGGAACCACCTCCCTTCTCGTGTACCGCAGACATTAGGACGCTCGCGCCGGGGTCTCAACCCATTTTTTTCGGGACGATTCGGGGAATGCGGTGTGGGCTGCGTCACGTTCCAGTTCAATGATCTGACGTGCCGCACACGCGAAACACCTGCGGGGGTGGAAGGTGAGTGCTTCCGGACGACAACCCACCCACGACCTGCTCGCCGCGCTGCTCGACGGGATGGACGCGGCCCTGTGCGCGTTCGACGCCGACGGCGTGGTCACCCACTGGAACCGCGAGGCCGAGCGGATCCTGGGCTGGACCGCGGCGGAGGCGGTGGGCCGCAAGGGCTTCTCCGGCTGGGCGGCCCGGCCCGCGGACGCCCAGGACGTCGAGGACCGGCTCATGGCCGCCCAGGACGTGCCCGGCCGGCAGGTCCACGAGTTCGCACTGCAGACCAAGGACGGCGGGCGGGTCCTGGTGCGCACGCAGTCCGCGGGCGTCCCCGGTGCCGACGGCAGGCCCGCGGGCGTGTACTGCGCCTTCACCGAGGTGCACGCCCAGATCGACCTGGAGCGGTCCATCGCGCTCAGCGACGCACTGATGGACGACGCCTCCTGGGCCGTGGTCCTCGTCGACGTGGACCTGCGGCCCGCCGTGGTCAACGCGCGCGCCGCCCGCGCCTTCGGGTCAGGGCGCACCGACCTGCTCGGCCGCCCGCTGGGCGACCTGCTGGCGCAGGGCGCCGAGGAGCTGGAGGCGGCCCTCCAGCACGTCCTCGCCGAGGGCGCCCCGCCGGGCCCCGCCGAGATGTGGGTGTCGGTGCGCACCCCGGAGGGCGAGCGGCGCTGCTGCTGGCGGTGCGGGTTCGTACGGCTGGGCTCGCCGCTGGCGGAGGAGCCCGTACCGCTCGGCGTGGGGTGGCTGTTCCAGGACGTCACCGAGGACCGGCAGGACGCGCTGGACACCTCCCGGCTGCGGTTCCGCACCGCCCAGCTGCACCGGGCGGGCCGGGCGGCCGCCGAGTGCGAGGACCCGGCCGAGGCGGCCGGGGTGCGCCTGGACTTCGCGCTCGCCGGGTTCGCGGACCACGCCCTGCTGGACGTACTCGAGTCGTCCGCCGGCCCGGGGAAGCCGCCGCGGCTGGTCCGGACGATCACCGCGCCGCCGGCGCCGGCCGGGCAGGGGGCGCGGCCGGTGCCCTACGAGCCGGGGCACCCGGTGCTCCAGGCGCTGGACCGGATCGGCTCGGTCCGGGCGAGCACCACCCGCGGGGAGGCCGCCGACGACTGGGCACGGGCGCGGCTGTGGCCCGAGGGCGCGGCGCACGCCCTGTGCACGGTCCTGCGCAGCCGGGGCCGGACGCTGGGGGCGCTGACGTACCTGCGGTCGGTGTCGCGGCCCGCGTTCGACCGCGCGGACGCGGCGTATGCGGAGGAGGTGGCGGGCCGGGTGGCGGCCGACCTGGACCTGGCGCACGCCGCGCCGGAGCGGCCGTAGGGGTGCGGGGCGGCGGCGGGGGCCGGCTCGGGGGCGGGTGCGGGCCCCGGTCAGTGCCGGTAGAAGATCCGGTCGCCGTACTCCCGCATGACGCGGCCGTTCCACTCGTGGCCGCCGTCGACGTTGCCGGAGCGCAGCAGCGGCGGCTCGATGCCCCGCGCGGCGAGCTCGCCCGCGGCGGCGGCCATCACGGCCTGCATGATCGCGCTGGTGACGACGGTGGAGGCGGGGGCGAAGGGGGCGTCGATGCCGTCGAGGGTGAGCTCGGCGTCACCGACGTCGATCTTGCTGTCGAGGACGATGTCGCAGTGGTCCCGCAGGAAGGTGCCCGAGGAGTGCCGCGACTTCGTCCCGGTCGTGTACGCGACCGAGGTGACCCCGATGACCTTCAGGCCGAGGGCGCGCGCGTTGACGGCCATCTCGACGGGCAGGGCGTTGCGCCCGGAGAGGGAGATGACGAAGAGGACGTCCCCGGCGGTGGCGGGACTGCTGTCGAGGACGGCGCCGGCGAGCCCGCCGACCCGCTCCAGGGCGCTGCCGAGCGTGGCGGGCATGACGTCGACGCCGGCGGTGCCGGGGACGGCGAGGAAGTTCATCAGGGCGAGCCCGCCCGCCCGGTAGACGACGTCCTGCGCGGGCAGCGAGGAGTGCCCGGCGCCGAAGGCGAAGAGCCGGTTCCCTGCGGCGACGGCGTCGGCGACGGCCGCACCGGCGTCGGCGATCCGCCCGCCCTCCTCGCGCTGCACCCGCTGGAGCAGGGTGATCGCGGCGTCGAAGAAGCGGTCGGCCGGCTTGCTTTCGCTCATCGCGGTGGAGCCCTTCCGGGGATGGGGTGCGTCCGTGTCCGCCGCTCACCGTGCGGTCTGGACCAACGTGCTGTCAATACGGGCGCGGGGGGCGTCCGGAGGTCGAGAGCGGCTCGCGGAGGCCTGGGGACTCCGCGGCAGGCGCGGGACGGTTGTCCGCGCGATGCGTCAGAATTGGGGTCAGGGCCAGCGCACGATAATCCGAGGGGCACGAATGTCCGGACTGATCGACACCACGGAGATGTACCTCCGCACCATCCTCGAGCTGGAAGAGGAAGGCGTCGTCCCCATGCGCGCCCGGATCGCGGAGCGGCTCGACCAGAGTGGCCCGACGGTCAGCCAGACCGTGGCGCGGATGGAGCGCGACGGCCTCGTGGCGGTGGCGAGCGACCGCCACCTGGAGCTGACGGAGGAGGGGCGGCGCCTCGCGACGCGCGTGATGCGCAAGCACCGGCTCGCGGAGTGCCTCCTCGTGGACGTCATCGGCCTGGAGTGGGAGCAGGTGCACGCCGAGGCCTGCCGCTGGGAGCACGTGATGAGCGAGGCGGTGGAGCGGCGCGTGCTGGAGCTGCTGCGGCACCCGACCGAATCGCCGTACGGGAACCCGATCCCGGGTCTGGAGGAGCTGGGCGAGAAGGCCGAGGCCGACCCGTTCCTGGAGGACGGCATGGTCGCCCTCTCCGAGCTGGAGCCGGGCACGGAGGGCAAGACGGTGGTCGTCCGCCGCATCGGCGAGCCGATCCAGACGGACGCCCAGCTGATGTACACGCTGCGGCGGGCGGGCGTGCAGCCCGGCTCGGTGGTGAGCGTGACGGAGTCGCCCGGCGGCGTGCTCGTCGGCAGCGGCGGCGAGGCCGCCGAGCTGGAGGACGAGATCGCCTCGCACGTCTTCGTCGCGAAGCGCTGACCGCGGCCGCCGCTGCGGCGGCGGCCGCGGCGGCGCGGCGGTGTCAGGGGGTCCCGGCGCCTTGCGGCGCCGGGACCCTTCCTCCCCTTGTCGACCCGGAGCCCCGAGCTCTCGAGGTCGTCCCCTTCGGACCGTCTTCCCCGAGCGGCCCGCCTCCCTGCTCAAAGGATCTCCTTCGGCAGCGGCGGCCAATCCTTGAGCAAGGTCACTCGAAAGAGCGGTGTTGGGCGGCGCAAAGCCGTTTTCGAATGCAGGTTCGATAGTCTGCCGTGGACGAAGGGGGTGCATCTGCGGTGGTACAGCGCATCGATGTGACGGGGGCCGACGGCGTGCGCCTGGCCGCCTGGGAGTTCGGTCCGGCCGCCGATGCCGCGGCTCCCCGCCTCCTGTTACTCCACGGCCTGATGGGCCGCGCCCACCACTGGGCCGGCACCGCCCGCCGGCTCGCCGAGGGCCGCCGCGTGATCGCCCTGGACCAGCGGGGCCACGGCCACAGCGACCGCCCGCCCGCCGGCGCGGATCCCTCCGCGTCCCTCGGCCGCGAGGCCTTCGTCGCGGACGCCGAAGCCGTGATCGAACAGCTCGGCCTCGCCCCCGTCACCGTCATCGGCCACTCGATGGGCGCCCTCACCGCCTGGCAGCTGGCCGCCCGCCGCCCCGACCTGGTCGCGGGCCTGGTCATCCTCGACATGCGCGCCTCGGCCCTCGGCGAGGCCTCCCAGCGCGACTGGGAGGACTGGTTCAGCCGCTGGCCCCTCCCCTTCCCCACCCAGGACGCCGCCCGCCGCTGGTTCGGCGAGGACGACCCGCGCGTGGAACACCCCGACCCGGGCCGCGGCGCCTTCTTCGCGGACGTCATGCACGAAACCCCCGACGGCTGGCGCCCGGTCTTCTCCCGCCGCCAGATGCTGACGGCCCGTGAGACCTGGGTCCACGACGCCCACTGGGACGAACTGGCCCAGGTCACCTGCCCGACGCTGGTCGTCCGCGCCCTCGACGGCGAACTGGGCCGCGCGGAAGCCCAGGAAATGGTCCGCGTCCTCCCGTCGGGCCACTACGCGGAAGTCCCCGACGCCGGCCACTACCTCCACCACACCCACCCCACCGCCTGCCACACGGCCCTGGAACCCTTCCTGCAGACCCTGGCCCCTGTCCGCGGCTGAACCGGGCCGGCGTCAGCCCGAAGTGCGCAGGGCCTGGACCGTGCTGGTCAGGCGGGGGTCGGCGGCGACCGTGTTCAGGGCCGTGCCCAGGACTTCCGCGTACGTGGCGCGGGCCGCGGCGTGGCGCTCGCGGCCCGCGTCGGTGACCACCGCGTACACGCCGCGCTTGTCGTCCGGGCAGTGGCCCTTGTAGGCGAAGCCGGCCGCCTCCAGGCGGGCCACCAGGCGGGTCACCGAGCTCTGCCCCAGGCCGATCCGGTCCGCCAGCTCCTGCATCCGCAGCTCGCCGCCGTCCGCGCGGGCCAGGTCCTCCAGGGCGCGGTACTCCGACAGGCCGATCCCGTGGCGGCGTTGGAGCGCCTGCGCGAGGCTGCGCTCCACCTGGGCGTGCACGGCCAGGACCCGACTCCACAGCGCCTGGTCGGAGGCGGTGTCGGCGGGCGGCGGCGCGGGCGGGCTGGCGGTCACGGGGCACCTCCGGCGGGTTTGGTCGGCGTTGACAACAAGTTACATGACTGTGCAAGCTTCTGACGTGCCGCCAGCTCGCCGATGTGGGCCATCGCGGTCGAAATTTCCATGCACGTACATGCAACTAACCGTCTTCGGGGGTTCCTGTGTCGTCGTCTTCTTCCTCCTCGCGAGGGTGGGCCTGGCTGCTCTTCTCGTCGCTCTTCGAGATCACCTTCGCGCTCGGCACCGAGGCCACCGACGGCTTCACGCGGCTCTGGCCCTCGCTGCTCACCGTCGCGGCCGCCTCCGCCGGCATCTACACGCTCTCGCAGGCCCTCAAAACCATCGACGTCGGCGTCGGGTACACCGTCTGGTCCGGCATCGGCGGCGTCGGCACGGTCGTCCTCGGCACCGTCGTCTACGGCGAGCCCATGACGGTCTGGAAGGCCCTCGCGTTCGTCCTGATCATCGGCGGCGCGCTCGGCCTGCGCATCGGCGACCACCGCGCATCCAAGAGGGCCGCCGCCGCTCCCTCCGCGCCCACCGCCTGACCCCGCCGCCCGACCCCAAGGACACACCGTCATGACCTGGATCCACCTCGGCGTCGCCATCCTCTTCGAGATCGCCTTCGCGCTCGGCACCAACGCCACGAAGGGCTTCACACGCCTGTGGCCGTCCGTCTTCACCCTGCTCGCCGCAGCAGGCGGGATCTACACCCTGTCGCTGGCCCTGCGCGAACTCGACGTCAGCGTCGGCTACACGATCTGGACGGGCATCGGCGGCGCCGGGACCGTCGCCCTCGGCGCCGTCCTCTTCAAGGAGCGGATCACCGCCGCCCGGCTGCTGTCCTTCGCCTCCATCATCGGCGGCGCAGTCCTGCTCCGCGTGACCGCGGTCTGAGTACCCACCGCTCGTGAACACAGGAGGGGGGTGCCGGGCCCGCAGGCCCCGCACCCCCCCTCGGCCGACGCGGCCGGGCTCAGCCCTTGCTGACCGCCTGGAGGATCTCCGGCAGCTGCCGGGCCACCCGCGGCGCCGCCAGCCGTACGCCCGCCCAGGTCGCGGCCGTGCCCCAGGCCGCGCCGAGCGGCAGCAGCAGCCAGAACGCGGACTCCATCCGCGCCACCTCGAACCAGATCGCCAGGCCGATGACCGGCCCGGAGAGCACCAGCGACGCCAGCAGGCCGCCGGCCATGCCCGCCCAGGCCAGGCCCGCCTGACCCGGGACGACGCTCTTGAACGCCCCGTCCGAGGGGATGGAGTACGGGAACCGGGCCGAGGCCAGCGCACCCGTGCACATCATCGAGCCCATCACCGCGAGGGCCACGCCCAGGCCGGCCGGGAACGCCTGCCAGTCGGGGACGACGGCCGCGGTGGCCGCCGTGACGAGGACCGTGTACGGCACCGTGATCAGGGCGAGCGCGTAGGCGCGGGCCCGCAGCTCCTCGTACGCGTCGCGGGTCGTCGAGATCGTCTGCGCGACCATCCAGAACGCCGAGGTGTCCTGGCCGAACTGGTTGTACATCTGCAGGCCGAGCATGCCCGTGCCGAAGCACACCAGGTAGATGGAGCCGTCCCCCTGGAGGGCGTTGAACACCGGGATGATCAGGCCGAGCGCCAGGGACGACACCCACGCGGCCTTCGTCTTCGGGTCGCGGACCACGTACCGCAGCGTGCGCTGCATGGTCGCGCCGGTCCGGCCGCCCGGCAGCAGCGCCCACAGGCCGCCGCCCGCGGATCCGCGCTCGGAGGAGGCCTGCGCGGCGACCGTCGAGCCGTCCGGCGTCACCATCACCCGGGTCAGGCTCCGCTCCCACAGCCACACCAGCAGCGCCAGCCCGGCCAGGGTCAGCGCCAGCTGGGCGGCGGCCGTACCGTACGCGCCGCGGCTCGCCGAGTCGACCATGCCGATGGCGGTGGCGGGCGGCAGCCAGCGCACCACCGCGCCGGCGGGTTGCAGCTGGGCGAGGCCGCCCGTCTCCATCAGCCGCTGGCTGGCGAAGTTCGCGAGCTGGGCGCCCACCGCGACGACGAGGCCGCTGAGCAGGGCCAGGTCGCGGCCCTTGCGGCTGGTCAGCAGCCGTACGTTCGCCGTGGCGACGGCGCGCGCCAGCGTCACGCAGCCGAGCAGCAGCAGAGGCACGGCCACCACGGCGGCGACGATGCCCGCAGCGCCGTGGGCGACGGCGACGACCGAGCCGACGGCCACGCACACCGTGAACAGGGGGCCGATCCCGATCAGCGAGGAGACCAGCAGGGCGCGCACGAGCGGCCGCGGCCGCAGCGGCAGCATCACCAGCCGGCTGGGGTCGAGCGTCTCGTCCCCGGCGGGGAAGAACAGCGGCATGAACGCCCAGCCGAGCGCGAGGACCGCCGCCAACAGGACCACGAGGGTCCCGCCGTGGGCGTGGCCGCGCAGCGCGGACAGGCCGAGGGTGAGGGCGAGGCCCACCAGCAGGGCGAAGCCCAGCGACGTGAAGTAGGCGGCCTTCCGCTTGGAGGAGCCCTTCAGGCCGTTGCGCAGCAGCGACAGCTTGATGCGGACGAACACCGCGGCCGGGTCGGGCGCGTGCGCGCCGGACGCAGCCGGGGCCGGCGGGAGCGGCGCGGACGGGGAGGCGGGGGCGGGGGCTGCGGTGTTCATCGGGCGGCCTGCCCGCCCAGCCAGTCCAGCGCGTCGCCGGCGGTGCGGCCGCCCGCGCCGACGAGCTCCAGGAAGGCCGCCTGCAGCGTGGGCGCTTCGCCCCGTACGTGGGCCAGGGGGCCCGCGGCGCGGATCCGGCCGCCCGCCATGACGGCGACCCAGTCGCACAGTGACTCGACCAGCTCCATCACGTGGGAGGAGAAGACGACCGTGGCACCGGAGGCGGTGTAACGTTCCAGCACCCCGCGGATGGTCTGCGCCGACACCGGGTCGACGCCCTCGAACGGCTCGTCCAGGAACAGCACTTCGGGGTTGTGCAGCAGCGCCGCCGCCAGCCCGATCTTCTTCCGCATGCCCGTCGAGTAGTCGACGACCAGCTTGTGCTGCGAGCCCGCCAGGTCCAGGACGTCCAGCAGCTGCGTGGCCCGCTTGTCGGTCTCGTCGCCCGGCATGCCGCGCAGCCGGCCCATGTAGCCGAGCAGTTCGCGGCCCGACAGCCGCTCGAACATGCGCAGGCCCTCCGGCAGGACGCCGATCCGGGACTTCACCGCGACCGGGTCCGCCCACACGTCGTGGCCGGCGACGAGGACGCGCCCCATGTCCGGCCGGAGCAGGCCCGTCACCATGGACAGCGTCGTCGTCTTCCCCGCGCCGTTCGGGCCGACCAGGCCGATGAACCTGCCCGCGGGCAGCTCCAGGTCGATGCCCGCGACCGCCACCTGCTCGCCGAAGCGCTTCCACAGCCCCTCGACGCGGACCGCCGCCCGCTCGCCGTACGGCGCCCCGGGCGCGCCGCCCGCTCCGACCGCCCCGCCCGTCGCATCACCCTGGTTCGGCATGCGCCCGCCTCTCGTCCATGTCCCCGTGGTCCTACACCCACGACGATAGGGCGGCCCGAAGAGGCGCAGCAGTTACGAATGTCATGTCTTTCCCCAGCGGAACACACCCCCGCCCACCTGCACTTGTGCCCGCGGGAGGCGCGGCGGCGGGTGGTCGGCGCCGCGCGTCAGGCGCTGCGCCGGGCCCGTTCCGCGGCGGCCTCGCGCCCGCACGCGTACGCGAGCGCGTCGATCAGCTCGTCGGTGTCGGGCAGCCACCGGTTCGCGGGCGTGGGCCGCCGAGCCCACTGGACGGCGCCCCGGCCGCCGACGCGGGTCGGCGGGGCGGCCACGTACTCGCCCTCGCCGCGCACCTTCAGGTCGATCGCGGAGGGGGACCAGCCGAACCGGCGGACCATGTCCGGGACCTTCGCCGCGGCGCCCGGCAGTACGAAGAAGAGCATCCGGTGGTCGGGGGTGAGCGTCACCGGGCCGAGGGTGCGCTGCATGCGCTCCAGCCGGGCGAGGGCGAGGAAGCCGGCGGTGTCGGGGACGTCCAGTGCGTCGAACGTGCGGCCCGTCGGCAGCAGGATCGACGCGTCGGGGCGCTTGCCCCACACCCGCCGCACCTGCACCGCGCTGCCCGTGGCGACCGCCGCCCAGTCCTTCACCGCGGCGTGCGCGCCGGGAGCCGCGCAGTCCGCGGCGCCGCAGGAGCACAGCTCGCGGCCCTCCGCGTGCTCCAGCCAGGTGCCGGCGAAGACGTCCCAGTGCCGTTCTTCCGTGTACCGCACGGCATGGTCCAGCAGCTGCTCTCCGCGCTGCTGGGGGATGGGTGCGGTCTCCGTGACTCCGATGGTCTCTTCCACGCCCTTCACAACTGGCGCCCCGACGCGGGGTTACGGGGCCGGGCCGGCCCGGGCACGCTGCATCGATCCTGCATGCGGGGCGCATTGGAGCACGGGCGGGGGCGCGTGGGAGGCCGGGGCGCCGCGCTTGGGTAGCGACACGACGCTAAGCGGATGATTCTCCACACATCAGGCGGGAAGTGATCTTTCCAACGATCACCCGCGGCCTCTGGGGGTTTTCATGGCAGCCAGGCCTCTCGTCGCCCGTCAGCCGAACGAACGGCTACAGGCGCTCATCCAGGAAGCCGGGTGCTCGAACGCCGGGCTCGCCCGGCGCGTCAACATGTGCGGGGCCGAACACGGCCTCGACCTCCGCTACGACAAGACGTCGGTGGCGCGCTGGCTGCGGGGCCAGCAGCCACGGGGCCGGGCGCCCGGCATCATCGCGGAGGCGCTCGGCCGAAAACTGGGCCGGACCGTGACGATCGACGAGATCGGCATGGCCAACGGCAAGAACCTCGCCTCCGGGATCGGCCTGCAGTTCTCCCCGACCGTGGTCGGGGCGATCGAGCAGGTCAGCGAGTTGTGGCGGAGCGACGTCGGGCGGCGGGACTTCCTGTCCGGGTCGAGCGTCGCCGCGTCGGCGCTCGTCGAGCCGAGCCGGGACTGGCTGATCACCGGGGCGGACGCGCAGGTGGCCCGCAACGGCGGCTCGCGCGTCGGCATGTCGGACGTGGAGGCGGTCCGGGCGACGACCGACGCGCTGAAGGACCTCGACCACCGCTTCGGCAGCGGGCACGTCCGCCCCGTCGTGGTGCACTACCTCAACTCGGTGGTGTCCGGGCTGATCGGCGGCTCGTACCGGGAGCCGGTCGGGCGGGCGCTGTTCGCGGCGGTGGCCCGGCTCACCGAACTCGCCGGGTACATGGCGGTGGACACCGGGCAGCCGGGGCTGGCGCAGCGGTACTACATCCAGGCGCTGCGGCTGGCGCAGGCCGCGGGCGACCGCGCGTACGGCGGGTACGTGCTCGCGGCGTCCATGAGCCACCTGGCGGCCGAGCTCGGCAACCCGAGGGAGATCGCCCAGCTGGCGCGGGCCGCCCAGGAGGGCACGCGCGGCCAGGTCACGCCGCGGGCCGAGGCGATGTTCTACGCGGCGGAGGCGCGCGGGCACGCGCTGATGGGCGACGCCCGGGCGACGGCGGTCCTGGCCTCGCGGGCGGTCGGCGCCCTGGAGCGGGCCGAGCCGGAGTCGGGGGACGACCCGGTGTGGATCCGGCACTTCGACGGGGCCTACCTGGCGGACGAGCTGGCCCACTGCCACCGCGACCTCGGGCAGCCGGAGCAGGCGGCCCGGCAGGCCCGGGAGGCGCTGGCCGCGCTGCCCGCCGGCAAGGAGCGCCGGCGGGCGATCGGCCTGCTGCTGCTCGCGGCCGCGCAGGTGCAGCAGCGGGAGGTGGAGCAGGCCTGCCAGACCGCGGGAAGGGCGGCGGAGCTGCTGTCCGGGCTGCGCTCCAGCCGGGGCGCCGAGTACCTCGACGACTTCCGGGCGCGGCTGGAGCCGTACCGGGAGGAGGCGGCGGCGCGGGAGTTCGCCGCGAGGCTGGAGGCGGTGGCGTAGGGCCTGTCCGGCGGATGGCGGGCGGTATGTCCGCCTGTGACCGGAAACGTGTTCGGGGTGGGCCTGACGGGGCGGGCGGGGTCCGGGTAGCGTGAGTCGCCGGTTTCGCAAGTGACGGAGCAGTCGGCGAAGGAGTCCCGGGTGACGGAGAGCGGACAGGGCAGCGGCCAGCAGGGGGCCCCGCAGGCCGGTGCGCAGTGGAACCCGGACCCGGCGTACCCGGACCGGCCCGCCGCGCCCCCCGGCCACCCGCAGTCCTACCCGGCGGCCCCTGCTGCCGAGGCCTACCCGCAGGACCCGGCCGCCGGCTTCCCGCCCGCCCCGGACCAGGGCCTCCAGGGCCATGCCCCGCAGGACCAGGGCGTCCCGGACCAGGGTGTCCAGGGGCAGGCCTTTCCAGGCCAGGGCTTCCCGGGCCAGAACCTTCAGGATCAGGGCTCGCAGGGCCAGGGCTTCCCGGGCCAGGGCCTTCCGGACCAGGGCTTCCCGGGCCCGGCTGATCAGGGCCGGGCCGTGCAGGGCCCGGGCTTCCCGGCCCAAGGCATGCAGGACCGGGCCCACCCGCAGCAGGGCTCGCAGGGCCAGGGCTTCCCGGGGGTGGAGGCGGCGCCGGCCGGACACGTCCTCGGGCCCGGGTACGAGGGCCCGGGGCAGCCGCACGGGTACGGGTACCCGCCGCTGCCGGAGGCGGTCACCCAGTACATCCCGCCGGTCCCGGCGGACCCGGGCTCCGTTCCGCCCGCGGGACCCGCCGCGCACGACGAGGCGGCGACCCAGTACATCCCGCCGGTTCCGGCGGACCCGGGCTCCGTTCCGCCCGCGGGACCCGCCGCGCACGACGAGGCGGCGACCCAGTACATCCCGCCGGTCCCGGCCGGGCCGGGGGCCGGGCCGGACGAGGCGGCGACGCAGTACATCCCGCCCGTCACCGGCGACTTCGACGCCCTGTTCCGTCAGGACGGCGCCGACGACGGCCACACCCGGCAGATGCCGCCCATCCAGGAGCCGGTGCTGCGCCGGCCCCCGCCCCGCGGGCAGCGCCCGGTGCCGCAGCCGCACCCGCAGCAGCAGTACGCCCGGCAGCCCCGGCCCCAGCCCGGCTTCGCCGCGCCGCCCCCGCCCCCGCCGGAGCCCGGGCGGCGGGTGCAGCCCGCCGTGATCGCGGCCGTGGTGATCGGCCTCGCGGTGGTCGGGCTGGGCGTAGGAGCGATGCTGAGCGACCCCAAGGCGCAGAACAACGACCCGGCCGCGGCCGCTGCGGCGCCGTCCCCCACGGGTTCGGCCGCGGCGGCCGCCGAGGCGCCGGTGGACCCGGCCCGGTCGCAGGCGGTCCAGCTGGACAAGGTGCTCGCCGACAGCGCGGACAGCCGGGACTCGGTCATCAAGGCGGTCGACGACATCAAGGGCTGCCGCAACCTCGGCACGGCCGCCGACGACCTGCGCAGCGCCGCCCGCCAGCGCGAGGAACTCGTCACGCGCCTCCAGGAGCTCCGGCTGGACAAGCTGCCGAACCACCAGCGGCTGTCGGCGTCCCTCACGAAGGCGTGGAAGGCGTCGGCGGACGCCGACAACAGCTATGCGGCCTGGGCGGAGGACGTCGCCGACGACAAGAAGAAGGGCTGCAAGGACGGCCACGCCCGGAACACGGACGACGCCGCCGACGGCAACAAGTCGAGCGGGGAGGCCACCCGCGCGAAGGAGTCGGCGGCGGCCCTGTGGAACCCGATCGCGACCAAGTACAACCTCCCGAAGCGCGACAAGTCGCAACTGTGACGCCCGTCCCCGGGCGCCCGGCGGGCGTCAGGCCGGGCCCGGGGCCCGCTCCAGGGCGGCGGTCATGTCCCGTGCCTGCTCGCCGGGCTGGGCGACGAGCCGCCCGGAGCGGACCACCTGGAAGGTGACCTGCCCGTTCACCATGCGGGGGTAGCCGGCGATGGCGCGCATGTCCTCGCGCCGCCAGCTCAGCTCGGGCGTGAGGCCCCCGGTGCGTACGGGCTCCGCCTGCTTCAGTTCGCGGGCCACCCTCCGCCCGGTGACCTCCTCGCCGGGCCCGAGCCGCTTCAGGACCTCGTTCAGCACGGTGTACGCGATCCAGGCGGTCTGCGTGCCGCTGTCATCGGGGTCGACGGCGTGGTCGCCGAAGGCGTGCTCGGCGGCCACCCGGCGCATCGGCTCCCACAGCGGGTCCGTCGACACGGGGTACCAGCCGGTGACCAGGGCCCCCTCGAAGGGGCTGTCGCGGCCGCCGGTGCGGTCGATCAGGGCCTGGCTGACGCTGCCGAGCACGGAGGCGATCTGCGGGCTGCGGCGAGGGTCGCCGGCGCGGCGGAAGGCGTCGAAGAAGGTCTCGGTGCGCTGGCCGAGCACGGCGGTGACGCAGCCGCGCTCCTTGCCGGTGGGGTCCTTGGCCGCCGCGCCTGCCATGGCCTGGCGGGCCTGCGGGACGAAGTCCGCGGTGTCCTCGGCGGCCCGGATGTCCTCGGCGGCGCCGGCCCGGCCGCCGGTGTCGGCCTTCAGGCCGGCGTCGAGGAGGACCGGCATGGAGTCGCCTGCGAGGGTGTCGGGCCGCACCAGGGACACCTGTCCGCAGACCCGGCCGAGCTGGTGGCCGGCGCCCGCGAGGAGGACGGGCTGGCCGCCGTTGACGGGGAAGGACAGCGGGCTCTGGAACTCCTCGGAGGTGACGCCGTAGCCGCCGATGAAGGGGATGCCCTCGGATTCGAGGGGGGCCATGAACGCGCGCCCGTGCTGGCTGTAGGAGCCGACGACGGCGACCGCGTTCTCCGCGACGGCCTTGTGGGCGCAGTCCGCGGCGCCGGCCGGGGTGTTCTTCTCGTTGCAGGTGACCACGCGCAGCCGGCGGCCGTTGATGCCGCCCCTGGCGTTGGTCCAGCGCTCGTACGCCTTGGCCATGCCGACCATGCCGGGCATGTTGGTGGCGGCGGTGTCCTGCGGGGCGAAGGTCATGACGGTGATGGTGTCCCCGGCGGGCCCGGAGCCCGTCGGGAGGACCCCGCATCCGGCGGCCAGGCATGTGGCCAGCGCCGATGCGAGCACGGTGCGGGGGAAGGGGGTCGCGCGTCGCCGATCGGTCATGTCCATGCACCATTCCGGCCCGCGGGGAACGCGGGAGTGAGACGGGCGCAACGGAGGGTGACGGCCGGGTGAAAGCCCGGGGGCGGCCCGCCCCGCGGCCCGCCCCGCAGGTGCTTCAAGATCGCACCGGAGGGGAACGTACGATCGAAAGCGTGACATTCGCCCAAGGTTCGAAGAACACTTCCAAACGCGGCGGCCGCTCCTCCACCATGGGCGGCATGCCCCTGAACGACATGCCGTGGTGGCGCTGGCGCAGCAACGTGCGCTCGGCGCTGCACATGATCTCCGACCCGGTCTTCCAGAAGGAGACCTGGCTCGCCGGAGTCGAGGGATACGGGGACGTCACCGACGCCGTGTACCGGCTCGTCGAGGACACCTGGCTCGACAGCTGGTCCGCCGACAAGTACGTCGGCACGATCTTCCGCGACGTCCACGAGGCGGCCCTCGTCGACGCGGCGGTCCTGCGGGTGCTCCGCATCCTGCACCAGGTCGGCCCCGACGCCCCCGTCTCCGCCTATCTGGACCACCCGGACTGGCCCGACGCGGTGCGCGCCTCCCGCGAGGCGCACGTACGGATGGCGCAGTCCGACGGCGACGACCCGGACGCGGCGCCGCGGTCGCTGGAACTGCTGGGGATCCTGACCCGCGGCGTGTGAAAAGCTGTGGGGTCATGAGCGACGACCCGCACACCCAGGCCCCCCAGCAGTACGTACTGACCCTGTCCTGCCCCGACAAGCAGGGCATCGTGCACGCCGTGTCCAGCTACCTGTTCATGACCGGGTGCAACATCGAGGACAGCCGCCAGTTCGGCGACCACGACACCGGCCTGTTCTTCATGCGGGTCCACTTCTCGGCCGAGCCGCCCGTCTCGGTGGAGAAGCTGCGGGCCAGCTTCGCCGCGATCGGCGACTCCTTCCGGATGGACTGGCAGATCCACCGCTCCGACGAGCGGATGCGGATCGTCCTGATGGTCTCGAAGTTCGGGCACTGCCTGAACGACCTGCTGTTCCGCACCCGGATCGGCGCCCTGCCGGTGGAGATCGCCGCCGTGGTCTCGAACCACACCGACTTCGCCGAGCTCGTCGCCTCGTACGACATCCCCTTCCACCACATCCCGGTGACGAAGGAGACGAAGGCGGCGGCCGAGCAGAAGCTCCTGGACATCGTCCGGGCCGAGAACGTCGAGCTCGTCGTCCTGGCCCGCTACATGCAGGTCCTCTCGGACACCCTGTGCCGGGAGCTGAGCGGCCGGATCATCAACATCCACCACTCCTTCCTGCCGAGCTTCAAGGGCGCGAAGCCGTACCACCAGGCGCACGCCCGGGGCGTGAAGCTGATCGGCGCGACCGCCCACTACGTCACGGCCGACCTCGACGAGGGCCCGATCATCGAGCAGGAGGTCGAGCGCGTCGGCCACGAGGTCACCCCCGACCAGCTCGTGGCGATCGGCCGCGACGTGGAGTGCCAGGCCCTCGCCCGGGCCGTGAAGTGGCACAGCGAGCACCGCGTCCTGCTGAACGGCAGCCGCACGGTCGTCTTCGCGTAGCCGCGGCCGGCCCCGGTCAGAGGCGGCTCAGCGAGGCGGCGGCGAACAGCACGTCGCGGATCGCCTCGCGGTCGCCGTCCTGCCCCCGACGGCCGCCTCCTCCGGGGAGATGTGCCCGGCGGCCAGCTGGCAGAACTCGGCCCCGTCGAGCGCGATCCGCGCCACCGTGTGCTCCGGCGACGGCTGCGCCGCCGGGGAGTCCAGCGCGATGTCCCAGCTGCCGCCGCCCGAGCCCTCGATCTCCAGACGCAGGGTCCGGCCGGGTGCGCCCGCCTCGACGAGCCGGCCCGCCGGGGCGGCGAGGCCCGCCCGCCGCCGGTGTGCCAGCGCGCTCGGCAGGAGCCTCGCCGCGAGGTCGATCATCCGGTTCAGGTCCGGCCCCGACGGGGCGTCGTACGGGTAGTCCACCGCCTCCGCGATGTCCCAGGCGTGCACCCAGCACTCGAAGGCCCGCTCCAGGAAGGCGTCGCCCAGCGGCAGGGCGAACGGCCCGTAGTCCACGGTCAGCTCGGCCGTCTCCCGGCCCGCGAACGAGACGGTCCGCAGGAGGGTGTGCCCCTGCTCCCGCCACGGCTCGCGGACGTGCCGGGCCGGCGGCCGGCCGGCGGAGCTCCAGTAGTGCTCGGTGCGGGCGGTCGCCCCGGCCTGCTGCGGCGCGTCCGGGCCGAGCGGGTCGTCGAGCCCGAGGGCCGCCGCGACGAGCCCGTCGACGGTCATGAGGTGGCCGATGACCCCGGCGACCGTCGTCCGGCGGGTGCGCCGCCGCTCCTCCTCGAACCACTTCAGCCGGACCGGGGTCTCCCACTCGCCGTCGCCGAAGTCCCGCAGCAGCGCGTCGAGCCGCGCGGTCTCGGTGTCGTAGGGCACCGCCCACGCCGGAACGGGGATCCGGGCGGGCCGCTTGCCCAGGCACTCCTCCAGGACCCGCGACCGCAGCATCGGCTTGAGGTCCAGGCTCTCCTCGCGGTGCAGCAGGCCGACGGCGTCGCGCAGCCGCAGCGCCTCCTCCGCGCAGGGTGCGCACTCGGTGAGGTGGTCCTCCACGGCCTGCGTCTCCTCGGCGGAGCACGCGGCCAGCGCCCACGCGCCGAGCAGGGACTTCAGCACGGTGTGCGAGCGGGGCTCGGGGGCCCGCCCGCTCCGCGCCGAGGACCCGGCCGCCGTCGGCGGTGCGCCGTCCGGCGCCGGGGACGGCACCGGAGGCAGGTCCGGCGGGGGCGGCGCGTGCGCGGGGTCGAGGTCGTCGGCAGCGCCGCGCGGGTCCGGTATCCGGGGTGCCCCGCCGACCTGCTGCTCTTCGGGGCCGGGGCGGCGGCCGCCGGGGCCGCCCGGGCCGCCGGGGCCGTCGAGTCCGTCGTCGGGACCGTTCATCGGGGGGTTCCATATCCGGGCGGGCCGTATCCGGGCGGTGCGGTGTCCTCCGGAGGGAGGGCATTGGCGGTCGACAGCAGCTGCAGGCCCAGGCGAAGCCGGCGCCGGGCCTCGTCCTCGCTGATCCGGAGGTCCGCGGCGGCCTGCCGGTAGTCGCGGCGCTGGAAGTACGCGAGCTCCAGTGCGGCCCGCAGCGGCGCGGGCATGGACGTGACGATGTAGTCGGCGCGGGCGGCGGCGTTGGCGCTGCGGACCTTCTCCTCCAGCTCCTCGCGGGAGCCGCGGTCCCGCTCGGCCTGCCGGAGCCGGTCCACGGCCCGGCCCTGGGCGATTCCGGCCACCCAGGAGCGCAGGGAGCCCTGCCGGGGGTCGTAGGCGTCCGGGTGCTGCCAGATGTAGCCGAACACCTCGCGGGTGACGCGGTCGGCGCCGCCCTCGTCGCCGAGGACCCGGTGCGCCAGGCCGTGCACGAGGGACGCGAACCGGTCGTACAGCTCCCCGAGCGCTGCGGCCTCGCCGCGGGCGAGGCGCTGCTGCATGCGGCGGTCCCAGCGCGGTGGTGCGTCCTTCGGCATCGTGCTGCCCCCAGCCGTGTGTCGACCCCACGAATGTACTGGCCACGGGCCCGTGCGCGAATCTTTTGCCGGAACCCGCCCCGGAAGTGCGCAGCCGTGCTAGCAGGCTGACGGGCCCTCGGGGTACGGCGGCGGGGGCGCGCCGGGCGGCGGCACACGCGGCCGCGGGTGCGCGCCCCGCCGCGCTCCTCGTGCGCGGGTTCGATGCGGCCACCTGCGGGGCACCTCGGCTTAACGCGCGGGCCATCGAGGGCTTACGCTCTCGCCTTGTCTTGAACTGCACCCCACCGCACATGTGAAGGCGGAACGCCGATATGGACAGCGCAGAGTACGAGCGCAAGATCGCCGCCCGATTCGCCGCCTTCGACCAGGACGGCAACGGTTACATCGACCGCGAGGACTTCAGCGCGGCCGCCCGGGCGGTCCTGGCCGAATTCGGCACGACGGCACGGTCGGACAGGGGCCAGGCCGTCTTCGCGGGCGCCGAGGCCTTCTGGCAGGGCATGGCCGGCATCGCCGACGTCGACGGCGACCAGCGGGTGACCCGCGAGGAGTTCGTCACGGGCGCGGCGAAGCGGCTGCGGGACAACCCGCACCGGTTCGCGGAGATCGCCCGCCCGTTCCTCCACGCGGTGCTCGCCGTGGCCGGCGCGGACGGAGCGGGGACGACGCCGGAGGCGGCGGCGCGCGTGCTGCGCGTGCTCGGCACGCCGGCGGAGCTCGCCGGCGCGGTGGCGGCGGGCCTCGACACGGACGGGGACGGCCTCATCGCGGAGGACGAGGTGCTGGCGGCGTTCGCGGCGTACTGCGGGGTCGAGGCGCCCGACGCGCTCTGACGGGAGCCGGACCGGAACCGGCCCGCACGGGCGGCGCGCCGCGCGGGCGGCCGCGCCGTCAGCTCCCGGCCGGGGACGGCGCGGTGCCGGTGCCGGGGGTGGCGCTCCCGGTCTCCGGCCTGCCCGTGGCGGGTGTCTCGGAAGGCCCGGCCGGCCCCTTGGGCTGTGCCTCCGCCGGCAGTTCCCAGACGTTCTCGGGCGTGACGATCCTGGTCACGGCGTTGCCGATGAGGCTGCTCAGGCTGCCCTCCTTCTTGTCGATGTCGGAGTTGACGACGACGACGAAGGTGGTGCGCTCCTGCGGGAGCCGGACGGCGATGGTCTCGTAGCCGGGCAGTTCGCCGTTGTGGCCGATCCATCCGTCGAACTCGGCGATGCCCAGCACGTACCGGACGCCCTGGTGTCCCGTGGGCAGCATCCGCACCCGCTGGGCCTGGGTGCCCGGCTCCAGGAGCCGGCCGCCGTCGGGCAGGCGGCCGGAGGCCATGACGGGGGCCCAGGTGCGCAGGTCCTCCAGGGTGGACGTCATGGCCCCGGCCGCCCACGCCCAACTCGGGTTCCAGCCGCTCGCGTCGGTGGTCTTCCCGCCGGGGGCGAAGTCCGTGTATCCGTGCACGTACGGGTCCGGGATCTCGGCGCCGACCGGGAGGGCGGTGCCGTCCAGCCCCGCCGGCTCCAGGACCTCGTCCCGGACGTAGTCCCGGAGCGGCAGGCTGCCGACCTTCTCGACGAGCAGCCCCAGCAGCACGGTGTTGGTGTTGCTGTACTCCCAGCGGGCGCCGGGCGCGAACCGCGGGGGGTGCTTGAACGCGGTGTCGAGGAGTTCCTGCGGGCTCCAGGCGCGGTTCGGGTCCTTCTGCATGGCGGCCAGGAAGCCGGGGTCCTCGGTGTAGTTGTAGAGGCCGCTGCGCATGTCGGCGAGCTGTCGGACGGTGATGCGGTCGCCGCCGGGGACGCCGTCGACGTACCTGCCGATCGGGTCGTCCAGGGCGACCTTGCCGTCGTCGACGAGCCGGAGGACGGCGGTGACGGTGAAGGTCTTGGTGACGCTGCCGATGCGGGTGTGCAGGTCGGTCTTCATCGGGGTGCCGGTCGCGGTGTCGGCGGTGCCGAAGGCCCGCTCGTACGATCCGCCGCCGTCCGTCCACACGCCGACGGAGACGCCGGGGATGCCGGCCTTGCGCATCGTCTCGGTGATCGCCTCGTCGAGGCGCTCCGCGGTGGCGGGGTCGATGTCCACGCGCCCGGGCAGCGCCGCGGCGGGGGCCTGGCCCGCGCACAGCGCGGCGAGCAGCAGGGAGGCGGCGGCGACGGCGGGGACGGCCCGGTGGCGTCGGCCCATGGCGGATCACCCCTGTCCTGGAGGTGGGCCGGGTCCCCGAGCTGACTCACCCCATCGTAGGAACCCGCTGCTGCGGCGGCGACCGCAGCGGGCGGCTCAGGGCCGGGTGAAGCGCTCGCGGAGCTTGTACTTCAGGACCTTGCGCAGGGCTTCGTTGCGGGGCAGGGCGTCGAGGAGCTCCAGCTGCTCGGGCAGTTTGTGCGGGGCGAGGCCCGCGGCCCGGAGGTGGGCGGCGACTTGGTCCAGGGTGAGGGGCGCCGCGCCCGGGGTCTGCTCGACGACGGCGCAGACCCGCTCGCCGCGCTCGGGGTCGGGCAGGCCGATGACGGCGGCGCCGGCGACGCCGGGGAGGCCGTGCAGGAGCTCCTCGACCTCCTTGGCCGAGATGTTCTCGCCCTTGCGGATGATGACGTCCTTGCTGCGGCCGGTGAGGACGAGGTGGCCGGAGGGGGTCAGCCGGCCCAGGTCGCCGGTGCGCAGGAACCCCTCGGCGTCGAAGGCCTCGGCGGTGGCGGCCGGGTCGAGGTAGCCGCGGCAGACGGCTTCGCCGCGCAGCCGGACCTCGCCCTCGGCGCCGGCCGGGAGCGGTTCGCCGGCGGGGCCGGTGATGCGGATCTCCATGCCGGCCGGCGGGCGGCCCTCGGTGTGGGCGAGGTCGTCCTCGCTGTCGTCGGGGGTCCCCATCGTGATCATGGGGACTTCGGTCATGCCGTAGCCGTGGGCCAGTCGGCAGCCCAGCTCGCGGACGACCGCGTGGTGGACCTCGGGCGGTTTGGGGGCGCCGCCGCCGGCCATCAGGCGGAGGGTGGGGATGAGCTTCCGGCCGGGCCGCTTGCGCTGCTCGGCGAGGAACATCGTGTAGAAGGCGGTGGAGCCGCCCGCGATGGTGACGCCGTGGCGCCGGTAGCCGTCGAGGGCCTCCGGGAGCGCGAACGCCTCGAAGAGGACGGCGGGGAACCCGTACAGGAGCAGCATCACCAGGTAGTCGGGGCCGCCGATGTGGGCGTACGGGAAGGCGATGGACCCGGTGTCGCCGGGGGTCGGGCGCAGGGCGTGGGCGAGGCAGGACCCGCCGGCGAGCAGGGAGCGGTCGGTGTGCAGGACACCCTTCGGGTCGGAGGTGGTGCCGGAGGTCCAGTAGATCCAGCGCACGCCGGTGCCGTCGGCGGGTGGCGGGGGCAACACGGCCGGGTCCCCGTCGGGCAGGTCGGCGGGGGAGCGGACGGGGAGGACGCCGCGGGCGCCGAGCCGTGCGGCCATGGCGGTGTGGTCGAAGCCGCGCCAGACGCCGGGCACGGCGAAGAACTCGGCCCGCGACGCGCGCAGCGCGAAGCCGGTCTCGCGCTCCCGGTAGAAGGGGATGACGGGGGACTGGACGGCCCCGAGGCGGGCGAGCGCGAGGGAGAGCAGGACGGTCTCGATCCGGGTGGGCAGCTGCCAGGCGACGACCGTGCCCGGCCGGACCCCCTGGCCGTGGAGGCCGGCGGCGACGCGTTCGGCGCGGTCGCGGAGGGCGCCGAAGGTCAGCGTCCGGTCGCCGGCCGGGTCGGGGGCGGCCTGGATGAGGGCGGTCCGGTCGGGGGTGAGGGCGGCGCGGCGGGCGACGAGGGCCCACAGGGTGGGGGAGGCGCCGAGGGCGTGCGCGGTGTCCGGGGCGGTGGGCGGTGCCGGGGCGGGTCCGGTCCTGCTCCGCGGCGTTTCCGGCATGGCGGGCCACCTCCAATTGCTGACGATCCGTCAGTTCCGCCGCAGAGCGTAGGGCGCGGGCGCTTGCCGGTCCAGGGGTGCGGGGCTAGCGTGGAGCCGGTTCTTTGTCTGACGCATCATCAGATTCGGCTTCAGATCTCCGGCCGGTCCGGCTGCCCGCTCGGGGCCGCCCGGCCCGCCCGGCCCGCGGCGAGGGGGACACCATGGAACTGCCCCGCATCATCAGCGTCGACGACCACGTCATCGAGCCCGCCCACCTCTTCGACGTGTGGCTGCCCGCCAAGTACCGCGACCGCGGCCCCAAGCCGCTCACCGCCGGCATCGGCGAGCTGGAGTACCGCGGCGGCAAGTACGTCATCTCGATGGACCCCGACGGCCCCCCGGCCGACTGGTGGGTCTACGAGGACCTGCGGTTCCCGTACAAGCGGAACATCGCCGCCGTCGGCTTCGACCGCGACGACATGACCCTGGAGGGCATCACCCGCGAGGAGATGCGCCGCGGCTGCTGGGACCCCAAGGCGCGCCTGGAGGACATGGACCTCAACCACGTCGAGGCGTCCCTCTGCTTTCCCACCTTCCCCCGCTTCTGCGGCCAGACCTTCGCCGAGGCCCGCGACAAGGAGGTCGCCCTCGCCTGCGTGCGCGCCTACAACGACTGGATGGTCGAGGAGTGGTGCGGCGACAGCGGCGGCCGGCTGATCCCCCTGTGCCTGATCCCGCTGTGGGACATCGGCCTCGCCGTCGCCGAGATCCGGCGCAACGCGGCCCGCGGGGTGCGCGCCGTCACGTTCTCCGAGATCCCCACCCACCTCGGCCTGCCCTCCATCCACTCCGGGTACTGGGACCCCTTCTTCGCGGTCTGCCAGGAGACCGGCACGGTCGTCAACATGCACATCGGGTCCTCCTCCCAGATGCCCGCGGCGTCCCCCGACTCGCCGCCCGCCGTCCAGGCCGCGCTCAGCTTCAACAACGCGATGGCCTCGATGACGGACTTCCTCTTCAGCGGCGTCCTCGTGAAGTTCCCGCAGCTCAAGCTCGCCTACAGCGAGGGTCAGATGGGCTGGATCCCGTACGCCCTGGAGCGCGCCGACGACGTGTGGCGCGAGCACCGCGCCTGGGGCGGAGTCCGCGACCTGATCCCCGAGCCGCCCTCGACGTACTACTACCGGCAGGTCTTCTGCTGCTTCTTCCGCGACAAGCACGGCGTCGCCTCGATCGACACCGTCGGCCGCGACAACGCCACCTTCGAGACCGACTACCCGCACGTCGACTCCACCTTCCCGCACACCAAGGAGGTCGCCCTCGACCACGTCGCGGGCCTCGACGACGAGACCGTCCACAAGCTGATGCGCGGCAACGCCATCCGCATGCTCGGCCTGGACCTGGTCTGAGGCGGGCGGCACCGTGGACCTCGCCGAGACGGAGGAGGAGCGCGAGTTCCGGGCCGGGCTGCGCGCGTGGCTGGCCAAGACCCTGCCCGAGCTGCCGCCCCGGCCGTCGCCCGACGACTGGCCCGGCCGGCGCGCGTACGACCTCGGCTGGCAGCGCCGGCTGTACGACGCCGGCTACGCCGGCCTGCACTGGCCCGTGGACGCGGGCGGCCGCGGCGCCGGCCCGACCCGGCACCTGGCCTTCCTGGAGGAGACCGAGCGGGCCGGCGCCCCGTACGTCGGCGCGAACTTCGTCGGCCTCCTGCACGCCGGCCCGACCATCGCCGCGGAGGGAACGCCCGCGCAGCGGGCCCGCTGGCTGCCGCCCGTCCTGCGCGGCGAGGAGGTGTGGTGCCAGGGCTTCAGCGAGCCCGGCGCCGGCTCCGACCTGGCGTCCCTGCGCACCCGCGCCGTCCGCGACGGCGACGCGTACACGGTCACCGGCTCGAAGGTCTGGACCTCGCACGCGGAGATCGCCGACTGGTGCGAGCTGCTCGTCCGCACCGACCCCGACGCGCCCCGGCACCGCGGCCTCACCTGGCTCGCCATGCCGATGGACGCGCCCGGCGTGACGGTCCGGCCGCTGCGCACCCTGGCCGGGTCCGCGGAATTCGCCGAGGTGTTCCTCGACGGGGTGCGCGTCCCCGTCGCGTACCGGGTCGGCGCCGAGAACGACGGCTGGCGCGTCACCATGACCACCCTCTCCTTCGAGCGGGGCACCGCCTTCGTCGGCGAGGTCGTCGCCTGCCGCCGCACCCTCGGCGCCCTCGCGCGGGCCGCGCGGGCGAACGGCCGCTGGGACGACCCGGTGCTGCGGCGCCGCCTCGGCCGACTCGCCGCGGAGTTCGCGGCGCTGTGGCGGCTCACCCAGTGGAACGTCTCCGCCGCCGAGCGCACCGGCGGAGTGCCCGGCGCCGGCGGCTCCGTCTTCAAGCTGGCCTACTCGCAGGCGCGGCAGGAGCTGTACGACGCCGCCGCGGAAGTCCTCGGCGCGGAGGCGCTCGCCCTGGAGGAGGAGTGGGTGCGCGAGCGCCTGTCCTCGCTGTCGTACACGATCGCCGCGGGCACCTCGCAGATCCAGCACACCATCGTCGCCGAGCGGATCCTCGGCCTCCCGAAGGGCCGGTGAGCGTGGACTTCCAGCCGACGCAGGAGCAGGACGACCTCCGGGCGGGCGTACGGGCCCTGCTGGCGCGGCGCTTCGGGCGCGAGGCGCTGCGGGCGGCCGTGGACCGGGCGGAGGCGGAGGGTGGCGCGGCCGGCCGGGGCGCGGGCTGCGGGGACGCGTGCCGCGGCGGTCCGGCCGCGGGCGGGCCGGGGGCCGTGGACCGCGGGCTGTGGCGGGAGCTGGGGGCCGCAGGGTTCTTCGCGCTGCGGCTGCCCGAGGCGGACGGCGGGGTCGGGCTCGGGCTCGCCGAGGCCGTCCTCGTCTTCGAGGAGGCCGGGCGGGCCCTGCTGCCCGGTCCGCTCGTCGCCACGCACCTGGCCGCCGGCTGCGTCGGGGGCGCCGCCGACGGCACGGCGGTCGTCACCGCCTTCGACCTCGGCGACCGCCCGGGCGGAGACGGGGGAGCCGGAGCCGGAGCCGGAGCGGCGCCCGGGGTGCTCGTCACCCACCTCGCGGAGGCGGACGCGGTCCTCGGCACCGGGGCCGCGCCCCCCGCGGCACTGCTGTCCGCTGCCCTCCCGGTGCCGTCCGCGGATCCGCTGACCCCCCTCCACCGCGTCCCCCCGCCGGACCCCGGCCCCGGCCCCCACGCCCGCCTGCGCGACGAGGGCGCCCTGCTGACGGCCGCCCTCCAACTCGGCAGCGCCCTGCGCACCGTCGAGCTGGCCGTGCGGTACGCGGGGGAGCGCGAGCAGTTCGGGCGGCCCATCGGGGCCTTCCAGGCTGTGCAGCACCTCTGCTCGGGCATGCTGGTGCGCGCCGAGGTGGCCCGTACGGCCGTGTACGCGGCGGCTGTCGGCGCGGACGCGGCGGACCGGGCGGGAGGGGCCGGGGCGGCGGGGTTCGGGTCCGCGGCGGCGGAAATCGCCGGCGCGAAGCTGCTGGCCGACCGGGCCGCCGCCGCGAACGCCCGGGACTGCCTCCAGGTGTACGGCGGGATGGGCTTCACCTGGGAGGCCGACGTCCACCTGCACCTGAAGCGGGCCTGGGTGCGGGCCGAGCAGTGGCGGACGGCGGCCGCGGCGGAGGAGGTGCTGGCCGCGGAACTCCTCGCCGGCGCGCGGCAGCCCGGACGGGAGGGGGCCTCGTACGCCCGTGGTGGCGGGCTGTGACCGACCCGGCTCCGGAGCCGGGCACGGGCGCGACGCCGCGGGACGCATGTCTGATTACGGAGAGTTGATATCGGTTTGTGTCCTACGAGGGGGCCTGGACGGCCCGGCCCGCGGGTACTGCTCCGGTACGCTCCCGGGAATGCGAGCGGTAGCGCGGCGTGAGCGTCGCACAGTATGCACCATGCCTACTCCTTCGCGCTGGAATATGCCCGAAGCGCTTGTTGTGGTGACTGTATGTCAACCATGCTGCTCGACAAGGGGATCACAGACGGTGATCCCGTCCTGTCGCGAGGCGAAGTGTCCGCCGGTTCGGATGGTGTGAGCGGTGCAGGTGCTTCAGGTGCAGCTGGAGGTAGGACCGGACCCGGCCGAGGTCGGCCGGGCCCGACGATGGGCCCGTTCCCGGCTCGCGGGATGCGGGATAGGGGAGGACGAGCCGCTCGCGGAGACGCTGATCCTGCTGATCTCCGAGCTGGTCACCAACGCCGTCGTGCACACCGGCTGCCCGGCCGTCCTGCGCATGCTGCTCGGTGAGCCGGCGGTGCGCGTCGAGGTCGCCGACGCGAGCTGCCGGGCCCCGTCCCGGCGGCAGGCCGGCACCGGCGACACCGGGGGCCGCGGGCTGGAGCTCGTCGACGGGCTGGCCGACCGCTGGGGCTGGCAGCGGGAGGGCGCCGGGAAGCGGATCTGGTGCGAGGTCGACCGTGCCGCCGCCGGAGCGGCCGACGGCGCGCCGGACGCCCGCCCGGAGCGGTCCCGGGAACCCTTCGGGTCGATCCGGGAACCGCGCGTGTACCTCTAACGAGGTGTTGACGGTTCGTCAACCATTGATCACCCTGGTCCTGAGCGATTCGTCGCGAGGGGACGCCAAGGACAGCCTTGACGAGTGCGGGTCGCGGGGTGGCGGCTGCCGCGCCGAGTTCGGGGCGTGCGCGGCTGCTCGCCGCCGTATGCCCGGGGCCGCGCCGCCGTCACCGGGCGCCGTCACCGGGGCGGCGCGACCAGCCCCCGGTCGTAGGCCTCGATCACCAGCTGTACCCGGTCGCGCGCCCCGAGCTTCGTCAGCAGCCGCGCGACGTGCGACTTCGCCGTCGCCACCGAGATGAACAGCTCCTGCGCGATCTCCGCGTTCGACAGCCCGCGGCCGACCAGCGTCAGGACTTCCTGCTCCCGCTCGGTGACCTCGGCCACGCGCGCGGCCGCCGGGGCCGGTCCGGCGACGAAGTCCGCGATCAGGCGGCGCGTCACGCCGGGTGCGAGCAGCGCGTCGCCCGCCGCGACGACCCGTACGGCGGCCAGCAGGTCGTCCAGCGCCATGTCCTTCACCGCGAACCCGCTCGCGCCGGCGCGCAGCGCGCCGTGCACGTGGTCGTCCTCGTCGAACGTGGTCAGGATGAGGACGCGGGTGGCGCCGGGGCCGGCGGTGATGCGGCGGGTGGCCTCGATGCCGTCCATCTGCGGCATGCGGATGTCCATGACGACGACGTCGGGGGCGAGATCGGCGGCGAGCCGGACTGCCTCCGCGCCGTCGGCGGCCTCGCCGACGACCTCCAGGTCGGCGGTCCCGGCCATGAGGACCCGCAGCCCGGACCGGACGAGCGGCTGGTCGTCGGCGAGCAGGACGCGGACGGTGCCGGAGCTCATCGGGCCTCCTCGGCGGCGGGAGCGGTGCGAGCGGTGGCAGTGGCGGTGGTGGCGGGCAGCGGGAGCACGGCGGCGACCCGGAACCCGCCGGCGGGCAGCGGGCCGGCGTCGAGACTGCCGCCGAGGAGGGCGGCGCGCTCGTGCATGCCGGTGATGCCGAAGCCGCTGCCGCCGTCCTGCGCGGGGCTGCTGCGGCCGTCGTCGGTGATGCCGATGGCGAGCGCCCCGTCCTCGTATGCGACGTCGACACGGCAGTGGCGGGCGCGGGCGTGCCGGACGGTGTTGGTGAGCGCCTCCTGGACGATGCGGTAGGCGGCGAGCTCGACGTCCTGCGGCAGCGGCCGCCGACGCCCCGACACGGCCACGTCGATACGGAGTCCGGTGTCGCCGGCGGTGGCGGCGGCGAGCCGCTCCAGCCCGTCGAGGCCGGGCGTCGGTGCGAGGGGGGCGGGCCCGCCGCGGCGCAGCGCGACGAGGGTGCGGCGCAGGCTCGCCAGGGTGTCGCGGCTGGTCGCCTCGATGGCCTGGAGGGCGTCGCGGGCCTGGTCGGGCCGCGCGTCGATGACGCGGCTGCCGACGCCGGCCTGGATGGCGATGATGCCGATGCTGTGGGCGACCATGTCGTGCAGTTCGCGGGCTATGCGCAGCCGTTCGTCGGTGAGGGCCTGCTCGGTGGCGGCGGCGTGCGCCTGCGCGGCGGCCTGGCGGCTGCGGCGGACGGAGTCCCCGATCAGCCAGGCGAGCACGACGACGGGCAACTGCCCCTGGACGAGCACGACCGCCGGGCCGGCCTCGACGGGCCGCACGAGCTGGAGCAGGATCAGGACGAGAACGGTGGCCCCGACGGCGGTGAAGGCGACCCGTCGCGACCGCTCCACGGCGACCCGCCCGAGCGCCCCGGCGGCGGCCAGCACGGGAGCGGAGGCGACGCCGGGATTGTCGTAGAGGAACACGACGGCGACGGCGGAGCCGAGCATCAGCACCAGCGTCGCGACCGGCGCCCGCCGCACCAGCAGCGTCCCCCCGAGCACGGAGCCGGTGGCGAGCATCACGGCGGGATCGGCGATCCGGTCGCCGATCCCGAGGGGCACGCGCAGCACGAGGTTGAGCAGGACGAGCGTGGCGATCCCGGCGCCGCCCCACAGGACGGCGGTCCGCCACGCCGGCCGCGCGGCCCGTCCCCCGCCGCCTGCCGATGAGGTCTCCATGCCCCGACCCTAACGACCGCCTGCTGCAAGGGCGTCGGCCCACGGGCTGCATCCCCGAGGTCTACGACCTCAAGGGCACTCGCCTGGTCGTCCCGCGGCACAATGAGATCGCTGAAGGGACCGCTCGATCCATTATTCGGGCGGCGGAAGGGGTGTGATCGATGACCGGTGGGGTCTCGACCGCACCGGTTCCGAGGACCCCGCCTTCCCACCCCAGGGGCGGTCAGGAAAGGAGAGGAATGACCGAGTACCGCGCGACCGCGCGTCATGACGGAAAGTGGTGGTCCGTTTCCTTCGACAACCTGCCGAAGGGATACGGCGGCGCCACCCAGGGCCGCACGTGGGCGGAGGCCGAGCGCATGGCCAGAGAAGCCGTGGCCTTGCTGCTCGACGTCGACGAGGACTCGTTTGAGCTTGCGATGCGCCCGGCCGACCCGACCATGGCCGCCTTGATCGTTGAAGCGGAGAGGGCCAGGGAGGAGGCGGAGCAGGCCGCGGCGAGGGCGCGCAAGGCCTTGGTCGCAGCCGCGGTCGAACTCACCAAGACGGTCACCGTGAGGGATGCGGGTGCCATGCTGCACGTCTCCTACCAGCAGATCGCAAAGCTGGCACCCAAGGCGAGTTGACGCTCCCTGGCGGAGGAGGCGGCGTTCTCCGGCTCGGATGGCGGGATGGCCGTCCTTGAGGAGGGACTTGGCGCGAACCGGGGCCAAGGCTGTGTACCGCACGGGTCTCTGGTCACGGGGGTTGGGGACGGTGCGTCCCTTCTCTGCGGGCAGTACGAGGCTGCCGTGTCACGGCCGCCGGTTCACCGGCTTGCAGGTCGGCCGCAGCGGGGCGGGCCGGCCGCCGGTCACAGGATCGCGACCGGGGCGACCGGGGAGCCCACCGCGCCCACGAACGGCTCGGGGACCGCGGTGAGGAGGAAGGCGTACCGGCGCGCTTCTGCACAGGCTGTGGACAGCTCCTCCAGGTTCCAGTTCTGGCCCTGGTGCATGCCCATCTCCACCAGGTGCAGGGCGTGGACCGGGAGCCAGAGGCCGTCGATCTCCGGGGGGAAGACCTCGAAGGTCAGGGTGTCGTCGGCGACGGCCGCCACGTCCCGGGCGTGGAACCACTCCGGGGTGCGGATCGACAGGCCCGGGGACGGGAAGGCGTAGCCGTGGCGGTCGCCGGCCAGGCAGAGGGCGATCTGTCCGGTGCGGACGAGGACGATGTCGCCCGGGCGGACTTCGGTGCCGGTGAGCGCCTCCGCCTCCGCGAGGTCCTCCGGGGTCACCGCGTGCCCGCCCGGCAGGCGGTCCACGCCCTTGGCGCGGGCCACGTCCAGCAGGATGCCGCGGGAGACGATCGGGCCGGCCTTGTCGATGCCGCTGAACCGCGCGCGGCCGTGGGCGGTGATGGTGGCGGCGGGGCGGCCGTTGTAGATGCGGCCGGAGTGGGAGACGTGGGTGAGGGCGTCCCAGTGGGTGCCGGCCTGGAGGCCCATCGCCACGGTGTCGTCGCTGCACGCCACGCCGCCGGGCCCGAAGAGCTCCTGGTTGATCTGGACCATCGTGTGCAGCGGGTTGATCCGGCCGGGGATCAGGCCCGCCTGGACGCCGTCCTCCTTCAGCGGGAGGGCGAGCGGGATGCGCCGGCCCGTGCGGACCTCGGCGGCCGCCGCCCGGACGACCCCGTCCGTGATCAGGTTCAGGGTGCCCCTCTCGTCCTCGGCGCCCCAACGGCCCCAGTTGTTGACGCGCTTGGCGATCTCGTGGAACTCGGCGGGCAGGGCCATGGTCCTCATCAGCTCCTCGCGACGGGGGGCCACGGGGGCTTGTGCACCCGTGTCCGGCTGCCCATAAAATCTAACGGTCCGTCAGAAACCGCGGGAAGGGGTCCGGCGTGGGGAACTTCTTGGCAGGCAAGGTCGTGGCCGTCACCGGCGCCGGGCGCGGCATCGGCCGCGCCGTCGCCCTCTCCGCGGCCGCCGAGGGCGCCAAGGTCGTCGTGGGCGACCACGGCGTCGGCATCGCCGGCGGCGACCCGACCGGCGAGGTCGCCGAAGCGGTCGTGAAGGAGATCCAGGCCGCGGGCGGTGAGGCCGTCGCCGTCACCGACGACATCTCCACCATGGACGGCGGCAGCCGCCTCGTCGACACCGCCCTCGCACGCTACGGCCGCATCGACGGCGCCGTCTGCGTCGCCGGGATCCTCCGCGAGCGGATGCTGTTCAACATGTCCGAGGAGGAGTGGGACCCCGTCATCGCCACCCACCTCAAGGGCACCTTCACCGTCTTCCGCGCCGCCTCCGCCGTCATGCGCCGGCAGGGCTCGGGCACCCTCATCGGCTTCACCAGCGGCAACCACCAGGGCTCCGTCGCCCAGGCCAACTACAGCGCCGCCAAGGGGGGCGTCATCTCCCTCGTCCGCTCCGCCGCGCTCGGCCTGCACAAGTACGGCATCACCGCCAACGCCGTCGCCCCGGTCGCCCGCACCCGCATGTCCGCGAACGTCCCCATGGAGCTCAAGGAGATCGGCGAGCCCGAGGACGTCGCCGCGCTCGTCACCTACCTCCTCAGCGACAAGGCCGTCGCCGCCGGAGGGGAGCGCATCACCGGCCAGGTCTACACCGTCGCCGGCCCCAAGATCGCCGTCTGGGCGCAGCCCCGCGAACTGCGCGCCGGCTACGCCGACGGCCCGTGGACCCCGCAGCGCATCGCCGACTTCCTGCCCGGCACCGTCGGCACCGACCCCATGCCGATGCTCGCCCAACTCGACGCCATGGCCAGGGCGGCGGCCGCCAAGGAACGCCCCAACGCCCGGCCGTAGGGGAGGCCTTCACCGTGGACTTCGCCTTCGGCGCCGACGACGACGCCCTGCGCGCCCGCGCCCGCGCCTGGCTCACCGGGCACCTGGTGGGCCCGTACGCCCGCGCCGCCGGCCTCGGCGGGCCCGGCAGCGAGCACGAGGAGGTCGCGGCGCGCCGCGCGTGGGAGCGCGAGCTGGGCCGAGCCGGTTGGATCGGCCAGGGCTGGGACCTGCCCGCCGGGGCGTACGGGCAGCAGCGGCTCTCCCCCACCGGGCAGGTCGTGTGGGCGGAGGAGTACGCCGCGCTCCGCGCGCCCGCCCGGGTCGGCCACATCGGCGAGAACCTCCTCGCCCCCACCCTGATCGCGCACGGCACCCGTGAGCAGCAGGACCGCTTCCTGCCCGGCATCGCCCGCGGTGAGGAACTGTGGTGCCAGGGCTACAGCGAGCCCGGCGCCGGCTCCGACCTCGCCGGGGTGCGGACCTCGGCCGTCCGCGATCCCGCCGACGGGCTGTGGCGGGTCACCGGCCAGAAGACGTGGACGTCCCTCGCGCGGGACGCCGACTGGTGCTTCGTCCTGGCCCGCACCGACCCGGCCTCGCGGCGCCGCCGCGGCCTGTCCTTCCTCCTCGTGCGGATGGACCAGCCCGGCCGCATCGAGGTGCGGCCGATCCGGCAGATGTCGGGGACGTCCGAGTTCAACGAGGTGTGGTTCGACGGGGCCGTCGCCGCGGCGGTCGTCGGCGGGGAGGGCAACGGCTGGGCCGTCGCCACCGGCCTCCTCGCCCTGGAGCGCGGCGTGTCCACCCTGGTCCAGCAGATCGGCTTCGCCGCCGAACTCGACCGCGTCCTCGCCGCGTACACCGCCCGCACCGGCCCCGCGGAGGGCGGCGGTGCCGCGGGCGGCGGTGCCGACCCCGTCCTGCACGACCGGCTCGTACGGCAGTGGGCGGAGCTGCGCACGATGCGCTGGCATGCCCTGCGCACCCTGGCGGCTTCCACGTCCCCGTCCGGACGCGCCCCCGCCGATCCCGGCGCGCCCAGCGTCGCGAAGCTCCTGTGGGGCGGCTGGCACCGCCGGCTCGGGGAGCTCGCGGTGGCGGTCCGCGGCGCCGCGGCCGCAGCCGGGGCGGTGCCGTGGGCGCCCGGGCTCCCGTACGAGCAGGGGCTCGGGGAGGACCAGCGGCTGTTCCTGTTCAGCCGGGCCGACACCATCTACGGCGGCTCGGACGAGATCCAGCGGAACATCATCGCCGAGCGGGTGCTCGGCCTGCCCGGAGAGGCACGGTGAACGCATGAGGGGCGTCGTATTCGACGGCAGGGAGGTCCGGGTCGTCGACGACCTGGAGGTCCGCGACCCCGGCCCGGGGGAGGTGCTCGTCGCGGTGGCCGCGGCCGGGCTGTGCCACAGCGACCTGTCGGTGGTCGACGGGACGATCCCCTTCCCGCGGCCGGTGGTGCTGGGCCACGAGGGCGCGGGCGTCGTCGAGGCCGTCGGGGCCGGTGTGGCGCATGTGGCGCCCGGGGACCACGTCGCCCTGTCCACCCTCGCCAACTGCGGGGCCTGCGCGGACTGCGACCGGGGCCGGCCGACGATGTGCCGCAAGGCGATCGGCATGCCGGGGCGGCCGTTCAGCCGCGCCGGGAAGCCGATCCACCAGTTCGCGTCGAACTCCGCCTTCGCGGAGCGCACGGTGGTGCGGGCCGTGCAGGCGGTGCGGATCCCCGAGGACGTGCCCCTGACCTCGGCGGCCCTGATCGGGTGCGGCGTCCTGACGGGGGTCGGGGCCGTCCTCAACCGGGCGCGCGTCGGGCACGGCGAGACGGTCGTCGTCATCGGCACCGGCGGGATCGGGCTGAACGTCCTCCAGGGCGCCCGGCTCGCCGGGGCGCGCACCGTCGTCGCGGTCGACGCGAACCCGGCGAAGGAGGCCGCGGCCAGGCTCTTCGGTGCCACCCACTTCGTCGACGCCTCCGCCGGCGGCGCCGAGGCCGCCGTACGGGAGGTCCTGCCGACCGGCGCGGACCACGCCTTCGAGTGCGTCGGCGACGTCGGCCTGATCCGGCAGGCCGTCGACCTGCTGGACCGGCGCGGGCAGGCCGTGCTGCTCGGGGTGCCGCCGGCGACGGCGGAGGCGTCCTTCCGGGTGTCGTCGATGTACCTCGACAAGACGATCATGGGCTGCCGGTACGGGTCCTCCCGCCCGCAGCGCGACATCGCCCTCTACGCCGACCTCTACCGGCAGGGCCGGCTGCTCCTGGACGAGCTGGTGAGCGCGGCGTACCCCGTGGAGGACTTCGCCAAGGCCGCGGACGACGCCCGGCACGGGCGCGTGGCCCGCGCCGTCCTCACCTTCTGAACGCCCGGTGGCGGCGCCCCGGCCCGCGCGGGCCGGGGCGCGGTGCGTTTCAGCCGGTGAAGCGGCCGAAGCGCCCCCGGTGGAACAGCAGCGGGCCGTCCCCGCCGGGCGCGCCGAGCGCCTCGACCCGGCCGACGACGATCAGGTGGTCGCCGCCGGTGTGCACGGCGTGGACGCGGCAGTCGATCCAGGCCGGGACGCCGGCGAGCAGCGGCGAGCCCGTCGCGGGCGCGGGCGTGTGCGCGACGCCGGCGAACTTGTCGCCGCCGCTGACCGCGAACCGCCGGCACAGCGCGCCCTGGTGCTCGCCGAGGACGTTGACGCAGAACGCCCCGGCGCGGGCGATCCGCGGCCAGGTCGTGGACGTCCGCGCCACCATGAAGGCGACGAGCGGCGGGTCGAGGGAGAGCGAGGCGAAGGACTGGCAGGCGAACCCGGCGGGAGCGCCGTCCTCGTCGGCGGGGGCGGTCACGACGGTCACCCCGCTGGCGAAGTGCCCGAGGACGGCCCGGAACTCGGCGGGCCCGACGGGCGCGCGCTCGTCCGCGCCGACGGCCCGCAGGTCGGCCCGGGGCAGCGGGGACGGCTCGCGCGCGGTGGCGGCGGCGGAGGCGGAGCCCGCGGACCTGAGGTATCGGACGACGGCGGCCGCCATCCCTGCGTGTCCCATCACAGCACCGATTGAAACTGACGGGCAGTCAGATAGGAAGGGGCGTGGACCCCGGATCCCGTACGCCGCCCGGACCCGGCCCGCGCGGTGTCCGCCGTACGGGTGAACCGGGCCGGCGGGCCCGCCCGGCGGGTCGGGCGCGCCGCGGCCGCTGGGCAAGGTGGCCCCGAACCGGAGGGGCCCCGCGCCGCCCGAACCCGACCCCGACCCGTCCGCGAACCGTGCCGCACCCGCAGGAGGAACCGTGCTCGGAACCGACTTCACCCATGGCTCACCGAACTGGCTCGACCTCGGCAGCCCCGACACCGCCGCGGCCGGCGCGTTCTACCGCCGCGTCTTCGGCTGGGACTACGAGCCGGGCCCCGCGGAGGCCGGCGGCTACGGGTTCTTCCGCATCGGCGGCAGGACCGTCGCCGCCCTCGGCCCGCTGACCGAGGAGGGCGCGGCCTCCGCCTGGATGGTCCACTTCATGACCGAGGACATCCACGACACCGTCCGAGCGATCGCCAACGGCGGCGGGCGCATCCGCATGGAGCCGATGGACGTGATGGGCGAGGGATGGCTCGCGCAGGCCACCGACCCGCAGGGCGCCGAGTTCGCCCTGTGGCAGCCCGGCAAGACCCGCGGCCTGGAGGTGGCCTCCGCCGAGAACAGCCTGCTGTGGGCCGAGCTGCACGTGCCCGACCCGCTCGCCGCCCTCGACTTCTACGGGGGCGTCTTCGGCTGGCGCAGCCAGGAGATGCAGACGCCCGGGATGACGTACCGCGTGCTCAGCGTCCGCGAGGGAGACCAGGAGCGGGCCTCCTTCGGCGGGGTCGCCCCCATGGGCGACGCGGCCGGCGGCGACCAGGGCGGCGAGCGGCCCCGCTGGGTGCCCTACTTCCACGTCGCGGACGCCGACGCCACCGCCGCGGCGGCCGACCGCGCCGGCGGGAGCACGCTCATGCCGCCGGTGGACGTCCCGGACGTCGGCCGGATCGCCTGGCTGGCGGACCCCTTCGGGGCGGTGTTCGCCCTGCTCAAGCCGGACCCGCAGATGTAGCGGCGCGCGGAGCCCTCCGGGTCAGCGGCCGAGGAACTTCGGCGTCCGGCGCTCCACGAAGCCCGCCACGCCCTCGGCCGCGTCGACCGTCGCCATGTTGATCTCCTGCGCGGCCGCCTCCGCGGCCAGCGCCGCCGCCCGGTCCCCGTCCAGGGAGGCGTTGACCAGCTGCTTGGCCAGGGCGATGGCCCGCGTCGGACCCTGCGCGAGCCGCTCGGCCCACTCCCGCGCACACCGCTCCACCTCCCCGTCGGGCACGACCCGGTTGACCAGCCCGAGCCGAGCCGCGTCGGCGGCCGGGACGGCGTCCCCGAAGAACATCAGCTCCTTCGCCCGCTGCGGCCCCACCAGCCGCGGCAGCAGGTACGCGCCCCCGCCGTCGGGCACCAGGCCGCGGCGTACGAACACCTCCACGAAGCGGGCCGACTCTGCCGCGACCACCAGGTCGCACGCGAACGCCAGGTGCGCCCCGATCCCGGCCGCCGTCCCGCCCACGGCGGCGACCACCGGCTTCTCGCAGTCGAGCACCGCGGTGACCAGCCGCTGCGCCCCCCGCCGGATCATCCGCGCCACGTCCCCGGCGACCCGCTCGCCGCTCCGGCCGCCCCCGCCGCCCGTACGCGGGCCGGCCCGCAGGTCGGCGCCCGCGCAGAACCCGCGGCCTGCGGAGGTGAGGACGACGGCGCGCACACCGGGGTCGGCGGAGGCGGCGTCGAGCAGCGCGATGAGGCGCTCCCGCTGCTCCCACGTGACGGCGTTCATCGCCTCAGGGCGGTTGAGGGTGATCCAGCAGACCCCGTTCTCGATCCGGTGCAGCACCTGTTCGTCCAGGGGGCGCCCGGCGGCGGGCCCGGCGGCCCGGGAGGAGTCGCTCACGGCCCTCGGCTCCGATTCCCCGCGGCCGGTCACCGGCACACGGCCAGCGCGTCCAGCGCCACAGCGCCCTGCCCGCGCGGGAGCACCATCAGCGGGTTGACGTCGAGCTCCGAGAGGACCCCGTCCAGCTCCATCGCCATCCGCTGCACCCGCAGCACGACCTCGACGAGCGCGTCGGTGTCGGCGGGCGGCGCCCCGCGCACCCCGTCCAGCAGGGCCCGTCCGCGCAGCTCGGCGAGCATGGCGCGCGCCTGGTCCTCGCCGAACGGCGGGACCCGGACCGCCGCGTCGTGCAGCACCTCGACGAGGACCCCGCCGAGCCCGACCGTCACCGTCGGCCCGAACAGCTCGTCCCGGGTGACGCCGACGACCATCTCGACGCCGCGCTGCACCATCTGGCAGACGAGGATCCCGTCCAGCGGGGCGCCCTCGTAGCGCGCGATGTCCGTCAGCTCCCGGTAGGCGTCCCGGACCTGGCTCGCCGAGGTCAGCCCGATCTTCACCAGGCCCAGCTCCGTCTTGTGCGCGAGCTGCGGGCCCGACGCCTTCATGACCACCGGGTAGCCGACCAGGCCGGCCGCCCGCACCGCGGCCGCCGCGCTCGTCACGAGCTGCTCGCGCGGTACGCGGATCCCGTACGCCCGCAGCAGCTGCTTGGCGGCGTGCTCGCTGAGCTGCTCGCCGGGCCGCATCAGCGCCTGCGCCTTGCGGTACGAGGGGGAGGGGGTGCGGGGGGCGTCGGCGAACGGGGAGCGGTAGCGGGCGGTGAAGCGGTGGTGGTCGAGGTAGGCGCGCACGGCGGTGATGCAGTTGCCGAAGGTGCGGAAGGTGGCGACGCGGGAGGAGCCGAGGAGGGTGGTGCGGTAGGCGTCCTCGGTGCCGACGGGGGAGCCCCACACGACGCAGACCGGCTTGTCGGTGTGCTCGGCGGCCTCGACGAGGTCCCGGACGAGGCGGTCGCTCAGCGGCGGGAACGGCCCGGTGATCGGGCAGACGAGCACGCCGACGGACGGGTCGGCGAGGATCGCGTCGATGATCTTCCGGCCGCGCTCGTCGCCGACGGGGTGGCCGCCGCTGTCGATCGGGTTGGCGGTGCTCAGGTACGGCGGTATCCACTGGTGCAGCTCGTCCTGCCGGGCCTGCGGGAGGGCCGGCAGGTGCAGTCCGGCCGCGGCGGCCAGGTCGGCGAAGTGGGCGCCGGTGCCGCCGGAGATCGAGTAGACGGCGACGCCGTCGGCGGTGGGCGGCTTGGCCCGGGCGAGCAGGGCGGCGGTGTCCTGGAGTTCGTCGAGGCCGTCGACGCGGATGACGCCGAACTGGCGCATGGCGGCGTCGACGACGTCGTCCGCGCCGGTCAGCTTCCCGGTGTGGGAGGCTGCGCTCCGGGCGCCGGCCTCGGTGCGGCCGACCTTGACGGCGACGACGGGGACCTTGTTGCGGGCGGCGCGGTCGGCGGCCAGCAGGAAGGACCGGCCGTCCTTCAGCCCCTCCACGTAGGCGGCGATGGCGCCGACCTCGGGGCGCTCGGCGAAGTAGGAGAGGAAGTCGGCGGTCTCCAGGTCGGCTTCGTTGCCGGTGGGCGCCCAGTGCGACAGCCGGATGCCGAGCTCCTGGAGGGCGTACACGGGGCGGCCCTGGTGCCCGGACTGGGTGATCAGGGCGATCGCGGGGCCCTCCAGGTCGTCGCGGAACTCCTCGAAGGCGTTGAGGTTGGTGTTGGGGCCGAGCAGGCGCAGCCCGGAGCGGCGCACCGCGGCGGCGAGCCGGTCCTGCGCGGCGGCGCCCTCGGCGCCGGTCTCGGCGAAGCCGGAGGCGAACGCGACGGCGAACTTCACCTTGGCCTCGGCCAGCTCCTCGATGACGGGCAGCGGGTCGGCGACGAGCAGCACGGCGAGGTCCACCTGCTCGGGCAGCGCGCCGACGCTCGGGTGGCAGGGGAGCCCGTAGACGGCGGAGCGGGCCGGGTGCACGGGGTGGATGCGGGCCCCGACGCGCTCGGCCCAGTCGACGAGCCGGCGGGTGATCCCGGCGGCCGGCCGGCCCTCGGTGTCGGAGGCGCCGACGACGGCGACCGATTCGGGCCGGAAGAGGCGGTCCAGATCGGGCACGTCGGAGTGCAGCGGCCGCCCGCTCACATCGAGCGGGACGGCGTCCCCGGCGGACGCGGGGGCGGTGCAGTGGACGGCCGCCCGGGGGGTCTCCCCGCAGGCCTCGACGCGCGCGCGGAAATCGGTGGTGAGGGTGCCGTGAGTAGATCCAAGCATCGCTTCGCCCGCTCCTGCTCGATGGAACTCGGCAACTGACGAGTAGTCAGATTCAGACTACTGAACTGATGAGCCGTCAGGAACACTGCTGCGCGCGAAAGTGGTGGAGGTGGTGTGGGGAACGCTCCCAGACCGCGAACGACTGGTCCAGGCCCCGATTCGGCCGAGCTTCACGGCGGCGGGCGGCGGGCGGCGGGCGGCGGGCGGGCGCCGCGGGCGGGCCCCGCGGGCGCGTGGCCCGCCTGCGCCCGCCGGGGTTCAGGCCGGCGGGTCCACCGGCGGCAGACCCGTGTCCGGCAGTCCGTCGTCCTGGGGGCGGCCCTTGCCCGGTGGGCGGATTCCGAGGCGGCGGGACAGGGCCGTCGCGATGCGGTCGGCGTCCAGGGACAGCTCGCGGAGCATGCCGCTGATCGGGTTCGTGTAGCCCGTGAAGTGCAGGCCCGGGGCCTCGCGGAGGGTGCGGGCGCCGTGCGTGCGGGGGCGGCCGCGGCCGTCCAGTACGCCCAGGTGGCCGACCAGGGGCTGCAGGCCGCGCCGGTAGCCCGTCGCCGCGATCACCGCGTCCGGTGAGATGCGCGAGCCGTCCGCGAGGACGACCTCCCCGCCGTCGAACGAGGCCACCGCCGCCACCGGCTCCACCCGGCCCGCGCGCACCGCGTCGATCAGTCCGACGTCCTGCACCGGGATCGCCCCCTCGCGGACCCTGCTGTACAGGCCGGTCGACGGGCGGGGCAGCCCGTACGCCGACAGGTCCGGGACCGACACCCGGGCCACCACCCGGCCCAGCCGGTCCACGACCCGCACGGGCAGGCGCCGGACCAGGATCCCGGTGCGCTGCGCCGGCCATCCGAAGGTGGAGCGGCGCACGAGGTGCGGGGCGGTCCGCACGGCCAGCCGGACCCGCGCCGCGCCGCCCTCGGCCAGGTCGACGGCTATCTCGGCACCGGTGTTGCCCGCGCCGACCACCAGCACGTCCCGGCCGGCGTACGGGCCCGGGTTGCGGTAGTCGCGGGCGTGCAGCAGCCGGCCCCCGTACGCCTCCCGGCCCGGCCAGTCGGGCAGCGCGGGCGTGTGGTTGAACCCGGTCGCCACGACCACGGCGCGCGCGGCCAGCACCCGCCCGCCGGTCGCGTGCAGCAGCCAGCCCGGGTCGGGCGCCTCCGAGGTGCCGCGGCGGCGGCGCCGTCGTCGCGCCGGCTTGCCGCCGGCGGTGGGATGGGCGGCGGCCGCCTCCGGGGTCGCGCGCTCGATGCGGGTCACCTCGACGCCCGTGACGATCTCCAGCTCGTGGAACTCGGCGTATTTCTCCAGGTAGCGCACGACGTCGTCCCGCGACACCCACCGGCCGAAGCGGCGCGGCATGGCCAGCCCGGGCAGCGCGGACAGGCGGCGGGTGGTGTGCAGGTGCAGGCGGTCGTAGTGGCCGCGCCAGGAGGCTCCGACCTCGTCGGCCTTCTCCACGACCACGGCGCGCACCCCCCGGGCCCGCAGCGCGGCGGCCGCGGCCAGGCCGCCGGGGCCGGCGCCTATGACGTAGACGGGGCGGGGCTCTGTGGACATGTCTGGGGCTGTGGGGACTCCGGGCATGAAGTGTGAGCGTATCGACACACACGGTTGATGGGTCTCGGACGAGGAGGGAATCGATTGCGGATCGGTCACGGCCTTGCGGGATCGCCGCCGATCCGCTGAACTGACGTACCGTCAGATTGTGTGGGCGGGTGGAGACGGAGGTGCCGATGCAGACGATGTGGCTCGGCGGTGCCGAGTGGCTGGCCGTGCTCCGGATCGGCCTGGGCCTGTGGTGGCTGGAAAGCTGGCGGCACAAGGACAGGAAGGGCTGGTTCGAACGCGGCACCGGCATCGCCTGGGCCGCCGACGTCGCCGCCAAGCACCGCTGGCCGTTCGTGCAGCGCGGCTTCGCCGCGGTCGTCCGGCCCAGGGCGCGCCTCATGGCGTACGTCGTCGTCTACGCCGAACTCGCCCTCGGTGTGGGACTGGTCCTCGGCGTCCTCACCCCGATCGCGCTCGCGGGCAGCCTGCTGCTGAACCTGCTCTACCTGGTGCTGATGATCCACGACTGGGCGGAGCAAGGACAGAACGCCATGATGGCGCTGATCGCCGCCGTCGCGCTCGGCGCGATGGCGTGGCAGACGTGGTCGGTGGACGCGGCCCTGGGGTGGTTCCTGTGACGGCGGGCGCCGCAGGGGGCGGGGCCGCTGCGGGAGCCGGGGCAGCGGGCGGCGGGCCGCCGTGCGAGCGCCACGACCTGCCCGAACCCGACGACTTCACCCGCCCCTACTGGGACGCCGCCGCCGAAGGCCGGCTCCTGCTGCGCCGCTGCTCCGACTGCGGGCGCGCCCACCACTACCCGCGGGAGTTCTGCCCGTTCTGCTGGGCGGGGGAGGACCGGGTGGCGTGGGAGGCCGCCGACGGCAGCGCCACCCTCTACACCTGGTCCGTCGTCCACCGCAACGACCTGCCGCCGTTCGGGCGGCAGGTCCCTTACACGGCCGCCGTCGTCGACCTCGCGGAGGGGCCGCGCATGATGACGCGGGTCGTCGACTGCGCCCCGGGCGGCCTCCGCGTCGGGATGCCGCTCACCGTCACGTTCCTGCAGACCGCGCCGGCCGTGTGGGTGCCGGTCTTCCGCCCCCGCTGACGGGCCGGGGCCCCTCCGGCGTCACGGCCAGAGGAGCTCCCGGGTCCAGGCGGTCGCGTCGGGGGAGTCGCGGCGGTAGCGCAGGCGTACGTGGCGGCGGGCGGCGTCGCCCTGGAAGAACTCCACCTCGACGGGCTCCAGGACGTACGCCGTCCAGGTCGGCGCGACCGCATCCGGCTCGGCGGCGGCCCGCTCCCAGGCCGCGGCCGACGCGGCCGCCAGCTCGCCCGCGGACCCGAGCACCTCGGACTGCAGCCCCGTCAGCGCGGCGGCGAGCGCGCCCCGCGAGCGGACCGCGAGGTCGGCCCGGCTCGCCTCGGGGCCGAGGGCGGCGACCCGACCGCGCACACGCACCTGCCGGGCGACGGCGGGCCAGTAGAACACGAGCGCCGCATCGGGCCGCGCGGCGAGCTGGCGGCCCTTGGCGCTGGACGAGTGCGAGGCGAAGTGCCAGCCCCGCGAGTCGGCGTCGTGCAGCATCAGGATCCGCGCATCGGGCCGCCCCCGGGGGTCGACGGTGGCCAGACTCATGGTGTGCGGCTCGACCTGCCCCGCCTGCACGGCATGCACGAACCACTCCCGAAACAGCACCCCGGGCTCCGCGGGCGCCGTGGCGGCATCGAAGCGGGGCAGGGAGACGTCCCAGACGCGGAGGGAGTGCAGGGCGGCGTGGAAGGGGGACGGGGGCGGGGCGGGGGCATCGGTCTCGCTGGGCATGGGGGACAGGGTAGGGGCGGGGACGTGGGAAGGCCGGGCGGGGTGAGCCGGGCGGGGTAGCCGGGGGTGGGAAGCGGGGCGGCGGTGGGGGAGGGCGGGATACCGGGTGGGCGGCGGCCGGAGGCGGGGCGGCGGTGGGGGAGGGGCGGGTACCCAAAACCGGCGGCCGGAAGCGGGACGGCGGCGGGGGAGGAGCGGGATGCCGGGGGCCGGGAGTGGAGGGGCGTCGGGGGGTTCCCGCCAGTCCCATCGTCCTTCCGGGGCGGGCCGCCCTGTCAAGGGCGCTCCCTGCGGTCGCGTCGCTGCGCGATGGCCCTTGCGGGCCACCCTTGACAGAACGACCCACCCCGGAATGCCGAAAGACTGGCGGGAACCCCCCGAAGAAAGGGTCACAGGGGTACGAATCCCTCCGTCCCCTCGTCAGAGCCGCCCGGCCGGCCATCAAAAGAACAACGACCGCACGAGATCGCTACAGGGGCGACGCCGACAGGCGTCCGCCGACCGCCCGTGGCCGGGCATGAGCCGCCAACGATCGCTCCACACTTCCGGCCGGTGCGCGGCTGCGGACCGGCTGTGGCCGGGCATGAGCCGCCAACGATCGCTCCACACTTCCGGCCGGTGCGCGGCTGCGGACCGGCTGTGGCCGGGCATGAGCCGCCAACGATCGCTCCACACTTCCGGCTGGTGCGCGGCTGCGGAGCGGCTGTGGTGGGGCATCAGCCGCCCAGGACCGTAGCCGGTGCGATGTCGGTAGGCGTCCGCGGAACGGCTGTCGTCGGGCATAAGCCGCCAACGGCGCCGGGCGGGTGCGGTGAGCGGGCGTCCGCGAGCCGTGTGGGGCTGTCCCTGCACGAAAGGACGTCCGGGGCGGCGAATCGCCACACGAGGGGATCGTCGGGGCGTTCCACCCGGCTCGCCCGGCCGACTGCAGTGTCATCCGTGTTGTCTGTGGCCTGGCGCCGTCCCGTGCTCCCCCGAGACCCGCCGAGGGGCGCCACCATCTCCGATGTGCCGCAATGGGCCTTCGATGGGCCGCTTGTGTGCCTGTTCGACGTCTCGGACGTCATTTCCTGCAGTCAGAACCTGTCCGGCACCCGCACGGGACCGGCGGAAGGTCACACCGCCTCCGCCACGGCCGGACGGCAGCCGCCTGCCGACATCGCCTCCCCCCTCTGTGATGACGGTGCCCCAGCCCGGCCACGCGCCGGGCCGCAGACGCGACCGCTTGCCGCGGGCACGTGGCGACTTGTGCGGCTGGCCGCCAGCCGCCGGGCTCCAGACGCGACCACCCGCTCGGCCCTGTGGCGAATTGGGGCGGCTTCGCCCGGCCACAGCCGGTCGGCGGACGCCTGTCGGCGTCACCTCTGTAGCGATCTGGGGCCGCCTGTACCCGGCCGCCGACCGGGCCGCAGACGCGGCCACTTCCGAGCCCATGTAGCGAGCGTGGGCGGCTTATGTCCGGCCACAGCCGGTCGGCGGACGCCAGTCGGCGTCGCCCGTGTAGCGATCTCGGGCGGTCGTTGCTGTTGAGGGGCTCGGCCCGGACAGCTCTGATGCGGGCGGGAAGGGGGTCGTCCCCCTGTGACCCTTTCTTCGGGGGGTTCCCGCCAGTCTTTCGGCATTCCGGGGTGGGTCGTGCTGTCAAGGGTGGCCCGCAAGGGCCATCGCGCAGCGACGCGACCGCAGGGAGCGCCCTTGACAGGGCGGCCCGCCCCGGAAGGACGATGGGACTGGCGGGAACCCCCCGACGCCCCTCCACTCCCGGCCCCCGGCATCCCGCCCAGCCCCCGCTGCCGCCCCGCTTTCGGCCGCGGGTGTTGGGTGTCCGGCTTTCCCGCCGCCGCCCCGCCTCCGGCCGCCGCCCCGGCGCATCCCGCCCTCCCCCGCCGCCGCTCCCCCATCGGCCGCCGCCCCCGGGCATCCCGCCCGTCACCCCCGCCCCAGCACCACCGTTCCCGCGCTGCAGAACCAGCCTCCCGTGCCCGAGGCCACCGCCACCTCCGGCGGGGTGCCGTCGCGGCGGAGCGTCTGGGTCGGGCCGGCCTCGCCGCGGAGTTGGCGGGCCGCTTCCACCAGGAGGAACAGGCCCCGCATGCCCGGGTGGCAGGCCGAGAGGCCGCCGCCGTCGGTGTTGACCGGGAGGTCGCCGTCGCGCAGGAGGCGGCCCTTCGCGGCGAAGGCGCCGCCTTCGCCCTTGGGGCAGAAGCCGAGGTCCTCCAGGGTGACCAGCGTCATGTACGTGAAGGCGTCGTACAGCTCGGCGACGTCGACATCGGAGGGGGTCAGGCCTGCCCGGCCGAAGGCCAGGCGGCCGGAGGCCGCGGCGGGGGACACCGTGAAGTCCTCCCATTCCGACATGGTGGTGTGGGAGACGGCGGTGCCCGCGCCGAGGATCCAGACGGGGCGCTTGGCCGTGTCGGGGACGTAGTCCTCGGCGGCGAGCAGGATCGCGCAGCCTCCGTCGGAGCGGATGCAGCAGTGCAGCTTCGTGAACGGGTCGGCGATCATCTCGCCGGACAGGACGTCCTCGACGGTGATCGGCTCGCGGAACATGGCGTCCGGGTTCGCGGCGGCGTTCGCGCGGGCCTGGACGGCGATCGAGGCGAGCTGTTCGAGGGTGGTGCCGTACTCGTGCATGTGGCGGCGGGCCGCCATCGCGTACTTCGCGATCAGCGTGTGCCCGTACGGCGCCTCGAACTGGAGGGGCCCGCGCGCGCCGAAGGAGAGGTTCGCGGTGCGGCGGCGGGCCCTGATGTCGGCGCGGGCCGTGGAGCCGTACGCGAGCAGGACGGCGTTCGCGTGGCCGGCGGCTATCGCGTCCGCGGCGTGCGCGGCCATGACCTCCCAGGTGGCCCCGCCGACGGAGGTGGAGTCGGTCCAGGCGGGGCGCAGCCCCAGGTACTCGGCGACCTCGACCGGGGCGAGGGTGCCGAGGCCGGCGGAGGCGAAGCCGTCGATGACGGAGCGGTCCAGGCCGGAGTCGGCGAGGGCGCGCCGGGCGGCCTGGGCGTGGAGGGCGTACGGGGTGGGGCCGTCGACGCGGCCGCAGTCGGAGAGGGCTGCGCCGACGATCGCGACGCGTCGGCGGGGGGCGGCGTCGGGGGCGGGTCCGGAGAGGGGTCCAGGTCCAGGCATGGGACGAACGTACATCTGACGTATCGTCAGTTCCAGTGCGTGTCCGCCCCGTCCTCGCTCTGGGCATGTCGCGCCCCCGCCCCTAACATGACGCCCCGTCAGTTACGGGGAGGAGCCCGATGATGGATGCCGCCTTCACCGCGGAGCAGGAGGGGATCCGCCGCACCCTGCGCGAGGTCCTCGGCAGGCGCTGCGGCCCCGACCGGGTCAAGGCCGCCGTGCGCACCGCCGACGGCTACGACCGGGAGCTGTGGGAGCAGCTGTCGCGGGAGATCGGCCTGCCCGGCCTGGCCGTGCCCGAGGAGTACGGGGGCGTGGGCTGCGCCCCCGCGGACCTGGTGCTGGCGTGCGAGGAGACGGGGCGGGCGCTGCTGCCGTCGCCGCTGCTGGCCACCGCCGTGCTGGCCGCGCCGCTGGTCGCGGCGCTCGGCGGTGCGGGGCAGCGTGCGGCGCTGCTGCCGCAGCTGGCCGGCGGCGGGCTGACGGCCGCGCTCGCGGTGCCGGGTCCGGCGCTGTCGGCGGCGCTCGGGCTGACCGGGGACGGCGGTGCGGGGGAGTGGGCCGGCGGCGGCCGGGCCGGCGGGGTCCAGGCGCGCCGGGCGGCGGACGGTGCGTGGCGGCTGTACGGGGAGGCCGCTCAGGTCCTCGACGGGCACAGCGCGGACCTGCTGCTGGTCCCCGCGCATGCGGGGGGCTTCGCGCGGAGCCGGGTCCTGCTGTTCGTGGTGCGGGCGGGCGCCCCCGGCCTCGTGCGGGCACGGCAGACGGCCCTGGACGAGACCCGCCCGCAGGCCCTGGTGCAGCTGCGGGACGTCGAGGCGGAGTGGCTCGGCGAGGGCGATCCGTTCGACGGCGGCGGACCCGGCGGACCCGGCGGGCCGGTCTGCGGGGCGCTCGCCGCCGTGGGGCGCACGGCGGCGGCCGTGCTGGCCGCGGAGGCGGCCGGGGCGGCCGGGCGGGCGCTGGAGCGGACGGTGGAGTACGTCCGGACCCGGGAGCAGTTCGGGCGGCCGATCGGCTCGTTCCAGGCGGTCAAGCACCGGCTCGCGGACCTGTACGTGCAGGTCCAGGCGGCCCGCTCCGCGGTCTGCTACGCCGCGTGGGACCCGGAGCAGGGCGGCCTGGCCCTCGCCCAGGCGCTGGAGGCGCTGCGGCTCGCCGCGGGGGAGGCGATCCAGCTGCACGGCGGGATCGGCTTCACCTGGGAGCACGACGCGCACCTGTACTTCAAGCGGGCCGCGGCGGACGAGCTGCTGTTCGGGCCGGTGCACCTGCTGCGGGCGCACGCGGCCCGGCGGGCGGGCCTCTTCGAGGCGCCCGCCGCCGCCCCCGCCACCGCATCCCCCGTTCCGGCATCCCCCGCCCCGACCCGGAAGGCGGCCGTCTGATGGCCCTCGGCACCGCGCTCATGCAGAAGGCTTCCTCGACGAGGCTGTTCGCCAAGGTGGCCCCGCACGTCATCCCCGCCGTGGACAAGGCGGTGCACCGGCTGACGGGCGGCAGGGTGATCCTCAGCGCCCGCATGCTGCCCGGGGTGATCCTCACCTCGACGGGCGCACGGACGGGCCGGCCCCGCGCCACGCCGCTGGCGTGCATGCCGCTGGAGTCCGGCTCCGGCTGGATCCTGATCGGCTCGAACTTCGGCCGGCCGGGGCATCCGGCGTGGACCGCAAACCTGATGAAGAACCCTGACGCGCAGGTGAGTTGGAAGGGTCGGGACATCGCCGTACGGGCGCGGCTGCTGCAGGGCGCGGAGCGCGCCGAGGCGTGGCGGGCCGTGCTGCGGTTCTGGCCGCCGTACGCGACGTACCAGGCGCGCATCGAGCGGGAGATCCGGCTGTTCCGCCTGGAGCGCCGCTGATCGGTATGGCCGGCGGGCCGGGTGCGCGGCCCGCCGCTACTTCGTCGGCTTCTTGCCGGTGATGCCCAGGTGGACGAGGAGGGCGAGGTTCGGCTTGAGCTCGGCCTGCTTGACGCCCCAGGTCTGGAAGCCCTTCTGGTGCGAGGCGACGGCCGCCAGCATGGCGACCAGGGAGCCGGCCATCGCAGCCGGGTTGACGTCCTTGTCGACCCTGCCCTTGGCCTGGAGTTCCTTCACCGACTCCGTGAGGGAGTTGGTGACGGAGTTCAGGATCTTCATGCGGATCTTGTAGAAGCGCTTGTCGCCCTCGGCCGCGCCGAGGTCGACGACGCGCAGGATGGCGTCGTTGCGCCGCCAGAAGTCCAGGAACCCGTCGACGAGCTCCTCCGCGGCCTGCCAGCCGGCCTTGCCGACCCAGGTGCGGCCCTCGACGAGCGAGGTCAACTGCGCGCCTTCGGCGGCCATGTGGTCGGCGATCTCCAGGACGGCGCCCTCGACGTCCGGGAAGTACTGGTAGAAGGTCGCGGGGGAGGTGCCGGCCTTGCGCGCGACGTCGATCACCTTGACATCGCGGTACGGCGAGGAGCTGAGCATCTCGCCGAGGCAGTCGAGCAGCTTCTGCCGCGTCGCCTGACCGCGCCGGCCGGCAACGCGGCCGTCGACGGTGCGTACTTGTCCTGTCATGCCGTCAGCTTACCGAGGGGGTGTCCGAGCGCGATTCGGCCGCCTGCAAATGGGGTTACCGGCCGCCCGGCCTGGGGGAAGGCCCCTCCGGGGTGGTCCGGGCGGCGAATTTCGGCCGCCCCGCGGCCCCCGCGCCGCCCGTCCTGCGGCCCCCGGTGCGGCCCGCACCGCAGTCCGCCCCGAGGCCTCCGGCCGACCCCGACCGCTTCCTCCCCTTACCACCCGATTAGTCTTGTCAACAGGCTGTGGACAAGGCTTCGGGCGGACCATGGCCCCGAGAGGACACCGCACCGCCGGCAGCTGCGCGGGCGTGGGAGCGTACGGAGGGTACACACCCCCGCACAACGGAAGGAAACGGGCCATGGCCGCATTCGCGGAGGGCACCCCCTGCTGGGTGGATGCCTCGCTTCCGGACGTCGAGGCGGGCAAGCGCTTCTACGGCGAGCTCTTCGGCTGGACCTTCAGCTCCGGCTCCCGCGAGTACGGCGGCTACACCCAGGCCTACAGCCAGGGCCGCAACGTCGCCGCGCTCGCCCCCAAGCCCGACGGCCGCATGCCCACCGTCTGGGGGATCTACCTCGCCACCGCCGACGCCTACGCCTGCGCCGCCCGCATCCGCGCCCACGGCGGCCAGATGGTCATGGACCCCCAGCCCGTCGGCCCGTACGGCACCGCCGCCCTGGCCGCCGACCCCGGCGGCGCCGTCTTCGGCCTGTGGCAGCCCGGCACCCACGACGGCTTCGAGGCGCACGGCGAGCCCTTCACGTACTGCTGGGCCGAGCTGTACACCCGCGCCCGCGACGCCGTCGACGTCTTCTACGCCAACGTCTTCGGCTACGTCCCCGAGGACCAGGACGACGACGGCTCCGGCGTCGAGTACCGCCTGTGGTCGCCGCCCGGCGGCCCGCCCGGCGCCGAGACGGCCGTCCTGGGCCGCAGCCTGATCACCGACGCCTTCCCGGAGATCATGCCGGCGCACTTCCTCGCCTACTTCGCCGTCCCCGACTGCGACCGGTCCGTCGAGACCGTCAAACGGCTCGGCGGCCGGGTCACCGCCGAGCCCTTCGACACCCCGTACGGGCGGATCGCCGTCGTCGCCGACAACCAGGGCGCCGTCTTCGCCCTGCTCTCCGAGAACGTCGACCGCACGCCCGCACAACCCCCCGCATAACCCCCTCCCGAACGACCCGCACCCACCCGGCCCCGACTGTGGCGACACGGCCTGGGCGCGGGCCTGACAGAATCGGGGTTGCACGACCACCGGCGGCGCCCGGAGTGAGACGCTGCACGGGGCCGACCGCCGTGCCGGCGTGCGTGCAGGTGTGAACGGGCCAGGCCAGGCCCGTACGGGGAGGTGTGGGAGGCGAGTGGTGGAGCAGCTGACGCAGCACGACCCGAGACGGATCGGCCCCTTCGAGGTGCTGGGACGTCTCGGCGCCGGCGGCATGGGGCTGGTCTATCTCGCCCGGTCGGCGTCCGGACGCCGCGTGGCGATCAAGACGGTGCGCACCGAGCTGGCCGAGGACCAGCTCTTCCGGGTGCGCTTCACCCGGGAGGTGGAGGCGGCCCGCGCCGTCTCCGGCTTCTACACCGCGGCCGTGGTCGACGCCGACCCGCGGGCCGCCGTGCCGTGGCTGGCGACCGCGTACGTCCCGGCGCCCTCCCTGGAGGAGATCGTCAACGAGTGCGGGCCGATGCCCGCGCAGGCCGTGCGGTGGCTGGCCGCCGGCATCGCCGAGGCCCTCCAGTCGATCCACGGGGCGGGCCTCGTCCACCGCGACCTGAAGCCGTCGAACGTGCTCGTCGTCGAGGACGGCCCCCGCGTGATCGACTTCGGTATCGCGAGCGGCGTGTCCAACACCCGTCTGACCATGACGAACGTCGCCGTCGGCACCCCCGCCTACATGTCGCCCGAGCAGGCGAAGGACTCCCGCAGCGTCAAGGGCGCCAGCGACGTGTTCTCGCTCGGCTCCACCCTCGTCTTCGCCGCGACCGGCCACCCGCCCTACCACGGGGCGAACCCCGTGGAGACGGTGTTCATGCTGCTGCGCGACGAGCCCAACCTGGAGGGGCTGCCCGACGAGCTGCGCCCGCTGATCGAGTCCTGCATGCAGATGGAGGCCTCCCAGCGCCCCACCCCCGCCGACCTGCAGGCCCAGCTCGCCCCGCACCTCTTCGGCGGCGGCGACGACAGCGGCACCGCCTCCGCGTGGCTGCCCGGGCGGGCCGTCGCCCTCATCGAGTCCCGCCGGGCCGGGCAGCGCACCTCCGCCCTCCCCGCGGCACCCGGTCCCCGCGCGGGCGACGGCGGCCCCGCGAGCCGCCGCGAGCCCCGCGGCACCGCCGACCCGTGGGTGGACCCGCGGACCGGCCAGCCGGTCCCGCAGCGGCCCCACCACCCGCCGCGCCCCGCGGCCGCGCCCGCGCTGTCGGGGGAGCCGGTCCGCCTCGGCGGCTCGCCCGTGCCGATCGGGCCCGGCCCGTTCGCGTCGGCGGCCTCGCCCGCCGCGCAGGCCGGCGCCGCCGACGCGGCGACCGGCTGGATCCGCCCGCCCGGCGCGACCGGCTCCGCCGCGGCGCCCGCAGGCGCCTCCGCGGCCGTCCCCGCCGTCCCCCACCCGGGCCCCGCGCCCGACAGCGGCCGCTGGCGGCCCTGGCGGTTCCGCATGTCGAACGAGGTGTGGGGCACCCCCACCGTCGCCGGCGACCTGCTGTACGTGACCTCCTTCGAGGTCCACGCGCTGGACGTGGCCACCGGCCGCCGCCAGTTCAAGACCCGCGACGTCGCCTGGGCCATGGCCGTCTCCGACGGCCGCATCCACGCCTCCGACGGCCCCTCCCTGTACGCCCTCGACGCCACCGACGGCTCGGAGCGGTGGCGGCTGTCCGCCGACGCCTGGGTGTACGCGCTGCGCGCCGACCGGGGCACCGTCGTCACCGCCACCCGCGGCGGCGGCGTCCAGGGCTGGGAGGCGTCGAACGGCCAGAAGCTGTGGGAGCTGACCGGCGCGCAGAGCGACTTCGAGACGCCCGAGGCGGCGCCCGTCCTCCACGACGGCACCGTCTACGTCTGGCAGGACGCCCGGCTGCGCGCCCTGGACGCCCGCTCCGGCCGGGAGTCCTGGTCGTACCCGGTCGGCGACGCCGCGGCCTGCGGGAACGTCCCCGTACGGGTCACCCCGGCCCCCGACGGGAACGTGTACATCAGCGCCGGCACCCGCGTGCTGTCCGTGGACCGGGCCTCCGGCCGGGTCCGCTGGCACTTCGAGGCGCCGGCCGTGTTCCTCGCGCCGCCCGCGTTCGCGCCGGGCGCGGCCGTCACCGGCGGCGGCGTGTACCTGGCCGACTACCTGGGCACCGTGTACGCCCTCGACGCCGCCACCGGCAAGGACCGCTGGCGGATCGCCACCGAGCCGCGGACCTCCGCGGACCCGGTCCTCGTGGCCGGCGGCAACGTCCACTTGGGCGCGGGCAGCGCCCTCTACACCCTCGACGCGGTCACCGGCACCCCGAAGTGGCGGTTCGCCGCGGGCGGCGAGATCACGGGCCCGCCGGCCGTCGCGGACGGCCGCGTCCACTTCGGGTCGGCGGACCACTGCCTGTACACCCTGGACGCGGCGGGTGGCCAGCTCCGCTGGAAGCTGGCCACCGGCGGGGAGATCGCGGGCGCCCCGGTCGCCGAGGGCGGCGTGGTGTACGCGTGCAGCAAGGACCGCTGCGTGTACGCCCTGGACGCGGCGAAGGGGACGGGCACCCGCACGGCCGGGTGAGCGCGGGCGGGGCCGTGTACCGGCCCCGCCGAGTCGCGCACGGCACCGGGAGTGACAGGATGGGCCCCATGAGCAACGTCTACTTCGACATCACCATCGACGGCCAGCCCGCCGGCCGCATCGTCTTCAACCTGTTCGACGAGGTCGTCCCGAAGACCGCGAAGAACTTCCGCGAGCTCGCGACCGGCGAGCACGGCTTCGGTTACGCGGGCTCGCCGTTCCACCGCGTCATCCCGCAGTTCATGCTGCAGGGCGGCGACTTCACCAACCAGAACGGCACCGGCGGCAAGAGCATCTACGGCGAGAAGTTCGCGGACGAGAACTTCGACCTGAAGCACGACCGCCCGTACCTGCTGTCGATGGCGAACGCCGGCCGCAACACCAACGGCTCGCAGTTCTTCATCACCACCGTGGTCACCCCGTGGCTCGACGGCAAGCACGTCGTCTTCGGCGAGGTCGTCGAGGGCCAGGACGTCGTGGACCAGATCGAGAAGCTGGGCACCCCGTCGGGCGCCACCCGCGCCAAGGTCGAGGTCGCCGCTTCGGGCACCGTCGAGGCCTGAGCCCTCCCGTTTCCCGGCCGCGCCCGGCACGGCCGCCAGGCCCCGCCCCGAGGGGGCACGGCCGCCAGGCCCCGCCCCCTCGGGGCGGGGCCTCCGCCGTGTCGTGGCCGTCACAGCCGGCCGAACAGCACTCCGCGCCAGGTCCAGCCCGCGCCGAGGACCGCCTTCTGCAGCGGCGCCTTCAGGTCCGACGTGGCGAAGCTGAACGTCTCCGTGGCCTCCGTACGGCCCCCCTTGCCGCGGCCGATGGTCCACTGCTTCGACACCGTCGTCACCTGGCCCCGGGCGTACTCGCCCGACGTCCTCAGCTGCGGCGTGCCGCCGATCCACGTGACCTCCCACTGCCGGTCGGCGCTCCGCACCTCGTGCCCGTCCGGGTCGATCCGCATCCGGATCTGCACCTGCCGCTCCAACTGGTGGCGCTGGAAGAAGCCGTGCCAGGCGGGCTCCCGCACCCGCCACTCCGCCACCAGGTCGGCGTCCTCCCCGGGGAGGGCGTTGCGCACCGTGTAGGGCGCGCCCTGCCCGCCCAGCGCGAGCAGCGCGGCCCGGACCTCCGCGGCCGGCTCGGGCGGGATGCCGCCGTCGGGGTGCCGGGTGCCGGTCAGCCTGTCCTTGAAGCCCATGGCTACGCCCCGCCCGCGGTGTCCGTGCCGGGGGTCCCGGGGTCCGGTGCGACCGAGCGCAGGAACTCCTGGAAGTCCGCCCGCACGGCGTCCTCCTGGGCGGCGGTGACGGTCAGGATGAGCCGGATCACCACGCGCTTGTGCGGGTCGGCCGCGTCCTGCATGGCGAGGTAGACCTGGGACTGGACGAGCTCGCGCGGCACGCCGCCCACCACGGCGGTGAGCGTCAGCCTCTGCGCGAGGCCGGGGGAGTCCTCGGAGCCGAGGGGGCGGCGGCCGGCGACCTGGACGGCCCCGACGGACCGGCGGAGCCGTTCCACCGAACCGTCGGCGATGTCGGTGAGGGTCTCCTCCTCGGCGGACCAGAAGTCGCCGTCGATGGTGATGTTGGCGGTGAATCCGGCGTCGGGTTCCGGGTGCAGGGCGACGAACGCCGCGTCCGGGGCGCCGACCTCGTCCGGGGGGGCGGGCCGCCAGCCCTCCGGCAGGACGAACTGGATGGGAATCGGCAGTGTCGTGGGCATGTTGTCTCACGCCCTCCTTCCGTCTGCGGGACAGTGCATCAGTCGAACCACCCGACGACGCCGTCCTTGATGTCGCCGGCCGTGTCGCCCACCCAGTCGGCGGCGTCACCGGCGGACTTTTTGAACTTGTCCGTGTCGACGGTGAACTCGGCTCCCACCGAACCGCCGATGCCGAGGGCGACACCCACCTTGCCGCCGACGTGCCACTTGCCGTCGTCGCCCTTGCCGAGGGTCACCTTGGCCTCCGCGCCCGCACCGGCCCAGCCTTCGGCCGTGGCGCCGGCGCCGATGCCGGCGAGCTCGCCGCCTCCGGCGACGCTTTGCTTGCCGCCGGCGAAGGCCTTGGCACCGGCGCTGACGCCTTCCCAGCCCGCGGAGCCGCTGAGCGCGGCCTCGCCGCCGGCGAACCCCTCAGTGCGCCCGTACAGGCCGCCCCAGTGGCTGTAGTCGGCGCGTCCCTCGAGCAGGGTCCTCACGCCCGCGGAGATCTCGGCCTTGCCCGCGAGGCCCTCGTGGGTGAAGCCGTAGTTCGCGCTGGCCCTGGCCCCCACGGTGATGTCGTCGATGCCGGAGAGCGAGAGGTCCCCGTTCTGGTACTTGCCCTCCGCGGTCATCTTGAAGAGGTCGGCGTACGCCTTCGCCGACCCCTCCTTGCCGTACTTCTGGCCGGTGACCGCGGTGCCCGCGCTCGGGCCGGTGATCTTCAGCCCGCCTTCGGACTTCGGCCCGTTCTTGGCGTCCTCCGCCTCCTTGGCGGCCCGGTCCCGCGCGGCCTTCTCGTCCTTCAGGGCCTGGTCGAGGTCGCCGGTGGCGCCGGCGTTGAAGCCGGCGAGGGACATGTCGGCGCCCTGGCCGAGGGCGTCCTTGTTGCTGTCGGTGACGGCGGTTTCGAGGACGGCCTTGACGTTGTGGTCGAGCTCGGTGACGGCCTTCACCCGGTCGTCGATGTGCTTCTGCCACTTGCCGACGGCCTCGCCGATGGCCTTCTGGCCGTCGGGGTCGTGGTGGTAGGCGCTGCGCTCGCCCGGGGTGAGCTTCGCCCAGTCGAAGGCGACGTGCCCCTGATCGGAGACGGTCATGCCGGCGGCTATCGCGTCGTCACGGGCGCTCACGAGCTTGTTCTTCAGGTCGGTGAACTTCTCCTGGGCGTCCCGCAGCAGGCCCGCGATCGCCTTCGCCTGCACCTGCGCCGCCGCGTACTCGTAGCGGGTCGCCGCGAAGCCCTTCTCGGCGCTCACGGCGCTGCGCCCGGCCCAGCCGTCCGTCGTGGTGATCTTCTGGACGGTTTCGCCGTAGCGGGTCTCGACCTTCTTCAGCTCGCCCGCCATCGACTCCCACTTGCCGGCGGCGGTGCCGAGCAGCCCGAAGTCGGTGCTCATGACCTCGTGGTAGTTCAGTGCCACAGCTCAGATCTCCTAAAGGCCGTTCAGACCCGACTTGCCGGCCAGGAAGTCGTTGCGAAGTCCGATGTCGTTGCGGGTGAAAAGACCCGAAGCGCCGCGAAGGGCGCCCTTCTCCGCTTCGAGCCGGGCGATGAGGTTCTTCACCTGCTGGTCCCAGGTCTCCGCGACCTTCTTCAGGCCGGCGGCGGTCTCCCAGCCGTCGAAGCCCTTCTGTGCGGCGGCGGTCGATTCGTCGGCGTCGTCGGCGGCCTTCTTCGTGTTCGGCTGGAGCTCGGTCTCGATCGTGTTCGCGGCGGCCTTCTTCTCGGCCGGGGTCGAGGCGAAGTCCTGCCCTCCGGGCGCCTGCAGCAGGGGCGGCGGCGGGTTCGTGCCCGTTGCCAGCAGCGGCGGACGGGCCGTGCCGGGCTGCGGCTGCTGCAGCAGCGGTGGCGGTGGTGCGGTGACACCGGGGGCCAGCGGCCCCTCGCCGTTCAGCCGCATGCTCACCTGCTGCTCCGGATGAAGTTCATCTGCCATGTCTGCGCTCCCCGTTGGCTGGCGCTGATCATATGCATGGCAAGTGCGAACCGGCCAAGCAGTCCTGCTCCGGGAAGGGGGCGGCGAGGCGCCCGAGGTCCGGCACACCGGGGCCCGGAGGCGGGCGGACGAGCGGACGTATGCCGCCCGAGCTGCGACTTTTCGCCAGCCGCCGGTTGGCCGGTACTCGTCACCGCACGCGCGGCTCCGGCGTCGTACGACGACTCGCGAACAGAACCGCCTGCCGGTCCGACGGCAGGTTGCCCAGTGCGATCAGCGCCGGGGCCTGCGCCAGCGCCTGCTGCAGCACGGCCTGCTTCGCCGACCACAACGCCCGTACGGTGCCCTGCACGGCCTGGGTCGGGAAACCGGCCAGCGTCCGCGCCGCCCGCAGGGCCGCCCCGGCCAGCTCGGCGGGCGCGGCCAGTTCCGAGACCAGGCCGATCTCGTACGCCCTCCGCGCCGACAGCCGCTCCGCCGTCCCCGTCAGCGCCAGCCGCGCGGCTTCCCCGAACGGCATCCGCTGCGCCATGTACACGGCTTCGTACGCGCTGACCATGCCGTAGGAGGTGTGCGGGTCGAAGAACTCCGCCGTGTCGGCGGCGATCAGGAACTCGGACTCGCCCAGCAGGTAGAACGCCCCGCCGCAGGCCATGCCGTTGACGGCGGCGACGACCGGCTTCCACAGGTCGCACGCCTTCGGGCCGACCGACAGCAGCGGGTCGTCCACCGAGTACGGCGATCCCGGCTGGGGGACGTCGGCGTTCCGGTCGAGGCCCGTGCAGAACGCGGCGCTGCCCGCCCCGGTGAGCACCACGGCCCGCACCCCGTCGTCGTGGCGGAGCTCCCGCCACAGCGCGGTCAGTGCGGCGGCGGTCGGCAGGTCGATCGCGTTGTGCCGGTGCGGCCGGTCCAGGGTGACGACGGCGACCCCTGCGGCCGCGTCCCGCTCCACCCGCAGCGTCACGGCTTCTCCGGCACCCAGCGCGGCACGGTGACGCCGCCGCAGTCGGCGAAGACGGCCCGGACCCGGGCGCCGATGCGGACGGCGGCCTGGTCGGCCGAGCCGAGCGGAGCCTCCGCCGAGGCGACGAGGTTGCCCACGAGCCGGATGCCGGGGGCGTCGGCGAGCTCGACGAGGACGACGGTGTAGGGGGCGTGGGCGGCGTACGCGGGCAGCAGCGGCGGGTGCGGGCGCACGTACGACCAGATCCGGCCCCGGCCGGATACGGGCTGCCAGTGGGAGGCGAACGAGCGGCAGTGCGGGCAGCACGGGCGCGGCGGGAAGCGCAGCCGGCCGCAGGCGGTGCAGGCCTGTACGCGGAGCTCGCCGCGGGCGGCGTACTCCCAGAACGGGGCGCCGTCCTCGTCGGGGACGGGCGCCAGCAAGGCGTCGGCGGGGGTGGTGGGCGGGGTGGCGGAGGGGGTGGTGGCGGTCACGGTGGTCTCGCTCCTCTCGTCGGCCGGGCCGGGTCGGGTCGGGTCGGGTCGCCCGGCCGTCAGGCGCGCAGCAGGATCGCGGACGTGGGGACTCCCTCGCCCGCGGTCACCAGGCAGGTCCGGGCGTCCGGCACCTGGGCGGTGGAGGTGCCGCGAAGCTGTTTGACGCCCTCGGTGATCAGGTTGAAGCCGTGCACGTACGCCTCGGACAGGCCGCCGCCGCCCGTGTTGATCGGGAGCCGGCCGCCCGTCTCCAGTGCGCCGCCCTCGGTGAAGGCGCCGCCCTCGCCGCGCCCGCAGAAGCCGTAGCCCTCCAGGGAGAGGGGGACGAGCGGGGTGAAGGCGTCGTAGATCTGGGCGACGTCGACGTCCTGCGGGCCGAAGTCGGCCCGCTTCCACAGGTGGCGGGCGGCGGTCCAGGCGGGGCCGGACAGCGGGTCGTCGTTCCAGTAGTTGACCATGCCGTGGTGCTGCGAGGGCAGGCCCTGCGCGGCGGCGTGGACGTGGACGGGCCGGTGGCGGCAGTCGCGGGCGCGGGCGGCGGAGACGACGACGCAGGCGAGGGCGCCGTCGGTCTCCAGGCAGTTGTCGAAGAGGCACAGCGGCTCGCTGATCATGCGGGAGGTCATGTACATCTCGCGGGTCAGCGGCCGCTCGTACATGATCGCGGCGGGGTTCTCGTTGGCCCGGTTGCGGCAGGCCATGGCCACGTTGAACAGGTGGTCGCGGGTGGCGCCGTACTCGTGCATGTAGCGGCGGGCCAGCATGGCGATCTCGTCCGCGGGGCGCAGCAGCCCGAAGGGGCGCGTCCACTGGCCGGGCGTGGGGAGTTGGACGGCCGTGTTCGTCCACGGGCGGGGGCCGGAGCCGCGCTTGCGGGAGCGCCAGGCGACACCGACGCTCGCCTGGCCGGTGGCGATGGCGGCGGCGAGGTGGCCGACGGTGGCGCAGGAGCCGCCGCCGCCGTAGCCGACCTTGGAGAAGAAGGTGGCGTCGCCGGCGCCGATGGCCTTGGCGACCTCGACCTCGTCGGTCTCCTCCATGGTGTAGGAGGCGAACGCGTCGACCTCGCCGGGCGCGATGCCGGCGTCGTCGAGGGCGGCGAGGATCGCCCGGCAGGCCAGCTCCTTCTCGGACTGGGGGAGGTGTCTGGCGAAGGGCGTCTGGCCGATGCCGACGATCGCCGTAGCGTCCTTGAGGGTTGCCGCCATCGCCGCCTCCGGGGGACGTCGCCAGTGCTGACAGCCGCGAAGGGTACAGCTAATCTGACGAACAGTCAGCTACGGGTGTGGCGGGGAGGCGGCAGATGGACCGGCGCGCAGACAGCACCGACCGCGGGCACACGCACGGCAGCGGGGCGCACGGCGGCGACACGGCGTGCGACGGCACGGCACACGGCGGCGGTACGGGAGCCCCCGCTCCGGCCGGATCCCCTGCCCCCGCCGACGAAGGCGTCCGCGGCGACCTCCGCTGGGGCACCGTCGCCGGGCTGGTCCGCGACGCCGCCGCCCGCCACGCCGACCGCGAGGCCGTCGCCGACGGCCGCACCCGCCTCACCTACCGCGCCCTCGGCGAACGCGTCGAGCGCGCCGCGGCCGCCGCCATCGCCGCCGGGATCCGGCCCGGCGACCGCGTCGCCGTCTGGGCGCCCAACACCCCCGACTGGATCACCTGCGCCCTCGGCGCCGTCAGCGCGGGCGCCGTCCTCGTCCCCCTGAACACCCGCTTCAAGGGCGCCGAGGCCGCATACGTCCTCGACCGCAGCCGGGCCAGGCTCCTCTTCGTCACCGGCACCTTCCTCGGCACCTCCTACGTGGCCTCCCTGCGCCGCGCCGCCGCAGAACGCCACGACCCCGCCCACCCGCGGGCGGCGGCCCCCGGCCGCGGCCCGCTGCCCGGGCTCCCGCACCTCGAACAGGTCGTCGTACTCGCCGACGACGCCCCGCAGGACTTCCGCACCTGGAAGGACTTCCTCGCCGCCGGCGACACCGTCCCCGCCGCCGAGGTCCGCCGCCGCGCCGACGCCATCCGCCCCGAAGCCCCCTCCGACATCGTCTTCACCTCCGGCACCACCGGAAGCCCGAAGGGCGCCGTCACCACCCACGCCCAGTCCCTGCGCTGCTACGAGCTGTGGAGCGAGCTCGCCGGACTCCGCGCCGGCGACCGCTACCTGATCGTCAACCCGTTCTTCCACACCTTCGGCTACAAGGCCGGCATCCTCGCCTGCCTCATGCGCGGCGCCACCATGGTCCCCCAGCCCGTCTCCGACACCGGCACCGTCCTCGCCAACATCGCCGCCGAACGGATCTCCGTCCTCCCCGGCCCGCCCACCCTCCACCAGTCCCTCCTCGACCACCCCCACCGCGACCGGCACGACCTGTCCGCCCTGCGCCTCGTCGTCACCGGAGCGGCCGTCGTCCCCCTCCGCCTCGTCGAACGGCTCCGCGGCGAACTCCGCATCGCCACCGTCCTCACCGCCTACGGGCTCTCCGAGGCCGCCGGCCTCGTCACCATGTGCCGCCGCGGCGACCCCGACGACGTCGTCGCCACCACCTCCGGGCGCGCCGTCCCCGGAACCGAGGTCCGCATCGCCGGCCCCGACGGCCGCCCCCTGCCGGCGGGCCGGCCCGGCGAGGTCCTCGTCCGCGGCCACCAGGTCATGCGGGGCTACTTCGAGGACCCCGAGGAGACCGCCCGCGCCCTCACCCCCGACGGCTGGCTGCGCACCGGAGACGTCGGCGTCCTCGACGACGCCGGGAACCTGCGCATCACCGACCGCATCAAGGACATGTTCATCGTCGGCGGCTTCAACGCCTACCCCGCCGAGATCGAGCAGCTCCTCGGCCTCCACCCCGACGTCGCGGACGTCGCCGTCGTCGGCGTCCCCGACCCGCGCCTCGGCGAGGTCGGCAAGGCGTACGCGGTCCGCCGGCCCGGCTCGACGCTCACCGCCGACGACCTGATCGCCTGGTCGCGCCGCGAGATGGCCAACTACAAGGTGCCGCGGACCGTGGAGTTCGTCGCCGAACTCCCGCGCAACGCGAGCGGCAAGGTCCTCAAAAACGCCCTGCGCACGGCCCGCCGCCCCGTCACCTGAGCCGACCGGCCGGCACAGGCGTCCGGACCGGCTTGCGGGCCAGGACCAGGCGCCAGCGGGGGCTGCCGTCCGGGCGCCGTCCGAAGTGCTCCAGCGGCAGCGTCTCCACCTCGAACCCGGCCGCTGCCAGGTCCCGGCGCACCCCGCCCCACGGGAACGTCCGGTAGTACATGACGAACGGCGGCCGCCACACCGCGTTCCGTACCCGCATCACCGCGTCGAAGCCGGCCGCCGCCCACCACAGCGGCGAGGACGGCGGCAGCGGCGCCCCGATCGGGAAGGCGAACACCCCGCCGGGGCGCAGCGTCCCGTACACGCCGGAAAAAAGGGCGGGCCGTTCGGCGGGCAGGAAGTGCCCGAACGCGCCGAAGCTGACGGCCAGGTCGTAGCCGTCGGACAGGTCGGCCGGCAGGGCGCGGGCGTCGGCGCGGACGAAATCGACGCGGTCGGCGCCGCCGTGGGTGCGCTCCGCCTCGGCGAGCATGCCCGCGCTGAGGTCGACGCCGGTGACGCGGCCCCGGCAGAGCCGCGTCAGCATGCCGAGCGCCGCTCCGGTGCCGCAGCAGACGTCGAGGCCGTCCCCGAAGGAGCCCTCCGACGCGGCGAGGGCCTCCTCGACGGCGTCGAGGATGCGGTCCGGGGTACGGAAGGGGGTGTGGTCGAACTTCGGCGCGAGGAGGTCGTAGCCCCGCTCGACCGAGGAGAAGGCCTGGACGGCGAGCTCGCGCAGGCTCGGACCCTGTGAGGTGAACACGCCCCCACCCTAAACAGGCCCGGCGGCCGTACGCGCACGCGCGGCGGCCGCGGTGGCTCCCCCTCCGGGCCACCGCGGCCGCCGTCACCGGCCGGACCGGCCGGCCGTGCGGTGGTGCGGTCGTACGTGGTGCGGTGGTGCTCCCCCGTGTCGTGCCCCCCGTGTCGTGCTCCCCCGTGTGGTGCCCCCCCGTGTCGTGCTCCCCCCGTGTCGTGCTCCCCGCGGGGACCCCGTGTCCCCCGTGGTCCCCGCGAGGCCTTGCTCCCCCGTGTTCCCCCGTGCCCCCCCCGGGCCGGGGAGCCCGACGTCCCCCGTCGGCTCCCGCGGCCCGTGCGCCCCCCGTATCCCCCGTGGGACGCCGTGCGGCTTACGGGCGAGGGGTGGACGCGTGGTTGTCCAGCGTCACGATGTCCTCGTCCGCAGCCGGCTTGTCGACCGGCTTGATGGCGATGCCGGAAGCGTGGTTGTCCATCGGTGTGATGTCGGTGTCCGTCGCGGCGGTCCCCTCGACGGGCTTGATCCCGATGCCCGACGCGTGGTTGTCGAGCGGGATGATGTCGCTCTCGTTCGGCAGGACGTTCTCGTTCGTCGTCATCGGATCTCCTGATGGATTGCTGGGCCCGTTCGGCGATTCCCCCGCGGACCGCCGAACGGGCGGTCCAGCAGGACTCCCGCGCCCCCCGACGCGGTGAGTCGATGCATCCATGGTGTCGGACGGCGATAAACGAACGATGAATGCCTCCGGTACGGCCCCGGGCCCCACGCGGCCCCCGGCCCCGGCCGCACGGTCAGGCGGCGATCTCCGACGCCAGCAGGGCCCGCACCTCGGCCAGTTCCGGCGACCGGAGCCCCGCGAACACGGCCTCGGCGTCCCGCCAGCAGGCCCGGGCCCGGTCCCGCTGCCCCAGCCCGTGCAGGGCCTTGCCGAGCACCGTCAGGACGGTCGCCCGGCGCCATTCGCCGCCGATCCCGCGCAGCGCGATGGCCTGCTCGGCGTGGGCGGCGGCCTGCGTCGGACGGCGGGCCGCCAGGTGCGCCTCCGCGAGCCGGAAGTGCGTCACGCCCTCCCACAGCGGCTGGCGGTTGTCGTGGAAGAGGGCGAGCGCCTCGGTGAGCTGCGTCAGCGCCTCGGAGAGCCGGCCGGCCTGGGTGAGGGCGATGCCGAGGGCGTACCGGCCGTTGGCCAGGCGCAGGGTCAGGCCCATCCGGTCGTATATGGCGATGCCCTGCCGGGCGAGGTCGATGGCGCTGGCGAGGCGGCCCAGCTCGACGTGGATGCGGGAGAGGTTGCACAGGGCGCTGGCCTCGCCGATGTGGTTGGCGTCGGCGCGGAAGTTCTCGATGGCCTCCAGCAGGTACCGCTCGCCGTCGGCGTGGCGGCCCTGGTAGAGGGCGATGATGCCGCGGTCGTTGGGCGCCCAGCAGCTGGGCAGGGGGTCGCCGGCCTCGCGGGCCAGGACCATCGCCTGCCGGGCCTCGTCGTCGGCCTCCGCGAACCGGCCGGCGACCAGGTGGACGTTGGTGAGCGCGGTGCGGGCCCGGCCTTCGGCGTGCGGGTCCTTCGCGGCGCGCGCCGCGTCGCGCAGGGCGACGGCGGCGGACTCGTACTGCTTGGAGTTGGCGCCGGATTCGGTGAGGTCCTTGGCCGCCCACAGCAGGTCGACGGCCCGGCGCAGGACGTCGGCGCGGCCGGTGGTGCGCAGGGAGGACTGGCGTACGCAGGCAAGCAGCGGGTCGGCTTCGGCGTACAGCCAGTCCAGGGCGGCGCGCGGCTCGGTGAAGGCCAGGCCGGGGTGGGCGGTGGCGGCGAGGTGGGCGGGCAGCCGGTCGCCGGGCCGCTCGACGGCGTACACGGCGGAGGCGGTCGCCAGGTAGAAGTCCAGCAGCCGGTCCAGGGCGGCGTCCCGCTCGGCGGCGGGCTGCTCGTCGCGTTCGGCGCAGGCACGCGCGTAGAGGCGTACGAGGTCGTGGAAGCGGTAGCGGCCGGGAGCCGCGGATTCCAGCAGGGAGCAGTCGACTAAAGCCTCCAGCAGGTCCTCGGTGTCGTGCTCGGGCAGGTCGAGGGCGGCGGCGGCCGCGGCCAGGGAGATGTCGGGGCCGTCGGCGAGGCCGAGGAGGCGGAAGGCGCGCTGCTGGGCGGGCTCCAGCTGCCCGTAGCCGAGCTCGAAGGTGGCCTTGACGGCGAGGTCGCCGGCCTGGAGCTCGTCGAGGCGGCGGCGCTCGTCGGCGAGCTTCGCGGCGAGCACGGACACCGTCCACGTGCGGCGGGCGGCGAGGCGGGAGGCGGCGATCCGGATGGCGAGCGGCAGGAAGCCGCAGGCGCCGACGACGTCGAGGGCGGCCTGCCGTTCCGCGCCGACCCGCTCGGCGCCGACGATCCGGGTGAACAGCTGGAGGGCCTCCTCGGGGCTCATCACGTCCAGGTCGACGAGATGGGCCCCGGCGAGGCCCGCCATGCGGACCCGGCTGGTGACGAGGGCGGCGCAGCCCGCGGTGCCCGGCAGCAGCGGCCGGACCTGAGCCGCGTCGCGGGCGTTGTCGAGGAGGACGAGGACGCGGCGGCCGTCGAGGGCGGAGCGGTAGAGCGCGGCCCGCTCGTCCGCGGTGTCCGGGATGGCCGTGTCGGGGGTGCCCAGCGCCCGCAGGAACGAGCCGAGGACGGCGACGGGCTCGGCCGGGCGGGGCTCGGTGCCCTGGAGGTCGACGTACAGCTGCCCGTCGGGGAAGTGCGGGCGGGCGGCGTGCGCGACGTGCACGGCGAGGGTGGTCTTGCCTACGCCGCCGATCCCGGCGAGCGCGGAGACGGCCATGACCTGCCCGTCGGCGGCGGAGAGGATCTCGCGGAGCTCGGAGACGAAGGTCGTGCGCCCGGTGAAGTCGGGGACGGTCGCGGGCAGCTGGGCGGGCCGTACGTGGACGGGGGCCGCGGCGGTCGGCGGGGCCTCGGCGCGGGCGAGTTCGGCGTCGGCCCGCAGGATGCGCTGCTGGAGGTCGGACAGCTCGGGGCGGGGGTCGACGCCGAGTTCGTCGGCGAGAAGCCGGCGGGTGTCGGCGTAGACGGCGAGGGCCTCGGCCTGGCGGCCGCTGCGGTAGAGGGCGAGCATCAGCAGCTCGCGCAGGCGCTCGCGCAGGGGGTGGGCGGCGGTGAGGGCGGTGAGCTCGGAGACGGCCTCGGCGTGGTGGCCGACCTCCAGGTCGAGGTCGAGGCGGGCCTCCAGCAGCTGGAGCTGCCATTCGGCGAGGCGGGTGCGCTCGGTCTCGGCGTGCGGGCCGGGGACGCCGGCGAGGGGTTCGCCGTCCCACAGGTCGAGGGCCCGGGAGAGCAGGGTGCGGGCGCGGTCGCGGTCGCCGGCGGCGCGGGCCCGTTCGGCGTCGGCGGCGAGGCCGCGGGCGACGGCGAGGTCGAGGGTGCCGGGCGGGGTGTGGACGGCGTAGCCGCCGGACTCGGTGACGAGGGTGCCCGGTTCGAGGATCTTGCGCAGCCGGGAGGCGTAGGTGCGGATGGTGGCGAGGGCCTGCTGGGGCGGGTCGTCGCCCCAGATCGCGTCGATCAGCTCGCGGGCGGTGGCGGTGCGGCCGTCGCGGAGCAGGAGGACCGCGAGGAGGGCGCGCTGCTGCGGGGTGCCGGAGGGGAGGGCCTCGCCGTCGCGCCAGGCGCGGATCGGGCCGAGGACGGCGAAGCGGGACCCGGCACCGGCGTCCGCGGGCGGTGCGGCGGGCGGGGCCGCGGGGGCGGGCCGGGCGGCGGGCGCGACGGAGGGGCCGGGCGGCGCGGTTTCGGGCGCGGCGGGGCGCGCCTCCGGGGCGGGCGCGGCGGCTTTCGGCCCGGAGGCGGTCCGGGCGGCCCCGGGGGTGCGCCGGGCTGCCTCGGGGTGGTTCCGCTGCTGCGGGATGGCCGGTATGCCGTCCATCGGTCGTCCTCCCCTGCCTTCCGTCGGTGTAAGGGCCAGTCTGCCCTGTCTTGCACGTACCCGTCAGCCCGTGTCGGGCCGATCACCCCCCAAGTAGCTGACGGTGCGTCAGATCGGCGCTACGGTGGGCCCCATGGAGACCTTCCCGAGGATCATTTCGGTGGACGACCACACGGTCGAACCCCCTCGCGTCTGGCAGGACCGGCTCCCGTCCCGGTACCGCGACACCGGCCCCCGCATCGTCCGCGCCCCCCTGAAGGAGATGACCTTCCTCGGCGGGAGGTTCGCCCCGGTCATGGGCGCCCCCGGCGACGACGGCCCCCTCGGCGACTGGTGGGTCTACGAGGACCTCCACCGCCCACTCACCCGCCTCGACACCGCCGTCGGCTTCGACCGCGACGAGATCCGGCTGGAGGTCATCACCTACGAGCAGATGCGCCCCGGCTCGCACTCCGTCCCCGAGCGCCTCGCCGACATGGACGCCAACCACGTCCAGTCCGCCCTCTGCTTCCCCACCTTCCCCCGCTTCTGCGGCCAGACCTTCACCGAGGCCCGCGACCGCGACCTCGGCCTCCTCTGCGTCCGCGCCTACAACGACTGGATGGTGGAGGAGTGGTGCGGCCCCGACGCCCGCGGCCGGCTCATCCCCCTCACCCTCGTCCCCCTCTGGGACGCCGCCCTCGCCGCCGCCGAGGTCCGCCGCAACGCCGCCCGCGGCGTCCGCGCCGTCGCCTTCTCCGAGATACCCCCGCACCTCGGCCTGCCCTCGATCCACACCGACGCCTGGGACCCCTTCCTCGACGCGTGCGACGAGACCGGCACCGTCATCGCCATGCACATCGGCTCCTCCTCCCGCATGCCCTCCACCTCCGCCGACGCCCCGCCCGCCGTCGGCTCCACCATCACCTACGCCAACTGCTGCTTCTCCATGGTCGACTGGCTGATGAGCGGCAAGTTCGAACGCTTCCCGCACCTGCGGATCATGTACGCCGAAGGACAGATCGGCTGGATCCCGTACATCCTCGAACGCGCCGACACCGTCTGGCAGGAGAACCGCGGCTGGGGCGGCGTCGCCGACAAGGTGCTGCGCCCGCCGTCCGAACTGTTCGCCGAGCACGTGTACGGCTGCTTCTTCGACGACGCCTTCGGCCTGCGCAACCTCGACGCCATCGGCGTCGGCAACGTCCTCTACGAGACCGACTACCCGCACTCCGACTCCACCTGGCCCAAGTCCCGCGAAGTCGGCGAGGCCCAGATGGGCCACCTCGACACCGGCACCGTCGAACGCATCGTCCGCGGCAACGCCATCGACCTCCTCGGCCTCACCCCCGAAGGCCTCTGGCCGGGCCGCTGACACGGCGCGGCGCACCCGACCCGGCGGCCCCGCCCGACCGCCCCTTGCGACGGGCACCCACCCCCAGGCATGCTTCGCCAGAGCAAAGCTGAAGGGGTGGGCAGCGGTGGACAAGCGGAACCTGGTGACCGGCGTGTTGTGCGCCCTGGCGGCAATCGGCGCGTCAGCGGCCATGACGAAGGTCGTGCCCGACCCGGCCGGCAGCCCCCCGCCGCGCGCCGCCGCCGCCCCCTCCGCCGAGCCCACCACCAGCTCCACTTCGCTCCCGCAATCCGCGAAGCAACCACAACTCGCGGCCCCTGGCACCCCCGCGCCCGGCACCCCGGCGGCCTTCACCGGAGCCCTGTTCGAGGGCGGTGTGCAGGGCAGCCACTTCTGCACCGCCACCGTGGTGCAGAGCCCCGGCAGGAACCTCATCGTCACCGCCGGCCACTGCCTCCTCGCCGGCAAGCCCACCGGCCAGGGCGCCGTCTTCGCACCCGCGTACGCCAACGGCGCCACCCCGTACGGCGCCTGGAAGATCGAGGAGGTCTACGAGGACCCCCGCTGGGACGAGGGCGCCGACGACGACTACGACCTCGCCTTCGTACGCCTCGCCCCCGACGCCTCCGGCCGCAACATCGAGGACGTCACCGGCGGCGCACCCCTCGACACCACCGGCCGCGCCGGCGAACAGGTCACCGTCACCGGCTACCCGGCCGACCGCAAGGTCCCCCGCACCTGCACCGCCACCGCCGTACGCGAAACCCCGACCCGCCAGCGCTTCGACTGCGCGGACTTCCCGAGCGGCACGAGCGGCAGCGCGTGGATCGCCCGCGACGGCCGCATCATCGGCATCCTCACGGGCGGCGACACGGACGACGTCTCCACCAGCACGGTCCTCGGCGACTACGCGGCAACCCTGTACGCCAAGGCGACCGCGAAGGGCAGCTGAGGCGGCCGCGGGCGCCCCCGCAGCCGCGCCGGCGGTCGGCGGCTCAGCCCACCAGCCCCAGGTGCACCGGCTCGACCGCCCCCCGGGCCAGCAGCTCCGCCAGCCGCGGCGGCCACGACGGCTCCCCGAGCCCGGCCAGCGCATCGGGCGACAGCCACCGCCAGTGCGCCCGCGGATCCTCCGGCACGGGCTCACGCCGCGGCCCGGAGGTCACGTAGATGTGCTCGTACTGGCGGACGCGGATGCCCTGGTGGGTGAAATCGTGCTCCCAGGTGCACAACAGCCGCTGGGGCCGGAGATCGGTCCACCCGGTCTCCTCCCACAACTCCCGCCGCACACACTCCTCGGGGGTCTCCCCCGGATCGATCCCCCCACCGGGCGGCAACCAGTGGATCCCGACCTCGACGTTGTTCTCCCGAAACAGGAACACGGCCCCCTCGGGATCCAAAACGACAATGCGCGCTGCGTGCCTGGGAGTTCTCATCAGCCCAGCGTACGACGGGGTCGGGGGAGCGGAAGAGGGCCCGGAAGGCGACAGAAGCGCCGGCGAGGAAACGGACGGCAGCCACGGCGGTCGGCGCCGGAAGGGCGCCGGCGGGGAGGGCCGGACGGGAGCCGACGACTCCCGGCCGGAGGGGCGCCGGGCGGGTCAGGGAAGACGGCAGCCAGGGGCCGCGGCGCCGAGGAGGCGGCGGCGGGTCGGCGGCAAGGGGAGCCCACGAATCGGTG
>NZ_BMTY01000009.1:16250-26706 GCF_014649915.1 Streptomyces toxytricini | reverse complement strand
CTGGGGGCTTCCCGGCAGCCCATCGTCCTTCCGGCGCGGGCCGGCCGGTCAAGGGCGCTCCCTGCGGTCGCGTCGCTCCGCGATGGCCTGACGGCCACCCTTGACAGACCGACCCACACCGGAAAGACAAAGAGCTGCCGGGAAGCCCCCAGGGGGAGGGACGGCCTGGAGGAACATGAGCCACCCAGGCGCATCATGCAGCCCCCTCTCCCGCCCCGGCGGCCGCATCCAGACCCACCCGCATCCGCAGACCCGTCGACGGGAGCCCGGCCGTCGTTGACGTCGGGAAACGACGCCCAGAGCATCATCCGGAGACAGGAACGCGACAGATCGCTACACGCCCCCGTCTGCCCGGCGTCTGATCCCCGCCTGGGGTCGCGAAGCGCCCGAGATCACCACGTGCCCGCCCTGTGTCGGCGTCGACCGCCGGGGGGAGGAGCAGGAAGCGAGCTTGGGCGCTTCGCGACCCATGACGGTCGCCCCGCCGCCAAGAGGCCGGCGGCGTGCAGCGAGTCGGGGCGCCAGGGCCCCAGGCGGCGGGTCGGCGCCGAAACAGGGGAAGCCGGAGCAGGATGGGCGCTTCGCGGTCACGACTGCCGCCAGCCGCCGAGCAGACAGAGCCCACGTGGCCATCTGGGGCGCCGTTCGGCCCCTGACGGCCGACGGCCGCTGAGCCGAGGGCGCCCACGTAGCGATCTGCCGCGCCCCGGCCCCGAACGGCCGCCGGACGCCAAGAAGGCCGGGCCGCGTAGCGATCTGGGGCGCTCCTGTCGCCGGATGATGCTCTGGGCGTCGTTTCCCGACGTCAACGACGGCCGGGCTCCCGTTGACGGGGCGGCTGATGCCGGTGGGGTGAAAGGGGTCGCCGGGGCGGGGGAGGGCGGTCCCTGATCCGGCTTGTTGGTCCGGGTACCTCCAGGCCGTTCCCCTGGGGGTGCCCCGGCAGAAAAAATGCCTCCGGGGCGGGTCGGTCGGTCAAGGGTGGCCCGAAGGGCCATCGCGAAGCGACGCGACGACGAAGGAGGAGCGCTCTTGAGGGACCGGCCCGCCCCGGACACCATCAACTGCCGGGGACTCCCCCAGCCACCCACCCGACCCCGACCCATCGGCTCCCGCCGACCCCTCCTCCGCCGTCGCATCGCGGTCGCGATCGGCCAGCTGCCGTTCACCTCACTTCGGCCGTCGCACCCCGGCCCCGCCCCCTCGGCTCCCGCCTACCTGACCCCACCCCCACCCCGCCCCCACCCCCACCCCGCCCCCACCCCCGCCCCACCCGCCCCACCCGCCCACCTACCCCCGCCTTTCCCTCCCCCCACCCCGCCGCGCCGTCCACGCCGTGTCACCTCCCGGGTGCGTTCTGTGTACGGTCGGGGGAATGAGCAAGCGTCTCCGGGCCGGCTCCCTGCGGTCCCGTACGGTCAAGCGCGCCGGTGCCGGTGCGGCCCTCGGTCTTCTGGCCTGCACCGCGGCCTGGGTGCATGCCGTCGACGGCGCTTCCGGGGCCACCGAGGCCCGTACGCACAGATCCGACGACCGGCCCCCCGTCGCGCAGGCGCGGGAACGGAACGCCCTGCAAGGGCTGTCCGGGGTGAGCGAGCGGACGGTGGCGCGGATCCCGGCCGAGTCGCGGCAGCTGGTCCTCGTGACGGGTCACGGCCGGAGCTCCTCGCACGCCACGGCGGCGCTCTACACGCGGCCCGCACCCGGTGCCGACTGGGTGCTCGCGGAGAGCTGGCCCGCGCGGAACGGCGCGAACGGGTGGTCCGCGGACCGCCGGTACGGTGATCTGACGTCCCCCGAAGGGGTGTTCTCGCTGAGCGATGCGGGTGGTCTGCTGCCGAAGCCGCCGGGGACGCTTTTGCCGTACGACCACAGCCGGGCCTTCGTGGCGTCGGGTCACGGTGTGGAGGGGGAGTCGCTGGAGGGGTCCTTCGACTACGTCATCGCGATCGACTTCAACCGCCGGCGCGGGATGTCGCCGCTGGACCCGGTGAAACCGGAAGGCCGGGCCAAGGGCGGGAACATCTGGCTGCACGTGGACCACGACGGCCCCTCGCAGGGCTGTGTCGGGATCTCGAAGGAGGCCATGGCGCGGCTCCTGACCGTATTGGACCCCGCAGCGAAGCCGGTGATCGCCATGGGCCCGCGGGGCTTCTGACACCTTCGCCCCGACCTGCCGCTCCACCATCCCCCTTGTCTGACGTTGCGTCAGCTACCACCATGTCTCCGTCGCCCGCACGGCGGCGGGCCGCGGATGAAGGCGAGGCGTGGCATGGCGGTTACGGCGCGCGTGTTTCCGGAAGGCCGGCTGGTGTACGGGATGCAGCTGCCCGTCCAGTCGCAGAGCCCCCTGTACGCCGAGCCGTGGGAGGCGTCGGCCGGTGCCGAGGACCTGGCCGAGGTGGCGCGGGCCGCGGACCGGGCGGGGTTCGCGTACGTAGCGACCTGCGACCACGTCGCGATACCGCGCCGCCTCGCGGGCGCGATGGGCGCGGTCTGGTACGACCCGGTGGCGGTGCTGGCCTTCCTGGCCGGGATCACCGAGCGGGTGCGGCTGCTGAGCCATGTCGCGGTGGTGGGGCTGCGGCATCCGCTGGTCACGGCGAAGCAGTACGCGACGGTGGACCGCCTGTCGGGCGGCCGGCTGGTGCTGGGGGTCGGCGCCGGTCACGTACGGGAGGAGTTCGAGGCGGTCGGCGCCGACTTCGCCGGGCGCGGGGCGCTGCTCGACGAAAGCACGGACGCGCTGCGTGCCGCGCTGGGCCCGCAGGAGTACCCGGTGTTCGAGGGGGAGCGGTTCGCGTTCCGGGATCTGGCGCAGTTGCCGCGGCCGGTGCAGGAGCGGGTGCCGGTGTGGGTGGGGGGTTCGTCGCCGGCGGCGGTACGGCGGGCGGCGCTGCGGGGGGACGGCTGGCTGCCGCAGGGTGATCCGCGGGACCGGCTCCCGGTGCAGATCGCGCGGATCAGGGCGTTGCGGGAGGCGGCGGGGGCGGTGGGCCCGTTCGTGGTGGGGGCGATCACGGAGGCCCTGTACGTGGGGGAGCCGGCGTGGGAGGTGGGCCGGCGGACACTGTCGGGGAAGCCGGAGGCGCTGGCGGGGTCGCTGCGGGAGTACGGGGCGATGGGTGTGGACCAGGTCCAGGTGCGGTTCCGCAGCCGGGGGCGGGCGGAGCTGGCGGACCAGATCGCGGCGTTCGGGGCGGAGGTCGGGCCGCTCCTGAACGGGTGACCCGTGACCCCGGCGAGCGGGTGACCCGTGACCCCACCCCGAAAATCCTGACGCTCCATCAGGTATTGACGCTCCCCCGCGCCCGGTGGAACAGTCGACCTCACCAAATCTGACGACACGTCAGAAACATGAGGACGGTGAACCCCCTTGGAATTCGGGCTCTTCGTGCAGGGATACGTGCCCCGGGCGCGTTCCGAGGTCGACCCCGCGGCGGAACACAAGGCACTGGTCGAGGAGACCGAGTACGTCATCCAGGCCGACAAGTCCGGCTTCAAGTACGCCTGGGCCTCCGAGCACCATTTCCTGGAGGAGTACTCCCACCTGTCGGCGAACGAGGTCTTCCTCGCCTACCTCGCCCACGCCACCGAGCGCATCCACCTCGGCTCCGGCATCTTCAACCCGCTCGCCCCGGTCAACCACCCGGTCAAGGTGGCCGAGAAGGTCACCATGCTCGACCACCTCTCCCGCGGCCGATTCGAGTTCGGCACCGGCCGCGGCGCCGGCAGCCACGAGATCCTCGGCTTCCTGCCCGGCATCACGGACATGAACCACACCAAGGAGATCTGGGAGGAGACCATCGCGGAGTTCCCCAAGATGTTCCTCCAGGAGGAGTACGAGGGGTTCCAGGGCAAGCACTGGTCGCTGCCCCCGCGCAAGGTCTTCCCCAAGCCGTACGGCAAGGCCCACCCGGCCATGTGGTACGCAGCAGGCTCCCCCTCCTCCTACGCCATGGCCGCCCGCAAGGGCCTCGGCGTCCTCGGGTTCAGCGTCCAGAAGGTCTCCGACATGGAGTGGGTGCTGGACCAGTACAAGACCGCGATCCGCGAGGCGAAGGCCATCGGCGCGTTCGTCAACGACAACGTCATGGTCACCTCGACCGCGATCTGCGCCGAGACCCACGACAAGGCCGTCGAGATCGCCGTCAACGCGCACATGAACCGCTTCCAGTCCCTCGTCTTCCGCTATCACGACACCTTCCCGCGCCCCGAGGCGATCCCGCAGTGGCCCGAGATCCTCCCCGAGTACAACGCCGAGATCATCGAGCTCCTCATCGCCGAGGAGCTGCTGATCTGCGGCGACCCCTCCGAGGTCCTCGCCCAGTGCCGGCGGTGGGAGCAGGCGGGCGCCGACCAGCTGTCCTTCGGCCTGCCCACAGGGGTCTCGTACGAGGACACCATGACGACGATCAAGCTGATCGGCGAGCACGTCATCCCGCAAATCGACACCGATCCCGTGCACCGCACCACCCGCTTCCGGCAGGCCGCCTGAGGATCCGGGCCGGCGGTTTCCCGGACCGCCGCCCGGCAGGGGCCCCGGGGGACAGCCCGGGCCCCGGTGTCCGGCCGGAGCGGGCGGAGCAGCGGCCTGCCTCCCGCTCCGGCCGGCCGACCCCCGAAGGCCGGCCCAGGCCCGCCCACGTCGGCCCACGCCGGCCCCGGCCGGCCCAGGCCCGCCCGCCCCAGCCCCGCCCAGGCCCGAGAAGGGACGTCACCGCCATGCTCGACCACCTCATCAGGGGCGCGACCCTCGTCGACGGCACCGGCGCCCCCGCCCGCGCCGCCGACGTCGGCATACGCGGCGGCCTGGTCGCCGCCGTCGCGGCCCCCGGCGCCGTCACCGAGCCGGCCCGCACCGTCGAGGACGCCTCCGGCCTCGTCCTGTGCCCCGGCTTCGTCGACCCGCACACCCACTACGACGCCCAGCTGTTCTGGGACCCGTACGCCACGCCCTCCATGAACCACGGCGTGACCACCGTCGCCGGCGGGAACTGCGGCTTCACCCTCGCCCCGCTGCACCCGGGCCGCCCCGAGGACGCCGACTACACGCGCCGCATGATGAGCAAGGTCGAGGGCATGTCCCTGCGGGCCCTGGAAGACGGCGTCGACTGGACCTGGTCCACCTTCGGCGAGTACCTCGACGCCCTGGAGGGCCGCATCGCCGTCAACGCCGGCTTCATGGTCGGCCACTGCGCGCTGCGCCGCCACGTCATGGGCGCCGACGCCGTCGGCGGGCAGCCCACCGCCGCCCAGCTCGACCGGATGACCGCCCTCCTCCACGAGGCGATGGACGCCGGCGCGTGGGGCCTGTCCACCACCCAGTCCGCCACCCACTCCGACGGCGACGGCGCCCCCGTCGCCTCCCGGCACGCCCGCCCCGACGAGCTGATCGCCCTTGCGCGCGCCGTCGGCGACCACGAGGGCACCCAGCTGGAGGCCATCGTCGCCGGCTGCCTCGACCGCTTCACGGACGCCGAGATCGACCTGCTCGTCGCCATGAGCGCCGCCGCCGGGCGGCCCCTGAACTGGAACGTCCTCACCATCGACGCCGCCGTCCCCGACCGGGTGCCCCGGCAGCTCGCCGCCTCCGAGCGCGCCCGCAGGGCCGGCGGGCGGATCGTCGCCCTCACCATGCCGATCCTCACCCCCATGAACATGTCGCTGGGCTCGTTCTGCGCGCTCAACCTGATCCCCGGCTGGGGCGCCGTCCTCGGCCTGCCCGTCCCCGAGCGGATCGCAGAACTGCGCGACCCCGCCGTGAGGGCGGAGATGCTGCGCCGTGCCGGCAGCCCCGAGGCCGGGGTGTTCCGGCGCCTCGCCGACTTCGGCCGGTACGTCATCGGCGACACCTACAGCAAGGAGAACGAGGGCCTCACCGGCCGCGTCGTCCGCGACATCGCCGCCGAACGCGGCCAGGACCCCTTCGCCTGCCTGGTCGACATCTGCGCGAACGACGACCTGCGCACGGTGCTGTGGCCGATGCCCACCGACAACGACCCGGCGAGCTGGGCACTGCGCGCCGAGACCTGGCAGCACGAGGACGTCATGCTCGGCGGCTCCGACGCCGGCGCGCACCTGGACCGCATGTGCGGGGCCCCGTACACGACGCGCTTCCTCGGGGACTGCCTGCGCGGACGCCGCCTGGCGCCGCTGGAGCAGGCGGTGCGCATGCTGTCCGACGATCCGGCGCGGCTGTTCGGGCTGCGCGGCCGCGGGCGGATCGCGGAGGGCGCGTACGCGGACCTGGTGCTGTTCGACCCGGAGCGGATCGACGCCGGCCCGGCGACGCTCGTCCACGACCTGCCCGGCGGCAGCCCCCGGCTGGACGCGCGGGCCGTGGGCATCGTGTCGGTGCGGGTCAACGGCGTGGAGACGGTCCAAGACGACGAGGTGACGGGCGCGATTCCCGGCCGGGTGCTGCGCTCGGGCCGCGACACGCGGACGGTGGCGACCCGGTGAGCGGGGCGCAGCGCGGCGACGGTGCCCGGCGGCTGTTCCTCGGCGGGGAGTGGGTGGAGCCGGCGGGCGGCCACTACGAGGTCGTCGACCCGGCGGACGAGTCGGTGGTCGGCCTGGCCCCCGAGGCGTCGCCCGCGCAGGTGGAGGAGGCGGCCGCGGCGGCGGCCGCGGCGTTCGAGGGCTGGTCGCGGACTGATCCGCAGGAGCGGGCGCGGATCCTGGACCGGGCCGCCGACGTCATCCGGCGGGAGTCCGAGCCGTGGTCGGAGCTGGCCCGCGCGGAGAGCGGCGCGCCGACGGCGGTGGCCCGGGCGATGCAGGTGGGCGTCGGGGCCGCCCGGTTCCGGCGGTACGCGCGGGGCGCCCTGGAACCGGTGGAGCGCGGGCTGCCGCCGCAGGTCACGGCGGCGGGGCCGATGGGGCGGTCCGCGGTGCTGGGCGCGCTGGAGGTGCGGCAGCCGGTCGGGGTGGTCGCCTGCATCACCTCGTACAACAACCCGTGGGCCAACCCGGCGGGGAAGGTGGCGCCCGCGCTGGCCATGGGCAACACGGTCGTCGTCAAACCGGCGCCACAGGACCCGCTGTCGGTGTTCCGGATGGCGGAGGCGCTCGCCGAGGCCGGGGTCCCGGAGGGCGTCGTCAACGTCGTCGGTGGGCAGTCGGCGGGCGTCGGCGAGGCCCTGGTGGCGTCCGGGCACGTCGACATGGTGTCGTTCACCGGCTCCACCGCGGTCGGGCAGCGCATCGCGGAGGTGTGCGGCCGCACGATGAAGCGGCAGCTGATGGAACTCGGCGGGAAGGGCGCCGCGGTCGTCTTCGACGACGCCGACCTGGACGCGGCCGTCGCCGGCATCGGCACCACGTTTTCCTTCTACAGCGGCCAGATCTGCACCGCGCCGACCCGGGTCATCGTGCACCGGTCGGTGTACGGGGAACTGGTCGGGAAGCTCGCCGGCTACGCGGCGCACCTGCGGATCGGGCACCCGGCGCAGCGGGGCACGGTCGTCGGCCCGGTGATCTCGGCCGCGCACCGCGACCGGGTGGAGGCGTACGTGGAGCTGGGCCGCAAGGAGGGCGCCCGGGTGGTGTGCGGCGGGCAGCGGCCGGCTGTGGGTCCGGGCGGGGGCGGCCCGGGCGGGGGCGGCGGTGGGCGGGGCTTCTACGTGGCGCCGACGCTGCTCGCGGACTGCACGGCGGACATGCGGGTGGTGCGGGAGGAGGTCTTCGGGCCGGTCGTGGCGGTGGTGCCGTTCGACGGGGGTGAGGACGAGGCGGTGGCGCTGGCGAACGACAGCGACTACGGGCTGCTGAGCTACGTGTGGTCGCGGGACGCGGCGCGCGCGTTCCGCGTGGCGCGGCGGCTGCGGGCGGGCGGGGTGGGGGTGAACACGGTCGGCCGGAACATGGAGGCGCCGTTCGGCGGGTTCAAGCGCTCGGGGGTGGGGCGGGACGTGGGATCGTACGCGCTGCACGCGTACAGCGAGGTGCAGGCGATCGTCTGGGCGGGGTGAGGGAGGCGGCGCGGCGGAAAGGGTGCCGGAAAACTGGTGCGGGAAAATTTCGAACCGGGCAAAACGGACATGGCTGCGGTTTCCGCATACCGAAACCGTCGGACCGGGTCCTGTGAACCGGGGGTAACACCCCGGTGGCCGCCTTGCAAACCCGCCGCGGGTCCGAGTCTGGCGTCCGAATTCCAAGGTCATTTCCGCTCCGGAATTCCGGACTCTCATCCTCCGGATGTGGAAACCGCAGGCTCTAACGTCCATTGGCATGACTCAGCTGGACGTTCGGCCCGCGGCCGAAGACACGGCACGCGACGTCACCGACGTACGCGGCAAGGGCCTCGGCAAGGGGTCCGTGGGACTGGTGGGCAGCGCCGTCATCGGCATCTCCACCGTCGCCCCCGTCTACTGCCTGACCTCGACCCTCGGCTCGACGGCCGGCGAGGTCGGCGTCCAGATGCCGGCCGTCTTCCTGGCCGGCTTCCTCCCGATGCTCCTCGTCGCCTTCGCCTACCGCGAGCTCAACAAGGCCGTACCCGACTGCGGCACCTCCTTCACCTGGACCGTGAAGGCCTTCGGCCCCCGCATCGGCTGGATGTGCGGCTGGGGCCTGGTCATCGCCACGATCATCGTCCTGTCCAACCTGGCCGGCGTGGCGACCTCCTACTTCTGGCTGCTGGCCGGCGAGATCACCGGCAGCGAGTCGGTGGCCGCCCTCGACGACAACAAACTCGTCCACATCGCCACCTGCCTCACCCTGATCGCCGTCGCCACCGCCATCAGCTACCGCGGCATGACCGCCACCAAGGGCGTCCAGTACGCCCTGGTCGGCCTGCAGCTCGTCGTCCTCGCCGTCTTCGTCGCCATGGCCCTCCAGAAGGCGTCCGCCGGCAGCTTCGACACCGGGCTCGACTTCTCCTGGGAGTGGATGAACCCGTTCGCGGTCGAGTCCATGGCGGCCTTCACCGCCGGCCTCTCCCTCTCGATCTTCATGTACTGGGGCTGGGACGCCTGCCTCGCCACCAACGAGGAGACCACCGGCTCCGCCAAGACCCCGGGCCGCGCCTCGCTGATCGCCATGGTCGTCCTGGTCGGCTCCTACCTGGCCACCGGCATCGCCGCCCAGATGGCCGTCGGCTCCGGCGACAAGGGCCTCGGCCTCGCCAACCCGGAAACCTCCGACAACGTCTTCGCCGCCCTCGCCGGCCCCGTCATGGGCCCCGCCCTCGGCGTCCTCCTCTTCGTCGCGGTCCTGGCCTCCGCCGCCGCCTCGCTGCAGACCACCTTCATCCCGGTGGCGCGCACCGTCCTCGCCATGTCCACGTACGAGGCGCTGCCGCCCGCGTACGCGAAGGTCCACCCGAAGTTCAAGACCCCGGGCCGCGCCACCGTCATGGCGGGCGTCGCGACCGGCGCCTTCTACACCGTCATGACCCTCGTCAGCGAGAACGTCCTCACCGACACGATCTTCGCGCTCGGCCTGATGATCTGCTTCTACTACTCGCTGACCGCCTTCGCCTGCGCCTGGTACTTCCGCGCCGAACTGCGGCGCAGCGCCCGCGACCTCTTCTTCAAGGGCGTCTTCCCCCTCCTGGGCGGGATCCTGCTGGCCGCCGTCTTCCTCAAGACCCTGGTCGACATGTGGGACCCGGCATACGGGTCCGGATCCACCGTCCTCGGCGTCGGCAGCGTCTTCGTCATCGGCGTCGGCCTCCTGGTCCTCGGCCTCGGCGTCATGTTCGTCACCGAACGCCGCAGCCCCGCCTTCTTCCGCGGCGAGGTCCTCACCAAGTCGACGCCGGCCCTGGTCGTCGAAGACTGACCCGACTCCGCGCACACGGCCCTGCCGGGCCCGGGGGTGACCCCCGGGCCCGGCAGGTCGTTGTACGCGGCATGAACGCCATGAACGCCATGAACGCCATGAACGCCATGAACGCCAAGAACGCCAAGAACACGAAGAACGCCAAGAACGTCGTGAAGCGCGGCCTCGCAGTCCTCGCCCTCTCCTCCGGCGCCCTCGGCCTGGCGGCCGGCGCCGCCCACGCCGACGGCACGAACCTCCAGGGGGCAGCCCCCCTCGCGAAGCGCGTCGGCGACATCGTCGACCACCCGGGCCAGGCCGTACAGGACACGAAGACGGCCCTGGAGGTGACAGGCGCGGCGGCAGGCTCGGCCACCAAGTCCACGAACGCCTCCCTGGCAGGCGCGGGCAGCGCCCTCCAGACGCTGCCGCAGGGGCCGGCGGTCAAGTAGCGGCGGGGCGGGGGCCGGGCGGAGCCGATCAGCCGGCGTCGGAGAGGAGACGGCGGGGTGGGGGTGGGCGGTAGCCGGTCGGTCGGGATCGGGGAGGTTGCCGGTGGTGTCCCCGGCAGTTGATGGTGTCCGGGGCGGGCCGGTCCCTCAAGGGCGCTCCTCCTTCGTCGTCGCGTCGCTGCGCGATGGCCCTTCGGGCCACCCTTGACCGACCGACCCGCCCCGGAGGCGTTTTT
>NZ_BMTY01000009.1:14604-16221 GCF_014649915.1 Streptomyces toxytricini | reverse complement strand
GCCGGGGCCGCCCCCGGGGAATGACCCTGGAGGGACGAGCCGTCCAGGGCGGGATCACAGAGCCCGGCCCCAAGCCCGCGGAGCCCCCTTCGCCCCACCGCATCAGCAGACCCGTCGACGGGAGGGCCGGGGTGGCTGTGACGTAGGGAAACGACGTCCAGAGCATCATCCGGCGACAGGAGCGCGACAGATCGCTACGTGCGCGCCCATGGCTAAGCGTCCGGCGGCCGTCATCGGCGGTGAGCGCGGCAGATCGCCACAGGGGCGCCGTCGGCTCGGCGGCTGACCACCGGACCGCAGGAAGCATGCAGCGATCCGGGGCGCTTCGCGGTGCACGTCGCGACCGCACCGTCACTGCCGTGTCCGGACGCGCAGGGCCTGGAGGGACCAATCGAGCGCTGGAGTCAGACTCTCCGGGGCCGGCCAGCCGTTGACCACTGCCAGCAGCCGGAGGTATCGCTCCCTGCGTGGGTCGTTCACGGTCTCCAGCCGCGTCGCCAGCCGGCGGCGAAGCGCGATGTCGTCGGGGCGGCCGAGGAGGCGCGCGTAGTGAGCCGTGAACTCCGCGACGATCGGATCGGCCTGGGGTGAGGCCGGGTCGATGCCTGCGACCAGCGCCGGTCCGGCGTGGTCGCGGACGGCTGCGGCGATGTCGCGGCGCGGGCGCGCCACGCCACTTCGGGTCCGCTCGGCTGCCAGGTCCTCGGCCATCCGCCGCACGACCGCGCGGAAGGACGGGTCCAGGGACATTTCGGCCACCTCCACCCACGCTCGAACCTGCTCTGCGTCCGGGTTGTCGGGCAACTCGGGGGTCATCGAGCGCATGACGCCTGCAAAGGCGGGGTCGGCGTCAAGACCGCCGAAGACGGCGTCGAGGAAATCGCCGATCAGACGTCTGCGTTCGTCCTCGGAAAGCTGGGCCAGCCGGTGCATGAGTTCCGTCTCCTCGGGTGTGGACCCGCGCTCGGCCACCACTGTCAGCACCGCGCGCCGCAGGCGCAGGACGCGGATCTGCACTGCCAGTGCCTCGGCGTGCGCTGCGGCGACCTCGGGAAGCGAGAGCTCGCGGTCCACGACCTTGCGGATCGTGGCAAGGTCCAGCCCCAGCTCGCGCAGGCTCCGAACGAGGCCCAGGCGTGCGACGGCATCGATGCTGTAGAGGCGGTAGCCGGCCGGGCTGCGGTCCGTCGGCGCCACGATTCCGCGATCGGAGTAGAAGCGAATGGTCTTGACCGTGAGACCGGTCCGTCGAGCGAGTTCACCGATCGAGTAGAGCGTGTCGCCGTCCATGCCCCCACCTTCGTGCCTCCCCCTGATGGAGACTCAAGTCCCTTCCTCACCGCCCGGGGGCGTGGAGCGATCCGACGCGTCTCCCGGCCCCTGACGGCCGCCGGTCGCCGAGCCGAGGGCGCTCACGTAGCGATCTGTCGCGTTCCTGCCTCCCGATGATGCTCTGGTCGTCGTTTTCCGACGTCAGAGCTCCCCCGGGCTTCCGCCGACGGGTCTGCTGATGCTGGTGGGGCGAAAGGGGCTGCCGGGGCGGGAGAGGAAGCTCCCTGATCCGGTTTGCAGGTCCGGGTACCTCCAGGCCGTTCCCCCGGGGGTGCCCCGGCAGAG
>NZ_BMTY01000009.1:4218-14480 GCF_014649915.1 Streptomyces toxytricini | reverse complement strand
ACGAAGGAGGAGCGCCCTTGAGGGACCGGCACGCCCCGGACACCATCAACTGCCGGGGACACCACCGGCAACATCCCCGATCCCGACCGACCGGCTCCCGCCCACCCCCACCCCGCCGTCTGCCTCCGACGTCACCGAGTCCACGGCTCCCGCCTCCGCCCCGCCATCCCCGTCACAAATACTGCGCGTACTCGTCCAGCACCCGCAGCACCTCCGCCTCCCTCCCCGGCGGGAGTTGCAGCACGACCTCCTCGATGCCCAGGTCCGCGTAGTGGGCCAGCTTGCCCGGGTTCGGGCGGACCGCATACGGGACCACCTGCAGCGCCTTGGGATCGCGGCCCGCCGCCTCCCATGCCCGGCGCAGTGCGGGCAGGGATTCCGTGAGGCCGCCTCCGCCGATGGGGAGCCAGCCGTCGGCGTGGGCGGCGATCGCCGCGAAGAGCTTCGGGCCCGCCGCGCCGCCCAGGAGGGTGCGGGGGCCGTGGAGGAGCCGGCCCGGGGTGAGTTCGCGGGGAGTCTGGGCCGGCTTGGGGTGGGCGGCGCTGGCGCTGACGGAGGCGTACGGGCCTGCGTGGGCGGCGGGGTCGGGGGCCCAGAGGGTGCGCATGAGGGTGAGGTGGTCGTGGACGCGTTCGCGGCGGGTGCGCCAGTCGACGCCGTGGTCGGCGGCCTCCTCGACGTTCCAGCCGTAGCCGACGCCGAAGGTGAGGCGGCCGCCGGAGAGGTGGTCGAGGGTGGCGACCTGCTTGGCGAGGACGATCGGGTCGTGCTGGGCGACGAGGGTGATGCCGGTGCCGACGCGGAGGCGGCGGGTGACGGCGGCGGCCTGGGCGAGGGCGACGAAGGGGTCGAGGGTGCGCCCGTACTCGTCGGGGAGTTCGCCGCCCATCGGCGCCCCGGTGTCCCGGGAGACCGGGATGTGGGTGTGCTCGGGCAGGTAGAGGGCGTGGAAGCCGCGTTCCTCCAGGCTGCGGGCGAGACGGACGGGGGTGACGGTCCGGTCGGTGAGGAAGATGGTCGTGGCGATCCGCATGGGCGAGGGCACCTCCGTGGCTGTCCGCGGCTCGGCTGCTCCCGGGACGGGTGCGGCCCACGCTACGGCCTGACCGCGCAATTGTTGAGTGGGTGTCAGCCCGTCGGACGTCAGCCCCGCGGGTAGCGGGCCAGCCAGCCGGGCGCGGAGGCGGCCGGGCCGTGCAGGGAGGGCCCCTGGGTCATCTCCAGTGCGAAGTCGTCGGCGAGCTCCAGCAGCGTGGCGCGCCCTTCGAGGTCCGTGAGCCATGCGGCGGGCAGGGCGGTCTCGCCGTGGAGGGCGCCGAGGAGGGCTCCGCAGAGGGCGCCGGTGGCGGAGGAGTCGCCGCCGTGGTTGACGGCGAGGCGCAGCCCGTGGCGTACGTCCTCGGCGGTGAGGGCGCAGTAGACGGCGACGGCGAGGGTGTCCTCGGCGTCGCGGCCGTCGCCGGGGGAGAGGGATTCGACGGCGCGGGGGGTGGCGGCGGCCGGTTCGGAGGCGGCGGTGAGGGCGCGCCGGAGGGCGTCGGTGACGGGCTGGTGGCCGGGGCGGTCGGCGAGGAGGGCGAGGGCGCGGCGGACGGCGCCGTCGAGGGTGTCGCCGCGGGTGAGGCCGTGGACGATGACGGCGAAGGCGCCGGCGGACAGGTAGGCGGTGGGGTGGCCGTGGCTCTGGACGGCGCACTCGACGGCGAGTTGGAGGACGAGGGCGGGTTCCCAGCCGACGAGGAGGCCGAAGGGGGCGGACCGGGTGGTGGCGGCGGCGTCGCGGGCGGTGGGGTTCTTCGGCTGGTCGAGGGTGCCGAGGATGGTGTCGGCGAAGCCGGTCGTGCAGGCGCGGTCGGGGCCGCGGCGGGCGTAGAGCCACTCCTGCCGGGCGAGCCAGCCGTCGTCGGTGCGGCGCTCGTCGGGGCCCCAGTCGTTCTGGGTGGCGGCCCACCGGAGGTAGGCGCGGTGGATGTCGGTGGGCGGGTGCCAGGTGCCGGTGTCGCGGCGGACGTGGGCGCGTATGAGGCCGTCGACGGTGAAGAGGGTGAGCTGGGTGCAGGCGGTGACGGTGCCGCGGCGGCCGTGGGCGGGCGCGGGTTCGGTGAGGCCTTCGACGCCGTGGGTGGTGCGGATGCCGTCGAGGGAGAGGCCGGCGACGGGGGCGCCGAGGGCGTCGCCGATGGCGGAGCCGAGGAGGGTGCCGCGGACGCGGCTGCGGAAGTCCTGCTGCTCGGTGCGGCCCCACGTGCCGGTGGTGAGGGGCGTGCGGGTGCCGGCGGTTTCGGCCTCGGGCTCCGCGGCCGGGTGTGCGTCGACGACCGGCTGCGCGGCAGCGGCCGGGTCTGCTTCCGGCCTCGCGGCCAGGCTCGTTGCCGGTGCCGTGTCGGTGGTCGTTGCGGTGTCCATGGTGCGTCCCCCAGCCTGCGAGCCCGCCCCCCGCGGGCTCTGGCGCGCACTGTAGTTGCCGGGACCGGCCTGTTTCGGGGTACGGCGGTCAGGCGGCCCGTAAGTACGGGGAGAACGGCCGAAAGTGCGCGTGTCGGGGCGGTCGGGAGTCGGGCCTTCCCGGCCCCGGGCCCGGCCCCCGCCCGCCCCGACCCGGGTCAGTCCAGCACCGGCAGCAGTCGCGGCAGGTGCCCGTCGGAGGCGTGGGCGGCGCGCTGTCGCTCCTCCGGGACCTCGCCGTACAGGGTGGTGCGGGGTGTGGCGGGGCGGCCGGCGGCTTCGGCGATGGCGGTGAGGTCGCGGATGGAGCGGTAGGAGCCGTAGCTCGATCCGGCCATGCGGGAGATGGTCTCCTCCATGAGGGTGCCGCCGAGGTCGTTGGCGCCGGAGCGGAGCATTTCGGCCGCGCCGTCGGCGCCGAGCTTGACCCAGCTGGTCTGGATGTTGGTGATGTGCGGGTGGAGCAGCAGGCGGGCCATGGCGGTGACGGCGCGGTTGTCGCGGACGGTCGGGCCGGGCCGGGCGATGCCCGCGAGGTAGACGGGGGCGTTGGTGTGGATGAACGGCAGTGTGACGAACTCGGTGAAGCCGCCGGTCTGCTGCTGGATGCGGGCGAGGGTGCGGAGGTGGCCGAGCCAGTGCCGGGGCTGGTCGACGTGCCCGTACATCATGGTGGAGGAGGAGCGTATGCCGAGCTCGTGGGCGGTGGTGACGACGTCGATCCAGTCGGCGGCCGGCAGTTTGCCCTTGGTGAGGACCCAGCGGACCTCGTCGTCGAGGATTTCAGCGGCGGTGCCGGGGATGGAGTCGAGGCCGGCTTCCTTGGCGGCGGTGAGCCAGTCGCGTACGGACATGCCGGTGCGCGTGGCGCCGTTGACGATCTCCATGGGGGAGAAGGCGTGGACGTGCATGCCGGGGACGCGCTGCTTCACGGCGCGCGCGATGTCGAAGTACGCGGTCCCGGGCAGGTCGGGGTGGATGCCGCCCTGCATGCACACCTCGACGGCGCCGACGTCCCAGGCCTGTGCGGCCCGGTCGGCGACCTGGTCGAGGGAGAGGGTGTAGGCGTCGGCGTCGGTGCGGCGCTGGGCGAAGGCGCAGAAGCGGCATCCGGTGTAGCAGACGTTGGTGAAGTTGATGTTCCTGGTGACGATGTAGGTGACGTCGTCCCCGACGACGTCGCGCCGCAGCCGGTCGGCGATCCGGCACAGCGCGTCCAGCGCGGGCCCGTCCGCGTGCAGCAGGGCCAGCGCCTGCGCGTCGGTGAGCCGCTCGGGGTCGTCGGCGGCCTGGGAGAGGGCGGCGCGGACGTCGGTGTCGATGCGTTCGGGTGCCATGCCGGGGGCGGCGGCTTCGCGGAGGGCGTCCCAGTCGCCGTAGACGTGGTCGAAGTCCTGGCGGCGGTCGCCGGTGCGGCCTTCGGTGTCGACGGCGGTGTGCAGGTCGGTGCGGCCGGATGCGGTGAAGGCGTCGTCGGGTTCCTGCCAGGGCCGGCCGGTGACCTCGGCGTCGGGCAGGGCGAGGCCGGTGGCCGGGTCGGCGAGCGCCCGGACGTGGGGCAGCAGCCGCGGGTCGAGCCAGGGTTCGCCGCGCCGGACGAACTCGGGGTAGACGCAGAGCCGTTCGCGGAGCTCGAAGCCGGCGGCGGCGGACTGTTCGGCGAGCCGGTCGATCTGCGGCCAGGGCCGTTCGGGGTTGACGTGGTCGATGGTCAGCGGGGAGACGCCGCCCCAGTCGTCGATGCCGGCGCCGATGAGGCGGGCGTACTCGCCGTCGACGAGGTTGGGCGGGGCCTGGAGGCAGGCGGAGGGGCCCATGATGTGGCGGGCGACGGCGATGGTGGCGACGAGGTCGTCGAGTTCGGCGTCGGGCATGCCGCGCATCGCCGTGTCCGGCTTGGCGCGGAAGTTCTGGATGATCAGTTCCTGGATGCCGTGGTACGCGCGGGCGGTGCGCCGGAGCGCGAACAGCGACTCGGCGCGCTCCTCGTACGTCTCCCCGATGCCGATGAGGAGGCCGGAGGTGAAGGGGACGGAGGAGCGCCCGGCATCCTCCAGGACGCGGAGCCGGACGGCGGGCTCCTTGTCGGGGGAGCCGTGGTGGGGGCCGCCGGGCTCGGACCACAGGCGGGTCGCGGTGGTCTCCAGCATCATGCCCATGGAGGGGGCGACGGGCTTCAGCCGCTGGAAGTCGGCCCAGGTGAGGACGCCCGGGTTGAGGTGGGGGAGCAGGCCGGTCTCTTCGAGGATGCGGATGGAGATGGCGCGGACGTAGGAGACGGTGTCGTCGTAGCCGTGGGCCTCCAGCCACTCGCGGGCCTCGGGCCAGCGGTCCTCGGGCTTGTCGCCGAGGGTGATGAGGGCTTCCTTGCAGCCGAGTGCGGCGCCGCGGCGGGCGATGTCGAGGACCTCGTCCGGTGACATGAACATCCCCTGGCCGGCGCGGCGCAGCTTCCCGGGGACGGTCGCGAAGGTGCAGTAGTGGCACTTGTCGCGGCAGAGGCGGGTGAGGGGGAGGAACACGCTCTTCGAGTACGTGATCACACCGGGCCGCCCGGCGGCGGCGAGCCCGGCGTCGCGGACGCGGGCGGCGGACGCGGCGAGGTCGTCGAGGTCGGCGCCTCGGGCCCGGAGCAGGACGGCGGCCTCGGTCGCGTCCAGGGCGACACCGTCGCGGGCGCGCCGCAGGGCGCGCCGCATCGCGTTCTGGGTCGGGGCGTCACTCGGAGGGGTCATGCGGTGAGCATACGGTCCGGTAGCCGGGCGGCGGGCGGGCTCCCTGCCGCTCACCCGCATCGGCTTTCCGGCGTTGACCAGCGGGGATGGCGGGCTGCCCCCTGTGGTGCGGGCGCCGGGGGGTGCGACCGCTGCGATCCGGCCCCGTCCCGTCCGGATCTCGTGGGTCGGCCAAACATCCCTCCGCTCAAGATCACCGCATTGGGGGACAGGCATGCCTCCGGAGGGGTCCAACCGGCGGTCAGGCCGTTACTGTTCCCCAACATCTGGCCGGATTCCCGGATATTCACCCCCTTCCTCCCTCTTTCACCGGTGCCGTGTGGGTACGCCCGGTCGCCGCCCCTCGCGAAGGAGAGCTTGTCCGATGACCGTTGACAGCAGCCCCGAGACGCAGCCGGCGCCGCCCCGGCAGTCCAGCCTGGCCACGGCGGCTGCCCGCAACCTCGCCACCACGACCAAGTCCGCCCCGCAGATGCAGGAGATCACCTCCCGCTGGCTGCTGCGGATGCTCCCCTGGGTGGAGACCAAGGGCGGCACCTACCGCGTGAACCGGCGGCTCACCTACGCCGTCGGCGACGGCGTCATCGAGTTCGTCCAGGACGGCGCGAGCGTCCGCGTCATCCCCCGCGAGCTCGGGGAACTCGCCATGCTGCGCGGCTTCGACGACGAGGACGTCCTGCGCGAGCTGGCCTCCCGCTGCGTCCAGCGCGACTTCCGGCCCGGCGAGGTCATCGTCGAGCGGGGCTCCCCCGCCCAGCACATCCACCTCATCGCCCACGGCCGCGTCGGCCACACCGGTGTCGGCAAGTACGGCGACACCGTCGACCTCGCGGTCCTCGGCGACGGCGACCGCTTCGGCGAGCAGGCCCTCCTCGACGGCCAGGGCACCTGGGACTACACGGCCACCGCCGAGACCGCCGGCACCCTCCTCACCCTCTCCCGCGCCGACTTCGACGCCGTCCTCGCCGCCTCCCCGACGCTGCGGGACCACATCACCCGGTTCACCTCGCTGCCGCAGCAGCGCCAGAACCGGCACGGCGAAGCCGAGATCGCGATGTCCGCCGGCCACACCGGCGAGCCCGAACTCCCCGGCACCTTCGTCGACTACGAACTCCGCCCGCGCGAGTACGAGCTCTCCATCGCGCAGACCGTCCTGCGGGTCCACACGCGCGTGGCGGACCTCTACAACGAGCCGATGAACCAGACGGAGGAGCAGCTCCGGCTCACCATCGAGGCGCTGCGCGAGCGCCAGGAGCACGAGCTGGTCAACAACCGCGAGTTCGGCCTCCTCCACAACGCCGCGTTCAAGCAGCGCATCCAGACCCACTCCGGGCCGCCCACCCCCGACGACCTCGACGAACTGCTGTGCCGCCGCCGCGGCACCCGGCTGTTCCTCGCCCACCCGCGCACCATCGCGGCGATCGGCCGCGAGTTCAACGCCCGCGGGCTCTACCCGGACCACGTCGATGTCGGCGGGCAGAGCGTCCCGGCCTGGCGCGGCGTACCGATCCTGCCGTGCAACAAGATCCCGATCAGCAAGGAGAACACCAGCTCCGTCATCGCCATGCGCACCGGCGAGGAGAACCAGGGCGTCATCGGCCTGCGCCAGACGGGGCTGCCGGAGGAGTACGAACCGGGCCTGTCGGTCCGCTTCATGGGCATCGACGAGAAGTCGATCATCTCGTACCTGGTGACGACGTACTACTCCGCGGCGGTCCTCGTACCGGACGCGCTCGGCGTGCTGGAGAACGTCCAGATCGCACGCAGGCGCGACTAGGGGGCCAGGCCACCGCCCGAACCGTCCCGGGCCGTCCCGGCGCGCCCGGGATCCGGGCCGGCCCACCCACCCCACCGAGGAGGAACGGATGCCCGAGCCTGGGCCCTCCCCCATGCAGTCGAGCCTGCCGGCCGCCGCGGCCCGCTTCGGGGCCCACGGCCACGGCCGCGGCGCGGACGCCACCGCCGCGGGCCGGCCCCGGTTGCCGGCCGTCCCCGGACTGCCCTTCCCGCCGCGCCCCCAGGCCCCGCAGGCCCCGCACGCGCCGGAGACCCCGCAGGCCGCGCCCGCCGACCTGCCGTCCCCGTCGGCCCCGCCGGTCCCGGAGCGCGGGCACGGCGAAGCCCTGCAGCGGATCATGGCCGGCCCGAGCGGCCTCGGCACGGCGAGCCTGCACTTCGCGCCGCCCCGGGCCGACCCGGCGACGCTGCCGGCTCCGCCGGATGCCGCAGCCGCGCCCGCCGCGTCGCTCCTGTCGACGCCGTGGGTCCTGCCGACGCGGCCGGTCCTTCCGGCGGCACTGGCCCGGGCGGCGGCATCGGCCCTGCCCGAGCCGCCGCACCCGGCGTCGGCGGGGGCCGCCACCGCCGAGGGCCGGCCCATCCCCGGCCTCTACCACCACCCCGTCCCCGAACCGGACCCGGTCCGCGTGGCCGAGGTCAGCCGCCGCATCAAGCGGTGGGCGGTCGACGAGGTCCAGGCGTACCCGCCCGAGTGGGAGGACCAGTTCGACGGCTTCTCCGTCGGCCGGTACATGGTCGCCTGCCACCCGGACGCCCCCACCATCGACCACCTCATGGCCGCCACCCGGCTCATGGTCGCCGAGAACGTCCTCGACGACTGCTACTGCGAGGACCACGGCGGCTCGCCCGTCGGCCTCGGCGGCCGGCTCCTCCTCGCCCACACCGCCCTCGACCCGCTCCACACCACCGACGAGTACGCCCCGGCCTGGGCGGAAACGCTCCTCTCGGACGCGCCGCGCCGCTCCTACCGGTCCGCCATGCAGTACTTCGTGCAGCTCGCCACCCCCTCCCAGGCCGACCGCTACCGGCACGACATGGCCCGCCTGCACATGGGCTACCTCGCCGAGGCCGCCTGGGCGCAGACCGACTACGTCCCGCAGGTGGCCGAGTACCTGGCGATGCGGCAGTTCAACAACTTCCGTCCCTGCCCCACCATCACCGACACCGTCGGCGGTTACGAACTCCCCGCGGACCTGCACGCCCAGCCGGCCATGCAGCGCGTGATCGCCCTCGCGGGGAACGCCACCACCATCGCCAACGACCTGTACTCGTACACCAAGGAACTGAACAGCCCCGGCAAGCACCTGAACCTGCCGGTGGTGATCGCCGAACGCGAAGGCCTCTCCGCCAAGGAGGCCTACCTCAAAGCCGTCGAGGTCCACAACGACCTCATGCACGCCTTCGAGGCCGCCGCGGCCGAACTCGCCGCCTCCTGCCCCGACCCTCGCGTCCTGCGCTTCCTCAAGGGCGTCGCCACGTGGGTCGACGGCAACCACTACTGGCACATGACCAACACGTACCGCTACAGCCTGCCCGACTTCTGGTAAGAGGAATGGATTCACCCGTGTCCAGCATCGAACTCACCACCCCCGCCACGTTCATCCCCGCCCCGGCCACCCCGTACCAGGGCGACATCGCCCGCTACTGGAACGAAGAGGCCCGGCCCGTGAACCTGCGCCTCGGCGATGTCGACGGCCTCTACCACCACCACTACGGCATCGGCGACATCGACCACGACGCCCTCGGCAACCCCGCCGACAGCGCCTACGAGAAGAAGCTCATCGCGGAACTCCACCGCCTGGAGTCCGCCCAGACCGACATCCTCCTCGACAACCTCGGCACCATCGGCCGCGACGACCTCCTCGTCGACGCCGGCTGCGGCCGCGGCGGCTCCATGGTCATGGCCCACCAGCGGTTCGGCTGCAAGGTCGAGGGCGTCACCCTCTCCGCCAAGCAGGCCGACTTCGGCAACAACCGCGCCGCGGAGCTCGGCATCGCGGACTTCGTCCGCTCCCGCGTCTGCAACATGCTCGACATGCCCTTCGAGACCGGGCAGGCCGCCGCGTCCTGGAACAACGAGTCCAGCATGTACGTCGACCTCCACGATCTGATGGCCGAGCACTCCCGGATCCTCGCCGTCGGCGGCCGCTACGTCACCATCACCGGCTGCTGGAACCCCCGCTACGGGCAGCCGTCGAAGTGGGTTTCGCAGATCAACGCCCACTTCGAGTGCAACATCCACTCCCGCCGCGAGTACATGCGCGCCATGGCCGACAACCGCCTCGTCCCCCAGGCCGTCATCGACCTCACCCCGGCGACCCTCCCGTACTGGGAGCTGCGGGCGACGTCGTCGCTGGTCACGGGCATCGAGGAGGCGTTCATCAACTCGTACAAGGACGGCTCGTTCCAGTACGTCCTGATCGCCGCGGACCGCGTCTGAGGCCTGGTCGCTTCTGCCGGGCCCGCCTGATTCGGGCCCGGCCCCTTCTGCCTACGAGGCGTGCGCCGCCCCCGCGACGAACCCGGCCCAGGCGGCGGGGGAGAAGCTGAGGTGCGGGATGGCGGTGTCCTTGGAGTCGCGGACGAGGACGGCTGCGGGGGTACTGGCGACTTCGACGCAGTCGTTGATGTCATCGCTGTCGCTGTGGCTGCTCTTGGCCCAGCCGACTTCCACGCAGTCGTTGATGTCGCTGGAGCTGCTGTAGCTGCTCTTCCGCCAGGCCACCTCGACGCACGAGTCGCCTTCGGGGCCGCTGCTGTAGCTGCTCTTGAACCACTCCAGCTCGGATTCGCGGATCATGTCTCTCCCAGCGCATGCTCGATGAAGGCCAGCGACTCCCGAGGCGTGAGAGCCTGGGCCCGGATCATCCCATACCTCAGTTCCAAGATCCGTAAATCGCGAGGGCCGGATACCGGCCTTCCACCGAAGGCCCCTTCCGACTTTCCGACAGCCGATCCGTCCGAGAATTTGAGGATTTCGATCCCGCCGTGCATTCCGGCGTGTGCCTCGACCCGCAGCGGCATGATCTGGAAGGCGATGTTCCGAATCCCGGCTACCTGCGCGATGTGTTCGAGCTGCCTCCTCCACACCTTTTTGCCTCCGATCGGCCTTCGCAGCGTGGCCTCCTCCTGGACGACAGTGATGGAAGGAGCCGGGTCGCGGTCGAAAACCGACCTCCTGGCCATCCGCGCAGCGAGGTACCGCTCGATCTCCGCCCCTGAACAGGGAGGCTGTCGCATCTCGAAGAGGGCGCGGGCGTGTTCCTCGGTCTGGAGCAGGCC
>NZ_BMTY01000009.1:0-4180 GCF_014649915.1 Streptomyces toxytricini | reverse complement strand
GTGAATCGTGTGGATGCTGTAGGAGCTAATCTCGACGGCACGGGACTCCATCTTGGCCAGATCACGCACACGCCTCGGGTAGCGAGCCTGCTCGACATCCCTCTTCATGGCCGCGATGCGGCCCTCCGCCCCCAGAACCTCATCCGCCCGGTCGAGGTACTCGGGACGCGGAATGCGACGCCCCGCCTCGACCTTGCGGACCAGGTCCTCCCCGTACCCCATGCGGGCCGCGAAGTCAGCGGCCCGCAGACCGGCGGTCTCCCGCCACACCTTCAACTGCCGGCCGACGGCCGCGACGACCGCTGCGCCCTGTTCGTCCTCCGGGTCGACCTCCCAGCCCGGCTCTTCCGTTCCGTCGCCGTCCACGCTCATGCGCACCCACTTCCGACGTGCCCGTGCCGACCTGCTCAACGCCCCCGTACCCGCACGGTGCCTCGGACAGGCAGGACAGGATCGGACAGCGTCCGGACAGCCGCGGTACGCACGGGCGTCACCACTTCTCAGCGTAGACACACATCGCCACTCTGAGTGACGTGATTCCACAACTCCCTCTCCTCGGAGCCGCCGTGCACCCCTGCGTCCTCCAGCTCTCCGCGACCCCGCGCGGCGCCCGCCTGGGACGGCTGCTCGCGATCGAGCAACTGCGCGCGTGGGGCGTGCCCTGGGAACGGCCCGAACGCATCCTGGACGAGCTGCTCGCCAACGCCGTCACCCACGGCCGCGTCCCCGGCCGCGACTTCCGCCTCGCGCTCGCCGTCCACCCGACCGGCATCGTCCGCATCGAGGTGACGGACACCCGGTACGACCGCATGCCGGACCCGACGACCGGAGGCCGCGGGCTGGCGATCGTCGAGGAACTGGCCGACTGCTGGGGCGTCGTGACCGGGCCGCCCCCGTGGAAGACGGTCTACGCCGAGGTGTCGCCGTACCGCGCACCGGCACCGGAAATCCACGACTCGGTGGACCGTGCCACGGAGGCCCGTGAGACGGCGGCGCACGAGGTCATGGAAAGGACCGAAGAGAGAAACCCACCAACCCACCCACCCACCGATCGGACCTGAACCGACCCGTGTCGCTCGCGCGGGTGAACTGTGCCAACTGGGCGGATTTGGCGCCGGTTACCGGGCATATGCTCGCGCCGAAACAACCGCAGACATGCGTCGGCCCCCGGCAGGACTAGCGATCCGCACCGGGGGCCTGACCCAACCAGGAAGCGCAAACCTTCCCAAATGGACTGGCAGCAGCCTAGCGCGCCCGCGCGCCCAGCACCCGGCGTTCCCGCCGACACCCCCCGATCAGGCGTAACGCACGTCAACGTTCGGCACGACAGCCACTTCACGGTCGTCGGCAACCACCTCGCCCAACACCGCCACCTGTCGCTCCTCGCGATCGGCCTTGCCGTGCACATTCAGTCGCTCCCCGCCGGGACACGGGTGGCCATCCGCACCCTCGCGGAACGCTTCCCCGACAGCGAGCACCGCATCGGCCGCGCCCTGCGCGAGCTGGAGGCCCAGGGCTACCTGGCCCGCGTACGCGAACGCCTCCCGTCGGGCCGCATGGTGACCCGCACGATCTCGTACAACCAGCCCCACGAGCCGGTTCCCACCCGCACCCCGTCCCGCCCCCAGCGGCCCAGGCCCCTCCGCCCACCCACGCGCCCGCGACCAGCCGCGGCCGAGCCCCCGCGCCCACCCGCGGCGGAACCGCCGATGGCCAACCCGGTCACGCCTGAACCCCCGCCCCCTCCGCCGACCACACCGAAGACGGCTCCCGAACCCCCGCCGGTGGCAGAGCCACCGCACCCGCCACACCAGCTCAAGACGGCGCGCGAGATCCTCACGGCCCTCCACTGGGCCGACCCCCGTCTGCTGCTCTCCTCCCGCGACGTGGACCGCCTCACCCCGGACACCGCCCGCTGGCTGGAGCGCGGCGCCCCGCCAGAGGCGATCACCCTGGCGCTCACGACCGGCCTGCCACCGGACCTGCGTCATCCGCCCTCGGTGATCGCCCACCGCCTCCGCGAACTCCTCCCACCCCGGACGGGCCCCAGGCCCGGCCCACGAGGCCGGGGCCCCCGCCCGGACCCCCTCCAGAACTGCGACGGCTGCGACCGCGCCTTCCGCTCCCCGACCCCGGGCAAATGCGCGGGCTGCCGACCTGCGGCCGCATGACGAACACCCGCTACCGCGCCATGCGACACGTCCTCGACCGGATCGAGGACACGACGCCCGGCAAGCTGGAGATCACCAAGGAAGGCATCGTCCACGACCTCCAAGCCCCGGGTCGCCCGCACGAGCTGACGGCCGGACTGATGGCCCGGCGCCTGGAAGGGGCGATGCCGGATGGCATCTGGGCACACACCGGCAGACCCGACGTGGAAGACGAGCGCCAGGGCGTCATGCGACACCCGGACGTCATGGTGATCGCCTTCGAGGACATGCAGGGCGAAGGATCCTTCGACCCACGAACGGTGATCGCCGCGATCGAGGTCGTGTCCCGCTCCAACCCGGACAACGACTGGATCGGGAAGATGCGCGACTACCCCCTGCTCGGCATCCCCGTGTACGCGGTCTTCGACCCGCGTACCGGCACGGGAGCGGTGATGAGCGACATCCACCCCACCCCGGACGGCCCCAGGTACGCGACGCGCAAGGACTTCGTCTACGGAGAAGACGTCACCATCGCGGATTGGACCATCTCCACGACCGACCTCCCGCGCTACACGGATACCACCACGAACTGACAGCCGCGGGGCCACAAAGGGGCGGGCCGGGCGCGCCGTTTCAGAGGGGGCCAACCGTCTACGTGCTACCTGACGGCGTTCTGGCGTGGCATGTATGGCGTGGACGCGGGAGTGAACCGGTCTCGGCGCGATGCGGCGGGAGCCGGCCACTCGGGATCCGAAGGGGACGTGAGGGGGGCGCCGGCGGAAGCCGACGGCTCGGCGCTGGAAGGCGGCGGCAGGAGCGTCGGTTGGCGGTAGCCGGTCGGTCGGGATCAGGGAGGTTGCCGGTGGTGTCCCCGGCAGTTGATGGTGTCCGGGGCGTGCCGGTCCCTCAAGGGCGCTCCCTTTCGGTCGCGTCGCTGCGCGATGGCCCTTGCGGGCCACCCTTGACCGACCGACCCGCCCCGGAGGCATTTTTTTCTGCCGGGGCCGCCCCCGGGGAATGACCCTGGAGGGACGAGCGGTCCGGGGCAGGATCACAGAGCCCGGCGCCAGGCCCGCGGAGCCCCCTTCGCCCCACCGGCATCAGCAGACCCATCGGCTGAAGCCGGGAGGGCGATACGTACAGGAAAGGACGACCAGAGCGTCATCCAGCGGCAGGAGCGCAACAGATCGCTACGTGCGCGCCCTTGGCTTGGCGTCCGGCGGCCGTCAGAGGCCAGGAGCGCGACAGACCGGACGTGCGGGCCCTTGGCTTGGCGGCTGTCGGCGGCTTGGGGAGGAAGGCGTGGCAGATCGCTACTGGGGCGCCGTTTGTTCAGCGGCCGCCGGCCGTCAGGAGCGGGAACGCGGCAGACCGCTCGTGCGCGCCCTTTGCTTGGCGGCCGTCGGCTGGCTGTGGCTGGAACACGGGGCAGAGCGCCGCGTCACGGCGGTCGGCGGTTGCCGGGGCAGCGGAGCGCCCCGCTCGCTGCCCGTCCCGCCTCTTAACGGGCGACCCGCCGTTCGGGGCGGCGAAGCGCCCCAGCCCGCTGCGCACTCCTGTCTCCTCGGCAACCACCGGCCGTTCGGGGCGGCGAAGCGCCGCTGTCCGCTTCGGACTCCTCGTATACCGGCGTCTGGCGACAGGACGACGGCATCGGCGCTCGCACCGCCGCGATCCGGCGTACAGCCGCCGACAAAGGGTGCCCCTGTGGCGACCTGTCGCGTCTCCCGACCCCTGACGGCCGCCGGACGCCAAGCCGAGGACGCCCCTGTGGCGATCTGCCGTGCTCACCGCCGATGACGGCCGCCGGACGCTTAGCCATGGGCGCGCACGTAGCGATCTGTCGCGCTCCTGTCGCCGGATGATGCTCTGGACGTCGTTTCCCTACGTCACAGCCACCCCGGCCTCCCGTCGACGGGTCTGCTGATGCCGGTGGGGCGAAGGGGGCTCCTGGGGCTTGGGGCCGGGCTCTGTGATCCCGCCCTGGACGGCTCGTCCCTCCAGGGTCATTCCCCGGGGGCGGCCCCGGC
>NZ_BMTY01000008.1:123323-278374 GCF_014649915.1 Streptomyces toxytricini | reverse complement strand
GGGCCTCAATCGCCGGCGGGGCTGGAGTGTGCGGGGCGGTGGTGCGGCGGCGGGTCGGCGGTGGTGCGAAGTGCGCGCGCCCGCGGCGCTGTTTCGGGGGCTCTGTCCCCGTGCCCCCGCGCCTCAATCGCCGGCGGGGCTGGATTGCCCGCCGGGGAGCGGCAGTTGAGGCCGCGGTGTGGTTTGGGGGCTCTGCCCCCGCGCCTTGGCGCCTCAAGTGTCGGCGGGGCTGGATTTCCTGCGCGGAGCGGCACCTGGGGCTCGTGGGGCGCTTCGGGGGCTTTGCGCCCTGTCCCGGTGCCTCAACGGCGGCCGGGCTGATGTGCCGGCGTCCCGACGGCTGGTGCTGCCGGAAGCTGCGCAGCAGCTTGTTCAGCCCGCGCGGCGTTTGAGCGCGAGGGGCGCGGAGCGGCCCGGTTTCGGTGGGTGCTGCCCGGGGGTCCGCCTCGGCGGCGCCGTTGAGCCTGGGCGGCGTCTGAGCGCGGTAGGCGCGCAGTGCCGGAGGGGGCCGTGGCGGAGTCCCCGGTTTCGGGAAGGGGCGGGGTGGGGGAGAGGCCCCGCGCAGCGGTGGCCGCGTCGCCGGCTACGGCAGCCCGCTACGCCCCCGTGAACGCCCTCAGGATGTCGTCCGCCGCCAGCGTCGGCGTCAGGGTGCCCGCCCGCACGCGGGACTCCAGCGCCGGGGCCAGGTCCCGTACCGCCGGGTGGGCGCGGAGGCGGTCCAGGAGTTCCTCCCGGACCATCGACCACGTCCACTCGACCTGCTGCGCGGCCCGCTTCGCGGCCAGCCGGCCCCCCGCCTCCAGCAGCCGCCGGTGCTGCTCCAGCCGGTTCCAGACCTCGTCGAGCCCGGTGGACTCCCGCGCACTGCACGTCAGTACGGGCGGCGTCCACGCCGCGTCCGCGGGGTGCATCAGCCGCAGCGCGCCGGACAGTTCGCGGGCGGCGGCGCGTGCGTCGCGTTCGTGCGGCCCGTCGGCCTTGTTCACGGCCAGGACGTCGGCCAGTTCCAGGACGCCCTTCTTGATGCCCTGCAGCTGGTCGCCGGTGCGCGCCAGCGACAGCAGCAGGAAGGAGTCGACCATTCCGGCGACGGTCGTCTCGGACTGGCCGACGCCCACCGTCTCGACGAGGACGACGTCGTAGCCCGCCGCCTCCATCACGATCATCGATTCGCGGGTGGCCTTGGCGACCCCGCCGAGCGTGCCCGCCGACGGGGAGGGCCGTACGAACGCGTTCGGGTCGACCGACAGCCGTTCCATCCGCGTCTTGTCGCCGAGGATGGACCCGCCCGTCCGCTTGGACGACGGGTCCACCGCGAGGACGGCGACCCGGTGCCCCAGCCCCGTCAGCATCGTGCCGAACGCGTCGATGAACGTGGACTTCCCGACGCCCGGGACGCCGCTGATCCCGATGCGCCGGGCCCGCCCCGCGTGCGGCAGCAGCTCCGTCAGCAGGGTCTGCGCCAGCGCGCGGTGCGCGGGCAGCGTCGACTCGACGAGGGTGATCGCGCGCGCGACGAGCGCGCGCTTCCCGTCGAGGACGCCCTTCGCGTACGCCTCGATGTCGATCTTCGGCACCGGCCGGCCCCCGCCTACAGCTCGTGGCCCAGGTCCGCGGCGAGCCGCGTGACCAGGTCGTGGGCCGCGTCCGGGATGACCGTGCCCGGCGGGAACACCGCGGCCGCGCCCATCTCCAGCAGGGTCGGCACGTCGGCCGGCGGGATCACCCCGCCCACCACGATCATGATGTCCTCGCGCCCCTCCTCCGCGAGCTGCTCGCGCAGCGCCGGGACGAGGGTCAGGTGGCCGGCCGCCAGCGACGACACGCCCACGACGTGCACGTCCGCCTCGACGGCCTGGCGGGCCACCTCCGCCGGGGTCTGGAACAGCGGGCCGACGTCGACGTCGAAGCCCAGGTCGGCGAAGGCCGACGCGATGACCTTCTGGCCGCGGTCGTGCCCGTCCTGGCCCATCTTGGCGACCAGCACGCGCGGACGGCGGCCCTCCGCCTCCTCGAACCGGTCGACGAGCGCACGGGTCCGCTCCACGGACGGGGACTCCCCTGCTTCGCTGCGGTACACACCGGAGATCGTACGGATCTGCCCGGCGTGCCGCCCGTACACCTTCTCCAGGGCGTCCGAGATCTCGCCCACCGTCGCCTTCGCGCGCGCCGCGTCGACGGCGAGCGCGAGGAGGTTGCCCTCCAGGCCCTGCCCCGCGCCCCGCTCGGCGGCGTTCGTCAGGGCGCGCAGCGCGTCCTGGGTGCGGGCCTCGTCGCGCTCCTCGCGCAGCCGCCGCAGCTTGTCGATCTGCTGCGCCCGCACCGCCGAGTTGTCGACCTTGAGGACCTCGATCTGCTCGTCGCTGTCGACGCGGTACTTGTTGACGCCGATCACCGGCTGCCGCCCGGAGTCGATACGGGCCTGCGTGCGGGCCGCGGCCTCCTCGACGCGCAGCTTCGGGATGCCCGCGTCGATGGCCTGAGCCATGCCGCCGGCCGCCTCGACCTCCTGGATGTGCTGCCAGGCCCGGCGCGCCAGGTCGTACGTCAGCTTCTCGACGTACGCGCTGCCGCCCCACGGGTCGATGGTGCGGCAGGTCCCCGACTCCTGCTGGAGCAGCAGCTGGGTGTTGCGGGCGATGCGCGCCGAGAAGTCCGTCGGCAGGGCGAGCGCCTCGTCGAGGGCGTTGGTGTGCAGGGACTGGGTGTGGCCCTGCGTGGCCGCCATCGCCTCGATGCAGGTGCGGGTGACGTTGTTGAAGACGTCCTGCGCGGTCAGCGACCAGCCCGAGGTCTGCGAATGGGTGCGCAGGGAGAGGGACTTGGCGTTCTTCGGGTCGAACTGCTTCACCAGCTTCGCCCACAGCAGGCGGGCGGCGCGCAGCTTCGCGACCTCCATGAAGAAGTTCATGCCGATCGCCCAGAAGAACGACAGGCGCGGCGCGAACGCGTCGACGTCGAGCCCGGCGCCCTGCCCGGCCCGCAGGTATTCCACCCCGTCCGCAAGGGTGTACGCGAGCTCCAGGTCGGCCGTCGCCCCCGCCTCCTGGATGTGGTACCCGGAGATCGAGATGGAGTTGTACCGCGGCATCTTCTGCGAGGTGAACGAGAAGATGTCCGAGATGATCCGCATCGACGGCTTCGGCGGATAGATGTAGGTGTTGCGGACCATGAACTCCTTGAGGATGTCGTTCTGGATGGTCCCGGCGAGCTTGTCGGGCGAGACGCCCTGCTCCTCCGCCGCCACGATGTACAGGGCGAGGACGGGCAGCACCGCCCCGTTCATCGTCATCGACACCGACATCCGGTCCAGCGGGATCCCGTCGAACAGCTGCCGCATGTCGTAGATCGAGTCGATCGCGACGCCCGCCATGCCGACGTCGCCGGTGACGCGCGGGTGGTCGCTGTCGTAGCCGCGGTGCGTCGGCAGGTCGAAGGCGACGGACAGGCCCTTCTGGCCGGCCGCGAGGTTGCGCCGGTAGAAGGCGTTCGACTCCTCGGCGGTGGAGAAGCCCGCGTACTGGCGGATCGTCCACGGCTGGTTGACGTACATGGTGGGGTAGGGGCCGCGCAGGAACGGCGCCGCGCCCGGGTACGTCGCGAGGAAGTCCAGGCCCTCCAGGTCGCGCCCGGTGTACAGCGGCTGCACGCCGATGCCCTCCGGGGTCTCCCACAGCAGGTCGCCGGTGTCGCTGCCGGTCGCCTCCTTCACCGCGCTGCGCCACTGGTCCTCGGACCCGGCGGACGGGGCGCCGCCGCGCAGGGGCAGTGCGGAGAAGTCGGGGATCTCGGTGCCGCTCACGGGGCCACTCCCATCCGGTCGAGGGCGCCGGTCAGCACCGCGACCGCGTCGCAGCCGGCGTGGACGTGGTCGTCGGCGGCGCCGGCCGCGGTGCCGGGCCTGCCCGCCAGGTAGATGGTCGTCGCGCCGGCCGAGCGCAGGGCCGCGGCCACCGCCTCGGCCTGCTCCTCGTACAGCGCGTCGCTGGAGCACAGCACGGCCGTGCCGTCGGCGCCGCTCGCGGCGTACGCCGCGGCGGCGGTCGACGCGTCCACCGACACCGGCTCGTGGACCGGCTGGATGCCGCCGGCCTGGAACAGGTTCGCGGCGAAGGTGGCGCGCGCGGTGTGCGCGGCGGCGGGGCCGAGGGCGGCGAGGAAGATCCGCGGCCGGGCGCCCGTCGCGGCGAGGTGCCGGTCGCTGCGGGCGCGCAGCGCCTCGTACGCCTCGTCGCGCCGTACGCGGGGCAGGCCGCCGGAGGGCGCCGCGGGGGCGGGGGGCCGCTCGGGCAGCTGCTCGGACAGCAGCGGGAACTCGCTGACGCCGGTGATCGGCTCGCGCCGCCTGGCGAGCTTCGCGGAGCGCTCGGCCCAGGTGGCGGCCAGCCGGTTGGCGACCAGGCCGGAGCGCAGGGCCGCGGCGAGGCCGCCCGCCGTCTCGACGGTCTGGAAGAACTCCCAGGCCGCGTCGGCGAGTTCGTCGGTGAGCCGCTCCACGTAGTAGGAGCCGCCGGCCGGGTCGACGACCCGTGCCAGGTGCGACTCCTCCAGGAGGACGGAGGAGGTGTTGCGGGCGATGCGGCGCGCGAACGCGTCGGGCAGGCCCAGCTCGTGGTCGAACGGCAGCACGGTGACGGCGTCCGCGCCCCCGACGCCCGCCGCCATGCAGGCGACGGTGGTGCGCAGCATGTTCACCCACGGGTCGCGGCGGGTCATCATGACGGGCGATGTCACGGCGTGCTGGCGCTGCGCGCCGGCGTGCGGGGCGCCGCACGCCTCGGCGACGCGGGCCCACAGGCGGCGGGCCGCGCGGAACTTCGCGATGGTGAGGAACTGGTCGGCGGTCGCCGCGTACCGGAACTCCAGCTGTCCGAGGGCCGCTTCGACGCCGAGCCCGCCCGCGGTCAGCGCCCGCAGGTAGGCGGTGCCGGCGGCGAGGGACAGGCCGAGCTCCTGCGCGGCCGAGCCGCCCGCCTCGTGGTAAGGCAGGGCGTCGACGGCGAGGGCGCGCAGTCCGGGCCAACCGGCGGCCGTCTCCCGGGCGAGGGCGACGGCGGCGCCGAGGTCGGCGGCCTCCCCGGTACGGGCCTCGTGGCCGAGCGGGTCGGCGCCGAGGCAGCCGCGGGCGGCGTCCGGGGCGATGCCGCGCTCGGCGTACAGGGCGAGCAGGGCGCGGGCGGCCGCCTCGAAGTCGGCGCCCGCGTCGAGGGAGACGGGGGCGAGGTCGAGGTACACGCCGTCGAGGACGCGGCCGAGCGCGTCGACGGGGACGCCGCCCCCGCCGAGGCACAGCCACAGCGAGGTGACGCCGTTCTCCAGGTCGGCGAGGACGGCCTCGTTCACCTGCGCGGGGTCGGTGCCGAGGTGCCGCTGCCGCACGTCCCAGCCGGAGGCGGAACCGCCCGCGGGGGTGCCGCCCCGTACGAAGGGGGCGAAACCGGGGAAACCGGTGTCCGCGGGGGTGTCGGGCGTGGTGTACAGCGGGCGGGTGAGGAGCCCGTCCTCGAGCTGGGTGGACAACGCGTCTTCCGCGGCTCCGCCGGATACGTCCTTGCCGGACTTGCGCAGTACGCCTTCTACCAGGCGCTGCCACTGCTCATGCGTCGCGTCAGGGAACTCGGCGGCCAGGGAGAGCCCGTCATCAGGCAGGACCGTCATGGCTCGAATGCTAGGGGGGTCACGGTGGGGACGACCATAAGCACTGGATGTGATCTCCCCCTCTCATGTGAGGGGGTAGGGAGCACGGAAGAGCGGGCAGAACCGGAACCCCGCGCCGGTGCCCGGCGCGCCCTGGCCGGCTTGTCCTGTACGCCCCGTGCGGCCGGGCGCGACGGATCGCCCGGACGGCGGACCCGGCGGGCGTGTCGGACCGGCCGGCGGCGCGGAGTGCGCGGGCCGGGTGTTGCCGCGGGTCGCGGCGGCGTGGCGGGCGCATTGCCGAGGGATGAAATCCGGACAGCGGGGCGGGCCCTCCGGGCGGGGTGCAGCAGCTTGGTCGAGGACCATGAAGTCGCAGGTCAGGCCCAGTTTCCCGGAGTCGCGTGGAGTGCCGGGAGCGGCCGGGTCCGGCCATCTGGGCCGGGGTTGACCGGTGCCGCGGCCGCTGTCAGTCTCCCTGCCATGACCGCGAACGAGATCACCCTCCCGCGGCTCCTCGCCCCCGGCTCCTGTACCGCGCCGGGCCGGTGTCCGGGCCGCTGTCCGGCCGCCCGCGCCGCCTGACCCGCCCCGGCCCGCCTCCCGCCGCCTCCGGCGGTCCGGCCCCGCGCCGGGCCGGCTGACCCCGGTCCCGCCGCGGCCCGCGGTCCGGCCCGAGCCGACGGCTCCCGGCCGCGCACCCCGGCCGGGGCCGGCCGCGGCCGCAGCCGTCCGCCCTGCGTCGTCCGGCCCGGCCGTCGCGCCGGCCGGCCCGTCCGTGTCCCGGGCGGCCCTTCGGGTCCGCGTCCCTTTTCCCGTACTGCCGGCTCCGCATGCCCGGACCCGTGTGCTCCACCACCGCGCCCTCGCCGCGCCGTCCCGCGGTCCGCCATGACCCGGACCGCCCGGCGCGGCCCCGTCCGTACGCCGTACGCATCACCGAACGAGGAGTTGCCCATGTCTTCCACCGTCACCACCGCCGAGGCCCCCGCCGTCACCGTCACCCGGATCGGCGGCCGCATCGGCGCCGAGATCGGCGGCGTGCGCCTCGGCGGAGACCTCGACCCCGCCGCCGTCGCCGCGATCCGCTCCGCGCTGCTCGCCCACAAGGTCGTCTTCTTCCGCGGCCAGGACCACCTCGACGAGGCCGGCCACGAGGCCTTCGCCGCACTGCTCGGCACCCCCGTCGCGCACCCCACCGTGCCGTCCGCCGACGGCCGCTACGCCCTCGGCATCGACTCCCGCCACGGCGCCCGCGCCAACCAGTGGCACACGGACGTCACGTTCGTCCCCGCCTACCCGGCCTTCTCCGTCCTGCGCGCCGTCACCGTCCCCCCGTACGGCGGGGACACCCTGTGGGCCAACACCGCGGCCGCGTACGCCGACCTGCCGGCACCGCTCCAGGCGCTCGCCGACGGCCTGCGCGCCCTCCACACCAACGAGTACGACTACGCCGCCCTGCGCCCCGGCGACGTCCCGGACGCACTCGCCGCCTACCGCGAGGTCTTCACCTCCACCTCCTTCCTCACAGAGCACCCCGTCGTCCGCGTCCACCCCGAAACGGGCGAGCGGACCCTGCTCCTCGGCAATTTCGTCCAGCGGATCGCCGGTCTGACGGGCAGGGACTCGCGGGCCCTGATCGACCTCTTCCAGGCGTACGTCGAGCGCCCGGAGAACACCGTCCGCCGGCACTGGCGCGCCGGCGACGTCGCCATCTGGGACAACCGGGCGACGCAGCACTACGGCGTCGACGACTCCGACGACCACGAGCGCGTGCTGCGCCGGGTCACCGTCGACGGCGACGTGCCCGTCGGGCCCGACGGGACGCCGTCCCGCCTGCTGAGCCCGGAGGCCGTGCCCGCGCCCCCGTTCGGGATCCCCTCCGGGGCGTCCGCCGCAGAACCCGCCGCCACCGCCTGACACCGGCCCACCGGCCCGCCGCACACCCCCGCCCCGCCCGCACCCCGAGGAGTCACCGTGCCCACCCTGCTCGCCCTCACCGGCAGCCCCTCCCCGCATTCCCGCACCGCCGTCGTCGCCGAGCACGTCCTGCGCCGCCTCTCCCACGCCGGCTTCGACACGGCCCACCTCGCCGTGCGCGAGCTCCCCGCGGCCGACCTCCTCGCCGCCCGCCGCGACGTGCCGGAGCTGCGCCGCGCCCTGGAGGCGGTCGCCGCGGCCGACGGCGTCGTCGTCGCGACCCCGGTCTACAAGGCGGCGTACACCGGCCTGCTCAAGGCCTTCCTCGACCTGCTCCCGCAGGACGGGCTGGCCGGCAAGACGGTGCTGCCGGTGGCCACCGGCGGCAGCCTCGCCCACGTCCTGAGCCTCGACTACGCCCTGCGGCCGGTGCTGACCGCCCTCGGTGCCCGCCACGTCACGGCCGGCCGGTTCGTCCCGGACTCCGCCGTGGAGCGCGGGGCGGGACCGGACCGGCTGCGCCCGGAGACGGAGCTCGACCTGTACCACGCGGTCGACGAGTTCGCCGCGGCCGTGCGCGCCGCCGCCGTGCCCGCCCCCGCGGCCGCCCTCGCCCCCGCGGCCGCCCTCGCCGCCGCGGCGGCGCTCGCCCCCGCCCCCTGAGGCCCCGCCCCGTCCGCCGCCCCGCCCCCGACAAGGAACCGCCATGCCCGCAGCCCCGACCGCCTCCCGACGACAGTTCCTCGCCCTGCTCGGCATCTCGGCGGCCGCCGTCGGCTGCGGCACGGCCACCGCGGGCGGCGGCGCCCGCCGCCCGGCCGGGCAGGTCACCACCCTCAAGTACCAGGGCAGCGCCGGCGCGGTCACGCTCCCCGAACTCGCCGCCGACCTCGGCCTCCTCGGCGGTCTGCGGCTCGAATGGGTCGGCAACACCATCAGCGGCCCGCAGGACATCCAGTCCGCCGCCACCGGCCAGACCCACTTCGGCGGCGCGTTCAACGGCGCCGTCGTGAAGCTCGCCGCGAGCAAGGCGCCCGTCACGGCCGTCATCTCCTACTACGGCGTCGACGAGCACGCGTACAACGGCTACTACGTCCTTCAGGACAGCCCGATCCGCACGGCCCGCGACCTGCCCGGCCGCAAGGTCGGCATGAACACCCTCGGCGCGCACGCCCAGGCCCTCCTCGACATCTACCTGGGCCGCAACAACATCCCGAAGGCCGAGGCGGCGAAGGTCGAGTCGCTGGTGGTGCCGCCCGTCAGCACCGAGCAGGCGCTGCGGCAGAAGCAGATCGACGTGGGCGTGCTCGGCGGCATCCTGCGCGACAAGGCCGTCGCGGCCGGCGGGATCCGCCCCCTGTTCAGCGACTTCGACCTGATGGGCCGCTTCAGCGCCGGCACGTACGTGATGACGAAGCGGTTCATCGGTGAGAACCCGGACACCGTCCGGACCTTCACCACCGGCGTCGCCCGGGCCATCGAATGGTCGCGGACGACCCCGCGGGACGAGGTCGTCGCCCGCATGACGGAGATCGTCGCCAAGCGCGGCCGCAACGAGGACGCCTCCGCCCTCAAGTACTGGCGCTCGTACGGGGTGGGCGCGGCGGGCGGCCGCATCCAGGAGGAGGAGTTCCGGCTCTGGGTGGACTGGCTCGCCGAGCGCGGCGAGGTCAAGCCGGGCCGGCTGGCCCCCTCGGACCTCTACACCAACGAGTTCAACGACCTGGGGAAGGGCTGACCCGCCATGGCGAAGATCGAATTCCGTTCGGTGTCCAAGGCGTTCCCGGTGAAGGACCGCGACGGGGGCGCCTTCACCGCCCTCGACGGCATCGACCTGGACATAGCGGCGGGGGAGTTCCTCGTCGTCGTCGGCCCCAGCGGCTGCGGCAAGTCCACACTGCTCGACCTCCTCGCCGGCCTGACCCGGCCGACCTCCGGCGAGATCCTCCTCGACGGCGCCCCCGTCACCCGGCCCGGTCCGGACCGCGGCATCGTCTTCCAGCAGTACGCGCTCCTGCCGTGGCGGACCGCCCTCGGCAACGTCGAGTTCGGGCTGGAGGCGACCGGGGTGCCGCGCCGCGAACGGGCCGGGCGGGCCAGGGAGTTCCTGGACCTCGTCGGCCTGGCCGGCTTCGAGGACCGGCACCCGCACGAGCTGTCCGGCGGGATGCGGCAGCGCGTCGCCATCGCCCGCTCCCTCGCGTACGACCCCGACGTCCTGCTGATGGACGAGCCGTTCGCCGCCCTGGACGCGCAGACCCGCGAATCCCTCCAGGACGAGCTGCGGCGGATCTGGCAGCGCACCGGCAAGACGGTCGTCTTCATCACGCACGGCATCGAGGAGGCCGTCTACCTGGGGGAGCGGGTCGCCGTCCTGACCTCCCGGCCCGGGCGGGTCAAGGAGGTCGTGCCCGTCCGGCTCGGCCCGCGGGAGAGCGGGGCGCACGGCGAGGACGTCCGCTCCAGCCCCGAGTTCGCCCGGTACCGCCACGACATCTGGACGCTGCTCCACGACGAGGTGGCGCGCGCCCGCCGACTGGAGAAGGAAGAGGCAGCAGCATGACCGCCACCGGAACCGCCCGTACGCATCCCGCCGCGCGCCCGCAGACCGCGCCGACGCCGGCCGGTGCGGCCGACTCGGCCGCACCGCCGGCGCCCGCCGCCCCTGGTCAGGCGGCTCCGCCGGCGCCGGCCGCGCCCTCCGCCGCCGTGCCCGCCGCCGGGTCCGGGAGCCCGCCGCCGGTCCCGTCCCGTACGCGGGCGCGCCCGGCCTCTCTTACGGCGCGCCCTTCCTCCCCTGCGGCCCGTGCCGCACGGCGGCTGCGCGCCGCCGCGCTGCGGTCCGCCGCCGTGCTGGCGCTGCTCGCCCTCTGGGAGGCCGCGCCGCGGGCCGGGCTGGCGGACCCGACGTTCCTCCCGCCCGTCAGCGAGGTCGCCGCCGCCTGGTGGGAGCTCGCCGCGGACGGAGAGCTCGGCGAGCACGCGGGCGCCAGCCTGCTGCGGTCCTTCGGCGGCTTCGGCATCGCCGTCGCCGTCGCCGTGCCGCTCGGACTGCTCATCGGCTGGTACCGGCCCGTCGCGGCGCTGCTCGGCCCGCTGCTGGAGGTGTTCCGGAACACGGCCGCCCTGGCACTGCTGCCGGTGTTCGTCCTGCTGCTCGGCATCGGCGAGACGTCGAAGGTGTCGATCGTCGTGTACGCCTGCCTGTGGCCGGTCCTGCTGAACACGATCAGCGCCGTCGGCAGCGTCGACCCGACCCTGGTCAAACTGGCCCGCTCGATGGACCTGTCCACGCCGCGGCTCTTCCGGAAGGTGGTCCTGCCCGCCTCCGTCCCGGCCGTCTTCACCGGGATCCGGCTGGCCGGCGCCGTCTCCATCCTCGTCCTGGTCGCCGCCGAGATGATCGGCGCCAAGGCCGGTCTGGGCTACCTCGTCAACGCCTCGCAGTACAACTTCGCGATCCCGCAGATGTACGCCGGGATCGTCACGATCTCCGCGATCGGCGTCGCCTTCAACCAGCTCCTCGTCACCGCCGAACGCCGCCTCAGCCTGTGGCGCGTCCCGGCCGCGTGACGCGACCGCACCGCCCTCCCACCGTCCGCCGGGACCGCAGTCCCGGCCCCGCGCCCCACCACCGCCCCGAGGAACAGCCATGACCGCACCCCGACGCCGGACCCTCCACCTCAACGCCTTCCTCATGAACGCCGGGCACCACGACGCCGCGTGGCGGCACCCCGGAAGCAGCCCGGAACGGGTCACCGACCTGCGCTACTTCCAGGAGCTGGCGCTCACCGCGGAGCGGGGCCTGCTGGACTCCGTCTTCCTCGCGGACGGCCTGGCCCTGTGGGGCAAGGCGCGCCACAACGCCCTCGGCGGGTTCGAGCCGCTGACGCTGCTGTCGGCGGTGGCCGCCGTGACGCAGCGCATCGGGCTGATCGCGACGGCGTCCACGACCTTCAACGAGCCGTACCACCTGGCCCGCAAATTCGCCTCCCTCGACCACATCAGCGGCGGCCGGGCCGGCTGGAACATCGTCACCTCCGGGACGGCCGACGAGGCCCGCAACTTCGGCCGGGAGGAGCACCTGGAGCACCGGCTGCGCTACGAGCGGGCCGCCGAGTTCCTGGAGGTCGCGACCCGGCTGTGGGACAGCTGGGAGGACGGCGCGGTCGTCCTCGACAAGGAGCGCGGCGTCTACGCCGACACCGACCGGATCCACCCAGCCGCCCACCGCGGCGAGCACTTCGGCGTCGCCGGCCCGCTCAACGTGCCCCGCCCCCCGCAGGGGCACCCCCTCCTCGTCCAGGCCGGCTCCTCGGAGGACGGCCGGGAGTTCGCGGCCCGGTACGCGGAGGCCGTCTTCACGGCCCAGCAGACCCTCGCCGACGCGCAGGCCTTCTACCGGGACCTGAAGTCCCGCGCCGCCCGGTACGGCCGCAGCGGGGACGACATCGTCGTCCTGCCGGGCATCGCCCCCGTCATCGGCTCGACGGAGGCCGAGGCGAAGGCCCTGGAGCGGGAGCTGACCGATCTCCAAGTGCCCGAGTACGGGCTGGCGCAGCTGTCCGGGATGCTCGGCGTGGACCTGGCCGGGCTGCCGCTCGACGGTCCGCTGCCCGACCTGCCCGAGGAGCGGGACATCAACGGCAACAAGAGCCGCTTCACGCTCGTCTCGGAGCTCGCCCGGCGCGAGGACCTGACGCTGCGGGAGCTGATCGCCCGCCTCGGAGCCGGCCGCGGCCACCGTGTGTACGCCGGCACGCCCGAGCAGATCGCCGACCAGCTGGAGGAGTGGTTCACCGGCGGCGCCGCCGACGGGTTCAACATCATGGCGCCCGTCCTGCCCACCGGGCTCACCGACTTCGTCGACCACGTCGTCCCGGAGCTCCAGCGGCGCGGCCTGTTCCGCACCGCGTACGAGGGCGGCACGCTGCGCGAGCACTACGGGCTGCCGCGGCCGGCGAACCGGTACGCGGGGGCGGCCGCCTGAGCCGGAGCCCCGCCCGCCGGGGCCCCGTACGCCGGGGCGTCAGGCGGGCAGGGTGTTGCGGTGCGAGCGGCGGCGGGCCGCGCTGAAGAGGGCCTGCATCTGCGCGCCGGACTGCTCGACGTCGTCCAGGGGGGAGGGGAAGGCCAGGGTGACGTCGCGGTGGCCGCGGCTCTCCTCCAGGCGGAGGGTGATCCCGTGGCGGTCCATGGCCAGCGGCAGGGCGCGGACGAGGCCGGCGGTGGGCTGCGGGGACACCAGGCGCAGCAGGAGCGTCACGAGCTCGGAGTGGTCGTCGAGGAAGTGCGTGAGCATCCCCGCCTCGTACGGGGCGAGGGGGTCGGGGGAGGCCGCCTCCAGCTCGCCGAGGCCGATGGAGGTGCGGCGGCCGTCCGGGGTCTCCAGGACGGCCCGGAGGAACTCGACGCAGGTGGGGGTTTCGGCGTCCTGGCCGCCGTACGGGGCGAGGAGGCGTCCGGTGATGGTGACGCGGGCGCGGACCCGGTCGCGGACCGGGGTGGGCGCGATGTCGGTGAACTCCAGCCGGATCGAGGGGCGTTCCTCCATCTCGCCGCCGGGCTCGGCGGGGTGCAGGTGCAGCCGGCCCAGCGGGTCGGTGCCGTCGAGGTGGCGCACCTCGGTGTGGACGCCGTCCGTGACGACGGTCATCGAGTGGGCGGCGGCCAGGATCGAGCGGACGCGCTCGGCGCCGGTGGGGCGGCCGGCGGCAGGGGTGGCGGGTGCACCGGACATGCGCATGCGGATCTCTCCATCGTCCTGGACTGCAAACTTAGGCATGCCTAACCTAACCCATGGGCGGTCGGGCGGACACCCCGCCCCGCCGAGACGCCCGCGTTTCCGTGCGCCCCCCGTGCCAGCCGTGTCGTTGTTGGGCTGAACGGGTGAAACAAGGGAGGATGGGGGGATGCACATGAAGCGCGCGGCCGAGGCGGCCCGGTGAGCAGGTACGACGTCACGGACGAACAGTGGGAGGGTCTCGCGCAGGTGGTTCCCCTGCGCAGTCGCAACGAGTGGCCCTCACGGGTGGACCACCGCACGATCCCCGCGTCCTCCGGGGCCGCGGCCGCCGAACAGCGGCGCTTCGTCGTGATCCGGGTGCAGGTCTTCGCCGACGCGCGGGAGGTGGCCGAGTACCTGATCGCGCAGGTGCCCGTCCTCCTCGACCTGACGGGCGCCGACACCGAAGTGGCCAAGCGCATCCTGGACTTCAGCAGCGGGGTCGTCTTCGGACTCGGCAGCGGCATGCACCGCGTCGACCGGAACGTCTTCCTGCTGGCGCCCGTCGGCACCGAGGTCGAGGGGATCGCGGCCGCGGCCGTCCCCCGATCGTAGGAAGGTCGCCCCGAGGTAACGGTTCGGCGTGCCGGGAGAGTTCCCGGCGGGCCTACCGTCCGGCGCATGGACGCCACCCCGGACACGGCGGAGCCCCGGCCCCGTCCCGGCCCCGCCGTACCCGAGCAGTCCCGTCTGACCCGACGCGCCGGTCCGCGGCCGGCGGCCGCGGCCGCTGCGGCCGCGCGGCATCAGGCGGCGCCCGGCGCGGCCGCTGCCGTGGCCGCCCCGCCGTACGGGTACGGGGCGCCGGGCAGCGGGGACTCCGCCGCGACCGGAGCCGCCGGGGGAGCCGGTCCGGTGCGGCCCGTCGTCGGCGAGCTGCGGCTCTCCGCCTTCGGACCGCACCGGGGCCTCGCCCTGCCCCTGGCCCCCGTCACCCTCCTCACCGGGCCGAGCGGCAGCGGCAAGTCCCACGTCCTCGCCGCCCATGAGTCCCTCGCCGCCCTCGCCGCGGGCGCCGGCCTCGACGAGGCCTTCCCCGACCCCTCCGCCCTCGTCCCCGACCGGGCCCCCGCCGACGCCCTGGGGCGCCGCGGCTTCCGGATCGGCTGCACCGTCGACGGCCCCGCGGGCCCGGTCCGCCTCGACCTGGCCGTGCAGGCCGAACCCTCCTTGCGGATCGTCGGCGAACGCCTCACCGCGGACGGCGAGATCCTGCTCGGCACCGCCCTGCGCGACCCCGGCCGCCGCAGCGTCCAGGCCGCCTGGCTGACCGGCGGCACCGCCGCCGTCACCCGCGCCCCCTTCCCCGACGACCGGCTCGGCACCGCCCTCATCCCGCTGCGCGTCGCCGGCGCCACCCCCGGGCAGCGGCGGGTCCTCGCCGCCGCCGAACAGGTCGTCGTCGCCCTCCGCTCCGCGTTCGCCTGCGACCCCGAGCCCCACCGGATGCGCCGACCCGCCCCGCACGGCGAGGGCCGGCTGCTCCGCGACTGCGCCAACCTCGCCGACGTACTGCGCCGCACCCGCCACGAGTGCACCACCCGCCACTCCCTGCTCGCCCGCGCCGCACAGGCCGCCTGCGCGGGCCGCATCCACGGCCTCGACGTCCTCACCTCCCGTGACGAGCCCGGCCCCGTCACCGCCGTCCTCGACCGCGGGCCCGGGCGGCCCGCCACCGAACTCGGCCGGCTCGGCGCCGGCGAACTCCGCTTCCTCGCCCTGGCCCTGGTCCTGCTCACCGGCCCCGGCGTGCTCGCCATGGACCCCGCCGCCGAACTGCTCTCCGCCCGGCAGGCCCTCACCGTCCTCGCCGACGGCTTCGACCGCGGACTGGACCGGCGGCAGAACGCCGAACTGCTGCGCCTCGCCCTCCTCGCCGCCGGCCGCGGCCACGTCCGCCTCCTGGCGGCCGTCGGGGAGGACACCGCGGCGGCCGCCCGCAAGGCCCCCGGGGCGGCGGTGGTAGACCTGGGGCATGACCGACACGCCCGAGACGAACAGCGGACCGCGCACGACCGGTGACGAGCGCCTGTACCGACTCCAGCAGCGCCTCGCGCAGTTCGCGGCGGCCCGCGGCTGGGAGCCGTACCACACCCCGAAGAACCTGGCCGTCGCGCTGAGCGTGGAGGCGTCCGAACTGGTCGAGATCTTCCAGTGGCTGACGCCCGAGCAGTCGGCGCGGGTCATGGAAGAGCCGGACACCGCGCACCGCGTTGCCGACGAGGTCGCCGACGTGCTCGCCTACCTGCTGCAGTTCTGCGAGGTCCTCGGGGTGGACGTGCTGGACGCGCTCGCCGCGAAGATCGAGAGGAACGAGCTCCGCTTCCCGGTGACGGGTCCTGCGACCCCGCATCGTCACTCTTCGGAGTGAGGGCGTCGTCCACAACCCTGTCTCTGTCCAGAGATTTCCGAATACCCCTGGCTTTACTGACGCATTGCCCTCACTCTGGGTAGTGGTGAGAACGGCGGATGTCGTGCGGACGGGGGACGGCATATGGATGCGGTACGGCTCATCGCGGCCGGCCGCCGCGCGCTGGCGCACAGCGGGGCGGCGATGGACATCGTGTGGGAGGCCTGGCAGGCCCAGGCCCTGGCCCAGGGCATGGGCCACTGGCTCGCGGTCAGCGGGCCGCGGGAACTGAGATCGGAGGCGCGGGGCCTGGGCGAGGCGGGGGGCAGAGGCTGCGGGGTGTTCCACAGAGCGGCCCTGCGCGGTGAGCGCACGGCACCGGACCAGCCGCCGCGCGCGGCCCAGCTGACGGTGGTGAGCGACGTCCGGGGCTCCCTCCTCGGCCTCCAGGACCTCCTCGGCGAGGTCGGCATGGCCCTGGTCGGGGTGGCCTGCGGCACGGACGACGAGGGGCTGTACTGGCAGTGCATGGAGTCGATCGACGCGGCCGACGAGTCGAGCGACCGGGTCAGAGCACTCCTCCGCCGCCTGACGGCCCACCACCACGGCGCGGCCTGAAGCGCACCCGGCACCCCGTCCGGCCCCGCAGCCGGGCCGGGTCCGGGCGCGGGGCGGGCGGCAGAGCCGACAGCCGGGACCGCAGGGGGGGTGGGCTGCTCCGGCGCGCCATCGCGCGGGGCGGCCGCTGCTACCCTCCCCGAGCATGCGAGCCCTCTTCCCGGGGTCCTTCGACCCGGTCACCCCAGGACACCTGGACGTACTCCGGCGGGCTGCCGGGCTGTTCGACTCCGTCGTCGTGTGCGTGATGGCCAACCCGGCCGAGAACGGCCGCTTCCCCATCCCGGAACGGCTGGAGCGGTTGCGGACGGGGGCCGCCGGGTTGGGCAACGTCACGGTCGACTCCCACACCGGCGGCCTGTTGGTCGACTACTGCCGCCGCCTCGGAATCGACGTCGTCGTCCGCGGGGTCCGCAGCGCCACCGACCTGGCCTACGAGGTGCCGATGGCCCGCATGAACCACGAACTGGCGGGAGTCGAAACGCTCTTCCTCGCCGCGCACCCCGCCTTGGCACACGTCTCCTCCGCCCTGGTCACCATGACGGCGGCCCCCCAGGGCCGAGTCCCGCGGCAGGGCGTGAGCGGGCTGCGTCCGGCAGGCGACGGCGGCACGGAAGGCCCCTGAGCCGCTTCCCGGGGTCCGTCCCGTGCCGGTGGGGGGCTACGGGTTGCGGTCCGTGGGGGACTGGAGTTCGGCGTCCAGTCGGGAGAGGTCTGCGTTCAGGGCCGCCATCAGGTCCTCCATCTGCTGGAGGACGCCCTTCGGGGGATCGGCCGGGGCCGGGTCGCGGGGCATGTCGTCCCGGCCGGGCTGTTCGGGTGCGGACTCGTGGGACACGGCGGCCTCCTCGGCCGGCCCTTCCTCGGGGGAAGGGGGCGGCGGTCGCGCCGGCGGGAGGGCCGTCGGCGCGCGGGCCGGGCGGTCCGGCTCCGACCGGGGAAACGATCCCCGTCGGCGGCCGGTCACTGGCCGCGGGCCGGGGCGGCTCCCGGTTGACGGAGATTCACCCTGCGGGGGCGGGGAGGTGCAGGATGGGAGGTGTGGATCCGCTGAGGGGCTGGGAGGCATGACCCGGGCGACCGTGCCGTTCGCCGACGCGCTCGCCGCGCGGGCGCTCGTACTCGACGGCGGGCTCGGCAACCAGCTCGCCGAGCAGGGCTGCGACCTGTCCGGCGGCCTGTGGACCGGCCGGGTTCTCGCCGAGCGGCCCGACCAGGTGCAGGCCGCGCACACCGCGTACGCGCAGGCCGGCGCCGAGGTGCTGATCACCGCGAGCTACCAGGTGGGTTACGAGGCCTTCGCCGCCCGCGGCCGCGGCCGCGCCGAGACCACCGGGCTGCTGCACCGCAGCGTCCGGCTCGCCGCCCGCGCCGCCGACACCGCCGGGCACGGCGTGTGGGTCGCCGCCTCCGTCGGCCCCTACGGCGCCGTCCTCGCCGACGGCTCCGAATACCGCGGCCGGTACGGGCTGAGCAGGCGGGAGCTCGCGGCGTTCCACCGGCCCCGCATCGAGGCGCTCCTCGACGCCGGGCCCGACGTGCTGGCCGTCGAGACCGTCCCCGACGCCGACGAGGCCGAAGCCGTGCTCGGGGTCCTCGCCGACACCGGGGCCCGGGCCTGGCTGTCGTACACCGTCGCCGGCGGCCGCACCCGGGCCGGCGGGCGGCTGGCCGAGGCGTTCGCGCTGGCCGAGGAGTCCCCGCAGGTCGTCGCGGTCGGCGTGAACTGCTGCGACCCCCGGGAAGTACTGCCCGCCCTGGAGGAGGCCGCCTCCGCCACCGGCAAACCGCTGCTCGCCTACCCGAACGACGGCTCCGTCTGGGACGCGGCCGCCGCGACCTGGGCGTATCCGGCCGCCTCCGCCCCTTGGCCGACCGGGGCCTGGCTGCGCGCCGGCGCCCGCCTCGTCGGCGGCTGCTGCCGGATCGGCCCCAGCCGCATCGCCGCCCTCGCGTCCGACGTCCGGGCCGCCCCGCCGGACCGCCCCCGCGGAACGGCCGCCCCCGGAAAATGAGCGGCGGCCCGGCGGGCCCGGCGGCAAGAATCGGAAGCGTGTTCCTGACGATCTCCACCACCGGTACCCCCGAGCGCCCCGCCACCGACCTGGGATTCCTGCTGCACAAGCATCCCGGCAAGGCGCAGGCGTTCACCACCTCCCACGGCACCGCCCACGTCTTCTACCCCGAGGCCGGGGAGGAGCGCTGCACGGCGGCCCTGCTGCTGGAGGTGGACCCCGTCGCGCTCGTCCGCCGCGGCCAGGGCAAGGGCCGGGGCGGAGCGCCCGACACCGCCCTCGCCCAGTACGTCAACGACCGCCCCTACGCCGCGTCCTCACTGCTCGCCGTCGCGCTGCGCAGCGTCTTCGGCAGCGCCCTGAACGGCAGGTGCGCCGCCCGCCCCGACCTCGTCGACGAGCCGCGCGGCTTGCGGATCGAGATCCCCGTCCTGCCCGCGCGCGGCGGGCCGGAGCTCGTGCACCGGCTGTTCGGCCCCCTCGGCTGGGACCTCGTACGGCCCGAGCCGCTCCCGCTCGACGAGCGGTTCCCGGAGTGGGGGGACTCCCGCTACGTGCGGCTCGTCCTGGAGGGGCGGCTGCGGCTCACCGACGCGCTGCGGCAGCTGTACGTGCTGCTGCCCGTCCTCGACGACGCCAAGCACTACTGGGTCGCCCCGGACGAGGTCGACAAGCTGCTGCGCGCGGGCGACGGCTGGCTCGCCGGGCACCCGGAGCACGGCCTGATCGCCTCCCGCTACCTGGCCCGCCACAAGCGGCTGACCAGGGACGCCCTGGAGCGCCTGGAGCTGGCCCGCCTCGCCGAGGCGGACGGCAGTCCGGCCGAGGACCTCGACAACGCCGTCGACGAGGACACCGACACCGCCGACCGTCCGCTGCCGCTCGCCGTGCTGCGCCGCGAGGCCGTCACCGCGGCGCTGCGCGCCGCCGGCGCCGCCCGCGTCCTCGACCTCGGCTGCGGACAGGGGGCCCTGGTGCAGCAGCTCCTGAAGGACACCTCCTTCACGGAGGTCGTCGGCGTCGACGTGTCCGTACGGGCCCTCGCCGTGGCCGCGAAGCGGCTGCGCCTGGAGCGCATGGGCGAGCTGCAGGCCGGCCGGGTCCGCCTCATCCAGGGCTCCCTCACGTACACGGACAAGCGGCTCGCCGGCTACGACGCGGCCGTCCTCAGCGAGGTCGTCGAGCACGTCGACCCGCCGCGGCTGCCCGCCCTGGAGTACGCGGTGTTCGGCTCGGCGCGCCCGCGCACCGTCCTCGTCACCACCCCGAACGCCGAGTACAACGTCCGCTGGGAGACCCTGCCCGCCGGGCAGGTCCGCCACCCCGACCACCGCTTCGAGTGGACCCGGGCCGAGTTCCGCGACTGGGCCGGGGCCGTCGCCGGCCGGCACGGGTACACCGTCGCCTACGCGCCCGTCGGCGACGACGACCCCGAGGTCGGCCCGCCCACCCAGATGGCCGTCTTCACCCTGGCCGACCCCGACCCCGACCCCGCCACCGCCACCCGCCCCGCCACCGCCGCCACCCGCACCGACGCCCCGAAGGAGGGAGAGGCCGCATGACCGCCGACACCGCCACCGCGACGGGAGCCGCCGCGCCCCGCGTGCTCCCCGTCCCCGACCTGTCCCTCGTCGTCCTCGTCGGCGCCACCGGATCGGGCAAGTCCACCTTCGCCCGCACGCACTTCAAGCCCACCGAGGTGATCTCCTCCGACCTCTGCCGCGGCCTCGTCAGCGACGACGAGAACGACCAGAGCGCGAGCAAGGACGCCTTCGACGTCCTCCACTACATCGCCGGCAAGCGCCTCGCCGCCGGCCGGCTCACCGTCATCGACGCCACCAGCGTCCAGCCGGAGGCCCGCCGCTCCCTGGTCCGGCTCGCCCGCGAGCACGACGTCCTGCCCGTCGCGATCGTCCTCGACATGCCCGAGGACGTCTGCGCGCAGCGCAACGCGGCCCGCCCCGACCGGGCCGGGCTCCCGCGGCACGTCATCCAGCGCCACCGCCGCGAACTGCGCCGCTCCCTGCGCCACCTGGAGCGCGAGGGCTTCCGGAAGGTCCACGTCCTGCGCACCGCCGAAGAGGCCGAGACGGCCGAGGTGGTCCTCGAGAAGCGCTACAACGACCTCACCCACCTCACCGGCCCCTTCGACGTCATCGGCGACGTGCACGGCTGCTCCTCCGAGCTCGAAACCCTGCTGGACCGGCTCGGCTACCGCGACGGCGTCCACCCCGAGGGCCGCACCGCCGTCTTCGTCGGCGACCTCGTCGACCGCGGCCCGGACAGCCCCGGCGTGCTGCGCCGCGTCATGGGCATGGTCGCCTCGGGCAGCGCCCTGTGCGTGCCGGGCAACCACGAGAACAAGCTCGGCCGCCACCTCAAGGGCTCGAAGGTACAGCTGACGCACGGCCTCGCCGAGACCGTCGAGCAGCTCGCCGGTGAACCGGAGGAGTTCGTCTCCGAGGTCCGCTCCTTCATCGAGGGCCTGGTCAGCCACTACGTCCTGGACGGCGGCAGGCTGGTCGTCTGCCACGCCGGGCTGCCGGAGAAGTACCACGGCCGCACCTCCGGCCGGGTCCGCTCGCACGCCCTGTACGGGGAGACCACCGGCGAGACCGACGAGTTCGGCCTGCCGGTGCGCCACCCCTGGGCCGAGGACTACCGGGGCCGGGCGGCTGTCGTCTACGGCCACACGCCCGTCCCGCAGGCGTCCTGGACCAACAACACCATCTGCCTCGACACCGGAGCCGTGTTCGGCGGGAAGCTGACGGCCCTGCGCTGGCCCGAGCGCGAACTGGTCGACGTCCCCGCCGAGAAGGTCTGGTACGAGCCGGTCAAGCCGCTCGCGGCGCAGGCGCCGGGCGGCCGCGAGGGCCGACCGCTGGACCTGGCCGACGTGCACGGCCGGCGCGTCGTGGAGACCCGCCACCTCGGGAACGTCGCGGTGCGCGAGGAGAACGCCGCCGCGGCCCTGGAGGTGATGAGCCGCTTCGCCGTCGACCCGCGGCTGGTGCCGTACCTGCCGCCGACGATGGCCCCGGCGGCCGCCTCGCAGGAGGAGGGCCACCTGGAGCACCCGGCGGAGGCCTTCGCCCAGTACCGGGCCGACGGCATCGCCCAGGTCGTGTGCGAGGAGAAGCACATGGGCTCCCGCGCGACCGTCCTGCTCTGCCGTGACGCCGAGACGGCCCGCCGGCGCTTCGGCACCGACTCCGCCGCCACCGGCTCGGTGTACACGCGCACCGGCAGGCCCTTCTTCCAGGACCCGGCCGTCACCGAGGCGTTCCTCGGCCGGATCCGGGACGCGGTCACCGCCGCCGGGCTCTGGGAGGAGCTCGCGGCGCCCGGCCGGGCCTCCGCCGGGGACGGGGACTGGCTGCTGCTCGACGGCGAGCTGCTGCCCTGGTCGCTGAAGTCGCGCGGCCTGCTGCGCGAGCAGTACGCGGCCGTCGGCGCGGCCTCCCGCGCCGCGTTCCCAGCGGCGATCGCGGCCCTGGAGGCCGCCGCGGCCCGCGGCGTGGACACCGGCGCACTGCTGGCCCGGCAGCGGGAGCGGGCCGAGGACGCGGACCGCTTCACCGAGGCCTACCGCCGGTACTGCTGGATGACGGAAGGCCTCGACGGGGTGCGGTTCGCGCCGTTCCAGCTGCTCGCGGCCTCCGGCCGGTCGCTGGCCGCCGTCCCGCACGACGAGCAGCTGTTCTGGCTGGACCGGCTCGCCGCCGCCGACGAGGCGGCCGGCGGGGGGCTGCTGCGCCGCACCGGCCGGATCCTGGTCGACACGGCCGACGAGGACTCCGTCCGCGCGGGCACCGACTGGTGGCGGGAGCTGACGGAGGCCGGCGGCGAGGGCATGGTCGTCAAGCCGCTCCAGGCGTACGCCCGCGACCGGAAGGGGCGGCTCGTGCAGCCCGGCATCAAGGTCCGCGGCCGCGAGTACCTGCGGATCGTCTACGGGCCGGAGTACGCGCGCCCGGAGCAGCTCGACCGGCTGCGCGGGCGGGCGCTGGGCCACAAGCGGTCGCTGGCGCTGCGCGAGTACGCGCTCGGCCTGGAGGCCCTGGACCGGCTGGCGGCGGGGGAGCCGCTGTGGCGGGTCCACGAGGCGGTCTTCGCGGTGCTCGCCCTGGAGTCGGAGCCGGTCGACCCCCGGCTCTGACGCCTCCCCCGCTCTGACGGCTCCCCGGCCGGCCCCGCCCGGGGGCCGGCCGCGCCGGCGGTGTGCGGGCGGCGCGTAAAGGCGGCGCCCGTGCACGGCCCCGAATTAGGTCGTATGGGGGAACTTTCCCGGTCAACGCCGGGGAAAGCGCCGGCGGGATCGTTCATCCAGGGCAGCGGAGTGTCCGCGAACCAGGAAGGACGGAACGTCACCTATGAAGATGACCGCGCGCGGAAGCATTGCGGCGCTCATGACCTGCATGGCGGCCGCCGGCGGCGCCGCCCCGGCCGCCGCCGACTCGGTTCCGGTCAGCGTGCCCCTGGACGCCGTGAAGACCACGCTGGGCGTGGACACCCCGCGCGTGGGCACAGGGGTCCCGGTCCCGGTCGTCGGCGCGCCGGAGGTCCGCCACCACAAGGGCGACCTGCTGCCCACCCCGGTGGTGCCGTCCCTGCCCGTCGGCACGGAGCTCGGCCGCACCCTCGTCAGCACGCCGGTGCCGAACCTGCTCGGCGACCCCGCCACCGACTCCGAGGGCTCGGTCACCTCCCCGGCGACCGACCTGGTCGCCCGCACCCCGGGCGTCGTCCTCGGGGCGCCGCTGACGATGCCCGACGGAGGCAACTTCGGCATCCCCGACCTGACCACCCCGAAGCTCGGCCTGACCACCCCGGAGCTGACCGGGGCCCCCTCGGCGCTCCTCGGCCTCGGCTGAGAACGCCCGGCGCCCGGCCCGGCCCGGCCTCCGGCGCCCGGCCCGGGCGGGTCCCGGCCGTCCGCCGGACCTCCTGCGCCAACGCCGCATCAAAAAGCCGTCCGGTCTGCGAACGTGTACGCCATGGGATTCCATGTCGACTCCGAGACCGGACGGCTCCGCCGCGTCATCCTCCACCGGCCCGATCTGGAACTGAAGCGGCTCACGCCGAGCAACAAGGACGCGCTCCTCTTCGACGACGTCCTGTGGGTGCGCAGGGCCCGGCAGGAGCACGACGGCTTCGCCGACGTCCTGCGGGACCGCGGCGTGGAGGTCCACCTGTTCGGCGACCTGCTCCGGGAGGCGGTGGACATCCCGGAGGCCAGGCACCTCGTCCTGGACCGGGTGTTCGACGAGAAGGAGTACGGCCCGCTCGCCACCGACCACCTCCGCGCCGTCTTCGACGGGCTGCCGGCGGCGGACCTCGCCGAGGCGCTGGTCGGCGGGATGACCAAGCGCGAGTACCTGGAGCGGTACGCCGAGCCCGTCTCGGTCCGCTTCCACGCCATGGACCTGGACGACTTCCTGCTCGGGCCGCTGCCGAACCACCTCTTCACCCGGGACACCTCCGCCTGGATCTACGACGGCGTCTCGATCAACGCCATGCGCTGGCCGGCCCGGCAGCGCGAGACGGTCCACTTCGAGGCGATCTACAGGCACCACCCGCTTTTCACGGCGTCGGGCGCCTTCCACTACTGGTCGCAGGGGCAGGCCGACTACCCGTCGACGATCGAGGGCGGGGACGTCCTCGTCCTCGGCAACGGCGCCGTCCTGATCGGGATGAGCGAGCGGACCACCCCGCAGGCGGTGGAGATGCTCGCGCGGGGCCTGTTCGCCGCCGGCTCGGCGACCAGCATCGTGGCGCTCGACATGCCGAAGCGGCGGGCGTTCATGCACCTGGACACGGTGATGACGATGGTGGACGGGGACACCTTCACCCAGTACGCGGGCCTCGGCATGCTCCGCTCGTACACCATCGAGCCGGGCGCCGGCGCGCACGAGCTGAAGGTGACCGACCACGCGCCGGAGCACATGCACCGGGCCATCGCGGCGGCCCTCGGCCTGGACGCCATCCGGGTGCTGACGGCCCGGCAGGACGTGCACTCGGCGGAGCGCGAGCAGTGGGACGACGGCTGCAACGTCCTCGCCGTGGAGCCGGGCGTGGTCGTCGCCTACGAGCGGAACGTGACGACCAACACGCACCTGCGCAAGGAGGGCATCGAGGTCATCGAGATCCCCGGCAGCGAGCTGGGGCGGGGCCGGGGCGGGCCGCGCTGCATGAGCTGTCCGGTGGAACGCGACGCCGTCTGAGGGGCGGCGGGGCGCCGGGCGGCGCAGCCTGGCGGGCGCAGGGCGTCTGACGAGGCAGGATGAATCGGGAGGAGGCGGGGAGCACCGGGCGGAAGGCGTGGGCAGGGCACCCGGGGTCTGTATATCAATACAGAGCATCGTATAGACTTCCGGTCTCCCGCTTCCCGCCCCGCGACCCTGGAGTACCCCCATGGCCATCGACCTCGCCGGCCGCAGTTTCCTGAAGGAGCTCGACTTCACCGCCGCCGAGTTCCGCGGCCTGGTCGAACTGGCCGCCGAGCTCAAGGCCGCCAAGAAGGCGGGTGCCGAGCAGCCCCGCCTCAAGGGCCGCAACATCGCCCTCGTCTTCGAGAAGACCTCGACGCGCACCCGCTGCGCCTTCGAGGTCGCCGCCGCGGACCAGGGGGCCAACACCACCTACCTGGACCCGGCGAGCTCCCAGATCGGGCACAAGGAGTCCGTCAAGGACACCGCCCGCGTGCTCGGCCGGATGTTCGACGGGATCCAGTACCGCGGCGACAGCCAGGCGGCCGTCGAGGCGCTCGCCGCCCATGCCGGCGTGCCCGTCTACAACGGGCTCACCGACGACTGGCACCCCACCCAGATGCTCGCCGACGTCCTCACCATGACCGAGCACAGCGCCCTGCCCGTCGAGCGGATCGCCTTCGCCTACCTGGGCGACGCCCGCTTCAACATGGGCAACTCCTACCTCGTGACCGGCGCCCTCCTCGGCATGGACGTGCGCATCGTCGCACCCAAGGCCTACTGGCCGGCCGCGTCCGTGATCGACAGGGCCCGCGACCTCGCCGCCGTCAGCGGGGCCAGGATCCTGCTCACCGAGGACGTCGCCGAGGGCGTCGCCCGCGCCGACTTCGTCGCCACCGACGTGTGGGTGTCCATGGGGGAGCCCAAGGAGGTGTGGGACGAGCGGATCACCGCCCTCGCCCCGTACGCCGTCACCATGGACGTCCTGCGCGCCACCGGCAACCCGGACGTGAAGTTCCTGCACTGCCTGCCCGCCTTCCACGACCTCGGCACCGCCGTGGGCCGCGAGATACACGCCCGCCACGGCCTCGAGTCGCTGGAGGTGACGGACGAGGTCTTCGAGTCCACGCACTCCGTCGTCTTCGACGAGGCCGAGAACCGGCTCCACACCATCAAGGCCGTGCTCGTCGCCACGCTCGCCGCACCCGCCGGCACCGCCTGACGGCCCGGTGCGGGGGAGGGGCGGGGGATCCCGATTCGCGCCCCCTCACCCGTCTATCGCGTTTCCGTGACGGAAGTCAGGATCCGGTGATACCTTCGGGTGCGTGAGCCCCTTCACCGGTTCCACCCAGGCAACAGAACAGTGGCGCCACCTGCGGGTGACCCGGCAGGACGGCGTGGCCACCGTCACCCTCGACCGCCCCGAGAAGCTCAACGCCCTCACCTTCGGCGCGTACGCCGACCTCCGCGACCTGCTCGCCGAGCTCTCCCGCGAGCGGTCCGTGCGCGCCCTCGTCCTCGGCGGCGAAGGCCGCGGCTTCTGCTCCGGCGGAGACGTCGACGAGATCATCGGCGCCACCCTCTCCATGGACACCGCGCAGCTCCTGGACTTCAACCGGATGACCGGCCAGGTGGTGCGCGCCGTCCGCGAATGCCCCTTTCCCGTGATCGCCGCCGTGCACGGGGTCGCCGCCGGCGCCGGCGCCGTCCTCGCGCTCGCGGCGGACTTCCGCATCGCCGACCCCACCGCGCGTTTCGCGTTCCTCTTCACCCGCGTCGGCCTCTCCGGCGGCGACATGGGCGCCGCGTACCTGCTGCCGCGCGTCGTCGGCCTCGGCCACGCCACCCGCCTCCTCATGCTCGGCGAGCCCGTACGGGCCCCCGAGGCCGAGCGCATCGGCCTGCTCAGCGAGCTCACCGAGGAGGGCAAGGCCGACGTACGGGCCGCGGAGCTCGCCGCGCACCTCGCCGCCGGGCCCGCCCTGGCGTACGCGCAGACCAAGGCCCTGCTGACCGCCGAGCTCGACATGCCGCTCGCCGCGGCCGTCGAACTCGACGCCAGCACCCAGGCCCTGCTGATGAACGGCCGGGACTACGCCGAGTTCCACGCCGCCTTCACCGCGAAGCGGCCGCCGGAGTGGGAAGGCAGGTAGCGCCGTGCCCCTCGGGAACACGCTCGACGTCGCAGTGATCGGCGGAGGACCGGGGGGCCTGTACGCGGCCGCCCTGCTGGCCCGGCAGGGCCACCGGGTCCAGGTGTGGGAGCGCAACGCGCCCGACGACACCTTCGGCTTCGGTGTCGTCCTCTCCGACGAGACCCTCGGCGGCATCGAACGCGCCGACACCGAGGTGTACCGGGCCCTCGGCGCCGAGTTCGTCCGCTGGGACGACATCGACATCGTCCACCGCGGCCGCATGCACACCTCCGGCGGCCACGGCTTCGCCGCGCTCGGCCGGCGCCGCCTCCTGCACGTCCTGCACGAACGCTGCACCGCCCTCGGCGTCACGCTCCGCTTCCGCACCCCCGCCCCGCCCGCCGACGCCCTCGCCGCCTCCCACGACCTGGTCGTCGCCGCCGACGGCGTCCACAGCGCCACTCGGCAGGCCGCCGCCGAGCACTTCCGGCCCACCCTGACCAGCGGCCGCTGCCGCTACATCTGGCTCGCCGCCGACTTCGCCTTCGACGCCTTCCGCTTCGAAATCGCCGAGACCGAGCACGGCGTCATGCAGCTCCACGCCTACCCGTACGCGCCGGACGCCTCCACCGTCATCGTCGAGATGCGGGAGGAGGTCTGGCGCGCCGCCGGCCTCGACCTGTGCGACGAGGCCGAATCCGCCGACCGCTGCGCCAAGGTCTTCTCCGAGGCCCTGCGCGGCCGCCCGCTGCACGGCAACCGGTCCGCCTGGACCGGCTTCCGGACCGTCGTCAACGAGCGCTGGTCCCACGGCAACACCGTCCTCCTCGGCGACGCCGCCCACACCGCGCACTTCTCCATCGGCTCCGGCACCAAACTCGCCGTCGAGGACGCGCTCGCCCTCGCCGAGGCCGTCGCCGCCGAGCCGGACGTCCCCGCCGCACTCACCGCGTACGAGGCCGCCCGCCGGCCCGCCGTCGCCTCCACCCAGCGGGCCGCGGCCGCCAGCATGCGCTGGTTCGAGGAACTCGCCGGGTACGTCGACCAGCCCGACCGGCAGTTCGCGTTCAACCTGCTCACCCGCAGCCGCCGCGTCACCCACGGCAACCTGCGGCTGCGCGACGAGCGCTTCACCCGCGCCGTCGAACGCGACTTCGGCTGCCCGGACGACCGCACCCCGCCCATGTTCACCCCGTTCACCCTGCGCGGGCTGACCCTGCGCAACCGGGTCGTCGTCTCCCCGATGGACATGTACTCCGCCGCCGACGGCGACGGCCTCCCCGGCGACTTCCACCTCGTCCACCTCGGCGCCCGCGCCCTCGGCGGCGCCGGCCTCGTCATGACCGAGATGGTCTGCGTCTCCCCGCAGGGCCGGATCACCCCCGGCTGCACCGGCCTCTACACCGACGCGCAGGCCGCCGCCTGGCGGCGCATCGCCGACTTCGTCCACACCTGCGCACCCGGCACCGCCCTCGGCGTCCAGCTCGGCCACTCCGGCCGCAAGGGCTCCACCAAACTCATGTGGGAGGGCATGGACGACCCCCTGCCCGAGGGCAACTGGCCCGTCGCCGCCGCCTCCCCCCTGCCCTACCGGCCCGGCGTCTCACAGGTCCCCCGCGCCCTGGACCGCCGGGAGCTCGCCGCGATCCGCGCCGACTTCGCGGCGGCCGCCGCCCGCGCCGCCGACTGCGGCTTCGACCTCCTCGAACTGCACTGCGCGCACGGCTACCTGCTGTCCGGGTTCCTCTCGCCGCTCGCCAACCACCGCGACGACGCCTACGGGGGCCCGCTGGAGAACCGGCTCCGCTTCCCCCTGGAGGTCTTCGACGCCGTCCGCGACGTCTGGCCCGAGGACCGGCCCATGACCGTCCGGCTCTCCGCCACCGACTGGGCGCCCGGCGGCACCACCGCCGAGGACGCCGTCCGCATCGCCGCCGCGTTCGCAGAGCACGGCGCCGACGCCATCGACGTCTCCACCGGGCAGGTCGTCCCCGACGAGGCCCCCGAGTTCGGGCGCTCGTACCAGACCCCGTACGCCGACCGGATCCGCAACGCACTCGGCGTCCCCGTCATCGCCGTCGGCGCCATCTCCTCCTGGGACGACGTCAACTCGCTGCTCCTGGCCGGCCGCGCCGACCTCTGCGCCCTCGGCCGACCCCACCTGTACGACCCGCACTGGACCCTGCACGCGGCCGCCGACCAGGAGTACGCCGGCCCCGCCGCCCCCTGGCCGGCGCCCTACCGGGCCGGCAGCCGCAAACCGCCCACCGGAAAGGGCTGAGCGGCCGGGCAGCGGGCGGTGGCCGCACCGCTCAGCGCGGTGCGAACACCGCCCGGTCCTCCACCGGCACGAAGCCGAGCCGCAGGTAGACCCCCGTGCTCGTCGGGTTCGCCGTGTCCGCGAACAGCAGCACCTCCCGGGCGCCCGCCGCCCGGGCCGCGCCCACCGCCGCATGCGTGGCACCCGCCGCGTACCCGCGCCGGCGGTGCTCGGGCGGTGTGTACACCGGGCCGATCCGGGAGGTCCCGCCGTCGGGCGGGCTGAACGCGGCGAGCCCCGCCGGACGGCCCGCGGCGTCCTCCCACAGCAGCACCCCGCCCCCGGCGACCCGGTCCCGCGCCGCGCCCTCGCCGGGCGGCGGGTCGCCGACCTCCGCCGCGAAGGAGGCGCACCACTCCCGCACCAGCGGCAGGTCCGCCTCCACGGCCGCCCGGGCCCGCCCCTGGGGCGCCGGATCCGGCGCCGCGAGCTCCCCGAGCCGGTACAGCCGCAGCACCTCCGGCTCGCCGACCGGCCGCCCCCACGCCTCCGCGAGCCGCTCGCCGTCCGCGCGCCGGGCATTGAACCCGCCGACCCCGCCCAGCAGCGGCTCCCGCCGCAGCGCCTCGCCCAGCGCCGCCACCGCCTCGCCGGGAACCCTGCCGAGGACCAGCGGGTACGGCGGCGTGCACAGGAGGCCGCCGGCGACCGTGCCGTCCGCGCCGGTCCACCAGCCGAACACCGGGTCCCGGTCCGAGAAGGCGTGCGGGCCGCGACGCAGCAGGGCCCCCTCCACGGTCAGCAGCAGCGTGTTCGAGACGGGGTCGGCGGCGACGGCCGCCCCGGCCGCGGCCCGGTAGGCCGCCAGATCATGGGTGAAGGTCCAGGTCATGGCCCATCATGGCGCCCGCCCGCACCGCGCCGCACCCGGAATTCCGCCCGCCCCGGCCGTCCGCCGGACTACGGCTGGACGAAGCGGGCGCCGGTGTCCCGCAGCCGGGCGTGGAGCTCCGCGAAGACGGCCGCGGCCCGGTCGCCCGGCCAGTCCGACGGCAGCAGGTCGCGCGGCAGCCCCGGGTCCGCGTACGGCAGGCGCCGCCAGCCGTCCAGGGCCCGGAGGTAGTCCCGGTAGGCCTGCTCCGGCGTCGGCGAACCGCCCTGCTGGAGGGCGCGCAGCACCGGCTCGTGCCGGTCGAGGAACTCCTCGTGCGCCTTGGCCAGCGCGGTCAGGTCCCACCAGCGGGCCACCGCCTCCGCGGTCGGAGCGAAGCCCAGGTGCGTGCCGCGGAACAGCTCCACGTACGCCGTCAGGTGCAGCCGGTCCAGGGTGTGCCCCGTCTCCTCGTACAGGTGCGCCGGCGCGATCCACACGCCGGGGGCCACGGCGCCGAAGCCCAGCCGCGCCAGCCGGGAGCGCAGCAGGTGCCGCTTGTGCCTCTCCTGCTCCGGGACGGAGAACACCGCGACCAGCCATTCGCCGGTGCCCCGGACGGCCCGGTCGCCGTAGATGCGCCGGTCGCCGTCGTCGAGGAGCCGGCGCGCATCGTCGGAGAGCTCGTACCCGGCGGAGCCGTCCGAGGCCCTGGCGGGCAGCAGGAAGCCGCGCCGTTTGAGCCGGGACACCGAGGAGCGCACCGACGGGGCGTCCACGTCCGCGGCGCCCAGCAGGCGGACCAGCGCCGACACGGGCACGGGCCCCTCGAAGGCCCGCCCGTAGGCGCCGTAGAAGGTGACGATCAGGGATCGCGGGGTGTGCTGCTCGGCCACGGGTTCACTGTAGATCGCGCAGCCGGAACCGCTGAAGTTTCCCCGTCGGGGTCCGCGGCAGCTCGGGCAGGAAGACGAACGCGCGCGGGCACTTGTGCGGGGCCAGTTCGGCGCGCATGAACTCCCGCAGGGCGTCCTCCGTCAGGACCGCGCCCGGACGGGGGACGGCGTACGCCACGACGATCTGGCCGCGCCGCTCGTCCGGGCGGCCCACGACGGCCGCCTCGGCGACGTCCGGGTGGCGCAGCAGCGCCTCCTCCACCTCCGGGCCGGCGATGTTGTACCCGGCGGAGACGATCATGTCGTCGGCGCGGGCCACGTAGCGGAAGTAGCCGTCCGCATCGCGGATGTACGTGTCGCCGGTGAGGTTCCAGCCGTCCCGTACGTAGTCCCCTTGCCGCGGGTCGGCCAGGTAGCGGCAGCCGACCGGGCCGCGCACGGCGAGCAGCCCCGGCTCGCCGTCCGCGACGGGCCGGCCGGAGCGGTCCACCACGCGGGCCTGCCAGCCGGGCACGACGCGGCCGGTGGTGCCGGGGCGGATGTCGTCGTCCGCGGCGGAGATGAAGATGTGCAGCAGCTCCGTCGCGCCGATCCCGTTGATGATCCGCAGCCCGGTCCGCTCGTGCCAGGCCTGCCAGGTCGCGGCGGGGAGGTTCTCGCCCGCCGAGACGCAGCGGCGCAGCGCCGACAGGTCGTGGGCCTCGCCGTCGAGCGCGTCCAGCATCGCCCGGTAGGCGGTGGGCGCCGTGAACAGCACGGTGACCCGGTGCTCGGCCAGGGCCGGCAGCAGGACGCGCGGTACGGCCTGCTCAAGCAGCAGGGCGCTGGCGCCGGCGCGCAGCGGGAAGACGACCAGGCCGCCGAGGCCGAAGGTGAAGCCGAGCGGCGGGCTGCCCGCGAAGACGTCGTCGGGCCGGGGCCGCAGCACGTGCCGGGAGAAGGTGTCGGCGATCGCCAGCACGTCCCGGTGGAAGTGCATGCAGCCCTTCGGCCGGCCCGTGGTGCCGGAGGTGAAGGCGATCAGCGCCACGTCGTCCGCGGAGGTCCCGACCGCCGGGAACGGCTCCGTGTGCTGCTCGACGAGGCGGAGCAGGTCCTTCTGGCCGGTCCCGCCGTACGGGGTGACGCGCAGGCCGGGGACGTCCGCGCGGGCGAGGTCCTCCAGCACCGACTCGTGGCACAGGGCGTGCCCCACCCGGGCCATCGCGCACACCGTCGCCAGCTCGTGCGCCCGCTGCTGCGCCAGGACGGTGACGGCGACCGCACCGGCCTTCACCACCGCGAGCCAGCACGCGGCGAGCCAGGGGCCGGTCGGGCCGCGCAGCAGCACCCGGTTGCCGGGGACCACCCCGAGGTCGGCCGTCAGGACGTGCGCGATGCGGTCCACCCGGTCGCGCAACTCCCCGTACGACCAGGTCTCGCCGGTGCCGCTGCGGAAGGCGGGGCGCTCCGGCCCGAGCCGGGCGATGGTGGCGTCGAGCAGCTCCGCCGCGCAGTTGAGGCGGTCCGGGTAGGCCAGTTCGGGCAGTTCGAAGAGCAGGTCCGGCCACGCGTGCGGCGGCGGCAGGTGGTCGCGCGCGAAGGTGTCGGCATGGGCCGAAGGCTTGAGCTCCAAGGCGGGTTCGCCCCCTTGCGACGGCTGCGCCCCCTGGTCGGGGCCGAAACGGGTGGAGCCGGCCGTGCGCTTGCCCCACGAGCGTATCGTGATGGTGACGGGAGTCAACAGGACGCGATAGAAGCGGGGATGTTCGGATGACCGGATTCGCGCTCGGAGCGGAACAGGAGCAGTGGTGCGGGCAGCTGCGCGAGCTGTCGGCCACGAGGCTGCGGCCGCTGGCGGACAAGGGGGAGCCGGGACGCGTCAACCGTCCGCTGCTCGCGGAGCTCGGGGCGCTGGGGCTGCTGGACCGGCTGTTCACCTCGGGCGCGCTGGAGCTGTGCCTGCTGCGGGAGTCCCTCGCGTACGGGTGCACGGAGGCGGAGACGGCGCTGGCCCTGCAGGGGCTCGGGGCGCACCCGGTGCTCAGCGCGGGCACGGACGCGCAGCGGGAGCGCTGGCTGCCGCAGGTGCGGGCCGGCCGGGCGGTGGCGGCCTTCGCGCTGAGCGAGCCGGGGGCCGGCTCGGACGCGGCGGCGCTGGCGCTCGCGGCGGAGCCCGACGCCGGCGCCGACCCGGGGGCGGCGGGCGGCTGGCGGCTCAGCGGCGAGAAGTGCTGGATCTCCAACGCCCCGGAGGCCGACTTCTACACCGTCTTCGCCCGCACCGGCGAGGCTCCCGGGGCGAAGGGCGTCACGGCCTTCCTCGTCCCGGCCGACCGGCCCGGACTGTCCGGGGAGCCGCTGGAGATGCTCTCCCCGCACCCCATCGGCAGACTGGTCTTCGACGGGGTCCCCGTCGGCCCGGAGGACCTGCTGGGCCGGCCCGGGCGCGGCTTCGCCGTGGCGATGGCCACGCTGAACCTGTTCCGGCCCAGCGTGGGCGCGTTCGCGGTGGGCATGGCGCGCGCCGCCCTCGACGCGACGCTGGCGCACACCGCGAGCCGCACCGCGTTCGGCGGGGTGCTCGGCGACCTCCAGGCGGTCGGGCACCGGGTGGCGGAGATGGCGACCCGGACCGAGGCGGCCCGGCTGCTGGTCTACGCGGCCGCGGGCGCGTACGACGCGGGGGACGCGGACGTCCCGCGCCGCTCGGCCATGGCCAAGCTGCTGGCGACGGAGACCGCGCAGTACGTGGTGGACCACGCCGTGCAGCTGCACGGGGCCGCCGCCCTGCGCCGGGGCCACCTGCTGGAGCACCTGTACCGGGAGGTCAGGGCCCCGCGCATCTACGAGGGCGCGAGCGAGGTCCAGCGCACGATCATCGCGCGGGAGCTGTACCGGTGAGCCCGCAGCGGATCAACCCGGCGGAGCTGTCGCCGGCGACGGGCTTCTCCCACGCGGTGGCGGCGACCGGCTCCCGGCTGGTGTTCCTCGCGGGGCAGACCGCGCTGGACGCGGACGGAGCGGTGGTCGGGGCGACGCTGCCGGAGCAGTTCGAGCGGGCCCTGTCCGGTCTGCTGACGGCGCTGGCGGCGGCGGGCGGCGCGCCGGCGGACCTGGTGCGGGTGACCGTGTACGCGGTGGACGTGGCGGACTACCGGGCGCACGCCCCCGAACTGGGCCGCATCTGGCGGCGTCTGGCGGGCCGCGACTACCCGGCGATGGCGGTCGTGGGCATCGTCCGGCTCTGGGACGAGGAAGCCCTGGTCGAACTGGACGGTATCGCCGTCCTTGACGGTCCGTCCGAAGCAATTCCACAAGGCGGGGATCCCAGTTGGGAAGCGGCTTGCGGGGGGTCCCGGGGTGCGGGGCCGGCGAGCGGCCTTTGACAGGGAGCAGGTAAGGGGGGAGTGTGGAAATGCCCCCTTTGGGATCAATTGTCAAGATGCTCGGAGGTGCATGATCATGCGCCGTGGGATCATTGCGGCAGCCGTGGCGGGCGCCGCAGGCGTCGCTCTCGGCCTGACGCCGGTGAGCGGAGCGTTTGCCGCGCAGACCTCGCTGACCCCGGAGACCCGGCAGGACTGGCGGTGTTCGGACGACCGGCGCGGAAGCCATGACTGGCGTGACTGCTGCGAGCGGTGGAACCGGTGGGACGACCGGCCCGACTGGTGCTGGGACAACGTCCACCACAGCAACCGCGACTACGACCGGCACGACTACCGCGACTACAACGACCACGACTGGAACGGCTACGGCGGCAACGGCCACAACGGCTACGGCGGCAACGGCCACGACGGCGGCTACGGCGGCAACGGCGGCAACGGCCACGACGGCGGAGGCCGTGGCGGCGGTGGCGGCGACGGCGGTGGTGGCGGCAACGGCGGCCACGGCGGCGGTGGCGGCCACGGCGGCGGCGGCCACGGTGGCGGCGGTGGCGGTGGTGGTGGCGGCAAGTAACTCCGCACACCGGAACTGAGCCGCCCGTTCATTCCGCATCCCGAACACGCCGGAGGGAACCGGCAGGTGACGGCCCGCGCATCCCGCGCGGGCCGTCACCGCCGTCCGCCCCGGCCGCCCCTCCCGCGCCGCGGCCGGGGCGGCCGGGGCGGCGGGCTCAGCCCTCCAGCAGGCCGCCCATCCACTCCTCGATCCCGGCCACCGTCCGCGGCAGGGCCCCCGACATCAGCCGGGCCCCCGTCGCGGTGACGACCAGGTCGTCCTCGATGCGCACACCGATGCCGCGCAGCTCCGGCGGCAGCGTCTCGTCGTCCGGCTGGAGGTAGAGGCCCGGCTCGACCGTCAGCACCTGGCCCTCCTCCAGCACCCCGTCCAGGTACGTCTCCGCGCGCGCCTTGGCGCAGTCGTGGACGTCGAGCCCCAGCATGTGGCCGCTGCTGCACAGCGTGTACCGGCGGTGCAGGTCGCCCTCGGCGTCCTTGAGCACGCCCCAGTCCGCCAGGCCCTCCGCGATCACCCGCATCCCCGCGCGGTGGAAGTCGCGGAAGCTCGCCCCCGGCCGAAGCGCGGCGATGCCCGCCTCCTGCGCGGCGAGCACCAGCTCGTACACCTGCCGCTGGACGGGGGAGAAGCGCCCCGACAGCGGGAGCGTGCGCGTGATGTCGGCCGTGTAGAGGGTGTCGGTCTCCACGCCGGCGTCGAGCAGCAGCAGGTCGCCCGCGTCGAGCCGCCCGTCGTTGCGGATCCAGTGCAGCACGCACGCGTGTGCGCCGGACGCGGCGATGGTGTCGTAGCCGGTGCCGTTGCCCTCCGCCCGGGCGCGCAGGCCGAAGACCCCCTCGATCCACCGCTCGCCGCGAGGGTGGGCGAGCGCGCGCGGCAGCGCCCGTACGACGTCCTCGAATCCGGCGGCGGTGTGGTCGACGGCCAGCTGGAGCTGCTCGACCTCCCAGGCGTCCTTGACCAGGCGCAGCTCGGACAGGGCGGTGGCCAGCTCGGCGTCGGTCGCGGCGTTGCGGCCGGCCGGGTCGCCCAGCGCCTCCAGGTGGGCGCAGCGCAGCCCGGTCAGCCGCTCCGCCTCCGCGAGGTCGGGGCGCCGGCCGACCCAGAACTCCCCGTACCGGCGGTCCCGGTAGAACTCCTCGCTGCCGCCGGTGCGCGGCGAGCGGGGGCGCAGGTACAGCACGGCCTCGTGCCCGTGCGGGCCGGAGGGCTCCATCACGAGCACGTGGCCGACCTGGTCCTCGCCGGTGAGCCCGGTGAGCCAGGCGTACGCGCTGTGCGGGCGGAAGCGGAAGTCGCAGTCGTTGGAGCGGACCTTCAGCTCGCCGGCCGGGACGATCAGCCGCTCGCCCGGGAAGAGTGCGGACAGGCGGGCGCGGCGGGCCGGGGTGACGGCGTACGCGGCGACGCGCTCGGAGTCCGGCAGCGGTGACGGGGCCCAGTTGCCGGCCATGTACCGGGACAACTCGGCGGATACCGGCAGGTCGTGACTCCCGGTGTTGAGGCGGGAGAGGGCTTCGGTCACGGGGGCTCCCTGGGAAAGACGTGAACTGGTGTGCGCACAGGTCTTGTCAGTGCAATTTCACATTACTATGTTACAGCTCACACCGCGGCGCGTTAATCCCCGTCAAATGCCGTGTGGCGCAGGGCAGTTCACGCACGACCGCTCGTCCGGCACGTCCCACGCAGCACCCCCGCGCCGTGTCCGCCATGTCCCCCACCTCCCCTTCCAGGAGTCCTTGGTGTCCCAGCACAGAGTTGTGCGTTCCTCCCTCCTCTCGACCGCCGTGGCGGTCACGCTCCTCGCCACGGCGGGCCAGGCCGTGACGGTGGCTGCCGAGACCGCGGTGCCCGCCCCGGCGCAGGGTGCGGCCGCCGCCCCTGCCGCCCCCGCCGCCGGGGCGCGCGGCGGGAACCCGTTCGACGAGGTCGACCGCCTCGCCTCGCCGAAGGAGGCGGCCCCCGCGTCCGCCGTCGCGCCGGGCGCCGGCCGCACCCCCGGCGGCCAGGCCGCCCGCTCCGCCGCGGACGCCGCGGCGGCCCAGGCCGCCCAGGGCCGCACCCCCGGCGCCCCGACCGCGGCCGCGCCGGCCTCCGAGCGCAGCGAGAAGAGCCGCAAGGCCGCCGCGGCGGCCCCCGCGACCGGCCGCACCCTCGCCGCCGGCGTCCCCTGCACCCTCGACGGCGTCACGGGGCTGTCCCCGGAGCAGTTCGCCGACTTCCTCGCCGACGAGGCCGTCACGGCCGACGGCTGCCTGCGCAGCATCATCTGGAACTGGGACGCCCGCCTGGCCCGGGTCATGTCCGACGCCCACGTCCAGGCCGTCTCCCGGCGCATATCCGCCCTGGCCGCGGCGCACGACGGCAAGAACTCCTCCCACCTGGAGGAGATGTTCACCTACCTGCACGCCGTCGCCTACCACGACCACTCGCGCTCCGAGATCGACGTCACCGACGCGCCGACCGTCGAGGCCATGCGCCGCGCCATCGCCGACTTCGGCGCCGCCGCCCGCACCTTCGACACGACCGCCTCCAACGCCCGCACCCTGCGCGAGGCCCTCTACGCCGGCAGTGCTCCCGGCCTGCGCCACCACCAGATCGGCCTGATCAAGAAGGTCCTGGCCACCATGGACCCGGGCCACCCGGCCACCCACCACGACCCGAACTGGGCGGGCGCCGCACTGGCCGCGCTGTCGGTGAACTACCTCGGCGTCTACCCGGGCAACCAGGACGCCGCCTTCCACGCGGCGGTCGCCGCCGACCCGGCCTACCGCGACCTGTTCAAGGCGTTCGCCGGCTACGGCCACCTCAAGGGCACCGCCAACGCCTGGGTCGCCCGCGACGCCCTCGGCGAGTACGGCCGCTTCGGCCAGGTCCCCTCCCTGAAGGACCGGACCGTGGCCGACCTCGGCGGGCTGCTGTCGACGGCCCGCACCACCTTCGGCGACGGCAGCGAGCAGTGGGCGAAGATCGTCTCCTGGCTCAACTTCTACGAGGCGTGCAAGCCGTACGGGGTCTGCAAGGAGGACATCGAGAAGCAGCTCTTCCCGAACACCTTCACCTACGACAACGGCGCCATCAAGGTCCGCACCGCCCTCGACCGGGCCACCGTCGACCAGCTCTACTACGCGAGCAAGCAGGTCAAGGCGCAGTACCACCGGGTGATCGGCACCGACCAGCCGCTCGCCGGCGACCCGAACAGCACCCTCAACATCGTGCTGTACGCCTCGCGCGCCGACTACGTGAACTACCACCCGATCCTGACCGGGTACGACACGAACAACGGCGGCATCTACATCGAGAACGGCGCCACCTTCTACACCTACCAGCGCCGCGTCCCGCAGGACTCCACCCTGACCCTGGAAGAGCTCTTCCGCCACGAGTACGTGCACTACCTCAACGGCCGCTTCGCCGTGCACGGCTTCTTCGGCCAGGGCCCCTGGTACGAGGGCGACCGCACCACCGCCATGGACGAGGGCACGGCCGAGTTCTTCGACGGGGCCACCCGCTCCGACGGCATCGCCGTGCGCAAGTCGCTCGTCAAGAGCATCATCGGTGACACGGCGGGCGGCGGCCCCCGCATGAGCGTCGGGCAGATCCTCAACGCCACGTACGACGGCGACGGCTTCCGCTTCTACAGCTACGCCGGCACGTTCTTCGAGTTCCTGTGGACCGAGAAGCCGTCCCTGCTCCGCGAGATGTACACCCACCTGCGCAACAACGACGTGGCGAAGTACGACGCCTGGCGCCACCGCCTCGGCTCGGACAGCTACCTCCAGCGCGACTACGACCGCTTCCTGGACGCGCAGATCGCCAAGGTGGACCAGCTGTTCGTGCCCAACACCACGTACACGCCGAACGAGCAGCTGCGCGACTCCGCGCTCGCCTCGGTGAAGTCCTCGTTCGCTGCGGCCACCTACAACACGCCGGACTGCGTGGAGAACGGCGACCCCGGCAAGCGGCGGTTCACCTGCACCGGCCGGATCACCGCGAACCTGAAGAACTGGCGCAGTGACGACCAGAACTTCAAGGACATGTCCGAGACGGTCGACTACTTCCTCCTCGACCGGGCCGGCGCGGCCTCCAACAACCTGGCGGACATGAACTGCTCCTTCGGCCCGGTGGAGATCTGGGACAACCGCACGGCCGGCACCTCCCCCTACAGCTGCGAGGGCCCGCTGCGCAGCTGACCCCGTGCCGCCGGCGGCCGGCCCTGCCTTCCGGGAGACCCCCGGAGCGGGGGGAGGGCCGGCCGCCGGACCATCCGCTGCTGCACGCTCTGGGCAGCCGCAAAAGAATGTGACATATTACTGCCGTGCCCAAGAGACATCCCCTGGACGTCGTGATCGTCGGAGCCGGCGTCGTCGGAGCGGCGTGCGCCTACTACGCCGCACGCGCCGGCCTCCGCGCCGCCGTCGTCGACCGCGGCCCCGTCGCCGGCGGGACGACCGGCGCGGGCGAGGGCAACCTCCTCGTCTCCGACAAGGAGGCCGGCCCCGAGCTCGACCTCGCCCTGCTGTCCGCAGGCCTCTGGCGCGACCTGGCCGCCGACCTCCCCGAGGAAATCGAATACGAGCCCAAGGGCGGCCTCGTCATCGCCCCCGACGAGACCGCCCTGAAGGCCCTGCGCGCCTTCGCCGAAGGGCAGCGCGCCGTCGGCGTGGAGGCCGTCGAGGCCGGCCCCGCCGAGCTGCGCGAACTGGAGCCGCACCTGGCGCCCGGGCGGGCGGGCGGCTTCCTCTACCCCCAGGACGCTCAGGTCCAGCCCGCACAGGCGGCCGCCCGCCTGCTCGCCGCCTCCGGCGCCGAACTCCACCTCGGCGAGGAGGTCACCGCAGTCCTCACCGCCGGCGGCGCCGTCCGCGGGGTGCGCACCACGCGCCGCGAACTCGCCGCCCCCGCCGTCGTCAACGCCGCCGGCACCTGGGGCGGCCGCATCGCGGAGCTCGCCGGCACCGCCCTGCCGGTCCTGCCGCGGCGCGGCTTCGTCCTCGTCACCGAGCCGCTGCCCCGGGTCGTACGGCACAAGGTGTACGCCGCCGACTACATCGCGGACGTCGCGAGCGGCTCCGCGGCCCTGCAGTCCTCGGCGGTCGTCGAGGGCACCCCGGCCGGGCCGGTGCTGATCGGGGCGACCCGGGAGCGCGTCGGCTTCGACCGGTCGCTGTCCACGGAGGCCCTGCGCCGCCTCGCCGGACAGGCCGCCGCCCTCTTCCCGGTCCTCGCCGACGCCCGCGTCCTGCGCGCCTACCACGGCTTCCGCCCCTACCTCCCCGACCACCTCCCCGCCATCGGCCCCGACCCCCGGGTCCCCGGACTGCTCCACGCCTGCGGGCACGAGGGCGCCGGCATCGGCCTGGCCCCCGCCACCGGGGTCCTCGTCGCGGCCGCCCTCACCGGCGCCGAACCCCCGCTCCCGCTCCACCCCTTCCGCCCGGACCGCTTCCCCGATCCCGCGGCGCAGCCGAAGGAGACCGGCCGATGACCGACCGCCCGCACCGCCGGTCCCCGCGCGACCTCGTCGGCGGGCGCCCCGACGCCACGTACACCCTGCGCTTCGACGGGCGCGAGCTGACCGCCCAGGCCGGGCAGTCCATCGCCGCCGTGCTGTGGGGCGCCGGGATCCTCGCCTGGCGCACCACCCGTCAGGGCGGCGCCCCGCGCGGCGCGTTCTGCGGGATCGGCAGCTGCCACGACTGCCTCGTCACCGTCAACGGCCGCCCCAACCAGCGCGCCTGCCTGGTCCCCGCCCGCCCCGGGGACGCCGTCACCACCCAGGAAGGGACCGGCCGTGCCGACCTCGCCGTCTGACCTCCCCGGCCCCGGCGCCCAGGACGCCGCCGACCACCCGGAGGAGGGCCTCGCCGACCTCGCCGTGGTCGGCGCCGGCCCGGCCGGCCTCGCCGCGGCCGTCACCGCCGCCGGGTTCGGCCTGCGCGTCACCCTGATCGACGCGGGGGAGCGGCCCGGCGGGCAGTTCTACCGGCATCCCGCCCCGCAGCTGGGCGCGGAGCGGCCCGAGGCCCTCCACCACGGCTGGGCCGCGTTCGCCGCCCGCGAGCGGGCCCTGCGCGCCCACACCGCCTCCGGCCGCGTCACGTACCTGCCGGGCCACCACGTGTGGACCGTGGTCCCGCAGGACGCGGCGCAGGACGCCCCGCAGGACGCCGCTCCCGCCGGGGACGCCGCCGGCCGGGCCCCCGCCGCCTGGGTGCTGCACGCCGTCGCCGGGCCCGAGGAGCACGCGGTGGCCGTCCGCGCCCGCGCCGTGCTCCTCGCCACCGGCTCCTACGAGCGCCAACTGCCCTTCCCCGGCTGGACCCTGCCCGGCGTCGTCGGCGCCGGCGGAGCCCAGGCCATGCTCAAGGGCGGCCTCGTCCTGCCCGGCCGCCGCGTCGTCGTCGCCGGGAGCGGCCCGCTGCTGCTCGCCGTCGCCGGATCCCTCGCCTCCGCCGGGGCGCGGGTACCCGCCGTCGTCGAGGCCGCCGCCTACACCGGCTACGCCCCCGCCCTGCCCGCCCTGCTCCGCAATCCCGCCAAGCTCGCCGAGGGTGCCGTGTACGGCGGGGCCCTGCTGCGCCACGGCGTGCGGCTGCTCACCCGGCACGCGGTGACCGAGGCGCACGGCACCGACCGGGTGGAGGCCGTCACTGTGGCCCGCCTGGACGCGGACTGGCGGCCGCTGCCCGGTACCGCCCGCCGCATCCCCTGCGACGCCGTGGCCGTCGGGCACGGCCTGGTCCCGCAGCTGGAGCTGGCCACGGGCCTCGGCTGCGCCACCCGCCGCGCCGCCGACGGCACCGCCGCGCTCGACCTCGACGCCCTCCAGCGGACCTCCGTCCCCGGCATCTGGTCCGCCGGCGAGACCGGCGGCATCGCCGGTGCGCAGCCGGCGCTGGTCGAGGGGGAGATCGCGGCCCACGCCGTCGCCGGCCGGCCGGTCCCGGCGGCCCTGGTGCGCCGCCGCGCGCGGCTGCGGGCCTTCGCCGACGCGATGGGCCGGGCCCACCGGCCCGGGGAGGGCTGGACCGGCTGGCTGCGGGACGACACGGACGTGTGCCGCTGCGAGGAGGTGCCGGCCGGGCGGATCCGGGAGGCCGTCGCGGACCTCGGGGCCGGGGACGCCCGTACCGCCAAGCTGCTCACCCGCGCCGGAATGGGCTGGTGCCAGGGCCGGATGTGCGGACCGGCCGTCGCCGCCCTCGCCGGCGAGGAGCAGGCGCCCGACCGGCGGCCGCTGTCCTGTCCGGTGCCGATGCGCCTGCTCGCCGGCCTGCCGCCCGCCGACGGCTGACGTCCGCGGGCGGCAGGGCGCGCCGCGCGCTGCGCCCCCTTCTGCCCCCGGCCTGCACGACCCGGCCCGTCCGGAGTCTTGTGGCCGAGTTCAACCCACTAGTAAAATGTCACACACCACACTAGGGAGCTCTCTCATGACCGACGCGCACACCCCCGCGCCCACCGCCGCCGACCCGCGCACCCGCCCCTGGCACGGCATCATGGTCGCCACTGCGCTGCCCATGCGCGAGGACCTCTCCGTCGACTACGACGCCTACGCCGACCACGTCGCGTGGCTCATCGCCAACGGCTGCGACGGCGTCGTCCCCAACGGCTCCCTCGGCGAGTACCAGACCCTCACCGACGAGGAGCGGGCCCGCGTCGTGCGCACCGCCGTCGAGGCCGCGGGCGACGGCAGCCGCGTCATGCCGGGCGTCGCCGCCTACGGCAGCGCCGAGGCCCGCCGCTGGGCCGAGCAGGCCGCCGAGGCCGGCGCCGGCTCCGTCCTGCTGCTGCCGCCCAACGCCTTCCGCGCCGACGAGGACGCCGTCCGCTCCCACTACGCCGAGGTGGCCCGCACCGGCCTGCCCGTCGTCGCGTACAACAACCCGATCGACACCAAGGTCGACCTCACGCCCGCCCTGCTCGCCCGGCTCCACGCCGACGGCAGCATCGTCGCCGTCAAGGAGTTCAGCGGCGACGTCCGCCGCGCCTACGAGATCGCCGAACTCGCCCCCGGCCTGGACCTCCTGATCGGCGCCGACGACGTCCTGCTGGAACTCGCCCTCGCCGGCGCCGTCGGCTGGATCGCCGGCTACCCCAACGCCCTGCCCGCCGCCTGCGCCACCCTCTACCGGGCGGCCGTCGCCGGCGACCTGGACACCGCACTGCCGCTGTACAAGTCCCTGCACTCGCTGCTGCGCTGGGACTCCAAGACCGAGTTCGTCCAGGCCATCAAGCTCTCCATGGACCTCGCCGGCCGCCCGGGCGGCGCCACCCGCCCGCCGCGCTACCCGCTGACCGGGGAGACCGAGGCGGCCGTCCGCGCCGCGACCGAGAAGGCCCTCGCCGAGGGACTCAACTAGCCGACCGGGGGGAACCCATGCGCACGCGCCACATCTACCACGCGGTGGACTCGCACACCGAGGGCATGCCGACCCGGGTCGTCACCGGGGGCGTCGGGGTGATCCCCGGCGCGACCATGGCCGAGAAACGGCTCCACTTCATCGAGCACATGGACCACGTCCGCACCCTGCTCATGTACGAGCCGCGCGGCCACTCCGCGATGAGCGGCGCGATCCTGCAGCCCCCCACCCGCCCCGACGCCGACTTCGGCGTCCTCTACATCGAGGTGTCGGGCCTGCTGCCCATGTGCGGGCACGGCACCATCGGGGTCGCCACCGTCCTCGTCGAGACGGGCATGGTGCCGGCCGTCGAGCCGGTCACCACCGTCCGCCTCGACACCCCCGCCGGACTCGTCTCCGTCGACGTCCGCGTCGAGGACGGGGCGGCCACCGCCGTCACCCTCACCAACGTCCCCGCCTACTGCGCCGGCCTCGACCTCAAGGCCGACGTCCCCGGATACGGCACCGTCACCTACGACCTCGCCTACGGCGGCAACTTCTACGCCTTCGTCGAACTCGACGCCCTCGGCCTCCCCTTCGACCGCGCCCGCAAGGACGACCTGATCGCCGCCGGGCTCGCGATCATGGACGCGATCAACGGCTCCGCCGACCGGCCCGTCCACCCCGAGGACCCCGCCATCGCCGGCGTCAAGCACGTCTACCTCGCGGCCCCCGGCTCCGACGCCCGCCGCTCCCGGCACGCCATGGCCATCCACCCCGGATGGTTCGACCGCTCGCCCTGCGGTACGGGCACCAGCGCGCGCATGGCCCAGCTGCACGCCCGCGGCCTCCTCGACCTCGGCGCCGACTTCGTCAACGAGTCCTTCATCGGCACCGAGTTCACCGGCCGGCTCGTCGGCCGCACCACCGTCGGCGGTTACGGCGCCGTCGTGCCCACCGTCACCGGGCGGGCCTGGATCACCGGCACCGCCCAGTACTTCCTCGACCCGTCCGACCCCTTCCCCGGAGGGTTCCTGCTATGACCGCGGACGACCCCGCCGTGCCCGAGGTGCGCACCGCCGACTACCACGCGGCCGGAGAGCCCTTCCGGATCGTCGACACCGCCGACCCCGGCCTCCCGCCCGCCCCCGGCGACACCGTCGCCGAGCGCTGCGCCACCGCGATCGGCCCCGGCGGCTCCGGCACCGCGCCGCGGCCGGGCGCGCTGGACTCCGTACGGCGCATGCTCGTGCAGGAGCCGCGCGGGCACGCCGGGATGTACGGCGGGTTCGTCGTTCCGCCGGACGACGACGGCGCCCACTTCGGCGTCCTCTTCTGGCACAAGGACGGCTACTCCACCGCCTGCGGCCACGGCACCATGGCGCTGGGCGCCTGGGCCGTGGACACCGGCCGGGTGCCCGCCCCCGACGAGGGCGACGTCCGGGTGCGGATCGACGTGCCCTCGGGCCGGGTCGCCGCCACCGTCCACCGCAGCGGCGGCCGCACCACCGGCGTCACCTTCCGCAACGTCGCGGCCCGGGTGGGCGCGCGGAAGGTCCCCGTCGCCACGAGCTTCGGGATCGCCGAGGCCGACATCGCCCACGCCGGAGCCTGCTACGCCTCCGTGCGGGCGCGCGACCTCGGCCTGGACGTCTCCCGGGCCGCGCTCGGGGACCTGGTGCGCGCCGGCCGCGAGATCCGCACCGCGCTCGCCGGACACCCCGCCACCTGGCACCCGGACGGCCCGCTGCTCTCCGGCGTCTACGGGGTGATCCTCCACGAGGAGCTCCCCGACACGCCCTTCGGCCCGCACCAGCGCAACGTCACCGTCTTCGCCGACGGGCAGGTGGACCGCTCGCCCTGCGGCTCCGGCACGTCCGCGCGGCTCGCCCTCCTCGCCGAGGACGGCCGCATCGGGCCGGAGGACTCCCTGCTGCACGAGTCGGTGGCGGGGACCGTGTTCACCGGCCGGATCGTCCCCGGGGCCGCCGCGCCCGGGCCGGACCCGGCCGGCCTCGTCACCGAGGTCACCGGCAGCGCGTACCGCACCGGCGAGCACCGCTTCACGCTCGACCCGCACGACGCGCTCGGCGCTGGGTTCCTGCTTTGATCCGGCAGATCGGCGCCGCCGAGACCACCGCCCTGCTCGGCCCGGCCGCGGCGGCCGACGCCCTGGCCGCAGCCCTGCGCGCCGGGCTCGATCCGGAGTCCTGCCCGCAGCGCAGCGCGGTCGCCGTGCCGGGCGGCGGGGAACTGCTGCTGATGCCGGCCGCGCAGGGGGCGTACGCCGGTGTCAAGATCGCCGGGGTGGCGCCGGGGAACCCGGCGCGGGGCCTGCCCCGGATCACCGGCTCCTACCTCCTCCTCGACGGGCCCACCCTGCGCCCGGTCGCCCTCCTCGACGGCGCCGCCCTCACGGCGCTGCGCACCCCGGCGGTCTCCGCGCTGGCCCTGCGACACCTGGCCCCGGCCGGGCGGCCGCTGCGGCTGGTGCTCTTCGGGACCGGTCCGCAGGCGTACGGGCACCTCGAAGCCGTCGCCGCCGTACGGGAGTTGGCCGGGGCCGTGATCGTCGGCCGCGACCCGGACGGCCCGGGCGCCAAGGCCCTCGCGGAGCACGCCCGCACGCTGGGCATCCCGGCGCGGACAGGCACGGCGGCGGACGTCGACGGAGCGGACCTGGTGCTGTGCTGCACCACCGCCCGCACCCCGCTCTTCGACGGGCGGCTCGTCGCGCCCGGCGCGGTGGTGGTGGCGGTCGGCTCGCACGAGCCGGACGCCCGGGAGACGGACACGGCGCTGGTGCGGCGCTCGGCCGTGTACGTCGAGGCCCGGTCGGCGGCCCTGCGGGAGGCGGGGGACCTGCTGGTCCCGGAGGCGGAGGGCGCGATCGGGCCGGGCCACATCACGGCCACCCTGGCCGACCTGGTCGCGGGGCGGGCGCCGGGGCCGGGCCCGGCCGGTTGTCCACAGCTCTTCAAGAGCGTGGGCATGGCCTGGGAGGATCTCGCCGTGGCGGTGGCGCTGTACGCGGCTGCCGGGAAGAACAGCGAAACGTGACATTGTACGCTGTTCCTCTGCGATCTCTCGGAGGACAAGCAATGGGTGACCTGAAGCAGCACAGTCTCATCAAGGCCCAGGAGCGGCTCCGCGACCAGGTCGGCCACGCCCTCCGAGCGGCCCTGATAGCGGGCGAACTGCGCCCCGGCAGCGTCTACTCGGCCCCCGGCCTCGCGGCCGAGCTCGGCGTCTCCGCCACCCCCGTCCGCGAGGCCATGCTCGACCTCGCCCGCGAGGGCCTGGTCGAGCCCGTCCGCAACAAGGGCTTCAGGATCACCGAGGTCAGCGAACGCGACCTGGACCAGTACACCGAACTCCGCACGATGATCGAGGTCCCGACCGTCGGCAAGGTCACCCGGATGGCCACCCGCGAGCAGCTGGAGGCCCTGCGCCCGATCGCGGAGGAGATCGTCACCAGTGCCCGCGAGCACAACCTCATCGGCTACCTGGAGGCGGACCGCCGCTTCCACCTGACACTGCTGGGCCTCGCCGGGAACGAGCGCCTCGTGGAGACCGTCGGAGACCTGCGCAAGCGCTCCCGCCTCTACGGGCTCACGGGCCTGGACGAGGCGGGCAAGCTGACCTCCTCCGCCGAAGAGCACCTCGAACTCCTCGACCTGATGATCGCGGGCGACGCGGAGGCGGCCGAGGCGTGCATGGCACGCCACCTCGGCCACGTCCGCTCCCTGTGGGCGGAGGGCCGCGACGAGCCGGTGGGCCGCCCCGCGCCGGGCGGCCTCGGCTCCGGCCTCACCGGCTGACCTGCCGGCCCTGCCGGCCGGCAGGGCCGGCCGCGTGTCCGGCGTGCCCGCCCGCCGGGGAGCCGGAGCAGCGCGCCACACGCCTGCCCGGGTGTGCCGACGGCCCCTTGGAGCGGAGGGCCTCCCGCCGGATTTGGACACGGCTGGATAACGGCGGTTCCGATCCCTTGTCAGTGCAATTTCACATTACTATGTTACCGGTCACATCATAGAGCGCGGCCCTTCACTGGAGTGACCATGACCAAGCGCAGCCAACTCGCCCTCGCCACCGCCCTGGTGGCGGCCATCGCACTCGGCGCGACGGGATGCTCCGACCCCAAGAAGGGCTCCGCCGACAAGGGCGCCGCCAACCCCGCCGCCGCCAACGACGGCAAGGTCCTCGGCGGCACGCCGGTCAAGGGCGGCACCCTCACCGTCCTGTCGAACCAGGACTTCTCCCACCTCGACCCGGCCCGCAACTGGACGATGCCGGCGATGGACTTCGGCACCCGGCTGCTCTACCGCACCCTCGTCACCTTCAAGGCCGAGCCCGGCAAGGCCGGCAGTGAGCTCGTCCCCGACCTCGCCACCGACCTCGGCACCCCCTCCAACGGCGGCCGCACCTGGACCTTCACCCTGAAGGAGGGCCTGAAGTACGAGGACGGCACCCCGATCAAGGCCCAGGACATCAAGTACAACGTCGAGCGGTCCTTCGCCCCCGACCTCACCGGCGGCCCCGACTACGCCGCCCAGTACCTCGCCGGCGGCGAGAACTACAAGGGCCCGCTCCAGGGGCAGCACCTCGACTCCGTGAAGACCCCCGACGACCGCACCATCGTCTTCGAACTGAAGCGGCCCGTCGCCGAGTTCTCCGCGACCGCCACCCTCCCCACCTTCGCGCCCGTCCCGCAGTCCCAGGAGAAGGGCACCCAGTACGACGCCCGCCCGTTCTCCTCCGGCCCGTACAAGATCGAAACCTACGACCGGGACAAGCAGCTGGTCCTCGTCCGCAACGAGCACTGGGACCCCGCGACCGACCAGGTCCGCAAGGCCTACCCGGACAAGTTCGTCGTCGTCATGGGCCTCAAGGGCGGCCAGATCGACGACCGCATCATCGCCTCCGAAGGCGCCGACGCCTCCGCCGTGCAGTACTCCGACATGCGCCCCGAGAGCGCCCCCAAGGTGCTGCCGAAGCCCGACGTCAAGTCCCGCCTCCTCGCCGAGTCCCAGGGCTGCACCACGATGCTGCACCTGAACAACTCCCGCGCCCCCTTCAACGACCCGAAGGTCCGCGAGGCCATGCACTACGCCCTCGACAAGGAGGCGGTCATCACCGCGGGCGGCGGCCCCGCCCTCAACGAGATCGCCACCGCCTACCTCCCGCCCGCCCTCACCGGCGGCAAGCAGGCCGACACCCTCAAGATCGCCCCGGCCGGCGACCCGGCCAAGGCCAAGGAGCTCCTCAAGGCCGCCGGGAAGGAGAGCCTGAAGGTCTCCCTCTCCGTCTCCACCGGCGACAAGGGCGCCGCCGAGGCCATCCAGCAGGGCCTGGCCCGCGCCGGCGTCCAGGTCGTCATCGACACCGTCGACCCCGGCGCCTACTACGACGTCATCGGCGACCTCTCCACCACCCCCGACATGACCTTCACCGGCTGGTGCCCCGACTACCCCTCCGGCTCCACCTGGATCCCGTTCGTCTTCGACGGCCGCACCGTCAAGGAGAAGGGCAACCAGGGGAACTACGCCCAGTTCCGCGACGAGGCCGTCCAGAAGCGCATCGACGAGATCAACGCCATGGCCGACGCCAAGCAGGCCAACCAGGCCTGGATCGACCTGGACGCCGAGATCATGAAGAAGGCGCCCTCCATCCCCGTCCTGCTGGAGCGCAAGCCCCTCCTCGTCGGCACCAACATCGCCGGCGCCTTCGGCCACCCCGTGTGGACCGGCACCATCGACTACGCGACCGTCGGCCTCAAGGACCCCTCGAAGAGCCAGGGCTGAGCGGCCGCGGGACCCGAGCCACGACACCCACGACACCCATGACAGCCACCGCAGCCCCCGAGGCCGCGACGGCCGAGACGCTCCCCCCGGGCAGCAGCCCCTGGCAGCTCGCCCGGCGGGAGCTCCGCCGCCGCCCCGCCGTCCGCATCAGCCTCTGCGTCGTCACCCTCTTCGTCCTGATGGCCGCCACCGCACCCTGGCTCGGCGCCCTGGGCGGTTGGTCCCCCGAGGAGTTCGACAAGTCCGCCGTCGACCCGTACCTCGGCGGCCTCCCCCTCGGCTCCTTCGGCGGGATCAGCCCCGAGCACTGGCTCGGCGTCGAACCCGTCACCGGCCGCGACCTGTTCGCCCGCGTCGTCACCGGCGCGCAGGTCTCCCTGCTCATCGCGTTCGCCGCGACCGCGATCGTCGTCGTCACCGGCACCGCGGCCGGGATCGCCGCCGGCTACTTCGGCGGCCGCACCGACGCCGTCCTGTCCCGCCTGATGGACCTGACGATGTCCTTCCCGTCCCTCATCTTCATGATCGCGATGCTGTCCGTCGCCAAGGACGTCAACCGCATCGTCCTCATGACCGCCGTCATCGGCGTCTTCGGCTGGCCCGGCGTCGCCCGCGTCGTCCGCGGCCAGACCCTCTCCCTCAAGCACCGCGAGTACGTCGACGCCGCCCGCGTCGCCGGCTCCGGCTCCTGGCGGATCCTGACCCGCGAGATCCTCCCCGGCGTCTCCGGCCCGGTCATCGCCTACACCACCCTGCTCATTCCCGGCATGATCAGCACCGAGGCCGCCCTCAGCTACCTCGGCGTCGGCGTCCGCCCGCCCACCCCCTCCTGGGGCCAGATGATCGCCGAGTCCGTGGCCTACTACGAGACCGACCCGATGTACTTCGTGATCCCCAGCACCTTCCTCTTCCTCGCGGTCCTCGCCTTCACCCTGCTCGGCGACGCCCTGCGCGACATCCTCGACCCGAGGGGGAGCCGCAGTTGATCCTCTACCTCGCCCGCCGGCTGCTCGCCCTCGCAGGCGTGCTCCTGGCCATCGCCGCCGTCACCTTCCTCATCTTCTACGTCCTTCCCTCCGACCCCGCGGCGGCCGCCTGCGGCAAGACGTGCAGCCCCGAGCGGATCGCCGACGTCCGCGCCTACCTCGGCCTGGACCTGCCCCTGTGGCGGCAGTTCGCCGACTTCCTCACCGGCATCTTCACCGGCCGCACCCTCGGCACCGGCCAGTACGCCGTCCGCTGCGACTTCCCCTGCCTGGGCTACTCGTACGAGAACTCCCTGCCCGTGTGGGACCTGCTGATGGACCGCCTGCCCGTCTCCGCCTCCCTCGCCCTCGGGGCGGCCGCCCTGTGGCTCGTCCTCGGCCTCGGCGCCGGCGTCACCGCCGCCCTGCGCAAGGACACCGCCACCGACAAGGCCCTCATGGTCGGCGCGGTCGCCGCCGCCTCCCTGCCGGTGTACTTCACCTCCGTGATGCTGATCTACGGCGTCATCCGCATCGCCGGACTGCTGCCGTACCCCACCTACACGCCCTTCGGCTCCGACCCGCTCGGCTGGGCCTCCAACCTCCTGCTGCCCTGGACCGCACTGGCCCTGCTCTACGCCGCCATGTACGCCCGCCAGAGCCGCGGATCCATGATCGAGGCCATGGCCGAGCCGTACATCCGCACCGCCCGCGCCAAGGGCATGCCCGAACGCACCGTCGTCGTCAAACACGGCCTGCGCTCGGGCATGACGCCGATCCTCACCATCTTCGGCATGGACCTCGGCGGACTCCTCGCCGGCGCCGTCATCACCGAGTCCATCTTCGGACTCCCCGGCATCGGCAGGCTGTTCTACGGCGCACTCGTCAGCTCCGACCAGCCGGTCGTCCTCGGCGTCACCCTGCTCGCCGCGTTCTTCATCGTCGTCGCCAACCTCGCGGTCGACCTCCTGTACGCCGTCGTCGACCCGAGGGTGAGGTACTGATGGCCGCCACCGACGCCACCGACGCTCCCGACGCCACCCGCACCGCCGACGCGCCGCTCCTCGCGGTACGCGGCCTCGGCGTCACCTTCCGCACCCCCCGCGGGCCCGTCCGCGCCGTCGACTCCCTCGACTTCACCGTCGAGTCCGGCCGCACCCTCGGCATCGTCGGCGAATCCGGATCCGGGAAGTCCGTCACCTCGCTCGCCGTCATGGGCCTGCACCGCGGCGCCGACGTCGAGGGCTCCGTACGCCTCGCCGGACAGGAGCTCACGGGGCTGTCCGAGAAGGAGCTGTCCCGGCTCCGCGGCCGGAAGATGGCCATGATCTTCCAGGACCCGCTCTCCAGCCTCCACCCCTACTACACCGTCGGCGAGCAGATCGCCGAGCACGTCCGCGTCCACTTCCGCAGCGGGCGCGCGGCCGCCCGCAAACGCGCGGTCGAGATGCTCGGCGAGGTCGGGATACCCGAACCGGCCCGCCGCGCGGGCGAGTACCCGCACCAGTTCTCCGGCGGCATGCGCCAGCGCGCCATGATCGCCATGGCGCTGGCCTGCGAGCCCGACCTGCTCATCGCGGACGAGCCCACCACCGCCCTCGACGTCACCGTGCAGGCGCAGATCCTCGAACTCCTCGCCCGCCTGCAGCAGGACCGCGGCCTCGGCATCGTCATGATCACCCACGACCTGGGCGTCGTCGCCCGCGTCGCCCACGAGGTGCTCGTCATGTACGGCGGCCGGGCCGCCGAACAGGCCGACGTCGACACCCTGTTCGCCGACCCCGCCCACCCCTACACCCGCGGCCTGCTCGACTCCATGCCCCGCCTCGCGGACGACGGCGACGACGGCCCGCTGCGCGCCATCCCCGGCTCACCGCCCTCCCTGCTCGCCCCCGCCCCCGGCTGCTCCTTCGCCCCGCGCTGCGCGGTGGCCAGGGACCGCTGCACGCAGGAGCGGCCGCCGCTCCTGCCGTACGGGGACCTCCCGGGCCGGGCGGCCGCCTGCCACTACGCCGGATCCCCCATCGCCGAGGAGGCGGCCCGATGACCACACCCACCCACGCCGCGCCGCCCGCCGGGAGCCCGGCCGAGGCCGGCCCGGCGGCCCTGCTGTCGGTGCGCGACCTGGCCATGGCCTTCCCCGGGCGGCGCTCCGCGACCGGCCGCCGGGGCGCACCGGTCCGCGCCGTCGACGGGGTCTCCTTCGACCTGGCGGCGGGGGAGACCCTCGGACTCGTCGGGGAGTCGGGCTGCGGGAAGTCCACGACCGGCCGGATGCTCGTCCGCCTGCTGGAGCCGACCTCGGGCTCGGTCGTCTTCGACGGCCGGGACGTCACCCGCCTGTCGCAGCGCGCCCTGCGGCCCCTGCGCCGCGACGTCCAGATGGTCTTCCAGGACCCGCACTCCTCACTGAACCCGCGCCAGACCGTCTCGCGGATCATCTCCGACCCGCTGCTCGTGCAGGGCTGGTCGGCGGCCGACGCCCGGCGCCGCGCCGCCGAGCTGATGGAGCTCGTCGGCCTGATCCCCGAGCACATCGACCGCTACCCGCACGAGTTCTCCGGCGGGCAGGCGCAGCGCATCGGCATCGCCCGCTCCCTGGCCACCGGGCCGCGGCTGATCGTCGCCGACGAGCCGGTGTCCGCGCTGGACGTCTCCGTGCAGGCGCAGATCGTCAACCTGATGGAGCGGCTGCGGGAGGAGCTCGGGCTGTCGTACGTGTTCATCGCGCACGACCTGTCCGTGGTGAAGCGGGTCAGCGACCGGGTGGCGGTCATGTACCTGGGCCGGATCGTCGAGATCGGCGCGAAGCGCGACCTGTACGACGCCCCCCAGCACCCGTACACGCGGGCGCTGCTGTCCGCCGTACCGCTGCCCGATCCGGCGGCGGAGCGGCGGCGGGAGCGGATCGTCCTGCTGGGGGACCCGCCGAGCCCGGCCGCGCCGCCGCCGGGCTGCTCCTTCCACCCGCGCTGCCCCAAGGCGCAGGAGGTGTGCCGCACCGAGCGGCCCCTGCTGCGGATCGCCGCCTCCCGCGAGGTGGCCTGCCACTTCCCGGGTGACTGACGGGTGAACCCGGGAAGGTGAGGGCCCCGGCGCCGACACGATCGGCTCCGGGGCCCTTCGCCGTTTCCGGCCGTGCGGCTTCAGGCGGCGAGTTCGCGGCGGAAGAACTCCAGTTCCAGCGCCATCAGCTTCTCCTTGACGCCGCCGGGGGTCATGTGGGTGACGCCGGGCAGGGCCAGGAGCTGGTGGGGGCGGCCCGCGTCGGTCAGCGCCTGCGACAGGCGCAGGGTGTGCGAGGGGTGGACGTTGTCGTCGGCGAGGCCGGTGGCGAGCAGCAGCGGCCGGGTCAGCTTCGGCGCGTCGGGGATCAGCGAGTCCCGCTCGTAGACCTCGGGGTGGTCCTGGGGCAGGCCGAGGTAGCGCTCGGTGTACGCGGTGTCGTAGTGCCGGAAGTCGGTGGGCGCGGCCCCGGCGGAGGCCGCGTGGAAGACGTCGGGCCGGCGCAGCACGGCGAGCGCGGCCAGGTAGCCGCCGTAGGACCAGCCGCGGACGCCGACGCGGCCCAGGTCGAGGTCGGGGTGCCGGGCGCCGAGCGCCTGCAGGGCGGCGACCTGGTCCTCCAGGGTGACCTCGGAGAAGCCGCGGTACATGGCGTGCGTGAAGGCGGGGGAGACGTACGGGGTGCCGCGGTTGTCGACGGTCACCACGGCGAAGCCCTGGTCGGCCCACCACTGGCGGTACTGCCAGCGGCGCGGCTCGGCGCTGACGTCCTGGAAGCCGGGCCCGCCGTAGCCGTCGACGAGGACGGGCAGCCGCCTGCCGGGGACGTGCCCGCGGGGCAGGACGAGCGCGGTGGGGACGGCGTGCTCGGTGACGCGCTCCAGCAGCGGGGCGACCCGGTACGGCATCGGCTGTGAGAGGTCGCCGGGGGTGAACTGCCGCCCGTCGGCGGTGTGCAGGGTGCGGCGGATGCCGTCGCGGTTGGCGGCGGTCAGCAGCAGCGATCCGGCCGAGGCGACGGCGGTGTGCACGGTGGGGACGCCGGTGTCGTCGGCGAGGACGGTGTGTGCGCCGGAGTCGGGGTCGAGGAGGAGCACCTGCTGCTCGGCGGGGTCGCGCAGGCCGGCCTCGACGAGCAGGCGGCCCTGGTGGAGGCCGACGACGCAGCGGATCTGGACGCCGTCGCCGGTCAGCGGCCGGCCGTCGACGGCGAGGGTGCGGGCGGCCCCGTCGGGGGTGTCGGCGGCGGTGAGCATCCGGCCGTCGGGGAGGCGGGCCGGGGTGCCGGGGAGCGGGTCGACCCACTGGGGGTGGGTGGTGCGGGACAGCTCGCGGGTGCGGCCGGTGGCGGGGTCGGCACCGAGCAGGAGGACGTCTTGCTGGAGCCGGTCCTGGACGGTGAGCAGGATCTCCTCGGAGGACTCCCAGCAGGCGTCGGAGAGGTAGGGGTGGCGGCCGGTGTCCCAGTGGATGCGCACGCGGTGGCCGCCCGGGCCGAGCACCCACAGCTGGACGTCGGCGTTGGGCCCGCCGGCCTCCGGGTAGGCGAAGTCCTCGGGCGGCAGCTCGGGGTGGGCCGGGTCGGCGAAGTGGCGGCGCTGGAGTGCGCCTTCGGCGACGCGGGCGGCCAGCAGGGTGACGCCGTCGGGGGACCACCAGTGGCCGCGGTCGCGGCCGAGCTCCTCGGCGGCGGCGAACTCGGCGACGCCCCAGCGAGCGCCGTCGGCTGGGCTGACGCGGCCGCCCGGGGAGGTGTACAGGGCGTCGCCGGCGACGTAGGCGGTGCGGGAGCCGTCGCCGTTGGGGCGCGGGTCGAAGGCGGGCCCGGCGGTGGGGACCTCGGTCGGCGGTGCTGCGGGGGCGCCGGGGCCGGCGTACGAGACGCGGTAGAGGGTGCCGTACAGGGCGAAGACGGCGTGGCGGCCGTCGCCGGAGAGGGCGTACCCGCCGATGCCGGCGGCGGTGAGCCGGATCCGCTCGCGCAGCCGGCGCTCGGCCTCGGGGAGGGGGCCGGGCTCGGGGGCGAGCCGGCGCGGGTCGGCGAGGAGGGTCTCGGTGCCGGTGGAGGTGTCGAGGACCCAGAGGGAGTCGCGGGGGTCGGTGGGGCCGGTGGAGCGGAGGAACCAGAGGAGCCGGCCGTCGTCGCCGAAGGAGAAGGCGCGCGGTGCGCCGTACGCGAAGCGGCCGGTGGTGGTGGAGAGCCGGAGGAAATCGTCCATGGAGGGGAGTGTGCCATGTGAAATGGCACACTGTACATGTGGCGTTCGGTGGTGTTCGCTTAGGCCATTCGAGTGGTGTACCGGAGGTAGCAGGTTTAGCGTCGGCAGGGTGGACCCCAACGCAGTACCCGGCAAGGGGACCGACGGCGCGGGAGACGGCTCAGGCGGCGCGGGCGGCGGCACGAGCGGCACCGGCAGCGCGGGCGGCCGCGGCAACGGCAGCGGGCTCGCCCTCTTCACCATCGCCTCGTGCCAGCTCATGGTCGTCCTCGACATCACGATCGTGAACATCGCCCTGCCGCACATCCAGACGGCCCTCGGCTTCACCACCGAAAGCCTCGCCTGGGTCGTCAACGCCTACACGCTGACCTTCGGCGGACTGCTCCTCCTCGGCGGCCGGGCCGGCGACATCCTCGGCCGCAAACGCGTCTTCATCGCAGGCGTCCTGCTCTTCGGGCTGGCCTCGCTGCTCGGCGGCTTCGCCCAGAACGAGGGCCAACTGCTCGCCGCCCGCGCCCTCCAGGGAGCCGGCGGAGCCATCGCCTCCCCGACCGCGCTCGCCCTGATCACCACCACGTTCCGCGAAGGACCCGCCCGCAGCCGGGCCTTCGGCGTCTTCGCAGCCGTCTCCGCCGCCGGCGGCGCGATCGGACTGCTCGCCGGCGGCATGCTCGTGGAGTGGCTCGACTGGCGCTGGGTGCTCTTCGTCAACGTCCCCATCGCCGTGCTGATCGCCGTCCTCGCCGCCCGAGTCCTGCACGAGTCCGAGCGGCACCCCGGGCACTTCGACATCGCCGGCGCCCTGCTGTCGACGCTCGGCATGGCGTCCCTCGTGTACGGATTCATCCGCGCCGCCCAGGAGGGCTGGCGCGACCCGCTCACCCTCGCCTCGTTCGGCGCCGCGGTGGTGCTGCTGACGCTGTTCGCCGCCAACGAGAGGCGCTCGACGCAGCCCATCACCCCGCTGCACATGTTCGCCGACCGCAACCGGGCCGGAACCTACGGCATCATGCTCTTCCTCGCCTGCGCGATCTTCGGCATGTTCTTCTTCCTGACCCTCTACGTGCAGAACGTCCTCGGCTTCAGCCCCCTGGAGGCCGGCCTCGCGTTCCTGCCGGTCAGCGCGATCATCGCCGTCGGCGCCGGCATCACCTCCCACCTGCTGCCCGTCCGCGGCCCCAAACCGTTCATGGTCACCGGCGCGCTGTGCTGCTCCGCCGGCCTGGCCTGGCTGACGCGGGCCGACGCCGACTCCACCTACCTCGGCAGCGTCCTCGGGCCGATGCTCCTCTTCGGCCTCGGCATGGGCCTGCAGTTCGTGTCCCTGACCCTCATGGCGCTGTCCCACGTCACCGACCGCGAATCCGGCGCCGCCTCCGGGCTCCTCAACGCCACCCAGCAGGTCGGCGGCTCGCTCGGCCTGTCCGTCCTCGTCACCGTCTTCGGCACCGCCGGCCGCAGCGAGGGCCGCGCCCAGGCCCGCGACTTCCTCGCCACCGCCACCCCGGAGCAGCTCCTCGCCTTCCGGCGCACCGGCCGGCTGCCCGACCCCTGGGGCGACCAGGTGCTCACCGCCGGCGTGAACGCGGCGTTCGTGGTCGCCGCCGCGTTCACCCTGGTCGGCGCGCTCATCGCGGTGTTCGCCATCAAGGTCCGCCCCTCCGACCTCGAACGCCTCCGCGGCCGCAAGCAGCCGACGTCGGCGGGGGCCTGACGGGCGCCCGCACCCGTAGTCAGGTCGCGCTCATGCCGCGCTCCGGCCACACGCCCCGCTCCGCGTACAGCACGCGGAGCTTCCGCGAGGCCAGCAGGAACGCGTGGTCGACCCGCCCGTCCCGCACCGTCGAGGTGCGGGACGCCTTGTCCACGGCCAGCCGCCGCCCGGAGGCGTCCGGGTCGCCGCCGAACTCGTACTCCACGAGCCCCTCGGTCTCGAAGACCTTCCGGAAGTACACGAGCGCGGCCACGGACCCCTCAGCCGGCCGCGCGGCGGACGCGGCAGCGGAGCGCGCCGTGCGTGCGCAGGGTGATGCCCGCGCTCAGCGGCACGTCCCGGTCGACCGCCTCGAACTCGTACGCCCGAAGCAGCTCCGCGAGCGAGATCACCGACTCCAGCATCGAGAAGTGCTGCCCGATGCACGCGCGCGGCCCGCCGCCGAACGGGAACCAGGCGTACCGGGGCCGGCCCGCCTCCGCCTCCGGGGTGAAGCGGTCCGGGTCGAAGCGCTCCGGGTCCGGCCAGTAGCGGGGGTGCCGGTGCGTGACCCACGGCGCCAGGATCACGTTGGCGCCGCCCGGGACCGCGTACCCGCCGATCTCTGTCGCGGCAACGGAGTTGCGGCCGATCACCGGCGCCGCCGGGTACAGCCGCATCGCCTCCTTCAGCACCCGCGTCAGGTACGGCAGCCGCTCCAGGTCGGCCGCCTCCGGCTCCCGGCCGGCCAGCACACGGGCGACCTCCTCCCGGGCCAGCGCCTGCTGCTCCGGGTGCAGGGCCAGCAGGTGCAGCGAGTACGCCAGGGACGTCGCCGTCGTCTCGTGCCCCGCGAGCAGGAAGATCAGCACCTGGTCGCGCAGCTCGGCGGCGTCGAACGCGCCGTCCTCGGAACTCGACGCCGCGGACAGCAGCCCCAGCAGGTCCTCACCCTGCGCGTCCTCCCCGCCGGAGCGGCGCTCGGCGATGATCCGGTCGCAGACCCCGTACAGCTCGTCCAGCGCCTCCGCCGCCCGCCGGTTGCCGGGCGTCGGCCAGGTCCGCGGGATGTTGACGGGGGAATAGCCGCGGCGCAGCACGTACTCCGTGATCACGGGGAAGCAGCGGTCGACGACGTCGACGGTGGTGTCGACGTCCGTCCCGAACAGGATCCGCGCGACCGCGCGCAGCGCGAGCTGCATCATCGCCTCGGAGACGTCGACGACGCCGTCCGGGAGCCGCTCCCACGCGGCGACCGTCGTACGGGCCTCCGCCGCGACGGCCGCGGCGTAGCCGTCGACGCGCCGCTTGGTGAACAGCGGCTGCACGAGGCGCCGCTGGCGCAGGTAGTCCGCGTCCTGGCTGGTGAGGAGGCCGTTGCCGAAGGAGTCGCGGATCTCCTGGTAGAAGGGGTTGTCCTTGCGGAAGTTGGCCGACTCCGACGCGAGGACCTGCTGCGCGCCCTCCGCGGAGAAGACGCAGTACAGGTCCTGGCGCAGCCCGGGCGGGCCCGCGGAGATCCGGACGACGTCGCCGTGCTCGCGGTGGGCCCGCAGGTAGGTGCCGAGAGCGTCGGACGTGAGCTCCGAGAGGGAGCCGAGCAGCGGATTCCCGGCCAGCACGGGCACCCGCCGGCCGGGGCTCGCGCCGGTGTCGCTGCTCGCTCCCGTGCTCGTCCCCGTGCCCGTTGTGGCCATGGCCGCCCCCTCGACTCCGTACCCCTGCCGGACCTGTTCCGGCCTGCTGATTCTGCCCCGTCCCCGGGCGGAGGGGCCCGATCCGCTGCCCTGGCTGGCCGAAAATCGCCGTGTGGGCGGTATCCGGACGGCGGCGTCAGTCGTCCCAGTCCCAGGTGTCGAAGTACGCGGCGGTCCCGGCCCGCCGGGCCTCCATGACGGCCTCGAGCCGCTCGAAGTCCCGCGGCGGCATCAGCGGCCGCCACCGCTCCAGCGGCAGCGCGCGCACGTCGTCGTGCTCGGCCGGGTCGAGGACGATGCCGTCGAGCTGCTCGGCGGTCAACCGCCCCCCGTCGAAGACGAACCCGATGGAGCTCAGCGGCCACTCCTTCCCCGGCAGCCCGAAGACGGTGGCCAGGAGCCGCCGGGGGCCCTCGTACACGATGCCGGTCTCCTCCCGGCACTCGCGCAGCGCGGTCTCCCACGGGCGCTCGCCCTCGTCCATGCAGCCGCCCGGCCACTGCCAGGGGTGGCTGCGCGAGTACACGGCCCGCAGCTGCACGGGCCGGTCGTCCTCGTCGGTGAAGAACAGGCAGCCGAACGCGCTGGCCTTGGGCAGGGTCGCGGCGAACTCCTCGGCGGGCAGCCAGCCCGAGGTCACGTGCCGGGGAGTGTGATCGCCTGTACGGGACATGCGCGGGCGGCCTCCTTCAGCATCGGGTCGCCGCCGCCGTCCTCGCGGCCCGGGATGACCATCCCGAAGCCGTCGTCGTCACTGGTGAACACCGCGGGCGCTCTGAGCGCGCACTGGCTGCTGCCGATGCAGACGTCGGTGTCGATGGTGATCCTGTCGGCCATGGATCCGCCCTCCGGAGCTCCGCCGGCACGCGGTCGCGTGCACACGCAACCCATGATCGCCCGCACCCCGCCCCACCCCCGGGCGAGTCGCCCGCCCATTCACCCTGACGGGCGAGGGGGCCGATGCTCATGCCGTCGCCTGCACGATGAGCGTGCCGATCGTCTGCCGGTCCTTCGGGCACGGAAGCCGCTGACCCGAGGCCGAGGCGAAACCGGCGGCGCGGAGCTTCTCCTCCCACATGTAGGGGCGGAAGCACCACCGGGTGATGGCGAGGAGCTCGTCGCCCGGGCCGTACAGGTCGTACTCGTGCGGGCCGGGGCACTCGCCGGACGGCGGGAGGTGCGAGAACGCGAACCGGCCGCCGGGCTTCAGGGCCCGGCGGACCAGCGGCAGCAGTACGGCGGGATCGGTGAACCAGACCGCGCCGAAGACGGAGTAGATGCTGTCGAACTCCGCCTCCCGGCCGCTCAGGTACTCCTCGGCGCGCCCGTGGCAGGCCTCGATCAGACCGCCGAACCGCTCGAGGGCCGCCTCGATCTGCGGGGCGGAGATGTCGACGCCGACGGCCGAGGCCCCGGTCCGCGCGACGAGGGCAAGGTTGTCGCCCTTGCCCATGCCCAGTTCCAGCACGCGCTTCCCGGGCCCGGTGTGCAGGATTTCGAGGCCGGGCCCGTGGTCGCCGCCGTACTGCGTCCAGGAGAACCGCTCCCAGGGCTTTTCGGCTGCCGGCAGGTGCCCGAACTTCTCCCAGGACGCATCGCTCATGTCGTGGCCTCCTCGCGGGGTGGTCGCCCTTCACGGTCGTGAGGGAACTCTTCCCGGAAGACCGGCCGCTGCCGGGGCAGTGCGTGGACGACCGTGCGCTTTCGGTCAGTACCCCCAGCGCTGGCCGACGCTGCTGTCCTCACGGCAGTGGATGGTGCGGCCGTTGGCGTCGCGGCCGGAGGTGCCGACGTCGGCCTTTCGGCAGATCTGGCCCGCCCTGTAGCAGTTCCCGGCGTTGGACTTCGGATAGCAGTCGGTTGCCGCCTTCGTGGGCGCCGGCGCGGGCGCCTGTGTGCGCGAGGGGGCGGGCGGGGCCGGTGCCGGAGCCTTGGCGGTGGGCTCGGCGGACGGCGGGGCCGACGGCGTCGGCGAAGCCGTGCTCGGGGCGGCGCTCGGGGTGGGGGTGGGGGTGGGGGTGGGGCTCGAAGTCGGTGTCCCCGACGGGGTCACCGGCGCGCTCGCCGTACCGCTGGTGCTCGGGACGGTGCCGGACGCCGCGGGGTCGCATGCGGCGAGCGACAGGACGATGGCCATGGCAGCGAATGCGCCTGCGCAGCGCGCCTTTATCCGGCTGCCGCCGGGCGGGTGGGTCACAGGGAACTCCTGGGTGAGGGCAGGTGCTTTGAGCGAATCAAGCTACGGGCTGGTGGCCGGATCCGGGCGTGAACGAGCGAATTCGTGTGCGGCTGGGTGTCCGGATTGGCAGTCTGAGAGCCCGGAACTCTGGGCGTTCCTGGAGTCCCTGCACTGCGGCGACATCCTGTCCGGCACCGTTGCGGCGATCGAACGATTCGGGGTCTTCGCAGCCCTGGACGACGGGCCTGCCCATCCCCTCTTACCCGGTGTCGGGTTCATCGTCGTCCCCGAACCGTCATGGCGGCACATCGACGCTGCCACCGATGTCGTTCAGGCAGGCCAGCGTGTCTCGTGCGAGTTCCTCCGGTTCGACACCTATAACGCAGAGGACAGGCTGTCCTTGAAGGCACTGGAACCTGACCCTCTTCAGGATTTCGCCGACCGCACAGCAGTGGGCCAGGAACTCCGCGGGACGGTTGAGAAGGTGCTTCCCTTCGGCGTCTTCGTCGACCTCGGGGACGGGATTGTCGGGCTGGCCCCCTTCAGAGAAGCCCACGGCCGGCCAGCGGTGAGTCCGGTGGAAGACTTCGAGGTCGGAGAGATCGCCGTGGTCGTCACGGAAATCGAGCTGCTAACCCGCCGGGTCTTCCTCTCCAGACCGGAGGGTGGCCGGCACGAAGGTGTCGTGCCGGCCATGTGACGGCAGGAACGCCACCGCCTGTGGTCGGCCGACGGCACCTGGGAGCGTCTGCTCCAGCAGGGCGGTCGACTCCACCATCGTGCGCGCTCACCAGCACGCGGCCGGTGCCCGCACCGACCCGCCGCCGGCCCCCGCCGTCCCAAAGGGGGACGAGGGGCTGGAACGCCCCGCGGCGGAACGGTGGGTGTCTGGCTGCCTCGGTTCTGGAGGTGTGATCATGGGCCGGTGGAGCATTCCAGCCCGTTCAACGTCCTTTCCCTTCGCCATCTCCCCGCGCATCCGGGGTCATGGCGGCCGTCGGCGCGGATCCGTTTGATGATCGACGGGGTGGACGTCGTGGAGTCGATCCACCCCGAGAGCGATTCGAGCCTCTTTCACGAGATGCTGATCGGCCCGCCCGGAACGTGGCCGCTGAGGGCGGGCAGTGAACCGCGGCGGGTCGAGCTGTCGAACAATTACTGCGATACCGGCTGCTGCGGAGGCGTCTTCGTGACCATCCAGCGGTGTGGCGGTCTGGTGGTGTGGACGTGGGAGAACACCGACGACATCCGGGTGCGGTTGCCACCGGACTCCCACTTCGACGCAGAACTGTACGACGCCGAGCTGGACCGCTTCGTCGCCGACCACAGTTGGGAGGAACCGGTCGACACGGCCGCACGCCTCCTTGCCCGGGAGCTGGCCGTCCTCGACTGGTACCGGCGTTGGAACTGCCCGCCCCCGCCCCCGGGCCTCGGCGTTTCTGTCGGCGGCCGTGGCGAGAAGGCCTACATCACGATGAGGTTCCGCGTCGAGGACTCGTTCCACTTGACGGCGTGGCGCCACTACACCATGGCCGTCACCGGGAACGAACCCGTCGAGGACCAGGTCCGCCGGTTCGCCGAACGTATCGCCGGCTCCGACCCGCGTACGTCCGCACAGCCTGGCGCATGATCGGCCGGACATGCTCTGGGGAGTCGACGCCCCGGCCGCCCCGCCCGGCCCCCGGCGGGCGGAGCGGTGGGGGAGGGCGTGCCGGTCAACAGCCTGAAAGGCACACCTCCGCCCAGACCGTCTTCCCCGGCGCACCGACCCGCGGCACCACCGCCCAGCGGCTCGCCAGCCGTGCCACGACGAGCAGCCCGCGCCCCGACTCGGCGTCCTCGCGCGGCTCTTGCGCGGGGAGCAGCGGTACGCGTTCGGTGCGGGTGTCGGTGACCTCGATGCGCAGGGTGTCGGACGAACCGGTCAGCCGGATGTGGAAGTCCCGTCCGGGGACGTGGCCGTGACGGACCGCGTTCCCGGTGAGCTCGGCGACGATCAGCGTCAGCTTCTGGTTGGCCGCGGAGGCGTACGGGTGGCCCCACGTGGTGAGGCAGTGCGAGACGAGCCGACGGGCCAGGCGGGCGCCGCGGGGCGAGGACGTGAAACGCATCGAGAATTCGAGGGTGGCTTGTGCGGGGGAAGTTTCGCTGTTCATGGGGCACAGGCTTCCGGGGGCTGCTTACGCTCGGTAAGACACGGAGCGCCTACAGGCGGTGGCGGTACGCGAGGTGTCGGTGCGTGTAGGCGGTGCGGAGCGTGACGGCCGATGCGGAGCGGCGTTGGCCGGTGGAGGTGATGGCGGGCATGAGCGAACCCACCCGGCAGTCGGAGGACGACGACCCGGGCGACGCCGCGCCGGACTCCGGCTCCGGAATCCTGCGCGTCTTCGGGCGCCAGCTGAAACGGTTCCGGGTCCGGGCCGGGGTGGAGCGGACCGAGCTGGGGGCGAGGCTGGGCTACTCGGCATCGACCATCGCCGCGTACGAACAGGGGCGGCGCGTGCCGCCGCCGCGCTTCATCGACCAGGCGGACGACCTGCTGGACGCGGGCGAGGTCCTGAAGGAGATGAAGGAGGAGGTCGCGCGGGCGCAGTATCCGGCGTTCTTCCGCGATGCGGCCAGGCTGGAAGCGGAAGCGGTCGAGCTGCACGTGTACGCGACCAAGGCCGTGCCGGGCCTCCTCCAGTCCGAGGACTACGCCCGAGCCGTGTTCGCGATGTCGCGGCCGCTGCTGAGTGAGGAGATCGTGGAGCAACGTGTCGCGGCACGGCTCGCGAGGCAAGAGATCCTGACGGGGCGACCGTCGCCGACGATCAGCTTCGTCATCGAGGAGGCGGTGCTGCGACGACCGCTGGGTGGACGGACCGTGATGCGTGGTCAGCTCCAGCACGTGCTGTCGACCGGCCAACGCCGAAACGTCGCGATCCAGGTGGTACCCACCGACTTGGAGGAGCACGCTGGACTTGAGGGCCCCTTCACCTTGATCGAAACGCGTGACGGGCGGAGGATCGCATACGTGGAGGGGTACAAGGACAGTCGGTTGCACACCGATCGCAAGCCGGTCCGTGAGTTGGAGGAGCAGTACGGCCTCCTCAGGGCCCAAGCGCTCACTCCGCGGGCATCGCTGGTCTTCGTCGAGAAGTTGCTGGGAGAGTCATGAACACCGAAAAGCGCCCCGGGGCCGCGAACGAGTCGACGTGGTTCAAGAGCAGCTACAGCACGGGATCGGGCGGGGAGTGCGTCGAGGTGGCCGCGAGCCCGGATAGCGTTCACGTCCGCGACTCCAAGGACACGAGCCGCCCGGGGCTCGTGGTCGGCGGCTTGGCGTGGACTACCTTTGTCGACTTCGCCGGTCGGTAGAGCCGTGACGGGGATGCGCCCGTCTGTACACCGGGCGGGGCTCTGATCGAGAGGTTGCTGGGAGACAATGAATGCGAAGCAGCCCAGGCGCGAGAATGATGCGCTCGCCTGGTTCAAGAGCAGCCATAGCAGTGGCGAGGGCGGCCAGTGTGTCGAGGTGGCCGAGCGCCTGAGCAGCGTCCACGTCCGCGACTCCAAAGACACGAGCCGCCCGGGGCTCGTGGTCGGCGGCCCGGCGTGGACCGCCTTCGTCGGCTTCGCGAGCCGGTAGAGCCGTGACGGCGGTTGCCCCGGACCCTCGGGGGGTCCGGGGCAACCGTGTGTCACGCCGCTCTTCTCTTCCCGGCCGCCTTGGGAGAGGCCGGGTTGGGGCGGGAGACCTAGATGTCGCGGAAGGTTTCGATCTGGGCGCCCACCGAGTTCAGGCGTTCCGCCAGGTCCTCGTAGCCGCGGTTGATGACGTACACGTTGCGCAGGACCGAGGTGCCTTCCGCGGCCATCATCGCGAGGAGGACCACCACCGCCGGGCGGAGGGCCGGCGGGCACATCATCTCCGCCGCGCGCCAGCGCGTCGGGCCCTCCACCAGGACGCGGTGCGGGTCCAGGAGCTGGAGGCGGCCGCCGAGGCGGTTGAGGTCGGTGAGGTAGATCGCCCGGTTGTCGTACACCCAGTCGTGGATCAGCGTCTGGCCCTGGGCGACGGCCGCGATGGCCGCGAAGAACGGGACGTTGTCGATGTTCAGCCCGGGGAACGGCATCGGGTGGATCTTGTCGATCGGCGCCTCCAGCTTCGACGGGCGGACCGTCAGGTCGACCAGGCGGGTGCGGCCGTTGTCGGCCGTGTACTCCGCCGAGCGGTCGTGGTCCAGGCCCATCTCCTCCAGGACCGCGAGCTCGATCTCCATGAACTCGATCGGGACCCGGCGGATGGTCAGCTCGGACTCCGTGACGACCGCGGCGGCCAGCAGGCTCATCGCCTCGACCGGGTCCTCGGAGGGGGAGTAGTCGACGTCCACGTCGATGTTCGGGACGCCGTGGACGGTGAGGGTCGTGGTGCCGACGCCGTCGACCCGTACGCCCAGCGCCTCCAGGAAGAAGCACAGGTCCTGGACCATGTAGTTGGAGGAGGCGTTGCGGATGACGGTGACGCCGTCGTGCCGGGCGGCGGCCAGCAGCGCGTTCTCGGTGACGGTGTCCCCGCGCTCGGTCAGCACGATCGGGCGGTCCGGGCTGACGTTCGGCTCCACCTTGGCGTGGTAGATGCCCTCGGTCGCCGTGATGTCCAGGCCGAAGCGGCGCAGGGCGATCATGTGCGGCTCGATGGTGCGGGTGCCGAGGTCGCAGCCGCCCGCGTAGGGGAGGCGGAACTGGTCCATGCGGTGGAGCAGGGGGCCCAGGAACATGATGATGCTCCGGGTCCGGACCGCTGCCTCCGCGTCGATGGCGTCCATGTCGAGGTCCGCCGGCGGTACGAGCTCCAGGTCGACGCCGTCGTTGATCCAGCGGGTGCGGACGCCGATGGAGTTCAGGACCTCCAGGAGCCGGTACACCTCCTCGATGCGGGCGACGCGGCGCAGCACCGTGCGGCCCTTGTTCAGGAGGGTGGCGCAGAGGAGGGCGACGCAGGCGTTCTTGCTCGTCTTGACGTCGATGGAGCCGGAGAGGCGGCGGCCGCCGACGACGCGCAGGTGCATCGGGCCGGCGTAACCGAGGGAGACGATCTCGCTGTCCAGCGCTTCGCCGATCCGCGCGATCATTTCGAGGCTGATGTTCTGGTTGCCGCGCTCGATGCGGTTCACGGCGCTCTGGCTGGTGCCCAGGGCTTCTGCAAGCTGACTCTGCGTCCAGCCGCGGTGTTGCCGGGCGTCACGGATGAGCTTGCCGATGCGTACGAGGTAGTCGTCTGCCATGGGTGCACCGTATCTCAGATATGAGATGAGGTGCTTGTCGGGTGTGGTGGACGGGTGCTATCGACCGTCAGGCGGCTGGGGTGATTGTGTGGTTAATCGGGCAAATGGGTGACGGTGTGGTCGGGGTGGGGTGGGGTTGGGGGCGGGGGCGTGAGGTGCGGGGATGTGGGGTGCGGGGCCTGCCCGCACCCCGCGCGTCAGTTCGCCAGGAACGCTGCCACGGTTGAGGTGAAGGCGGCCGCGTCGTCGCGCCACGGGAAGTGGCCGGCTCCCGGGTGGACGGCGAGCTTGGCGTGTGCGAAGAGGGCGGCGTACTCGGTCATCGCGGAGAGCGGTCCCTGCAAGTCGAGTTCGCCGGCGAGTACGAGGACGGGGGACTCGGAGCGGCCGAGCGCGGCCCGCAGGGCGTCCGGGTCGTAGGCGCCGTCCGCGCCGAAGGCTGCTGCCGCCTCCTGGTTCTTGCGGCGTGCCGAGTCGGCGGCGAACTCCCGGGCGGAGTCGTCCCACCGGCCGTGGAAGAGGGGTTCGACCGCCGTCCAGTCGTCGGAGCCGGCCTGTCCGGTGGTGATGCGCTCCAGCGCCGCGAACGCCGCCGGGAACCACGGCTCGTCGCGGCGGAGCCGCGCGGCGGCCAGCCGCTGGTCGGCGGTGATGGTGATGCCGGTGGCGGCGACGCTCGGGGTGATCAGTGCGAGCCGTCCGGTGTGCTCCGGATGCCGCGCGGCGTACAGCGCGGCCAGGTTCGCGCCGGCGCTGTGCGCGAGCAGGTCCATGCGGGGGAGGGCGAGGTGCCGGCGCAGGGCTTCGAGGTCGGCGACCTGGCGGTCGCAGCGGTACGTGGCCGGGTCCGCGGGGACGGCCGAGGCACCCGTGCCGCGCGGGTCGAGCAGGATCAGGCGGCGGTGCGCGGCCAGGCCGCCGAGGTCGCCGAGGTACGCGGAATCCTGCATCGGGCCGCCGGGGAGGCAGACCAGGTCCGGGCCGGGCCCGTCCAGGACGCGGTAGTTGAGGAGGGTGCCGTCGTACGAGGTGAAGGTGGGCATGCGGGGGACGCTCGCAGGGCGGCGGGGGGCGGGCAAGCGGATTTCGATGTGGGCCGGTGCCCGTGCTCGGGAAGTGGACGGGGCTCGGCGGTGGGGGCTTCCCGTCAGTCCCATCGTCCTTCCGGGGTGGGCCGCCCTGTCAAGGGCGCTCCTCCTCCGTCGTCGCGTCGCTGCGCGATGGCCTTCGGCCACCCTTGACAGGACGGCCCACCCCGGAACGCCGAAAGACTGCCGGGAAGCCCCCGGGGGAACGGGTCGGGGCAGAGAGGCCCACTTGGCTCCCGTCGGAGCAGGCAGGCGGCGGGGCGCGGCGCTTCGGATCGCTACGCGCTGCCGCTGGCTTGGCGGCTGCCGGGCGCGTCGATGGGGCTCCGACTGCGGGAGGCCATTTCGGGAGCAAAAACGCAACTTCGACAAGGCGCGCAGAGGTGGCTACGTTCACGGGGCATTCGGCGTGCGGCGGTCGCGCACGGCGCCAACCATCGGGGGAGACGTATGCCTCAGCTTGCTCTGTACACGTTCGGTGTCCTGAAGGCGCCTCTGGCCGATCCCGGACCGCTCACGCGCGAACTCCACGACGGGGGCGAGGCCGTCTACCCCGAGATCGCCCGGCAGCCCGGATACGTCGCCCATGCGGAGCCGGCGCCCGGCGGTCGGGGCACGCACTTCGCGTTGGACTGGGGCGTGTGGGGCGAGTTCGCCGTGCCGTGGTGGTACGACAAGGGCCGGACGGCGGACCGTGTTGCCCTGGCCGCGACGCTCTCCGTATGGACCGGTCTGCGGCTTGCCCGCGACGCCATCTACTCCGGACTGCACCGCGAGGCGCTGAACAGGCGTCACGACTGGTTTGAGCGGACCGGGCACCCGCCGTACGTGTTCTGGTGGGTCGCCGACGGGGAGATACCCACGTGGCAGGAGGGCGTGTCGCGGCTGGAGCGCCTGCACGACCGCGGTCCTGAGCCGTACGCCTTCACGTTTCGGCATGCGTTCGCACCGGACGGCACCCCCGGGGTTCGGTGAGGGGGCGAGGGGCGGGGCCCGGCGGCGGCGCGAAGCCGTCGTCAGCGTCGGCGAAAGCCGCCACGGCCGACCGGGACACCGTGGACGCGGAGCTCCGCGCGCTGGTGCGCGCGGCGGGGCCGCCGGCGGAGGAGAAGGTCGTGTACGAGATGGCCGGCTGGATCCTGGGCGCGGGAAGCTCCGCCACGGCGGATACGGTCACCCTCCGCGACGGGGAGAGCCTGCTGTCCGCGTCGCCCCCAAGTGGGGCTTGTAAAGCCAACCCGCACGGCCCGCCCCCCGGAGCGCCCTCAGTCCCCGGCGTCGAGTTCCGGGCGGGTCCAGAGGGTGAGGTCGCTGCTGGTGGCGACTGCCAGCGCGAGGCCCGACGGGGAGAATCCGGCGGCGCGGAGTTCCGAGCGCTCGGAGTGGAAGACGTGCCACCAGGTGCCCCCGGGCGGGCCGCTGTTCGCTCCGCCGTCGGCGGAGAGGATGACGCGGTCGTGGGGCCAGTCGGGGCTGACGACGTCCAGCGTCCAGCCGTCCGGGGTGGTGCGGTGCAGCCCGCCGCCGAAGAGGCCGGAGATGCGGACCGGGGTTCCCGCGAGGGGGCCGAGGCCGGGGCAGACGAGGTCCGGGTGGGCGTCCGGGGTGCTGTGGGCGGGATCGGGATCGCGGTCGCGCGCGATCCCCTCGCCGGTGACCGCGTCGAAGAGACCGTGCCCGGCGCTCGACACGACCATGACGAGGTCGCGTCCGCGCGCCGGGTCGGTGGCGAAGCCGACGCCCAGCAGTCCGCCGACGGCGATGCTGCCCAGCGGCTGCCATGGTGCGGGGGCCGGCATGACGGCGGCGGCGAGGTAGCGTTCGCGCCGCCGCCGCTGGTGTTCCGTGAGCAAACCCGTCTCCTCCGTGCGGTTCACGTCGAGGATCCCCTGTGGACGTCCCCAGCCGATCCGCGGGTCGGCGGCTGTCGTTCGGGGCGCGCTTCGGGGCGGCCCCACTGCGCCGTTCGGACGCCGCCGCGGCAGTGGGCGGGCATGCCGGGCATGACCTTCCGGCGGGGATGCACTAGAGTTATCTCGACATCGAGATATCTGCCGAAGGCGTACCGCAGCCGCCACATCGGGTAAGGGTGACCTAACTTAGCCTTACCTTAGCGGATTGGCCACAGGGCGTGGCGGCAGGATTGCGGTTATACGCGCGAATTTCATGCATGAAGGAGACTGTCGTGTCGGCGAACAGCTTCGACGCCCGCAGCACGCTGCAGGTGGGCGACGAGTCGTACGAGATCTTCCGGCTGGACAAGGTCGAGGGTTCCGCCCGCCTGCCCTACAGCCTGAAGGTGCTGCTGGAGAACCTGCTCCGCACCGAGGACGGCGCGAACATCACCGCCGACCACATCCGGGCCCTCGGCAGCTGGGACTCGCAGGCCCAGCCGAGCCAGGAGATCCAGTTCACGCCGGCGCGCGTGATCATGCAGGACTTCACCGGCGTCCCCTGTGTCGTCGACCTCGCCACCATGCGTGAGGCCGTGAAGGAGCTCGGCGGCGACCCGTCCAAGATCAACCCGCTGGCCCCGGCCGAGCTCGTCATCGACCACTCGGTCATCGCCGACAAGTTCGGCACCAAGGACGCCTTCACCCAGAACGTCGAGCTGGAGTACGGCCGCAACAAGGAGCGCTACCAGTTCCTGCGCTGGGGCCAGACCGCGTTCGACGAGTTCAAGGTCGTCCCGCCCGGCACCGGCATCGTCCACCAGGTGAACATCGAGCACCTGGCCCGCACCGTGATGGTCCGCAACGGCCAGGCGTACCCCGACACCCTCGTCGGCACCGACTCGCACACCACCATGGTCAACGGCCTCGGCGTCCTCGGCTGGGGCGTCGGCGGCATCGAGGCCGAGGCCGCCATGCTCGGCCAGCCGGTCTCCATGCTGATCCCGCGCGTCGTCGGCTTCAAGCTGACCGGCGAGCTGCCCACCGGCACCACCGCCACCGACCTGGTGCTGACCATCACCGAGATGCTGCGCAAGCACGGTGTCGTCGGCAAGTTCGTCGAGTTCTACGGCGAGGGCGTCGCCGCCACCTCGCTGGCCAACCGCGCCACCATCGGCAACATGTCGCCGGAGTTCGGCTCCACCGCCGCGATCTTCCCGATCGACGGCGAGACCCTGAAGTACCTCAAGCTCACCGGCCGCTCCGAGCAGCAGGTCGCGCTCGTCGAGGCGTACGCCAAGGAGCAGGGCCTGTGGCTCGACCCGGCCGCCGAGCCGGACTTCTCCGAGAAGCTGGAGCTCGACCTCTCGACGGTCGTCCCGTCCATCGCCGGCCCGAAGCGCCCCCAGGACCGCATCGTCCTGGCCAACGCCGCCGAGCAGTTCGCCCTGGACGTGCGCAACTACGTGGACGACGTGGACGAGGCGGGCAAGGAGTCCTTCCCGGCCTCCGACGCCCCGGCGAACCACCCGAACGGCGCCCCGTCGAAGCCGACCCTGGTCACCCTGGCCGACGGCTCCTCCTTCGAGATCGACCACGGCGCCGTCACGGTCGCCGCGATCACCTCCTGCACCAACACCTCGAACCCCTACGTCATGGTCGCCGCGGCGCTCGTGGCCAAGAAGGCGGTCGAGAAGGGCCTGGCCCGCAAGCCGTGGGTCAAGACCACCCTGGCCCCGGGCTCGAAGGTCGTCACCGACTACTTCGACAAGGCCGGCCTGACCCCGTACCTCGACAAGATGGGCTTCAACCTCGTCGGGTACGGCTGCACCACCTGCATCGGCAACTCCGGTCCGCTGGACGAGGAGATCTCGAAGGCGATCAACGAGCACGACCTCGCGGTCACCTCGGTGCTCTCCGGCAACCGCAACTTCGAGGGCCGCATCAACCCCGACGTCAAGATGAACTACCTGGCGTCCCCGCCGCTCGTCGTCGCGTACGCCATCGCCGGCTCCATGAAGGTGGACATCACCAAGGACGCCATCGGCACCGACACCGAGGGCAACCCGGTCTTCCTCAAGGACATCTGGCCGTCCGAGGCCGAGGTCAACGACGTCGTCGCCAACGCCATCGGCGAGGACATGTTCTCCAAGTCCTACCAGGACGTCTTCGCGGGCGACGCCCAGTGGCAGGCGCTGCCGATCCCGACCGGCAACACCTTCGAGTGGGACCCGCAGTCCACCTACGTCCGCAAGCCCCCCTACTTCGAGGGCATGACCATGGAGACCACCCCGGTCTCCGACATCGCCGGCGCCCGCGTGCTGGCGAAGCTGGGCGACTCGGTCACCACCGACCACATCTCCCCGGCCGGTGCGATCAAGGCCGACACCCCGGCCGGCAAGTACCTCACCGAGCACGGCGTCGAGCGCCGCGACTTCAACTCGTACGGTTCCCGCCGAGGCAACCACGAGGTCATGATCCGCGGCACGTTCGCCAACATCCGCCTGCGCAACCAGATCGCGCCGGGCACCGAGGGCGGCTTCACGCGTGACTTCACGCAGGAGGGCGGCCCGGTCTCCTTCATCTACGACGCCTCCCAGAACTACCAGGCCGCCGGCATCCCGCTGGTCATCCTGGCGGGCAAGGAGTACGGCTCCGGCTCCTCCCGCGACTGGGCCGCCAAGGGCACCGCGCTGCTCGGCGTCAAGGCCGTCGTCGCCGAGTCCTACGAGCGCATCCACCGCTCGAACCTGATCGGCATGGGCGTCCTGCCGCTGCAGTTCCCGGAGGGCGCCTCGGCCGCCTCCCTGGGCCTGACCGGCGAGGAGACCTTCTCCATCACCGGCGTCACCGAGCTGAACGACGGCACCACCCCGCGCACCGTCAAGGTGAGCACCGACACCGGTGTCGAGTTCGACGCGGTCGTCCGCATCGACACCCCCGGTGAGGCGGACTACTACCGCAACGGCGGCATCATGCAGTACGTCCTGCGGAACCTGATCCGCGGCTGAACCGCCTGAGCGGCGCCCGGCGCGCCGCTGCCGAAGGGCCGCACCCCTCCCGGGGGTGCGGCCCTTCCCGTCTGTCCGGATGGCGGAGGCCCCAGGTTTCACCGAGGTCTCAACTCGGAAAAGCTGCCAGACATGGCTGCGCATGATCTTGCTCACACCAGTGGAAGTGGACTATACCTGTGCGCGTCCGGCCCGCGGCGGTCCAGCGGCGCCGGACGGGGGGATGGGCGGGGACCTGCGGCTGTGCCCGCGCGTGCCGCAACGCCCTTGCTCCCCGGCCTCCTTCACACTCGGACGAAGGCGAGGACATGAGCATGGGATCCACCGGCGAGGGCGGTTTCGGCCGCCGCGACCTGATCAAGCGCTCCGCGGCACTCGGCCTCATCACCACGCCCGCGATGGGCTTCCTGTCCGCCTGCGCCTCCGGCGGCGAGGCTGCGACCAACGGCCCCGGCAAGGCGGCCGTCACCAGGGAGAACCCGTTCGGCGTAGCCAAGGGCGGCAAGCTCGACGTCGTCGTCTTCAAGGGCGGGTTCGGCGACGACTACGCCAAGGCCTGGGAGGCCTCCTTCGACAAGAAGTGGGGCACCACCAGCTCCCACCTGGGCACCCAGGAGATCGCGGCCAAGCTCCAGCCCCGCTTCAACGGCGGCAACCCGCCGGACGTCGTCGACGACGCCGGAGCCCAGGCCATCAAGATCGACGTCCTGGCGAAGGGCGGCCAGCTCGCCGACCTCACCCCGGTCCTCGACGCGCCCTCGCTCGACGACCCGGCCCGGAAGGTCCGCGACCTCCTCATCCCCGGAACCGTCGAACAGGGCACCCAGGGCGGCAAGTTCGTCGCGCTGAACTACGTCTACACCGTCTTCGGATTCTGGTACTCCGGCAAGCTCTTCAAGGAGAAGGGCTGGACCGAGCCGAAGACCTGGGACCAGTTCCTCGACGTGTGCACCAAGGCCCGCGACGCGGGCATCGGCGGCCTCGCCCACCAGGGCAAGTACCCGTACTACATCAACGTCGTCATCATGGACCTGATCGCCAAGAAGGGCGGCCTCGACGCCGTCAAGGCCATCGACAACCTGGAGCCCAACGCCTTCGCCGACAACCCGGCCGCCCTCGCCGCCGTCGAGGCCGTCTACGAGGTCGTCGAGAAGGGCCTCCTCATGGCCGGCACCAACGGGCTCACCCACACGGAGTCCCAGACCGCCTGGAACCAGTACAAGGCCGCGTTCATCCCCTCCGGCTCCTGGCTGGAGAACGAGCAGCTCAAGCAGACCCCGGAGGACTTCGACATGAAGTTCCTGCCGGTCCCGCTGCTCCCCCACAGCAAGCTGCCCTTCGAGGCCATCCGGGCCGGCGCCGGCGAGCCCTTCATCGTCCCCGAGAAGGCCGCCAACAAGCCCGCCGGTCTGGAGTTCCTGCGCTCGATGCTGTCACGCGAATGGTCCACGGTCTTCGCCCAGCAGGCGAACTCCCTCACCGTCCTCAAGGACGGCGTCGACCCCGGGGTCTCCCTGCGCCCCGGCACCCGCTCCGCCGTGGCCGCGGTGAAGGCCGCCGGGAGCAACACCTTCCAGTACCTGTACCCCGACTGGTACAGCGAAATGGACACCGAGATCCAGAACGCGTCCAATGAACTGATGGCCAAGCGGATCCAGCCCAAGGAGTGGATCAAGCGGGCCCAGGCCGCGGTGGACAAGGCTGCCAAGGACCCCAACGCGAAGAACAACCGCCGCAGCTGACGCCTAGGGACGGACGGACACCATGAGCCACGTAGCCCGGGGGCGCGGACGGGCCGGCTTCATCGCCGGCTTCCTCGTCCTGCCGCTAGCGCTGTACCTGACATTCGTCATCTGGCCGTACATCCAGACCTTCGGCTACTCCTTCACGAACTGGTCCGGCCAGTCCCCCACCTTCGACTTCGTCGGCTGGGAGAACTACGCGGCCCTCATGGAGGACGGGGTCTTCCGCGGCGCCCTCTGGCACAACCTGCTCCTCCTCGTGTTCGTCCCCGCCACCACCATCCTGCTGGCCCTCTTCTTCGCCTTCATGGTGAACGCGGGAGGGCGCAGCGGGGCCGGAGGGGTCCGCGGCGTCCGCGGCTCCTCCTTCTACAAGATCGTCTACTTCTTCCCCCAGGTCCTCTCCCTCGCCATCCTCGCCGTCCTCTTCGGCGCCGTGTACCGCAGCGACGAGGGCGGCCTGCTGAACGGCCTGCTGATCCGGCTCGGCCTCGTCGACGCCGGGCGGCCCGTCGAGTGGCTGAACGACCCCGACCTGGTGCTGTGGTGCCTGCTGCTGGTCGTCGTCTGGCACGGGGTCGGCTTCTACCTGGTCCTGTTCTCGGCCGCCATGCAGTCCGTCCCCAAGGACGTCTACGAGGCCGCCCTCCTCGACGGGGCGGGGCGCGCCCAGACCTTCTTCCGGGTCACGCTGCCCCTGCTGTGGGACTCGGTGCAGACGTCCGCCGTCTACCTGGGCATCGCCGCCATGGACATGTTCGTCCTGGTCTCGACGATGACGTCCGGGCAGTTCGGCGGCGGCCCCGACCACCACAGCGAGGTCATGGCGACCGTGCTGATGCGCAACTTCCTGTACTTCGGCAAGAGCGGCTACGCGTGCGCGATGGGGGTCGTGATGCTCGTCCTGACCATGGCCCTCTCCGTCGTCGTGCTGCGCGCCACCCGGCGCGACCGCATCGAGTTCTGACCGGGAGACGACGATGACCACTGTGATCAAGGCGCCCGGGGAGTCCTCGGCGGAGAGGGCCGGCGGCGGCCGCCCCGCCGCGCCGGGCGGTGGCCGCTCCGACGGTGCGGTGCTGAACGTCTTCTCCCACGGCTTCCTCGCCGTGTGGGCGGTGCTGATCGTGCTGCCGCTGGTGTGGCTGGCTCTCGGCTCGTTCAAGACCGACTCCGAGATCGGCGGGTCGGCGCTGAGCCGGCCGACCAACTGGAACCTCGACGCGTTCGCGCGCGCCTGGGACAAGGGGATCGGCGACTACTTCGCGCACACGCTGATCGTGATGTCCTTCTCGGTGCCGCTGACGATGCTGCTGGGGTCGATGGCCGCGTACGTGCTGGCCCGCTACCCCTTCCCGGGCAACCGGGTGGTGTACTTCTTCTTCGTCAGCGGCGCGATGTTCCCCGTGTTCCTGGCGCTCGTGCCGCTCTTCTTCATGGTCAAGCGCCTGGACATGCTGAACACCTACCAGGGCCTGATCCTGGTGTACGTCGCCTACTCGATGCCGTTCACCGTCTTCTTCATGCACTCCTTCTTCCGGACGCTGCCGACGGCGGTGCACGAGGCGGCCGTGCTCGACGGGGCCTCCGACACGCGGATCTTCTTCCAGGTGATGCTGCCGATGGCCAAGCCGGGCCTGATCAGCGTCGGGATCTTCAACGTCCTGGGCCAGTGGAACCAGTACATCCTGCCGTCCGTTCTGATGCAGCCGCAGACGGGCTCGGACCCGGAGCGGTACATGCTCACGCAGGGCCTGATCCAGCTCCAGTACCAGATGGGGTACGAGACCGACCTGCCGGTGCTGTTCGCCGGCGTGACCCTCGCGATGGTGCCGATGCTGGTGGTGTACCTGTCCTTCCAGCGCCAGATCCAAGCGGGGCTGACCTCGGGCACCCTGAAGTAGCCCGGCCGCGCGGAGGCCTCCGGTCGCCGGTCCGGGCCGCCCATGGCAGGATCTGCTCGACATCTCCCATACTTATGACCCATAAGGGCCGTTTTGCTCCGTGTCCGCCTCTTGACGTGTGGATGTCCGAGGGTTCGACTAAGGGTTCACAAGTTGGAGACGCCGGGGTCTCGGAGCCGTCAGCCGCGGCCACCGGCCGGAGGGCGGCGGCCTGCCGCCGCCCAATGGGCAGGAGTGGATGAGTCGTGCAGACTCCCGGATCGCAGTCCTCGCTGCACCGCGCGAACCTCGAACGGGTCGTGCGGGCCGTACGGCTCGCGGGTTCGCTGACCCAGGCGGAGATCGCCCGGTCCACCGGACTGTCGGCGGCCACGGTGTCCAACATCGTCCGGGAGCTCAAGGAGGGCGGGACGGTCGAGGTCACCGACACCTCCTCGGGGGGCCGCAGGGCGCGCAGCGTCTCCCTCAGCGGGGACGCGGGCATCGTCATCGGCGTCGACTTCGGCCACACCCACCTGCGGGTCGCGGTCGGCAACCTGGCCCACCGCGTGCTGGCCGAGGAGGCCGCCCCGCTGGACGTGGACGCCTCCTGGGCCGACGGCTTCGACCGGGCGGAAGCCCTGGTGGGCGAGCTGATCGCGGGCATAGGCGTGGACCTGGGCAAGGTCATCGGGGTGGGCCTGGGCGTCCCCGGCCCGATCGACGTGGAGTCCGGGACGTTGGGCTCCACGGCCATCCTGCCGGGCTGGGCGGGGATCAACCCGCGCGAGGAGCTCTCCCGGCGCCTGGGCGTGCCCGTGCACGTCGACAACGACGCCAACCTGGGCGCGCTCGGCGAGCTGGTGTGGGGGAGCGGGCGGGGGGTCAAGGACCTCGCCTACATCAAGGTGGCGAGCGGTGTCGGCTCCGGCCTCGTCATCAACGGCCAGATCTACCGCGGCCCCGGCGGCACGGCCGGCGAGATCGGGCACATCACGCTCGACGAGTCCGGCCCCGTCTGCCGCTGCGGCAACCGCGGCTGCCTGGAGACCTTCGCCGCGGCCCGGTACGTCCTGCCGCTGCTCCAGGGCACCCACGGGCCCGAGCTGACCATGGAGCGGGTGGTCGAGCTGGCCCGCGACGGCGACCCCGGATGCCGCCGCGTCATCGCCGACGTGGGCCGGCACGTGGGCAGCGGCGTGGCGAACCTCTGCAATTTGTTGAACCCGACGCGCGTCGTGCTCGGAGGGTCCCTGGCCGAGGCGGGCGAGCTCGTCCTGGCCCCCATACGCGAGTCCGTGGGGCGGTACGCCATCCCCAGCGCGGCCCGCCAACTGTCCGTCCTGACCGGCTCGTTGGGCAGTCGTGCCGAGGTGCTCGGCGCCCTCGCGCTGGTCCTGAGCGAAATGGGCGATTCCACCCTCTTGGCCGATTCCGCGTCGCCGAAGCTCTTGTCTTCAGTTAGATAACGGATGGCACCGTTGCCATCTCGTTAAGGATTCACTCCTTGACGGCAAAGTGGCGGCCGGGTTGACTCGCACCCACCTCGGCCGCAGCGTTGCGGCCTCGTCAGGGAGGTTCAAGAAATGAACACGCGTATGCGTAGAGCCGCCGTTGTCGTCGCCGCCGGCGCCGCAGCCGTTTCCCTCGCCGCCTGTGGCAGCGCCAAGGAGGCCGGTACCCAGCCGAACGGCACCGGCACGGCCGCGGCCGCGGACGGGGCGATCAAGGTCGGGCTGCTCCTGCCCGAGAACCAGACCGCGCGCTACGAGAAGTTCGACAAGCCGCTCATCGAGAAGAAGGTCGCGCAGCTCACGGGCGGCAAGGGCGAGGTCGTCTACGCCAACGCCAAGCAGGACGCGACCACGCAGAACTCCCAGGTCGACACCATGATCACCAACAAGGTGAACGTGCTGATCGTCGACGCGGTGGACTCCAAGGCCATCGCGGGCGCGGTCAAGCGGGCCAAGGACGCCGGCATCCCGGTGGTGGCCTACGACCGCCTGGCGGAGGGACCGATCGACGCCTACACCTCCTTCGACAACGAAGAGGTCGGCCGCGTCCAGGGCAAGGCCCTGCTGGAGGCCCTCGGCGACAAGGCGAAGTCCGGCGAGATCGTCATGATGAACGGCTCGGTCACCGACCCGAACGCCGCACTCTTCAAGAAGGGCGCCCACTCCGTCCTCGACGGCAAGGTGACCATCGGCAAGGAGTACGACACCAAGGAGTGGAAGCCGGAGAACGCCAACACCAACATGGCCGGCGCCATCTCCGCCCTCGGCAAGGACAAGATCGTCGGCGTCTACTCCGCCAACGACGGCATGGCCGGCGGCATCATCACCGCCCTCAAGGCCGCCGGCATGAACCCGCTTCCGCCGGTCACCGGCCAGGACGCCGAGCTCGCGGGCGTGCAGCGCATCGTCGCGGGCGAGCAGTTCATGAGCGTCTACAAGCCGTACGCCCCCGAGGCCGAGGCCGCCGCCGAGATGGCCGTCGCCCTCGCCAAGGGCGAGAAGATCGACGGGATCATCAACAACAAGGTCGACAGCCCCACCACCCAGGGCGTCCCCTCGGTCCTGATCCCGGTCATCTCGCTCACCAAGAACAACATCAAGGACACTGTCATCAAGGACGGCGTCTACACCGCGGACGAGATCTGCACCGAGAAGTACGCGACCGCCTGCGCCTCCCTCGGCCTGAAGTAGGCCCAGCGTCCTCCCGGTCGGAGGCCCCGCCCCCGCGGCCTCCGGTCCGGCCCAGGACCCCCGCGCCTGCCCGGCGCCCCGCCCCACCATCCCCCGCCGGAGGCGGGGCCGCCGGGCAGAAACGATTCCTCCACCCCGCTCCTGCACTTATTTGCACGACATCCCCGCCGTTGGCGGCGAAGGAGATGGTTCATGTGTCCGCTGCGCCCGTGCTGGCGTTGCGAGGGGTCTCGAAGCGGTTCGGCGCCGTCCAGGCGCTGACCGACGTAGAGCTCGAGATCCATTCCGGCGAGGTGGTCGCCCTGGTCGGCGACAACGGCGCCGGCAAGTCCACGCTCGTCAAGACGATCGCAGGCGTCCACCCCATCGATGACGGCGTCATCGAGTGGGAGGGCAAGCCGGTGGCGATCACCAAGCCCCACGACGCCCAGAACCTGGGCATCGCGACGGTCTACCAGGACCTCGCGCTGTGCGACAACATCGACGTCGTCGGCAACCTCTTCCTCGGACGCGAGCTCAAGCGCCGCGGCGTCCTGGACGAGGTGGAGATGGAGCGCCGCGCCCGCGAGCTCCTGACCACCCTGTCCATCCGGATCCCCAGCGTCCGCATCCCCATCGCCTCGCTCTCCGGCGGCCAGCGCCAGACCGTGGCCATCGCCCGCTCCATGCTGGGCGAGCCGAAGCTGGTCATCCTCGACGAGCCCACCGCCGCCCTCGGCGTCGAGCAGACCGCACAGGTGCTCGACCTGGTGGAGCGGCTCCGCGAGCGCGGCCACGCCGTCATCCTCATCAGCCACAACATGGCCGATGTGAAGGCCGTCGCCGACCGTGTGGCGGTCCTGCGGCTGGGCCGCAACAACGGTGTCTTCACGGTCGCCGAAACCTCGCAGGAAGAGATCATTTCGGCCATCACGGGGGCCACGGACAACGCCGTGACCCGCCGGGCGGCCCGCACCGGGGAGGCCCGCAAGTGAGCACCCACCACCACCACGCCGAAGACGTGGCGCAGCTCGCCAACCCCGCGGCCCCGGCCGACGCCATCCCCGCCGTGGACCCGCGCCTGCTCGTCCGCGAGCAGGGCCTCTCGGGCTACCTGAGCGAGTTCGGCCGCAAGATGAAGGCCGGCGACCTCGGCTCGCTGCCCGTCGTCGTCGGCCTGATCGTGATCTGGGGCATCTTCCAGGGGCTGAACTCGAACTTCCTCTCCCCGGAGAACCTCACCAACATCGCGATCACGATGGTCGCCACCGGCATGATGGCCGTCGGCATCATCTTCGTGCTGCTGCTCGGCGAGATCGACCTCTCCGTCGGCTCCGTCAGCGGCGTCTCGGGCGCCCTCTTCGCCGTCCTCGCGGTCACCAACGGGGTCAACGAGTGGGTGGCGGTCCTGGCGGCGATCGGCGGCGGCGCCCTGATCGGCGCGATCCACGGCTTCTTCTTCGCCAAGATCGGAGCGCCGGCCTTCGCCGTCACCCTGTCGGGCCTGCTGTTCTGGTCCGGCGCCATGCTCCAGATCCTCGGCAGCAGCGGCACGGTCAACATCGACTCCGACGGTGTCGTGGGACAGCTGACCACGTACTACTTCACCGACGTGGCCGCCGCCTACGGCCTCGCCGCGGTCGCCACGGCCGCGTACTTCCTGGCCGCCTTCACCGACAACAAGCGCCGGGCGGCCGCGGGCGTCCCGTCCCGCCCGATGAGCGAGCTGCTGCTGCGCACCGGCCTGCTCGCGGTGTTCACCTTCGGCCCCGCCGCGGTGTTCAACCAGTACAAGGGCCTCCCGCTCGCGGTGGTGCTCTTCGTGCTGGTCCTGGTCGGAACGGACTTCGTGCTGCGCCGCACCACCTTCGGCAGGAACGTCTTCGCCCTCGGCGGCAGTGTCGAGGCCTCCCGCCGCGCCGGCATCAACGTCACCGGCATCCGCATCGCGGTCTTCTCCATCGCGGGCACCTTCGCCGCCGTCGGCGGCCTCTTCTGGGCCTCCAAGATCGCGGCGGCGAACCAGAGCGCCGGCGCCGGCGACCTGCTGATGAACGTCATCGCGGCGGCCGTCATCGGCGGCACCAGCCTCTTCGGCGGCCGCGGCCGGACCTGGAACGCCCTCCTCGGTGTCATGGTCATCACCTCGATCCAGTACGGTCTGGCCCTCGAGGGAATCGCCACTCCCGTCCAGTACATGATCACCGGTGCGGTGCTGCTGGCCACCGTGGTGATCGACTCGGTCACCCGCAAGACCCAGAGGACGGCCGGACGCGTCTGAGGACGCGCCCCGGCGGTAAGACCGGTCACAGTGCCCGGTGCCACCCGTGTGGCGCCGGGCACCCGTGCGTACGTCCCCGCGTGCGTCAGTGCGGGCAATTGTGCGGATAAGCACCCGGATGTGATGTGTGGCGCCGGGGTGATCCGTGCAGGAATGACAAAGCTGTGACCCGCCTGCGGCAGCCCGATGACCGGCGTCGCCGACGGAACATTAGACTCGACAGACCAGCCAGCAACTGCAAGGAGGCACGGGTGCTGCTGACCCGCATCAAGGGACCGCGCGATCTGGACCGGCTCAGCCAGGAGGAGCTCACCCAGCTCGCCGCCGAGATCAGGTCCTTCCTCGTCGACGCCGTCTCCAAGACCGGCGGGCACCTCGGCCCCAACCTCGGTGTGGTCGAGCTGACGATCGCCCTGCACCGGGTCTTCGAATCGCCCAAGGACAAGGTGCTGTTCGACACCGGGCACCAGGCGTACGTCCACAAGCTGCTCACGGGCCGCCAGGACTTCGCCGGGCTGCGCACCAAGGGCGGCCTGTCCGGCTACCCCTCGCGCGCCGAGTCCGAGCACGACGTCATCGAGAACTCCCACGCCTCCACCGTGCTGGGCTGGGCCGACGGACTCGCCAAGGCCAACGAGGTGCTGGGCCGGGCCGACCACCACGTCGCCGCCGTCATCGGCGACGGCGCGCTCACCGGCGGCATGGCCTGGGAGGCCCTCAACAACATCGCCGCGGCCAAGGACCGCCCGCTCGTCATCGTCGTCAACGACAACGAGCGCTCCTACGGCCCCACCATCGGCGGCCTCGCCAACCACCTGGCCACCCTGCGCACCACGGACGGCTACGAGCGCTTCCTGGCCCGCGGCAAGGAGATCCTGGAGCGCACCCCGGTCGTCGGGAAGCCGCTCTTCGAGACCCTGCACGGCGCGAAGAAGGGCCTGAAGGACTTCATCGCCCCGCAGGGCATGTTCGAGGACCTGGGCCTGAAGTACATCGGCCCCATCGACGGCCACGACATCGAGGCCCTGGAGTCCGCGCTGCAGCGCGCCAAGCGCTTCAGCGGCCCCGTCATCGTCCACTGCCTCACCCAGAAGGGCCGCGGCTACACGCCCGCCCTGGAGCACGAGGCGGACCGCTTCCACGCGGTGGGCGTCATCCACCCGGACACCGGCCTGCCCGTGAAGACGGCCGCCGCCAGCTGGACCTCCGTCTTTGCCGACGAGATGGTCAAGATCGGCCGCGAGCGCCCGGACGTCGTCGGCATCACCGCCGCCATGCTCCACCCCGTCGGCCTGAACAAGTTCGCCGAGGAGTTCCCGGACCGCATCTACGACGTCGGCATCGCCGAGCAGCACGGCGCCACCTCGGCGGCGGGCCTGGCCACCGGCGGCGTGCACCCGGTCTTCGCCGTCTACGCCACCTTCCTCAACCGCGCCTTCGACCAGGTCCTGATGGACGTGGCCCTGCACAAGTGCGGCGTCACCTTCGTCCTGGACCGCGCCGGCGTCACCGGCGACGACGGCGCCAGCCACAACGGCATGTGGGACATGTCGATCCTGCAGGTCGTGCCCGGCCTGCGGCTCGCCGCCCCGCGCGACGCCGAGCAGCTGCGCGCCCAGCTCCGCGAGGCCGTCGAGGTCAAGGACGCACCGACCGTCGTCCGCTTCTCCAAGGGCGTCGTCGGCCCCGCCGTCCCGGCGGTCGGCCGCATCGGCGGCATGGACGTCCTGCGCCGCCCGGCCCCCGAGGTCACCCGGCCGGACGTGCTCCTCGTCTCGGTCGGCGCCCTCGCCCCGATGTGCCTGGAGGTCGCCGACCTCCTCGACAGGCAGGGCATCTCCACCACCGTCGTCGACCCGCGCTGGGTCAAGCCGGTGGACGAGGCCCTCGCCCCGCTCGCCGAGCAGCACCGCGTCGTCGTCACCGTCGAGGACAACGGCCGCGTCGGCGGTGTCGGCGCCGCCGTGTCGCAGGCCCTGCGCGACGCCGGCGTCGACGTCCCGCTGCGCGACTTCGGCATCCCGCAGCGCTTCCTCGACCACGCGCTGCGCAAGGAGATCCTCGCCGAGATCGGCCTGACCGCTCCGGACATCGCCCGCCAGGTCACCGGCCTGGTCGCCAAGCTGGACGGCCGCCTCGACAGCGAGCCGGCCGCCGCCGTCGACTAGCCGGACCCACGCGGCGCGCCGCCGCGGAGGCCGTGCGCGGTTGCAGCACACGGGCCGGGAGATCACCCTGGAGGGGGTGGGCCTCCCGGCCCGTTCCGTTGCGTCGTCGCCTTTCGGAGGTGCGTCGGTGAGTACGGATCTCAACAGCCCCTTCCGCACGAAGACGGTGGAACAGTCCATACGCGACACCGAGGAGCCGGAACACGCGCTCCGCAAGTCGCTGTCGGCCTGGGACCTCACCGTCTTCGGCGTGGGTGTCATCATCGGCACCGGCATCTTCGTCCTGACGGGCATCGCAGCGCGCAACAATGCCGGCCCCGCCACCGCCCTGGCCTTCGTCGCCGCAGGCATCGTCTGTGCACTGGCCGCCCTGTGCTACGCCGAGTTCGCGTCCACCGTGCCGGTGGCGGGCTCGGCGTACACGTTCTCGTACGCGTCGATCGGCGAGCTGCCCGCCTGGATCATTGGGTGGGACCTCGTGCTCGAATTCGCCCTCGGCACCGCGGTCGTCGCGGTCGGCTGGTCCGGCTACATCCGCCACCTGATGCAGACGAACCTCGGCTGGGAGATGCCGGCCGCGCTGTCCGGGCCGGATGCGGGCGGCACCTTCGACCTGTTCGCGTTCCTGCTGGTGCTCGTCCTGACGGCGATCCTGGTCGTCGGGACGAAGCTGTCGGCGCGGATCACCGCGATCGTCGTCGCCATCAAGGTGACCGTGGTGCTGCTGGTCATCATCGCCGGCCTGTTCTTCATCAAGGCCGACAACTACTCGCCGTTCATCCCGCCGGCCGAGCCGCAGCCCGCCGGGGGCGGCCTCCACGCACCCCTGGTGCAAGTGCTGTTCGGGTACGCTCCGACCAACTTCGGCGTCATGGGCATCTTCACCGCGGCCTCGCTCGTCTTCTTCGCCTTCATCGGGTTCGACGTGGTGGCGACCGCGGCGGAGGAGACGAAGAACCCGCAGCGGGACATGCCCCGGGGCATCCTGGGCTCGCTGCTCATCTGCACCGTGCTGTACGTGGCCGTGACGCTGGTGGTCACCGGCATGCAGAACTACGCGCAGATGTCGCCGAGCGCCCCGCTCGCCGAGGCGTTCAAATCGGTGAACCAGCCGTTCTTCGCCGGCGCCATCAGTCTCGGCGCCTCCGTCGGCCTGATCACCGTGTGCATGATCCTGCTGCTGGGCCAGACCCGCGTGTTCTTCGCGATGAGCCGCGACGGACTGCTGCCGCGCGTCTTCTCCGTCACCCACCCCAAGTACCGCACCCCGTACCGGGCGACTATCCTGCTCGGCGTGGTCATCGCGGTCGTCGCCGGCTTCACGAGCCTGGAGAAGCTCGCCGAGCTGGTCAACATCGGCACGCTGTTCGCGTTCGTCGTGGTCGCCCTCGGCGTGATCATCCTGCGCCGGACCCGGCCCGACCTGCACCGGTCGTTCCGCACGCCGCTCGTGCCGTTCATCCCGATCCTGTCGATGGCGGCCTCGCTGTGGCTGATGCTCAACCTGCCGGTCGACACGTGGATCCGGTTCGGCATCTGGATGGCCGTCGGCATCGTCGTCTACTTCGCCTACGGGCGCCGCAACAGCCGCCTGGCGAAGGTGGGCCAGGACGCCAAGTACTGATCCTGCGAAGGCGCAGGTGCGGCCGGTCCCGACCGGTCGCACCCTGCGCGCGCGTCAGCCCTTGGAACCGCTCGCGGGGGACTTCTTCGCCTCCGCCGGGATCTTCTGGTCGGTGCGCAGCGCCTCCCACAGCATTCCGGCCTGTGGCTGGGCCACGACGACCCGGTTGGGGTCGACCTTGTCGTAGGCGACCGGGAGCATGATGGTCTCCATCGTCTCCGGGTTCACGCCCTTCATGCTCTGCGCGAAGTCGGCGAGCGCCGTCAGCGAGGCGAGTTCGGAGTCGGTGGTGAGCGACTTGGTGCCGGCGTCGGCGAGCTTGTACAGGCGGGCCGGGTTGCCGAGGGCGTCCTGCTTCTTCATTTCCGACAGCATGGCGATCATGAACTGCTGCTGGAGGCCTATGCGCCCGAGGTCGCTGCCGTCGCCGTAGCCGTAGCGGGTGCGGACGAACTTCAGGGACTGCTCGCCGTCGAGGCGGTGGGTGCCCGGGTCGAGCTTCAGGCCGCCCTTGGCGCCGCTCATCGGCTGGTCGAGGGTGACGGTGACGCCGCCGAGCGCGTCGACCAGGCCCTTGAATCCGGCGAAGTCGACCTCGACGAAGTGGTCGACGCGGATCCCGGACAGCTGCTCGACGGTCTTGACCACGCAGGCCGGCCCGGCGAGCGTGTAGACCGAGTTGAACATGACCCGCTCGGCGGGCGCGACGGTCTTGCCGTCGGCCTTCCTGCACTCGGGCCGGGATATGAGGGTGTCGCGGGGGATGCTCACCGCGGTGGCCTTCGCCCGGCCCTCGGGGACGTGGATCAGCATTGCGGTGTCGGAGCGGGCGCCGGCCACGTCGCCGTGGTCGAGATCGCCGTTGGCGCCGGCGCGCGAGTCGGAGCCGAGGACGAGGATGTTCTGGGCACCCGGCACGACCTTCTTCGGGCGGTCGTCCCCGATCGCCTGGTCGAGGTCGACGCTGTCGATGTTGCCGTTGAGGTGGCTGTACGCCCACCAGCCGGCGCCGCCGGCCGCCAGCACGAGCACCGCCAGCGCCAGCAGTACGATCCGCAGGACGCGCTTGCCGCCGCGCCGCGGCTTGCGCCGGGAGGGAGCGGGGGTGGCCGAGGGGCGGTCGGTCATGGAGGCAGTGCCCTTCTATCATCGAATGGGGTGCATCATAAGACACGCTTTCGAGTGGCTGGTTCTCTCGGGTGAACACCCCCGGCCCCAAAACGGACATATTCGTCAGAAGGGTGGACAGCTGCGTGATCCGAGGCAAAGGCAGTGACCGGACTGCCTCTTCGGCTCGCGGTGCGCAGGGCGCGCCCAAGGGCGGTCGGGGCCCCCACGGCTCCTCCCCGCCCGTCGGGAACTGGCTGTTCGCCGGCGGCGACGGCCGCCTGACCGCCTACGCGTGCACCCCGCGCGGCCTGCTCCGCTGGACCGAGGCCGCAGCCCCCCGGACGGGCTGGACCGGGCCGGAGCCCTTCGAGGTCGAGGGATGGGCCGGTCCGGCCGCCATGGCCCGCAGCCGCGAGGGGTACGTGCACTTCGCCGCCCTGCGCTCCGCGGAGGGCGAATCCGGCAGCCCCGAGGTGATCGTCTCCACCCAGTTCCAGTCGGGCCGCGGAATGATGGACTGGCGGGGCCTCGAAACGCCAGGGCTGCGCGGCGGGCCCGACGACGACAGCCTGTCCGGGCCGCCCCGGATCGCCGTGAACCAGCGATCCGGCTCCACCCACGTCATCGTCTCCCTGCGGCACTCGGGCATCCTGCGGCGCAGCCGCAACGCGGAGGGCGTCTGGGGCGGGTGGAAGCCGGTGTCCGGACAGCCCTACCGCGGGGACGTGACCCCGCTGATGCCTGCCGGCGGCACGCTGGAGGTCCTCGCCCCCGGGCAGGGGCACGCCGACCGCTGGACCGGCATGGGCCAGGGCCGGTTCGGGCTCGCCGACAGGATCCCGACGCCGGTCGTCCCGGGCAGCGCCGCCGTCTGCGAGACGGGCCCGCGCCGGGCCACGTACTTCTGGCGCTATCCCGGGGACGGCTCGCTCGTCGCCTGGCGGGCCCCCCGCCAGGGCGTCCAGGGCGGCCTGATGGGCCTCGGCGGCGCCGGCGGCCGGGGCGCGCCCGGCGTCGCCCGCGCGGTGCTCGGCGGCTACGACTGCACGGTCCTGGCGCAGATCGGCGCCGACGGGGACGTCGAGGTCACCGCCTACGTCACGGAGAACGAGGGCTACGGCACCTGGTGGGCCTCACTCGGCGGGCACGGCGCCCGCGCCCCGCAGGTCGCGGTCGACGCGGCCGGCCGCGTCGTCGTCGCCGCCTTCGACGAGGAGGGCGTACCGATGTGCACCCGGCAGGACACCGCCGCCGGGGGACTGGCCTTCGGCCCGTGGGAGTACCTCGCCTGACCCCGCGTCAGGAACGGGTGCGGGCCCGGCCCCTGTGCGGCGGCCGGGCCCGTACGCGTCAGCCGCGCCCCGGCAGCGGCATCCGCTGCGCGACCTCGACGGTGAGGCCCCCGTCCTCCGCGTAGTACGGGGTGGCGGCCAGCTCCATCCCCTGTGCGCCCGGTGCGTCGGCGATGCGCACCGGCATCCGCGCGGTGGAGTCCAGGTCGGCCGCCCGCCGGGTACCCAGCCGCACCTCCTGGGTCACGCCCTCGAAGCTCACCGACAGGTACAGGTCCCAGGTGCCCGGCGGGAGCGGCCAGCCGCTGGAGGTCTGCGCCAGGTTGACCCGCGCCGAGAAGCGGCCCATGGCGCGCGTCTTGCCCTTGGCGTTGGTCAGCGTGTCGTCCCGGCGGGCCGTCACCGCGTGGCTCTCCTGCGCGCCGGTGAACCGCTCGCGCAGCAGGACGCGCGTCGCGCGGTCCTTCGTCGACAGCTGCTCGAAGAAGGCGTACCCGTCGAGGAGCAGCATCGCGCCGTCCCAGCGGGCCTTCTGCAGCTCGTGGCTGACGGTCATGTCGGCGGTGATGTCGAACAGCCCGTCCGGCAGTCCGACCTGCGGGTCGCGGAAGAACGGCAGGGTGGTGAAGACCCGCCCGCCCTCCACGGTCTTGCGGACCGCGGGCCGGTCCTTGTCCGCCTCGAACGCCGCCATCTTCTGCGCCTCGGCGAGCCGGCCCTGCGCGAGCAGGGCGAAGCGGACCGCCACCATCCGCGGCAGCAGCGCCAGGGCGCCCGGGGCGGCCTGCGTGCGCAGCACCTCGGCGGCCTCCCACAGCGTCCGGTCGCGCTCCGCCGGGTCGGCGGCCGACAGCAGGGCCGCGGCGGTGGCCTTGCCGAGCTCCACCTCCAGGTGCCGCGCCTGGAGCCGGTCGCGGCGCGGGCCCTCGGGCACCTGCGAGGCGACCAGCGCCAGCATCCGGGAGGCCAGCGCGACCCGGTCCGACAGCGTCGCCCGGTCCGCCGGGTCCGGGCCCTTGACCACGCAGGGCGCGTCGCCGACGACGGAGACGTTGTCCGCCCCGATGAACGCCCCGGCGGTGAAGACCTGCTCGTCGCCGATCGGCATGTCGGTGGGGAAGGACAGCCCGCGCCGGTGCAGCAGGCTGGTCCGGAACAGCTTGTCCGGGGTCAGCGACCAGTACACGCGCGAGGACCAGGCGTCGGTGTACGCCTGGTTCTTGCGGAACATGGCGGTCGGGACGGTGTGCCGGCCGGAGCTCTCCAGCTTGCCGAGGACGACGTCCGCCTCGTTCGCGTCGGCCGCGGCGACCATCCGCTCCAGGGCGTCCGGGGCCAGCCGGTCCACCGCCTCCAGGAAGATCACGTACCGGCCGCGGACCTGGCTGAGCGCCCAGTTGCGGGCCGCCGCCGGGCTGAGGCCCTGCGTGACCTGCCCGACCCGGACGAACGACGGGTACTGGTGCGCGGCCCGGGCCAGGACCGACCCGCTCTCGTCCGTCGACCCGTCGTCGACGCCGATGACCTCCAGCCGGTCCGTGCCGATCGTCTGGACGAAGAGCGAGGCCAGGCAGGCGTCGAGCGCCGCCGCCTGGTTGCTCACCCGGACCGCGACGGAGACGTCCTTGATGTCGGCGGGGTGCACGACGGCGCTGTTCATGCTGCGGGGTTCCTCATCGGTCGGTCGCGGACGGTGCGGTGCGGGGCCACGGCATCTCGCCGGTCAGCTCGGGCCACTGCCAGGGCCGGAAGGCGACCTCCGACGGCTGCGCGGGGAACGCCCCGGGCACGGCGTCGAGCGGGCCGGTGAAGACGTTGACGTGCGAGGTCAGCTGCTCGCCGGCCGGGGTCGCGACCGTGTACGCGAAGCGGTCGTAGCCGGTGAAGCCGGGGGCCGGGGTGTAGGTGACCCAGCCGTCGTACGACAGCTGCGCGTCGCCGTTGCGGGGGGTCGTCACGGTGACGGCCGTGCACCCCGGAGGGCACGCGGACAGCACGTTCACCGATCCGGTACCGCCCGGCTCCGCCGTCAGCCGCAGCCCGCGGGCGACGGGCCGGCGCACCGGCAGGGCCTCCGCGTCGAGCCGCCCGGTGCGGGTCGTCCGGCGGCCCGTGGCGTCCGGTACGCCCACCATGACCTGCGGGCGGATGCGCGGCTCGGCCGCGGTGTCGCGGACGCGCAGGTGCAGGACGCCGGCGGCGTTCTCGCCGGGCTCGGCCCGCAGCCGGAACCAGCGCTGCCGCGGGAAGAACTCCAGCCCCTGCACGCCGACGACCTCGGCGGATGCGGCGAGCGGCGCCTGGAGCAGGTACGCGCAGCCGCGCGGGGCGCCCCCGTCGGGCGCCACGGAGAGGCCGAGCTGGAACGTCTCGCCGGGCGCCACGCCGCGGCGCGGGTCGGCGGAGCTGTACAGCGCCGCGTACACGGCGCCCTGGGCGGGATCCTCGCCGAGGGCCCGGCCCCGGCACAGGAGGTGGTTCACGGGCGGGACTCCTCAGGCGCCGGGGAAGGTGGACACGCGGGACGCGGTGCGCCGGCGGAACGTCTCCTCGTCCAGCCAGCCCATCTCGTCGTAGTCGAAGCGGGTGCGGTCGAGGCCGCGGCCCCAGTGGGCCGGGATGACGCCCTGCTCCAGCAGGCTCCGCGCCACGAAGCGGGCGCACTCGATCGCGCCCTCGGCCCGCACGTGCACGTTGTCCCCGTCGAGGACGTCCGGCTGGAGCGGCTCGCCCCGGCGCAGGTAGGTGAAGACCGCCTTGGTCGCCTCCGGTCCGAGCTCCTCCCACCACTGCAGGCTCTGCCCGTACAGGTCGACGACCGGTACGTGCTCGTCCTCGGCGAGCTGCCGGGCGGCCAGGGTGTAGTCGCCGAGGAAGCGGGCGACGTTGCCGTGCCGGTCGATCCGCCGCCGCTCGTATCCCAGCATCACCACCGGGTGGCCCTGCCGCTCGCGCGCCCCGTGCACGTACGCGGCCATCTGCTCCGTGAAGGAGGAGAACGGCTCGGTGTGCAGGCCGGGGTCCGGCTTGATGTCGTTCTGGCCGAAGGAGAAGAGCAGGTAGTCGCCCGGGGCCATGTCCTCCAGGATCCACTGGAGCCGGCCGCGCTCGCGGAAGCTCTTCGAGCTGGCCCGCGCGCGGGCGCAGTTGACGACCTCCACCGCCTCGGTGAGGAAGAGGGGGAGGGCCTGCGTCCAGCCCGCCATGGGCAGGAAGGTGTACGGGCGGCCGACCGCGTTTGAACCGCCCGCCACGTAGATCCGCGGCCGCCGTGCCTGCTGCTGTTCCGGTGCGTACGTCACGCCTAGACCCCCTGGTCCTCCGTGGTCCGGATCAGGACGTCCGCCAGGGCCGCCTCGAACCCGGAGCGCTGCGACGCCGGGGCGGAGGTCGGGTCCTGCTTGCGGACGTCGATCACGTGGCCGGTCATCTCCGAGACGAGGACGTCGAGGGAGGTCAGCGCCACCGACTCGGAGGTCAGCAGCGAGCCCTCCGGCTCCTGGCCGAACGCCTTCGTGCGCATCGGGGTGGCGGTGCGCTCGGGGTTGACGCAGTTGACGCGGATGCCGTCCTCGGCCCACTCGTCCGCGAGGGCCTGCGTCAGGTTCACCATGGCCGCCTTCGTCGAGGAGTACAGGCTGTACTCGGCGCGGCCCCGGGTGTAGCTGCTGGAGGTGAACAGCAGCAGCTGGCCCCCGGTCTCGCTGAGGTACTTGTAGGCGCTGCGGGCGATGTTCACCGGCGCCAGGTAGTTGACCTCCAGCGCCTCGCGGACGGTGGCGTCGTCGGTGTCGGCGAGGCGGCCGACCCGGAGCACGCCCGCGGTGTTGACGACGTAGTCGATCCGGCCCGTCTCGGCGTAGGCCCGGGCCAGCGCCTCCTCGACGTGGTCGGGGTTCTCGATGTGGGTGCCGGTGGTGGAGCGGCCCATCGCGAAGACGCGGGCGCCGAAGCCCTCGGCGATCCGCGCGATGTCGGAGCCGATGCCGTACGAGCCGCCGAAGATCACCATCGTCTTGCCGGCCAGCTGCTCGCGGTAGGCGGCCTCGCCGGCCTGCGCGGGCGCGGCGTGCGAGGCGAGCTGGAACAGCTTGTCGGCGATGAAGACGTCGACGGGCTGCGTCACCTTCATGTTGTAGTCGTCGCCGGTCACCACGTGGACGGGGACGTCCGGCAGGTACTTGACGACCACGGAGCAGTCGTCGGTCGCCTGGAAGAACGGGTCCGCGGCCGCCCGCTCGTAGGCGGCGGCGATCGTCGAGAGGCGGAAGCCCTGCGGGGTCTGGCCGCGGCGCAGGCGCGAGCGGTCGGGGACCTCGGTGATGAACTCGCCGTCGTCGCCGTGGGTGCGGGTGACGATGACGGTGTCGGAGGAGGGGATCGCGACGTCGACGGCCTGGTACCGCTCAAGGGACTCGACGCACTCGCGGACCACGCGCTGCGACAGCAGCGGGCGCACCGCGTCGTGGAAGAGGAGGTTGCAGTCCTCGCCGCCGGCGAGGCGCTCGGAGGCGGCCCGGATGGCGATGCGGGTGGTCTCGCTGCGGGTGGCGCCGCCGGCCAGGACGCCGGTCACCTTGGCGAGGCGGGCCTTCTCCACGATGCGGCGGGCGTCGTCCACGTACGCCGGGGTCATCAGCAGGATGACCTCGTCGACGTCCGGAGCGTTCTCGAAGATGTGGAGGGTGTGCTCCAGGATCGACTTTCCGGCGATCTTGAGGAGCTGCTTGGGTATTTCGAGCCCGATGCGCTGGCCGGTCCCCCCGGCGAGTACGACGGCGATGGTGCGGCGGGGGGCGGGATGGGAGGACAACGGTCTCCTACTTCCTGGGCTGGGGGTGCGGCACAGCGGGGCACGCGGGGGCGTGCGGGGGAGGGGTGGGGCGCGGTCCGGCTACACGGGGAAGGCCGCCTCGTCGGGGTACTCGACGGGGAAGTCGCTCAGCCCCCGCCGGTACAGGTCGTTGGCGGCCGCGTTGAAGCGGACGATGGACGGCGGGTACTCGCCGCCCAGCAGGTATTCCTTGAGCTGCTCGCGGTGGGGTGCCATCAGGTCCTGCTCCGGGTGGAGCGTGGCCTCGATGGCCTCGGTCAGCCCGTTGCAGTCGGCGTCCAGCAGGTACGAGGCGTACGCGGTGCGCTGCTCGTTGCGGAAGTCCTGGTCGGGCAGGCCCTCCAGGTTGAAGATGGCGTACGGCTTGAGCGTGGCCACGAAGTCGGAGACGACGCTCGACATGTCGCCGATGAGCAGGTCCGAGTGGTTGAAGCAGTCGTAGAGGGCGGGGATCCGCTCGGTCACCACGTGGTGCGCGGCGTCCGGGACGGCCGACCAGTACAGGGCGCCGGCCTGGTTGCGGCTGCGCCGGATGCGGGCGGTCCGCTCCTCCTCGGTGAGGTCGGGGTACTTGGAGCGGACGCCGCGCTCGGACAGCTCGGCGATGCGCTTGTCGATCCGGGCGAGCTTCTTCGCGGCGGCCTTGGAGTCGGTCATGTTGCGGCCGAAGCGCCGGGCGTTGTCCTCCTCCAGGAGGGCGATGACGCGCCGGTGCGCTGCGGCGGCCTCGGCGGAGCGCGAGCCGGTGAGCGGGTGGGGCTTGTAGATGATGCGGATCTCGCGGTCGTACGCGAGCAGCGCCTTGATCAGTTTCTCGCCGGCCGGGATGACGGAGGTGTAGCAGGCGTCGTCGGTCCAGCCCTCCCAGGTGGGGGCGTAGATGACGGTGGGCACGGGGCCGGCGACGCGGCCGGTCCAGCGGTGCAGGGGCATCAGCTGGGGGCGGCCGACCTCGACGATCTGGTTCGGGGAGACGGCGTGCTTGATGCGCTCGTAGCGGTCGCGGCCGGCCCGGCCGGCCACCCAGATCTCGTCGAAGACCTTGCTGACGCGGTTGCTGCTGGCGAGCTTGTCGCTGTCGCCGTGGCCGATGAAGACGTGCTTGACCTCGGCGCGCTGGAGCATGTGGACGTTCTTGCCCGCGTTGCCCGGGTACAGGGCGACGCGCAGCTCGGGCATCTCGATGCGGGCGAGGTTGTCGGCCTTGGGGATGCAGATGACCGGCACCGGCGTCGCGTCCAGGTACCGCAGGGTGGCCCGCTCGCGCAGCACGATGATGGGGCGCAGGTCCAGTGCCTCCAGCGACTCCAGCCACATGTTCACCTGGTACATGAAGTCTTTGGAGATGGCGGCGAAGGTGAAGTACAGCGCGACCTGGGGGCGGTATTCGGCCAACTGGTGGTTGAGCTCGTCGATGGCCTCGTCGGCGGTCGGGAGCTTCAGCGCGTTGCGCGCGTCGGGGACGAGCACCAGCAGGAAGAAGTAGGCGAGGAAGACGGTGGTGATCATGCCGTACGTGACCCAGCGCCAGTCGTCCGTCCCGATGGTGGCCAGCGAGCCCGCGACCAGGGGGATGTCGAGGTGCAGGGTCTTGCGGACGTGCTTGTTCACCAGGAACGGGTGGGGCATGCGGCGGATGCCGAGCGCCTCCAGGTCCAGTCCGCGGGTGGTGAACGGCAGCTCGTTGCGCATCTTGCGGACGTGCTTGAGCAGGGCGCCGTAGGCGAGCTGGAGGATGAAGAGCAGGAGCAGGCCGATGGTGGTCATCTGCGCCACGAACGACTCGATGTCGGCGATCGCGCCGCACAGGCCCAGCAGCAGGAACTGCCGGATCAGGAAGCGCATGGTGAGGCCGAAGCGCGAGTCGCGCAGCCTCTCCAGCGTCGGCGACTCGGTGTTGTGGAGCATGAGGTCGGCGACGTAGCTCAGCGCGGCGCAGCCGACGAAGAGCGGGAGGGAGACGAACGCGACCGCGACCAGCATGCCCAGGAAGCTGAGGATGAGCCCAGTGGTGATCAGAACGCCGAGTACGGCGCGCAGCCGCTTGGAGCCCATGGATGCGGAGCCTCCCCCATGGAGGTATAAGAATCGCGTGAAGTGTCGCAGTAGTATAAGCAGCCTCATGGACGGCCCTTGAACGTGCCGTGAACCGTGGGCCAATGATTACCGGCGGGGCCTGCGAATATGCCGCGGCACATCCGCGGCGGCACTGCTCACACCGTGAACCCGTACACCGTCAGCTCGCGCCTGTCCTCCGCCTTCACCGAAAATCCCACGCACAAAGCGGGCTGCGAAGCCGCCTGGCGGACCGCCATCCCCTCGGGCTCCCGGTAGGGCAGGTCCGGCGCCACGGTCACGTGGTGGCGCCCCTGCGGCCGGCCCGTGCGCACGTCGATCGCGGACACGAACGTGTTGCCGCCCGACTTCCTCGGATTGCTTCCGTTTTTCCCGGTGTACGGCTTGCCGGTCAGTACGTACACGTAATCCCCGTGCAGCGCACAGCCCTGGAACCATTCCTCTTCCTTGACCTGCACGCCCGCCTTGATCGTCTGGGCCGGGGTGAACCGCCCCGCGAGGAAGTCCTCCATGCCGTACACGGAGAGCCGGTGCAGCCCGCCCTGCTGGTGGCTGACCAGGACCCGCCCGCCCGCCAGGTCGAGGGCGGGGCACACATCGGTGGACCCGGGCACCGGGTCGAAATGCCGAACCGATTCATCGGAACTGTTCAGCACCGCACCGTCCTTGAACGGCACCCGCACCACCGTGCGCCCATAGCCGCTCTCCGGATCCGCCCGCCCTTCGAGCCATATGTACGTGCGCGGGCCCGTCGGCTCCACTCCGAAGGAAATTCCGTGGCCGAAGCCCCGGAGATACATGTGCCCGAGCGTAATCCCCGACGCGGTCATCCTGGTCAGGCACATATCGCCGGCGGACTTGCGGTCCCCGTACTCGACCGGCCCGTCCTCCCCGTCGAGGAGGAGGCCGCCCTGCACGGTCTGGAGCGTGAACACCTGCCCGTTGGTGTCGTCGAACGCGAACGACTGCGGCCCCGTCGAGTTGAACAGCGCCGACGGCGCCAGGACCTCCGCGCCCGTGCGCATGTCGAAGGCGCCCACCACCGGCTGCGAGCCGCCCCGCCAGCCCGACCCGAAGCCGAACCCGAACGCGGACCCGGACTCCTGCCCGGGGCGCAGAGCCCACGCCGCACCGCCCGCGGTCACCGCGGCGGCCGTCGCGCCGCCCCCGAGGAGCACGCTCCGGCGGCTGAAAATCCTCTTGTCCTGCGCCACGGTCCGTATTCTGCCAGCCCCCGCGGCGCGCCCCGCCGAAACCCCGTGCCGAACGCGGCGGACGCCCGCCCCCCGACGGGGGACGGGCGTCCGCAGTGCTCACACGGCGTCAGGCCGCCGCGCGGCGGTTCAGGCCGGCACGCTCGCCACGCCCGGAGCCAGGAACCGCTTGCCGTTCACGCGCTCCGAGACGCCCTCGCGGTCCAGGTACGGCGTGATGCCGCCCAGGTGGAAGGGCCAGCCGGCGCCCGTGATGAGGCAGAGGTCGATGTCCTGGGCCTCGGCCACGACACCCTCCTCCAGCATCAGGCCGATCTCCTGCGCCACCGCGTCCAGGACGCGCACCCGCACCTGCTCCTCGGTCAGCACCGAGTCGCCCTGCACCAGGAGCGCCGCGACCTCCGGGTCCAGCTCCGGCTTGCCGGAGTCGTACACGTAGAAGCCCCGCTTGCCGGCCTCGACGACCGCCTTCAGGTTGGGGGAGACCGTGAAGCGCTCCGGGAAGGAGCGGTTCAGCGTCTCCGACACGTGCAGGCCGATCGCCGGGCCGACGAGCTCGAGCAGCACCAGCGGGGACATCGGCAGGCCGAGCGGCTCGATGGCCTTCTCCGCCGTCTCGACCGGGGTGCCCTCGTCGATGACGTTCTGGATCTCGCCCATGAAGCGGGTCAGGATGCGGTTCACGACGAACGCAGGAGCGTCCTTGGTGAGGACCGCCGTCTTCTTCAGCTTCTTGGCGACGGCGAACGCCGTGGCCAGAGAGGCGTCGTCCGTCTGCTCGCCGCGGACGATCTCCAGCAGCGGGAGGATCGCGACCGGGTTGAAGAAGTGGAAGCCGACCACGCGCTCGGGGTGCTTGAGCTTGGAGGCCATCTCGCTGACCGACAGCGAGGAGGTGTTGGTGGCGAGGATCGCGTGCGCCGGGGCGACCGCCTCGACCTCCGCGAACACCTTCTGCTTGACCGACATCTCCTCGAAGACGGCCTCGATGACGAAGTCCGCGTCCGCGAAGCCCTCGGCCTTGTCCAGGACACCGCTCACCAGCGCCTTGAGGCGGTTGGCCTTGTCCTGGTTGATGCGGCCCTTGCCCAGCAGCTTCTCGATCTCGGCGTGGACGTAGCCCACACCCTTGTCGACGCGCTCCTGGTCGATGTCGGTGAGGACCACCGGCACCTCCAAGCGGCGCAGGAACAGCAGCGCCAGCTGCGAGGCCATCAGGCCCGCACCGACGACGCCGACCTTGGACACCGGGCGCGCCAGGCTCTTGTCCGGGGCGCCGGCCGGGCGCTTGCCGCGCTTCTGGACCAGGTTGAAGGCGTAGATGCCCGAGCGGAGCTCGCCGCCCATGATGAGGTCGGCCAGGGCCGTGTCCTCGGCGTCGAAGCCCTTCTGCAGGTCGCCGTCCTTGGCCTCCGCGATGATGTCGAGCGCGCGGTAGGCGGCCGGGGCGGCGCCGTGCACCTTGGAGTCGGCGATCGCGCGGCCCTTGGCCACGGCCGCGTCCCAGGCCTCGCCGCGGTCGACCTCGGGGCGCACGACCTCGGTCTCGCCCTTCAGGACGCGGGCCGTCCACAGCAGGGACTGCTCCAGGAAGTCCGCACCCTCGAACAGCGCGTCGGCGATGCCGAGCTCGAAGACCTGCTTGCCCTTGAGCTGGCGGTTCTGGTTCAGCGAGTTCTCGATGATCACCGAGACGGCCCGCTCGGCGCCGATCAGGTTCGGCAGGATGGTGCAGCCGCCCCAGCCGGGGACCAGGCCGAGGAAGACCTCGGGCAGGGAGAAGGCCGGGATGGCCTTCGACACCGTGCGGTAGGTGCAGTGCAGGCCGACCTCGACGCCGCCGCCCATCGCCGCGCCGTTGTAGTACGCGAAGGTGGGGACGGCCAGCGCGGCGAGGCGCTTGAAGACGTCGTGCCCGCCCTTGCCGATGGCCAGCGCCTCGTCGTGCTGCTTCAGCAGCTCGACGCCCTTGAGGTCGGCGCCGACCGCGAAGATGAACGGCTTGCCGGTGATGCCCGCGCCGACGATGGAGCCGGCCAGGGCCTCCTGCTCGACCTGGTCGATCGCCGCGTTCAGGTTGGCCAGCGACTGCGGGCCGAAGGTGGTCGGCTTGGTGTGGTCGAAGCCGTTGTCCAGCGTGATGAGCGCGAAGCGCCCCGCGCCGTACGGCAGTTCCAGGTGGCGGACGTGCGCCGACGTGACGACCTCGTCCGGGAACAGCTCGGCCGCGCCCTTCAGGAGCTCAGCGGTGGTGCTCACTTGGACTCTCCCTCGGCGAAGTGCGGGTTCTCCCAGATGACCGTCGCGCCCATGCCGAAGCCGACGCACATGGTGGTCAGGCCGTAGCGGACGTGCGGCTGCTCCTCGAACTGGCGGGCCAGCTGCGTCATCAGGCGGACGCCGGAGGAGGCCAGCGGGTGGCCGAACGCGATGGCGCCGCCGTACTGGTTCACGCGGGCGTCGTCGTCGGCGATGCCGTAGTGCTCCAGGAAAGCGAGGACCTGGACGGCGAAGGCCTCGTTGATCTCGAACAGGCCGATGTCCCCGATGGACAGGCCGGCCTGCGCCAGGGCCTTCTCGGTGGCGGGGATCGGGCCGTAGCCCATGACCTCCGGCTCGACGCCGGCGAAGGCGTACGACACGAGGCGCATCTTGACCGGGAGGTTGTTCTCCCGGGCGAAGTCCTCGGACGCGATGATCGCCGCGGTGGCGCCGTCGTTGAGGCCGGCGGCGTTGCCCGCGGTGACCCGGCCGTGCGTACGGAACGGGGTCTTCAGGTTCGCCAGGTTCTCCAGCGTGGTGCCCGGGCGCATCGGCTCGTCGGAGGTGACGAGGCCCCAGCCGGTCTCGCCGACCTCGGGGTTGGTGTTGCGCACCGAGATCGGGACCAGGTCCTGCTGGATCTTGCCGTCGGCGTACGCCTTGGCGGCCTTCTCCTGCGAGCGCACGGCGTACTCGTCGGCGCGGAGCTTGGTGATCGTCGGGTACCGGTCGTGCAGGTTCTCGGCGGTCATGCCCATGAACAGGGCGGACTCGTCGACCAGCTTCTCGGAGACGAAGCGCGGGTTCGGGTCGACGCCCTCGCCCATGGGGTGGCGGCCCATGTGCTCGACGCCGCCGGCGATGGCGACGTCGTACGCACCGAAGGCCACACCGCCCGCGACGGCGGTCACGGCGGTCAGCGCGCCGGCGCACATGCGGTCGATGGAGTAGCCCGGGACGGACTGCGGCAGGCCCGCGAGGATGCCGGCCGTGCGGCCGATCGTCAGGCCCTGGTCGCCGATCTGCGTGGTGGCGGCGATGGCCACCTCGTCGATCTTCTTCGCGTCGAGGTCCGGGTTGCGGCGCAGCAGCTCCCGGATCGCCTTCACGACGAGGTCGTCGGCGCGGGTCTCGTGGTAGATGCCCTTCGGGCCCGCCTTGCCGAACGGGGTGCGGACGCCGTCGACGAAGACGACGTCCCTGACGGTACGAGGCACGTTGGCTCTCCTCCAGGTGCGGGATGGCACTGCTGCGCGGGGGCGGCCCGGCCAACGGCTGAGCGCCCGCTCACCGCCATGCTACTTGCGGGTAACCGGTGTGGACACCCCCGCGCCGAGGAGCGGCGAACGTCACACCGCGACGGGGCTTCCGACCGGCTCGGGAACGGCCGGAACCGGACCGTCCGACATGGTCGCGGCCATCGGCGCCGAGGAGCCGACCACGTCCGACAGGAACGCCCGCCGCGAGACCCCCGCCTCCCGCAGCGCCGCCCCGTGGTCGGCCGCCACCAGCAGCGCCGCCGCGCCGACCATGGCCCGCCAGCCCGCGGTCGCGGCCCTCCGGGCCGGCCCTGGTAGCCCCGCGAGCCCCTCGTGCAGGCGGTGGACGTGGAACGGCACGTGCCGCTCCTCGTCGGCGAGGATCCGGGCCGCGACCTCGGCGGCCAGCGGGTCGTCGCAGCCGTCGCGCAGCGCGCGGTAGTACCGCAGGGCGACGACCTCCGCGACCATCAGCACCATCAGCTCGACCCGCAGCCCCAGCAGGCGCCGCACCCGGACGAACGCCGCGTCGCTCCAGTGCCCGTCCAGGGTGTCGGCCCCGGCCGCCGACAGCAGCAGGGCCAGCAGGCGTGCGTGGTTCTGCTCCTCGGCGATGAACAGCCGCGCCGCGGCCGCGTAGTCCGGGTCCCCCGCCCGGTCGGCCTTCGCGATGAGGGCCGAGCCGTCGCCGTCCTCGCCCACCTGGAACGTCCGGATGCTGCGGACCAGCGCCGGGGACAGCCGCGCGCCGCGCGCCCAGTCGGGGTCGCCGAGGGCGGCGCGGCGCTCCCGTTCGGCCTCGAAGTGGCGGACCCATGCGCCGTAGGCGCCGCCCTGTCCGTCGTGTCCGGTCTGCGTCGTGGTGTGCTCGTTTTTGATCACGTTCAAGAAGCTAGCTGCTGTTGAGCGTGTTCAAAAGAGGCGGAACGTCATGATCGCGTAACGGGATGACAGGGCCGCGCGACGTTCGCCGCCGGGCCCGGACGCGGAGGAGCCCCCGGCCGGTCGGCCGAGGGCTCCTGCCGAAGGGCGGCGTGGCGCCTCAGGCGGTCACGGCCAGCGCCGTGACCAGCACCGGGGTCACCTGCTCGATCTGCCACGGGCGGGCGCCGTGGCCCGCCAGGGCCTCGGCCACCGTGTCCGGGCCGAGCCGCTTGGGCGGCTCCCAGCACAGCCGGCGCACCGTGTCCGGGGTGATCAGGTTCTCCTGGGGCAGGTTCAGCCGCTCGGCGAGCGCCGACACCGCGGCGCGGGCCGCGGACAGCCGGGCCGCGGCGGCCGGGTCCTTGTCGGCCCAGGACCGCGGCGGCGGCGGGCCGGCCGAGGCGGCCCCGGGCTGCGGAAGCTCGGCCTCGGGCAGGGCCCTGGCCCGGTCCACGGCGGCCATCCACTGCTCCAGCTGGCGCCGGCCCATCCGCTGTCCGAAGCCGGGCAGCGCCGACAGGGCGTGCACGTGGGACGGCAGGGCGAGCGCGGCCTCGACGATCGCGGCGTCGCTCAGCACCTTGCCCGGCGAGACGTCGCGCCGCTGGGCGATCCGGTCGCGCGACTCCCACAGCTCCCGCACGACCGCCATCTGGCGGCGCCGGCGCACCTTGTGCATGCCGGAGGTGCGGCGCCAGGGGTCCTTGCGCGGCGGGGCGGGCGGGGCGGAGGCGATCGCGTCGAACTCCTGGCGGGCCCATTCCAGTTTGCCCTGCCGGTCCAGCTCCGCCTCCAGCGCGTCCCGCAGGTCCACCAGCAGCTCGACGTCGAGCGCGGCGTAGCGCAGCCACGGCTCGGGGAGCGGGCGGGTGGACCAGTCGACGGCGGAGTGGCCCTTCTCCAGTGCGTAGCCGAGCACGCTCTCGACCATCGCGCCCAGCCCGACGCGGGGGAAGCCCGCGAGCCGGCCTGCCAGCTCGGTGTCGAACAGGGAGGTGGGCACCATGCCTATGTCGCGCAGGCACGGCAGGTCCTGGGTGGCCGCGTGGAGGATCCACTCCGTGCCGTCCAGGGCCTCGCCGAGCGGGGACAGGTCGGGGCAGCCGACCGGGTCGATCAGCGCGGATCCAGCGCCTTCGCGGCGCAGCTGCACGAGGTAGGCGCGCTGGCCGTAGCGGTATCCGGAGGCGCGTTCGGCGTCGACGGCGACGGGGCCCGTGCCCGCGGCGAAGGCCGCGACCACCCGGGCGAGGGCGTCTTCGTCGGCGACCACCGGAGGGATCCCCTCGCGGGGTTCGAGCAACGGAATCGGCGCCTTGTCGACGTCGTCCGGGGGGCCGCCCCCGGTGGTGGTGCGCAGGTCTGCTGCGGTCTCTTGGGCGTCGGTCACCGCTCAAGGGTATCCGCGGATACGGCGCGCCCGTCGCCGGAACGTTCCGGCGACGGGCGCGGTGGGGGCCTTCAGGCCAGGGCTCGCCGTTTCCCCCGTGGTTCCCCGCGGTTCTCCCGGCGCTGCCCCGCTGCCGGCCCGGGCCGGGCCGCCGGGGGACGCCGGGCCGGGGTCAGTGGATGATCCCGGTCCGCAGGGCGACGGCGACCATTCCGGCGCGGTCGCCGGTGCCCAGCTTGCGGGCGATGCGGGCCAGGTGGGACTTCACGGTCAGGGCGGACAGGCCCATGGAGACGCCGATGGCCTTGTTCGACTGGCCCTCGGCGACCAGGCGGAGGACCTCCACCTCGCGGCCGGAGAGCTCGCGGTAGCCGCCCGGGTGGCTCGGGGCACCCGGGGGGCGGCGGTGCATGCGGGCGGCGGCGGCGCCGATGGGGGCGGCGCCCGGGCGGGTGGGGAGTCCGATGTTGGTCCGCGTGCCGGTGACGACGTACCCCTTCACCCCGCCCGCGAGGGCGTTGCGGACGGCGCCGATGTCGTCGGCCGCGGAGAGGGCCAGGCCGTTCGGCCAGCCCGCGGCGCGGGTCTCGGAGAGGAGGGTCAGACCGGAACCGTCGGGCAGGTGCACGTCGGCCACGCAGATGTCGCGCGGGCTGCCGACGCGGGGGCGGGCCTCCGCGATGGACGACGCCTCGATCACATCGCGTACTCCGAGGGCCCACAGATGGCGGGTCACGGTGGAACGGACGCGCGGGTCGGCCACGACGACCATGGCCGTCGGCTTGTTCGGGCGGTAGGCGACCAGGCTTGCGGGCTGCTCGAGAAGAACGGACACCTAGGCCTCCTGGGGGAGTGGCGGGACGGGCCGGCTCGGGGAAGGAAGCCGGTGCGAACCGTGCGGATGGTCACTGGTTCCTTCGGCACGTCACCCGCCCGGCTTTAGGGAATGATCACGATTTAGTGAGTAACAATTCGGGCGATTCGGACGCACGATCGATCATCGGGTGATCAGAAGCCCGCACGCCGAGGCGCGTTCCCGCACGGATGCCGCGGCCTTTCGATCAGCCGTTCCTGCATCGGAAGCCCGCGGCGCCTCCCGGCCGCCTCCGTCCGGCGGACGGCGCGTGCCGCCGTACGGAGCCACCGCTACGGGTGGTGCGGACCGCGCCGCTGTGGCAGGGAAACCACACCCGGCCCGGCCTCGCCCGGCCCCAGCGGCGGCATCCCCGCGGTCTGGCACAGCAGCTCGCACCACGCCGCCAGGTGCCCCGGGGTGTCCGGCACCCCGCCCGCCCCCTCGCGCGGCGTCCACGAGGCGCGGATCTCGATCTGCGTCGCGGGCCGCCGCTCGGCGAGCCCGCCGAAGTAGTGGGACCCCGCCATCGTCACGGTGCCGCTCGCCTCCGCGAACGACAGCCCGCGCGCCTCCAGCGCCCCGGTCAGCCAGGACCAGCACACGTCCGGCAGCAGCGGGTCGGCCGCCATCTCCGGCTCCAGCTCCGCCCGCACCAGCGTCACCAGGCGGAACGTCCCCCGCCAGGCCTCGTGCCCGGCCGGGTCGTGCAGCAGGATGAGCCGCCCGTCGGCGAGGTCCTCCTCGCCCTCGACGGCCGCCGCCTCCAGCGCGTACGCGTACGGCGCCAGCCGCTGCGGCGGTTTGACCGGGTCGATCTCGATCCCCGGCCGCAGGCGCGCCTTCTTCAAGCCCTCGACCGCCCGCCGGAACGGGAGCGGGACGGAGCTCTCCTTCCCGCTGTCCATACCGTCGGCGCCATCTGAAAATCGTCCCTGAGCCGCAGCCATGCCCGGAAGACTAGGCGGAACGAGGGCCCGTAGGCCGCAGGGACACCCGCGCCATGACGGCCACTTCTGCACACGTGCGAAGATTTGCGGCGTGAGCGCCAACGACCGCCCCACGGGCCAGCCGAGCCAGACGTACGATTCCGCCTTCCTGAAGGCGTGCCGCCGCGAGCCGGTACCGCACACCCCGGTGTGGTTCATGCGGCAGGCCGGGCGCTCCCTCCCCGAATACCGCAAGGTCCGCGAGGGCACCGCCATGCTGGAGTCCTGCATGCGGCCCGACCTGGTCACCGAGATCACGCTGCAGCCGGTGCGCCGCCACAAGGTGGACGCCGCGATCTTCTTCTCGGACATCGTGGTCCCGCTCAAGGCGATCGGCGTGGACCTCGACATCAAGCCCGGCATCGGGCCCGTCGTCGCCCAGCCCATCCGCCGCCGCGAGGACCTCGCACAGCTGCGCGACCTCACCCCGGAGGACGTGCCGTACGTCACCGAGGCGATCGGCATGCTCACGGGTGAACTCGGCGCCACCCCGTTGATCGGCTTCGCCGGTGCTCCTTTCACCCTCGCGAGCTACCTCGTCGAGGGCGGCCCGTCCCGCAACCACGAGCACACCAAGGCGCTCATGTACGGCGACCCGCAGCTGTGGGCCGACCTGCTGGACCGCCTCGCGGAGATCACCTCGGCCTTCCTGAAGGTGCAGATCGAGGCGGGCGCCTCCGCCGTCCAGCTCTTCGACTCCTGGGTCGGCGCACTCGCCCCGGCGGACTACCGGCGCTCGGTCATGCCGGCCTCCGCGAAGGTCTTCGACTCCGTCGCCTCCTACGGCGTCCCGCGCATCCACTTCGGCGTGGGCACCGGCGAGCTCCTCGGCCTGATGGGCGAGGCCGGCGCGGACGTCGTGGGCGTCGACTGGCGGATCCCGCTGGACGAGGCGGCGCGGCGCGTCGGCCCGGGCAAGGCGCTCCAGGGCAACCTGGACCCCGCCGTCCTCTTCTCCACCCCCGAGGCCGTCCGGGCCAAGACCGACGAGGTCCTCGCGGCCGCCGCCGAGCTGGAGGGCCACGTCTTCAACCTCGGCCACGGCGTCCTGCCGACGACCGACCCGGACGCCCTGACCCGCCTCGTGGACCACGTCCACACCCGCACCGCGCGCTGACCCGCCGGTCCCCGGCCCGCCGCCGCGGCGGCGGGCCGGGGACCGCGGCGGTCACACCCCGGCCGAGCGGACCGCGGCGACCGCCTTGCGGGCCGCCACCAGGACCGGGTCCCACACGGGGGAGAACGGCGGCGCGTACCCCAGGTCCAGGGCGACGACCTGCTCCACCGTCATGCCCGCCGTCAGCGCGACCGCCGCGGCGTCCACCCGCTTCGCGGACCCCGCCCCGCCGACGATCTGCACCCCGAGCAGCCGGCCCGTCCGACGCTCCGCCAGCATCTTGACCGTCATGCCGGCGGCCCCCGGGTAGTAGCCGGCCGTCGTCGTCGAGGCGACGGTCGCCGTCACGAACTGCAGCCCCGCCTCCCGGGCGTCCGCCTCGCGCAGCCCCGTCCGCGCGATCTCCAGGTCGCAGACCTTGCTGACCGCCGTGCCCACCACGCCGGGGAAGGTGGCGTAGCCGCCGCCGACGCCCGAGCCGATCACCTGCCCGTGCTTGTTCGCGTGCGTGCCGAGCGGGACGTGCCGGTGGCGGCCCGCGACCAGGTCCAGCACCTCCACGCAGTCGCCGCCCGCCCACACGTTGCCGTACCCGCGGACCCGCATCGACAGGTCCGTCAGCAGCCCGCCCGATGCGCCCAGCGGCAGCCCCGCCGCGCGGGCCAGGCCGGTCCGCGGCTCCACGCCGATGCCGAGGACCACCACGTCCGCCGGGTACTCGTCCCCCGACGCGGTGCGGACCGCGCGCGCCTGCCCGGCGCCGTCCGTGAGCACCTCCGCCACCTCGGCGCCGGCGACCGTCCTGATGCCCATCCGGTTCATCGCCGTGTGCACCAGGCCGCCCATGTCCGGATCGAGGGTGGACATCGGCTGCTCGCCGCGGTGCAGGACGGTGACCTCGAAGCCCCGGTGCAGCAGGGCCTCCGCCATCTCCACGCCGATGTAGCCGGCGCCGACGACGACGGCCCGGCGGCCGCCGGTCCGCTCCAGGGTGTCCATCAGGCGCTGCCCGTCGTCGAGGGTCTGCACCCCGTGGACGCCGTGGGCGCCGATGCCGGGCATGCGCGGCCGGACCGGGCGGGCGCCCGTCGCCAGGACGAGCTTGTCGAAGCCGGTCCAGGACTCGGCGCCGGAGTCGAGGTCGCGGGCGCGGACGCGGCTCCCGGCGAGGTCCAGCTCCAGCACCTCCGTACGGGTGCGCAGGTCGATGCCGCGGGCGCGGTGCTCCTCGGGGGTGCGGGCGATCAGGTCGTCCCGGTCGCCGACGTCGCCGCCGATCCAGTACGGGATCCCGCACGCCGAGTACGAGGTGAAGCGGCCCCGCTCGAAGGCCGTGATCTCCAGCTCCGCAGGGCCCTTCAGCCGCCGGGCCTGCGACGCGGCGGACATCCCCGCCGCGTCGCCGCCGACCACCACCAGCCGTTCCACCGCCATCGTCCGCACCGTCCTCCACTGTGATCACGTGGAGAACACGCTACGGGGAACGGTTGTTCAGTCCGAGATCCGGGGCGACTCCGCCGGGTCGCCCCCGTCCCGCGCCGCCGGGACGGCCGGGGCGGCGGGCGCCTTTGCGCCCGCGCCGACCGCCGCGGCGGCCGCGCCGCCGCCCCGCCGACGGCGGCGCAGGAACCGGAAGCCCAGCACGCCGACCGCGGCCGCCGCCGCGAACGGCAGCACCAGCGCCACCGCGACGACGGCGTAGGCGACGACGTTCGTGAACGCCTCCCAGCCGGTCCGCAGCGCACCCCACACCGACGGCCGTTCGCCGTCCTCCGCCGGCCCGGCCGCGGCCTCGGGCTCCGAGACCTCCACGGTGACCGTGCCGAGCGAGGTCTGGTCCTTCAGCGCGGTCTGCTGCGCCAGCAGCGACTCCAGGTCCGACTGGCGCTTGCTCAGCTCGCCCTCCAGCATGACCACGTCGCCGAGGGCGGTGGCCCGCTCCATCATCTCCCGCACCCGCGCGACGCTCGCCTGCTGCGAGCGGACGCGGCTGTCGACGTCCGCGACCTTCTCCGTCACGTCCTGCGCCTCCACCTTCCGGTGAAGGAGCTTCCCGCTGCCCTCCAGGGCGCCGAGCACGGCGTCGAACCGCTCGGAGGGCACGCGCAGGGTCACCGTCGACGTCATCCGGCCGTCCTTGCCGCGCCGCGTCGACTCGTTGCCGACGAACCCGCCGGCGCCCTCCGCGGCCGCCCGGGCCGACGCCAGCGCCTTCCCGGCGTCGTCCGTCTCGATCGCCAGCGAGGCCGTCCTGATCACGTGCGGCCGGACCGCGGCCGGGGCCGGTGCACCCGGCGCCTTCGCCGCGCCCTCCGCCGGCGGGGCGGCCGCCCCGGCGCCCGTACGGGCCTCCCCCTTGGGGGCGGCCGGTGCCACCGCGGCCTTGTCGGCGGCGGCGGAGCCCGCCGCCTCGCCGTCGGCGCCGCAGCCGGTGAGCGCCAGCGAGCCCGCCAGGGCCAGCCCGGCCAGCGCGGCCGCACCGCGCCGCCCCGTCCGTGTCGCGCGCGTCATGGTGGTGGTCGAACTGGAGCGTGCTCGCACTGCGGTCCCCCCGGGGGTCGGATGCCGTCGTGCCGTTTCGACGCGCGCTCCCGCCCCCCGGGTTTCGCCCCGCCGGTCCCGGGACGGTCCCGATGCGGTCACGGTCCGGCCTCGGCGCGGCCCCGGAACCCGGTCTGAGAGCATGTGTCCATGCACGAAGCGGACACGCGTACGGACGACGGCACCCACGGCGCGCCCGGCGCCCCCGGCACGGCCCCCCGCCGCCGTGTCCTCGTCATCGGCGGCGGCATCGCCGGCCTCGCCGCGGCCCACAGGCTCCTCGCCGCCGGACTCCGCGTCACCCTGCTGGAGGCCGGGCAGCGCCTCGGCGGCAAGCTGTACGCCGGCGAACTCGCCGGCGCCCCCGTCGACCTCGGCGCCGAGTCCGTGCTGGCCCGCCGACCCGAAGCCCTCGACCTCGCCCGCGCCGTCGGCCTCGGCCCGGCCCTCCAGCCGCCCGCCACCACCACCGCCCACCTGTGGACCCGCGGCGCGCTGCGGCCGATGCCGACCGGGCACGTCATGGGCGTCCCCGGCGACACGGCGCCGCTGGCCGCCTCCGGCGTCCTCTCCGCCGAGGGCCTCGCCCGGATCGGCGCCGAAGCCGACCTGCCGCCCGCCGAGATCGGCGAGGACGTCGCCGTCGGCGCGTACGTCGCCGCCCGCCTCGGCCGCGAGGTCGTCGACCGGCTCGTCGAACCCCTCCTCGGCGGCGTGTACGCAGGCGACGCCTACCGCATCTCGCTGCGCGCCGCCGTCCCCCAGCTGTACGAGGCCGCCCGTACGCACGGCTCGCTCGGCGACGCCGTACGCGACCTCCAGCGCCGGGCCGCGGCGCAGCCGGCGCAGGGCCCCGTATTCTCCGGCATCGAGGGCGGCATCGGCCGCCTCGCCGCCGCCGTCGCCGACGCCTGCCGGGCCGCCGGCGCCGAGATCACCACCGGCGCCGAAGTCCGCGAACTCCGGCGCACACCCGGCGGCTGGCGGGCCGTCACCGCCGCCGGCGCCGTCGACGCGGACGCCGTCGTCCTCGCCGTGCCGGCCGGCCCCGCCGCCCGGCTCCTCCAGGACACCGCCCCGGCCGCCGCGGCCGAGCTCCGCGCGGTGGAGTACGCATCGATGGCCCTCGTCACCATGGCGTTCCGGCGCTCGCAGCTGCCCGCCGCGATCACCGGCGGAACGGCCAGCGGGTTCCTCGTACCGCCCGTCGACGGAAAGACGATCAAGGCGTCCACCTTCTCCAGCAGCAAATGGGCCTGGGCCGGCACCGACCCCGACCTCTTCCTGCTGCGCACCTCCGTCGGCCGCCACGGCGACGACGCCGACCTGGCCCGCGAGGACTCCGAACTCGTCGGCGTCTCGCTGCGCGACCTCGGCGAGGCCGTCGGCCTCACCGCCAAGCCGGTCGCCTCCACCGTCACCCGCTGGGACGGAGGGCTGCCCCAGTACCCCGTCGGCCACCTCGACCGGGTCGCCCGGATCCGCGCCGCGGTAGGCGCGCTGCCCGGCCTCGCCGTGTGCGGCGCCCTCTACGACGGCGTCGGCATCCCCGCCTGCATCGCCAGTGCCCGGAAGGCCGCCGACGCGGTCGCCGCCGCATGGGGCACCCCTGGCTCCGAGCACTGATCGGCACACGGGACAATGGACGCATGACTGCACCAGAGAAGATCCCCAACGCGGGGAAGAAGGCGAAGGACCTCAACGAGGTCATCCGCTACACCCTGTGGTCCGTCTTCAAGCTGAAGGACGTGCTCCCGGAGGACCGGACGGGCTACGCGGACGAGGTCCAGGAGCTCTTCGACCAGCTGGCCGCCAAGGACATCACCGTCCGCGGCACCTACGACGTCTCGGGCCTGCGCGCCGACGCCGACGTCATGATCTGGTGGCACGCGGAGACGGCCGACGAGCTGCAGACCGCGTACAACCTGTTCCGGCGCACCAGGCTGGGCCGCGCGCTGGAGCCGGTGTGGTCGAACATGGCCCTGCACCGCCCGGCCGAGTTCAACAAGTCGCACATCCCGGCGTTCCTCGCGGACGAGGTCGCCCGCGACTACGTCAGCGTCTACCCCTTCGTGCGCAGCTACGACTGGTACCTGCTGCCCGACGAGGACCGCCGCCGCATGCTCGCCGACCACGGAAAGATGGCCCGCGGCTACCCGGACGTCCGCGCCAACACCGTCGCCTCCTTCTCGCTGGGCGACTACGAGTGGCTGCTGGCCTTCGAGGCCGACGAGCTGTACCGCATCGTCGACCTGATGCGCCACCTGCGCGCCTCCGAGGCCCGTATGCACGTCCGGGAAGAGGTCCCCTTCTTCACCGGGCGCCGCAAGTCCGTCGCCGACCTGGTCGCCGGGCTCGCCTGATACCTCCCCCGGGGGGAAACAGCCGGAGGAATGACCTCCTCCGGCGGCTGGGGAGGCCCTGCCCCCGAAACGACGCAGCCGGAGACCCCGCACCGGAAGTTCAGACTGCCGGCGGAAGCGCCCCGGGCCAGGTGCCCGGGGCGCTTCCGCCCGGTGGTCCAGCGACACCGGCGCGGGCTCCGGATGCGGCGGGGCCGGCCTCAGGAGGAGGAAGAGCTGCTGGAGCAGCTCGACGAGGAGCCGGAGCAGCTGGACCCGGACGAGCCGGAGCAGCTCGATCCGCCCGAACTCCCGCACCCGGAACCGCCCCAGCCGCTGTCGCCGGAAGACCCGCAGCCCGAGCCGCCGCCCGAGTCGGCGGATCCGGCGCACCACACGACGGGCACCGCCTCGGCGCCGGACGACCCGCATCCGTCGCTCCCGCCGTCGCCGCTTCCGCTTCGCGACCGGCCGGCCTGCGCCCGGTGCTGGGCCGCGGCCAGCCGCGCCTGCCGCGCCGCCGGAATCAGCAGCGGCCCCAGGTACGGGTCCCGCAGCGTACGCAGCCCGAACAGCGCCGTCTGGGCCTGCGGGCTCCCGTCGCCCACGTACAGCGCGCGCATCGCCCGGAGCGCCCGCCGCCCCTGCGGGGTGACCCGCCGCGCCGCCCGCCTCGCGCAGACCGCCCCGACGACGGCGCCGACCAGCAGCGCGAACGGCACCGACACACCGCCGCCGGACACCGCGAGCGTGAAGAGCACCAGCGGCAGCGACAGCAGCAACAGCACCCCGCACACGGCGGCCTGCACCACAGCCCACAGCCGCACGCCGCGCCCCCGGCCCGGCGCGGCCAGCAGCCCGCGGGCCGCCAGCCCGTCCCCGACCTCCTGCACGGCCGGATCGCGCATGGCTGCGTACCGCACCTGGTACAGCCAGCCGGAAGGGGCCTGCCCGCAGGCGCGCAGCACCGCCCGCTCGGCCGTGTCGGCGGCGGGGGCGCCGGGCCGAGCCTGGACGATGCCGGGGCCGCCGGCGGTCAGGCGGCCGTCCCCGAGGAGCGCGACGAGCGCGGTGTCGACGACCCCGCCGGGCCCGCCCGTGAGGAACGCCGCCTCGGACAGGTCGAGCAGCCGGGGCTGCTCCCCGCCGGTTCGGGGCCGGGTGCGCCGCAGCGCCCCCACCAGCAGCACGCTGGAGACGGCGACGGCGAGCCAGACGACGGCGGAGCCGTTCACGCCGCCCTCCCCGTCAGGGCGCGGGCCCAGCGCACGAGCCGGCCCGGCGGCTTCGGCCCGGCGCGGTCCCGCCACCAGACGGTGAGGCGGCGCCGTGCTGCGGGGTCGGCGGGCAGGTCGCGGACCAGCAGGTGCTCGGCGAAGTCGAGCGCGTCCCGCCGGTAGCCGCCGGGCATGGGCCGGTGGCGGGCGTACCCGAGGAACGCCTCCCGGAACGCCTTCCGCCCGCCGAGCAGCTCCGGCAGCTCGGGCGCGACCTTGGCGACGATGTCGGCCCGCTTGGCCGCGAGCGCCCGCGCCTGCACCCGCACCCGCTGCCGGTCGAACCCCTCGGGGACGGGCGTCCCGGCGACGAGCGCGGACAACAGCGCGGCCTGCTCCAACCCCACCCGGGTCCGCGCGGCGGGGAGCCGGTCGGGGGCGCCGGCCGCGCCGGAGGCGGCCTGCGCGCCCGCGCCGCCGAGGACGGGCCCCGTGGCGGCGGCGGCGCCGGGCGCACCGCCCGGGGCGGCGGGGGCCCCGGGGCCGGCGGACCCGCGCGCGGCCGCCGCGCCGACGGTCGCGGGAACACCGTGAGCGCCGTCAGGCAGGGCGCCGGCCGAGGCGCTGCCGACGGCGGGTACGGCGGCGCCCGCCGGGGCACCGGCGCCAGCGGCGACCGCGGCGGCGGCCGGCGCCTGAACGCCGTCGGTGGCAGGCACGGCGGCGGCGCCAACGCCGGCTACGGCGGCGGCCGGCGCGGCAGGAGCACCAAGAACGGGGGCGGCGGCGGCCTCCAGGGTGGAGCGGATGGCCGCGAGTTCCGCGGCCAGCTCCTCCTCCGGCGGGAAGGCGTCGTCGCGCTCCAGCAGCACCCCGGCCGGCCGCATCCGGCCCGCCAGGTCCGCCAGGACGTCGAGCACGGCCGGCGGCACGGGATGGGCGTGCGTGTCGTGCCACACGCCGTCCCGCTCGACGCCGCCCGCGACGTGCACGTACGCCAGCGCCTCCGGCGGGACCGCCGCCAGCACCGCGGCCGGGTCCTCCCCGCGGTTGATGCGGTTCGTGTGGAGGTTCGCCACGTCGATGAGCAGCCGGACGCCGGTCCGCTCGACCAGCTCCGCCAGGAACTGCGCCTCCGTCAGCTCCTCGCCCGGCCAGCGCACGAGCGCGGCGATGTTCTCCAGCGCCAGCGGCACGGGCAGCGCCTCCTGTGCGATCCGCACGTTCTCGCACAGCACGTCGAGCGCGTCCCGGGTCCGCTGCACGGGCAGCAGGTGCCCGGCCTCCAGGGCCGGGGACGCGGTCCGTACGAAGGCGATGTGCTCGGTGACCAGCGGAGCCCCCAACGCCACCGCCCGCTCCGCGAGCGCGGCCAGCCGGCCCGCGTCGGGCCGCTCCGCACCGCCGAGGCCGAGCGACACCCCGTGCGGGACGACGCGCACGCCGCGGTCGAGCAGCCGTTGCAGCGGCTCCGGCAGGTGGCCGGGGCAGATGTTCTCGGCGACGACCTCGACCCAGTCCAGGCCGGGCAGCCGCTCGACCGCATCCGCGATCTCCGGCCGCCACCCGATGCCCACCCCCAGCTGCGCCATGGTTTCCATGCCCCTCCCCCCGCTCGTCGGCCCGGCGTACCGGCCCGTGTTGCCGGATTGATGGCCCCGCCTGCGCGACGCCAATCCAGCGGGGGTGACGTTCAGAGCAACATTTGAGGTTCCACCCGGCCGGCAGTGAGAGGGGCGTGCGAGGCGGGGCCTTGCGGGGTCCGCCCGGTCACCGCCGCCCCCCGGCTGCGGGGGCGGCAGGCCGGCGTGCCGACCGGGTGGAGGCGCTGCGGGGGTCGGGCGCCGGAGGCGGAGTCGGGGACGACCGTCTCGAAGTCGGACCCGAGCGGGCCCTGGCAGCGCGCGCAGATCCCTCCCCCCGCGGTCACCGCGCGGCCGCCGGCCCGCAGGCCCAGACGTCGGCGTCGAGGAGGTACCCGCCGTCGTGCCCCACGACGACCCCCCGGTAGACCCGGCCTGAGCCGAGCGGCTCCCCGCAGGCGACGCACGCGTAGCCGCGGGCCTGCTCGATCGTGAGGTCGTGGAACGACTCCGGGAGCGGTGCCACGGCACACCCGCCCGGGTCGCTTTCCACGGTCCCTTTCCTGACGTCCACTGCCCATCCCTCTGCTCGTGCGGTGCGGATCCGGCGCTGTGCCGTCACGGCGCGGGACGCAGCTGTGCGGCGGGGGCGGTGAACTCGCGGGCGTCCGCGCCGCGGATGTACGCCGCGTCGTAGCGCCGGCCGGTCCCGTCCACCTCGACGCAGACGTCCATGAGGGTGCCGCACCGGCCGCTCCGGGCGTCCTGAACGCCCCGCCCGAGCCAGGCGTGGGGCACGGACGTGCCGACAGGCTCGGGGCTCGGGTGCAGGGTGTTGCGGGCTTCCATGGAGCGCTCCCTCGTGTGGTCCAACTTCCGTTGGATGACTGCTTCGTGTGCTGAGACAACCGCATCAGGGGCGCCCGCGAGTACGGTTGAGAGGTCGGAGAAGTATGCAAGCCATGCATCTGTGGGGAGAGCCCATGGCGCAGCACTCACGCACCCCCAACGCCGGCCTTGCGGCGTTGCTCGACCAGGCAGGATGGTCCCGGTCCCAGCTCGCCCTGATCGTCAACCGGGTGGGAGCCGAAGCCGGGCTCATGCTGAAGTACGGCCAGCCGGCGGTGTCGCAGTGGGTCGCAGGGCACCAGCCCCGGCCGCAGGTAAGGGCTCTGATCATCGAGGCGTTCGAGCGCAAGTTGGGGCGCCCCGTCACGTATTCCGAGGCAGGGCTGGAGCCGCCGCCCGGCGAAGAGGAGGCGGATACCGTCCGTGAGCTCGTCGATCTCGGGAAGGCCGACATGGACCCGTCCCGGCGGCGCATCCTCGCGGCCGGCGTCTTCTCGGCCGCCCTGGCGATCCCCTCGTTCCCCGACCTCGCGCGCGCCGACACCCCCGACCCCGTGCGGCCCGGCAAGGGGACCGTCCGGATCGGGCGGGCGCAGGTCGCCTCCGTCCGGGCCATGACGGACCGCATCGCCGACATCCTCGACGAGCTCGGCGCCGGGCACGCCCGGCCGATGGCCGCCGCGTTCCTCGTCAACGTGGTCGGCCCGCTGCTCAAGGCCGAAGGGGCCGCCGAGGTCAAGCGGTCCATGCTCGCCGCCGCCTCCGATCTGGTGTACCTGGTCGGCTGGATGGCCATGTACGAGCGGCAGCACCGCCTCGGCCAGGACTACTACCTGTCCGCGTTGAAGCTCGCCGGCGAAGCCGAGGACCACGTCACGTACTGCCGCACCCTGCGCGGCATGTCCCTCCAGGCCTCGAATCTGGGCTACGGCCGGCGGGCGCTGGAGCTGGCGGACTCGGCCGCCGAGGCGGCGCCCGTGGCCGGCCCGCGGCTGGTGGCGTTCCTGCGGGGGCAGCAGGCCCACGGCGCGGCGATGGTCGGTGACAAGCGGCAGGCCTTCGCCCGGCTGAAGGAGGCAGAGGAGGCCCTGTCGCGGGCGGACGACCGGCGCGAATCCGTGGGCGGGTACGACCGCACCGCGTACCTCTTCCACGTCGCGCACGTACAGGCCGCGGTGAAGGACCTCCCCGGCTCGGTGAAGACCTTGGGGGAGTCGATCCGCGTCCAGGCGGCACACGAACGCCAGGGGCGGCTGCACGCCTACGGGCTATTGGGCCGGCGCCAGTTGTCCATCGGGCATGTGGAGGCGGCCTGTGCATCCTGGGGCCGCTTCCTCGACGAGTACGAGGTGCTGTCCTCGGCACGCGGTGACGAGCACTTCGAGGTCATGAACCTCCGGCTCGCCCCGCACGCCGGCATCCGGGCCGTGCGGGAGTTGCGCGAGCGGGCACGCGCCGTCGGCGCGCAGAAGGCGTAGGGCGAGGGGCTCCGGCGGGCGGGAGCAGGGCCCCTGTCACGCCGCCGGAGCCGGCAGCCCGCCGCCCCCCGTCAGAGGCGGGAGCGGAGGGCGGGGTGGTCGGCGACGACCGTGGTGGAGCCCGGGGCGATCTCCGTGAAGCCCGCGTCGCGGACCACCGGGAGGCCGCCGGTCGTGAGGGCCGGCCAGCGGTCGCGGGCGGCGGTGCGGACCTCCAGGCGGAAGCCGCATTCCTGCCAGGCGGTGCGCTCGGCGGCGGTCAGGTCCCACCAGGCGAGCTGCGCCGCGTGCCCGGCCTGGGCCATGGCCTTGCCGGCGGACATCTCCAGGTCCGGGTTGAGCCACAGCACCGGCACGTCCGCGGTGGCGGCCGGCACCGGGGCGGGGTCGTCGAGGTCGGTACCCGACACCTGGAGCTTGGCGAGCTCCTTGGGCCAGCCGTCCAGCGGGACCGGCGGGAAGACCCGTACCTGCGCGGTGCCGCCGTCGACGGTGATGCCGGGCAGGGCGCACGCCTTGCGCCACTCCGCGCCGCGGGCCCGGCGGACCACCTTGCGGATCCGCGCGTCCTGCCAGTCGCGGACGGCGTCGGCCCATTCGCCGCCGTCGCGCGCCCGCTCGTCCGCCAGCAGGACCAGTACGGCGCGGGCGGCCGTCTCCAGGGCGTCCGTACGGGCGGGCGGTTCGGCCTTCTCGATCCGCACGACCAGCGGCAGGACGAACTGGGGGGCCTCGTCGCGGGGCAGGCGCCCCTGCCGGAACGGGCTGTCGGCGCCGACCGCGGGTACGTCTGCAGGAGGATGCGTGTGCTGGCTGCTCATCCCGCCAAGGATGCCAGGCTCCGCCCCGAGGAGGAGGCCGCGGGGGCGGGGGACGGGCGATGATCGTGTACATGAAGAGCGACCTGTTCTCCTCCGATGTCCTCGTCCGCCCGGCCGCCGCCCCCGGCATGGCCCTCCAGAACGCCAAGTCGGTGCGGTACGCCGTCGACGGCGAGATGCTCGCCCGGCAGGGTTCGATGGTCGCCTTCCGCGGCGACCTGCGGTTCGAGCGCAAGGGGCAGGGCATCGGCGGGATGCTCAAGCGGGCCGTCACGGGCGAGGGCCTGCCGCTGATGTCCGTCCGCGGCCGGGGCGAGGCCTGGTTCGCGCACCGGGCCGGCAACTGCTTCATCGTCGAGTTCGAGCCGGGCGACGCCCTGACCGTCAACGGCCGCAACGTGCTGTGCTTCGACTCCACGCTGTCGTACGAGATACGGATGGTGAAGGGCGCCGGGATGACCGGCGGCGGCCTCTTCAACAGCCTCTTCACCGGCACGGGGAAGCTCGCCGTCGTGTGCGACGGCGCCCCGATCGTCATCCCCGTCACCGCCGCCTCCCCGGTGTACGTGGACACGGACGCGGTGGTCGGCTGGAGCGCGCAGCTGCAGACGGGCCTGCACCGCTCCCAGTCGGTCGGCTCGATGCTGCGCGGCGGCTCCGGCGAGGCCGTGCAGCTGGAGCTTCGCGGGGAGGGCTTCGTCATCGTCCGGCCCAGTGAGGCCACCGAGGCGGCCGGGTCCGCGCCCTGAGGGCGGCGCGGACCCGGCCGCCGGGGGGCGGGTGCCGGGCCGGGTGCGGGCACGTGCCGGGTCAGGTGCCGACGAGTTCGGAGACCTTCACGAAGCGGTAGCCGCGCTTGCGGAGCTCCGGCACGATCTTGCGGACGGCCTCCTCGGTGACGGGGGCGGCGCTGCGCGTGCAGTGCATGACCACCACCGAGCCGGGCTTGACCCCGGCGAGGACCTGTGCGGCCACCGCGTCCGGGTCCTTGGCGAAGGCGTCGCCGCTGACCACGTCCCACTGCACGGCCGTCACCCCGGATCCCGCCAGGGCGCGCAGCGCCCGCTCGTCGTGGCAGCCGCCGGGGAAGCGGAAGTAGGGGACGGTGTTGACCGCGCCGGCCTTGCGGAAGGCGGCGAAGGCCCGGTCGACGTCGGCGCGGGCGGCGGCGCCGTCGAGGGCGGGCAGCCCGTAGCAGGGGGAGGTGAAGGCGTGGTGGCTGTAGGAGTGGTTGGCGACCTCGAAGACGGGGTCGGTGCCGATGGCCTTGGCCTGGTCGGGGTACTCCTCGGCCCAGCGGCCGGTCATGAAGACGGTCGAGGGCACGCCCAGGGCCTTCAGGGTGCTGATGAGGCCGGGGTTGTCGAAGCGCTCCCCGGCCGCGGCGCGCGGGCCCTGGTCGGCGGTCATGTCGGCGTCGAAGGTGAGGGCGACGGTCTTCTCGGTCCGCTGCCGGGCCCGTTCGAAGACGGGGGTCAGGCCGTTCGGCCCCGGGGCCAGGGTGGGGGCCTTGCCGGGGCCGTGGCCGACGGCGGCCGAGGCGGGCGGGGCCGCCGCGGGCGGGGAGGCGGGGGAGGAGGCCGCGGGCGGGGCGGCGGGCGTGCCCAGACGGGCCTGGCCGGCGGCACCGGACGCGGCGCCGCCGCCCCCGCAGCCGGAGAGGGCGGCGCACAGGGCGGCGCCGAGGGCGGCCGCGGCCGCCGCATTGCGCACAGAAAGGGTCACGCCCGCAAAATATATGACGATCCGATTGCCGGATGGTCGCACCACGGGGCCGGCGGGGTGATTCCCCCGCCCGCGCCGCCCGGCGCAGCTCCCGGGCCTCAGCTCCTCAGCAGCCGCGCACGGCACTCCCCGACGTCGTAGCCGGCCGGCGGACAGCGCGGATCCATCTCCTCCAGGTGCTCCAGCAGCAGCGCGCCGACAGCCCAGTCGCGGTACCACTTCCGGTCGGCGGGCACGACGTACCACGGCGCCACCGCGGTCGAGCAGCGCCCCAGGACCGCCTCGTACGCCTCCCGGTACGCGGGCCACAGCGCCCGCTCGTCCATGTCGCCCGGGTCGAACTTCCAGTGCTTCGCCGGATCGTCGAGGCGCTTCAGCATCCGCCTGCGCTGCTCCTCGTACCCCAGGTGCAGGAAGACCTTCACGACGGCGGTGCCGTCGGCCGCGAGGGACTCCTCGAAGCGGTTGAGCTCCTCGCAGCGGCGCTCCAGCTCGTCGGGCGGGGCCAGGCTGCGAACCCGGCCGATCAGGACGTCCTCGTAGTGCGAGCGGTCGAAGACGCCGATCTCGCCGGGGTGCGGGAGGGCCTTGGCGATCCGCCAGAGGAAGGGGCGGCTGCGCTCCGCCGGGGTGGGGGCCTTGAAGGCCTTGACACGGCAGCCCGCCGGGTCGAAAAGGCCGATCACGTGCTTGACGGTGCCGCCCTTGCCGCTCGCGTGCATGCCCTGCAGGACCAGCAGGAGCCGCCGCCGGCCGCCCGCCGTGGCGGCCGCGCGCAGCCGCTCCTGGTACGCGGCGAGCGGCCCGGCCAGGGCCTCGACGGCGGCCCGCCCCGCCGCCTTGTCACTGGGTCCCGCCGGGATCGCATCGGTGGGGCGCGCGGCGAGGTCGACGGGCCCGCCGACGGGGACGCGCAGCACGTCGCGGACTGCGGTCGCGGGCCTGCCGCCTCCTTGTCCGCGGTCCCTGCCGCCGCTCTTCCCGGCCACCGCCACCAGCTCCCGGTCCGCTCGCCCCCTCCGATCGTCCACCACATCGGACGCGGCCGCGAGGGCTCCGCGGGCGGCTCCGGGGCCGCCCGGGTCAGTGCCAGGGGCCGGTCACGGCGAACGTCGTCCCCGGGGTGTAGGCGTTGACGTACATGGTGCGCCCGTCGGGCGAGAAGGTGACGCCGGCGAACTCGCCCCACTCCGGCGTACCGGCGCGGCCGATGTCGTCGGCGTTGCGTGCCACCGGGTAGACCTCGCCGCCGCGGGTGACCCCGAAGACGTACTGGGCGCCGCCGCCGTCCTCGCACACCATCAGCCCGCCGTCGGGCGCCAGGCAGATGTTGTCGGGGGAGTCGCCGGGCAGGACGGCCCCGGCCGTCGGCCCGAACAGCACCTCCAGGCGGATCACGGCGCGCCGCGGATCGTGGAACCACACCTGGCCGTGGTGGTCGGCGGCCGAGCCCTCGGCGCTGCGGGCGAAGCTGGACACGAAGTGGACCCCGCCGCCGCCCCAGTAGCAGCCCTCCAGCTTCTGCGCGTGCGTGATGCCGCCGGGGCCGAAGTCCTGGAACCGGATCGGGGTGCCGGACGCCGCCGGGTCCGGTACGGGCACCCACTCGGCCGGGAGTTCGATGCCGGGCTCGTCCACCGCGGACAGGTCCGGCACCCCGCGCACGCGCAGCGCCTGGAGGGTTCCGCCGGCCCGCAGGGACCCGGGGCCGCCGAGCGGGCGGGCGGGCAGGAAGCGGTAGAAGAGGCCGAACGGCTCGACGAACGCGTCCTCCGTCTCGTACACGATGCCGGTGGCCGGGTCGACGGCGAGCGCCTCGTGCGCGAACCGGCCCATCGCCTTCAGCGGGACGGCGCCGGAGCGGAGCGGGTCGGCGGGGTCGACCTCGAACACCCAGCCGTGGTCCTCGGCGTATCCGGAGGTGCCGGCGCGGTCCTCGGTCTCCTCGCAGCTCAGCCAGGTGTCCCACGGGGTGCGGCCGCCCGCGCAGTTGACGGCGGTCCCGGCGAGGGCGACCCGCTCGGCGGTCACCCGGCCGTCCGCGGCGAGGCCGAGGACCGTGCAGCCGCCGCGCGCGGCGGGGTCGTACACGAGGCCGGGCACGGCGGGAACGCGCAGGGCGGCGGCGGGCCCGTTCTCGTGGTTGCGGACCAGGCGCACGGCGCCGGAGGGCCCGGCGAAGGCGGCCATGCCGTCGCAGTTGCCCGGTACGGGCCCCTCCCCGGAACGCAGCGGCTCGCCGGCGCGGGAGAGGACCCGGTAGGCGAAGCCGGCGGGCAGGTCGAGCAGACCGCGCGGATCGGCCAGCAGCGGCCCGTACCCGCCGGCCCGCCGGGCGGCAGCGGCCCCCGGACCCCCGGCGAACAGCGCGCCGAGCGCTCCGGTGAAGCTGACACCCGCGGCGGCGAGCAGACTGCGACGACTGACGGACATGCGGCGGCTCCCCGGAGCGGACGGCGGGAGTTGACGCGCCCGTGGTACCACGCCACACCGCCCGGCCTGGTGGGGGCGGGGTCGGCCAGGCCGGGGCGGTCACTCTGGCGGGGGTGTGGGGGTGTGGGGGTGGGGGGGCGGGAGTCGGGCGGGTGGGGTCGGAGGGGTGACGGCGGGGTGGGGTGGGCGGGAGCCGATGGGTCGGGGTCGGGTGGGTGGCTGGGGGTGTCCCCGGCAGTTGATGGTGTCCGGGGCGTGCCGGTCCCTCAAGGGCGCTCCTCCTTCGTCGTCGCGTCGCTTCGCGATGGCCCTTGCGGGCCACCCTTGACCGACCGACCCGCCCCGGAGGCATTTTTTTCTGCCGGGACGCCCCCAGGGGAACGGCCTGGAGGTACTTGGACCAACAAGCCGGATCAGCGAGCTTGGTCCCCCGCTCCGGTGGCCCCTTTCGTCCCAGCGGCATCAGCCGCCCCGTCGGCGGCAGCGCAGTTGGCTCTGACGTCGGGAAACGACGTCCAGAGCATCATCCGGCGACAGGAGCGCGACAGATCGCTACGTGGGCGCCCTTGGCTTGGCGTCCGGCGGCCGTCGGGGGCGGGCAGGCGCGTCAGATCGCTACAGGGGCGCCCTCTGCTCAGCGGCTGTCGGCCGTCGGCCGTTGGAGGGGCCGCGTATCCGGCGCAGCGTCTCCTACCGGGGCTGACAGCCCCGGTTTTCCTCGCACAGGTCTCGGGTGCGGCGCAGCAGCGCCTCTCGTACGGGGTCCGGCGACAGGACCCGTAGCGTGGTGCCCAGGCCGAGGAGGTAGGTGGCGAGCTGGTCGGCGTCGTTGCCGCCTATTTCGACGATGGTGGCATCGGGGCCGTCCGGGTGGTGAGTGCCGATCGTGGGTGGGATCAGCCGTAGCGCCTGGTCCATGGGGTGCGCCAGTCGGACTGTGGCGTAGAGCGGGTAAACGACACCCGCGATGGAACGGGAGACGAGGAGCGCCGGGTCGGGCGGGTCGACGAGTTCGACGGCATGTCCGGTCGGCTGTATCCGGACCACCCGGTCGGCCCTGAATGTCCTCCACTGGTCCCGGGCCACGTCGCGGGCGACGAAGTACCAGCGGCGGCCCGTGTGCACCAGGCGGTAGGGGTCGATGTCCCGGACAGTGGCGTTCCCCGCATGGTCGCGGTACGAAAGACGGGCGCGCTCGCCACGACGGCAGGCGGCGGCCAGTGCCGGCAGCACGCCGGGCGGGATCTGACGTCCCTCGGGCCTGGGAGTGTGCACGAAGACCGCATCCATTTCCCCCAGCCGGTCCGCGATCCGGGGCGGCAGGACCTGCCGGAGTTTCAACAGCGCGGAGAGCGCGGCCTGGTCACTGCCCAGGACGCCGCTGAGCGCGGCCTCTCGCAGCGCGACGGCCACGGCAAGCGCTTCCTCGTCGTCGAGGATCAGCGGTGGCACCCGGGTGCCACCGCCGAGGCGGTAGCCGCCCCACGGCCCCGGGTCGGACTCGATGCCGTAGCCGAGGTCCCGCAGCCGGGTTATGTCCCGCCGGACCGTGCGGTCGGTGACCCCCATGCGCTCGGCCAGCTCGCGACAGGTCCACGTCGGTCGAGTGGACAGCAGCGAGGCCAGTCGCAGCAGGCGGGCAGAGGTGCTGATCACGTCCCGAAGTCTTCCCCATGACCAGGACCGGAACTGTCCTGGTCCCGTCGTAGCGTCCTGCCCATGAGTACCGAACCCACAGCGGGACCCGCGATCCGCTTGCTGTCCGTCGACTTCGACTGCCCGGACCCCGCCGAACTGGCCCGCTTCTACGGCACCGCGCTCGGCCTGCCCGTCATCCACACCAGCGACGACTTCGTCCTGCTCGGCCGCGAGGGGGCACCCGGTCTGGGCTTCATCCGGGTCGGCGACTACCGGCGTCCGACCTGGCCGGACCCCTCCCAGGGCAAGCAGGCCCACATGGAACTGGGCGTCGACGACCTCGACGCCGCCCACGCACGGATGCTGGCACTGGGCGCGACGGAACCCCCTGTCCAACCGCACCCCGACGAGCGGAGGGTCCTACTGGACCCCGCAGGCCACCCCTTCTGCCTCTCCACCCAGAACTGAGCATCGTCGGTCGGCCGTCCCCGTTGTCGCCACAGGGGACGTTCCCTCCCCCTGTCGACCATCCGGCGGTCAACCGCCGAGCCGACGGCGCCCCCCGTAGCGATCCGATGCGCCGCCGGGCCCCGGACGGCCGTCAGCCGCCGGAACGGCCGGGCCGTGTAGCGATCTGTCGCGCCGCCGGGCCCCTGACGGCCGCCGGACGCTGGAGAATGCCGGGCCGCGTAGCGATCTGGGGCGCTTGTGTCACCGGATGATGCTCTGGGCATCGTTTCCCGACGTCACAGCCCACCCGGCTCCTGCCGACGGGTCGGCTGATGCCGGTGGGGCGAAAGGGGTCCCTGGGGCGGGAGTGAAAGCTTCCCTCCAGGCCATTCCCCTGGGGGCTTCCCGGCAGCTTGTTGGCGTTCCGGGGCGGGTCGTCCTGTCAAGGGTGGCCCGCAAGGGCCATCGCGCAGCGACGCGACGAAGGAGCGCCCTTTACAGGGCGGCCCGCACCGGAAGGACAATGGGCTGCCGGGACACCCCCGGAGCACCCCGACCCCGACCGACCGGCTCCCGCTCTCGCCGCCGCCCAGTTGTGCTTCCGACCCCGGCCGGTCTGCTTCTGCCGTAACCCCGGTCGTCGCCTTCCGGCTCCCGAGTCCTCGGCTCCCCCCCCCCGCCGCCGCCGGTGCACCGCACCCCGGCGGTCGGGGTGCGGTGCACCGCCCTCAGGCCGGCTTCGGCCTCAGGCCAGCTTCGCGCTCAGCGTGATGGTGGTGCCCGTCAGGGCCTGGCTGACCGGGCAGTTCTTCTTGGCGTCCTGTGCGGCCGCCTCGAAGCCGTCGGCGTCCAGGCCCGGGACCTCGCCCTCCACCGTCAGGTGGATGCCGGTGATGCCCTCGCCGGGCTGGAACGTGACGTCGGCCTTGGTCTCCAGGCGGGTGGGCGGGGTGCCCTTGCCGGCCAGGGCGTGCGACAGGGCCATCGAGAAGCAGCTGGAGTGCGCGGCCGCGATCAGCTCCTCCGGGCTGGTCTTGCCGTTCGGGGCCTCGGCCCGGGCGGGCCAGGAGACGTCGTAGGAGCCGAGGCCCGAGGAGTCGAGGGTGACGACACCCTTGCCCTCGAGGAGGTTGCCTTCCCAGACGGTGTGTGCGTGGCGCGTGGTGGCCATGTTCTCTGTATCCCTTCGCGGATGGGGGAACGGCCGGGTGCCTCGACGGCGCCCGGCGTCCCCAAACCTACTGGGACACCAGGGGTTTCGCGTCGCGCGCCAGCGCGGTGAGCCGGGAGATGGCGCGGAAGTACTTCTTGCGGTACCCGCCGTTCAGCATGTCGTCGCTGAACAGCCGGTCGAACGGCACACCGGACGCGAGCACGGGTATCTCGCGGTCGTAGAGCCGGTCCGCGAGGACGACCAGGCGCAGCGCCGTCGACTGGTCGGGCACGGGGACGACGTCGGTGAGGCAGACGGCGGTGATGCCGTCGGTGAGGGCGCCGTACCGGCTGGGGTGGACCTTCGCGAGGTGTTCCAGCAGCCCGGGGAAGTCGTCGAGGCTCGCGCCCGCCGTGGCGTACGCGGCCTTGGCGACCTGCTCGTCGGAGAACGGGGCGGGGGCTTCGGGGAGGCCGCGGTGGCGGTAGTCCTGGCCGTCGATGCGCAGCGGCCGGAAGTGCGCCGACAGGCCTTGGATCTCGCGGAGGAAGTCGGCGGCGGCGAAGCGGCCCTCGCCGAGCTTGCCGGGCAGGGTGTTCGAGGTGGCGGCCAGGGCGACGCCCTGCTCGACGAGGCGGCTGAGCAGGGAGGACACGAGCACGGTGTCGCCGGGGTCGTCGAGCTCGAATTCGTCGATGCACAGCAGCCGGTGCCCGCCGAGGGTCTGCACGGTCTGCTGGAAGCCGAGCGCGCCCACCAGGTTGGTCAGCTCCACGAAGGTGCCGAAGGCCTTCAGGGCGGGTTCGGCGGGGGTGGCGTGCCACAGCGACGCCAGCAGGTGGGTCTTGCCGACGCCGTACCCGCCGTCGAGGTAGATCCCGCGCGGGCCGGTCGGCGCGGCGGCCTTGGGGGCGCGGGCGAACCAGCGCCGCTTGCCGGAGCCGGTGGCGTGGGCGCCGCCGAGGCCGGAGGCGAAGCCGGAGAGGACTCCGACGGCCTCGGCCTGGCTGGGCTGGGCCGGGTCGGGGTTGTACGTGTCGAAGCGCACCGAGTCGAACCGCGGCGGCGGCACCATCTCGGCCACCAGCCGCTCGGCGGGCACCCGGGGCTCGCGTGCGCAGAGGGACTGCGGGCCGGCGTCGGCGGCCGGGGGGCGCCCGTGGGTGCCGTGGGTGGAACCGGCGGCGGAGAGTGAGGTTGACACAGCTCTCAACTCTACGGGGCGTGGCACACTGCACCGATGCGACGCCTGTTCCCTGTGACCGATCAGACATCCCGGCCCGCGGACTCCGCCGGGCCCGCGGCCGCGGCCGGTGACCGTGAGTGGTCGCTGGACGAGCTGGCGGAGGCGTACGCGTATCCGCCGATCGGGCCGGACGGGCACTGGCTGCGGGCCAACATGGTCTCCACGCTCGACGGGGCGGCCCAGCACGACGGGCGTTCCCAGCCGATCTCCGGCGAGACCGACATGCGGATCTTCGGCACGCTGCGGGCGCTGGCGGACGTGGTGGTCGCCGGAGCCGAAACGGTTCGCCAGGAGGGGTACCGGCCGGCCCGCGCCCGCGAGGCCTTCGCGGCCCGCCGGGCGGCGGCCGGGCAGGGGCCGGCGCCGGCGATCGCCGTCGTCACCTCGGGGATGGACCTGGACTTCTCGCTGCCGCTGTTCTCCTCCCCGCTCGTCCCGACACTCGTCGTGACGGGCGCGGGCGCTCCGGCCGAACGGGTGGCGGAGGCCGAGCGGGCGGGCGTCGAGGTCGTGGTCGCGGGCGACGGGGCGGCCGTGGACCCGGCCCGCGCGGTGCGCGAGCTCGCCGCCCGGGGGCTGCGCCGCCAGCTCACCGAGGGCGGTCCGCGGCTGCTGGGCCAGTTCGTCGCGGCCGGCGTGCTGGACGAGCTGTGCCTGACGGTGTCGCCGATGCTCACGGCGGGGGCCGCCCAGCGGATCGCCGGGGGGCCCTCCGTGGCCGTCCCGCACCGGTTCGCGCCTGCGCTGGTGCTGGAGGAGGCCGGGTTCCTCTTCACGAGCTACCGTCGGATCTGAAACAAGCGGAATTCCTCGTTCCGCATAGCTTCCGCTGGGCACATATATCTGCGCCGCCCCGCGAGAGCGCGGGGCAGGATGGTTTCCGCAGGGCCGCGGCCTGCCGCCGCCGCCCATGAAGGAGAGGGCGTCCGTGTTCACGAGCGTTTTGATGATCGAGCAGCCGCTGACCGCCGTCGACGTGGACTTCGTCACCACCTTGCACGGGGACGACCCGGTCTCGTTCATCGTGCTCATGCAGCCCAGGGGCGACCAGGACCGCCTGCTGCGCGCCATCGACGACGTCGCGCTCGGCGAGCTGCCCGAGGCGCTCCACGAGGCCGACGAGCCCGAGGGCGCGGCCGCCCTCGGGCCCGCCGAGCAGGCCCTCGCCCACTCCCTGGAAGCCCTGCGCAGAAAGGGCGCCACCGCCGTCGGGGAGATCGTCGAGGACCATCCGCTGGACAAGCTGAAGGCCGTCGTCGAGGAGAAGGGCGCCGACGAGGTGATCGTCCTGACCGCCCCCCACTTCGTCGAGGAGTTCTTCCACCGGGACTGGGCCTCCCGCGCCCGCCACAAGGTCGGGGTTCCGGTGCTCAAGCTCTTCGCCCACAACGAATAGGCTGGCGTCCGACACGTTCGCGCCGGGACGGTCCCCCCGCACCCGAGGGGCCGGACCGCCCGGCGCACCCGATCCGCCCGCACTTTGGGGAGAAGCCGTATGACGCCGCAGCCCGGCCTGCCGAACGCCATGGAACGCCCGCACTTCATCGGCATCGGCGGCGCCGGGATGTCCGGCATCGCGAAGATCCTCGCCCAGCGGGGCGCCGCCGTCGCCGGCAGCGACGCCCGCGACTCCGACACCGCCCAGGCCCTGCGCGCGCACGGCGCGACCGTCCACATCGGGCACGCCGCCGCCCACCTCGCCGACGACGCGACCAGCGTCGTCGTCTCCAGCGCCATCCGCGCCGACAACCCCGAGCTGGCCCGCGCCGCCGAGCTGGGCGTCCCGGTCGTGCACCGCTCCGACGCCCTCGCCGCCCTCATGGACGGCCTGCGGCCGATCGCCGTCGCCGGCACCCACGGCAAGACCACCACCACCTCCATGCTGGCCGTCTCCCTCTCGGCCCTCGGCCTGGACCCCTCGTACGCCATCGGCGGCGACCTGGACGCCCCCGGCTCCAACGCCCACCACGGCACCGGCGACATCTTCGTCGCCGAGGCCGACGAGAGCGACCGCAGCTTCCACAAGTACGCCCCGCAGGTCGCGATCATCCTCAACGCGGAGCTCGACCACCACGCGAACTACGCCTCCATGGACGAGATCTACGAGTCCTTCGAGACGTTCGTCGGCCGGATCGTGCCCGGCGGCACCCTCGTCGTCGCCCACGGGCAGGCCGGGGCCGCCGAGATCGCCGCCCGCGTCCGCGGCCGCGACGGCCTCACCGTCGTCACCTACGGCGAGGAGGAGGACGCCGACGTCCGCATCGAGGACATCACCCCGCGCGGCCTGGCCAGCGAGGTCACCGTCCGCCTCGACGGCCGCTCCCTCACCTTCACCGTCTCCGTGCCCGGCCGCCACTACGCCCACAACGCCGTCGCCGCCCTCGCCGCCGGCGCCGCCCTCGGCATCCCCGCCGACGACCTCGCCGCCGCCCTCGGCAAGTACACCGGCGTCAAGCGCCGCCTCCAGCTGAAGGGCGAGGCCGCCGGCGTGCAGGTCATCGACTCCTACGCCCACCACCCCACCGAGATGACCGCCGACCTGGAGGCCATCCGCGGCGCCGCCGGCGACTCCCGCATCCTGGTCGTCTTCCAGCCGCACCTGTTCTCCCGCACCCAGGAACTCGGCAAGGAGATGGGCCAGGCCCTCGCCCTCGCCGACTCCTCGGTGGTCCTCGACATCTACCCGGCCCGCGAGGACCCGATCCCCGGCGTCACCAGCGAGATCATCATCTCGGCGGCCCGTGCCGCCGGCGCCGACACCACCGCCGAACACGACAAGGACGCCGTCGCCGACGTGATCGCGGGAATGGCCAAGCCCGGCGATCTCGTTCTCACCATGGGCGCGGGAGACGTCACGGACCTGGGACCGGCGATCCTCGCCCGCCTGGCGGGCTGAGCCGGGCAGACAGGGCCCACGGGCCGGACGAGGGAGCGGAAGAGTCATGGCGTACGAGGTCGAGAAGACGGACGAGCAGTGGCAGGCGGAGCTGACGCCGTCCGAGTACCAGGTGCTGCGCCTGGCCGGCACCGAGCCGGCGTTCCGCGGCGAGTACACCGACACCACCACGGCGGGCGTCTACACCTGCCGCGGCTGCGGCGCCGAGCTCTTCCGCTCCACCGAGAAGTTCCCCTCCCACTGCGGCTGGCCGTCCTTCTACGACCCGAAGGACACCGACGCCGTCGAGCTGCGCGCCGACACCTCGCACGGCATGGTCCGCACCGAGGTCCTCTGCGCCCGCTGCGGCTCGCACCTCGGCCACGTCTTCGAGGGCGAGGGCTACCCCACCCCCACCGACCAGCGCTACTGCATCAACTCGATCTCCCTGCGGCTGGTCCCCGCCGAGGACTGAGACCCGCGGGCCTGGGCCGGCATCCCCACGCGAGTGATGTCCAGGGCATCTGACCCCGAAGGGTTAATGCTTGCGTTAATGGTCGAAACGGACTGGGAAAGTGCCGAGCAGGTAGAGGATGCCATCGACGCCTTGTCGATTTACGGCCCCACTTTGGGCCGTCCGCTCGTGGACCGGATCAAGGGCGCAGAGCAGCACCACATGAAGGAGCTGCGGCCTGGTTCGTCCGGGACGAGCGAGATCCGGATCCTGTTTGCGTTCGATCCGGTGCGCAGGGCGGTTCTACTGGTTGCCGGCGACAAGGCAGGCAACTGGCAGCGCTGGTACGACGCGAACATTCCACTTGCAGAGAAGCGCTACCAAGAGCACCTCGCCGAAATCGACTCCAGGGAGTACGAATGAGCACAGTGAGCTGGGAGGAGACCAAGCGCAAGGCCCGCGAGCGCCGGGAGGCCGCCGGGCTGCGGGTACGGTCCCAGGAAGAAAAGCAGGCGGCCATGGACCGGCTGATGGCAGAGGTCCGGGCCTGCCGGCTCGCAGAGATCAGGCAGGAACAATCTCTGAGCCAGAAGGACGTCGCCAAAACGATGGGGGTCTCGGCGCCGCGGGTGTCGGCCATCGAGCACGGTGACGCCGACCGTACCGAAGTCGCCACTCTTCGGTCCTACGTGGAGGCGCTCGGCGGTCGGCTGAGGGTCGTTGCGGACTTCGGGGACACCGAGTACACCGTCGCTTGAACCTCGGAACCCGCTCGCCGAGCGCGGCGGGGTTCGAGCCGAGGTGCTCTGCGCCCGTGGTGGGTCGCACGTCGGCCGCGTCGTCGAAACGGAGGGCGTCCCACCCCGTCGGGCGGGGCTGACCGGGGGGTGGGTCAGATCAGGCTGTGGCGGACCGCGCGGGCCACCGCGTGGGCGCGGTTGCGGGCCTGGAGGCGGGCCATCAGCTCGTACACCACGTTCTTGACCGTGTGCTCCGAGCAGGAAAGGGTGCGGGCGATGACCGCGTTGCCGTGGCCCTCCGCCATCAGCGTGAGGACCGCGGTCTGCCGGGCCGTCAGCCGGGGGACGTCCGCTCCCGCCGCGCGGGCCCCCGGCGCGGCGGCCGGATCCGGGGTGTGCGCGGCGGCCGCGCCGAGCAGGCGGACCAGGGCCGGGTACGGCATGCGGCCGTCCCCGGCGAGGCGCAGCAGGTCCACCCGGTCCGTCAGGGCCCCGGAGGGTTCCGCCCGTGCCGGCAGCGGGCGGGAGAGTGCGGCGACGGCGCTCAAAGCAGGCCCACCCGGAGGGCGTAGGCGACCGCGTGGGCGCGGTTGCGGAGGCGGAAGCGCTGGGTGATGTCGTGGACGACGGTCGTGACCGTCCGCGGGGAGTAGCACAGCTGCTTGGCGATCTCGTTGGTCTCGTGGCCGTCGGCGACGAGGCGCAGCACGCTGCGTTCGCGCTCGCTCAGGCCGGGCGCCGTCCAGCGGTCCGCGGCCGGCCCGGCCGCGGCGGTGGCGGCACCGTGTCCGGTGGGGCGTTCCAGCAGCCGGTCCAGGAGGTCGGGAGGCAGGGTGCAGTCGCCGCGGGAGGCGGCCAGGACGGCACGGGCCAGCGCGGAGGCGTCCGCCTCGCGGCGGCGCAGCAGCCCGCGGGCCCCGGCCGCTATCGCGTGGAGGGCGCCCTCGGGTTCCAGCTCGCCCGCGACGAGGACGACATCGGGGCGGGACGGGGCGTCGCGGACGGTGCGCAGCACGTCCAGCTCCGGGCGGCCGACCCGGTCCACGGTCATGACCACGACCCGCGGCTCGCGGCCCGGCGCCGCCGGGGCGAGCTCGGGGCAGGCGAACAGGGTGCTCTTCGTTCCGGCTTCCAGCACGGGGTCGAACGCGACGACGTCGACAGGGACGGGTTCTCCCACCTGTTCCTCCGTTGATCACCCGCCTCCCGGGGTGCCGGGCGGCGGAAAGGGGCACTGCACCCAGGCTGCGGCCGGCCCGCCGGGTGCGGCATCGGGCCGCGGCCCCCACATTCGTGGAGGACGGCGGCAGAAGGCGCGGATCCTGTGAAGACCGCGGCGCCGCAGGTCGCAGCGGCCCCGATCGGACGGGCACAAGGGTGCAGGGCCGTACGGAGCCGGTGCGCCGCCCCGTACCCCGCAGGCCGGGGCGGCTGCGGCGCCCCGTACGGGCGGTGCGTGCGCAGGGCGGGTGGGGGGCTCCGCGGAATATGGGGGAACGGCCCCCATGTGCGCGCGCCCCGCCTCTGCGAGGTTTCTTCCCGTGACCGACACCGCCACCACCGCCGCCGCGGCAGACCGGGCCGGGGGCCTGGGCCCCGCCTGGTGGGCCCGGGCCCTGAACCTGAGGGAGCGGCTCGCCGCCCCCGGAGTCCCCGCCCCCGCACCGGCCGGCGCCGCACGCACCCGGCCCGCCTCCTGGTCCCTCGGGGACGCCGCGGGCTTCGCGGCCCGGCTGGCGGCGCTGGGGGTGGCGGAGGAGACGGCGTACGCCCTCGCGGCGGAGGAGCCCGCCCGGCTGGCCGCCCGCGCCGGGGACGCCCCCGCCTGGGCCCGGTACGCCGAGCAGGTCGTGGCCTCCCTGCCCGAGGATGCGGACGGGCCCGCGGACCCCGGTCGCAGGGAAGGGGAGGCCGGCGGCGCCGCGGTGTTCCTGCCGGTGCTCGCGCCCTTCGTCGGCCCCGCCTGGGCGGAGGCCCGGGCCCGCACCCGGATCGCGCCCGGCCCCGGCGAACCGGCCGTGTTCCGGGCCGCGTTCGAGGAGTGGCTGGGGGACCGGCTGGTCCGGCAGGCGGCCCGCACCCTGGTCCGCGAACTCCACCGGGCCCGCACCGCCGGCCTGCTGGACGGGGCGACGCCGCGGGAGCGGTTCGCGTCGTACACCGCACGGCTCGGCACCCGGCAGGGGCTGGCGGAGCTCCTCGCCGGCCACCCGGTCCTCGCCCGGATGCTCGGCCAGACCTGCGCGCACGCCGCCGCGGCCGCCGCCGAGCTGATGGACCGCTTCGCCGCCGACCGGCCGCGGATCGTCGCCGGGCTGCTCGGCGGGGCCGACCCGGGCGCCCTGACCCGGGTGGACCTCGGGCGGGGCGACGCCCACCAGCAGGGCCGCTCCGTCGCCCTGCTGCACTTCGCGGGCGGCGCGTCCGCCGTCTACAAGCCGCGCCCGCTCGCCCAGCACGTGCTGCTGGACCGGGCGGTGGAGTGGGCCAACGGCAAGGTGCCCGGGCTCGGCCTGCGCACGCCCCGCTCCGTGCGCGGCGCCGGCTACGGCTGGCTGGAGTTCATCGGGCACCGCTGGTGCACCACCCCCACCGAGCTCGACCGCTTCTACCGCCGCCAGGGAGCTCTCCTGGCGCTCCTGTACGCGGTCGACGGCGCGGACATGCACTACGAGAACGTCGTCGCCTGCGGCGACCAGCCGGTGCTGGTGGACGCCGAGACCCTGCTGCACTCCGGTCTGCCGGAGGCCGTCACCGTCGGCGGGGACCCTGCGGCCGACGCCCTGGCCGCCTCCGTGAACCGCACCTGCCTGCTGCCCAGCCTGCTCATCGGCGACCACGGCGCCATGGACGTCTCCGCCCTCGGCGGCGGGGACGGCGGCGCCTACCCCAGCGACGGCCTGCACTGGGAGGCCGCCGGGACGGACGCGATGCGGCTGGCGCGCGGCCCCGTCGCCACCGCCGCCGGCCTGAACCGGCCCGCACCGCAGGGCCGCAGCGCCGGGCACGCCGTCCACCGGGCGGCGCTGCTGGAGGGGTTCCGCGCCGGGTACGACGCGGTCACCGAGCACCGGGCCGAACTCCTCGGCGGGCTGCTCGGCCGGTGGGTGGCCGGCCCGGGGCGGCTCATCGCCCGCTCGACCCGGCTCTACACCACCCTGCTGGACGAGTCGACCCACCCGGACGTGCTGGGCGACGCCCTGGACCGCGACGCAGTGTTCGCCGTCCTGTGGACCGAGTCCGCACACGACCCGGCCCGCCGCAGGCTCGTCGAGGACGAGACCGCCGACCTGTGGTGCGGGGACGTCCCCCTCTTCTTCCACCACCCGGCGCACACCTGGCTGGAGACCTCCCGCGGCACCCGGATCCAGCGGGTGCTGCCCGCGCCGAGCCTGCACACCGTACGGGAGAAGATCGCGGTGATGGGCGAGGTGGACCGCCACGACCAGGAGTGGATCATCTCGGCGACGCTCGCCGTCACCGCTGCCCGCCCGGCCGGCGCCCCCGCCGGCCCGCCGCCCGCCGGGCCCGCCGGGCCGCCCGCCCCGCCCGCGCCGCCGGAGCCGTCACGGCTGCTGGCCGCCGCCTGCGGGCTGGCCGACGAACTCGCCGGCCGCGCCGTGCACGGCAACGGACGGGCCAACTGGCTCGGCCTCGAACAGGTCTGCGGGGACCACTGGGCCGTCCTGCCGATGGGCGGCGGCCTCGCCCAGGGCTACCCGGGCGTCGCCCTCTTCCTCGCCCAACTCGGCGCCCTCACCGGGGCCGAGCGGTACACCGCGCTGGCCCGGCAGGCCGTACGGCCGCTGCCCGCGCTGGTCTCCGTCCTGGCCCGCGACGCCGACCTGGCCGCCGCGGTCGGGCCGGGCGCCCTCGACGGCATCGGCGGCATCGCCTACGCCCTGGCCCGCCTCGCCCCGCTGCTCGGGGGCGGGCTCGCGGACTGCCTCCCCGAGGCCCTCGACGCCCTCGAACGCGCCGCCCTCGCCGGCGGCGACGGCGATGCGCCCGCCGGCCTGGCCGACGGCCTCGCCGGAGCCCTCGCCGCCGCCCACGCCGTCCGGCGCACCCGCGGCCTGCCCGGTGCGCACCGGGCGGCCGCGACGGCCGACCGCCTCGCCGACCGGCTGCTCGCGGAGGTCGGGAAGCGGCCGGAAGGAACTGGAGCCGGGCCGGGCTTCGCCCGCGGCGACGCCGGGATCGGCTGGGCGCTGCTGCGCCACTCCGCCGCCGCCGGCTCAGGATCCGAAGCCGGCTCCGGCGACGACCCGTACGCCCGGGCGGGCCGCGCCCTGTTGCGCCCCGCGGTCGAGGAGGTGCTGCGCCGCCCCGACGGCCTCGGCTGGTACGAGGGCCTCGCGGGCACCGTACTGGCCGCCGCCGACGTGCCGGCCCCGCACGGCGGTCCACTGCTGCCCGCCGGGGCGCTCGACCGGTGTGCGGCCCTGCTCGGCGCCGCCTCCGAATGCCCCGACCTGAGCCTGCGCCGGGGCCTGCTCGGTCCGCTGGAGCTGCTCGGCCTGCCGGCCTGCCGCGGCCACGCAGGGGCGGCCGCGGCGCTCGGCCGCCGCGCCGGGGAGGCGCTGGCCCGGCTGGAGGACCACGGCCGGCGCTGCGGCACCCCCGACCACGTCCCCTCGCCCGGGTTCCTCACCGGGCTGTCCGGGATCGGGTACGCCCTGCTGCGGCTGGGCTTCCCGCAGGCCGTCCCCTCCGTCCTGCTCCTGGAGCCCGCCGCCCCGGCCGCACCCGGCCGGGGGGCGGGCCGCCCGGCCCGCTGACCACCGCGCACCGCCGCACGACCCGTACCGCCCGCACCACACGTACAGCCGCACCACCTGCACCGTGAGCACCCCCCGCCCCACCCACCACCAGGCAACGGGAAAGGTACCCACCACCATGCAGAAGCCCCAGGCCCACGCCGAGTCCGCCGCCGCCGCCGAGGCGGCTGCCGACGCCGCCGCCGAGGAGCGCAGCGAGGACCCGGCCGGCGGGATCACCCTGTCGGGGCGGAACAAGGCCTGTGCCCGGGCCCGGGCGCTGGCCGGCGCGGTGCTCACGAGCGGCATCGTGATCACGCTCAGCGCGATGGACACGAGCGTGTCCGGTCCCAACGCCACCTGGTGACCGGGAGGCGGTCGGCAAGCGGCGGTTCCGGTCGTGAAACGGCCAGCATTCGCCGCACATCGCGCCGTTGCCATCAACTAGATTGCGGTTTATGCGCTCCCGTTCGCGTCATCTCGTCGGTCGTGACCCGCAGCTGCGGGAGATCAAGCAGGCGTTGGCCGACGCGGGCGAAGGGCGCGGCAGCGTCGTCTTCCTCGTCGGCGAGGCCGGGATAGGCAAGTCCCGGCTCGCCGCCGAGGCCGTCGGCACCGCCTTCGGGATGGGCATGCGCACGCTCCGGGGCCGGAGCAGCACCACCGGCCCCACCGTCCCTTTCCGGCCACTCACCGAAGCGCTCATGTCCCTCTTCCGGGGCGGCCTGCCGCTGGACGACCTGCCGCTCGGCCCCTACCGGCCGGCACTCGGCCGGATCATCCCGGACTGGGCGGACGAGGCGGCGAACACCGCCGGTTCGATGGTCATCCTCGGCGAGGCCGTGCTGCGGCTCCTCATCGCCACCGGCCGCGAGCACGGACAGCTCCTGCTCCTGGAGGACCTGCACGACGCCGACCCCGAGACCCTCGCCGTCGTCGAGTACCTCGTCGACAACCTGGAGTACACCAACGTCGTCCTCCTGGCGACCATCCGCACGGAGCCCTGCGACGCCCTCGACATGGCCGGGGCCGCCCGCCGCCGCGGCACCGGCACCGTCCTCGAACTCGCCCCGCTCACCCGCCCCGAGGTCCGCGCCGTCATCGCCTCGCAGCTCGAAACCGACCCCGCCCTCGTCCCCGAGGCGGCGCTCGAACGGCTGTGGGACGACAGCGCGGGCAGCCCCTTCCTGGTCGAGGAGCTCCTCCAGGGCATGGTCGGCAGCGGCGCCCTCGTCCCCGGCGACGACGGCTGGCGGGTCGTCGGCGACCTCCGCAGCGATGTCTCGACCGCCCTCGCCCGCGGCATCCTGCGCCGCATCGACCGCCTCGGCCCGCAGGGCCTGACCCTGCTGTCCGCCGCCGCCGTGATCGGGCGGCGCTTCCCGCTGTCCGTGCTCCAGCGGATGACCGGCACCGACGACCGGGACCTGCTCAGCCACCTCCATGCGGGAGTCGCCGCCCAGCTCGTCGTCCCCGACGAGCCCGCCCCCGACTGGTACGCCTTCCGGCACTCGCTGACCGCCGAGGCCCTCCTCACCCAGTTGACGCCCGCCAACCGGGCGGCCATGTCCGGCCGCGCCGCCGACGCCGTCCAGGCCCTCCACCCCGACCTCGACGGGGACTGGTGCCCGCTCGTCGCGCAGCTCCGCTCGCAGGCCGGAGACGACGCCGAGGCCGGACGCCTGTTCACCGACGCCGGCCGGCGTGCCCTCGCGGCCGGCGCCATCGGCTCCGCCGCCACCCTCCTCGGCCGCGCCGAACGCCTCCTCGCCGGCACCGGGGACGCCGCCGCCCGCACCGACGCCCTGGAGGCCCTGCTGCCCGCCCTCGCCGAAGCCGGCGACTTCGACCAGGCGTTCGGCTTCGCGGAGCACCTGCACACCCTCGGCGGCAGCGGCCTCGACACCCCGCGCCTCGCCGCCCTCCACACCCGCCTCGCCAAGGTCGCCCACACCGCGGGCCGCTGGGAGGACGGCAACAGACAGATAGCGCGTGCCAGATCCCTCCTGGCCCGCCACCCCGACGAGCGGACCGCCGCCTCCGTCGACGTCGCCGCCGCCTACCTCGCACTCGACACCCCCGGCCCCGACCGCACGAACCTCGCCGAGAAGCTCGCCGACTCCGCCCTCCGCGCCGCCGAGCGCCACAGCCTCGCCACCGTCGCCTGCCAGGCCCTGGAACTCCTCGCCACCCTCGCCCGCGAACGGGACTTCGACGAGGCCACCGCCCTCCTGGAATCGGCCCTCCACACCGCCGAACGGCACCGGCTGCCCCTCCAGCGCATGTACGCCCTCACCCGCATCGGCGGCAACACCTGGCTGACCGGCGGCGACACCGGCCCCCTCCTCGCCGCCCGCGCCGAGGCCCAGCGCCTGGGCTCCGCCACCATCGTCCACACCGTCGACGGCATCATGATCCTCGACGCGGTCCTGCGCGCCCGCTTCGCCGAGGCCGCGCAGGCCGCCGAGGAGTGCCTGGCCGTCGTACGGCGCCTGCGCCTCGCCCCCGCCACCCGGTACGTGCTGATGGCCCGGGCCGCACTCGCCGCGCACCGCGGCGACCGCCCCGCCATGGAGCACGCCCTCGACGCCTTCGCGGAATGGGACGGCGCCGGCTCCCAGGAGGAGCCCCTCACCCGCGGCCTCGCCCGCGCCTTCTGCGCCCTGATGGAGGAGGACCGGCCCGGCGCGGTGCGCGAACTGCGCGCCGCCGCCGCCCTGGAGGACTCCAACCCCACCACCTACTACCTCGCCGGCCGCTACGGCATCGGCCTGCTCCTCGACGTCCTGTCCGGCGCCGCCGGCCGGCCCGCCTACGAGGAGATCGCGGCCACCGCGCCCGGCCGCATGCGCTGGAACCGGCAGTTCGTCCTCCTCGCCGGCGCCGTCCTGCTGGGCCGCGAGGGCCGGCCGCAGGAGGCGGCCGCCGCCGTCGCCGAGGCCGCCCGCACCGCCGAACCGTACGCGACCGCCCTCCACCTGGGGCTCCGGCTCGTCGCCGACGCCGCCCACGAGGACGGCTGGGGCGAGCCGGTGGCCTGGCTGCGCCGCGCCGAGCAGCACTTCCACCAGGGCGGCGTCACCGCCGTCGCGGGAGCCTGCCGGGCCGGGCTCCGCCGCATGGGCGCCCCCGTCCACCAGCGGCGCACCGGCTCCGCCCGGATCCCGGAGGAGCTGCGCTCCCGCGGCGTCACCGTCCGCGAGTACGAGGTCTTCCAGCTCCTCGCGGAGCGCCTCGGCAACAAGGACATCGCGGACCGCCTGTACATCTCGCCCCGGACGGTGGAGAAGCACATCGCCGCCCTGGCCGCGAAGACGGGCCGGCCCACCCGGGCCGGCCTGTGCGAGCTGTCCGCCGCCCTCGCCGGCCCGGCCCGGCTCCCCGCCCGCCCCTGAACGCGGGCGGGGAGCCGGGCCGGACCGCCGGACCGCCGGGCAGCCGCCGTCAGCGCATCGCACGGACGGGCTTCGAAGCGAGGATCCCCGCCGCGGTCACCACCAGCACCACCGCCGTCAGCGCGAACATCGGCGAGGTGCCCGACGCGGCGAGCGCCCCGCACGCCACCAGCGACAGCGGCGCCACCGCGTACCCGATGACCATGTCGACGGCGATGACCCGGCTGAGGACCGAGCCGTGGATGTTGCGCTGGATCCAGCTCATCCCGAACACGCCCTGGAAGCCCATCCCGAAGCCCATCGCGAGGACCGCGGCCACGGCGCCCGGCGCCGAGTCCACCACCGCGAGCAGGCCGGTGCCGAGCGCGAGCCAGCCGGCCAGCGCAGCGATCAGCAGGCCGACCCTGGGCCGCCCGCCGACCGCACCGCCCGCCAGGGTGCCGAGCATCGCTCCGCCCGCGAGCGCCGCGTTCAGCAGCCCGAGGGTGGCCGAGCCGCCCTCCAGGTCCACCTTGGCGAGGGTGGCGAAGCCGACCGTGAACGGGCCCGCCTGGCAGAACGTCACCGCCGCGTCCACCACGAGGATCGTCCGGATACGCGGATCCGCGAACGCGTACCGCAGGCCTGCCCGGATGCGCGCCCCCAGCGTGTCCCCGGCCGCCTCGGGCGCCGCAGACCCGTCCTGCCCGTCCTCCACGGCCCCCTCCGCCCCGTCCTCCGGCTCCGGGCGGGGCCGTGTACGAACGCCCGCCACGCACAGCGCGCACAGCGCGAAGCACACCCCGTCGACGAGGAAGGCCACCGGGGCGCCGCCGAAGGCGACCACCGTGCCGCCGACCGCCGGACCCAGCACGGCGGCGACCTTCGTGCCGACGGCGAGCAGCGCGTTCGCCGGCGCCAGCAGCTCCGCCTCCACCACGGACGGCAGGATCGAGGCGCGGGCCGGCTGGAAGAACGCGTCCACCGCACCGAACGCGGCGGCGGCGCAGCACAGCATCCACAGCGTCAGCGTCCCCGTCATCCCGGCCAGGCCCACGCCCGCCATCAGCGCGGCCCGCGCCCAGCCGGACAGCACCATCAGCGTCCGGGGGGACCACTTGTCGCTGAGGGAGCCCCCGACCAGGGTCAGCAGGGCCCGCGGCACCGCCTGGAAGGCGAGGACGGAGCCGAGGGCGAGCGTCGACCCGGTCAGCCCGAGGGTGATCCAGGAGAACGCGATGTAGCTGAAGCCGTCGCCGAGCAGGGACAGCGACTGCCCCAGCCACAGCAGGCGGAACGAGGGCAGCCGGGCCGGGGCGCGCAGCCGCGCCCCCGCGTCCGCCAAAGTGGAAGCCATGGTCGACCTTTCGCAGTGCGGGGGAGCGGGTCAGTAGCGGACGGGCAGGGCCGTCAGCGCGCGGTTGAGGAGGGACGGCTGCCAGGCGGGCGGCCGGTCCCCGGCGAGGGCGAGGCCCGGGTGGTCGCGTACGAGGACGTCGACGACCGCGACCGCGATCAGCCGGGCGAGCGCGGCCCCGATGCAGAAGTGCGCGCCGAAGCCGAAGCCGAGGTGGGAGGCGCTGCCGCGCAGGACGCTGAACCGGTCGGGGTCGGCGAAGCGCTCCGGGTCCCGGTTGGCGGCCGCCGTGACGAGGAACATCCGGTCGCCGGCGCGGACGCCGCGCCCGTCGAGGTCGAAGTCGCGGGCGGCGGTGCGGATCGACATCTTCGACGGGCCGTCCCAGCGCAGCCCCTCTTCCACCGCCATCGGCACCCTCGACGGGTCCTGCCGGACGGCAGCGAGTTCCTCCGGGTGCTCCAGCAGGGCGAGGACCGTGTTCGCGATCAGGTTGCTCGTCGTCTCCCCGCCGGCGAACGCCATCTGGGTCAGCATCCCGACGAACTCCTCCTCGCTGACCGTGTCGCCGATCCGGCCGCCGGCCAGGACCTGGCTGATCAGGTCGTCCCGCGGGTCGTCCCGGCGCTCGCGGACCAGGCCCGCGAGGTAGTCGTCGAGGCTGACCAGCGACCGCAGCGAGGTGCGGTACTCGCGCTCCTCCTGCGCGGCGCCCAGGACGAGGTCGCCGACGCGGGCGTTCCAGTACCAGAACGACGGCCCGTGCGCCTGCGGGACGCCCAGCCAGCGGGCGAAGACCAGGGCGGGCAGCGGCCGGGCGACGTCGGCGAGGAGGTCCCCGGTGCTCCCGGGGACGGCGCGCCGGGCCAGCACGGCACGGGTGGCGCGCTCCACGAACGTCCGGTAGCGGCCGATGGCGCGGGCCGCGAACTGCTCCTGGAACACCTGCCGCAGCCGCCGGTGCTGCGGCGGGTCGTTGAAGACCATCCAGCGCGACAGGATCGCGAAGGCCCGCTCGGCGTCCTCCCGGGCGCCCTCGGGGACGGCGTCCATCAGCGGCCCCACCCGCTCGGCGGAGACGGCCGGGTCGCGCAGGCAGTGCATCAGCGGGGCGTGCCCGGTGACGAGCCAGGCGCGGTGCATGGCGCTCCAGTACACCGGGTCGTGGTCGCGCAGGGCGTTCAGGTAGCCGTACGGGCGGGCGTTGACGGCCGGGTCGAGGAGGTAGCGCTCGGTGAAGCCGCCGCCCGGCCGGGGCGCCGCCGGGGCGGGCGCGGCGGCGGGTGTCGCGGCGGGTGTCGTGGTCATCGTCGTCATCGGCGGGCCTCCGCGCGGATCGTGGTCAGCAGCGCCGCCGTCCTGGCGGCCAGCGGCTCGGACATCAGGGACATGTGGTCGCCCTCGGCGACGTGCACGGTCAGGCCGCCGCGGGCCAGTGCCCGCCACCGGTCGACGTACGCGCGGCGGCCGACGTCCAGGCCGGGCATCGGCTCGTCCTCGGGCAGTGCGGCGGCGAGGCCGCTGAGCACCAGGTGGATGCGGCCCGGGTAGGGGCGCGGCTCGTAGCCGGCGAGCGCGGTGAGCAGCGAGTGCCACACCTCGACGGGGGCGTCCTGGGCGAGGCCGGCCTCCGTGGGGCTCATGCCCGCGCCCAGCAGGGCGGCCGTCAGCTCGGCGGCGGCCCGGTCGTGTTCCGCCGACGGCGGGAGCGCGCGCAGCCGGTCGCGCAGCCGCAGCGCCTCCCGCAGGTCGCCGCCGACCTTCGCGAGGCGGCTGCGGGAGCTCGGGTTCGGCAGGTACGGCTCGATGAGCACCAGCGGGTCGACGGCACGGCCGGCGTCGTGCAGCCGGGTGGCCACTTCCAGGGCCAGGTTGGCGCCCATGGACCAGCCGAGCAGGTGGTACGGGCCGCTCCCGCCGGAGGCGGCCAGCTCGTCCGCGTAGTTGGCGGCGATGCCGCCCACCGTGTCGGGGTCGACCCCGCCGAGCAGGCCGCGCGCCTGGAACGCCATCACCGGGGAGCCCGCCGGCAGGGCCCGGGCCAGGGGCACGTACCAGGCGGCGCTGCCGCCCGTAGGGTGGACGCACCACAGGGGTGTGCCGGAGCCTTCGCGCAGCCGGACCGCGGAGGTGGCCTCGGCCGCCGGGACGGCGGGCGGCGCCGCGTCGACGCGGGCGGCGAGCTCGGCGATCGTCGGCAGCTCGACGAGGTCCCGCACCGTGACGGGCAGGCCGAGGGCGGCCGCCCGGGCGCCGACCCGGACCGTCGACAGGGAGCTCCCGCCGATCCGGAAGAAGTCGTCGTGGACGCCGACCTCCGGGAGGCCGAGGACCGCCTGCCACACCCCGGCCAGCAGCCGCTCGGTGCGGGTGCGCGGGGGAGCGTACGGGGTGTCGCGGTGCAGGGCGCCCGCCGCGGGCAGGGGCAGCGCCCGCCGGTCGACCTTGCCGCTGCGGTTGACGGGGAAGTCGTCGAGGAAGACGAACAGGGCGGGCACCATGTAGCCCGGCACGGACGCCCGCAGGCCCTGGCGGAGCGCCTCCGCGGACGGCTCCGCCCCCGGGTCCGGCACCACGTACGCGACGAGCGCCGGATCGCCCGGCAGGTCGCCGCGCAGCAGCACCGCCGCCTGCCGCACCCCGGGCAGGGCGCGCAGCGCGTGCTCCACCTCGCCCAGCTCGATGCGGAAGCCGCGCAGTTTGACCTGGCTGTCGCGGCGGCCGAACAGCTCGATCGAGCCGTCGGGCCGCAGCATGCCGATGTCGCCGGTGCGGCACAGCCGCTCGCCCGGCGCCCCGTACGGGTCCGGGACGAACGCGGCGGCGGTCGCGGCGGGCCGGCCCGGGTAGCCGCGGCCGACGGGCAGGCCGCCGATGCAGATCTCGCCCGGCACGCCCACCGGCACCGGCTGGAGGTGCTCGTCGAGGACGTGCACCCGGGAGTTGCGGACGGGCCGGCCGACGGGGGGCCGCCGCTCGTCCGGGGTGAGGCGGGCGTGCAGGTTCCACACGGAGGTCTCGGTGAGCCCGTACACGTTGAGGAAGCGGCGGCCGCGCGCCCAGGTGCGGGCCAGCCCGGCCGGGCACGGCTCGCCCGCCACCTGCAGGACCCGCAGGTCCGGGTAGCGGTCCTCGCCGAGCACGGCCAGGGCGGACGGCGGCAGGACGGTGCCGGTGACCCCGTGGGCGAGGAGCGTCGCCGACAGGTCCGGGCCGGGCCGCAGCGCCTCCTTCGGCGGGGTGCACAGGCGGGCCCCGTTCGCCAGCGCCCACGCCAGCTCGTACACGCAGGCGTCGAAGCCGATGGAGGCGAACTGCAGGACCCGGTCGGAGGGCTGCGGGGCGAAGACGTCCCGCTGGGCCTCCACCATGTTGGCGAGGTTGCGGTGGGTGAGGGCGACGCCCTTGGGGGTGCCCGTCGAGCCGGAGGTGTAGATGACGTACGCGGTCCCGTCCGGGTCCGCGGCCGGCAGCCCGGCGGCGGACAGGGCGCCGGGGGCGGCGTCGGGCGTGTCCAGGAGGAGCCGCGGCCCGTCGAACGGGACCGCGTCCGCCGTCGCGGACTGCGCGAGCAGCACCCGCATCCCGCTGTCCCCCGCAATGAACGCCAGCCGATCGGACGGGTGCTGCGGGTCCAGCGGGAGGAACGCCCCGCCCGCCTTCAGCACGCCCAGCACGGCGCGCACCAGGTCCGGCCCGCGCTCCGTGCAGATCCCGACCACCGTTTCCGGGCCGACGCCGAGGCCGCGCAGCCGGTGCGCCAGCGCCGCCGCCGACGCGTCCAGGGCCGCGTACGCCAGCTCCCCGCCGGCGTGGGCGACGGCGACCGCGTCCGGGGTGCGTGCCGCGTGCCCGGCGACCAGCTCGTGGAAGGCGAGAGGGGTGTTCGCCGCGACCGGGCCGTTCGCCCACTCCCCGAGGACGCGCTCCCTGGCCGCCCCGGTCAGGGCCGGCGGCGCCACCGCCGCCTCCGGGTCGGCGACCATCGCCTCCAGCACCCCGCACAGCAGGTCGGCGAGCTGCTCCGCGGTCTCCGGCGCCACGTACGCGGAGTCCGCGTCGAGGGCGAACGCCTCCACGCTCGCGTTGACCACCAGCGGGAACATCGTCCGGGAGATCTCCGACGAGCCGTCCCAGGTGTCGCCGGAGAGGCGGTGGAAGTTGACGTAGTTGAACACGGCCTCCACCAGGCCCGGCTCGCCGGGCCGCAGCTGCTGGAGCCGGAACAGCGGGACCCGCCGGTGCGGCATCATCTCCTGCTCGGCGGCGAACACCGCACGCACGTACTCCAGCCAGCCGCCCGCCGGCCGCGCCACCCCGAACGGCACGGTGTTCAGGAACAGCCCGCGCATCCGGTCCGCGCCCGGCAGCTCCGGCCGGCCGTTCACGACCAGGCCGACCGAGTGCCCGGCCGCGGCGTCACCGCGCTCCGCGAACAGGCCCATCGCATGGTGGAACGCCGTCAACAGGACGGTGCGCCGCGGCACGCCCGCCCGCTTCGCGAGCCGCCCGAGCGGCCCGGCGAGCCGGCTCAGGGAGCGGACCGCCTCGTGCACGGCCGCCGCCGGGGCCGCCGGATCGGGCTCCTGCCGCCGGAACCGGACCGGCCGCAGGTCGGCGAGGGCCGCCCGCCAGTGGTCCAGGGCCGCCGCGTCCTCGGACGCGGCCCGCTCCAGGGCCACGTACTCGGCGAACCGCGGTGCGGGCGGCAGGGCCGGGGCGCGGCCTTCGGCGACGGCCTGCCGGTGCAGGTCGAGGAGGTCGGCGACCAGGGAGGTCAGGCTCCAGCCGTCCAGCACCACGTGGCAGTCGGTGAGGGTCAGCATCAGCTCGGTGTCGCCGGTGCGGTGCAGGTGGATCCGGATCAGGGGCGGGGCGGCCAGGTCGAAGCGGCGCGCGAACTCGGCCTGCGCGAAGGCGTCGAGCGCGGCCCGCTGCTCCTGCGGGGCGAGGCCGCGCAGGTCGGTGACGCCGACGGGCACGCGGGCGGTGCGGTGCACCAGCTGGAGCGGCTCGCCGAAGGACACCAGGTCGACGGAGGAGCGCAGGATGCCGTGGGCCCGGACGACCGCGTCGGCCGCCGCCTGGAAGGCCTCCGCGTCGAAGCCCTCCGGCACGGCGATCTTCAGGGTGGTGACGTTGTGGTAGGCGCCGCGCTCCGGGTCGGCCAGCATCTCGTGCAGCATCCCCGCCTGGAGCAGGGTCAGCGGGTAGGCGTCCTCCAGCCCCTCCGGCAGCCGCGCCGCGTCGGCCGGGTCCAGCAGCGAGAACGGCGCCGTCTCGGCCGGCCGCGCGCCGTCCACCGGGACGGCGAGGCGGGCCAGGTCGGCGAGGGTCCGGGCCCGGAACAGGTCCGCCACGCTCAGCGCGAGGCCCGCCGTACGGGCCCGCCCGACGACCCGCAGGGCCAGGATGGAGTCGCCGCCGAGGTCGAAGAAGTTCGCGGTCCGGCCGACCCGCTCCGTGCCCAGCACCTCCGCCCACACCCCGGCCAGCGCCACCTCTGCCGACCCGGCCGGCGGCTCGAAGCCGGCCGCGGGCGCGGCGCCGTCCGCGGCCGCCGCGGTGAGCGCCGCCCGGTCGACCTTGCCGTTCGCGGTGACCGGCAGCGCCTCGTGCCGTACGAACAGGGCGGGCACCATGTACGACGGCAGAGTCAGCCCGAGCCGGGCCCGCAGGTCCGGGGCGTCCAGCGGCCTGCCCTCGGCCAGGACGACGTGGGCGGCGAGCCGGGCCCCGCCGTGCCCGTCGGGCCGGGCCACGACCGCGGCGTCCCGTACGCCCGGCAGGGCGCGCAGGGCCGTCTCGATCTCGCCGGGCTCGATGCGGAAGCCGCGGATCTTCACCTGGTGGTCGGCGCGGCCCACGTACGCCAACTGCCCGTCGGCCAGGACCCGTACGAGATCGCCGGTGCGGTACATGCGGCTCCCGGCGGGCCCGAACGGGTCGGGCAGGAAGCGCTCGGCGGTCAGCGCGGGCCGGCCCAGGTAGCCGCGGGCGGCGCCGCCGCCCGCGACGTACAGCTCGCCGACGGTCCCGCGCGGGGCCAGCCGGCCGGAGCGGTCGAGGACGTAGCCGTGCTGCCCGGCGAGGGGGCGGCCGATCGGCGAGTACACCGGCGAGACAGTGTCCGCCTCGGTGATCGTCCGGTGCGTGACGTGCACGGTGGTCTCGGTGATGCCGTACATGTTGACCAGCGCGGGTCGCTCGGCCTCGGGGGCGGCGAACCAGTCGCGGTAGTCCCGGGCGTCGAAGGCGTCGCCGCCGAAGACGACCGTGTGCAGGGCGAGTTCGGCGAAGGTGCGGCCCGCGTCGGCCATGTGGGCGCGCAGGCCCTTGAACGCGGCGGGCGTCTGGCTGAGGACGGTGACCCGGTGGTCGCGGAGGGCCGCGTGCACGGCGGCGGGGTCGCGGACCTCCTCCTCGGTCAGGACGACCACGCTGCCGCCGGAGGCCAGCGGGCCCCACAGCTCCCAGACGGAGAAGTCGAAGGCGGGGGAGTGGGCGAGGGTCCACACGTCGCCGGGGCCGAAGGAGAAGTGCCGGTCCGCGGCGTCGAACAGCCAGGCGGCGTTCGCGTGGGTGACCTCGACGCCCTTGGGGCGGCCGGTGGAGCCGGAGGTGTAGATGACGTAGGCGAGGCCGTCGGGGGCGGGGGCGACGGCCGCCGGGTCTGCGGCGGCGGCGCCGGTCGCCGCCGGGCCGGTGGGTTCGGCGGGGCCGGTCGGGGCGGGGTCGGGCAGCGGGACGACCTCCACGCCCAGCCCCTCGACCGCCGCCCGGCCCGCCCCGTCGGCGACGACCCACCGCACACCCGCGTCCGCGACGGTGAACGCCCGCCGCGCCCGCGGGTGCGCCGGGTCCAGAGGCAGGTAGGCGGCCCCGGCCCGCCACACCCCGAGCAGGGCGACGGCCAGGTCGACGGAGCGGGCCAGGCACACGCCGACCAGCGACTCCGGGCCGGCGCCCGCGGCCCGCAGGCGCCGCGCCAGCGCGGTCGCCGCCGCGTCGAGCTCGCCGTACGTCAGGGTGCGGCCCCCGCCCCGCACGGCAACCGCCCCGGGTGCACGCCGCGCGTGCTCGGCGACCCGCTCGGCGACCAGGCGCGGCGCCGGCCGGGCGGGCGCCGGCAGCGGGGCCCGGTTGGCGGGCCCGTCTGCGCCGAGGAGCTCGGCCGTCTCCTGCGGGGTGAGCATCTCGACCGCCGCGAGGGGGGTCGCGGGGCCGCGGGTGAAGGCCCGCAGGACCGCCTCGGTGTGCGCGGCCATCCGGGCCACGGACTCCTCGTCGAACAGGTCGGGCCGGTAGACGTACCGCAGCTCGGTGCGGCCCGCGCCGGCGTCCTCGTACAGGTCCAGGGTCAGGTCGAACTTGGCGGTCGCCAGGTCGATCGCGACCGGCGTGCCGGCCGCCGCGCCGAGGGCGTACGGGCCCTCCTGACCACCCGTCGTGTGCGTGAACAGCACCTGGACGAGCGGGTTGCGGGACAGGTCCCGGTCGGGGCGCAGCTCCTCGACGACCCGCTCGAAGGGCAGGCCCTGGTGCGAGAGGGCGCCGAGGACGCTCTCCCGGGTACGGGCCAGCAGGTCGCCGGTCGTGGGGTCGCCGCCGAGGGAGGTGCGGACGACGAGGGTGTTCACGAAGAACCCGACCAGCCCCTCGGTCTCCGGGCGCTCGCGGTTGGCGGTGACGGTGCCGAGGGCGATGTCGTCCTGCGCGCTGTGGAAGGCGAGCGCGGCCTGGAAGGCGGCCAGCACCGTCATGTACGGGGTGGTGTCGGCGCGGCGGCCCACCTCGTCGAGCGCGGCGGCCAGTTCGCGGGGCAGCTCCCGCGTGTGCACGGCCGCCGCGTGGGTGCGGGTGGCGGGGCGCGGCCGGTCGGTGGGCAGTTCGAGCGGGCTCAGTCCGGCGAGGGCGTCGCGCCAGTAGGCGAGGTCGGCGCTCTCGTCGCGGCCGCGCTGCCAGACCGCGTAGTCGAGGTAGCCGATGGCGTCCGGTGCGGCGGCGGGCGCCGGCCTGCCGCCGGTGCGGGCCTCGTGGAACGCCCGGAGGTCGCGCAGGAGCAGGTCGAGGGACCAGCCGTCGCAGACGATGTGGTGCAGGGCGAGGACGAGGACGTGGTCCTCGGCGGCGACCCGCAGGAGCGTCGCCCGGAAGGCGGGCCCGGCGGCCAGGTCGAACGGCCGCACGGCCGCCTCGTGCACGGCCGCCGCGACCGCGGCCTCCCGGTCGGCGCCGTCGGCGGGGGCGGGGAGGTCGACGGTGTCGAGGCGGACGCTGCCCGGGGGCAGCACCTGCTGCCGGGGGACCCCCTCGGCTTCCGTGAACACGGTCCGGAGCTGCTCGTGCCGCTCGACGAGGTCCCCGACGGCGGCCGCGAGCGCGTCCGCGTCCAGCGGGCCGGTGAACCGCCAGGCCGCCGGCACGAGGTACTCGGTGCCGCCCGGGTCGAGCCGGTCGAGGAAGTACAGGCGCTGCTGCGCCGCGGACAGCGGCGCACTGTCGGGGCGGGGCTCCAGCCGGGGGATCCCGGCCGGGGCGGCTCCGGCCTTGCCGCGCAGCCGGCGTGCGAGCAGCGCCCGGGCCGCGTCGGAGAGCCCGCCGGACGCGGCGGGGGAGGACTCGACCTGCGAAGTCGTCATGGGAGGTGCCGTCCAATCTCGTGCAGTACGGATGGGCCGCGCCGCCGCCGGATGCCGGGAGCCCGTCGGCGGCGCCGCTGCTCGTGGTGGGTGGTGCCACGCCCCCGGCCGGGGGCGGGAGGGTCGGGGCCGGGCCCCGGGAGGGGGTGCGGTGGCCGGGGCGGGCGGTCCCCGGGCCGGCCCGCTGGGGGCCTGGGCGGGGTGGATCTTCGCTGTGGTGGGAGCCGGTCGGCGGGCCGCTGCCGGGGGTCCGGTCCCGGAGTCGGGCCGCGAGGGGTCCACGCGGCCGGGCCTCGGGGGCTGGGCTCCGCTGGGGAGCCGGGCCGGGGCGTGCGGCGGTCGTGCCGCCTTGTGGGCCGCGCGGTCCACCGGGGTCCGGCTCCCGTCACGGCCCCGGCACCGTCCGGGTCGCGTTTCCCCGCCGGCTGTTGGGCCCGTCCGGGCCGGTTTCCGCCCGGGCCGCCGGCCCTCCCCGGGCCGGCTTGCCCGTCCGGGCCGGCCTCGGCCGTCGGCCCCGCCCGGCCGTCGGCCCGTCCGGGCCGGCCTCCCCGGCCGGCCGGTGTTTCCGCCGGCCCGCGGGGGCCGCGGAACCCGCCGGGGGTCAGTAGTCGAGGGTCAGGGACAGGTCGATCTCGTCCTCGGTCATCGCGGCGATCTGTTCCACCAGTTGGCGTTCCACCTCCGCGGCCAGGCGTTCCACCGTCGGGTGGTCGAACAGGTCGCGTACCGAGACCGGGCAGTCGAACGCGGCGCGCAGGCGGGAGGCGACGGCCACGGCGCGCAGCGAGTGGCCGCCGAGGGCGAAGAAGTCCTCACGGATGCCGACTTCGGGCAGGCCCAGCACCTCCGACCAGATCTGCGCCGTGACCACCTCGGTCGGGGTGCGGGGCGGCACCGACTCCGCCGGTGCCGGCGGTTCGGGGTCGGGCAGGGCGGCCGTGTCGAGCTTGCCCTGCACGGTGCGGGGGAGGGCGTCGAGGACGACCGTCGCCGCCGGCACCATGTAGCCGGGGAGCCGGCTCCGGCAGTGCGCGGCCAGCGCCGCGCCGTCCAGGCCGGGGGCGGCGGCGTAGCCGACGAGCGTGCGCTCGCCGCGCAGTTCGCGGACCAGGACGGCCGCCGCGTGGACGCCCGGGTGCTCCTCCAGCACGGCCCGGACCTCGCCCAGCTCGATGCGGAAGCCGCGGATCTTCACCTGGTCGTCGGTCCTCCCGAGGAAGTCCAGCTCCCCGGAGGGCAGTCGGCGTACGAGGTCGCCGGTGCGGTAGACGCGGCCGCCGGGGGCGCCGTACGGGTCGGGGGTGAACCGCTCGGCGGTCAGGGCCGGCCGGCCGAGGTAGCCGCGGGCCTGTTCCGGCCCTCCGATCCACAGTTCTCCCGGCACGCCGGCCGGGACCGGCTCCCCGTAGGCGTCGACGACGTACACCCGCCGCCCGCCCCACGGCCCCCCGATGGGGACGCGGCCCTCCACCGGGCCGGTGACCAGCCGCGAGGTGGCCGAGACGACCGTCTCGGTCGGCCCGTACGTGTTGTGGACCGGTACGTCCGGCAGGTACGAGAACCATCGGGCCAGCGGCGCCGACGGCAGGGCCTCGCCGCCGGTGACGGCGAGCCGCAGCCCCTTCAGGTCCCCGGCGACCGTGTCCAGGCGTGCCGTGACCTCCTCCCAGTAGGAGGGGGTCAGCTCCATCACGGTGACGCCCTCGGCGCGGACCCGGTCGGCGAGTTCCTCCACCGACCACACCCCGTCGGGCCGGACGACGACCGCCGCGCCGGCGGACAGCGCCGGCAGGACCTGCTCCAGGGAGGCGTCGAAGGAGAACGACGCGAAGTTCAGCACCCGGTCCGCGGCGGTGATCCCGAACCGTTCCCGGGCGGTGCGGACGTGCGCGCCGAGCGCGCCGTGCTCGACGCCGACCGCCTTGGGCCGCCCGGTGGACCCGGACGTGAAGAACGCGCAGGCCAGCTCCCGCGGGCCGGGCCGGTGCCGGGGCGCGTCCGGGGCCGGCCGGACGCCGTCGACGCGGATCAGAGGCACGCCCAGGGCGCCCGCACGGTCGGCGGTCGCCGCGTCGGTGACGACGCAGCGCACGCCGGCCTGTCCGACCATGTACCGCAGCCGGTCCTCGGGCAGGCCCGGGTCCAGCGGTACGTACACCCCGCCGGCCCGCCACACGGCGGCCATCGCCGCCACCCAGTCCGTGCCGCGGCGCATGCACACCCCGACGGGCACCTCCGGGCCCGCCCCGGCCGCGGCCAGTTCCAGGGCGAGGCCGCCGGTCAGGCCGTCGAGCGCGCCGTACGTCACGGACCGCCCGCCGCAGACCAGCGCGACCGCCGACGGCTCGCCGGACAACGCGAACGGCGGGGCGTCCGGCTCCGCGCCGGGCCCGGAGGCGGGGGCGGCGAGCAGGGCGCGCTCCTGCGGGGCGAGGAGGTCCAGCCGGGAGACCGGGCGGGCCGGGTCGGCGAGCGCCGATTCCAGGGCGCGGCGCACGTGCCCGGCGAACCGGATCGCGGTGGCGGCGTCGAACAGGTCGCTCGCGTACTCCACGTTGAGCGCGAAGCGGTCGGGGTAGAGCAGGAAGGTGGCCGTCAGGTCGAACTTGGCCGACCGCCACGGCAGCGGGAAGTGCTCCACCTCCAGCCCGTCGACGCGGGGCCCGCCCGCGGCGCTCTCCTGGACGTCGAACATCACCTGGAACAGCGGGTTCCGGGAGGGGTCCCGCTCGGGGCGCAGCTGCTCCACCAGTCGCTCGAACGGCACCTCCTGGTGCTCGAAGGCGCCCAGCACCGCGTCGCGGACCCGCCCGAGGTACTCCTCGAACGACGGCTCCCCGGACAGGTCGCCCCGCAGCACCACCGTGTTCACCAGCAGCCCCACGAGCCGCTCCAACTCCACCTGCCCGCGGCCGGCGACGGGCGTGCCGACGGCCACGTCCTGCTGCCCGGACCAGCGGCCCAGCACGGTCTGCAGCACCGCCAGCAGCACCATGAACCGGCTCGCGCCGTGCCGCCGGGCCAGCTCCCCGACCCCGGCCGCCAGCTCCGGCGGCAGTTCGACCTCCACCGCGGCGCCCCGGCCCGACCAGCCCGCCGGACGCGGCCGGTCCGTGGGCAGCTCCAGCGCGGGCAGGCCGGCCAGGGCCCGCTCCCAGTAGCCGAGCTGCCGCTCCAGCTCCCCGCCGGCCATCCGCTCGCGCTGCCAGACCGCGAAGTCCCCGTACTGCACCGGCACCGGCGGCAGGGCGGGCTCCTGCCCGGCCCGGCGGGCCGCGTACGCGGCGGACAGCTCGCCGATGACGACGTCCTTGGACCAGCCGTCGGTCGCGGCGTGGTGGAAGGCGACCACCGCGACGTGGTCGTCCGGGTCCAGCTCCCACACCCCGGCGCGCAGCAGCGGCGGTTCGGCCAGGTCGAAGCGGCGAGTGGCGTACGCGGCGGCCTCCTCGCGGACGGCGTCCAGCCGGGGAGCCGCGGTCCCGTCCGCCCCGCCCCGGTCCGGCGCGGTCCGCCACAGCAGCGGTACGCCCGCCGCGGGCCGGACCAGTTGCGCGGGCCGGCCGTCCACCTCCACCAGCGCCGTCCGCAGCGCCTCGTGGCGGGCCTCGACGTCGTCCAGGGCGGCCTGCCAGGCGGCCCGGTCGAGGCCGCCGCGGATCCGCCACGAGTACCAGAGCACGTACTCGTCGCCCACGCCCGACATCCGGTCCAGGAACCACATGCGCTCCTGCGCGAACGACAGCGGCAGCGGCCCGGAGCGGTCCACGGGCACGACCGAGGCGCCGCCCGCCTGCCGGGCCGCCGCGACCAGCGGCCCGAACTCGCGGATCCGCGGGTTCTCGAACAGGGTGCGCAGCTCGACCTCGCGGCCCAGCCGCTCCGCTATCCGCGACACGGCCATGGTGGCGAGCAGCGAGTGGCCGCCGAGGTCGAAGAACCCGTCGTCGATGCCGACGCGTTCGACGCCGAGGACCTCCGCCCAGATGCCGGCGACGGCCTCCTCGGCCTCGTTCCGGGGAGCGGCGTACGCGGTCGCGGCGGCGGCCCGCCCGTCCCGGCCCGGGCCCGCGGCCGGCAGGGCCGCCCGGTCGAGTTTGCCGGTGGGGCCGACGGGCAGCGCGTCGAGCGCGGCGAACGCGGCGGGCACGGCGTGCTGCGGCAGCCGCTCCGCGCAGAACGCCCGCAGCACGGCCGGAGCCACCGCGTCCGGTCCGGCTCCCGGCGCGGGCACCACATAGCCGGTGAGGGCCGCACCGCCCTGCGCGTCCGTGCCGACGGCGGCCGCGGCGGCGGCGACGCCCGGGCAGCGCGCGAGCACCGCCTCGACCTCGCCGAGCTCGACGCGGAAGCCGCGGATCTTGACCTGGTCGTCGGTCCGGCCGGTGAACTCCAGTTCGCCGGTGGGAAGTCGGCGTACGAGGTCGCCGGTGCGGTAGAGGCGGCCGCCGGGGGCTCCGTACGGGTCAGGGGTGAACCGCTCGGCGGTCAGGGCCGGCTGCCCCAGGTAGCCGCGGGCCAGCTCCGGCCCGCCGATCAGCAGCTCGCCGGGCACGCCGTCGCCGACGAGCTCGTCCCGCCCGTCCACCACGTACAGGCGCCGCCCGCCCAGCGGCCGGCCGATCGGCACCAGCGCCGGGTCGGCCCCCGGGTCGACGTCGTGCGCGGCCGCGGTGACGGTCGTCTCGGTCGGCCCGTACGCGTTCACCACCCGCACGTGCGGGGCGCGGGCCAGCCAGGCGGCCAGCGCCCCCGCGGGGACGGCCTCCCCGCCGAGGACCAGCAGCCGAAGACCGGCCAGGGCGGCCGCCGAGCGGTCGGTGAGGGAGAACGCCACCTCGGCCCAGTACGTGGGCGGCAGGTTCAGCACGGTGATGCCGTACCGCTCGACCAGCGCCGGGACCTGCGCGGGCAGCCACTGCTCGTCGGGCCGCACGACCAGGCAGGCCCCGCAGCCCAGCGCCGTCAGCAGCTGGTCCAGGGAGGCGTCGAAGGAGAAGGAGGAGAACGCGAGGACCCGGTCGCCGGCCGTGATCCCGAACTCGGCGCGCGCGGCCGCCGCATGCGCGGCCATCGCCCCGTGCTCGACGCCGACGGCCTTCGGGCGGCCCGTCGAGCCCGATGTGAACACGACGTACGCCAACTCCCGCGGGCCCGGCACGTGCCGCGGGGCGTCGGCCGCCGGGTCCGCGCCGCGCTCGGCGTCCTCCACGGCGAGGACCCGCGGCCCGAGCCCGGCCGCCCGCTCCGCGGTCTCCGCGTCCGCGAGCAGGCACACCACGCCGGCCTCCGCGGCCATGAACCGCAGCCGCTCGGCGGGCAGCGCCGGGTCCATCGGCACGTACACCCCGCCGGCCCGCCACACGGCGGCCATCGCGGCCACCGAGCGGACGCCGCGCCGCAGGAACACCCCGACCGGGCTGCCGGGCCGTACACCGGACCGGGCGAGGGCGGCGGCGATGCGGCCGGACAGCGCGTCCAGGCCGCCGTACGTGAGGGTCTCGTCCCCGCAGACGAGCGCGGGCGCCCCGGCCGGCCCGGACACCGCGAACGGCTCGGGCGCGGCGGCTGCGGCCGGGCGGCCCGGCCGTCCGGCCGCCTCCAGCAGCCGGCGGTGCTCCCGCCCGGGCAGCGGCTCCAGGCCCGCGGTGAGCTCGGCGAGCGGGCTGCCGGGCGCGTCGGTGACGGCGCGCAGCAGGGCGGTGTAGCCGTCGGCGAACCGCACCATCGAGTCGCGGTCGAAGAGCGCGGTGGAGAACTGGAGGCGGGCGGCGACGGCGCGGTCCGCGCGCAGGCTCAGGTCGAGGAACACGTCGAGCGGGGTGCCGGCCAGCGGCGTCCGCACCGTCTCCACGTCCAGGCCGGCCAGCCGGGCCGGCGCCGGAGCCGTGTTCAGCAGGGTGAAGGAGGCCTGGGCGAGCGGGTGCCGCGACAGGTCCCGCTCGCCGGCGACCGCGCCGACGACCCGGTCGAAGGGTGCCTCGGCGTGGGAGAAGTCCCGCAGCGCGCCCGCCCGGACCTGCTCCAGCAGCTCCCCGAACGTCGGACTGCCGCCCAGGTCGGTGCGCAGCACGATGGTGTTCACGAACGGGCCGACCAGGCGCGCCACGTCGGCCCGGCCGCGGTCGGCGAGTGTGGTGCACACGGCGATGTCCGTCCGGCCCGAGTGGCGGGCGAGCAGCGCCTGGTACGCGGCGAGGAGCACCATGTAGCGGGTCGCCCGGTGGGCGCGCGCCACCCCGTCGACCGCGGCCACCAGCTCGGCGGGCAGCTCGAAGCGGACCACGTCGCCGGAGCCGTCCCAGAAGGCGGGCCGCGGCCGGTCCGCGGGCAGCGCGAGCGGCGCCACCCCGGCGAGCCGGTCCCGCCAGTACGCGAGGAGCCGCTCCATCCGCGGCCCGGCCAGCCGCCCCGCCTCGGCGCGGGCCACGTCCGCGTACTGCAGCGGCGGCGCCGGGACGGGCTCCCCGCGGTATCCGGCGTCGAGTTCGGCCAGCAGCACGTCCCACGACCAGCCGTCGACGGCGATGTGGTGGACGACGAGCAGGAGCAGGTGGTCCCCGTCCCCGAGCCGTGCCAGGACCGCCCGGAGCGGGTGCTCGCGGGCCAGGTCGAGGGGGCGGGTGAGCTCCTGCGCGAACACCTCCTGCGGGCCGGCCGCCTCGATGTGCCGCAGTACGGCCCCGCCGGGCGCGTCCACGCGGGCGACGGGCTCGCCGCCGACCGCGGTGAACCGGGTGCGCAGCACCTCGTGGCGGTGGACGATCCCGGCCAGCGCCCGCTCCAGTGCGGCCGTGTCGAGGGGGCCCCGGATCCGCAGGGCCAGCGGCAGGAGGGATTCGGTGGAACCGCCGGTGAGCTGGTCGAGGAACCACAGCCTGCGCTGCGCGTACGACACCCCGCCACTCCCGCCGGCGGGGCTGCCGGCACCGGTGCCGTGCTGCCTCGCCCCGCCGTGCGCTGCGACAACCTTCACTGTGGGCCTCCAAGCGGTGTTTTCCCCCACCCTGCTGGCCGGGCGGGTCCGCCAGTAGGGAAGAAGACGCAGCCGTGCGCGCAGCCGCGGGGGAAGGAAACGCAGGGCGGCGGCCGCGACCGGGCCCTGCCCGGCCGGACGCGCCGCCGTCGCCGCTGCCGCCGCGTGAGGGGGCCCGTCAGCGGCCGTCCACGGCCACGAACCGCAGCTCGCTCGTGTACGCCTCGCCGCGGTCGTCGGTCAGCCAGGCCTGGTCCGGGCCCGGCAGCATCTCGGTGAACACCACCCGCCCGTCCGGGTCCTTGCGGGCCATCCTGCGGACGGCCTTGGCGAGGATGTTGACGTACACGGGGCTGTCGAAGTCCACGTAGAACGGGCGGGTCTCGGTCGGCAGGACCGCGAACGCGAACCGCGGCAGGCGGGCCTGCGCGCGACGGCGCCGCGCCCGCACGAACCGGCGGGCCTCGTCCTTCTCCTCGGCGAAGTCCAGCTCCGCCGCCGTCAACCGCCACGTCTCGCGGGCCACGACGAGCCGGTCGACGGTGACGCGCGGGGAGTGCCGGGCGTCGTCCGGGACGAGCCGGAAGAGGTCCATCGCGAGCGTCGTCAGGACGTGGGAGAACACCTCGACGGCGGGGAACTCGGCCCCGTCGGGCAGGACGACCGCCAGCTCGCCGCCGGCCCGCTCGACCACCGCCACGTCCGCGCTCAGGACCGTCCGGGGGCGCGCCGGGTCGGCGGTGAAGTCGACGAGGGCGACGTAGTAGTCCTCGGGCCGGACGAGCGCGTGGCGGATCCGCGCCGAGAGCCGCGAGCGGTGCTCCTTCGGCAGCAGCGGCAGCAGCCGCGGGCCCGGGTGGTCGCGGCCCGTCTCGGCGAGCAGCCGGGCCGGGTCGGGGTGCTGGTGCACGAAGAGGGACGCGCCCAGCGTGTTGGCGGCGACGTGCAGCTCGCCGAGGACCAGCTCGAAGTCGCCGCGCGCGGCGGCCTCCGGGCCGGACGCCGCGATCATGACGTCGGGGCTGAGGCAGCGGGCCGCGGACCAGCCGCCGCCCGTCCCGCCGGGGCCGCCGAACCGCTCGGCGACCTGCCGCGCCACCTCCTGCAGCGGCAGCCTCACGCGGCTCGCGGCGTGCCCGGTGCCGCTTCCGTCGGGGGCGCCGTCGGGGGCGGCGGCGGCCAGGACGTCCTGCCAGCGCCGCCGGAACTCCCGCCCCAGCGCCTCGGCCTCCTCGCGCGCCGCACCGTGCAGGACCGGCATGCAGGCGAACCAGAACGCGGCCAGGTCGACCGGCCCCTGCGCGGCCAGCCGCCGGTACACCTCGCGGGCCCGGCCCATCACCGCCCCGGCGAGCCGCGCCGTGAGCCAGCCCGCGCTCGCCAGCAGCGGGTCGAGCGGGGCGAGCGCCCCGTGCACGGCGGGCCCGAGGACGGCCGTCGCCGCGCGGCGGCTGTCGGAGTACACCAGGGCCCGGCAGGGCGCCGTACCGGCCGACTTCTCCCGTACGGCGGCGGCCTCCGTCAGGGCGGTGAACCGCTCCTCCAGCGCGGCCAGCGCCGCCACCAGCTCCTCCGGCCCGTGCGCCGCCGCCACCCGGTCCCGGCCGCGCTCCAGCTCGTCCAGCGCGCCGAGCCCGGCGTCCCGCAGCGCGCGGTCGCCGACCCGCTCCAGCCAGGCCCGCAGGTCCCGTTCGGGGCGGGCGCCGGCCGGCACCTCCAGCCGCCACACCACCCAGCGGCGGGCCACCAGCTCCTCCAAGGCGGCCGTCACGTCGACGCCCGGCAGCGCCTTCCGGATGTCCCGGGCGGTCCGCACGCCGTCGCACAGGGCGAGGACGGTGCAGGCCGCGCTGCCGGGCGCCTGCACGGGCCGCCCCGGCACCGCCACGCCGCCGTCGCCCGTCGGGCGGACGAAGGGCACGCGCCGCGGGGCCACCCACTCCCGCAGCGCCGGATCGCCGTCCAGCACCGCGGCGAGCGCGTCGACGGCCCAACTGGCGAAGTACACCAGGGATTCGGCGGTCAGCCCGCCCGGACCGGGATCCGTGCGGACCGCCGCGGCCGCGGGATCTTCGTCCCACCGGCCCCAGCCCACGGGCCCGAAGAACCCGATGGTGTCGTTTTTGACGCAGAACCGCTGCCAGTAGTGCGCGACGAGCTCCTCCCGCTGGCGCGGCATGCTCGTACGGCCCCGTACGGTCGGCGTCCACGCCAGGAACGGCGCGATCCCCGAATCCAGCACGGGCCGGTTCTGCCAGGCGAGCGCCTCACGGAAAGCGGGCATCCGGGCGATGTCCTGGAGGACGGAGGCGGTGTCGACCTGCGCCTGCCCGAACAGGTGGGCGAACCCGTCCCACTCCGGCCCGCTCAGCGGCTCGTCCGGAGCGAACTTGTCGGCGGCCTCGGCGAGCCCCGCCGGCGCCAGCCGCAGCACCCCGCGGGCCGGGAAGCCGGCCCCGCGCAGGGCGAACTGCTCCCAGAGCCGCCAGCGGCCGCCGGGCACGAAGGAGTCGGTCACGGCCCGCCCCTACGCCTGTGCGAAGTCGGTGCGGACGACGTCGGAGAGGTCCGCGGGCGTCGGATAGGCGAACACCAGCGCCACGGGCACCTCGACCCCCAGCGCCTCCTCCAGCCGGGCGGTGATGCGGAAGGCGGCGAGGGAGTCGCCGCCCCACTCGTAGAAGTCCCCGTGCTCGTCAAGCTCGGGCACGCCGAGCGTCTCCCGGTAGACGGCGGTGACGAGCTCGGTCAGGGCGGTGGCGGCGAGGGCGGCGGTCGGGTTCTCGGTGACGGTCACGAGGGGCTCCTGAGGCAGACGTTGGTGTGACGACGAAGTAGGGAAACGGAGGAACGGGGCACGTAGGGACGTGCCGGGGCGGGGCGGGGCGGGGCGG
>NZ_BMTY01000008.1:58300-123298 GCF_014649915.1 Streptomyces toxytricini | reverse complement strand
GGCGCGGGCCGGGAAGGCGGGACGCCGGGACGCCGGGACGTCGGACGGGCGGGGCGGTCAGCCGCCCGCCGGCCGGCCCGCGGCGGCCGCCGCCGCGGCCAGGGCCGCCGCGGTGTTGCCGCCCGAGACGATCGCCACGCACCGGCCGGCAGGACGGCGGCGGCCCGCCCGCAGCGCCCCGGCCAGGGCAACGGCGCCGCTGGGCTCGGCGTCCACGCCGCAGCGCCGCAGCAGGGCGGCCGCGGCCAGGATCTCCGCGTCGGACACGGCGACCATGTCGTCGACCCGGTCGCGGACCACCGGGTACGTCACCGCGCCCGGCTGCTGGCCGCGCAACCCGTCGGCGACGGTGCCGCTGGGGCCCAGCCGGAGCGGCCGCCCCGCGGCCAGCGAGCGGGCGTACCGCGGTGTGCAGGCGGGCTCGACGCCCACCACGCGAACCGGGTGCCCCTGCGCGGCCAGGCACACCCCGGCGAGCAGCCCGCCGCCGCCCGTCGGCACGTACACGGTCCCGGTGTCCGGCGCGTCTGACAGCACCTCCAGGCCGACGGTGCCCTGCCCGGCGGCGACGAGCCGGTGGTCGGACGACGGCACGAGGACCGCCCCCGTCTCCTGCGCCAGCTCCCGCGCCCGCCGGTCGCGGTCGGCGACACCGCCCGGCACGGACACGGTCCGGCCGCCCAGCGCGGCGATCAGGGCGGCCTTCGCCGGGTGCGCCCCGCCGGCCAGGACCACCGTCACCTCGGCACCGAGGGAGGCCGCGAGCCGGGCCAGCGCGATGCCGTGGTTGCCGGAGGAGCCGGCGACGATGCGCCGCGCGCCCAGCGCGAGGACGGCGTTCAAGGCGCCCCGCAGCTTGAACGAGCCGCCGTACTGGAGGTGTTCGGCCTTCAGCAGCACCCCCGGCCCGGGCAGCAGCGGGGTGCGCCGCACGTGCCCGGCGATCCGCACGGCGGCCGCCTCCACGTCGGCCCGTGCGGGGGCTGCCGCGTCCGCCACGCCGGGCCCGGGGAGCGCGGACAGAACGCCGGGCCGGCCCGCCGGCGCGGTGGTCACGGCCGGCCCCCGGACTGCGCCAGGGCCCGCCGGTCGGCCTTCCCGCCGCGCGTCGTCGGCAGCTCGTCCAGGCGCGCGAACCGGCGGGGCATCAGGTGCGGCGGCAGCACGGCCGCCAGGTGGGCGCGCAGCGCCCCGTCCGGTACGCCCGCCAGATCACCCGTGACGTGCGCGACGAGGAAGACCCGGCCCTGCGCGTCCGTGTCGGAGGTGACGACCGCCCCGGTCACCCCCGGGTGGGCCAGCAGCACCCCCTCGACCTCCGCGGGGTCGACGCGGTAGCCGCGGATCTTGACCTGCCGGTCGGCGCGGCCGTGGAACTCCAGCCCGGCCGGGCCGCGGACCGCCAGGTCGCCCGTACGGTACAGGCGGGCGCCGGGCGGGCCGAGCGGGTCGGGCACGAACCGCTCCGCCGTCCGCGCCGGCTGCCCGCGGTAGCCGCGGGCCACGCCGGCGCCGCCGATGAACACCTCGCCGACGGCCCCGTCGGCCACCGGGCGCATGCCGGCGTCCAGGAGCCGTACGAGCACGCCCTCGATCGGCGTGCCGACCACGTCGGCGACGGTGTCGGGGACGGCCGGGACGGCGTGGCGGGTCGAGGTCATGGTGCACTCGGTGGGCCCGTACTGGTTCACCAGCGCGCCCCGCACGAGGGACCGGCCGCCCGCGGCGAGGAACGGCCGCAGCGACTCGCCGCTGGACACCACCAGCCGTACGCCGTCCAGCAGGCCCGCCGCGTCCGGCTGTCCGGCGAGGAAGGACAGGAAGGACGGGGTGGTGCTGAGCAGCGCCGTCACCCCGTACCGGCGCACGGCGGCGCCGAACTCATCCGGCCGCAGCAGCGCGGACCGCGGCAGCACCACCAGGCGGCCGCCCGCCAGCAGCGGGGCGAACGTGTCGCGCAGGGAGGCGTCGTAGCCGAGCGGCGCGGTCTGCAGGGCGACCGTGTCGGGAGCGAGGCCGTAGTCGCGGACGACGAACCGGAGGTAGTTGTCCATGCCCCGGTGCTCGACCAGGACGGCGGAGGGCTCGCCGGTGCTGCCGGAGGTGTGGCTGACGTACGCCAGAGACCGCTCCCCGACGGGTGCCGGCGGTGCGTCGGCAGTGAGCCCCGCGTCCGGATCGTCCAGCAGGACCGGCGGGCCGGGCACCGGCAGGCCGCCGAGCCGCCCGGCCAGATCCCGGGTGGTGACCAGCAGTTCGGCGCCGCCGCTGCGGGAGAGCGCGGCGAGCCGCGCCGGCGGCTGCTCCGGGTCCAGGCCCAGGAACGCCGCCCCCGCCCGCAGGACGGCGGCCGGCGCGGCCACGGCGTCCGCGCCGCGCTCCACGGCCACCGCGCAGACCGTCTCCGGCCGGGCACCCCGCGCCCGCAGCAGCGCGGCCAGCTCCTCGATCCGTGCGGCGAGCCGTCCGTACGTGAGGTCACCGGACGGAGTGGTGACGGCGATCCGGCCCGGGTCGCGCAGGGCGTGACCGGCGATGTCGTCGACGAAGGTCCGCATCACGCACCCGCCCCGGCCCCGGCAGCCGCCTGCTCGACGGCCGTCCGGTCGACGGCGACGAACCGCAGCTCGGACGTGTACGCGGCGCCCCGGTCGTCGGTAAGCCACGCCTGCTCCGGCGTCGGCAGCATCTCGCTCACCTTGAGCTTCGCGGCGGGGTCCTTCCGCGCCAGCCGGCGCACGGCCTTCGCCAGGATGTTGAGGTACACCGGGCTCTCGAAGTCCACGTAGAACGGCCGGGGTTCGGTCGGCGACACCACGAACACGAACCGCGGCAGGTCGTGCTCCCGCTGCCACTGCCGGGCCCGGACGAACCGGCGCGCCTCCGACTTGTCGTCGGCGAAGCCGAGCCCGCCGGCGGGGAACGACCACGTCTCGCGCGCCACCACCATCCGGTCGATGGTGATCCGCGGCGTGTGGTCGCCCTCCGGGCGGAGCGTGAACCGGTCCATGACCCGCTGCGTGAGCGTGTTGGCGTACGCGTCGAGCAGGTCGAAGACCGCGCCGTCGGGCAGGACCGCGACCAGCCGGCCCTCCCGGTCCTCCACCGCCACGTCCGCGCAGGCCACCGTCCGCGGCCGGTACGGGTCCCCGGTGTCGTCGACCAGGGACACCAGGTAGTCCTGCGGCCGGTCCAGGGACGGCCTGCTGCGCGCCGACCACTTCAGCGGCAGCTCCTTCGGCAGCATCGGCAGCAGCCGCGGCCCCGGGAAGTCCCGGCTCGTCTCGGCGACCAGCTCGGCCCGGTCCGGGTGCTGGTGGACGAACAGGGACGCGCCCGTCGTGTTGAGGGCGCAGTGCATCTCGCCGAGCACCGTGTCGAAGTCGCCGCGCGCCACCGCCTCCGCGCCGTCGGCGAGCAGCAGCACGTCGGGGCTGAAGTAGCGGGCCAGCGACCAGCCGCCGCCCGGCTCCTCGAACTCCTCCCGCACCCGGCCGGCGATCGACTCCGACGACACGCGCACCCGCCGCGCCCCCTCCGGGACGTCCAGGACGCGCGCCCACTTCGCGCGCAGCTCCGCCTGTACGGCGTCCAGGTCCCGGTCGGCCTCCGGGTACGGGGACGGCAGGCAGGCCAGCCACATCCGCCCGAGGTCGACCCGGCCGCCGTCTGAGCCGAGCTGCTCGTACACGGTGCGCAGCCGTGCCCGGACCCGGTCGGCGAACCGGTTCGTCAGCCAGCGGGCCGAGGTCAGGCACTGTGCGAGCGGGGTCAGTTCGGTGAGCAGCGCGGTGGGCAGGGAGGCGGTCGCGGCGCGCCGGCAGTCGGAGTACACCAGGCCCCGGCAGGGCGCCGTCCGCTCGCCCTTGGACCGCTGGGCGGCGGTCGCGGTGAGCGCGGCGAAGTCCGCCTCCAGCGCGGTGATCGCGGCGGTCAGCGCGTCGGCGTCGGCGCCGGCGGCTTGGACGGCGTCCCGGCCGCGCTCCAGCACCGCCAGCTTCGCCAGCGCCGGCTCGCGCACCGCCGGGTCGCCGACCCGCTCCAGGACCGCCCGCAGCTCCCGCTCCGGGTACGTGCCGGTGGGGACCTCCAGCCGCCAGTGCACCCACCGCCGGCCCTGCAGCCACCGCACGGCCTCGGTCGCCTCCGCCACCGGGATGCCGAGCTCCTGCGCGATCACGGCGACCGGCCTGGTTCCGTCGCACAGGCCCAGGACGGCGCGCTCGGTGCCGCCGATCGGCTGCGGCGGCCGGCCCGGGACGTGCACGCGGTCGCCGTCGGCGCGGACGAACGACACCCGCCGCGGCGGGATCCACACCCGCAGCGCCGGATCTGAGTCCAGCGACCGGGCGAGCGCGTCGACGGCCCAACTGGCGAAGTACACCCGGGACTCGGCGATCAGCCCGCCCGGCCCGGGATCGATCCGCACGCCGTCCGCCGCGGGATCCCAGCGCCCCCACCCCACGGGCCCGAAGAACCCGATCGTGTCGTTCTTGACGCAGAACCGCTGCCAGTAGTGCGCGACGAGCTCCTCGCGCTGCCGGGGCATGCTCGTACGGCCCCGCACGGTCGGCGTCCACGCAAGGAACGGCGCGATGCCGGTGCGCAGCACGGCCGGGTTCTGCCAGGCCAGCGCCGCCCGGAAACGCGGATCGGCGGCGACCTCCTGCAGCAGCGCGGACGTACGGACGGCCGCGGCGTCGAAGGCCTCGGCGAAGCCGTCCCACTCGGGGCCGGCGAGCGCGTCCCCCGGCCCGAACTTGTCGGCGGCGAAGGCCAGTCCGGGCGGAGCCGTGCGCAGGACCCCCTCGGCGGGGAAACCGGGGCCGCGGAGCGCGAAGTGCTCCCACAGCCGCCACCCGCCGGCGGGCAGGTACACGTCGTGCGGTGTGTCCGACATGGGCGGAGCTCCTTCCGGCCTGACCGGCCTCGACCTGCCGGTCCCGCAGCCCGTGCGGCCTGCTCCGGCTGCCCGGAACACTGCCGCCGCCGCGGCGGCGGCCGCCAGGGAAGGAGCGGCAGCACCGGCCGCCCGTCCTTCTGCGCGTTTGTCCCTATGGCCGGCCCGGCGGGCGGGGGCAGGGTGGGGGCCGACCGATCGAGAGCGGGAGGACCCACGCGATGAGCGAGACCGACGACGGCCGCTACCTGGTCGTGCACAACGACGAGGAGCAGTACTCCATCTGGCGGGCGGACCGGGAACTCCCCGCGGGCTGGCACGCCGAGGGCGCGTCCGGCACCCGCCAGGAGTGCCTGGACCACATCGGCCGGGTGTGGACGGACATGCGGCCGCTGAGCCTGCGCCGCCGCCTGGCCGAGGCGGACGCCTGACGCCTCCCGCGGGGAGGACGGGGGACGCGAACGCCGGCCGGCGCGGCTGAGGCGCGGGGGAACCGAGCCCCGCCGGCCGGTGCGGGGGTCACCCGTCGAGGTACCGGTGCCGGGCGCCGGCGGGCGAGACGGCGAGCCGGCCGTCTCGGACCTGCCATTCGGTCCCCCCGCCGGCCTCGTGGCCGGCGAGGAACAGGCCCCGGACGAGGTCGCCGTCCTCGTCGGAGGCCGGGATCTGTGCCATCTCCCCGAGCTGGTCCGTGAACCAGTCCAGGGCCGACTCGCGGATGTCGGCGCCGTAGAAGACGTAACGGGTCCAGTTGACCTGCCGGCGCGGCGTGGTCCAGCCGTGGGAGTAGTGGTCGTCGGCGTGGGACGAGATGATCTCCTGGATGGCGGCGAGTTGCGTCTCGTCGCACTCCAGCCATCCTCTGACCGATACGTACACGCCCATCGACAGGTCCTTTCCGCGGTCGCCCCCCTCACCCGCGCAACGGGGCCGCGCCGAACGGGGACGGCTCGGCCCGGCTAACGCCGCCCCTGGGAGGCCAGGTAGTCGTCCAGTGTGCGGTGCGGAGCCCATCCCCGGGCGCGGGCGCGGGCGAGGTCCAGGACGACCGGGTGGGCCAGCTGGTCCACCGCGTAGCGGCTCAGGGCGGGTTCGCGGCCGGTGGCCGACGCCAGGGCCTCCGCCGCGCGTGCCGCCGCGCGTGCCGCCGGCAGCGGCAGGTGGCGGATCCGGGCGCGGACGCCGTGCGCCCGCAGGAACCGGCGTACCGCGTCGTCCCGCCCGTACGGGGCCGCGTCCGCCACGTTGTACGCGCCCGGGGCCCAGCCCGCGGCCGCGAGCGCGGCGTCGGCCAGGTTCTCCACCGCCGTCAGGCTGAGCAGGACGTCCGGCCCGGGCAGCAGCAGGGTGCCCGCCCGGACCCGGGAGAGGATCCGCGGCAGCAGCGTGGTGTCACCGGGGCCGTACACGGCGCGCGGGCGCAGCACCACCGCGCCGGCGGCCAGGGCCAGCGCCTCGCCCGCCGCCTTGGTGCGGCCGTACGCGTTCAGCTGCCCGGCCCGCGGATGGTCCTCGCGGACCAGGGTGCGGTCCCGGCGCGGGTCGTACACGCTCGCGCTGCTCACCCACACCACCGGCCTGCCGCCGGCGGCGGCCGTCAGCCGCTCGGTGCCGTCCACGTTCACCGCCCGCATGTCCGCCTCCGCGGGCGAGCCCGGCGCCGGGTCGCCGACCGCCGCCGCGCAGTGCACGACGACGTCCGCGCCGGCCAGGTCCGGCACCTCCCGGGCCGCGTCCCAGAAGCGGTGCTCCCCGACGGGGCCGGGCCTGCGCCCCACGCACACCACGTCCGCGCCGGCCGCCGCCGCGGCGCGGGCGACGTGGCCGCCGCAGAAACCACTGGCCCCCGTCACGGCGACGCGCAGCCCGGCCACCCCCGTGAAGGCGCTCATGCGGCACCCGCCCGTACGGTCAGGACCCGCCAGCCGGGCAGCGCGGCCCGCCGGTCCGCGCGGGCCCGCACCACGACCGGCCGGTACGGGGCCAGACCGGCCAGGACGTCGGCGAGTTGGGCGCGGGCCAGGCGCGCGCCCGGGCAGGCGTGCGGGCCCGCCCCGAACACCAGGTGCGCCTCGGCCGGCGGAACCGGGTCGAGGGCGTCGGGACCGCGCCGGTGCGCGCCGGCCGCGTGCCGGGCGACCAGGACGAGCCGGTCGCCCGCCCGCACCGGGCAGCCGCCGGCCGTGCCGTCGTCGGCGGCCGCCCGCGGCAGCACCGGCGAGGCAGCGGTGACCCGCAGCAGCTCGTCGGCGAGCCGCGGCAGCAGCTCCGGGTCGGCGGCCTGCCCCCACAGACCGGCGTCGGCGCACCAGGCGACCGCCCGTGGCAGCGCGGCGACCGTGGTGTTCACGGCCGCCACCGCCAGCATCGCGGCCAGGGCGCCGTCGTCGGCCCCGCTTCCGGCCAGCAGCTCCCTCAGCTCCCGGGCGGTCCGGGCCGCCGCCGCCCCGGCCCCGGGCCGCGGCGGGCCCGGCAGGTGCCCGCGCACGGACGCCGCCGCCGCGGCCGCGGCCGCACGGGCCAGCGCCGACGGGTCCGCACCGCAGCCGAGCAGTGCGCACACCGCCGAGCCGGACAACTCGGCGGCCAGTGCGACCAGGTCCACCTCGCCGCCCCGGCCGAGCGGCGCGAGCCGCTGCGCCAGCAGCGGCCGCCACAGCGCCCGCAGCCGCTCCACCCCGGCCGCACCGAGCCCGTCGGCCAGGTCCCGCCGGTCGGCGCGGTGGCCGCTGCCCTCCTGGTCGAACAGCACCCCGCCCGCGCCCGCGAGCGCCTCGCGCGCGGCCGCCCCGGTGGTCCCGGCGGCGGTGCGGTCGAGCGGGATCCGCGTCAGCGCCTCCCGGTAGGCGCCGGCGTCGTGGACGAGCAGGGTCCGCCCGATCCGACGCACCCCGCGCCCCCGCGTGGCGGCGAGCAGCGCGAACAGCACGGGATGGCTCCGCAGGTACACCCGCCGGTCCCGCCGCCGCGCCGCCGCGACATCACCGGCCGCCGCATGCGCCGCGGTACCGCTCGCCGGCGTCGCCGTGCCGCCCGACGCCACACGCTCCGGCGCCGCCCCGCGCCGTGCCGTCGCACGCTCCGGTGCCGCGTGGCCCGGCGGAGTACCGCCCGCCGGTGCAGGCGCTGCGGCTGGGCCGGCCGGGGCCACGCGCCCTGCCGTCGCCGGCCTCGGTGCCGGCCCGCCGGCTGTGGCGGGCGTCTGCGCCGAACGGCCCGTCGCCGCGGGGGCCGGCGCCGTACCGCCCGGCGCCGCCGGCACCCTCCTGGGAGCTGTGGCCCGCGCCGGGACAGGCCTCGGTGTCGCGGCGCCGACCGCCGTACCGTCCGCCACCGCCGGGGCAGCGGCCCCCCGCCCGGCGGGGCATTCCGGGCCGCGGGGCGTGTTGCGGGCCGTCATCGGGGGTCCTCCAGCCGGGCCGCCGCCAGGGCTGCGGCCGCCGGGCGGTCCGGTTTGCGGGAGCGGCCCGCCAGGGGGACCTCGGCGAACAGGACCGCGTCGGGGCGGGCCGTGCCCATCCGGTGCAGGGGGCCGGACAGCGCCGCCCGCAGGCGCGGCAGGTCCGTGCCGCGGCGCGGCTGCACCACCGCGACGAGCCGTTCGTCGCCGGCGGCCTCGGGGCCGCCGCCCGCCGGGACCCCGACCAGCACCGCCAGCTCGACGCCCGGCACGTGCAGTGAGGGTTCGTACAGGCCCGGGTAGATGTTCTCGGCGCGCCGCAGCACCATGTCCTTGATCCTTCCCTCCAGTACGATCCTGCCGGCCGCGTCCAATCGCGCCCGGTCCCCCGTCCGCACCCACGGGTCGGGCTCCTCGCCGAGGTAGCGGTGGCGGGCCGACGGTCCGGAGAGCAGCAGCTGCCCGTCCGCGTCCGGTTCGGCCCGTACGCCCGGCAGCGGGGCGCCGACCAGGTCGCCGGGGCCCTCGAACGCGGCCTTCTCCCGGGCCTCGACGGCCGCCGCCGGGAACAGCTCGGTCAGCGCGTACACGCCCCACGCCTGCGCCGCACCCGCCCCCCGTACGCGGCCCAGCAGTTCGGCGCCGGCGGGCGCCGAGCCCGTCCACACACGCCCGTGGAAGCGGGCGCCCGCCCCGAGCGCCTCCCGCAGCCGCGGCGGCGTCAGGTAGGTGTCGGCAGGCCGCAGCCGGTGCAGCTGCCGGGCCAGCACCCGCGCCGACCGGGCCGGAAGGGCGACCGGTGCGCCGCGGGTGAGCGCGGGCACCAGGACGAAGAACGTCCCGCCGAGCACCGGCCGCTGCGACACCTCCCCGGCCGCGGCGAACAGCCCCTCGACCGTCTCCATCCCGGCTGCGAGGCTCGCCCGCGTGTGCACCACGGCCCGCGGCTGCGAGGTGGTCCCGGAGGTGAACACGACCACCGCGTCGGCGTCGTCCCCGACGGGCGCTGCGGGCAGCCCGGCCCGCCGGGCGCCCCGCTCCAGCGCGGGCGCGCACCACGGCAGCCGCGGCCCGACGGTCGCCACCGGGCAGCCCAGCGCCCCCAGATCGGGAAGGGCCAGCGCCGCCCGCCGGGCCAGCGGCCGCGCCCACCCGGCGGCGGCCTGCGCGGCCGCGTCGGCCAGCACCAGCGACGGCCGGGCCAGCGCCAGCCGGGCGCGCAGCACCTCCGGCCCGGCCCCCGGGTCGAGGACGGCACCGCGCAGCCCGAGCCGCCACAGCGCCAGCAGCACCGCCAGGGCCCGCGGCCCGGGCCGCACCGCGACCCCGACGGTGTCGCCGGCCCGCAGCCCCCGCGCGTGCAGGGCGGCCGCGTACCCGTCGGCCAGGTCGGCGAGTTCGCCGCAGGTGGCCCGGACCCGCGGGGCGCCGCCGCGGGTCGAGGTGAGGACGGCCGCCCGGTCGGGCCGGCGGCGCAGGGCGTGGTCGAGTCGGTCGAGCATCAGCGGGGGTCCGTTCCGTGGCGGCCGCTGCCCTTGTCCAGGTACCAGCGGGCGGTGCCGACGATCCCGTACGCGCGGATCCGGCGCGTGGAGTTCTCCACGACCATCGACCGGCAGCGGCTGATCCGGTCGGTGTGGCGGCGTACGGCGTTCAGGAAGAGCCGGTCGGTGGGGGAGGGGCGGCGCGGCATCCCGCCGACGGCCAGGTACAGCTCGGCGGTGATCGCCATGTTGTTCCCGGCGTGCATCCGGTACGGGGCCCGGAACTCGCCGCGCCGCACGTGCTGCGGCCGCAGCCGCCCGAACAGCGAGGCGAGGCCCACGAGTGCGGCGAACCCGGCCCGGCCGAGCGGCCCGTGCTCGTCGCGCCGCGCGGTGATCCGCCCGCACACCAGGCCCGGCCGGGCCGTCAGCGCGGCCCGCGCCGCGCCCGCCCAGCCCGGCCGGGGCAGGCAGTCGGCGTCGGTGCGGGCCAGCAGCCGCGCCCCTTGGCCGATGGCGTACCGGAACCCGGTGTCGACAGCGGATCCGACGCCCTTCTCCGGCTCCTCGACGACCTGCACGGGGAACGGTGCGGACGCCGCGAAGGCCCGGGCGACGTCCCCCGTCCCGTCCGTGGAGGCGTTGTCGACGACCAGCAGCGTGAAGTCCCGGTCCCGCTGCGCGGCCAGCGCCCGCAGCGTCGCGCCGAGCCGGGCCGCCTCGTCGTGGGCGGGCACCACGACCCACATGCCGTGCCCGCTCACGACTTCTCCCAGACCATCGTCATGATGCTGATGCCGCCGCCCAGCCCGACGAACAGCACCCGCTCGCCGGGCGCCAGCCCTCCGAACACCCGGTCCAGCTGCACGCCGAGGGTGGCGCTCGCGATGTTCCCCAGCTCGGGCACGGTGACGACCAGCTTGTCCGCGGGCACCCCGGTCAGCTCGGCGAACCGCTCCAGGTAGGGCACGGTCACCTGGTGCACGAGCACCTTCGCGAAGCCGTCCCAGTCGGTGCCGGCGCGGTGCAGGGTCCGGTCGATGACCGCCGTCCCGACCTTCTCGAACACGCCGCGCAGCTCGTGCCCGTCACCGCGGAAGTAGGTGTAGGCGTCCCCGCGCGGGTGGCGCGAGCCGCCGCCCGGTATGCCGCCGACCTCCCAGTGCTCCGAGTGCGTCTCGGTGTCGACGTCGAGGATCCCGCCCCGCTCGACCGCCTCCACGACGACGGCCGCCCCGGCGTCGCCGAACGTGTACCCGGCGAAGCCGGCGCGCAGTTCGGCGAGGTCGGCCGGCTCGTACTGCACGGCCCGGCTCGGCGTCTCCCCGGTGACGACCAGGGCCCGCCGGGCCCGCCCGGCCAGGACCATCGAGCGGGCGAGGTCGATGCCGTTGACGAAGCTGTTGCAGGCGTTGGTGACGTCCACGGCGTGCGCCCGCGTGCCCAGTTCGGCCTGCACGATGTGCGCGGTGGCCGGCTCGACCATGTCGCGGGTCGCGGAGGCGAACACCAGCAGGTCGATGTCGGGGGCGGTCAGCCCGGCCGCGTCCATGGCCCGGCGGGCAGCGCCCGCGGCGAGCGTGGACGCGTACACGCCCGCGCCGGCGACGCGGCGGGCGGCGATCCCGGTGGCCTGCGTCAGCAGCCTCGGGGGCAGGGCCAGGCCGCTGCGGCGCGCCACCTCCTCCTGGAGGGCGTCCGAGGACAGGACCCCGTCGGGCAGCATGCTGCCGACGGCGGTGATGCCCGCGCGCAGTCGGGGATCAGGCAAGGAAGTGAACATGCCCGCCACGATGGCAACCGGCGGCGGCCCGGACCTGAGTACGGATGCTCACTTCGCGGCGCGGCCGCCCCCGGACCGCCTGAGTACGGCGGCTACGCCCGCGGCACTTCCTCCACCGTGCTCGTGCCGGTGCCGGGCCCGGACTCCCACTCCCAGGACTCCTCCAACCGGAGCCGCCCGTCGGCCAGTTCCGCCACGGTGGACGTGCAGTGCCCGGAAGCGGTCGTCCCGTCGGGCCGGAGCTGCACGTACCGGAAGTCGAGCACGTCGCCGGTGCGCGTACCGACGAGGAACCCGCGGACGACGTCCCCGCCGGCGTACTCGGCCCAGATCCGCCCCGCCTCCTCGCGGTACGCGAACCGGGTCTCCCGCCCGACCTGCCCGGGCGCCTGGTCGGCGACCGGCGCGAAGACGACACCGTCGAGCGGACGCGCCACGAGACACTCCTCCGGAGAACGACGGGCGGCCCTCGCCGTCCCGCACCTGCGCGAGACGCTACCCGACGCGCCGCACCCGCCCGATCACAGTCCGGGCCGCCGCCCCTCAGGCGGCGTCGTCGGGGTGCACCTCGATGTGGCCGGCGGCCATCTCGACGGCGACGCGGTGCTCCATGCCCAGCGCCTCCAGGAACTTCCGCGGCAGCTGCACGCGGCCGGTGCGGTCCAGCACCACGTACTCGCGTTCGCTCACCGACTCGGCGCCGTGCTCGTCGGTCACGGTGCGCCGCAGCACCTCGCTGCTGGTACGGCCGTCGCGGATCGCGACCGTACGGCGGACCTCGCCCGCGACGAGCGGGTCGTGCGTGACGACGACGACGGTGGCGCCGAGCTCGCGGTTCACGGTGCGCAGCGCCTCGAAGACCGCGGCCCCGGTCTCCGAGTCGAGCTCACCTGTCGGCTCGTCGGCCAGGAGCACAGCCGGGTCGTTTGCCATGGCCACCGCGATGGCCACCCGCTGCTGCTGGCCGCCGGACAGCTCGGCGGGCCGCCGGCCCGCGAGGTCGCCGATGCCGAGGGCGTCGAGGAGCTCCCCGACCCGGGCGGCGGCCTGCCGCCGGGCCGCGCCCCGCGTGCGGCCGGCCAGCTGCAGCGGCAGGGCGACGTTCTGGGCGGCCGTCAGGAACGGCAGCAGGTTGCGGGCCGTCTGCTGCCACACGAAGCCCACGGCCTCGCGCCGGTAGCGCAGCCGGTCCTTCGCGGACATCTCCAGCAGGTCGTACCCGTCGACGGTGGCCGTGCCGGCGGTCGGGACGTCCAGCCCCGCCAGGATGTTCAGCAGGGTCGACTTGCCGCTGCCCGAGGCGCCGACCAGGGCCACCAGGTCCCCGCGGGCCACGGTCAGTTCCAGGCCCTGGAGTGCCTGCACCTCGATCCCGTCGGTGCTGAAGATGCGCACCAGCCGGTCGCAGGCGATGGCCGTCCCCGCCTCCGGCCCGCGGGGCCCGGAGGCCGCGAGGGCCTGCTGTCGCAGCTCTTGGTACGTCGGCTGGTCGGTGGTCAACGCTGGTCTCCCGCTCTCAACTCGGTGGTGATCTGGCGCCGCCCGGACACCGCGGTCTCGACGAGCACCGCCAGGGCCACCAGCGCGGCCAGGCCCAGCGCCTGCGCCAGGACCGGCAGGACCGCAGGCCGCAGCCCCGGAGGCACGGGCGCGCCGACCATGGTCGTCAGGTCCGCGTACGGGCCCAGCAGCGCCACGGCGGCCAGCCCGACGGCAGCCCCGCCCAGGGTGGCGCCGACCGCCTGCGGCATCGCCTCGACGAGGATCAGGCGCAGACCCTGCCGGGGCCGCAGGCCCATCGTGCGGAGCCGGGCCAGTACGGCGGCCCGCTCGGGGGCGGCCCGTACGAGGGTCAGCAGCACCGCCAGCAGGGCGAATCCGAGGGCCCCGGCGAGGGAGCCCCAGAACAGCCGGCCCGCCGACCGCTGGAGCGGGTTCTCGCCGAGCCCGGCGGCCACGGCGGTGCTGGTCTCCACCCGGAACCGCGGGGCCTGCCCGGCCGGCGCCGTGGTCCGGACGAGCTCCCGCAGCCGGTCCTCGTCGACCGCGCCGACGGCGAACCACCGGTCGGGGCCGGGGCGGCGCGGCAGTGCGGCGGCGGTCGCGGGACCGGCGGGGAGGACGATGACGGCCCCGCCGCCGTTCGGCTTGGCCGGGGTGCCGTCGACCACGGCGGCGTTGCGGATCCCCAGCTCCCCGCCGGAGTCCAGGTGCAGCCGGAACGGCTCTCCGCCGGGCCGGACCAGCCGGGCCAGCCCGCTGCTGAACAGCGCCGGAACCGGGGCGTCGGCGGCACCGGGGGCCAGCAGCGCGGGGTCGAACCCGCCGCGGCCGGTACTGCGGGCCAGTTCGGCGTACCGGACGGGGTCGGCGATGACCACGGCGACCTGGGTGGAGCCCTGCACCGTCCCGAACAGGAAGGCGTTGTCGTCGGTCCACACCTCGACCGCGGTCCGTACGCCGGGCAGTGCGGCGGCGGCCCGGGACATCTCCTCCGGCAGGGTGTGGCCGGGGGACGCGGCGATCTGCACGTCGCCGCCGACCGCGAGCCGGGCCGCTCGGATCCTGGCGGAGTCCACCGCGTCCAGCACCGTGGCGCCGAAGCCGCCGGTGGTGACCGCGAGCAGCAGCGCGATCAGCGGCAGCGCGGACGGCCGCGCCCGGCCCCCGGTGCCGCGCGCGGCGCGGGCCAGGCCGAGGAAGCCGACGAGGCCGCGGCCCCGCCCGGCCGCCCCGGCCAGCAGTGCGACGACGGTCGGCTGGAGGCGGGCCAGTACCAGCCCGCCGGAGAGGGCGAGCAGCAGCGGAGCGGCGATCAGCAGGACGTCGGGGCCCTGCCCGGCGGGCGCGATCCCGCGCCGGCGGACCTCGTACACGGCCGCGGCGGTGGCGGCGAGCACCAGCAGCTCTGCGACCAGGCGCCGCCGCGGGGCGGGCGCGCGGGGCGGGGACAGCAGGACGGCGGCCCGGACGGGGAAGGCGAGCAGGACGAACAGGGTCGTCGCGGCGGCAGCCAGCAGGGAGCCCGCCCACCGCGGCGTCGGCAGCAGCACCAGGGCGAGCGCGGTCGCGGCCGCGGCGGCCGGGAGGACGGTGACGGCGCCCTCGCCGAGCAGCCGGCCGATGATGCCGGCGCGCGAGCCGCCGCGGGCCGTGAGCAGCCGCAGCTCGGCCTGCCTCCGGTCGGCGGCGAGCGCCGCGGCCGAGAGGAACACGACGACGGCCACTCCGGTGACGCCGGCCGGGCCGATCGCGGCGAGCGGTGCGGCCGCCTGCCAACGGGCTTCGGCCTGCGTGAGCAGCTGCGGCAGCTCGGAGGTGATCCGCAGGTTGGGCCGGCCGGCTGTGCGCTCCAGCTCGAAGGCGGTCGGCCCGACAGTGTAGGAGGCCAGCTCGTGCTTGACCGCGCCGACTTGGTCGGCCCGGAGGGCGGCGGTGTCCACGGGCAGCCGCCAGAAGTCCTCGGAGCTCTTGCCCCAGGTGCCGAGCCGGCCGATGGCGTCCGGTCCGACGAGCGCCGCGGTCTGCCAGTAGAGCGCCGGCAGTTTGCCCGTGGTGTAGTTGGCGCAGGCCCGGGTGAGGCAGGGCAGGTCGGCCCAGTAGGGGTCCTCCTCGTCGTCGACCGCGTACAGGCCGACCACCTCGGCCCGGTACGGGCGGCCGAACAGGTCCGGCGGGGTCTCCAGGACCATCCCGAGCCGGGCGTTCAGGGTCTCGGCCGCCTTCTGGGACAGCGCCACCGGCAGCGGGCCGTCGGCGGTTCCGCCGGCGGGCCAGCGGCCCGAGACGAGCCGGGCGTGCCGGTCGGGCTGCCGCAGGTACAGGAGGTTCAGCTCGGGCGGCACGCCCTCGGGGCGGGCCAGTCCGGGGTTGCCGAGCGCACGCGAACCGAGCGCCCGGGTGCCGTGGACCGGCCCGGTCGGGGCGATCCGGGACACCGGTCCGGTCCGCGCGAGGAGTTTCGCCAGGACCTCGTCCAGGCCCTCGGGGGTCTGCGGCCCGACCCGCGCGTCGGAGGTGGCGATCAGGCTCGTCGGGGCGGGCCGTCCGTGAAGGAAGGAGCGCAGCGCCTGGTCGGCGCCGCGGTCCAGGGCCCTCGGCAGGGCGGCCGCGAGGAGGACGGCGGTGAAGGCGAGGGCGGCCGCGAGCAGGGTGCCCAGCGGGGCGGCCCGCAGCCGGGTCCGCACCCAGGCCGCGGGCCGCACCCGCCGCCCGGCGGCCCCGCCGTTCCGCGCGGCCCCGCCCGACGGCGTGCCGTGGGGCGGCCGCGGTCCGGCGCCCGGCTTCGGGGCGGCGCCCGGCTGCGGCTCGTCGGCCGGCTCGGGCCGGCGGTCCGTCGCGTCCCTGGTCACAGCTCCTCCACGTGGCGCAGCCGGGCGGCCGGGTCGGCGCGCCCGCCGCGGCTTGCGAGTACGGCCGACAGCAGCGGTGCCGCGGCGACGGCGGCCACCAGCAGCAGGGTGGCGCCGGTCGGCAGGTCGACGAGCACCTCGGGCACGGGGCGCCGTCCGGCGGGCGTCAGCACCAGCAGCGGGACGACCAAGTGGACGATCACGGCGCCCAGCCCCGCCCCGACGGCGCTGCCCAGCCCCACCAGCAGGCAGCCCTCGGCGGCCGCGGTCCCGGCCAGCTTCCGCCGGGACGCCCCGAGGGCCTGCAGGACCCCGAACTCCCGGGCCCGCTCCCGGCCCGCGGCGGCGCCGGCCGCGGCGAAACCGATCGCCGCGAGCACCGCCCCGACCGCCGCCAGGGCGGCCGGCACGGCCTGCGGGCCGGCACTCAGCGGGTCCCGCAGCAGCCGGTCCGCGACCTCCTCCCGCAGCACCGCCTGCTGCGCCCCGGATCCGGCGCGCAGGACGGCGGCCGCCTGCGCCGGCGCGGCGTCGACGGCGGACGCCGCCGGCAGCCACCACTCGGCGGGGGCGGGCAGCTCCCGCGCCCCGGCCGCCGCGAGCAGGCGCCCCAGGGAGTGCAGGTCGACGACGAGGGCCGGATCGCCCGCCACGGGCAGGGCGTGCACGGCGGCGCCGATCCGTACGGGCACGGTGACCGGCCCGACGGTGACGGTGACGAGGTCCCCGACGGCCGCTCCCGTCTCCGCGAGGTAGCCGCGGGTGGCGACTGCGGGCACCTCGGTCACGGGCTGCGCCGCCCCGGGCGGGGTGAGCACCAGCTGTACGCCGCCCGGCACGTCGATGCCGCCCCGGTAGCGCAGCCGCACCCAGGCGGAGCCGTCCCCGCCCGCGGGCAGGAGCTCCCCGGCGGGCTGCCGGTCGGATGCCGGGGGCTGCGGGGTGGTGAGCGTCCAGACGGCCCCCGGCGCGGGTGCCGGCACGGGGGCGGCCGGGCCGTCGGCACTGTCGGAGACGGCGAGCCGCAGTACGGCCGCCTCGCCCCCTACGGCGGCGTCGCCCGTGAAGTCGCCCGCGGGGCGGTACGACACGACGATCCCGGCGAGGCTCAGCGGCGCGGCGGCGGATCCGAGCGGGGCCCCGGTCGGCATGCCGAGGTCCACCGGCACGGTGGCACGGCCGCCGGGCGGCAGCGGGACCATCGGCGTCCGGTGGGTCAGCCCGAACCGGTCGCGGAGCAGCAGCCCGAGCCCCGGGTCGCCGCTGTCGCCGGAGGGGCTCAGCGCGACGTCCAGGTCGATGCGGCGCGGCGTCCCGGGCAGCGGGACCCCGTCCGCCGCGGGGGCGCCGGCGGCGGGCGCGGGGAACAGGTCGCGCATCGGACGGCCGTCGCGCAGATCGGCGCGCAGCGGGACGCGTTCGGCGGCCGCGGCGGTGTCGAACGCCAGGAACTGCGCGGTCCGCCCCGAGGGCAGCTGCTGGGCGCTGCGGATCACCGGCATCACCCGCTCGCCGCCGGGCAGGGCCGCGTACCGGCCGCCCTGGCCCATGGAGGGGAGGTCGCTGCCGTGGATCCGCAGCCCGCCCGCGGTGGCGAAGTCCGCCTGGTCGCGCTGCGACGCGGACCAGGCGGTGTGCTGGCCCACGGCCAGGACTCCGCCGGCCACGGCGAGGACGAGGAGCAGCACGGGGCCGGCGGCCCGGCCGGGCCTGCGGGCCAGCTGCCAGCCGACGAGCGCCGGCCCGAGTCCGCGGCCCCGGGCGGCCATCCGCCCGCCGAGGCGCGCCGCGAACGGCAGCAGCCGCAGCACGAGCAGGGTTCCGGCGCACAGGGCCAGCGTCGGCGCCGCGACCAGCAGCAGGTCGACGCCGAGCCCGGCGTCCGCGCCCGGGGCGCCGGCTGCCGGGGTGGCGCCGCCGTGCGCGGCGACCTGCCGGTAGGCGAGGACGGCGAGGGCGAGCAGTGCCAGGTCGGCCCCGGAGCGGGCGGCCCCGGCGACGACCGCCTGTCGGCGGCCGGCCCGGCGCAGCGCGGCGGCCGCGGTCCCGCGGAGCACGGCCGGCAGGGTGATCAGCAGCAGGCAGCCCGCCGCGCAGGCGGCCGCGGCGGCCCACGGCAGCAGCGGGCCGCGCTCCGGGTCGAACGGCACCCGGGCCAGCGGGCCGGCCCCGGCGAACAGCCGCAGCAGCGGCGGGGTGAGCAGCGGCGCCAGCAGCGCGGCCGGCAGGGTGATCAGCAGCGCCTCGGCCAGGCCCAGGGCGGCGAGCTTCCTCCGGGACGCCCCGCGGGCCAGCAGCAGGCCCCGCTCGCCCTCCTGCCGGTCCGTCAGCAGGCGGGAGACGAGCAGCAGGGCGGCCGCGGCGAGGACGGCGAGCTGGAGCGCGCCGACGAGTACGGCCGAGCGGGCCACGGCCTGCCGCGACTCCAGCTCGTCCAGGAACTGCCGGATTTCGGTGGTGGCGGTCAGTCCGGTGGCGTCCTTGAGGCGGGCGGCGGCGTCCTGGGCCCGGGCGGCGAGGTCGCGGGTCTCGGCGGGGCGGACGTCCCCGAAGCCGGGGGTGAGCAGCCAGGCGCGGGAGTCCTGGGCGAGTCCGCCCGCGGTGAAGGCGCTGTCGTCGACGAGCAGCGGGCCGTACGAGGTGAAGCCGGCGACCTGGACCCCGCGCCCTCCCAGCGGGTCGAGTCTCCAGTAGGCCGCGTGCCGGTCGGCCGCCCGGTAGACGCCGGTGACCCGCACGGTGAGCGGCGGGCCGCCGTACCGGTCGTCGAGCCGCACGTCGCCCGGCAGCGACTGCCCGGTCATCCCGAGCCGGGCCAGCGCCTGCTGCGGGACGGCGACCGGCACCGGCCCGCCGGGCGCCGCTACGGCGCCGGGCCACTGGCCGGCGACCAGGACGGCCTGCTCGCGGTCGAGGGAGGCCAGCAGGGTCAGGGCCGCCTCGGCGCCGGGGTTGTGGGCGGGCGGCAGCCCGTACGAGCGGCTGCGCGCCGCGACCACGGCGTCGACCGGGAACCGGCCGAACAGCTCGTCGGCGAAGGCGCGTACGGCGGCGTCGTCCTTCCCGCGTGCGGACGCCGGATGCCCGCCGGTGACGAGGACGGTGGTCCGGACCCGGTCCGGGCCGGTGAGCGCCTGGCGCAGCCCGGCCTCGCCCACGCCGCGGGTGAACGCGGTCAGCGCGGTCAGCACCGTGGTGGCGATCAGTACGGTCAGCAGTACGGCGGCGGCGAGCGGCAGTCTCCCGCGCAGCCGGCGCACGACGAAGCCGAGCATGCGCGGTATTCCTCCCCTTTCCGGGCGATTGGCTCCGGATAGCGGACGATGCTGTCAGAAACGATCGCGCCACGGAAGGGGCTTGCGCGACCCCGGTGGCGAATGAACATATTCGGAGGCCGAGCGATCCGCATGTCGTGTCCGCGGGCCCGCCGGTCGACCGACTCCCGGGAGGAGCAAGCGTCATGACAGATCATCAGGCAACACCGGCTGCGGCCGCGGTGCCCGCCGCGCGGGGTGCGGCCGCGGGAGGCGCCGCGCCCGCGGCGCCCATGGTCGTCGTGGACGGCGTCCACCGCACCTTCGGCAGCGGGGAGCGCGCCGTGCACGCGCTGCGCGGGGCGTCCTTCGAGGTCGCGCGGGGGAGCCTGACCGCCCTCAAGGGCCGCTCGGGCTCCGGCAAGACCACCCTGCTGAACCTGGTCGGCGGCCTGGACGCCCCGAGCGGCGGCACCGTCACCGTCGACGGCACCGACCTGGCCGGACTCGACGAGGCGGGCCTGCTCGCCCTGCGCCGCGACCGGATCGGCTTCGTGTTCCAGTCCTTCGGCCTGATCCCCGTCCTGACCGCGGCCGAGAACGTCGGCGTCCCGATGCGGATGCGCGGCGTCCCGGCGAAGGAGCGCGAGGAGCGGGCCCGGACCCTGCTCGCCCTCGTCGGCCTGGCCGAGCACGCCGAACAGCGGCCGGGCGAGCTCTCCGGCGGCCAGCAGCAGCGCGTCGCCGTCGCCCGCGCACTCGCCAACGAGCCCGCGCTGATCATCGCGGACGAGCCGACCGGCCAGCTCGACTCCGAGACCGGCCGCTCGATCATGCAGCTGCTGCGCGCGGTGGCCCGCAGCGAGGGCGTCACCGTCCTCGTCGCCACCCACGACCCGGTCCTCCTCGAACTCGCCGACGAAGTCGTCGAGTTGCGCGACGGCCGCATCGCCGGACCGCACCCGGACGGCGACCGGGCCGCCCGGGGCGTCCGGCCGCCGGACGCCTGACCCGCTTCCCGACCCCGGCCCGCCGCCGGCCCCGCGGTCGGACGAGCCTGCCCTCGCGGCCGGCCGGGAGGCGGCGCAGGCGCGGCCCACGATGCCCTCGCGGACCAGAACGCGCTGCCCCTCCGGACCGCGCCGATGTCCCGGCGGCCGTCTGAGGCCCGAGCCGCTCTCCACCCCCGCCCGCGGTGTGGGGGCGGGCCGGATGGGCAGTACCTACGGCGTCGGTTCCGCCCGACTCGTCACCGAGGGAGAACGCATGGCCATCGCCCACCGCCGGATCGGTACCGGCCCCGTCCGCGCGATCGTGCTGCACGACTGGTTCGGCACCTCCGCCAACTGGGGTTCGGTCCTCGACCACTTCGATCCGGAGGGCTTCTCGTACGCCTTCCCCGACTACCGCGGCTACGGCGACCGCCGGGACGTCGACGGCCGCTTCGACCTCGACGAGATCGCCGCGGACGTGCTCGCGCTCGCCGACGAGCTCGGCTGGGACACGTTCTCGCTGGTGGGCCACTCCATGGGCGGCAAGGCCATGCAGCAGGTGCTCGTGCGCGCGCCCGGCCGGGTGGAGAAGCTGATCGGCGTGAACCCGGTGCCGCCGGGCCCGTACGCGATGGACGACACGACCCTCGCGCTGTTCCAGGGCGCCGCCCGCAGCCCGGAGAACCGCCGCGCCATCCTCGACCTCGTCACCGGCAACCGGGTGAGCGGGCACTGGCTGGACCGGATGGTCGCGCACTCCCTGGCCGTGTCCCGGCCGGAGGCGTTCGCCGCCTACCTGGAGAGCTGGCGGTCGGCGGACCTGTCGGCCGCGGTGAAGGGGAACGGCGTCCCGGTGCTGGTGCTCGTGGGGGAGTACGACCTCGCGCTCACGCCCGCCGTGATGCGGGACACGTGGCAGGCCGCGTACCCCGACTGCCGGGTCGTGCCCCTGTCGGGCGCCGGCCATTACCCGCCGCACGAGACGCCGGTGGCGTTCGTCACAGAGGTCGAGGACTTCCTGCGCGGCTGAACCGGGGGCAGGAAACGGAAAAGCCCGTGGGGCGCGACAGAAATCGCGCCCCACGGGTCTGAAGGGTGAGTGACGGGACTCGAACCCGCGGCCACCTGGACCACAACCAGGTGCTCTACCAACTGAGCTACACCCACCACGACGGGCGGCGGGCCGCCCGTTCGATGTGCACGCACAGCATAGCCGATCAGCGGGGCGGTACCGCGACACGCCGCCCGCGGCCGCGCTGCCGCGGGCAGCCGCGGGCCGCCGCCCGGGTGCTCCCGTCAGCCGGTGGCCGCGGCGTGCGCCACGGCAGCCGCCGCGAGGGCCTTCACCACCGGGTGCGGGCGGCTCCCGTCGCCGTACAGCTCCGGCTGGAAGAGGGTGGCCAGGAAGAACGGGTGCCCCGGCAGCTCCGCCATCCGAAGCTGCCCGTCCCCGTCGTGCCCGGACAGCCGCAGCCCGTGCGCGGCGAGCGCCGGCAGGTGGCGGGGGTCCGGGCCGAAGTTGCAGTGGTAGCGCTCCAGGCTCTGCTCCGCTCCCAGCGCCGCCTCGGCCAGCGAGCCGGGCTCCGCCCGCACCAGGCCCTCGTGTCCGACGAGCGAGCAGGCGAGCGGCGCGATGAGCAGGTCCTCGGCGGCGGGGTCGTTCTCCGCGTGCCCGACCGCAAGCCCGCACACCGAGCGGGCGAACTCCAGCAGGGTGTGCTGGAAGCCGCCGCACGTCCCGAGGAAGGGGATGCCCTCCTCGCGGGCGGTCCGGATCGCGGCGAGCGCGCCGGCCTCGCTGGCGTACGGGCTGCCGGGCAGTACCCAGACCGCGTCGAAGCGGGCGAGCGAGCCGGAGGCGGCCTCGGCCGCGGCCCCGGCGGTCGGGATCCAGTACGCGTCGAGGACGAGCCCGTCGCGGGAGGCGAGGACGTCGAGGAGGCGCGGGATCCGCACGTGGGACTCGACGTGCGGGGAGCGGTCGCCGACGAGCGCGATGCGCGCGGGACGTGTGTGGCGGGGGGTGCGGGCGGGTGTGTCGGTGGTCATGCGGATCATCCTGCGGGCCGCCCCGCGTTCAGCGCCAACGATTGTTCCTGCATGATCGATAAGCGATTCTGATGGCCATGGATCCGCACCTGCTCCGCACCTTCGCCGCAGTGGCCCGGCTGGCGTCCTTCTCCGCCGCCGCCCGCGAGCTCGGCTACACCCAGTCGGCCGTCTCCCAGCACATCGCCGCCCTGGAGGCCGACCTGGGCACCGGCCTGCTGACCCGCCGCCCCGTCGCCCCCACCCCCGCCGGGCACCGCCTCCTCGAACACGCCGCGCCGCTGCTGCTCCGGATCGACGCCGCCCGCGCCGACGTCCGCCGGCTGGCTGCGGCCCCGCCCGGCCGCCTGACCCTCGCCGCGTCCCCGCTCGCCGTCGGCCCGGCGCTGCTCGCCGCACTGCCCTCCACCGGCGTCGAACTGCGGGTCGTCCCGCCCTCCGCGGTGCCCGCAGCCGTCGCCACCGGCGGCTGCGACCTCGGAATCACCGACGGCACGGCCGCCCCCAGCGACCCGCTCCGGCTGCCCGACGTGGCACCGCTGGCCGTCACCGGCGTCGCGGAGGAACCCCTCGCCGTCCTGCTCCCGGCCGGGCACCCCTTCGCCGGGCGGGCCGCGCTGCGGCTGGACGACCTGGCCGACGCCCGCTGGCTCGACGCCCCGCACGTCGGACTCGCCCCGCCCGCCGCCGCCCGCACCACCCCCGCCCTGCGGTACGACGGCACCGACCTGCACGCCCTGTGCGCCCTGGCCGCCGCCGGGCACGGGCTGGCCCTGCTGCCCCGCCGCGTCGCCGAAACCGCCGCGGCGGGCGCGGCCGGGGCCGCCGTACCGCTCGCCGGCACCCGGCTGGTCCACCGCACCGAGCTGCTCACCCCCCGTACGCCGACCCCTGCCGCGGCCGCCCTGGCCGCACGCCTCACGGCGCCCGCCTGAACCGGAGGCCGGGGAGCCGCCCGCGTCACGGCCCGAGGACGACCACCGACTCCGCGGGGACGTGGACGCGCCCCTCCGCGTCCGGATGCGGGACCTCCTCCCACGCGGCCAGGACCCGCACCCCGTTCCGGCCCAGCGCGACCGTCGCCGGCTCCGCGGCCGCGTTCACCACCACCCGGACGTCGCCCCGGCGGAACGTCAGCCAGCGCCGCTCCTCGTCGTACGCCACACGCACCGCCGCCAGATCGGGATCCCGCAGGTCCGGATGCGTGCGCCGCAGCGCCACCAGCGTCCGGTACCAGTCCAGCAGCCGCGCGTGCGGCTGCCGCTCCGGCTCCGCCCAGTCCAGGCAGGACCGCTCCCGGGTGGCCGGGTCCTGCGGGTCCGGGACCTCCTCGGGACGCCACCCGTGCGCGGCGAACTCCCGCCGCCTGCCCTCCCGCACGGCCCGGGCCAGGTCCGGGTCGGGATGGTCGGTGAAGTACTGCCACGGCGTGCCCGCACCCCACTCCTCGCCCATGAACAGCATCGGCACGAACGGCCCCGCCAGCACCAGCGCCGCCGCGCACGCCTGCAGCCCCGGCGACACCGACGCGGCGAGCCGGTCGCCCTGCGCCCGGTTGCCGACCTGGTCGTGCGTCTGCGCGTACCCGAGGAACCGGTGCGCGGGCGTCCGGCGGCGGTCCACCGGCCGGCCGTGCGTGCGCCCCCGGAAGGAGGACCACGTCCCGTCGTGGAAGAACGCCCGCGTCATCGTCTTCGCCAGCGCGGCGAACGGGGCCTGGGCGAAGTCGGCGTAGTAGCCCTGCGATTCGCCGGTCAGCGCACCGTGCAGCGCATGGTGGAAGTCGTCGTTCCACTGGGCGTGCAGGCCGAGCCCGCCGGCCGCGCGGGGCGTCGTCGTCCGCGGATCGCAGGCGTCCGACTCCGCGATCAGGAACAGCGGCCGCCCCGTCTCGGCGGCGAGCGCGTCCACCGCGGCGGACAGCTCCTCCAGGAACGTCAGCGCCCGCCCGTCGGCCAGCGCGTGCACGGCGTCCAGGCGCAGCCCGTCGATCCCGTAGTCCCGCAGCCAGGCCAGCGCACTGCCGAGGAAGTACGCGCGGACCTCGTCGGAGCCGGGGCCGTCCAGGTTCACCGCCGCTCCCCACGGGGTGTGGTGCGCGTCCGTGAAGTACGGCCCGAAGGCGGGCAGGTGGTTCCCGGTGGGCCCCAGGTGGTTGTGCACGACGTCCAGCACGACCCCGAGCCCGGCCCGGTGGGCGGCGTCCACGAACCGGGCCAGCCCCGCCGGGCCCCCGTACGGCTCGTGCACCGCCCACGGCGCCACCCCGTCGTACCCCCATCCGTGCCGTCCGGGGAACGGGCAGACGGGCATCAGCTCGACGTGCGTGACCCCGAGCCGGACCAGGTGCGGCAGGCGGGCGGCCGCCGCGTCGAAGGTGCCCTCGGGGGTGAACGTGCCGACGTGCAGCTCGTACAGGACCGCGTCCTGCAGGCGGGTGCCGGGCGGCGGCGCCTGCGGCGCCAGGGCGGCGGTGTCCACCACCGCGGACAGGCCGTCCGGGCCGTCCGGCAGGCGCCGGCCGCGCGGGTCGGGCCGCACCTCCGCAGCGCCGCCCAACCGGAACCCGTACCGGTCGCCGTCGCCGGCCGGGACCCGCACCACCCACCAGCCCGGCCGGCCTGGGTCGCGCTCCATGCCGTGCTCGGCCTGCCCGAGCCGCAGCGCGACCCGGTCCGTCAGCGGTGCCCACACCTCGAACTGCACGGGCGTTCCCCTCGTCGTCGGCGTACCGGAACGTGTGCTGTGCCATGTGCCGCACCCATCATCGCCGGGTGGCCGGCCCCGTTCTGGACACTCCGGCCCCGACGGGCCGACAATCACCCTGTGACGTCGAGTTTCGAGTTCCCCGCCTACCCCGCGCCGCGCCTGTCCGACGCGGAGCGCGACCGGGCCCTGGGCCAGCTCCGCGAAGGCGCGGCCGCGGGCAAGCTGTCCCACGACACGTTCCTGCGCCGCATGGAGCTCGCCCTCGTCGCCCGCCGCCCCGAGGAACTCGCCGTCCTGGTCGCCGACCTCGACGGCCGCGAGGGCGAAACCGTGTGGGCGCGGCGCCTGTTCGGCTGGGTCGGACGCATCTCCGCCGTGTCCGCGGGGGTCCGGCGCGCCTGGACCGTCGAACGGCTCCCCAAGCTGCTGCTGCCCCACCCGGGCGCCCAGCCGCTGCGCATCGGCCGCGACCCGGGCAACGGCCTGCGCCTCACCGACGAAACGGTCTCCCGCGTCCACGCCGAACTCGGCATGCGCGACGGCATGTGGATCCTCACCGACCTCGGCTCCTCGAACGGCACCACCGTCAACGGCCGCAGGGTGACGGGCTCGATCGTCGTCCGCGACGGCGACCAGATCGGATTCGGCCGCATGTCCTTCCGCCTCTCCTCCACCTGACGCAGCGGCCGGGGCGGATGGGGCGCGGCCGGGGCGGAGGACGGAGGATGACCCCGTGAACCCCGAATCCGCCGCCCCCGCCATCCGCCCGGCCAGGCCGGAGGACCTTCCCCGCCTGGCCGAGCTGATGCACGGGCACATCGCGTACGAGAAGTCGGCCCCCCGTCCGCCGGGCCTGGCCGAGCGGCTCGCCCCGCACCTGTTCGCCCCGGAGCCGCGGGCCTGGGTCCTGCTCGCCGAGGACCCCTCCGGCCGGGTCGCCGGATACGCGGCCTGCACCGCCGAGTTCTCCTTCTGGGACGCCCGGCACCACCTCCACATGGACTGCCTCTACCTCGCGGAGGAGTCCCGCGGCCACGGCCTGGGCGCTGCCCTGCTGGACGCGGTGACCGCCCTGGCCCGCGACCTGGACCTCCCGGAGGTCCAGTGGCAGACTCCGGACTGGAACGAGGGCGCCCGCCGCTTCTACACCCGCGAGGGAGCCCTCTCCGCCCCCAAACAGCGCTACACCCTCCCCGTCCCCCCGGACGGCACGACCGCTCGATGAGCCGGCCCGGCACGGCAGGCGCACCGGACGTCCCCGCGACACCGGCCTCCGGCTGCCCCCGCGTCAGTCGGTGCCGGGCCGGGGGGATTTCAGCAGGTGGGTGTACGTGGAGAGGACCGTCCGCGACTGGTGTTCCACCTGGGTCGGGATCGGGACCGGGCGGGCCTGGAAACGGGCCTCGAAATCCGTGCACCAGCCCGTCACCAGGCGGTCCAGTTCCGGGGCGGCGGGGTGGCCGCGGCCGCGCAGGACGCGCAGGAGCATCGAGGCGGCGCGCAGGGAGAGGCGGCGGCCGAACGCGTCGATGCTGTGGATGCGGGCCGCGGTGGCATCGGCCGGGGCCGCGGGGCCCGTCCACTCGGCCGTGATGCCGGGGATCAGGCCGAGCGTCCAGTCGACGGCGCGCAGCAGGGCCGCGGCGCCCGGGCCGTCGTCCTCCGCGGGCGGGCCGCCGGAGCGGTCGCGGACAGCGGCGACCAGGGCGGTGTCCCGGGCCAGGCGGTCGGCGAGCGCGCGGAGGGCGCCGCGCGGGTCGGGGTGCGGGGCCGGGTCGTCGACGAGGTCGGAGGCCCACATGGGGACTTCGACGACGGCGGTGGTGCCGGCGTGCCGGTGGGCCCGGTACCAGGTGCTGAGCCGGGTGTCCTCGGGGTGGAAGGACCGCGGGGCGTCCGGTCCGGCCGGCGGCAGGACGAAGATCCCGGGGCCGGGGGAGGGCCAGCCGGCGGCGTCCGAGGCGCCCGTCTCGACCGGGATCCGCAGCTCCGCGGCCGACTTGGCGAACGGCTCGGCCAGCCCCGGTATGTCGCGGGTGAGCTGTACCCAGGAGCCGCCGAGGTCGGTGGCGTGCAGGGAGACCTGGAGCACCGGCCGGAGCTCGTCGATGAGCCCGGTCAGGATCCGGGTCTCCGGCGGGAGGCGGTCCGCGGGCAGCAGGGACGGCGCCCACTCGGGCTGCTCCGGGCCCGGCGGGCGGTAGAAGCTGCGGTGGTAGTCGAGCAGCGACCGCGGTTGCGGGGTGCGGTGCAGCGCGGCGCCGTCCGGGTCGGCGCACAGCAGGAAGTGCCAGCCGCCGCCGGCCCGCGGTCCGCTGCCCGGGGCCGGGTGGCCGGCGGCCAGGTGCCGGGCGAGGGCGAGGGCGGTGGCGCCGCCGACGGGCTCGTTGGCGTGGGCCCCCGCGACGACGAGCACCTCGCCGCCGTCCGGGGCGGTACCGGGGCCACCGGGCCGGACGGAGAGCAGCCAGAGCGGCTCCCCGGCCCGGGAGGCGCCGACGCGGCGCAGCCGTGCCCGGCGGGGGTGTTCGTCCGCCAGCGCGCGGGCGGCCTGCGCGAGTTCGCGCGGTGTGGGGTAGCGCATGTCCTGGTGGTGGGTCACCTCCATGCAATGCCCGCCGCGCACGCCCGCTACTGCTCATCCGGGCCCGCATCTTCACGGAAATGCCCTGGCCAACGCCTCGCCCTTGGCCAAAGCTTCGCCGCCGCGAGGCGAGCGGCAGCCGCACGTCCGCCGCGCGACCACTGCACGGGCATCCTCCGGCCGCCGCCCGGGAGCCGTACGTCCGCCGCGTGCCCGCGGCTCGATCGTCGTGCGTCCGCGATGGCGATCTCCGTCGCCCGGTCCGCGGTGCTCCCGGCGGGCGCCGGTCCGGCCCCCGCCCCGTGCCGCCCCGGCGCGGCGCGGCACGGGGCGGGGCGGCCGGCGCGGGGCGGGCCGCCGTCGGGCTCCGCCGGGCGGGCCGAGGTGCGCCTCGCGCGTCCGCCGCTCATCCGCCGCCGCGCGCCCGCGCCGCCGCGCGCCCGCGCCGCCGCCGGCCTGCGCCGCTGCTGCCGCGGCCGCGCCTCCCCGCCCCCGCCGCCCCTCACCCCGTCCCCTCCGCGCGGACCAAGGCCGCCACCGGGCGGGCCGACAGCAAGTCCGCGAGGCGGGCCTCGCCCTCGTACGCCTGCGCCCCGTACGCGTCCGCTCCGTAGGCCTCCGCCCCGTACGCCTCCGCCCCCGCCGGCGGCAGCAGCGCAACCCACCTCCCCGGCGGAAGCGGCAGGACCGTCTCGCGCCAGCCGCCCGCGCGGGCCAGCCGGAGCGAGAGCCGGGTCGCCACCGCCACCAGACCGCCCGTACGGGTGAACGCCAGGCAGTGCGCGGCCGCCGGGCCGCGGCCGGCCAGGGGGGCGTACCCCGAGAACAGCGCGGGCCGGTCCCTCCGCAACCGCAGCAGCGCGGCCGTCAGGGCCAGCTTCTCCTCCGCCTGGCCGCGCGGCGCCGCCCCCGCGTCCAGCCGGGCAAGCGCCTCCCGCGGAAACACGGCCGGCCGGCGGTTGTCCGGGTCCACCAGCGCCCGGTACTCCGACTCCGAGCCCTGGTACACCTCCGGGACGCCCGGCATCGCCAGGTGCAGCAGCACCATCCCCAGCAGGTTCGCCCGGGCCGCCTCCGCGGCCTCCTTCGGCAGCTCCTGCGCGTCCGGCACGCAAGCGGCGACCAGCTCCTCGTACGCCTCGTCCGGCTCGGTCCAGCTGGTCCGCAGCGCCGCCTCCCGGACCGCCTTCAGCAGCGCCCCGGACAGCCGCTCCTCCCGCTCCGGCACCTCGCCGAGTCCGAGGGCGGTCTGCCGCGCCACCCACGCGAGCTGCGGGTCCGGGCCGCCAGGCCGGCCCATCAGGCCGGGGTCCTGCGACAGGGCGGAGATCCGCGCCCGCACGTCCGCGCTCCGCTTCGTGTCGTGCGTGGACAGCACCGTCCCGGTGAACGGCCAGTCGCGCTCCAGCGCGGCGCAGTACGCGTGGAACTCCCCCGGGGACACGGCCGGCCGCCCCGGGTCCGCCCCGACCTCGGCCGCCGACAGCAGTGGCGCGTACCGGTAGAAGGCCCGGTCCTCCAGCGACTTGGCGCGCAGTGCCGCCGACGTCTGGGAGAACCGCGCGGCGAAGCCCGCATCGGCCTCCATCAGCTCCCGTACGCCCTCCACCGCCGCGGCGCCGGCCTGCCGGGCCGCCTCCGCCGCGGCCCGCGGGTCGAGCCGCCCCTCGCCCGGGTAGGGCCGGTAGACGGGGTAGGCGACGAGCAGCTCCCGCACGGCCGGGGCGAGCTCCGGCCCCGCGGCCCGTTCCAGGGTGGCGAGCTCGGCGGCCAGGTCGCCCTCCAGCACCTCCCGGGTGCAGGCGCGGGCCGTCTCCCGCCAGCCCGGCAGGCCCGTCGACTCCCGGAACCGGCGGTCGAGTTCGGCGGCGCCGTCCGGGCAGGTGAACACGCCGTCGACCCGGTGGAGGGCGTCGTAGCCGGTGGTCCCGGCGACGGGCCAGCCGGCCGGCAGCCGCTCCCGCCGGCCGAGGATCTTCTCCACCACCACCCAGCAGTCGTCGCCGACGCCGGCGCGCAGCCGCCGCAGGTAGCCCTCCGGGTCGGCGAGCCCGTCCACGTGGTCGATCCGCAGCCCGGCCGCCACCCCGTCCCGCACCAGCTCCAGCACCTTGGCGTGGGAGGCGGCGAACACCTCGGGGTCCTCCACCCGGACGCCGATCAGCTGCGCGATGGTGAAGAAGCGCCGGTAGTTCAGCTCGGTGCGCGCCGTCCGCCAGTGGGCGGGCCGGTACCACTGCTCCGCGAGCAGCTCGGGCAGCGGCAGCCCGGCCGTCCCCGGCCGCAGCGGGAACTCCCACGTGCCGTGGCGCAACACCTCGCCGTCGACCGCGCAGTCGGCCGGGTCGAACGGCCGGTCGAGCAGCGGCAGCAGCACCTTGCCGCCGCCCGCCTCCCAGTCGATGTCGAACCAGCGGGCCGACGGCGACCGCGGGCCCTCCCGCAGCACCTCCCACAGCGGCCGGTTCAGCCGCAGCGGGTGCGGCACCGCCATGTGGTTCGGAACGATGTCCAGGACGAGGCCGAGCCCGTGCTCCCGGGCGGTGCCGGCCAGCGCCCGCAGCCCGGCCTCCCCGCCGAGCTCCTCCCGTACGCGGGTGTGGTCGGTGACGTCGTACCCGTGAAGGGAGCCGGGGACGGCCTCCAGGACGGGGGAGAGGTGCAGGTGGGAGGCGCCGAGCGAGGCGATGTGCGGCACGGCGGCCGCCGCCGCGGAGAACGGGGACTCCGGGGTCAGCTGGAGGCGGTACGTCGCGGACGGCACCGCGGGCACGGCCCCCGCCCGGGCACCGGATCGGACGGTTGACTGCTTCTCAGGCCGGCTCATGAGAACGTACGTACCCAGCTTCCCGGATTCCGTGCCATGACCCAATGCATCCGGGTGACTGCACCCCGTTAGCGTGGGCCGGTGTCCGGAACCCTCGATACCTATCGACGCGTCCTCGCCCTGACCGGGCCCCTGCTACCGCTGCTCTCCTTCCTCGCCCGCCTGCCCGTGGCCATGGTCCAGTTCGGCAGCGTCCTCCTCGTCGCCGCGACCAGCGGCTCCCTCGCTGCCGCCGGGACGGTCGGCGCCGCGCTCTCCGCCGGGCAGGTCCTCGGCGGGCCGCTGCTCGGGCGGACCGCCGACCGCCGCGGCCAGCGGCCCGTGGTCCTCGCCGCCGCGGCGGTCAACGCGGCCGCCACCGCCGGCCTGGTCGCCGGCGCCCTCGGGGGCCTGCCGGTGCCGGCGCTCGCCGCGGTCGGGGCCCTCGCCGGGGCGTCGGTGCCGCTGGTCGGGCCGCTCGCCCGGACCAGGTCCGTCGCGCTCGCGCACCGCGCCCGCGCCGACGAGGGCCTGCTGGGCGCCGTCCACTCCCTCGAAGGGACCCTCGACGAGGTGTCCTTCGTCCTCGGGCCCGCCCTCGTCGGAGTCGCCGCCCTCGCCGCGCACCCCGCGTTCGCCCTGGCCCTGGCGGCCGCCCTCGTCGCCGTCTTCGGCACCGCCTTCGCCCTCCACCCCACCGCGGCCGCCACCGCCCCGGCCGCCGCTGCCGCCACCGCCCCTGCCGGACGGCGCCCCCGCCGGCCCCGCCACCCCGGCGTCGTCCACGCCGTCCGCGGCTCCCTCTTCCTCCAGGGCGCCATGTTCGGCGCCTGCCAGGCCGGCATCGCCGCCCTCACCGCCCGCCTCGGCGCCCCCGGCCAGGCCGGCACCGTCTACGCCGCCATGGGCGTCGTCAGCGCCGTGGCGGGCCTGGCGGTCGGCGCGCTGCCCGCCCGCGTCGGGCTGCGGCTGCGCTGGCGGGCCGCCACCGGCGCGGCGCTCGTCCTGTCCGTGCCGCTGCTGTACACCGACGGCCTCCCGGCGCTGTACGCGGCGGTCACCGTCCTCGGCGCCGCCTACGCACCCCACCTGATCACCGCTTTCGCCCTCACGGAGCGGTCGGTCGCCGCGGACCGGCTCGCCGAGGCGACCGCCTGGGCCGCCAGCGCGCTCGTCGCCGGCCAGGCCTCGGCCCTCGCCCTGTCCGGGCGGCTCGCCGAGGCCCACGGCGCCGACGGCGCGTTCGCCGTCGCCGTGGCGGCGGCCGCCCTCGCGCTCGCCCTCGCGTGCGCCACCCGCGTCCCGGCGGCCCGCGGCCGGGTGCCCGCCCGGCCCGACCCGTCGCCCGCCGCGCCGCCGGGAGCCGCCCCGGTGCGCTACGCAGGCCGCTGAAGCACCGCCAGCGACCGCCCCACCAGCGCCACCCGGTCACCGGCCGCGTACTGCGGCCCGGTGCCGGGCGGCGGCACCTCCGGCCGCGCCGTGTCCACCACCAGCCGCCACTGCGCCCCGTGCCCGGCCGGGATCGTGAACTCCTGCCGCTCCGCGCCGGCGTTGAACATCAGCAGGAACGAGTCGTCGGTGATCCGCTCCCCTCGCGGGCCCGGCTCGGAGATGGCCTCCCCGTTGAGGAACACCGTCAGCGCACGCGTCTGCTGCGCCTGCCAGTCGCGGGCCCGCATCGGCTCCCCGTACGGGGTGAACCAGGCGATGTCGGACAGCTCGTCGTGGGTCCCCTCCACCGGGCGGCCGTGGAAGAACCGGCGCCGCCGGAACACCGGGTGGTCGCGCCGCAGCCACACCATCCGCCGCGTGAACTCCAGCAGCGAGGGCGGCGGCTTGCCCGGCTCGGGCCAGGACACCCAGGCCAGCTCGTTGTCCTGGCAGTAGGCGTTGTTGTTGCCGCCCTGGCTGCGCGCGAACTCGTCGCCGTGGCTCAGCATCGGCACCCCCTGCGACAGCATCAGGGTGGCCGTGAAGTTGCGCATCTGCCGCTCCCGCAGCTGGACGACGTCCGGGTCCTCCGTGGGCCCCTCGACGCCGCAGTTCCAGGACCGGTTGTGCGCCTCGCCGTCCCGGTTGCCCTCCCGATTGGCCTCGTTGTGCTTCTCGTTGTACGAGACGAGGTCGTGCAGGGTGAAACCGTCGTGGCAGGTGTGGAAGTTGATGGACGCCAGCGGCCTGCGGCCGTCGTCCTGGTACAGGTCGGAGGAGCCCGTCAGCCGGCTCGCGAACTCGGCCAGCGTGCGCGGCTGGCCGCGCCACAGGTCCCGTACGGTGTCCCGGTACTTGCCGTTCCACTCGGTCCACAGCGGCGGGAAGTTGCCCACCTGGTAGCCGCCCTCGCCCAGGTCCCAGGGCTCCGCGATCAGCTTCACCTGGCTGACCACCGGATCCTGCTGGACGAGGTCGAAGAACGACGACAGCCGGTCCACCTCGTGGAACTGCCGGGCGAGCGTCGCCGCCAGGTCGAAGCGGAAGCCGTCCACGTGCATCTCGGTGACCCAGTACCGCAGCGAGTCCATGATCAGTTGGAGGACGTGCGGCGAGCGCATCAGCAGCGAGTTCCCGGTGCCGGTGGTGTCGACGTAGTGCCGCGGGTCGTCCGCCAGGCGGTAGTACGAGGCGTTGTCCAGCCCGCGGAACGACAGCGTCGGCCCCAGGTGGTTCCCCTCCGCCGTGTGGTTGTAGACCACGTCGAGGATGACCTCGATGCCCGCCTCGTGCAGCGCCCGCACCGCCGACTTGAACTCCAGCACCTGCTGCCCCCGGTCGCCGGAGGCGTAGCCGTTGTGCGGGGCGAAGAAGCCGATGGTGTTGTAGCCCCAGTAGTTCGTCAGCCCGTCGTCGACCAGGCGGTGGTCGTGGACGTACTGGTGCACGGGCATGAGCTCCAGCGCCGTCACCCCCAGCCGGGTCAGGTGACCGATGACCGCCGGGTGGGCGAGCGCCCCGTACGTGCCGCGCAGCTCCTCCGGCAGCTCCGGGTGGCGCATCGTCAGCCCCTTGACGTGGGCCTCGTACAGCACCGTCCGGTGGTAGTCGTGCCGCGGCGGCCGGTCGTCGCCCCAGTCGAAGTAAGGGTTCACCACGACCGAGCTCATCGTGTACGGCGCGGAGTCGAGGTCGTTGCGCGAGTCGGGCCGGCCGAAGTGGTAGCCGTAGACCTCCTCGCCCCAGTCGACGCTCCCGGCGACGGCCCGCGCGTACGGGTCCAGCAGCAGCTTGGCGGGGTTGCAGCGCTGTCCGCGCTCGGGCTCGTACGGCCCGTGGACCCGGAAGCCGTAGCGCTGGCCCGGCATCACGCCGGGCAGGTAGGCGTGCCGGACGAACGCGTCGGTCTCGCGCAGCTCGACGGCGGTCTCCGATCCGTCGTCGTGGAGGAGGCACAGCTCGATGCGCCGTGCCGCCTCCGAGTACACCGCGAAATTGGTGCCCGCGCCGTCGTACACGGCTCCGAGCGGATACGCCTGTCCCGGCCAGACCTGCATGGACAACGACTCTTCCCCTCGGTGTCGGACGGAGGTGTGGGGCTGATCCGGCGTGGACCGCGTCACTGCCTGGATCTTCCCCGAAAGAGGTCCCTTCCGCGGGGACTTGCGACTGCTCCGACCGGGTGACCCCGCGGGACGATATGCGGGTCGGCGGACTGTCTGCGCATCCGATAATGGGTCAACCGATCACCGGTGTACGGTCCGTCGGGCGTCATCGGGCTGCACCGGGCGCCGCGCTCGGAGTAGTCTTCCGTGATCACTTAGACGGGCGTTCCAGACGCAGAAGGCGGTGCACGGGTGAGCTCGGGAGGTCTGGAGCTGCCCCCTGGTGACAGCGGTCACGAGGGCGGCCCGGCGGACGCCCCAGGAGGCGCACCCGGGGGTGCGTCCGGCGGGGTGCCGGGTGGGGTTCCGGGTGGGTCGGCGGGGGCCGGGCAGGGCGGGCCGGCGGGTCCCGGGGGCCCGGGGGGCGGGCCGTCCGGCGCGGTGTCCCCGGCGGCGCCCGCGCCCGGGCCGGGGACGGCCGTCATCCGGGCCGGGGCCGAACTCGACTGGGGCGCCGACGCGTGGAGCGAGGTCCGTACGCGGGCCCAGCGCGCGGGGCGGGCGTACATCTGGCTCAACCTGATCGAGCAGCGGCTGCGCTCGGTCGTCGGGGCGGTCCTGCGGCCGATCTACGAGCCGGTGCACGGCGAGGACGACTGGGTCGTCGCCGCGGCCGGCCCGGCCGGCCAGGAGTGGGTGCACCGGGCGGTGGCGGTGCGCGAGGTGAGCCGGCGCAAGGGCTACCTGCTCGACCCGGCCGACGACAACGTCCTCAGCTTCCTGACGCTCCCGCAGCTGCGTGAGCTGATGGTCCAGCACTGGCCCTGCTTCGAGCCGTACTTCGACGACCGGCGGGAGATCGAGCTCGCGCTGGACGAGCTGGAGGTGACGCGGAACGTCGTCTCCCGCAACCGGGCCCTGTCGCGGGCGGTGCTGGAGCAGGCCGAACGGGCGTCGGCCCGCCTGCTGGAGGTCCTCGGCGGCGGGGCGGGCTCGCCCTCGGCGGACCGGCTGCCGATCGACGCCGTGGAGGACCTGGTCGGCGACCGGTACGCGGACGTGGTCTCCGTCCACCCCGACCGGGTGCGGCTCCAGCGGCAGCTGCCCGCCGAGGACCTCTTCGGCGGGGCGCGGCGGCTCGACGCCATCGGCATAGGCCTGAACCTGCTGGTGCAGAACTTCTCCGGCCGAAGACTCGTCCGGCTCACGGAGGCGGGCTGCCGGGTCCGGCTGCTGTTCCTCAACCCGGCGAGCAGCGCCGTCAAGCGGCGCGAGCGCGAGCTGGGGCTGCGCAAGGGCGAGCTGAGCCGCTCGGTCGAGATGAACATCCTGCACGTGCGGCGGGTGAGGGCGAGGCTCAAGGACCCCTCCCGGTTCGAGATCCACGTCTTCGACGAGACCCCCCGCTTCACGGCCTACCTGGTGGAGGGGGAGAGCTCGGGCATCGCCGTCGTGCAGTCGTACCTGCGGCGGGCGCGCGGCATGGAGGCGCCGGTGCTGGTCCTGCGGGGCGGCGGCGCGCGGGACGCCACACGCGACACCGAAAACGGACTTCTCCCTACGTATCGGGAGGAATTCGAGTCGATTTGGCAGGATTCACGGCCGGTGTCGTGAGCTGTCAGACCCCCGTGGCAGGCTGAAAGCCGTTGACCGAAGAGGGACGTCGCCGCCGCACGGGGGCGTACGGGTGCGGGGGAGGGGCGCGTCATGGGGGACTGGCACGGCGGTGTGCTGATCGGGTTCGACCTGGAGACGACCGGGACCGAGCCGGGGGAGTCCCGGATCGTCACGGCCGCGGTCGTCGAGGTCCGGGCCGGCGAGGTGCTCGGGCGGCGCTGCTGGCTCGCGGACCCGGGCATACCGATCCCGCAGCAGGCCGCCGCGATCCACGGGATCAGCACGGAGCGTGCCGCCGCCGAGGGCCGCCCGGCGCGCGAGGTCGCCGAGGAGGTCGCCGAAGACCTCGTGGGCCACTGGCGGCAGGGTGCCGTCGTCGTCGCCTACAACGCCGCCTTCGACCTGACCCTCCTCGCCGCCGAACTGGCCCGGTACGGGCTGCCGTCGCTCGCCGAGAGGCTCGGCGGCCCGGCGACCGGTCCCGTCGTCGACCCGCTCACCATCGACCGCGCGGTGGACCGCTACCGCCGGGGCAAGCGGACGCTGGAGGCCGCCTGTGCGGTGTACGGGGTGGTCCTGGACCGGGCGCACGACGCCGGATCCGACGCCCTGGCGGCGGTGCAGGTGGCCCGGGCGATAGCCGCCCGGCACCCGCAGGTCGCCGCCCTCAGCCCGGACGCGCTGCACGAACGGCAGGGCGCCTGGCACGAGCGCTGGGCCCGCGACTTCCAGTCCTACCTGCGCCGCCAGGGCACCCCGGACGCGGTGGTCGACCCGGCGTGGCCCCTGCGCGGCGCGGTCCCCGCCCCGGCCTGACCCCGGCGGTGGCTCACATGCCGCGGTCCGGCCCGTACCAGGGGGCCGGGCGGTCCTCGGGGGCCATCGGGAGGCTCACCAGTTCCACGGGGCCGGGGTGGAAGGCCGAGCTGTTCGGGCCGGCCGTGTCTTCGCCGACGAGGTAGCGGTGGAGCCATTCGGCGAAGCCCATGTCGTAACGGGTCCAGCCGCCTTCCCCGTCCTCGACGAGGAGCCAGGCGGACGCGGTGCCCGCATCGGCGAGGAAGACGGTCTCGCCGCGGTCGGTGCTCGCCAACGGCCACAGGCCGTCGTCGCCGCCGAAGCGCAGGCTCTTCAGTCCGCACAGCAGGCGAGGATCCTCGTCGGGGGCGACGTCGTCCCAGTCCACCTCGGACCAGGCGCGGACCGTCTGCCGGATCCACCGGCCCAGGTTCCGGCGTTCCGTTGCGGGGTGGCTCAGGTACAGGTGGCCGTTGAGCCGGACGGGGGCGTAGGCGTCCACGATCACCCGGTAGTCGCCCGGCAGCTCGAAACCGAGTTCGGCGTGGAGCTGCGCCCAGGCAGCCGGATCGGCGTACCGGTTCCGGCCGGGGCCGAGCACGGCCATGGCGGCGGCCTGGTGGTCGGTCATCGTGTCCCTCGCTCGTCTGCGCGCCTGCGGCGCATCCCGTTGCGGGAGGGATCATCCCACCCGGCGGTCTCCGGCCGGGCGGGCGGCCCCGGCGCCGGATCCCGAGGCGGGGTCAGAAGGCGTGCCAGCGGGCGGCGGTGTCGCCCGTGCGGAGGGAGGCCACCCGGTGGCGGAACTCGGCCAGGGCGCGCGGGTTGGCCGGGGCGTGCTGGGCCACCCAGGCGCAGCTGGCGGTCTCGCGGGCGCCGCGCAGGACCGCGCAGCCCTCCCAGTCGCGCACGTCCCACCCGTACGCGGCGGTGAACTCGCCGTACGCCGCGTCGGGGAGGCCGTACCGGTCGCGGGAGAGGGCCATCACCACCAGGTCGTGCTCGCGCAGGTCGGCTGAGACGGTCTCCAGGTCGACGAGGACCGGGCCGTCCGGGCCGGCGTGCACGTTGCGCGGCAGGGCGTCGCCGTGGATCGGGCCCGGCGGCAGGCAGGGGGCGAGGGCCGCCACCTCGTCGGCGTACGCGTCGCGGCGGGCCCGCAGGTAGGCGGCGTCCGCGGGGTCGACCGCGTCCCCGGCGAGGCGCAGCCAGCGCTCGACGCCGCCGAGCAGGTCCCGCGCGGGCAGCGCGAAGGGCGGTGCGGGCAGGGCGTGGAGCTGTCGCAGCAGCTGCGCGAGGTCGGCGGGGCCGGCCGGGCGGACCGCGTCGGGCAGCCGGTGCCACACCGTGACGGGGTGTCCGGCGACCAGCCGGGCCCCGGACTCCGCGGCCCGGACGGCCGGGATCCCGGCCTGCTCCAGCCAGGCCGCCACGGCGAGCTCCCGCTCGGCCCGCTCCATCAGGGCCGCCTCGCGGCCGACCTTGACCACCAGGTCGCCCGTACGGAAGACCGCGTTCTCGCCGAGCGCCAGCAGGGCCGGCTCCGCGGTGAAGCCCGCCGCGTCCAACACGTCCCGGGCCAGCGCCTCGTCCATGCGGTGTCGTCGTCCCTCTCGCATCCCTGCCGGCCGCCCTGCGTGGGGCCGGGTCCGGCGGCCCAGTCTCGCACGCCCGCCCGGGGCGCCGTGATCAAAAACAGTTGAACGAGACGTCTCGTCTCGCTATGGTGGGTGCATGACCGCAGCGAAGCCCGCCCACATCGCCATGTTCTCCATCGCCGCCCACGGGCACGTCAATCCCAGCATCGAGGTGATCCGGGAGCTCGTCGCACGCGGCCACCGCGTCAGCTACGCCATCCCCGCGTCCTTCGCGGAGAAGGTCGCCGAGACCGGCGCCACCCCCGTCGTGTGGACCTCCACCCTCCCCACCGACGACGAGCCCGAGGCATGGGGCACCGAGCTCATCGACAACATCGAGCCCTTCCTCGACGACGCCGTCCAAGCCCTGCCCCAGCTCGCCGCCGCGTTCGAAGGGGACGAGCCCGACCTCGTCCTGCACGACATCACCGCCTACCCGGCGCGCGTCCTGGCCCACCGGTGGGGCGTCCCCGCCGTCTCCCTCTCCCCGAACCTCGTCGCCTGGGAGGGCTACGAGGAGGAGGTGGCGGCCCCCATGACCGCCGGGCTGCGCGCCTCCGAGCGCGGGCGCGCGTACTACGCCCGCTTCTCCGCCTGGCTCGCCGAGAACGGGATCGACGAGGACCCCGACCGGTTCGTCGGCCGGCCCCGCCGCAGCATCGTCCTGATCCCCCGCGTCCTCCAGCCGCACGCCGACCGCGTCGACCCCGCCGTCCACACCTTCGTCGGCGCCTGCCAGGGCGACCGCAGCGGCCAGGGCACCTGGCAGCGCCCGGAGGCCGCCGCCGGCAAGAAGGTGCTGCTCGTCTCGCTCGGCTCGACGTTCACGAAGCAGCCCGGCTTCTACCGGGCGTGCATCGAAGCCTTCGGGGGCCTCCCCGACTGGCACGTCGTCCTCCAGATCGGCAGGTTCACCGACCCCGCCGACCTCGGTGACGTCCCCGCCAACGTCGAGGTGCACCGCTGGGTGCCCCAGCTGGACGTCCTCCGGCAGGCCGACGCCTTCATCACCCACGCCGGCGCCGGCGGCAGCCAGGAGGGCCTCGCCACGGCGACCCCGATGGTCGCCGTCCCGCAGGCCGTCGACCAGTTCGGCAACGCCGACATGCTGCAGTCGCTGGGCGTCGCCCGGCACGTCCCGATGGACGAGGCGGACGCCGCCACCCTCCGGCAGGCCGTGCTCGCGCTGGCCGCCGACCCGGAGGTCGCCGCCCGCGCCGAGGGCATCCGCGCCGAGATGGCAGCCGAGGGCGGCACCCGGCGCGCCGCCGACCTCATCGAGACTATCGTTCGAGGATGACCACCCGGACGGCGAAGAAGCCGACGACGACCACGTACGCCGCCCTGCTCCGCGGGGTCAACGTCGGAGGCAGCCGCAAGGTGCCCATGGCCGAACTCCGCGAGGTCCTCGAAGGACTCGGCCACGGGGACGTCCGCACCTACCTCCAGAGCGGGAACGCCGTCTTCACCAGCGCGCGGACCGACGCCGACGGGCTGGCCCGCGAACTGGAGCAGGCCATCGAGGCCCGCTTCGGCTTCGCGGTCGCCTGCCTCGTCCTCGACGGCGCCCGGCTGCGCGCCGTCGCCGAGGCGTGCCCCTTCCCGGCCGCGGAACTGGAGGGGAAGCAGCTGCACGCGACGTTCCTGTCGGAGCAGCCCGACGCCTCCCGGTTCGACGGGATCGACCGGGAGGCCCACCTGCCCGAGGAGTTCCGCCTCGGCGACCGGGTCCTCTACCTGTACGCCCCCGAGGGGCTCGGGCGCTCCAAGCTGGCGGAGGCCCTCGCCCGGCCGGCCCTGACCAAGGGCATCGACGCGACGACCCGGAACTGGAACACGGTGGTGAAACTCGTCGAGATGACGTCCGACTGACCCCCACCCCCCACCCCCGCCGGGCGGCAGTCGGACGCCCGGCCCGTCAGTCCCAGTCGATGTCGGCGAGGCCCTCCAGCGGGGCCCGCACCGCCGCCGACTCCGGCACCGCCACCGTCTCCGCGCCGGCGACCGCCGCCGCGAACCGGATCCCGGTCCGGCTCTCGACCTCGCCCACCGCGACCTGGAACACCCGGAACTCGTCCAGGTCGAGGGCCTCCGTCAGCACCAGGTCCTGCGTCAGCAGGAACGCCTTCGCCTTCAGGGCGCCCCGGTCGCCGTAGACGAGCACCTTCCAGAACTCGCGCGGTATCCGCACCCCGCGGAAGAGCCGGTCGTCGTCGTGGAACACCGGCCCGCCGAACGCGGACACCCGTAGCCCGTCGACCCCCACCTCCTCGAACACCGCGTCCTCCAGGCGGCCCCAGACACCGGCCCGCGGGCTCTGGTTGAAGTCGTCCATCTGCGGCGTGATGTTGGTGTAGAAGAACGAGTCCCGGTTCGCCTGGCGGGCCTCCTCCAACGGCCCCCACACCAGGTCGGCGCGGCGGGCCACGTGCCCGCGGTCCAGCCGGTTCGGCCTGCCGTCCCGGTCCCGGTACAGCTCGTTGTCCACCTGCGCCGAAGCCGGCAGCCGCGGGTCCAGGCGGAAGCGGATCCCGCGCCGGTCCAGCCGCTTCAGGCTGCCGCCGTCGATGTTCCACCCCACCCACCGCGCGAACCGCCGGGACGAGCTCAGCGCCAGCGAGAAATGGGTGTACGGGACGACCTCGGAGCCGTCCAGCAGGACCGCGTCCTCCTTGACCTGCGGGTCCAGCTCCGGCGGCGGCACCGCCACCGCCAGGAACCCCGGGTCGTAGCCTGCGGCAAGCCCCGACTCCGGGCTCTGCGGCCGGGGCGGGGCGGGTGCGTGGTTCGTGGCAGCCATCGTCAGGCTCCCTTCACACAGGGAGTTCGGACGCGGGAAGCCCGCCGGGCCCCGCCGGGAAGGGGGCGCGAGCCCCGCGGCGGACGGTCCGGGCGCACACCGGCGGGGGCTTCCCGCGCCGCGCGTGCACTTCCAGCGTACGGCGGCCGACCCGGCCCGGCGCGCCGGGAACTCCCCTTGCCGCACAGCCGACATGGGTGGTTGCCGCGTCAATCTCCCGGTGGGCGGCCGCAGTCCGGAGCGGAGGGTTCCGGGGACCGCGTCGCACGGCGCCCGCCGGATGTGCCAGGCTTCCCGGTCATGCGCTACATCATCATCGGCGCCGGTGCCATCGGCGCGACCATCGGCGGACGGCTCGCGGAGGCGGGCGGCGAGGTCGTGCTCGTCGCGCGCGGCGCGCACGCGGAGGCCCTCGCGGCGGACGGCCTGCGGCTCACCACCGCGGACGGGCCGCTCGTGCACCGGCTGCCCGTCGTCACCGGCCCGGCCGAACTCGGCGAGCTGCGCCCCGACGACGTCCTGCTGCTCGCCGTCAAGACGCAGGACGCGATCGCCGCCCTCGACGCCTGGGGCGCCGCCGAGGTCGCCGGCCGGGGCACCGCCGCGCAGCGGCTGCCCGTGCTGTGCGCGCAGAACGGCGTCGAGAGCGAGCGCCTCGCCCTGCGGCGCTTCGCCCGCGTGTACGGGGTCTGCGTGTGGCTGCCCGCCACCTTCACCGAGCCCGGCACCGTGAGCGCGCTGTGCGCACCGCTGACCGGCATCCTGCACCTCGGGCTCGCCGCCGGCGGCGCGGACGGGCGGGCCCGTCGGATCTCCGCGGACCTGGAGAGGGCGGGCTTCGGCGCGCCCGTCGTCACGGACGTGATGCGGTGGAAGTACGCCAAGCTGCTGGGCAACCTCGGCAACGCCGTCCAGGCCACGACCGGCCCCGAACCCGACCCGGCCAAGGCGGCCCTGGTGCTGCGGGCCCGGCGCGAGGGCCGGGAGGCCCTCCTGGCGGCGGGCATCCCGTACGCCTCCGACGCCGAGGAGGCGGAGGCGCGCGAGGGGAAGGTCCGGCAGCCGGACGCGGTGCGCGGCGGATCGTCCTGGCAGTCCCTGTACCGGGGGACGGGGACGATCGAGGCGGACTACCTCAACGGGGAGGTGTGCCTGCTCGGCCGGCTGCACGGGGTGCCGACGCCCGTCAACGAGACGCTGCGGCACGCGGCGAACATCTTCGCCCGGGAAGGCCTCCCGCCCGGCTCGATGTCGATCGCCGACCTGACGGCCCTGGCCGACGAGGCCGCCGCCCGCGTGTGAAGGCGAAGGGGTGCGGGTGGGGGGCCGACGGGATTCGAACCCGCGGGGCCCGGCGCCAGGTCCGGCCGCCAGGGCCGCTAGACCGCGGTGCGGGGGACCTCCCGCACCACGGGCTGCAATAGCCCGCTCTGCCACAACCCCCCACCCTGCGGGCCCGCGCGCGGGCCCGCGGCCCCACCCTAAGCGGCGGCGGCGATGTCCCGCCCCGGAATTTCCGCGGGCGGCCGCCTACGCGGACAGCGCGTGCGGTCGGCGGCCCGCGGCGGCCGCCCCGTCGTAGCGGGCCAGCAGCAGGCGGGCCAGCTCGGGGGCCGCGCCGAGCACGCCGGCCAGGACATCCGCCCCGGCTTCGGCGGCGCCGGCCGCGATCCGGTCCGGCAGCCGCCCGGGGGCGATCACGTACGGGGCCACAGCCACGCGCCGCACCCCCTCGGCGCGCAGGGCCCGTACGGCGTCCTCCGTACGGGGAAGGGAGGCGGAGGCGAACGCAGGCCGCACGGCGCACCAACCGGTGTGCCGCCACTCCCGCGCGATTTCAGCGATCACTGCGATCGCCTCCGGGTCCGAGGAGCCGGCGGACGCGAGCACCACTCCGGTGGCGGCCCGGTCCGCGGGCGTGATTCCCGCCTCCGCCAGCCGGCGCTCCAGCGCGGCCGTCAGCAGCGGGGAGGGGCCGAGGACGTCGGCGACCCGCACCGTCTGCCCGGGCAGCCGGGCCTGCGCCTCGGACAGCACCGCCGGGATGTCGGCCTTCGCGTGGAAGGCGCGGGTGAGCAGCAGCGGCAGGGCGACGACGTCGCGGACGCCGTCCGCGTGCAGCCCGGACAGCACCTGCTCGACGCGCGGGGCGTTGAAGTCCAGGAAGGCGGTCTCCACGCGCAGCCCCGGCCGCAGCGCCCGTACGCGCCGGGTGAGGGCGTGCACGGTCGCCGCGTGCCGCGGGTCGCGGCTGCCGTGGGCGATGACGAGGAGGGCGGGGGCGGGGGACATGCCGGTCAGCTCCGCGCCAGCAGGCCGCGGCTGCGCAGCACCCACCGCTCGACCGGGCTGAAGATCAGCAGGTCGATCGCGATGCCGACGACGAGGATCAGGATGATCGCGAGGAAGACGCCGGGCAGGTCGATGTTGTTGCGGCCGTTCTCCAGCAGCTGGCCGAGGCCGAGGCCGAGGTCGGGGGAGGAGGCGATGATCTCCGCGGCCATCAGGGAGCGCCAGGAGAACGCCCAGCCCTGCTTCAGGCCGGCGAGGTAGCCCGGCAGGGCGGCGGGCATCACCACGTGCCACACGCCCTTGATCCCGGTGGCGCCGAGGGTGCGGCCGGCCCGCAGGAACAGCGGCGGCACCTGGTCGACACCGGCGACGAGCCCGTTGGCGATGGACGGGACGGCGCCGAGCAGGATGACGGTGTACATCATGGCGTCGTTGAGGCCGAACCACAGCACGGCCGGCGGCACCCACGCCACGGACGGCAGGGACTGCAGTCCGGAGAGGATCGGGCCGATCGCGGCGCGCACGAACTTCACGCGCGCCACCAGCAGGCCGAGCGGGGTGCCGATGGCGAGGGCCAGCAGGAAGCCGAGGAGGCCGCGGGAGACGGAGGTCCAGACGACCTCGAACAGGGTGCCCTTGAGCCACATGTCGGCCAGGCTGTCGCCGACGGCGGACAGCGGCGGCAGCTTGGCCTCGTCGGTGACGCCCGCCGAGACGAGGACCTGCCATACGGCGAGGACCAGCGTGACGGCGAGGACCGGCGGGAGCACCTTGCGGAACAGCACCTCGCGGACGGGGGTGCGGCGGATCTCGACGGCGTCGAGCGCGTCGAGCCCGGCTTCGAGCCCGGCGAGGTCGTCCGTCTTCGCCTTCGTTTCAGTGCTGGCCATGGCGGCGGATCTCCCCACGCAGGTGCTCGGTGATCTCAAGGGACAGTTCCGCGACGTCCGCGTCCTCGATGCGGCGCGGCTGCGGGATGCCGACGGTCCACTCCTTCGCGACCCGGCCGGGGCGGGAGGAGAGCAGGACCACGCGCTGGGCGAGGCGCACGGCCTCGCGCACGTTGTGGGTGACGAAGAGGACGGAGAGGCTGGTCTCCTCCCAGATGCGGGTCAGCTCGCCGTGCAGGACGTCGCGGGTGATGGCGTCGAGGGCGGCGAACGGCTCGTCCATGAGGAGCAGCCGGCTGTCCTGGGCGAGGGCGCGGGCCATGGCGACGCGCTGGCGCATGCCGCCGGACAGCTCGTGGACGCGCTTGCCGTACGCCCCGCCGAGGCGGACGAGCTCCAGCAGGCGCTCGGCCTCCGCCTTGCGGTCGGACTTCGGGACGCCGCGCAGCCGCAGGGCGAGTTCGATGTTCTTGCCGGCGGTCAGCCAGGGGAAGAGGGCGTGCTCCTGGAACATCAGGGCGGGCCGGCCGGCGGTCTCGATGCTGCCGGCGGTGGGCCGGTCGAGGCCGGCGACCAGGTTGAGCAGGGTGGACTTGCCGCAGCCCGAGGCCCCCAGGATGGTGACGAATTCGCCGGGGGCGACATCGAGGCTGATGTCGTCCAGCACCAGCTGCGATCCGGCCGGGCCGGAGAAGGACTTCGAGACGTGCTCGATCCGGGCGGCGTGGGCGGCCGCCGCGACGGCGCCCTCGGCAGCCGTGGCAAGCGTGGTGGCCATGGTCGTCACCTCCTGGGGATTCGTTGGGGGCTTACTTGGCGCCGAGACCGGCGTCGGAGACCTCGGGCTTGCCGGACTCCTTCAGCACCTTGTTCAGCAGCGTCAGGTCGTAGATGCCGGCCAGCTCGGGCTGCTCGATGAGCTTGGCCGCGACCGCGTCCTCGGCCTGCGCCTTGAGGGTGCCTGCCAGGGGGTCGTCGGTGACGAGGATGCTCTTCCACGCCGGGTCGATGATCTTCGCGTCCAGTTCCTTGCCGGTCTCCGCCTTCAGGGCCGCGTTCGCGGACGCCTTGGCCTTGTCCGGGTTGGCGTTGATCCACTCGTTCGTCTTGACGGTGCCCCTGAGCACGGCCTCGACGACGTCCGGGTGCTCCTTGAGGAACTTCTGCGACACGATCACGTTCGTGATGACGAACTTCCTGTCGGGCCACAGCTCGGTCTCGTCGAGGAGCACCGACGCCCCCTCGGAGACCAGCTTCGACGCGGTCGGCTCGGGCACCCAGGCGCCGTCGATCGAGCCCTGCTTGAAGGCGTCCGGGGTCACCTTGTTGTCGGTGCGGACGACGGAGACGTCGCCCTTGCCGGACTCCGGGTCGACCTTCCAGCCCTTCTCGGAGATCCAGTTGAGGAACGCGACGTCCTGCGTGTTCCCCTTCTGCGGGGTGGCGATCCGCTTGCCCTTGACGTCGTCCAACGTCTTGATCCGGTCGGGGTTCACGACGAGCTTCACGCCGCCGGAGGCGGAGCCGGAGACGATCCGCAGGTTCTGGCCCTTGGACTTGACGTAGCCGTTGATGGACGGCGAGGGGCCGATGAACCCGATGTCGAGGGAGCCGCCGTTGAGCGCCTCGATCTCGGACGGGCCGGCGTTGAACGCCTGCGGCTTGAGCTTGGTGCCGCCGAGCTCCTTCGCGATCAGGCCTTCCTGGAGGCCGACCAGCGCGGTGGCGTGCGTCAGGTTCGGGAAGTAGCCGATGCGGACCTCGGGGGCGGACAGCGCCGCACCGGAGCCGGACGCGGCGCCGGCCTTCGTGTCGTCCGGGGCCTCGGCCTGGGAGCCGTAGCCGCAGGAGGCGAGCGCGCCGATCAGCAGCGGCAGCGCGGAGGCGGCGGCGAGGCCGCGGCGCAGGGCCTTGCGGGCGGTGGTGCGGGTGGTGGCAGGCACGGGAGGGCTTCCTCTCGTGACGTCGTCTCAGGACGCACGTCTTCGTCTGTGGAGCGAGGCCGGGTCGGGCTCGCGGCGGTCACGCGGGGAGGGGGCGCGCAGGCAGTGCGCGTACGTCATCGCACACATCGCGCCACTCCTCCCTGGCCGCTGCCGAGGGCGCCGCTGCCCACGCGGCCGCCCTCCTTGGCGAAGGTCGAGTAGATGTCGCCGGACACGGTCAGAAGTCCCAGCCCTCGTCGTCGGCGGCCGGGGCGGCCTCCGCCCGGGAGGCGAAGGACTCGCCGGCCATGCCCGCCGCCAGCGTGGTGCCGTCCTGCGGGTCGATCAGCAGGAAGGAGCCCGTCCGGCGGGAGTCGGCGTACGCGTCGAGCGCGAGCGGCTCGGCAGTGCGGACGACGACGCGGCCGATGTCGTTGGCGACGAGCCGCCCCGGCTCGGGGTGCTGGGAGAGGTCGTCCAGGGTCAGGCGGGAGGGGATTTCCTTGACGATCGCCTTCACCGTGCGGGTGGTGTGCTTCAGCAGCACCCGCGCACCCACGGTCAGCGGCTGGTCGGCGACGTGGCACACGGTCGCCTCGACGTCCTGCGTGGTCGCCGGGGCCGTCGCGGTCGGGGCGATCAGGTCGCCGCGGGAGATGTCGATGTCGTCCTTCAGCCGGACCGTCACCGACTGCGGCGCCCAGGCGATGTCGACGCTCTCGCCGAGCGCGTCGATGCCCTCGATCACCGACGTCCGGCCCGACGGCAGGACCGTCACCGGCTCGCCGACGCGCAGCACGCCGGAGGCGATCTGGCCGGCGTAGCCCCGGTAGTCGGGGTGCTCGGCGGTCTGCGGGCGGATCACGTACTGGACGGGGAACCGCGCCGGGCAGGCGGTCAGGTCGTGGCTGACCGGGACGGTCTCCAGGTGCTCCAGGACCGTCGGGCCGCCGTACCAGTCCATGTGGGCGGACGGCTCCACCACGTTGTCCCCGGCCAGCGCCGAGATCGGGATCGCGGTGATCTCCGGCACGCCCAGCTCGGAGGCGTACGCGGTGAACTCCTCGGCGATCGCCGCGAAGACGGACTCCTCGTACCCGACGAGGTCCATCTTGTTCACGGCCAGGACCACGTGCGGGACGCGCAGCAGGGCCGCGACCGCGGCGTGCCGGCGGGTCTGCTCGACGACGCCGTTGCGGGCGTCGACGAGGACCACGGCCAGCTCGGCCGTCGAGGCGCCGGTGACCATGTTCCGCGTGTACTGCACGTGCCCGGGGGTGTCGGCCAGGATGAACCGGCGCCGCGCCGTCGCGAAGTAGCGGTAGGCAACGTCGATGGTGATGCCCTGCTCCCGCTCGGCCCGCAGGCCGTCGGTCAGGAGCGCCAGGTCGGGCGTGTTCTGCCCGCGGTCGGCGGACACCCGCTCGACGGCCTCCAGCTGGTCCTCCAGGACCGACTTGGAGTCGTGCAGCAGGCGGCCGACCAGGGTGGACTTGCCGTCGTCGACGGAGCCCGCGGTCGCGAAGCGCAGCAGCGTCGTCGCGCTGAGCTGCTCGGTGGTGCTGGTCATGGCTAGAAGTACCCTTCGCGCTTGCGGTCTTCCATCGCGGCCTCGGAGAGCTTGTCGTCGGCCCGGGTCGCGCCCCGCTCGGTGAGGCGGGAGACGGCGATCTCGGCGATCACCGCGTCGAGCGTGTCGGCGTCGGAGTCGACGGCGCCGGTGCAGGACATGTCGCCGACGGTGCGGTAGCGGACCAGCCGCTTCTCCACCGTCTCGCCGTCCTTCGGGCCGCCCCAGTCGCCCGCCGTCAGCCACATGCCGCTGCGGGCGAACACCTCGCGCTCGTGGGCGAAGTAGATCTCCGGCAGCTCGATGCCCTCGCGGGCGATGTACTGCCACACGTCCAGCTCGGTCCAGTTCGACAGCGGGAACACGCGGACGTGCTCGCCCGGGGCGTGCCGGCCGTTGTACAGCTGCCACAGCTCCGGGCGCTGGCGGCGCGGGTCCCACTGGGAGAACTCGTCGCGCAGGGAGAACACCCGCTCCTTCGCGCGGGCCTTCTCCTCGTCGCGGCGCCCGCCGCCGAAAACGGCGTCGAAGCGGTGCTGCTGGATGGCCTCCGTCAGCGGGACCGTCTGCAGCGGGTTGCGGGTGCCGTCCGGGCGCTCCTTCAGCTTCCCCGCGTCGATGTACTCCTGCACGGACGCCACGTGCAGGCGCAGGCCGTGCGCGGCGACCGTGCGGTCGCGGTAGTCGAGGACCTCGGGGAAGTTGTGCCCGGTGTCGACGTGCAGCAGCGCGAACGGCACCGGCGCCGGCGCGAACGCCTTCAGCGCCAGGTGCAGCATGACGATGGAGTCCTTGCCGCCGGAGAACAGGATCACCGGCTTCTCGAACTCGCCCGCCACCTCGCGGAAGATGTGCACGGCCTCCGACTCCAGGGAGTCCAGGTGCGACAGCGCGTACGGCGCGTCGGCGTCCGGCTCGGTGTGCGGGTGCGCGGCGGTGGCGGTCATGCCAGACCCCTCTCGGTGAGCAGCGCGTACAGGGCGTCGGCCGACTCCTGCACGGACTGGGTGTGCGACTCGATGCGGAGGTCCGGCGACTGCGGGGCCTCGTACGGGTCGTCGACGCCGGTCAGCCCGGAGATCTCGCCCGCGGCCTGCTTGGCGTACAGGCCCTTCACGTCCCGTACGGAGCACACCTCGACCGGGGTCGCGACGTGCACCTCCAGGTAGGCGGTGCCCGCGCCGGCGTGCCGCTTCCGCACGGCCTCGCGGCTGTCGGCGTACGGCGCGATGACGGGGACCAGCGCCTTGACGCCGTTGCTCGCGAGGAGTTCGGAGACGAAGCCGATCCGCTGCACGTTGGTGTCGCGGTCCGCGCGGTCGAAGCCGAGGCCGGCGGAGAGGAACTCGCGGATCTCGTCGCCGTCGAGGACCTCCACCCGGTGGCCCTCGCCGCGCAGCCGCTCGGCGAGCGCGTAGGCGATGGTGGTCTTGCCCGCGCTGGGCAGACCGGTCAGCCACACGGTGGCTCCCTGGCCGGTCACGCTCATCCCGTTCTCTTTCCCGTCCGGTTCCGTCGTCGTCCGCGTCGTCTGCGATGTCTGAGTCGTCTGCGTGGTCATCAGCCGTGCAGCCCGCACTCGGTCTTGGCCCGGCCGGCCCAGCGGCCGGCCCGCGCGTCCTCGCCCTCCGCCGTGCGGCGGGTGCAGGGGGCGCAGCCGACGGACGTGTAGCCGTCCGTCAGCAGGGGATTGGTCAGCACGCCGTGCTCGGCGACGTACGCGTCCACGTCGTCCTGCGTCCAGCGCGCGATGGGGGAGACCTTGACCTTCCGCCGCTTCTCGTCCCAGCCGACCACCGGGGTGTTCGCCCGGGTGGGGGACTCGTCGCGGCGCAGGCCCGTCGCCCACGCGTCGTACGCGGTCAGGCCCTCCTCCAGCGGCCTGACCTTGCGCAGGGCGCAGCACAGGTCCGGGTCGCGCTCGTACAGGCGCGGGCCGTGCTCGGCGTCCTGCTCGGCGACCGTCCGCCGCGGGGTGAGGGTGATGACGTTGACGTCCATCACGGCCTCGACGGCGTCGCGGGTGCCGATGGTCTCCTCGAAGTGGTAGCCGGTGTCGAGGAAGACCACGTCGACGCCCGGGAACGCACGGGAGGCGAGGTGGGCGACGACGGCGTCCTCCATGGACGACGTCACGCAGAACCGCGGGCCGAACGTGTCGGTGGCCCAGCGGAGGATCTCCAGCGGGGAGGCGTCCTCCAGGTCCCGCCCCGCCTGCTCGGCGAGCGCCTTCAGGTCGCGCTCCTCGTGCGGCTCCTGGCCGGCGGTCATATCGCTTCCCCTCCCGAGGGTTGCGCCCGCAGCCCGCGGGCCAGCAGGCCGAGGTACTTCAGCTGGAAGGCCCGGTTGCAGGACCTGCACTCCCACGCGCCGTGGCCCTGCTCGTTCGGGAACAGGTCCTCGTCGCCGCAGTACGGGCAGAAGAACGGTGCGGCGCGCTCGCTCATGACAGGCTCTCGTCGCTCGCGCGGCCGACCCACGTCGCGAAGCGCTCGCCGTCCTCGCGCTGCTCCTGGAAGCGCCGGACGACCCGCTCGACGTAGTCGGGCAGCCCGTCCTTGGTGACCTTCAGGCCGCGGACCTTGCGGCCGAAGCCGGCCTCCAGGCCGAGGGCGCCGCCGAGGTGGACCTGGTAGCCCTCCACCTGGTTGCCGTCGTCGTCCAGGACGAGCTGGCCCTTGAGGCCGATGTCGGCGACCTGGATGCGGGCGCAGGCGTTGGGGCAGCCGTTGATGTTGATGGTGAGCGGCTCGTCGAAGTCGGGGAGGCGGCGCTCCAGCTCGTCGATCAGGGAGGCGCCGCGCGCCTTCGTCTCGACGATGGCGAGCTTGCAGAACTCGATGCCGGTGCAGGCCATCGTGCCGCGCCGGAACGGCGAGGGCGTGACCTGGAGGTCGAGCGCCTCCAGCGCGGAGACCGCCGAGTCGACCTGCGCCTCCTCGATGTCCAGCAGGATCATCTTCTGGTCGGCGGTGGTGCGCAGCCGGCCGGAGCCGTGCTGCTCGGCGACCTCGGCGATCTTGGTGAGGGTGGCGCCGTCGACGCGGCCCACGCGCGGGGTGAAGCCGATGTAGAAGCGGCCGTCCTTCTGGCGGTGCACGCCCATGTGGTCGCGCCACCGGCCGTCGGGCTCCTGCGGGGCGGGGCCGTCGGTCAGCTTCCGCTTCAGGTACTCGTCCTCCAGGACGCGGCGGAACTTCTCCGCGCCCCAGTCGGCGACGAGGAACTTCAGGCGGGCGCGGTTGCGCAGCCGGCGGTAGCCGTAGTCGCGGAAGATGGAGATGACGCCCTCGTAGACGTCCGGGACCTCGTCCAGGGAGACCCAGGCGCCCAGGCGGACGCCGAGCTTGGGGTTGGTGGACAGGCCGCCGCCGACCCACACGTCGAAGCCGGGGCCGTGCTCGGGGTGGTGCACGCCGACGAACGCGACGTCGTTGATCTCGTGCACCACGTCGAGGAGCGGCGAGCCGGAGATCGCGGACTTGAACTTGCGGGGGAGGTTGGAGAAGTCCTTGTTGCCGATGATGCGCCGCTGGATCTCCTCGATGGCGGGCGTGCCGTCGACGATCTCGTCCTCGGCGATGCCGGCGACCGGGGAGCCGAGGATGACGCGGGGCGTGTCACCGCAGGCCTCGGTGGTGGACAGGCCGACCGCCTCCAGACGGCGCCAGATCTCCGGGACGTCCTCGATGCGGATCCAGTGGTACTGCACGTTCTGACGGTCGGTGAGGTCGGCGGTGCCGCGGGCGTACTCCTCGGAGATCTCGCCGATCACGCGGAGCTGCTCGGTGGTCAGCCGGCCGCCGTCGATGCGGACGCGGAGCATGAAGAACTTGTCGTCGAGCTCCTCAGGCTCCAGGACCGCGGTCTTGCCGCCGTCGATCCCGGGCTTGCGCTGCGTGTAGAGGCCCCACCAGCGCATGCGGCCGCGCAGGTCGTTGGGGTCGATCGAGTCGAATCCCGTCTTGGAGTAGATCGTCTCAATGCGTGTCCGCACGTTGAGACCGTCGTCGTCCTTCTTGAACTGCTCGTTGCCGTTGAGGGGGGTGTGGTGTCCAACGGCCCACTGGCCCTCGCCGCGGTGACGGCCGGGCTTGCGGCGCGCGGCGGCGGGTGTTGCGGGGGTGGCGGCCATGGCGGTACGTCCTTCTTCGGCGGCTCAATGCAAAGGGGCAGGGGGAGGCGGCGGCGCGGCCCCCGTGACGTTGCCCGCGCTGAGCAGGTGCGGCAGATCTCCGCCCCGGTGCCGGTTGTGCCGGTGTACGGGGCGGTGTCGGGCCTTCAGGGGACTGGCGGGGTGCGGCGCGACCGCGACGACGCTGTGCGGTGCGCGCTGTGCGGCGTCGGCTGGTTCCGTCAGCTCGCCGGACAGATGGCGCTGGACATGCGGCCGAGGTCGACGTGCCGCCGACTCACCAAGGCTGTTCCAGCTCCATTCATGGCCGAAGCGTGTCATGCGGCGATTGGAGGAGTCCACTACTGTCCATGATGCGGACGAACTGGTCTCGCATCGCGGGACGAAGTGACGGCGGTCACGTGCGGGAGTGGCGGGCGGGACGGGTGGGTCGGCCCGACCTGCCCCGGGGTGCGCGCCGCCGTCCTCCCCCGGGCGCTACGCCCCGGGCCAGGGGCCGGGCGTCGGCGCGGACTCCTTCTCCTCCGTCTCGGTCCGGAAGAGCCTGAACCCGCGCCGCAGGTAGTTGTCCATCGCCGTCGGCCCGTCCTGGCTGCACGTGTGCACCCACACCCGGCGCGTCGGCTCCCGGTCCGGCCAGCGCTCGGCCAGCGACCACGCGGCGGCCACGCCCACGGACAGCAGGTGCCCGCCGATGCGGCGGCCCCGGAAGTCCGGCAGCAGCCCGAAGTACATGATCTCGACCACGCCGTCGTCCTGCGGGTCCAGCTCCACGTACCCGGCCGGCGTCCCGCGCTCGTACGCCACCCAGGTCTCCACCCCTGGCCGCCCGAGGTGCTCCGCCCACTCGGCGCGGGTCAGCGACAGCCGGTCGGTCCAGTGGATGTCACCGCCGACCGCCGTGTACAGGAAGCGGCTGAACTCCGGAGAGGGGACTTCCGCCCGCCGGACGGCTATCTCGGATCCCGGGACGGCGGAGGGGGAGAGGTCCTCCGGGGAGGTCATCTCCAGGGACCAGGTGGTCAGTGTGATGGTGCTCATGCACGTCAGGGAACCACGTCCGGCGCCGCCGGGCCCAGGCGGGCCCCGACCACGGCCGGCGCCGTCGAGTGCGGCAGCAGCCCCGCCGGGTCCGCGGGGCGCAGCAGCTCCACCTCGACGCCCTCCGCGAACCGGTACGGCCGGTGCGCCAGCACCCCCGCCAGGTGCCGCCGCACCCGCGACAGCTCCGCCCGCACCGTCACCGTCCGCGTCGGGTCCCCGAACAGCTCCTGCGCCAGCTCCGCCGCCGACCGGCCCCGCGGGCTCTCCGCCAGCAGGAACAGCAGCTCCGCGTGGCGCGGGGTCAGGTCCAGCGACCAGCTGCCCGAGGCCCCGTACACGGTCGCCGTCCACGACCGCGGCCGGCTGAGGTCCAGGACCACCCGGCTCGCCGAGGTCCCCGCCGCGGGCCCCTCGGCGACGCGCAGCAGCCAGCCCCCCGGCAGCGGCTCCACCGTGCACTGCCCCAGCTGCGGCACCCACGCCTGCCCCGGCCCGAAGCCCTTCGGCAGCGGGATCCGCTCCGCCGGCGCCGGCCCCGTCACCGCCGCGGTCCAGCCGTGCGGGTCCACCGCCACCGCCCGCCCGGGCAGCCGGGCCAGCAGCGGCGCCGCGACCGCCCGCAGCCGCTGCAGCGACTCCAGGTGCCGGACCCGCAGCTCCCGCTCCGCGAGACGGGCCACCGAGGCCACCCAGGCCAGCGTCGCCGGGTGCATCGTCGCCAGCGGCCCGCTCACGTCGACCACGCCGATCAGCCGCCCGTCCCGCGGGTCGTGCAGCGGCGCCCCGGCGCACGTCCACGCGTGGTGGCTGGAGACGAAGTGCTCGGCCGAGAACACCTGCACGGGCCGCCGCTCCACCAGCGCCGTCCCGACGCCGTTCGTCCCGACGACCGCCTCCGCCCAGTCGGCGCCCACCGCGAAGCCCAGCCGGTCCGCCGCCCGCAGCACCGGCGCCGCGCCCTCCCGCCACAGCAGCCGCCCCTCGGAATCGGCGACGACCAGGATGTGCAGGGCGGTGTCCAGCGTCGGCAGCAGCCCCTCCCGCAGCACCGGCAGCACCTCCCGCAGCGGCGACCCCTGCCGCCGCTCCTCCGTCTCCGCCGACGACAGCAGCCGCGACCGCGCGTCCCGGTCCGGGTGCACCCCCGACGCCAGCATCCGCCGCCACGACGCGGCGATCTCCGGGCGCGGCTGCGCCGGCGGCCGCTCCCCGGCCAGCGCGGCCGCCCGTACGCCCTTCAGCAGGCGCGTCGCCTCACGCGGGTCCATGGCCGAGATGCGCGCCACATCGACCGTGCTGCCAGCGGTGTCGGCCACCGGAACCTCCCCGTGCGGAACAGGACGTGCCAGAACGTGCGCGAGCCCCCGGGCGGGCCCGTCCGGGTTCTGCGCACACCGCGGCAGCCCTCGGCAGCCCCTGTCGCACCCGGTGGACGGCTCACGCCCCAGAGGGTTGCAACGGTATGCAACTCTCGCCAAGTCGCGGCCGGCCGACCGACACTGGCCCGACGCCGCACAGCGGCGTGACAGCTCCTCCTCGGGGCTTTCCCGGCCGGGGGTGGTGCCGGGTCGGCGCGGCGCCACCCCCGCCCGGTCACACGGGTCCGGATTGCGGTCCGGGGCGGTTTGGGGACCGCACCCGACCCGCGATCCGCACCCGACCCGTGTCCTTCCCGTACCGGTGCCGTACCCGTCCTGCACGCTCCCGCTACCGGTCCCGTACCCTCCCGTCCGCCCCGGCCGTCCGCGGGCCGGGGCCCGGGGCGTAGCCCCTCCCGTCGGCACGGACGACCAGCCGCCGCCACCGTCGGCGTACCCCGTTCGGTCACTGGTGCGCCGCCGCACCCGCGCCCCTGCGCAGGGGGGCCGCTCGCGCCGCCGTACGGGCGTACCGGCAGGGGCGGCGCGGCCGCCCCGCGCGGCGGCCCGCCGGAGGCGGCCGACGGCGGTCCGCTGCGGTGCGGGCGGCGGCTGCCGGGCGGATACCGTAAGGACGTGCAGCCAGCAGAAGAAACACCCGAGCGGGTCCCCGGGCGGCGGTCCGGGCGGCTCCACCGGGCCCGCGCCCTCTACCGCAACGTCTCCAAGCGCAGGATGGCGTGGCTGCTGCTCAAAGACACGGTGAACTCCTGCATCGAGTACCGCATCCTCGGCCTCGCCGCCGAGGCCGCCTTCTTCACCCTGCTGTCCCTGCCGCCCCTCTTCCTCGGCCTGCTGGGCGTCCTCGGCTACGTCGACGGCTGGACCGGCGGCACCGTCGTGGCGTCCATCGAGGAGAACATCCTTCGCGCGGTCGGCACCGTGCTCTCCGACCGCGGCGTCAACGAGATCGCCAGACCGATGCTCGACGACGTCACCCGCGGCGGCCGCCCCGACCTGATCTCCCTCGGCTTCGCCTTCGCCCTCTGGTCCGGCTCCCGCGCCGTCAACGTCTTCATCGACACCATCACCGTCATGTACGGGCTCGACGGGCACAGGGGCATCGTCAAGACGCGCCTGCTCGCCTTCCTGCTGTACGTGATCGCCCTCGTGATCGGCGCGATCGTCCTGCCGCTGATGGTGGCCGGGCCCGACGCGGTCGTCCGCTGGGTGCCCTGGAGCGCCGAGGTGATCGCGGTGCTGTACTGGCCGACGGTCACCCTGCTCTCCATCGTCTTCCTGACCACCCTGTACCACGTGTCCGTGCCCGTGCGATCGCCGTGGATCGAGGACGTGCCGGGCGCGCTGGTCGCCCTCGCGATGTGGGTGCTCGGCTCGTTCCTGCTGCGGCTCTACCTCATCACCACCGTCGAGGGGCCGACCATCTACGGCTCGCTGGCCGCCCCCGTCGCCGTGCTGCTGTGGATCGGCGTGTCCGCGTTCGCGGTGCTGGTGGGCGCCGCCGTCAACGCCGCCATCGACAGGGTCTGGCCGTCGGTGGCCACGGCCGCGGCGCGCGAGGCCAACGAACGCGCCCGGGAGGCGGAGGCCGCCCAGCTGATCGCGCGCGCCGCGGCCTGGCGGGCGCTCGCCGAAGGCGAGTCCGAGGACGAGGACGACGGCGAGCCCGACGCCGGGATGCCGTCCGAGTTCCCCGAGCGGTGGTCGAAGTTCCTGCCGCCGGAGGACTACACGGCCCGCCTGCGGAAGCACTGAAAGAGGGTTGGCGCGCCCGCCGCCGATCTTGCTGCGGTTCCACCGGTTTCGCGGCGCGTTCGCGCTCGCGGCGCTCGGCTGGGACGGACGGCCCTCGGCGTGGCCGGCGTGGCCGCTCTCGTACTGCTGGGGGGGGCGGCGTGCTGGTGTACCGCCGCCGTAGAGCCGCCGCGCCGTCCTGCGCTGCCCCGGTGGCCGGGGAACCACAAGCCCGTCGGGGCGGCGGGACGGGCTGCGGGGCGCTCGTGCGCCGATGCTCCTCCATGTGACTGTGCCGGCTCCACTGGGCCTGGTGGGCAGCAGAGCCGGCGTGGGCGGGGTGTACTCGGGTCAGGCGGGTCGGGGAGCCGGGAGTTGTTGGGTGATGCAGTGGATGCCTGCGTCGCCCGTGGCCAGGGTGGGGGCCTCGACTCCCAGCACGCGGTGGTCCGGGAAGGCCTTGGCGGCTGCTTCCAGGGCCTCGGCGTCGCGGCTCGTGCCGGCCAGCGGCATGATCACTCCGCCGTTGGCGATGTAGAAGTTCATGTAGTTCACGACGGCGTCCTGGCCGTGCACGCGTACCGGCTGCTGTGGCGGCAGTTCGAGGATCTCCAGGCTCCGGCCCGCCGCGTCGGTGGCGGCTTCCAGAACGGCGCGGTTGGCCTTGAGGCGCGCGTGGTCGGGTCGCGCGGGGTCACCCGGCGCCTCCACCAGGACCCGGCCGGGTCCGGTGAACTGGCACACGTGGTCCACGTGCCCGTCGGTGTCACCGGCGAGGTGGCCGTACGGCAGCCAGATCACCTCGGTCGCGCCGAGCAGGGCCGCGAACTCGGCCTCGATGTCGGCGCGGCCGAGCCGCGGGTTGCGGTTGGCGTTCAGGACACACTGCTCGGTGGCGATCAGCGTGCCTTCGCCGTCGACGCTGATGGCGCCGCCTTCGAGGACCGTCATGGTGGCCCGGCGCTCGATGCCCAGGACGGAGAGCAGCCGCTCGGCGATCCGGTCGTCCCGAGCGTACGGGTGGAAGCGTTCGCCGAAGGAGTTGTAGCGGAAGTCCACGCCGACCCGGCCCTGCGGGCCGTGGACCACGATCGGCCCGGTCGCGCGGAGCCAGGCGTCGTCCATGGGGATCTCCACGGTGGTGACGTCGACTTCGCACAGCGCCCTGACCCGCTCGGCCTGGCCGGACAGGACGAGCAGGATCACCGGTTCGAAGGCGGCGATGGCCCGTACGACCTCCGCGTACTCGCGCTCGACGGAGCCGAAGCTGTCCCCCCACAGCGACTCGTACGGCGGCCAGGCCAGCATGCAGGCCTCGTGGGGTTCCCACTCGGCCGGCATCAGGTAGCCGGTCATGCCGTCCCCCCGGGGAGGGGGAAGGACGCCACTGCCTCTTCCGCGGCCTGCCAGTCGCCGTGGAAGCGCCCGGCGAGGACGTGCAGCCACCGCTCCATGCCGAAGGCCACGCACGAGGTGTGGGCCTCTTCGCCCGCGTACGTGATTTCGGCCCGCTCGCCGAAGAAGTTGCGGTGGTAGTTGACGGAGGCGATCGCCAGGCCGCCGTCGGCGACGAACTCCTCCTTGGTGGGGAAGAGCCGCTGCATCACGGCCCGGGAGCCGTTGGCGTCGAAGAACGGGTCGGTGGCGACCTCCGTCGTGAGGCCGAGGCCGAGGTGGGCCGCGAAATCGAGGACGAGGTCCTTGTGGGTGGTGAGGTGGTCCTTGACCGTTTCGGCGTCGCCGACGGCGATGATCTCGCGCATCGTGAAGCCGTGCAGGCGGCGCAGGCCCTCGTAGTGCGTCTCGCGTCGGAAGCACTGCGCGATGGTGGTGAACCGGACCGGTTCGCCGAGCCGGCTGCCCGCCAGGGACAGGTAGGCGTTGTAGCAGGCGGCCGAGGGCAGGACCAGGCCGGCCCGGGCGAGCTGGTGGCCGCCGAGGGTCGTGGCCGGCTCCGCGGGGTGCGTGGGCAGGTCGGCGATGGCGTCCGTGTTGACCGCCGTGGCGGCCAGGACGAGGTGCGGGAAGTTGGTGAAGTAGTCGAAGCGCGCCAGGTCGGCGACCGGGATCAGCGGCGGGTAGAGGACCTCGGCGGCGCCGGCCGCGGCGCCCCAGCCGGTGAACACCCGGTCGAGGGCGGCCCGGAGGCGGACCGCCTCAGGCCCGAGCGTGACCAGGCCGTCGGTGACGTCGACGGGGGCGCGCAGGCCCGGATCAGGCGTGCGCACGGCCGGCACCTTCCGTGAGGAAGGCGTTGATGCGCTCCAGCGTGCGGAAGTTGTTGACATCCGTCGTGGCCAGGTCGACGGGCTCGCCGGTCAGTTCCTCGATGAGCAGGAGGAATTCGACGAAGGCCAGCGAGTCGAGGATCCGGGCCTCGATGAGGTCGCGGTCCCAGGCGATGGTGTCCACGGATGCGTTGAGCTTCCGCAGGAAGCCGAGGACGCTGTCCATCGACGGGTGTGCCGTGGTCGAGACGGTGCTGCTGTTCTCACGCGCTGACATGCTCGGTCCCCCAAGAGGTGCTGAAGATTCCGGCGGCGACGAAGAACCTGTCGACCCGGGTCATGAGCTTGACGTGGAACGCCTCGCGCACGGGGTGCGAGAGTGCCTCGCGCCGGACGGCGAGGGGGTTCCCGACGCCGCAGTCACGGAAGATCTGCGGGTTGTAGAGGCTGCGCACGGAGTACGTCATGTAGTCCTTGACGTACTTCTCGATCTCCTCGCGGCGGTCCGGGTCGGCGGCCAGGGCGCGGTCGTAGAGGCGCTTGACGAGCTGCTTGCCGAAGGCGACGTGGCGGCTCTCGTCGTGGTGGTGGGCCGCGTGGATCTCGCGGAGGATGTCCGGGATCAGCTGGTCCTTGCCCATGCGGCTGTTGTAGTAGTCGAAGATCTCTTCGAAGATCAGGATGCGGGAGAAGACGATGACGTCGTCCCACAGGTTCCCGAAGCCCTCGCGGCGGAGCGGGGAGGCGGCCTCCGGGTAGATGCCGCCGGTGTACCGGTGGCAGAACTCGGCGAAGAACCACATATGGGCGTTCTCTTCGCCGATGAAGTGGTGCAGGTACTCGTTGTACTCGGCGAAGTCGGGCGTGTGGATGCGCTTCGCGACCTCGATCATCAGCTCGCGGATGCCGTGGACGTGCAGGCTGAAGAAGTTGACCGTCTCGTAGCGTGCGAGCGCCTTGAGCGTCTCCTCGTCGTCGATCAGGCCGGTGCCGGAGACGGTGAGGTAGTCGGGGTTCATCCACCACTGGTCCTCGGACACGGTGTCGGGCCACGTGAACTTGGTGTACGGGTTGTAGTACTCGTCGCGCGACTTCTCGGAGAGGCGCGCGAGCATGGTGCTGAAGCCGGAATCGTCCATGGTGATGCGTTCTTTCGGGTTGGTGCTGGTGCGGTCGGCTGCCCGGGTGGCGGGCTCGGTCATGCGACGGAGTCGGCGAGCGCGACGAGCGAACGCTCCAGTTCACGCAGGAAGGACTCCATGCGGGTTTCGGTGATGTGCCGGATGTCGCAGGTCAGGGAGAACTCGAAGTACCGGCCTCCGCCCTCGCGGGCATTCGCTCCGGCATGCGCTGCGGCAACTCCGCTCTCCTCTCCTGCCTCTTCTCCGTCGTCCACGATGAGGTAGAAGGGCTCCTGCTCGGTGACCGGGAGCCAGGTGAAGACGGTGCCGGGCAGCAGGTCGGCGGCCCGGACATCGCGTCGTACGGCCGCGTCCGGCGGCAGCGTGCGCCGGTCGTTGATGCAGTACGCGAAGTGCAGCGGTGCGTCCGGGCCGTCGCCCAGCTCGGCGAGGAGCCTGTTCATGCTGACGGCGTCGCATCCGGACTTCTGGAAGGCGGTGATGGCCGCCGGCCAGGACCGTTTGACCGCCTGGGTCAGGTCGGCGCCCGTGAGGTCCACCGAGAAGTAGCTCTCCTGCATCATCGTGGCGATCGTGGTGCGGCTGTCCCGGCCGAAGCGCTGCGAGCTGGTGAGGTGGAGGTCGATGCGGTCACTGCCGGTCAGTTCACGCAGCAGCAGGGCCGTCGCGCCGACGACGACCGCCGCGGTGCTGAGGCCGGTGTCCTCCGCGATGCGGGCGGCGGCGTACTGGGCGGCGCGCGAACGCAGGGCCGCCTGCCGGTACGCCGATGCCTCGGGGAGGTTCGCGACCGCCGGCGGCAGCGCGAGGGGCGGCCGGTCGCGGTAGAGCGCGGCCACATGGGCCAGGGTGCGGTCGCGCCTGCGGATGCCGTCGGGCGACTCCTGCCACTCGGCCAGGCCGGCCGAGGTCGTCGTGCCGGGCGGCAGCGGAGGGAGCGTCCGCCCGTTGCGGAAGTACGCGGTGACCTCCTCGGCCAGGTACTGAAGGGCGTACCAGTCGACCGCCATGTGCGAGAAGACGTACACGCCGCCCCACACGCGGCCCTCGGTGACCAGGAGCACCAGGCGCATCGGCAGTTCGTCGGCGAAGGAGAACCTCCGGGTGGCGAAGAACCGTTCGAGTACGCCGATCTCGTCGCCCGAGGTCGTGGCGGTGTCCACGAACTCGACGGGCAACTCGCCCTCGGTGAGAACGCGTTGGACGACCCGGCCTTCCGGCGTGCGCGGGAAGACCGAGCGCAGCGCCTCGTGGCGCGAGAGGAGGAACGAGAGCGCGTCGAGGCACTCGTCCTCGGTGGGGCGGACGCCGGGCGGTACGTGGAAGGCGTCGACCACGTTGTAGACGTGGTGGTCCGGCGCCGACTTCTCGATCAGCGCCCAGATCTCCTGCTGGCTCCAGTTCAGCCCGGCTTCGACGACGCGCTCGCCGGTGAAGGGCGCGCGGCGGACCCGCGCGGGGAGGGGCTGCCCGCTGTGGTCGGGGTCGGCGTTGGTGTGTGTGCCGGCGGGGGCGTTCACGTCTGCTCCGCTCCCGTGTCCGTCCGGGCCGCCGCGAGTTCCTCGGCCACGGCTGCGGCGAAGGCGTCGACGTCCTCCGGGGTGGTGTCGAAGGAGCACATCCAGCGGACCTCGCCCGTCCGGTCGTCGCGTACGTAGAAGGGGTGCCGCTTTTGCAGGCGGGCGGTGGCGTCCGCGGGCAGGACGGCGAAGACCGCGTTGGACTCCACGGGCCGGCTGATGCGTACGCCGGCCAGCGCCGCGACGGCCTCGGCCAGGCGGCGCGCCATGGCGTTGGCGTGGCGGGCGTTGGCCAGCCACGCCCCGGACTCGATCAGCGCGAGGAACTGGGCTGACACGAAGCGCATCTTGGAGGCCAGCTGGGCCGCGGCCTTGCGCAGGAACTCGGTGCCGCGGACGGCGTCCGGGTTGAGTACGACGAGGGCTTCGCCCAGCAGCAGGCCGTTCTTGGTGCCGCCGAAGGAGAGTACGTCCACGCCCGCGTCGGTGGTGAGGGCGCGCAGGGGGACGTCGAGGGCGGCCGCGGCGTTGGCCAGCCGGGCACCGTCGAGGTACACGGTCATGTCGCGCTCGTGGGCGTAGGAGCAGATGTCGGCGATCTCCTGCGGCGTGTACAGGGTGCCCAGTTCCGTGGGTTGGGTGATCGTGACGACGGTCGGTTGGGCGCGGTGCACGTCGCCGCGCCCGCCTGCCTGCTGCTCGATGAGGGCAGGAGTGAGCTTGCCGTCGGGAGTCGGCACGGTAAGCAGTTTGACGTGGGCGATCCGCTCCGGGGCGCCGCACTCGTCGGTGTTCACGTGGGCGCTTTCGGCGCAGATCACGGCGCCCCAGGGCTCGCTCATGGCCTGGAGCCCCACCACGTTCGCGCCGGTGCCGGTGAGTACGGGGTACACGCTCGCGCCCGGGCCGAAGTGGTCGCGGAAGACGTGCTGGAGCCGTTCGGTGTAGACGTCGTCGCCGTACGCCGTCTGGTGGCCCTCGTTGGCGGTGTTGAGGGCCGCCAGGACGTTCGGGTGGATTCCTGCGTTGTTGTCGCTGGCGAAGCCCCGCGAGGCGGGGTCGTGCAGTCGGGAGATCAATCCTTCGTCCTTCACTCACGCGACGCGCCTCGTACGGGCGCCGCGGTGTCGGCTGGATCACGGGGAATCGTGGGCATGCGGGGATGCCGGGACGTGTGGGGGGATCGGGATGAACGGGGGCGCAAGGTGTCATGGGCTGCTGGTGGCAGCCGTGCCTTTCCCACTCCCCTCGATGCCCGGTGCGGAGATCCTACGAGATGATCTAGTAATCAGCGCAAGCCTTCCGGCACACTTCTGATCAAGAAGAAATCCTGCCGTGCAGCCTTGACGTGCTTGGCAGTTGCCCGTGTGAGCACACAGGAAGACGGAGCATGCAGACTCCCCCGGCACGTGCCCTGCGGCGCGCCCACAGAGGTGTCCTCGGCACCTTCGCCCTCGTCGGTGTGGTGAACGGCATCTTGGCCGCCAGACTCCCGGGACTGGCCGCCAAACTGGGCCTGGGCACGGGCGATGTGGGGCTGGTGATCCTGTCCTGGGGCGTCGCGGCGACGCTCACCATGCAGTGCATGCGCTGGATCGTCGCGGCGGTGGGGAACCGGCTGCTGCTGCGGATCGGCACCCCACTGGTGACCGTGTCCGTGGGCCTGATCGCCCTCAGCCCCTCGTTCCCGCTGCTGCTCGCCGCCGCCGCGGGCTTCGGCGTGACGTCCGGTGTGGCCGAGGCGATGATGAACGCGCAGGGCAGCCTGGTCGAACGGCGGGCCGGACGGCCGATGATGAACGGGTTCCACGCCGGGTGGAGCGCCGGCGCGGTGGCCGGCGGCCTGCTGGCCGTGCTGCTGGCCGCGCTGGACGTCCCGTACACGGCTTCGGTGCTGGGCGTCGCGGCCGTCGCGCTGCCGCCGGCCTTCGCGTTGGGCTGGACATACCTCGACGAGCCGGCCGAGGAGGAGGAGACCGAACAGCGCAGCAACCTGCCCGGCATCATCTACCTGATCGGCGCCGTCGCCTTCATGGCTCTCCTCCTCGAAGGGCTGGTGGCGGACTGGAGCGGACTGCTCCTGACCCGCGAGCTACGGACGACGGAGGCGGTCGCCGCCCTCGCCTACCCCCTGTACGAGGTGGCCACCTTCACCGGGCGGCTCTTCGGCGACCGGCTGCGCCTGCGCCTCGGCAGCCGCCTGCTCCTGGCCGCGGCCGGCACCGCGACGGCTCTCGGCGTGCTGCTGGTGGTCGTGGCGCCTTCCGCGGCCTGGGCGATCGCCGGGTTCGGGCTGACGGGACTGGCCGTCTGCATCGTGGTGCCGCTGTGCATGTCGCTGGCCGGGGCGGTCGTCCCGGGCCGATCCGACGCCGCCATCGCCCAGGTGTCGGCGATCGGGTACGCGGGCCTGCTCGTCGGTCCGGTGCTGATCGGCTTCGTCGCGGAGGCGAGCTCGCTGCGTACGGGGATCGCCACGGCCATCGGGGTCGCGCTGTTCATCGCCGTCGCGGCGAGCCGGATGCCGCGGGGGCTCCCCGCCGCCGGGTGCGGTGCGGAGCAGCCGGACCCGGCCGGGGCGCCCGCCACCGTACCGGTGGGCCGCAGCGACTCGTGAACGTGCGGCCGGCGGATCGGTGTCCGGCACGGGTCCGCCACCGCCGAGGGGGCGACAGGCCGTCGTGGACGCCGTAAGCACCCACGATTTGCCCGCTCGGCCCATGCCCGTTTCCGCCTCGCAGGCCGTCGTCGGGTGCGGCTGGGATCCGCGGGAGCCGGGCGACGGACTTGGCCGCCAGGAAAGTGCTGTACGAACTGGTGGAGTTCACTACGCGCTCCGGGATCGCCGTGACCTGCAGGCGGCCGGTCTTTGAGGCCGGCGGGACCCGGGTCCTCGCCCAGGACACTGTACGGCTTGCGGCGAGACGCCGGTCGGTGGTTCTCGGCGTCGTGCAGGTGGGGTCCGGAATTTTAATTGGTGGTGCCGTGTCCTGGGGCGGGGCTATGGTTCTGCTCGTTCCCAGGTGCGGCTGTGTCGTCGCCGAAGGAACGGTGTTGGTTCGTTGAGCATGAAGCAGGAGGTGAGGACAGTGATGACTGTCACGGTGACGGGCTCTGCCCGCATTCAGGAGTTCATCGTTCCCACCCCTGTGGCCGCCGGCTGACACCCGCTCGATCCGCGCGCTCGAAGCGCGCCGCCGGGGCCACCCTTCGAAGGGTCTCCCCTTGTTCAACGCTTCGCTGCACCCGTTTTCCTCCTCCGCTGACCAGCACCCGCTCGCCGCGCTCGGCTGGGACGACGCATGGGCCGCCGAGTTCGCGCCGTACGCCGAGCAGGGCCTGCTGCCCGGGCGGGTCGTGCGCGTCGACCGCGGCCAGTGCGACATCGCAACCGCCGACGGCACCGTGCGGGCCGACACCGCCTTCGTCACCCCGCACGACCCGCTGCGGGTCATCTGCACCGGTGACTGGGCGGCTGTGGAGCCGTCCGGCAACCCGCGGTACGTGAAGGCGTACCTGCCGCGCCGTACCGCGTTCGTGCGCTCCACGTCCTCGCAGCGGTCCGAGGGGCAGATCCTCGCCGCCAACGTCGACCACGCGATCATCGCCGTCTCGCTGGCCGTCGAACTCGACCTCGGCCGCATCGAGCGGTTCCTGGCCCTGGCCTGGGAGTCGGGTGCGCAGCCGCTCGTCGTGCTGACCAAGGCGGACCTCGTCCCCGACCCGGCCACGCTGGCGTACATGGTCGAGGACGTCGAGGCCACCGCGCCCGGCGTGCAGGTCCTGACGGTGTCCTCGCTGACCGGCGAGGGCATGGACGTCCTCGCGGCGGTCGTCGCCGACGGCACGAGCGTGCTGCTCGGCATCTCCGGCGCCGGCAAGTCCACCCTGGCCAACGCGCTCCTCGGCACGGACGCCATGGAGGTCCAGGCCACCCGTGAGGTCGACGGCAAGGGCCGCCACACGACCACCACCCGCAACCTCCTCGCACTGCCCGGCGGGGGCGTCCTGATCGACACCCCCGGCCTGCGCGGCGTCGGCCTGTGGGACGCGGAGGCGGGCGTCGGGCAGGTGTTCTCCGAGATCGAGGAGTACGCCGCCGAGTGCCGCTTCCACGACTGCGCCCACGAGTCGGAGCCCGGCTGCGCCGTGACCGCGGCCGTGGCGGAGGGGGCGCTGCCGGAACGCCGCCTGGAGAGCTACCGCAAGCTGCTGCGGGAGAACCAGCGGATCGTGGCCAAGACGGACGCCCGCCTGCGGGCCGAAATCCGCCGCGACTGGCGCCTGAAGTCGGCCGTGGGCCGCGCCAACTACGCCGCCAAGCGCGGCGGCGGCCGCGGCTGACGACGGCATCGCGTCCGGAGCCCCGTCCCCGATCCGCTTCCCGGAGGGGGCGGGGCTCCGGACGTGTGCACCGCTTCCACTACTCCGCACC
>NZ_BMTY01000008.1:23946-58277 GCF_014649915.1 Streptomyces toxytricini | reverse complement strand
GTTCATGCGGTTGGCGAACGTCGACACCGTGTACGCGCCGATGCCGAGGACGACCTCCAGGGCGTTGCGGCGGGTGTAGCCGTGTGCCAGGAACGCCGCCGACTCCTCCTCGCCCACGGCGCCGGAAGCGGCGATGGCCTGGAGGGTGAACCGGCGTACGGCCTCCAGGCGGTCCGGATCCGGCGCCGGCCCGAGGGCGGCCAGCTTGGCCTCGTGCATGTCGACGCAGAGGTGGCACCGGTGGTGTGCGGCGACCGCCAGGATGACGGTCTCCCGGGAGTGCGGGTCCAGCGTGGTCGACTCGAACAGGGCGCTGAGCTTCAGGAACCCGTCGAGGGTCTGCGGGGACTCCTTCATGAGGGCGACGGCGCGCGCGGCGCGCTCGGGCAGGGTGTCGGCGGCGGTGGCGGACATGGCGGCTCCCGGCGGGTGGTGAAGGCGGATGACTGCGGATGCAGGGCAGGGCAAGGCGGGGCGGGTAAGATCGACAACATGGTTGACCATTCCGTCGGCAAAAACGTAAACCAGGTTGTCGATTCCGGCAAGGCAATTCCCGACACCCCCGGCTTCGAGCTGCCGCTGCTCCTCTTCGGGGCCTTCCGCACCCTCATCGACCGGCTGCACGCCCGCCTCGCCGAGGAGGGGCACCCCGACCTCCGCCCGGCCCACGGCTTCGCCATGCAGGCCATCGGCACCGGCGGAGCGACCGCCAGCGAGGTCGGGCGCCGCCTCGGCGTCTCCAAGCAGGCGGCCGGCAAGACGGTCGACCGCCTGCTTGCCCTCGGCTACGCCGAGCGCACCGACGACCCCCACGACGCCCGCCGCAAACTCGTCCGCCTCACCCCGCGCGGCCGCGCCGCCCTGCACCGCTCGGCCGAACTCTTCGACGAACTCCGCGCCGAATGGTCCGCCGCCCTGGGCCCCGACCGCGTGCGCGACCTGGAACACGCCCTGCGCACCGTCGTCCCCCGCGAAACCGCCTTCCGCCTGGACGCCGGCACCTGGCTGTCCGGCGCCTGACCCAGTCGGAGCACGACACGTACGTGTACAGCCGGTCCGCGGTCAGCCGGGAGCCCGCGGTGTCCTCCGCGCCCGTCAGCCTGCCAGGACCGTGCCCGTCCACGCGCCCAGCACCATCAGGCACGCCAGCAGCTCCACCAGCACGCTCGTCCCCACCGACCGCATGACCGCCCGTACCGACGCCCACGCCTCGCCGCGCGAGCCGAGCCGCAGCCGCTCGCACAGGTAGATCCCGCCGACGAACCCCGGAACCGCCCCCACCACCGGCAGCACGACGAAGCCGAGCAGCGCGCCCGCCCCCGCGTACACCGCCGTCCGGCGGGTCACCCCGACCGCCCGCACCCGACGCGGCGGCAGCTGCCACTTCACCACCTGCACCACCAGCAGCAGCGCCGTCGACGCGACCAGCAGCGACCACGCCGCCGCCGACCGGTCCTGCAGCGCCCACCAGAGGACCCCTGCCCACACGAGCCACGTCCCCGGCACGCCCGGAACCATCACCCCCACCGTCCCGAGCAGCAGCACCAGCCCCACCAGGAGCAGCTGCGGCAGATCCATCTGCTCAGCGTGCCCGACCGGCCGCCGGCGGGCCACCCAGCGGGTGGCGGTTCGTTCAGCGGGCCACCCAGCCCCGCTCGTGCGCGTGCCAGCCCAGCTGGAGCCGGGTCGTGACACCGGCCAGCTCCATAAGTCCCTTCACGCGCCGCTGCACCGTCCGCAGCCCCAGTTCCAGGTGCTTGGCCACGCTCGCGTCCGTCATCCCGGCGAGGAGCAGCGTGAGGATCTCCAGGTCCGTGGCGTCCGGCACCTCCACCGACTCCTGCGGGGCACCCGCCGCACCCAGCCGCAGCGGCATCGACTCCCGCCACACCGCCTCGAACAGCCCCGTCAGCGACTCCAGCAGCCCCGACGCGTGCACCATCAGCACCGTCGGCTCCGCCCCCCGCCCCGTCAGCGGCACCATCGCCAGCGTCCCGTCCGCGATGACGAGCCGCGTCGGCACCCGCTCCGTCACCCGCACCAGCTCGCCGCGCGCCAACGCGGTCGACGCCTCGCGGATCCCCGACGGCAGGCCGAGCACCTCCCGCTCGATCACCACCCGGTACGACACCCCGCGCACCGCCGCCCGCTCCTCCTCCGGGTTGTCCCCCGCGGCCACCACCTGCGGACGGGCGCTGACCAGCGCGCACACCTCCCGCTCCGCGCCCGCCTGGAGCTGGCGGAACCGGTGCGCGACCGCGCTCGCACCCGTCACCACCTCCACCAGGTCGTGCACCGTCGGTTCCGCCGGCTCCGCCCGGTACTCCTGCGCCAGCAGCTCCGCCGCCAGCTCCGCCTCCTCCAGCTCCTGCCGCTGCCGCGTCAACAGCGCCCCCAACGCCACCGCCGGCGGAGCCGCCACCCACCGGCCCGGCCGGGCCGAGGACTGCGCGGCCAGGCCGTGCCGCTCCAGATGGCGCAGCGCCCGCTCCGTCTGCGGCACCGGCAGCGCCAACCGGTGCGCGAGATCCGGCACCTCCGCCGCCCCCAACGCCACCAGTGCGCGGTACGCCGACTCCTGCCCCTCGTCCAGGCCGATCGCACTCAGCAACCCGTCCACCCCCACCTTTCGCCCACGGTTCGCCCCTCCTGCTGCGCGGCTGGTCGCGCCGGCCGGCCGCCGCGCTGCGTGCGCGGCTGCGCGGTCGGCCGGCGGGAAGCGGCCACGGCGCAAACCCGCCGCGGACATCATCACCGGATGCGCCGCCCCCGTGGCAAGGACCGCCGGGAGAGACGCGGACGGAGGGCCGTGTACCGCCCCGGCCGGGAGCGGTGCGGGTACTACTCATTTCGTGAGTTCCGCGTTTTCCGGAGCGGGGGCGCGCCGAGAATAGCCGCATGAGTCAGCGGGGTGCGGACGACTGGTGGCAGAAGCTGTACGGGGAACCCGGCGCGGGAGCGGACCCCGGGCCCGACAGCGGGGAGGGGAAGGCGGAGGCGGAGGCGGACGCGGGCACCGGGCGGGCCGACACCCTGGAGTCCCGGTTCCGGGCAGCGGCCAACCTCGTGTCCCAGGTGCCTCCGCCGCCGGTGGCGGGGCATGCGCCCGCCACCGTGCACACCGAGGCCCCGCCGACGGTGCCGGCGCAGGACCGGCCGCCCGCCGGGCGGCCGCCCGCGGGGCCGTCGTCCGCGGGCTCTCCGCCGCCGCGCCCCGCCCCGCCCGGGGAGCCGGGCGGCGGGGATACGGGTGCCGCGGTGCCGCCGATGCCGCCCGGGCGGCCGACCGCCGGCGGCCATGGCCCGGTGGCCACCCCGCCCCCGGCCGGGGCGCAGGGTTCCGAATCAGTCCCGCCGCAAGGTGCCGCGGTGCCGCCGATGCCGCCCGGACGGCCGACCGCCGGCGGCCACGGCGCGGTGGCTACGCCCCCGGCCGGGGCGCCGGGTTCCGGACCGGTTCCGCCGCCGCCACCTGTCGCACCGCCCCCTGCGCATACCGCCACTGGGCACGGCGGCCAGGTTCCGGCGCCGCGGAGAGAGGATCCGCCGGTTGGCCGGCCCCCGGTGGCTCCCTCCACACCCGTCGGGCCTCCCGGCGGCCCGGGAGACCGGCCGCGGGGTTCCACGGCGGGCCGGGAACCCGTGCCGCCGCGGGACGGTGGAGCCCAGCCCGGCGCGGGCACGGCTGGAGTGCCGGCCGGCGACGGCCATGGCGGGCCGGTTGCGCCGTCGCCCGTGGATTTCGGCCCCGGGGCGGGCTCGCCGGGCGGGTGGTTCGTGCCGTCGCCGGGGCCTGCGAGTGCGGGCTCGGCGCCCGTCCCCCCGCCGCCGCCCGAAGCTCGCGCCCAGGCGGGGGCGGGCGCCGCTTTCCCGGCGCCGCCGACAGCCCCGCCGGGGGAGGGCTCGGAGTCGTTCGTCCCGCCTCCGGCCGTCCCGCCGCCTCCGACCGCTCCGCCGTCTGCCGCCCCTACGGTGGGTACCGCGCCGGACCCGCTTCGGCCGCGGAATCCGCGGGACCCGCGGGAGAACGGGAGCACCGGATACGGGCTGGGGAATGTCACCGTGCCTCCCGTGCCGACTCCGCCGCCGGTTCCGCGGCAACCGCGGGTGGTGCCGCCGCCCGCCGCGTCCGAGCCAGGGGTGGAGGACCGGGCCTTCGGGGCTGCCGTGCCTGGTGTTCCGGACGTCGGCGCGATCGGCGCCGGCCGGCCCACCGTGCGGCACCTCGGCGACCGTGCGCCGACGTACGCCCCGGAGCCCGGGGCGCTGCCGCTGGCCGATCCCGGGGCGCTCGAGGACCTCGTCCCCGACACCGTCCTGGACGGCGCCCGGCACGGTGTGTGCACGCTGCGGGCCGCCTCGGTGCGGGGGGACTCCGCCCGTTACCGCGGTGAGGCCAGGCGGGACTTCCTGCTCACCGCGCGCTTCGGCACCGGCGACGACGCGCTCGTGCTCGTCGCCCTCGCCGGCGGCGACCGCGCCGCCGCCGGCGCGGCCGAGGCCGCCGCCGAGCTGTGCCACTGGATCGGCGCCGCCGTCGGCCGCAGCCAGGCCCGGCTCGCCGACGACATCCGCTCGGGCCGGCGGGACGCCCTCCGCTCCGGCCTCCAGCGGCTCACCGACCGCGGCTACGGCCGGCTGCGGGCCCGCGCCGCCGAACTCGGGTACGAGGAGGACGCGTACACCGCCGGGCTGCGGGCGTTGTTGCTGCCGATCGACCCCGAGTGCCGGACCCGCGTCTGCTTCGGGGCGGGCTCCGGCGGCGTGTTCCGGCTGCGGGGCGGGGCCTGGGAGGACCTGGAGCATGCCGACGCGGCCGGTGCCGATCCCCATCCCGAGCCCGGCCCGGATGCGGGGTTGGGATTCCGGTTCCGGGCCGCCGTCGCACGGCCCGGGGACACCCTGCTGCTCTGCTCCGGCGGCTTCGCCGCCCCGCTGCGCGAGGAGGAGCTGCTGCCGGCGGAACTCGCCGCCCGCTGGTCCGACCCCGAGCCGCCCGGCCTGGCGGCCTTCCTCGCCGACACACAGCTCCGGGTCAAGGGCTACGCCGACGACCGCACGGCTGCGGCCGTCTGGGAGGGGTGAGGGCAGCCCGGGGGGTTCGAGGCACCCGGCCTCCTGGGCCCCGCACCCCTCAGCTCTCATCCCGGGCGGGCTCCTTGTGCCAGAGCGGACTGAAGGGAAGCGGTAGATTCCCGTCGCTGTCATGCCCCAGGGCCGCCGCCAGGTCGACGGCGACGTCGTGCTGGCCCACCGTCTCCATGTAGACGGGCACGACTCTTTCTCCGTTCCTGGAGAACCGTGCGGTGTCGCGCAGGTCGATGTGCTCATACGCGACGAGCACGGTGACATCGGCGGTTCGTCGGCAGGCGCCGGCTCGGCGACGTGTCGCCGGCAGGCTCGGATCGCCTGGTGCAGGCCGTCTCGCACAGCAACAAGCGCATTGAACAGCACCACGTGCCGGCTCGGCCGCGCCGCGGTGTTCGGTCTCGTACGCGGCATGGCGTCGGCGGCCGGCGCAGCGTTCCCGGCCTGGATCACTTGGTGGATGCAGAGCCGCTGAGTGGGGCGGGGTCGGGCGGAGGACCGCCCGACCCCCGTACCGCACCGACGCAACATCCACGGGGGATTTCCTCAGCCTCGTGCAGTACGGGCCGACTGGCGGAACGGGTCTGTTCGTTGTGCCGTTGCTGCGCAGGGGCGTGGGGGCGGGCGGTTGTTTTCGGACTGGCGGGGGTGGGGTGGGGAGGGTGCGCGCGGGTGGGTGAGCTGGTGGTCCTGTGGGGGACGGGGGAGGGAGGGGTGGCCAGAAGGGTGCGGGTCGGGAGTGGGGGGTGGCTTGAAGGGCTGGTCGGGGAGGGGGCTTCGGATGGCTTGAATCAGGGTGGGGGGCCCGGTCTGCGGGGGAGGCCGGAGGAGTGCGGGGGGTAGTGGAGGGAATGCATTCCGAGACCTGTTCGAGATGCAAGGGGACGCGGGGGAGGTCGCCGTGCAGGTGGGCGCGAAGGCCGGGAAGCAGTGGCGCAGGGGGCGGCCCGTGCCGCGGGAGCCGGCCGAGAGGGAGGACCATGTGGCGTCGGGCCTGCCGGCGGTGGAGGTGTCGCGGAGCCTGCGGCGCGCGGATCTCAAGGGTGTGGGGGAAGTGCGGAAGGACGTGCGGGAGTTGATGCGGCGGCGGTGTCGGGCCGAAGCCGTCGAGACGGCCGAGCTGTTGGCCACCGAGCTCGTCACCAATGCGCTCGTGCACACGGAGTGCGGGGCCGAGGTGACGGTGCGGCTCGCCGGGGGGAGGCTGCGCGTCGAGGTGGGGGACGGGGCCGCGGGGCGGCCCAGGCCGTACGCGGCGGCCGACGGCGACGGAACGCACGGGAGGGGGCTGGCTCTCGTGGAGGCGCTGGCCGCCGCCTGGGGAGTCGAGACGGGCGGGGGCGCGGGCAAGGTGGTGTGGTTCGAGCTCGCGGACGTCGCCTGACGGCAGAGGGCCCGCCCTGGTGGGGCGGGCCCTCGGAGGCAGGAGCTGTCAGCCGAACTGCTGTTCCAGGTCCTTCAGTTTGCGTTCCAGGGAGTCGAGCCGGGGGATGGTCTGGGTGTCGTCCTCGGCGGTCAGGTCGACCGTTCGGGGGCCGGTCACCTCAGTGCTCACGGCCTGCAGGGAGGGGCGCCGGGGCGGGGCGGGCAGTTGTCCGTGTTCCGCTATGGCCGGCTCCGCGCCGACCGGCGCGGAGCCCGCGGCGGAGGTGAGCCCCGCCATGTCGACCTGGCGGCCGCGGGAGCGGCCGAAGAGGGACGTGCGGTTCTGCCGGCCCAGGGCCTTCAGGCGGGCCTTGTTCAGGCGGTTCTGGTCGCGCCTGCGGTGCCGGTCCGCTTCCTTCTCCCGCCGGTCCTCGCGCACCTCGTCGACGGCCTCGTCCAGCGTGCGGACGCCTTCGAGGAGCATGAGGGACCACGCGCCGAAGGTCTCCCGGGGGGCCCGCAGCCAGCGGACCATGCGGATCTGCGGCAGCGGGCGCGGGATCAGGCCCTGCTCGCGCAAGGCCGCCCTGCGGGTCTGCTTCAGGGCCCGGTCGAAGAGGACCGCCGCCGACAGCGACATGCCGGCGAAGAACTGCGGGGCGCCGTCGTGGCCGATCCCGCGGGGCGCGTGCACCCAGTTGAACCATGCGGCAGCGCCGGCGAACAGCCACACCAGCATGCGCGAACCCAGCGCGGCGTCGCCGTGGCTCGCCTCGCGGACGGCGAGGACCGAGCAGAACATCGCGGCGCCGTCCAGGCCGAAGGGGACCAGGTACTCCCAGCCGCCCGAAAGGTTCAGGTTCTGCCGGCCGAAGCCGACCAGCCCGTGGAAGGAGAGCGCGGCCGCGACCGCCGCACAGCAGAAGAGCAGGACGTAGGAAGCGGTCCCGTAGACGGCCTCCTTGCGGCGCCGGCGCTCCTCGCTGCGCTCCCAGGAGTCCTCGGCCGCGGCCTTCTCGCCCTCGCGCTTGCCCCGGGCCAGTACCGCAACTGCCGCAAGTACGCCCAGGATCAACAGGCTGCCGGGCAGCAGCCAGTCCAGCGATATGTCGGTCAGTCTCATGCGGATGTCCCTTGCCTTCGCTTATGCGGCCTACCGGGGCCATGGTGGCGCAGGGGATCCGCTTCGCACGCGGGTTTCGGGGCAAGTGGACGCCATCGGGGGCCGTGGCCCGCCGGATAGGGTGTTGTGGCTCGAACTGCCGTGTGGGAATTGGGTGTTGTGTTCGAGCAGGGTCAGTCGGACGGGTGGGAGTGGCGCCCGTTGTTCTGGTCGGCGGTGCGGATTCCGCGTCGGCGAGGAGGAACGTTACGCCGCCGTGCGGGCCGTCAGGCGGGCGATGCGGTCCTCGTCGGACGTGCGGGGGCAGGTGACGCACGTGTCCTTCGGGCGGATCGTGTAGAAGAGGCAGCAGCTCGCGCGGTCCCGCGTCGGCATGCACGCCCCGTCGGGCGCCGTGAGCGTCCGGAAGCCCGCGCCGCCGGCGTACGGGGCGGTCGAGCCGGGCAGCAGCGCCTCCAGCTCGGCGATCGCGCGGTCCTCCTCGCCCAGCATCCGGCCCACGTACCACAGGCTCGCCACCACGTCGTCCGTCGCCATCCCCCACAGGGCGCGCCGCCTGCGCCGCATGCGCGGACCGAAGGCCTCCAGCAGCGGTTCGAGGTGCTGCGCCACCGCAGCGCGCACCTCGGCCCGCAGGGCCTCCCCGTCGGACACGACCCGGGCCCCGGGGAGGTCTGCCGCCGGATCGGTCGGCAGGCAGGCGAAGGAGTCCGCGTACACGCTCATGATCCCGCGGGCCCGGTGGTACGCGACCTGCTCCAGCCGCGGCACGCGGCGGTCGAGGAACCACGGCACGGTGACCAGCAGGCAGGCGGGCCAGGCGTAGCGGTGCAGGCCGAACGTGGCGACCACGTCGGGCCGGGCCTCGCGGCCGTAGTCCCGCATGATCTGCGCCTTGTCCCACGCCAGGTAGGCCTCCGCGGCGGGGCCGCCCGCCGCGAGCTCCTCCGCGCCGATCCACCCCACACCGCGAGGGGCGGGCTCGTGCGCGGCGCGCTCGACGACGAGGAGGCCCTCGTACGCCTGCGTCAGCCGTGCGTACGCGCCCGCCAGGGGGGAAGTGGCGACGGGGGCGGGCGCGGACATGGCGGATCACCGATTCGGTCGGGGGTGAACAAAGGTAAGCCTTACCTTAGCTGACGGTGATGGGTTTGTATGCCCTTTTCCGGGCCGATCTCAACTATTCTCCCGAGAGGCCGAGACCCACAGGAGGACCGAGTGCACGAGGCGGCCCGCGCAGGGGTGTCGGCGCTGATCCCGACGCAGAAGGTGCTGCGCCATTCCGTGCGCGCGCAGGTGCTGGAGGCGCTGCGCGCCGCGCTCGTCGACGGCGAGCTGGAGCCCGGGGAGATCTACTCCGGCCCCGCGCTGGCGGACCGTTTCGGCGTGTCCGCGACGCCGGTCCGCGAGGCGATGCAGCAGCTGGCCCTGGAAGGGGCCGTGGAGTGCCTGCCGAACCGCGGCTTCCGGGTGCTGTCGCGGACGCCGCGGGCCCTCGCGGAGCTGGCCGAGGTGCGGGCGCTGCTGGAGGTGCCGGTCATGCTGCGGCTGGCGCGGACCGTCGCCCCGGAGACCTGGGCGGCCCTGCGGCCGGCGGCCGCCGCCACCGCCGACGCCGCCGCGGCCGGCGACCCGGCCCGCTACGCGGAGGCCGACCGGGCCTTCCACCGGCAGGTCCTCCGCCTCGGCGGCAACGAGCAGCTCGTCCAGGTCGCAGAGGAGCTGCACCGCCGCTCCCAGTGGCCGCTGCCCGGTGCCCCCCGGGTGAGGCGCGCCGACCTCGTCGCCGACGCGGCCGAGCACGCGGCCCTGCTGGAGGCGCTGGTCGCCGGCGAGCTGGCGGCCGTCGAATCGCTGGTACGGGAGCACTTCGCCGGGTCCGCCGGCTGAGCGGCCGCGTCGGCCCGGACCGCCGGGCAGGCCGTCCGCCTCCGGTCCCGCCGTCCGGCCCGCGTCATCCGGTGCCCTGCGCCGCACGGGGGAGGGCTGCCCGTGTGCCGGGCTGCGCGCCGGCAGCGGCGGGGCGCGGTGTCGACCGCGCGGTCAGGCCGGATCGGGCAGGGACGGCCTCGGGTGGAGCTGGTCCGCCAGCCAGGTCGGGATCCCGCCCAGGAGGTGGAACAGGCGGTGCGCCTCGGCGCGCAGCCGGCTGGCCTCGGGCTCCGGCTCGGCCTCCGCGAGTGCGGCCAGAGCCGGCGCGGTGCCGACGAGGAAGCCGAGCTCCTCGCGGATGCGGAGCGACTCCGCGAAGCCCTTGCGGGCCTCCGCGACCTCCCCGTCGCGCAGGGCCAGCGCGGCCAGGTGCCGCCAGGTGAACGACAGCAGCAGCGTGTCCCCGTTGGCCGTGGCCCCCGCGTGGGCGCGGCGGTACGCCGGGCGGGCCGACTGGGGGGCGTCCGCCAGGTGCTCGGCGACCAGGCCCCGGCGGAAGTCCAGCAGCGGACGGGTGCGGGAGCCCGGGGACAGCAGGGCCGCTGCCCGGCCCAGCGCCGAGCGGGCCTCGTCGGAGCGGTCGCGCACCCCGAGGACCGTGGCCGCGTACGCCAGGTGGCCGCGCTCGCAGGCCGCCGCGCCGCGCTCGTCGTCGTCCCCCGCCACCGCCTCCGCGACGCGCAGCGCGTCCTCCGCCTCCGACCAGCCCTGGCCGGTGAACAGGCACCGCTCGACCAGCAGCGCCGTCCGCTGCACGGCGGCTCCGGCGTCGTCCTGGTGCGCGGTCAGCAGGGCCGCCGCGTCGGTCCAGCAGCCGCGCGAGCGCAGCCGCCATATCGCCCGCTGGAGGGGGTCGTCCCCCCCGGTGGTTCCGGCACCGGACATGGCGGTGTCCGCCACATTGCCCTCCCCAAAGCAACCAAGCAGCACGTCTTCGAGCCCTGGGGCGAAATGAGAGCACGGATCGGCGGGTTCGGCCAAGGGGTCGGGTGAACTCTTTCACAAAGTCCGGACACCTCGTCAGCACCATGCATCACACACGGAACAACCGGCCCTGCGGAACGCCTCAGCTCATGCGCAGTGCGAGGAAGAAGTCGAGCTTGTCCTCCAGCCGGGACAGGTCGCGGGACGTCAACTGCTCGATTCGCCCGACCCGGTAGCGCAGCGTGTTGACGTGCAGGTGCAGCCGCGTCGCGCAGCGCGTCCACGAGCCGTCGCAGTCCAGGAACGCCTCCAGCGTCGGGATGAGCTCCGCGCGGTGGCGGCGGTCGTAGTCCCGCAGCGGGTCCAGCAGGCGCGCCGTGAACGCGCGGCGCACGTCGTCCGGGACGAACGGCAGCAGCAGCACGTGGGAGGCGAGCTCGTGGTGGCCGGCCGCGCAGACCCGGCCGGGGCGCGCCGCGGCGACCCGGCGGGCGTGCCGGGCCTCCTCCAGCGCGCCGCGCAGCCCCTCCGCGGAGTGCACGGCGGCGCTGACGCCGAGGGTGAGGCGGCCGTCGTCGGCGAGGCCCGCGCGCAGCGGCTCCCGTACGGTCGCGAGCAGCTCGTCGGCGTGCAGGGCGGCCTCCGGGGCCTTGTCCTCCCCGCCCTCCCCGGTCTGCGCGGGCAGCGGCACCAGGGCGATGGCCTCGTCGCCCGTGTGGGCGACCGCGATGCGGTCCGACGGCTCCGGCCCGGACACGGACGGGTCGACGAGGATCTCCTCCAGCAGCGACTGCGCCACCGGCCCGCCGGGGATGTCGCCGCCCTCCCAGTCCACCCGGGCCACGACCACCTGCCAGTGCGGGGCCGCGCCGAGCCCCGGCAGCAGCACGGGGGCGGCGACGCGCAGGCGGGCGGCGATCTCGGCGGGCGGGGCGCCCGTCTGGACCAGCTCCAGCACCTCCTGGGCCAGGCGGCGGCGCACCGTGCGGGCGGCGTCGCGCCGGTCCCGCTCGACGGCGATCAGCTGGGTCACGCCCTGCAGCAGGTCCAGCCGCTCCGCCGGCCAGTCGCCCGCGTCGGCCTCGACGGCCAGCAGCCAGTCCGACAGCACGCTCTCGCGCACGTCGCGGCCGCCCGGGCCGCCCGGGGCGCGGCCCGCTCCCCTGATCGGGAAGAGCGAGTACGCAATACCCTGGAGGGAGATCCGGTGCGGGCCCCTGCGCCCGGTGCGGACCGCCGCGAGGTGCTCGCCGGCCAGGGCCGCACAGACGCCCGGCGGCAGGGGTTCTCCCGCTCCGGCGATCTGCCGGCCCGTGGGGGAGAGCACCCACGCGCGCAGATCGAGGTCGGTGGTGAGCAGATCGAGCACCACGTCGGGGCCGCCGCCCGCCGGACCGGAGGTCATCAGCCGGCGGTGGCGGTCGACGACGGCCGCGAGGTCGCCGGCGCGCTCGCCGGAGACCTGCCGCACCACGTACTCCGTGATGGTGGCGAATGCAACGTCCTCGTTCACCGCGAACAGCGGCAGCCGGTGGTGCCGGCAGGCGGAGACGAGGTCGTCGGGGATGTCGCCCAGCTCCGCCTCGCCCGCGGCGAGGCCGGCGACGCCCGCGCTCGCGAGGATTCGTACGAACGGCTCGGAGTCGGCTGAATTTCTTCGCCAGGCGAGGCCCGTCAGCACGAGTTCGCCTCCGGTGAGGTACCGGCTGGGATCCCTCAGGTCCGTCGTCATGACGCCGCGGACCGTCCGGTCGAGTTCGTCCTCGCCGCCCAGCAGCCGCAGCCCCAGCGCCTCGGTTTCCAGCAGTGCGCGCAGCCGCATGGTGTCGCCGCCGATCTGTCTCGAATGTTGCCGTCGGAAATCGGGCAGGTCAGTGCATCCTGCCTTTCATACGAATCTACAAGACGAGGGAGGCCGCCAGCCAACTCCTTCATGGTTTCGGTGACTGCACCACAGGGACGCGCGGCTTGTGTACTGACTCCACACCGCGTTAACAGCAAGTGAACGACCAGTCGACGGCCCTTCGGCCTCCTGGCCCCAAGCGAACGACCCGATTACAAGAAGAGAGCCGACATGGACTTCCTTCGCCCCGCCAGTTGGGAGGAGGCACTCGCCGCCAAGGCCGAGTACCCCACAGCTGTGCCGATTGCGGGTGGCACCGACATCATGGTCGAGATCAACTTCGACCACCGCCGTCCGGAGTACCTCCTCGACCTGAACCGCATCGCACTGCTGCGGGAGTGGGAGGTAGGCGAGGAGGTCACCAGGGTCGGCGCCTCCGTCCCGTACACGCACATCATGGAGAACCTGCGCGAGACGCTCCCCGGGCTCGCGCTCGCCTCCCACACGGTCGCCTCCCCGCAGATCCGCAACCGCGGCGGCGTCGGCGGCAACCTGGGCTGCGCCTCTCCCGCGGGCGACTCCCACCCCGCCCTCCTCGCCGCCGGCGCCGAGGTCGAGGTCGAATCCGTCCGCGGCACCCGCATGATCCCGATCGACGAGTTCTACACCGGCGTCAAGCGCAACGCGCTCGCCGCCGACGAGCTCATCAAGGCCGTCCACGTCAAGAACGCCACCGGTCCGCAGCAGTACTCCAAGGTCGGCACCCGCAACGCGATGGTCATCGCGGTGTGCGCCTTCGGCCTCGCGCTGCACCCCGAGACCCGCACCGTGCGGACGGGCATCGGCTCGGCCGCGCCCACGCCCATCCGGGCGAAGGCCGCCGAGGAGTTCCTGAACGCCGCCCTGGAAGAGGGCGGCTTCTGGGACAACGGCAAGGTCATCACCCCGTCGATCGCCAAGCAGTTCGGTGAGCTCGCCTCCGGCGCCTGCAACCCGATCGACGACGTCCGCGGCACGGCGAAGTACCGCCGGCACGCGGTCGGCATCATGGCTCGCCGCCAGCTCGTCTGGACGTGGGAGCAGTACCGCGGCACGAACGGCCGCACGCTTGAAGGGGCTGCGTAACCATGCGCGTCAATTTCACTGTCAACGGTCGTCCGCAGCAGGCCGACGACGTCTGGGAGGGCGAGTCCCTCCTCTACGTCCTGCGCGAGCGCCTGGGCCTGCCCGGCTCGAAGAACGCCTGTGAGCAGGGCGAGTGCGGATCCTGCACCGTACGCCTCGACGGCGTGCCCGTCTGCTCCTGTCTCGTCGCCGCCGGCCAGGTCGAGGGCCGCGACGTCGTGACCGTCGAGGGCCTGGCCGACTTCGCCCGCAAGCGCGAGGAGCACGGCCACGGCGGCGCCTGCGGCACCGGCGCCTGCGGCAGCGCGGCCGGCGTGTCCACGGACGAGGCGCAGCGCTGGTCCGCGAAGGGCACCGACTCGCAGACCGGCGAGGGCGTGGAGCTGTCCGGCATCCAGCAGGCGTTCATCGACGCCGGCGCCGTCCAGTGCGGCTTCTGCACCCCGGGCCTGCTGGTCCAGGCCGACGCCCTGCTGGAGCAGAACCCGGACCCGACCGACCAGGACATCCGTGAGGCCCTGTCCGGCAACCTCTGCCGCTGCACGGGCTACGAGAAGATCCTCGACGCGGTCCGCCTGGCGGCCGCCCGCCAGGGAGAGGCGGTCTGACCATGGCCAACACCCGCACCACTCCGTCCGGCACGCCGACGAACGTCTCCCAGAAGCACGCCCAGGGCGGCATCGGCGAGTCCACGCTCCGCCCCGACGGCACCCTCAAGGTCACCGGCGAGTTCGCGTACTCCTCCGACATGTGGCACGAGGACATGCTGTGGGGCCAGACCCTGCGCAGCCCCGTCGCGCACGCCGAGATCGCGGGCATCGACATCTCCGAGGCGCTGGCCCTGCCGGGCGTCTACTCGGTCCTCACCTACGCGGACCTGCCGGCCGAGATGAAGAACTACGGCCTGGAGATCCAGGACACCCCGGTCCTCGCCAACGGCCGGGTGCGCCACCACGGCGAGCCGGTGGCCCTCGTCGCCGCCGACCACCCGGAGACCGCCCGCCGCGCCGCCGCCAAGATCAAGGTGGACTACCGGGAGCTGCCGGTCGTCACCGACGAGGCCTCCGCCCTCGCCCCCGACGCGCCGCTCCTCCACGAGGGCCGCGACGACCACCACGCCGGGCACGTCCCGCACCCGAACATCGTGCACCGCCAGCCCATCGTCCGCGGCAACGTGGAGGAGGCCCGCAAGCGCGCCGACGTCATCGTCGAGGGCGAGTACACCTTCGGCATGCAGGACCAGGCCTTCCTCGGCCCCGAGTCCGGCCTCGCGGTACCCGGCGAGGACGGCGGCGTCGACCTGTACGTCGCCACCCAGTGGCTGCACTCCGACCTCCGGCAGATCGCCCCCGTCCTCGGCCTGCCCGAGGAGAAGGTCCGCATGACGCTGTCCGGCGTCGGCGGCGCCTTCGGCGGCCGCGAGGACATCTCCATGCAGATCCACGCCTGCCTGCTGGCCCTCGCCACGAACAAGCCGGTCAAGATGGTCTACAACCGGTTCGAGTCCTTCTTCGGCCACGTACACCGCCACCCGGCCAAGCTGTACTACGAGCACGGCGCCACCAAGGACGGCAAGCTCACGCACATGAAGTGCCGGATCGTCCTGGACGGCGGCGCCTACGCGTCGGCCTCCCCGGCCGTCGTCGGCAACGCCTCCTCGCTCTCCGTCGGCCCGTACGTCGTCGACGACGTCGACATCGAGGCGGTCGCCCTCTACACGAACAACCCGCCCTGCGGCGCCATGCGCGGCTTCGGCGCCGTCCAGGCCTGCTTCGCGTACGAGGCCCAGATGGACCGGCTCGCGGCGAAGCTGGGCATGGACCCGGTCGAGTTCCGCCAGCTCAACGCCATGGAGCAGGGCACGATCATGCCCACCGGGCAGGTCGTGGACTCCCCGGCGCCGGTCGCCGAGCTGCTGCGCCGGGTCAAGGCCCGCCCGCTGCCGCCGGAGCGCCAGTGGGAGACCGCCGGCGAGGGTGCCGACGTCCGCGCGCTGCCCGGCGGCCTGTCGAACACCACCCACGGCGAGGGCGTCGTCCGCGGCGTCGGCTACGCGGTCGGCATCAAGAACGTCGGCTTCTCCGAGGGCTTCGACGACTACTCCACCGCCCGCGTGCGCCTGGAGGTCATCGGCGGCGAGGCCGTCGCCATGGTCCACACCGCCATGGCGGAGGTCGGCCAGGGCGGCGTCACCGTCCACGCCCAGATCGCCCGCACGGAGCTGGGCGTCACCCACGTGACGATCCACCCCGCCGACACCCAGGTCGGCTCGGCCGGCTCCACGTCCGCCTCCCGGCAGACGTACATGACCGGCGGCGCCGTGAAGAACACCTGCGAGGCCGTCCGCGAGAAGGTCCTGGAGATCGGCCGCCGCAAGAACGGCTCCTACCACCCGGCGTGGGCCACCGCCGAGCTGCTCCTGGAGGGCGGCAAGGTCGTCACCGACGGCGGCGAGGTCCTCGCGGACATCGCGGAGCTGCTGGAGGGCGAGGAGCCCATCGACCTGGAGCTGGAGTTCCGCCACCGCCCGACGGTCGCCTTCGACCTCGTCACCGGCCAGGGCGACGGCCACGTCCAGTACACCTTCGCCGCGCACCGCGCGGTCGTCGAGGTGGACACCGAGCTCGGCCTCGTCAAGGTCGTCGAGCTGGCCTGCGCCCAGGACGTCGGCAAGGCCCTCAACCCGCTCTCCGTCGTCGGCCAGATCCAGGGCGGCACCACCCAGGGCCTCGGCGTCGCGGTGATGGAGGAGATCATCGTCGACCCGAAGACCGCGAAGGTGCGCAACCCCTCCTTCACGGACTACCTGATCCCGACGATCCTCGACACCCCGAGCATCCCCGTCGACTACCTGGAGCTCGCCGACCCGAACGCGCCGTACGGCCTGCGCGGGCTCGGCGAGGCCCCCACCCTGTCGTCCACCCCGGCCGTCCTCGCGGCGATCCGGGCGGCGACCGGCCTGGAGCTCGCCAAGACGCCGATCCGCCCGGAGGCCCTCACCGGCACCCTGTAGGACCGCGTCCTCCGGGGGCCGCAAGGCCCCCGGACCACGAACTCTCCGGGCGGGGCGGCAGCGGCCCCGCGCCCCCGCCGCACCGCCCGGAGCCAAGGAAGTCCGGAACGCCCGCCGCACCGCTCGCGGCCCGTCCCCGGTAGCACCCCCCGCGCAGGAACCGGCGGCACCTCCACCCCGGAGCCGTCACCAGTACCGCAGAACCCCCGCAGTACCCGCAGTACACGCAGTGCAATTCGCGTCGCCTCGGGCCGTCACCCCGGGTCGTGCAGCCGAACGGCATTTCCCAAATCCCGCAGCTCGCCTGGAATTCCAGGTGCGGGTGCCCCTTTGAACCTTGGGAGTTTAGGCACCATGACCCAATCGTCTGTGGAGCCCAAGACCACCGCGGAAGAGGCCGGCGACGGCTCTCGCAATCCCGCCGGGCGTTCTTGGCTCGACCGGTACTTCCACATCACCCACAGAGGATCCAACGTCGGCAATGAGATTCGTGGCGGCGTCACGACCTTCATGGCGATGGCGTACATCCTCCTGCTGAATCCCCTGATCCTCTCCGGCAAGGACGCCGCCGGGGACACCATGAGCCAGAAGGCGCTGATCACGGCGACCGCGTTCGCCGCGGCCGTGACCACCCTCCTCATGGGCTTCGTCGGCAAGGTGCCCCTCGCGCTCGCCGCCGGCCTCTCCGTGTCCGGCGTGCTCGCCTCGCAGGTCGCCCCGCAGATGACCTGGCCGCAGGCCATGGGCATGTGCGTCATGTACGGCGTCGTGATCTGTCTCCTGGTCGTCACCGGCCTCCGCGAGATGATCATGAATGCGATCCCGCTGGCCCTCAAGCACGCGATCACCATGGGCATCGGCCTCTTCGTCGCGCTCATCGGCTTCGTCAAGGCCGGGTTCGTGCACGAGAACCCCGCCCCCGGCGGCGGCCCCGTCACCCTCGGCCCGACGGGCGAGCTGGCCGGCTGGCCCGTGCTGCTCTTCGCCGTCACCCTCCTGCTCATCTTCATGCTGCAGGCCCGCAAGGTCCCCGGCGCGATCCTCATCGGCATCGTCGTCGGCACCGTCCTCGCGGTCGTCCTGAACGCGATCGCCGACATCGACGCGAAGGCCTGGGCCAGCGGCCCGCCGGAGCTGAACGGCTCGGCGGTCTCCCTGCCGGACTTCTCGCTCTTCGGGCAGGTCGAGTTCGGCGGCTGGGGCGAGGTCGGCGCGATGACCGTCGGCATGATCGTCTTCACACTGGTGCTGGCCGGCTTCTTCGACGCGATGGCCACCATCATCGGCGTCGGCACCGAGGCCAAGCTGGCCGACGACAAGGGCCGCATGCCGGGCCTGTCGAAGGCCCTCTTCATCGACGGCGCCGGCGGCGCCATCGGCGGCGTCGCGGGCGGCAGCGGCCAGACCGTGTTCGTCGAGTCCGCCACCGGCGTGGGCGAAGGCGCCCGCACGGGCCTGGCCTCGGTCGTCACCGGCGTCTTCTTCGCCCTGTGCATCTTCTTCACCCCGATCACGCAGATCGTCCCCGGCGAGGTCGCCTCGGCCGCGCTCGTCGTGATCGGCGCCATGATGATGCAGAACGCCCGCCACGTGGACTGGGCGGACGCCGCCACCGCGGTGCCGGTCTTCCTCACCGTCGTGATCATGCCGTTCACGTACCAGATCACGGCCGGCGTCGCCGCCGGTGTCATCTCGCACGTCGCCATCAAGGTCGCGCAGGGCAAGTCCCGCGAGATCGGCGCGTTCATGTGGGCGCTCACCGCGATCTTCGTGGTGTTCTTCGCGCTCGACCCGATCGAGGGCTGGCTCGGCGTCCACTGACGCGGGCCCGGCCCGACCCTCCACGCATCCGATACTGGAACCGAACCCCCTCCAGGAGGCCCCCATGCTGGACATCGCCGAAGAGCTGAACCGGTGGGTCGGGCAAGGGCGTGACTTCGCCGTCGCCACCGTCGTGGCGGTCACCGGCAGCGCGCCCCGGCAGCCCGGGGCGGCCCTCGCCGTCGACGAGGCCGGGACGGCCGTCGGATCGGTTTCCGGCGGATGCGTGGAGGGCGCGGTGTACGACCTGTGCACGCAGGCGCTCCAGGACGGCGAGACCGTCCTGGAGCGCTTCGGATACAGCGACGACGACGCGTTCGCCGTGGGCCTGACCTGCGGCGGGATCATCGACATCCTCGTGACCCCGGTCCGCGTCGGCACCGCGCAGCGGGAGGTCTTCGAAGCCGCCCTGGCCGCCGCCGCGCGCGGCGAGGCCGCCGCCGTCGCCCGGATCGCCGAGGGGCCGGCGGAGCTGAAGGGCAGCGCCGTGCTCGTCCGCGGCGAGTCCGGCGAGGCCGGCGCGGACGGCTTCCTCGGCGGCTTCGGCGGCCACCCCGAACTGGACCGCATGGTCGCCGAGGAGGCCCGCGCCCTGCTCGACGCCGGGAAGACCGGCGTCCTGGAGGTCGGCGCCGACGGCCGGCTGTGCGGCGAGCCGCTCAAGGTGCTCGTCGAGTCCAGCGTCCCGCCCCCGCGGATGATCGTCTTCGGGGCCATCGACTTCGCGTCCGCCCTCGTGCGGATCGGCAAGTTCCTCGGCTACCACGTGACGCTGTGCGACGCACGGCCCGTCTTCGCCACGAAGCAGCGCTTCCCCGAGGCCGACGAGATCGTCGTCGACTGGCCCCACCGCTACCTGGAGGGCACCGCGACCGACGGCCGGACCGTGCTGTGCGTCCTCACCCACGACGCCAAGTTCGACGTGCCCCTGCTGCGCCTCGCCCTGCGCCTCCCCGTCGCCTACGTCGGCGCCATGGGCTCCCGCAAGACCCACGAGGACCGCAACCGGCGGCTGCGCGAGGCCGGCGTCACCGAGCTCGAACTGGCCCGCCTGCGCTCCCCGATCGGCCTCGACCTCGGCGCCCGCTCCCCGGAGGAGACCGCCCTGTCCATCGCCGCCGAGATCGTCGCCGACCGGCGGGGCGGCTCCGGGGCCGCACTGACCGGCGCGCACATCCCGATCCACCCCGACGCCTCGACCACCGCGGCCCGGCGGATCGGCTCCGTGGCCTGACGGGCGGGCCGGGTACGGAAAAAGGGCGTGTCACGGGGCTTGCGCCCTGGTGACGTCCCGCATATTTTTACCGGCCGGTAACAGCGCCTCCATGCAGCGGAGTTGAGCGATGCCCCGGACCGCCCGCACTGCCCGTACGCCCGTCCGCACGCTCCTCGCCGGCGGCGTGCTCACCGCCGCCGCGCTCGCGACGGCCGCCGCACCCGCACCCGCCGCGCCCGCCGCCCCCGACGCGGCCGGGCTGCGCGAGGTGCTCTTCGTCGGCAACAACTGGGAGGGCACCGCCGACGTCCTCGCCTCCACCGGCGGCATGGAGCGCATCGGCCGCATCAACGTCGTCCCCGACAAGGAGGAGCGCCTGCGGGAGATCCACCTCAACCCGGTGAAGCTCGCCTTCTTCCTCGGCATCCGGCACAGCGCCGGCGAAGGCCACGACCAGCTCGTCGACGACATGTACACCACCCCCGACGGCTCCGCCGTGGTCGTCTCCCGCCCGAGCTTCGCCGACGTCGTCTCCCTCGACCTGCGCACCGGCCGCATCAACTGGCGCTTCCCCGTCTCCGGCTTCCGCTCCGACCATATGGCCGTCTCGCCCGACGGCACCCGGGTCGCGGTGTCCGCGTCCACCTCGAACACCGTCCACGTCCTCGACATCGCGACCGGCCGCCAGGCCGGCTCGTTCGCCACCGGCGACAAGCCGCACGAGAACACCTTCTCCCGCGACGGCCGGCTGATCTGGAACGCCTCCATCGGCGAGGTCAACACCGCCCTGGACGCGCCCTGGCTCGACTGGACCAAGGGCGACCGGAAGTTCACCGTCGTGGACGCGCAGACCTTCCGCACCGTCCGCACGGTCGACATGCGCGAGCGCCTCGACGCCGCGGGCCGCTCCGACCTGTCCGACTCGATCCGGCCGAACGCCTTCACCCCGGACGAGTCGAAGCTCTACTTCCAGGTGTCCTTCTTCAACGGCTTCGCCGAGTACGACGTCGCCGCCGACCGCATCACCCGCGTCAAGACCCTCCCGAAGAACCCGAAGACCCCTGACGACCGCACCGCCTGGGTCAACGACTCCCGCCACCACGGCATGGCGATGAGCCCCGACGGCACGAAGCTGTGCATCGCCGGCACCATGGACGACTACGCCACCGTCGTCGACCGGTCCACCCTCGCCGAGGGGCCGCTCGTCCCCGCCGACAAGCCGTACTGGGCGACCGTCAGCGGAGACGGCACGGCCTGCGTCGTCTCCGAGAGCGGCTCCGACCGCGTCACCGCCATCGACTTCGCCACCGGCGAGAAGCGGGTCTCCGTCCCCGTCGGCGACCACCCGCAGCGCGTCCGCCTCGGCAAGGTCCCGGCCGACTGGACCGGGACCCGTTAGACGCGGCACTACGATGGCGGGGAGATCCGCGCCGCCGCCATCCCGAACGAGGGGCCCGCCGGCAGCGCCCGCAGCCCGGCGGGCCCCGGCCGCAGCTCCTCGTCCCGGTAGCGGCGCACGCTGCGGTGCCAGTGGAGGATCGCCGCCATCCAGTCCTCCAGCTCCCGCACGTACGCGCCGAGCGCCGCCCGCTCCGCCGGGCCGAGTCCCCGGTCGTCGCACAGCACCGGCAGCTGGTGGTCCCGGACGTGCTCGAACTCGCGGGTGCGCTGCGCGAGCAGGTCGGCGACGATCGCCGCCGCCTGCGGGTAGTCGATGCCGAAGAAGTGCTGCGCGACGAGGACGTGGTTGTGCACCTCTCCCTCGAACTCGATCTCCTTGCGGTACGAGAACAGGTCGTTGACGAGGCACCCCACGTCGGCCGCGGCGCTCTCCAGGGAGCGGAGCGCCCCCTCGCGGCGCAGCTCCTGCGGAAAGGCCCCGCCCCCGTGGCCGAGCCGGGCCAGGAACATCGTCAGGTCCGAGCCGAAGGTGAAGCGGCGCATCTCCGCGTAGTCCACCGGGTCCGGCACCCGGTTCACGGCTGTGTTCGCGATCTCCCACACCCAGGAGTCCAGCATCGCGACGACGTGGCGGCGGAACTCCGCGCGCGCCCGCTCCTCCAGGCCGGCGGCGGTCCGCTCCCACAGGTCCGCCAGACCGCGCTCCAGCGCGGTGACCGGCGCCGGGCCCCGCCCCGGCTCCGGCGGCATCATCGCGGCGAGCCGGTCCGCCGCCGCCCGCGCGCCGCCGGGGTCCCGCGCCGCACCGAACACCCGCGGGTAGTAGTCGTCCCCGTACGTTCCCCAGGCGAGCCACTGCGCGCCCAGCGACAGCGCCTCCGCCGAGGCGTCCGGGTCGATGCCCGCCGCGCACAGGGCCAGGTCCATGCCGTCCAGGGCGTCCTCGGTCCAGACGTCCGAGCCGGGGTCGCCGGGCTGCGGTGCGAGCATCCCCATCCGCCCGCACCACGCGGTCAGTTCGCGGCGCGCCCGGTCCAGGTGCGGGTTGAGGGACAGCGCGAACGGCAGGTCGACGTCCGGCAGGATCCGCCGCCCCACCTTCCGGAACGGCACGTGCGAGAACCTGCGCCGGCGCAGCTCCAGCGCGCGGGGCGTCAGGACCGAGCGCCAGTCCAGCGCCGCCGTCCCGAGGCCGCCGGGCAGGAACGGCAGCGTGCGCGGGGCGGAGCGCCGCGCCTCCTCGTTCATGTACCGGCCGGAGGCCATGTGCCACTCGTGGCCGCCGGCCTGCCAGTCCTGCAATCCCTTCGCGTACGCCAGGACGGCCGCAGCCTCGTCGGGGCCGAGCCCGTGCCGGGCGGCGAGCGCGGGCACCTCCACGAGCGCCGTGTAGTCGAACTGCTCCAGCCGGGACGTCAGCAGGTCGTTCGCCAGATCGGCGGCCTCCTGGGTGGTACAGCCCAGGAACGTCTCCAACACCAGTACGGCGTTGGAGAGTTCGCCCTCCTCCTCCACCTCGCGCCGGTACGAGAAGATGTCGTTGCGGATGTGCACCGCATCCGAGAAGGCGTCCCGCAGCACCTGGAGCGGCCGCGCGTGCGCCACCCGCGCCGGGACTTCCGCCGCCACGTACTCGACGAGCCCCGCCGACCAGGGCGCCCCGCCGACCTTGCGGCGCATCTCGATGTACTCCAGCGGGTTCGCGACCCGCCCCATGCCGATGTTGTGCAGCTCCCACATCGACTCGTCCAGCAGGTTCCGGGTCGACTCGGAGAACCGTTCCCTCCAGTCCGCGGACATCGCCGGGACCGTGCGCTGCCACAGGTCCTCCAGGCCCGCCTCGACGGGGTTCGCCGGCTCGGGGAAACCGTCCGCCAGGTCCATCGGCATGAACGCGGCCAGCCCGTCGAGGTACGCCCGCGCTCCCTCGCGGTCCCCGGTGCGCTTGTAGACCTCCAGGAAGTGGTCGTCGAAGAAGAACACCCACACGTACCAGTCGGTGACCAGCTTCAGCGCCTCGGCACCGCAGTCCGGGTGGGTGTGCGCGCACAGCAGCGCGTAGTCGTGTGCGTCGAGGTCCTCCGACGTCCACACGCCGGAACCCTCCAACATCCCGAAACCGCGGGCCCAGCGCCGGATGTGCTCCCTGGCGGCCTCGAGGTGCGGGTTGAGTCTCGCCGGATACGGAACATGGAAGTCCGGCAGGCGGAACGGCTGCGTCACGTCGGAGGATGCCTTTCGGTCCGGGGCCGCGGAGGGCCGGACCGTTCCCGGACGCCGTCCCCCCGCACGGGATCGGCAGTGCCCTACCCGCGCCCCGGCCGCCCCAAGTGCCGCTTCACCGCATCAGGTGAAGCGGCACCGTCCACCGCACGCCGCCGCCCCGCGGACGCTAGGGGCGGTGCGGAGGCGTGCGGGCCGGCGTCACTCCCCGTCGGATTCCAGGTTGCCCTCGGTGTCCAGGTACACCTGTCGCAGGGCCTCCAGGACCTGCGGGTCCGGCTTCTCCCACATGCCGCGGGACTCCGCCTCCAGCAGCCGCTCGGCGATGCCGTGCAGCGCCCAGGGGTTGGCCTCCTCCAGGAACGCGCGGTTCTCCGGGTCCAGGACGTACGTCTCGGTCAGCTTGTCGTACATCCAGTCGGCGACCACGCCCGTGGTGGCGTCGTACCCGAACAGGTAGTCCACCGTCGCCGCCAGCTCGAAGGCGCCCTTGTAGCCGTGGCGGCGCATCGCCTCGATCCACCGCGGGTTGACGACCCGGGCGCGGAAGACGCGGGAGGTCTCCTCCACCAGGGTGCGGGTCTTGACCGTCTCCGGGCGGGTGGAGTCGCCGATGTACGCCTCCGGCGCCGTGCCGCGCAGCGCGCGGACCGTCGCCACCATGCCGCCGTGGTACTGGAAGTAGTCGTCCGAGTCGGCGATGTCGTGCTCGCGGGTGTCCGTGTTCTTCGCGGCCACCGTGATCCGCTTGTAGGCGGACTCCATCTCGGCGCGCGCCGGGCGGCCCTCCAGGCCGCGGCCGTACGCGTAGCCGCCCCACACCGTGTACACCTCGGCCAGGTCGGCGTCGGTGCGCCAGTCCCGCGAGTCGATCAGCTGCAGGATGCCCGCACCGTACGTTCCCGGGCGGGAGCCGAAGATGCGGGTCGTGGCGCGCCGCTCGTCGCCGTGCTCGGCCAGGTCGGCCTGTGCGTGGGCCCGTACGAAGTTCTGCTCCGCCGGCTCGTCGAGCGCGGCCACCAGTCGGACCGCGTCGTCGAGCAGGCCGATGACGTGCGGGAAGGCGTCCCGGAAGAAGCCGGAGATGCGCAGTGTGACGTCGATGCGGGGCCGGCCCAGCTCGGCGGGCGGGATCGCCTCCAGGGAGGTCACCCGGCGCGAGGCCTCGTCCCACACCGGGCGCACGCCGAGGAGGGCCAGCGCCTCCGCGACGTCGTCGCCGGCGGTGCGCATGGCGCTCGTGCCCCACAGGGACAGGCCGACCGACGCCGGCCACTCGCCGTTGTCGGCGCGGTAGCGCTCCAGCAGCGACTCGGCCAGCGCCTGCCCGGTCTCCCAGGCGAGGCGGGAGGGGACGGCCTTCGGGTCGACGGAGTAGAAGTTGCGGCCGGTCGGCAGCACGTTGACCAGGCCGCGCAGCGGCGAGCCGGACGGGCCGGCCGGGACGAACCGGCCGTCCAGCGCGGCCACCGCGTGCGCGATCTCGTCGGTGGTGCCGGCCAGGCGGGGGACGACCTCGCGGGCCGCGAAGTCCAGCACCGCCGCGACCTGCTCCGGGTGCCCGGCGGCCACCCGGGACACGGCGGCCGGGTCCCAGCCGGAGTCCTCCATCGCCTGCACCAGCCCGCGCGCCGCCTCCTCCGCCTCGTCGGCGGAGGTGCGGGTCGCCTTGGACTCGTCCAGGCCGAGGGCCTCGCGCAGGCCGGGCAGGGCGGTGGTGCCGCCCCAGATCTGGCGGGCCCGCAGGATCGCCAGGACCAGGTTGACGCGGGCCTCCCCGACGGGGGCGCCGCCGAGGACGTGCAGGCCGTCGCGGATCTGCGCGTCCTTCACCTCGCACAGCCAGCCGTCGACGTGCAGCAGGAAGTCGTCGAAGCCGTCGTCGTCCGGGCGCTCCTCCAGGCCCAGGTCGTGGTCCAGCTTCGCGGCCTGGATCAGGGTCCAGATCTGCGCGCGGATCGCCGGCAGCTTCGCCGGGTCCATCGCGGAGATCTGCGCGTACTCGTCGAGGTGCTGCTCCAGGCGCGCGATGTCGCCGTACGACTCGGCGCGCGCCATCGGCGGCACCAGGTGGTCGACGAGGGTGGCGTGCACGCGCCGCTTGGCCTGGGTGCCCTCGCCCGGGTCGTTGACGAGGAAGGGGTAGACGAGCGGCAGGTCGCCGAGCGCCGCGTCGGGGGCGCAGGCCGCGGACAGGCCCGCGTTCTTGCCCGGCAGCCACTCCAGGTTGCCGTGCTTGCCGAGGTGGATCATCGCGTCGGCGCCGAAGCCGCCGTCCTCGGCGGCGGCCTGGATCCACCGGTACGCGGCCAGGTAGTGGTGCGACGGCGGCAGGTCCGGGTCGTGGTAGATCGCGATCGGGTTCTCGCCGAAGCCGCGCGGCGGCTGGATCAGGATGAGCAGGTTCCCGCGGCGCAGGGCCGCGAGGACGATGTCGCCCTCCGGGTTCGCCGAGCGGTCGACGAACATGCTGCCGGGGGCCTCGCCCCAGTGCTCCTCGACCTTCTCGCGCAGCTCGGCCGGCAGTTCGGCGTACCAGCGCTTGTAGTCGGCGGCGGGGATGCGGACCGGGTTGCGGGCGAGCTGCTCCTCCGTCAGCCAGTCCTGGTCGTGGCCGCCGGCCTCGATCAGGGCGCGGATCAGCTCGTCGCCGTCGCCGGAGACCAGGCCCGGGATGTCCTCGGCGGGCCCGAAGTCGTAGCCGCCGTCGATGAGGGCGCGCAGCAGCTCGACGGCGCTCGCCGGGGTGTCGAGGCCGACGGCGTTGCCGATCCGGGAGTGCTTCGTCGGGTACGCCGACAGCACCAGCGCGATCCTCTTGTCGGCGCGGGCGATGTGCCGCAGCCGGGCGTGCCGGACGGCGATCCCGGCGACGCGCGCGGCCCGTTCGGGGTCGGCGACGTAGGCGGGCAGCCCGTCCGCGTCGAACTCCTTGAAGGAGAACGGCACGGTGATCAGGCGGCCGTCGAACTCGGGGACGGCGACCTGCGTCGCGGCGTCCAGCGGCGACAGGCCCTCGTCGTTCTCCTCCCAGGCGCTGCGCGACCCGGTCAGGCACAGCGCCTGCAGGACGGGCACGCCGAGGCGGGCGAGTGCGCCGGCGTCCCAGGACTCGTCGTCCCCGCCGGCGGACGCGGTCGCCGGGCGGGTGCCGCCGGCGGCGAGGACGGTCGTGACGACGGCGTCGGCGCCCTCCAGGGCGGCGAGCAGCTCCGGCTCGGGCGTGCGCAGGGAGGACACGTACAGCGGCATGGGCGAGCCGCCCGCCTCGGCGATCGCGTCGCACAGGGCGTGCACGAAGGCGGTGTTGCCGCTCATCTGGTGGGCGCGGTAGTACAGCACGGCGATCCGCGGGCCGTCCGCCGCGGTCGCGGCGCCGGGGGCGTCCGGGCGCTCCAGCGGGCCCCACGTCGGCGCGGCGGCGGGCGGCTCGAAGCCGTGGCCGGTCAGCAGCACCGTGTCGGACAGGAAGCGGGCCAGCTGCTCCAGGTTGGCCGGCCCGCCGTGCGCGAGGTAGGCGTGCGCCTCGGCCGCGATGCCGATCGGGACGGTCGAGGCCTCCATCAGCTGCGCGTCGGGGGCCTGTTCGCCGGTCAGGACGACCACCGGGCGGGTCTGCTCGCGGTCCAGGAGCACCTCCAGGCCGTCCTCCCAGGCGCGCAGGCCGCCCAGGAGGCGCACGACGACCAGGTCGGCGCCGTCGAGGAGGCCCGGCAGGTCGTCCAGGGGAAGGCGGGAGGGGTTCGCGAACCGGTAGGGCACGGGGCCCCCGGCGGCGCGGGCGCTGAGCAGATCGGTGTCGGACGTCGACAGCAGCAGGATCATGCGGCGGCAGGCCTTCCTCGGGGTTTCCGCGCCCCGGGCAGTGAGGACGGCGGGAGTTCCTGGCTCACCCGGCGCCGAGCGGCTGCTCTGCCGGGCTCACAGTGGCGGGACCGCGCCGGAATCGCACCGGGCTTCCTCCCATGTCGCCGTCCTCGGCGATGAGCGGGCCGTGTGGCACGCCGAAGGTCATCTTAGGTGCCGCCGACCCCGGCCGGGAGTCGGGGAGGGTGGCGTCGGCCACAGCTCACAGGAGCATGGGGGGAGCACATCGGTGGGTATGCTCGCCGCCATGCCCCAGCCCCCTTCCGCCGTATCGCGGGACGAACCGGTCATACGCGACCGCGGTGACGCCTGCCCGGGCGCACTGCGGCTCCACGCCGCCGACGACGGGTTCCTGGCCCGGATCCGGATCCCCGGCGGCATCCTCGGCGCCGACGCGGCCCGGCTGCTGGCCGACGCCGCGGACCGGCTCGGCGACGGGCACATCGACCTCACCTCGCGCGGCAACGCGCAACTCCGGGGCCTCGGCGCGTCCTGCGGCGGCGAACTCGCCGCCGTCCTGGACCGGGCCGGGCTGCTGCCGGCGCCCGGGCACGAGCGCGTCCGCAACGTCGTCGCCTCACCGCTGACCGGCCTGGACGGTCGGGGGCGGGCGGACGTCGCACCGTGGGTCGCCCGCCTGGACCGCGAACTGTGCGCGGAACCGGCCGCGGCCGCACTGTCGGGGCGGTTCCTGTTCGCCGTCGACGACGGGCGCGGCGACGTGCTGTCCCTCTCCGCCGACGTCAACGTCCTGGCGCAGGGCGGCGGACGGGCGCTGCTGTGGCTCGGCGCGGGCGACGGGGCCCCGGGCAGGCCGGGTACGGCGGGCGCGGGCGACGCGGGGTCGGCGGTCGACGCGACCGCAGGCGACGCGGGTCCGCCAGACGCTGCGGACGTGGTCGGCGCGGTCGCCGGCGCGGGTTCGGCGGCCGGCGCTGCCGTGGCCGGCCCGGGCGCGGCCGGCGCGGGCCCGGAGGTGGCCGCGACCGCGGGGGGCGCGGGTCCGCTCGACCTTGCGGGTGCGATCGGCGTGTGCACCGGCGCGGGTTCGGCGGCCGGCGCCGCCGTGGACTGCGCGGGCGCGGCCGGCGCGGGCCCGGCGGTTGCCGCGGGCGCGGGCGGTGCCGGCCCGGCGAGCGCGGACTCCGGGGGCCCCCGGGCCGTGCTCGTCGCCGCGGACGACGTGCCGCGCGCCGCGGTGGTCGCCGCGCTGTTCTTCCTCGACGCGGCCCGCGCCGCCGGCACCCGCGCCTGGCGGGTCGCCGAGCTGCCTCCCGAACACCAGCCGGATGTCGGTGAGTTGGCGGCACGGCTTGCGGCCGCCGGGATTCCGGCCGAGGTGGTTCCGCTCGCAGCCCCGCAGGGTTCCGGCGGGCCCGAGCCCCTGCCAGGCGTGGTGCGCGGCGGCGGCCCCGGCGGATCGGCCGCGCTGTCCGTCCTCGCGCCGCTCGGCCGCCTCGACACCGCCCAGTGGCGGCTGCTGGCCGGGCTGTCGGGCCGTATGCGGCTCACGCCCTGGCGGGGCGTCGTCGTCCCCGGGCTGGCCGCCGGATCCGCGGATGCAGTCCTCGCCGACCTCGCCCGCGCCGGACTCGCCACCACCCACGACAGTCCCTGGCGGTCCGTCACCGCCTGCACGGGACGCCCCGGTTGCGCGAAGGCGCTCGCCGACGTACGGGCCGACGCGCGCGCCGTCGCCGCCCGGGCGACCGGCCCGCTGCCCGTGCACTGGTCCGGCTGCGAGCGCCGCTGCGGCCACCCCCGCGGCACCGCCTGGGTCGACCTCGTCGCCACCGGCGGCGGGTACGCCGTCACCCTCGCCGCAGCGGGTACCGCCGACGGCCCGGCGCACCGCACCGTGAAGACTTCCGAACTGGCCGCGGTCCTCGCGGACGCACGCCGCACCGACGCACGCCGCACCACCTCCCACGACGCAGCGAAGAAATGAGCGAGTACACAGTGTTCGAGTACGAGAAGGACGGGGCGGAGATCTACCGCCAGTCCTTTGCCACGATCCGCGCCGAGGCGGACCTCTCCGGACTGCCGGCTTCCGTCGCGCAGGTCGCGGTGCGCATGATCCACGCCTGCGGGATGACCGACCTGCCCCAGGACCTCGGCTACACCCCGGACGTCGTGCTCCGTGCCCGGGCCGCCCTGCACGCGGGCGCGCCGATCCTCTGCGACGTGCAGATGGTCGCCAGCGGCGTCACCCGCAAGCGGCTCCCCGCCGACAACCAGGTCGTCTGCACCCTCTCCGACCCGGCCGTCCCCGCGCTCGCCGCCCGCATGGGCACCACCCGCAGCGCCGCCGCCCTGGAGGTGTGGCGCGACCGCGGCCTGCTGGAGGGCTCCGTCATCGCCGTCGGCAACGCCCCGACCGCGCTGTTCCGGCTGCTGGAGATGATCGAGGAGGGCGCCCCGCGTCCGGCCGCCGTCATCGGCGTGCCCGTCGGCTTCATCGGCGCCGCCGAGTCCAAGGACGCCCTCGCCGCGCACCCCTCGAACCTCGACCACCTCGTCGTCCGCGGCCGGCGCGGCGGCAGCGCCCTCGCGGCCGCCGCCCTCAACGCGATCGCGAGCGAGGAAGAATGAGCACCACCGCAGCAACCCCCGCAGCCACCGGAACCGCAGCCGCCGCTGCCGACGCCGGCGCCCCGGCCAAGGGACGCCTCTACGGGGTCGGCCTCGGCCCCGGCGACCCGTCCCTGATGACGCTGCGCGCCGTCGAGGCCATCGGCGAGGCCGACGTCGTCGCCTACCACAGCGCCCGCCACGGCCGCTCCATCGCCCGCTCCATCGCGGCCCGGCACCTGCGCGCCGACCACATCGAGGAGCCGCTGGTCTACCCGGTCACCACCGAGACCACCGACCACCCGGGCGGCTACCAGGGCGCGATGGAGGAGTTCTACGAGGCCTCCGCCGCCCGCCTGGCCGCCCACCTGGACGCCGGCCGCACCGTCGCCGTCCTCGCCGAGGGCGACCCGCTGTTCTACGGCTCGTACATGCACATGCACAAGCGGCTCGCCGACCGGTACGAGGCCGAGGTCATCCCCGGCGTGACCTCGGTCAGCGCCGCCGCCGCCCGCCTCGGCACCCCGCTCGTCGAGGGCGAGGAGGTCCTCACGATCCTCCCCGGCACCCTCCCCGAGGAGGAGCTCGCCGCGCGGCTCGCCGCGACCGACTCCGCGGTCGTCATGAAGCTGGGCCGCACCTTCCCCGCCGTGCGCCGCGCCCTGGAGACGAGCGGCCGCCTCGCCGAGGCGCGCTACGTCGAGCGGGCCACCATGGAGGGCGAGCGGACCGGGCTGCTCGCCGAGACCGACCCGGACACCGTCCCGTACTTCTCCGTCGCGGTGGTCCCGAGCCGCGTCGGCAACCCCGGCAGCATCCCGTCGGGCCCCGGCGAGGTCGCCGTCGTCGGCACCGGGCCCGCCGGCCCGCTGTGGCTGACGCCCGAGACGCGGCGGGCACTGTCCGATGCCGAGGTCCTCATCGGCTACACCACCTACCTCGACCGGGTTCCCGCCCGGCCGGGCCAGATCCGGCACGGCTCCGACAACAAGGTCGAGGCGGAGCGCGCCGAGTTCGCCCTCGACCTCGCCCGCCGCGGCAAGCGCGTCGCCGTGGTGTCCGGCGGCGACCCCGGCGTCTTCGCCATGGCCACCGCCGTCCTGGAGGCCGCCGCACAGGACGCGTACAAGGACGTGCCCGTAAGGGTCCTGCCCGGCGTCACCGCCGCCAACGCGGCCGCCGCGGCGGCCGGCGCCCCGCTCGGCCACGACTACGCCACCGTGTCGCTGTCCGACCGGCTCAAGCCCTGGGAGGTGATCGCGGAGCGGCTGCGCGCGGCCGCCGCCGCGGACCTCGTGCTCGCCCTGTACAACCCGGGCTCGCGCAGCCGGACCTGGCAGGTCGCCAAGGCCCGCGACCTGCTGCTGGAGCTGCGCTCGCCGCAGACGCCGGTGGTCGTCGCCCGCGACGTGGGCGGCCCGGAGCAGTCCGTGCGCGTGCTGACGCTGGAGGCGCTGGAGCCCTCCGAGGTCGACATGCGGACCATCCTGCTGATCGGCTCCTCGCAGACGCAGGTCACCGAGCGGCCCGACGGGACCTCCGTTGCCTGGACGCCCCGCCGCTACCCCTGACGGGCGGCGGCCGCAGCAGGGCCCGGGCCACGACGGCGCCGGGCGCTGCTGCGGCGGCTCAGGGCCGGTCCGCCGCGCCGTGCAGCCAGCGCGCGGCGGAAGCCGCCGTACCGGCCTCCGGCACCCCGGTCGGCACCGGCGGACGGCGCACCACCAGCACCGGGATCCCCGCCTCGCGGGCCGCGGCCAGCTTCGGGGCCGTGGCCGAGCCGCCGCTGTCCTTCGTGACGAGGACGTCGATGCGGTGCCGGGCGAGCAGCTCGCGCTCGTCGTCCAGGCTGAACGGACCGCGGGCCAGCAGGACTTCGAGGCGCGGCGGCGCGGGCGCCGCCGGCGGGTCCACGGAGCGCACCAGGAACCACGGGTCCGCGAGGTGCGCGAAGGCGTGCAGCCCGGTCCGGCCGGTGGTCAGGAACACCCGGCTGCCGAGCCCGGGCAGGAGGGACGCCGCCTCCGCGAGGTCAGCGGCGAACGTCCAGTCGTCCCCCGGCCCCGGCGACCAGCCGGGGCGGCGCAGTGCCAGCAGCGGGACGCCCGCCAGCCGGGCCGCGCCCGCCGCGTTGAAGCTCATCCGCTCCGCGAACGGGTGCGTCGCGTCGACGAGATGGGTGACGCCGTGCGCGGCGATCCACGCGGCGAGCCCCTCCGGCCCGCCGAACCCGCCGATCCGCACCCCGCCCGGCGGCAGCACCGGCGCGGCCACGCGGCCGGCCAGGGACGTCGTCACCCGCCACGGGCCGCCCGCCCCGGCGGGCCCGCCCTCAGCCAGGAGTTCGGCGAGGCGCCGGGCCTCGGTGGTGCCGCCCAGGACCAGGACGTGCGGCGCGGCTCCGGCCTCAGCAGACATGCCGGTCGCGCTCGGGCGAGTACAGGTGGCTGTCGCGGAACTGCTCCGCGCCCAGCGTGCGGCCCACGATGATGACGGAGGTGCGGACCAGGCCCGCCTCCTTCACCTGCCCGGCGATGTCGGCCAGCGTGCCGCGCAGGACCAGCTCGTCGGGGCGGCTGGCCATCGCCACCACCGCGGCCGGGCACTCCGCTCCGTAGTGCGGCAGCAGCTCCTCCACGACCCGGTCGACGTAGCGGGTCGCCAGGTGCAGCACCAGCAGCGCCCCGCTGCGGCCCAGCGTGGCCAGGTCCTCGCCCGGCGGCATCGGCGTGGCCTGCTGGGCGATCCGGGTCAGGATCACCGTCTGGCCGACGGTCGGGACCGTCAGCTCCCGCTTCAGCGCGGCCGCCGCCGCCGCGAACGCGGGCACGCCCGGCACCACCTCGTACGGGATCCCCGCCGCGTCGAGCCGCCGCATCTGCTCGGCGACCGCGCTGAAGACCGACGGGTCGCCGGAGTGGAGCCGCGCCACGTCCAGGCCCGCCTCGTGGGCGCTTGCGCACTCGGCGATGATCTCGTCCAGGTTCAGGCGGGAGGTGTCCACCAGGCGGGCGCCGTCCGGGCATTCGGCGAGCAGCTCGCGCGGGACGAGGCTGCCGGCGTAGAGGCAGACCGGGGCGGCGGCCAGCGTCCGGGCCCCGCGCACCGTGATCAGGTCGGCGGCACCGGGGCCCGCCCCGATGAAGTACACGGTCATGACTGCTGGTCCTTGTCGTCGGAGGAGGAAGGGGAGAGGGAGGTGGCAGGGGAGTCGTAAGGGTCGGCCGGCGCGGCCGGCTTGACGACGGACCACTGGGTCACCGGCATCGCCTGCCGCCAGCCCGTGAACCCGCCGACGGGCACGGCGTGCGCGACGGCCAGCTTGACCAGGTCGCCGCCGTGGCGGCGGTGCCGCTCGCCGAGGACCGCCTCGGACTCCAGGGTGACCGTGTTCACGACGAGCCGGCCGCCGGGCGGAAGCGCCTCCCAGACCGCGTCCAGCAGGCCCGGCGCGGTCAGCCCGCCGCCGACGAACACCGCGTCCGGGGTGGGCAGCCCGGCCAGCGCCGCGGGCGCCGAACCGGTCACCACCCGCAGCCCGGGCACGCCGAGGGCGGCCGCGTTGCGGCTGATGCGGCCGGCCCGCTCCGGGACGCGCTCCACCGCGACCGCCCGGCAGGACGGGTGCGTCCGCATCCACTCGATGCCGATGGAGCCGGAGCCGCCGCCGATGTCCCACAGCAGCTCCCCGGGCGCGGGGGCGAGCGCGCACAGCGTCGCGGCCCGCACGTGGCGCTTGGTCAGCTGGCCGTCGTGCTCGTACGCCGCATCCGGCAGGCCCGGCGTCGCGCCGAGCCGCGGGACCGCGGAGTCCGGGTCGCGGCGGCAGTCCACCGCCACCACGTTCAGCGGGTCGCCCGGCGCACGGTCCCAGCGGTCGGCCGTGCCCTCGTACGCCTCCTCGCGCTCCGAGCCCAGCTGCTCAAGCACCTTCATCCGGCTCGGGCCGAAGCCCCGCTCGCGCAGCAGCGCCGCGATCTCGCGCGGGCTGCCCGCACCGGAGCTGAGGACCAGCACCCGGCGGCCGTCGTGCAGGGCCGCGGCGAGCCGCGCCACGGGCCGGCCGACGACCGTGACGACCTCGGTGTCCTCCACCGGCCAGCCGAGGCGGGCGCAGGCGTACGACACGGACGACGGGTGGGGGTGCACCTGCAGCGCGTCGGGCCCGAGTTCCTCGGACAGTGCGCGGCCGATCCCGTAGAACATGGGATCCCCACTGGCCAGGACGGCGATACGGCGCCCCGCGTGCTCGGCGGCGAGCCGCGGCACGGCGGGCCGCAACGGGCTCGGCCAGGCCACGCGCTCCCCGGGACACTCGCCGACGGGCAGCAGATCGAGCTGCCGGGGCCCCCCGATCAACACCTCGGCGGACGCGAGGGCGTCCCGCGCGGCGGCGGCAAGCCCACCCCACCCGTCGGCACCGATGCCGACGACCGAAACGGGCACGGGGGGCGGTACGGGGCTCACGGCGCGATACCTCGGGATCGGAACGAAGACGGCGGACAGGACGGCGCATCGAGGACGCCGAACGGGTCGGACCGACGCGTGGCCGGATCGACCCGCAAGCCGGCCCGGCGGCACGCCCGGCGCCGAACCCGCAGCCTACTGTCCGGTCACCCGCCCCGGTCGCCCGGCCCCCGCCCGCCGCGGCCCCCACCTGCACCGCCGCGGCCCGCGGGTGCGACCCGGCCGGCGCGGGCCCGTCGCGCCGGGGGCGCCCTCGTGTGAGACCGTCCGCCCCCGGGGTGCGCCGGGGCGCCCCGGATGGGGCCTCAACCCGGGCCCGCCCCCGCGGCAGACTCGGCCGCATGGACGACGA
>NZ_BMTY01000008.1:0-23922 GCF_014649915.1 Streptomyces toxytricini | reverse complement strand
CACGGACAACCACCCAGGCGCCGACGGCCACGCCGTCGTGCTCGGCGGCGGACTGGCGGGCCTGCTCGCGGCGCGGGTCCTCGCAGCGCGCTTCGCCCGGGTGACCGTCGTGGAGCGGGACGAACTCCCCGACACCGGCCCGGCCTTCCGGCGCGGAGTGCTCCAGTCCAGACACGTCCACGTGCTGTGGGCGCGCGGCCTCGACACCATGGAGGAGCTCCTCCCCGGCATCACCCGCGAGCTGCTGGCCGGCGGGGCCTCGCTGTTGGAGTCGCCGCGCGACTTCCTGTGGCTCAGCTCCGCCGACTGGTTCGGCCGGGTACCCGGCGCGCGCCTGCTGATCGCCGGACGGGAGCTGATCGACTGGACGCTGCGCCGCGAGGTCCTGCGCGACGACCGCATCCGCATCCGCGCCGGCGTCCCCGCGGACGGCCTGCTCACCGGCCCCGGCGGCCGCACCGTCACCGGCGTCCGGCTCCGCGGCGGCGAGGAACTCCCCGCCCGTTTCGTCGTCGACGCGACCGGCCGCGGCTCCCGCGCCCCCGCCTGGCTCACCGCCCTCGGCCTGCCCGCCCCGCGGACCACCCGCTACGACTCGCACCTCGGCTACTCCAGCCGCTACTACGCGCTGAAGCCCGACCCGGAGCGGCGCTGGAACGGCATGTACGTGCAGGGCCGCCCGGACACCCCGCGAGGCGGGGTCCTCGTCCCCCTGCACGACGGGCGCTGGCTCGCCACGCTCATCGGCAACGGCGAGCACGCCCCGCCGACCGGTGACGCCGAGTTCCTGGAGTACACGCGGACCCTGCGCAGCCCCGCCCTGTACGACGCCCTGCGCGGCGCCGAACCGCTGTCCGCGCCGACCGGATTCCGCAGCACCGCGAACGAGCGCCGCCACTTCGAGCGCCTGGACCGCTGGCCGCACGGGTTCGTGGTGCTCGGCGACGCCGCCTGCCGCTTCAACCCCGTGTACGGGCACGGCATGACGGTGGCCGCGCTCGCCGCCGGCGCCCTGGCCGCCGCCGTCCGCGGCCTCACCCCGCGGGAGGCCGCCGCTGCCGCCCGCCGGATCCAGACGCGTACCGCCGCCGTCGCGGACACCGCCTGGCAGATCGCCACCAGCGAGGACATGCGCTACCCGGGCACGGAGGGCCCGCCCGCGGACCGGGCGACGAGGGTGCTCCAGCACTACATGGCGCGGGTCATCGCCGGCGCGAACACCGACCCGGCGCTCTCCCGGCCCTTCTTCCGCGTGCTGTCGCTGTCCGAGCCGCCCGAGACGCTGCTGGGCCCGGCGACGGTCGTACGGGTGCTGTCCAAGTGGCGGCTGCCGTCGTCCCCGCCGATGACGGCCGCCTACCCGGCCCACCACGGCGGCCCGCCCGCCCGCGGCTGAGGCGCCGGGCCGGCGCTCCGCTACCCGGCCCGGGTGGCCCGTTCGTACAGCTCACGGGTGGCCTCGCCGAAGCGGACGCTGTAGGAGGTCCACTCGTCGCCGCCGCCGTCGCGGCCGCCGATGACGCCGATCAGGGTGCGTCCGCCGGCCAGGACGGGCCCGCCGCTCGTGCCGTTCGGGACGTCAGCGCAGTCCAGCCGCAGCTGCGTGGCCGACTCGGCGACGGCCGTGGTGGAGCAGTCCAGCGGCTGCTCCGCGCCGCCCGGATAGCCGACGAGCCGTGCGGGCAGCGGCAGCCCGGCCCCGAACCGGACCGGGTACGCGCCGACCGCGTCCTCCAGCCGCTCGCCGGGGCGGCCGGGTCGCCGTACGCGCAGGAACGCGATGTCGTGGTCAGGGTCCTGGGAGGCGGCCCAGCGCGGGTGCACGTCGATCCGGGTGGGCACCCACACGCCGTGCGGGGCCTGCCCGTCCCGGTAGCCCGGGACGAAGACGAGGTTCGTGCGGAAGCCCAGCACCGGACGGTGCACGCAGTGCGCGGCCGTGGCCACCACGTCGCCGCCCGGCGCGTGCACGACGACGCCCGAGCAGTGGTGGGCGCCGTCGCCGTCCTCGCCGGGCGAGAACAGCGCCCCGATCGCCGGCTCGGCGGCGGCGGGGCGCGCGGCGAGCGGACCGGAGGGCGCCGGGCCGGGCGACTGCCCTCCGCCGGCGGGCGCGCCGGGCGCCTCGGTCGGGCCGGGTGCCCCGGCCGGGCCGGAGGCCTCCGCCGCCGGGCCGGGCGCCTCCGCCGGGCCGGAGGCCTCGCCCGGTCCGCTCCGCCCGGCCGCCGGGACCTCCCGTACGCCCTCGGCCGGCAGGGCCGCGGCGGCGCGGTCGCCGTCCGCGGGATCCGCCGCGTAGCTGCCGCGCGCCCGGTCCCCGGCCGCCGAGTGCGCGAGTACCCCGGGCAGCCCCCACGCGTACGCGGCCCCGCCCGCGGCCAGCAGCACACCGCCCGCACCGGCGAGGAGCCGTACGCGCGGACGCCGTGGGCGGCCGCTGCCGCCGCGGCTGTTGCTGGTCATGTGGAACTCCCGCCCGGACGGATGCACGACGCCCGGTACGACGGCCGCGCCCGGGGTCCCCGTACCCTACGCGCCCCCTCACGGCAGGTCGGCGCCCGCCCCGGGCCTTGCCCGGAAAGGCGGCGGGACCACGACAGCCGCGGGCGGCAGGAGGACGGTGCGGATCACCGAGGACGTGTACGCGTACGCGGGTACCACCTCGCGCAGACGGACCGGCCGACGACCGTGCAGGCCCGGCTCGCCGAGCGCACCCGCGGGGCTGGCGGCCCGTCCGCCGTGCAGGCCCCGCGACATGCCGCCCGACGGTCCCGGCCGGCCCTGCTGCCATGGGCGGACGGCCTGCCCTCCGCCCGCGAACGCTGACCCCCCGCCGGTCTGCCGCAGGACGCGGACGGCGGGCATCCTTGATCGCGTACGCCGCCGAACGCCGCGACGAGGAGACGCAGTTGTCGCAAACGCAGCAGACCGCAGCCGTTCCGGACGATCCCCGGCACCGGCGCCACGTCCCCTTCGACCGGCTCCACAACTTCCGCGACCTCGGCGGCTACCGCACCGCCGGCGGCCGCACCGTGGCCTGGGGCCGCCTCTACCGCGCCGACTCCCTCGGCAAACTGCGCGGCGCGGACTGGGAGCGCTTCCTCGGGCTCGGCGTGCGGACCGTCGTCGACCTGCGCTACCCGTGGGAGATCGAGGCCAAGGGCCGGATCCCCGAACCGGACCGCTTCACGTACGCCAACCACAGCATCGAGCACCGCCCGTACGACCAGTCCGCCATCGACCCGGACGTCGATCCGTGGCGCTACCTCGCCGACCGCTTCGCGGAGGTGGCCGAGGACGGTGCCGCCGAGATCCGGCAGGTCCTGGAGCTGCTCGCCGAGGGGCCGGGGCCGGCGGTGTTCCACTGCACGTCCGGCAAGGACCGCACCGGGCTGATCGCCGCGCTCGTCCTCGTCCTCCTGGAGGTCCCCGAGGAGCAGATCCTGGCCGACTTCGCCCTGACCGAGCTGGCCACCGCCCGCCTCCTGGCCGACTGGCACGACGCCAACCCGGGCCGCACCATGCGCTGGCCCTCGTACGGCAGGGCGCCGGCGGCCGTGATGTCCCTGACCCTCGCCGACCTGGCCACCCGGCACGGCTCGCCGACGGCCTACCTGACGGACCGCGTCGGCATCACCCCGCACACGACGCAACTCCTCCGGGAGCGCCTGCTGGTGCCGTGAGAGGGGCCTGCGAGGATGGCGGCGACCACGAGCCCCACCCCCACGGAGGACCGATGACCCCCGCCGCCCACCCCCTGGGCACGCTGATCGCCGACCGCCGCCTGGAGGCCGTACCGCGCGAGGGCGAGGGCGCCCCCTTCCCGCTCGCCCTCGAAATGGGCGCCCCCTACCCCGACCCGGACCCCTCCGGCGACTGGATCTGCCCCTGCCGCATCGACGGCCTCGACGACTCCGAGATCCACGAGGTCCACGGCATCGACGGCATCCAGGCCCTCACCCTCGCCGCGGACCTCCTGCGCCGCCTCCTCGCCCAGGAGGCCGAGGAGCGCGGCCTCACCTTCACCTGGCTCGGCGAACCCGGTCTGAAGGCCGCCGACGTCCTCCACTGACCGGCCCCGGGGAAACGGTCGCCGCCCCCGTCGCGCATCATCGGATCACTGCACGGCGGGGGACCGGCCCCCGCGACCGAAGGGTGAGCCCATGTCGACCGGCATCAAGATCCGACCCGTCCGCGCCGAGGACTTCGCGCAGTGGCGCGCCCTCTACCGCGGCTACGCCGACTTCTACGAAGTCGACCAGACCGAGGAGATGGCGGCGACCGTGTGGTCGTGGCTGAACGACCCCGGCCACGAGGTGTCCGGCCTGGTCGCCGAGGACGCCGGCGGCCGCCTGGTCGGCCTCGCCCACTACCGCCCCTTCGCCCGCCCCCTGTCCGCCTCGACGGGCTGCTACCTCGACGACCTCTTCGTCGCCCCGGAAAGCCGCGGCTCGGGCGCCGCGGACCTCCTCCTCACGGCCCTGCGCGACCTGGCGGCGGAACGAGGCTGGAGCGTCGTCCGCTGGATCACGGCGGACGACAACCACCGCGCCCGCAGCAAGTACGACCAGGTCGCCACCCGCACGATGTGGATCACCTACGACATGCCCGTCTCCTGACGCGGCGGTTACGAGTTGCCGGGCAATGAGGACGGATTCTGTCCTCTTTCGGGGATAGCTTGGGGGTATGGCCTCCAGGACTTCGCAGATCGTGCTCGGTAACCGCGCGCTCAACCGTGCCACCCTCGCCCGGCAGATGCTGCTCGATCGGGTCGGGACGGGTGTCGGGGATGCCGTTGCGCAGTTGGTCGGGCTTCAGGCGCAGAATGTCCGGCCTCCCTACTTCCAGCTGCACGCCCGCCTCGCCTCCTTCCGGCCTGAGGAGTTGGCCGCGGCCATGGAGGCGCGGGAGGTCGTGCGGATGGTGACGCTGCGGTCCACCATCCACACGCACACCGCGCACGACGCGCTGACCCTGAGGCCCCTCGTGCAGGCCGCGCGGGACCGGGAGGTCGCGCAGTTCCGGAAGGGGCTGGACGGGGTCGATCTGGAGCGGTTGACGCGGCGTGTCCGGGCTTACGTCGAGGACGAGCCGCGGACCATGGCCGAGATCCGGGCCGAGCTGCTGCGGAAGTGGCCCGGGGCGGATCCGCTGGGGCTGTCCGTGGCGGCCACCCGGCGGCTGCCGCTCGTCCAGGTGACGCCCCGCGGCGTGTGGGGCCGCAGCGGGCAGGTGCGGCTGACGACCGTGGAGCGGTGGCTCGGCGCCGAGGCCGTTGCCGATGCGCAGGAGAGGCCGCAGGACGTCGACGGCCTCGTCCTGCGGTATCTCGGCGCCTTCGGGCCCGCGTCCGTCAAGGACATGCAGGTGTGGGCGGGGACGACCCGGCTGCGGGAGGTGTTCGAGCGGCTCCGGCCGGAGTTGGCCGTCTTCCGGGACGAGAGCGGCACCGAGCTGTTCGACCTGCCCGATGCCCCGCGGCCCGACGAGGACACGCCCGCGCCGCCCCGGTTCCTGCCGGAGTTCGACAACCTGCTGCTCTCACACGCCGACCGCAGCCGCGTCGTGCCGCCCGAGCTCAAGGGGCGCAGCTGGTCGGGCAATCAGGCCCACTGCACGCTCCTCGTCGACGGGTTCCTGGCCGGGCTGTGGCGGCTGGAGGAGGGAGGCGGGCTCGTCGTGGAGCTGTTCGGGCGGATCGGCGCCGCGCAGGAGGAGCTCGTCGTCGCCGCGGGGGAGCGGCTGCTCGCCGACATGACGGAGGAGCGGAGCGGGTCCGTCCGCTTCGCGTCAATCCGCGGCTGACGCCGCTCTGGTGGGCCCCGTACCGCGCACGGCACGATGCCCTCCATGACCCACGACGACACCGCCCGGACCACCGGCGGCGGCGACCCCGCCGCCGAGTTCCTCGCCGCCCGCGACTTCCTGCTCGCCCACCGAGGCGATCCCGATGCCGCGAGCGCCGGCTTCACCTGGCCGCGCCCGCGGAGCTTCAACTGGGCGCAGGACTGGTTCGACCGCCTCGCCGCCGGCAACACCGCCGACGCCCTGCGGATCGCAGAGGAGGACGGGACCGTCCACTCCCTGACCTTCGAGGAGCTGGCGGCCACCTCCCGCTCCGCCGCCTCCTGGCTGCGCGCGCAGGGCGTCGCCGCGGGCGACCGCGTCCTCGTGATGCTCGGCAACCAGCGCGAGCTGTGGGAGGTCATGCTCGCCGCGATGCGGCTGCGCGCCGTCGTCATCCCCGCCACGCCGCTGCTCGGACCGGCCGACCTCCGCGACCGCATCGAGCGGGGCCGCGTGCGGCACGTCGTCGTGCGCGCCGAGGACACCGGCAAGTTCGACACCGCACCGGGGACGTACACGAGGATCGCGGCCGGCCCCGACGTTCCCGCCGGCTGGCGGCGGCTGGCGGACATGTACGGCGCCGACCCCGGCTTCACCCCCGACGGCGACACCTCCGCCGACGACCCGCTGATGCTGTACTTCACCTCCGGCACCACGGCCCGCCCCAAGCTCGTCGAGCACACGCACGCCTCGTACCCCATCGGCCACCTTTCCACCATGTACTGGATCGGGCTGCGCCCCGGGGACGTGCACCTCAACATCGCCTCGCCCGGCTGGGCCAAGCACGCCTGGTCGAACCTGTTCGCCCCGTGGAACGCCGGCGCCACCGTCTTCGTCCACAACTACGCCCGCTTCGACGCGGAGCGGCTGATGGAGCTGATGGACCGGCACGGCGTGACCACCTTCTGCGCCCCGCCGACGGTGTGGCGGATGCTGATCCAGTCGGACCTGTCGAAGCTGCGGACGCCGCCCCGCGAGGCCGTCGCCGCAGGGGAGCCGCTCAACCCGGAGGTGATCGAGAAGGTCCGCGACGCCTGGGGCGTCACCGTCCGCGACGGCTTCGGCCAGACGGAGACCACCCTGCAGATCGGCAACTTCCCCGGGGTGCCGGTGAAGCCGGGCTCGATGGGCCGGCCCGCACCCGGCTACCGGATCGTGCTCCTTGACCCGGTCAGCGGCAAGGTGTCGCAGGACGAGGGCGAGATCTGCGTGGACCTCGGCACCCGCCCGGCCGGGGTGATGACCGGGTACCGGGACGATCCCGGCCGGACCGCCGAGGCCATGGCGGACGGGCTGTACCGCACCGGCGACATCGCCGCCCGCGACGCCGACGGGTACCTCTCCTACGTGGGCCGCTCGGACGACGTCTTCAAGGCCTCCGACTACAAGATCAGCCCGTTCGAGCTGGAGAGCGCGCTGCTGGAGCACGAGGCCGTCGCCGAGGCGGCCGTCGTCCCGGCCCCGGATCCGGTGCGGCTGGCGGTGCCGAAGGCGTACGTCGCGCTCGCCGCCGGATGGGAGGCCGGGCCCGAGACCGCCCGGGCCCTGTTCGCGCACTCCCGCGCGGTCCTCTCCCCGTACAAGCGGATCCGGCGGATCGAGTTCGCGGAGCTGCCGAAGACGGTCTCGGGGAAGATCCGCCGGGTGGAGCTGCGGGCCCTCACCGCCGCGGGGTCGGGGACCGAGTACGACGAGGCGGATCTGGGCTGAGGCCCGGGGACGGGGCGGGCGGCCGGGACCCGGCCGCCCGCCCCGCCGACGCGCCTACCGCGCCGGGAGCAGCGCCTCGATCGCGGAGACGATCTCCTCGGACTCCGGCTCCGTACGCGGCCGGAACCGGGCGACGACCTCGCCGGCCGGGGAGATCAGGAACTTCTCGAAGTTCCACTGGATGTCGCCGGCCTCGCCGTCGGCGTCCGGGGTCTGCACCAGCTCGCGGTACAGCGGGTGCCGGTTCTCGCCGTTGACGTCGGTCTTCTCCAGCATCGGGAACGTCACGCCGAAGCCCGCCGCGCAGAAGGTCTGGATGTCCTCTGCGGTGCCGGGCTCCTGCCCGCCGAACTGGTTGCAGGGCACGCCCACCACGGTGAAGCCCTTCGCCTCGTACGCGAACTGCAGCCGGGCCAGACCCGAGTACTGCGGGGTGAGCCCGCACTGCGAGGCGGTGTTCACCAGCAGGATCACCTTGCCCTTGTGCTCACCGAGGGTGGTGGGCTCGTCGGACAGGGTGGTCAGCGGGATGTCGTACAGGCTCATCGCTCTCCTCGGAGGTGAAGGGGCTGTCGCGGCGGCGGTTTCCGCCCGAGCCTACGTGCCCGCCGGCCGGGCCGGAGCGGCCGGTGGGGCCCGGCGCCCCGCCCGGGCGGTCAGGCACCCGCCGTGACGAGCGCCTCGGCCGCCTCGTTGAGCGGCTGCGGCGTGCCCGTCAGGTCCATGATGAACAGCGGTATCCCGAGGGCGTCCGCCCGGGAGCGGGCCTCCTGCGTGTAGCCGGCGAGCGCGAAGTACACGCCGGAGGCGGAGGCCGCCAGGCCGTTCAGCCAGACGCACTCCACCGCCCTCAGCCCGGCCGGCGCGGTCGTCGGGTCCACCTGGGCGACGAGCCCGGGGGCGCGCAGGTCCACGGCGGCGGACGGGACGGGCGGCCCCTCGGGGCGGCGGACGTCACGGAAGCCGAGCCAGCGCAGGTACAGGGCGGCCGTCGCCACGGCGTCGCGCGCGGTCCGGATCGTCACCGGGCGGAACGGTGCCCGCGGCACCGGTACCGGAACCGGCACGACCGGTCCGCCCGCAGCCGCAGCCGCCGAGGGCCCCGCGCCGGAGCCCCCGCCGGCCGCCCCGCCCCCAGGGTGTCCCGGCGCATCCACCGGCAGCACCGCGAGCCGCACCACCGTGCCGCACGAGCCGCACCCCACCTCCGGCTGCGGCCACTCGTCGACCCGCCCGCACGCCGCGCACCGCGCCCGGACCCACGCCTCCGACCAGTTCCGGTGTGTCAGCACCGCCGGCGGCGCCGACGGGTCCAGCGGCAGCTCGGCCGGGGCGCCGCACGCGCACGGGAACACCGGGGCGGTGTAGCCGTTCTCGCGCAGGCACTCCGGACAGCGCACCGGTACCGCTTCCGCCATGGGCCTCGGCCCCCTTCCGTCGCTGTGGGTGCGTCCATGCTCCCGCAGCGGCGGCCGCCCCGGTGGCAGCGGCGGCGGTTTCCTGCCGCGGCGGGCCGCTGTTTGTGCGTCCCGCTTGAACGAGACGCGGCATTTGGTGGGTTCGGGGGTGCCCGGATGCCTTGACGCGCACCGGCCCGCCGCTTAGCTTGTTCCGTATAACAGAATAAAACTTCCGCATTGCGGAAACGTCTGACCGCCAGACCTGCAGGAGACCCGATGCCCCGTATGACAGCCGCAGCCGCCGCCGTGGAGATCCTCAAGCGCGAGGGTGTCGCGCAAGCGTTCGGCGTGCCCGGCGCTGCGATCAACCCGTTCTACCGAGAGCTCAAGAACGTGGGCGGCATCAAGCACACCCTCGCCCGCCACGTCGAGGGCGCCTCGCACATGGCGGAGGGCTTCACCCGGGCCAAGGCGGGCAACATCGGCGTCTGCATCGGCACCTCCGGCCCCGCCGGCACCGACATGATCACCGGCCTGTACTCGGCGATCGCCGACTCGATCCCGATCCTCTGCATCACCGGCCAGGCCCCGGTCTCGAAGCTCCACAAGGAGGACTTCCAGGCCGTCGACATCGCGTCGATCGCGGGGCCCGTCACCAAGAAGGCCACGACGGTCCTGGAGGCCGCGCAGGTCCCGGGCGTCTTCCAGGAGGCCTTCCACCTGATGCGCTCCGGCCGCCCCGGCCCCGTCCTCATCGACCTGCCGATCGACGTCCAGCTCACCGAGATCGAGTTCGACCCGGAGACGTACGAGCCCCTGCCGGTCTACAAGCCGCAGGCCACCCGCGCCCAGGCCGAGAAGGCCCTGGCCCTCCTGCTGGAGTCCGAGCGCCCGCTGATCGTCGCCGGCGGCGGCATCATCAACGCCGACGCCTGCGACCTGCTGGTCGAGTTCGCCGAGCTCACCAACGTCCCCGTCATCTCCACCCTCATGGGCTGGGGCACCATCCCGGACGACCACGAGCTCGCCGCCGGCATGGTCGGCGTCCAGACCTCGCACCGCTACGGCAACGAGACCTTCCTCGCCTCGGACTTCGTCCTCGGCATCGGCAACCGCTGGGCCAACCGCCACACCGGGTACAACCTGGAGGCGTACACCAAGGGCCGCACGTTCGTCCACGTCGACATCGAGCCCACCCAGCTCGGCAAGATCTTCGCCCCGGACTACGGCATCGCCTCCGACGCCAAGGCCGCGCTGGAGCTGTTCGTCGAGATCGCGAAGGAGCTCAAGGCCGCGGGCCGGCTGCCCGACTTCTCCGCCTGGGCCGCCTCCGCGCAGGAGCGCAAGGCCACCCTGCAGCGCCGCACGCACTTCGACAACATCCCGATGAAGCCGCAGCGCGTGTACGAGGAGATGAACAAGGCGTTCGGCCCGGAGACGCGCTACGTCACCACCATCGGCCTCTCACAGATCGCCGCCGCGCAGTTCCTGCACGTCTACAAGCCGCGCCACTGGATCAACTGCGGCCAGGCCGGCCCGCTCGGCTGGACGATCCCGGCCGCCATCGGCGCCGCCACCGCGGACCCGGAGACCCCGATCGTCGCACTGTCCGGCGACTACGACTTCCAGTTCATGATCGAGGAACTGGCGGTCGCCGCGCAGCACAAGGTCCCCTACGTCCACGTCCTCGTCAACAACGCCTACCTGGGCCTGATCCGCCAGGCCCAGGCGGGCCTCGACATCAACTTCCAGGTCAACCTGGAGTTCGAGAACATCAACACCCCGGAGATCGGCGTCTACGGCGTCGACCACGTCAAGGTCGCCGAGGGCCTCGGCGTGAAGGCGATCCGCGTGACGGACCCGGACGAGCTGGGCGCCGCCTTCGAGCAGGCCAAGAAGCTGGCCGTCGAGCACCGGGTCCCGGTCGTCGTCGAGGCCATCCTGGAGCGCGTCACCAACATCTCCATGAGCAAGACGGTCGACATGAGCAACGTGACCGAGTTCGAGGAGCTCGCCACCGAGCCCGGCCACGCCCCGACCGCCATCAAGGCCCTGAAGGTCTGACCGGCGCACCACGGCAGCGCACGACGGCGGCCCCCGCACCCTCGCAGGAGGGGCGGGGGCCGTTCGGCGTCCCCGGCGTACGGGCCGCCCGTACGGGCTCCCCGTACGGGCCCCCGCTCAGTGCCGCAGCGCCGACCTCAGGGCGAACGCAGCGGCCCCCTCCGCGAGGCCGAGCAGGATCAGCCACAGCCCCAGCAGCCGCGTCAGCGCGACGGCGGACTCGATCGGCAGGCACAGCACGACGATGCCCGCGACGATCCCGAGCAGCGCGAGCGCGAACGCCAGGCCGCGGTGGGGGAGCGCCCTGTTCGCGACGGCCGCGTAGGCGCCCAGCATCCCGGAGGCCAGCCAGACCATGCCGATGACCAGCGCGAGGACGGTGATGGTCAGCTGGGGGCCGCGCAGGCACAGCACGCCGGCCACGACGTACACGACGGCGGCCAGCAGCCCTGCGGCCCGCTCGCCGGCCTCGTGGGACCCGGCGAACGCCGCCACGAACCGGAAGACGCCCGCCACCAGCAGGTAGAGCCCGATGAGCACCGCCACCAGGTGCAGCGTCTTGTCCGGCCACACCAGCATGAGGATGCCGAACACCAGGGTCGCGAGCGCCGAGCCCAGCACCCACTTCCAGGACGCGCCGAGCGCCCCGAGCCGGTCGAGCGGATCGGCGGCCGGGCCGCCGCGGGATGCGGCGGAGCCGCCGAAGGGGTCGTCTGCGGGTTCCGGCGGTACGGGCCGTTCGGGGGCGCTCATGGCTCCTCCTCACCACGTCGGGCGGGCTGGAGGGGAGTGCGCGGGCAGCGCGCTCCTTCCTCTCCCGTCCCCGACCATGGCCCCGCGGCCGCCCCGGTGCCTCACCCGCGGGGGGTGACCTCCCGCGGGCTGCGGCGCGTCTACGGTCGACTTCGTCCGTGACGGTGTGACGGGATGCGACAGGAGGAGCGGACGTGACCAGAGAGAACGGCCTCGACGAGATGGGGCCCATCGACTACCTGGTGGTCGAATTCCCCGGCAGCCACCTGACCGGCGAGGGGATGCCCCTGCTGGCCGATCTCGTGGACCGCGGGATCATCCGCATCCTCGACCTCACCTTCCTCACCAAGGAGGAGGACGGGTCGGTGCGGGGCCTCGCCCTGGCCGACGTCACGGGCGACGGCAGCCTCGACCTCACCCTCTTCGAAGGGGTCTCCTCGGGCCTGCTCGGCAAGGAGGACCTCGACGAGGCCGGCGGGTTGCTCAAGCCGGGCGACTCCGCGGCCGTCCTCCTCTACGAGAACCTGTGGGCGGCGCCCCTGGCCGCGGCCCTGCGCCGGGCCGACGCCCGGATGATCGCGAGCGGCCGCATACCGGTCCAGGACATCGTCGAGGCACTGGACGCCCTCGACGGCGCGGCCTGACGAGACGGAGGAGGAAGACCATGCCCGGACTGCTTCGAGGCGTCGTGCGCACCGCGGCGATCGCCGGGACGGCCACCGCCGTCTCCAACCGCGTCTCGCGCCGCCAGGCCGGCCGGTGGGCCCAGCAGGAGGCGCAGGAGGCGGCGTACGCACAGCAGGGTGCGGCGTACCCGGCGCAGGCGCCCGCCGAGCCGCCGCCCGCGCCTGCCGCGCCCTCCATGGAGGACAAGATCGCCCAGCTGAAGGAGCTCGGCACCCTCAAGGAGCAGGGGGTGCTCACGGAAGAGGAGTTCGCCGCGCAGAAGGCCCGCATCCTGGGCTCCTGAGGCGCGCACCGACGGCGAAGCGCCGGGCCGCGGGACCGTCCGCGACCCGGCGCTGGTCCGGGTGGATCTGTACCGCCCGACGGGGCGAGGCTGGCGCGACAGGACGTTCGCTCCCGCCGGGCGGGTCTGTGGGGGAGGTGTGCTCCGGTGCGCAGGGGCTCCTGTGCGCGGCCCCTGCAGGGAACCGGAGCGGCTGGGACCGCGGTGGCGCCGACAGGACCCCGGATCCGCCTCCCTCAGGTCAAGAGGCGGGCCCTTGGGGGCCTTTACCACCGCACTGGCTCGACGCCACCGCGGTCCTCGTCCTGCCCGTGCCGTGAACCACCCCTCATCCGGGCTCTCGGCAGCGGGCCGGCACCAGGGACCCGACCTCCCGTCAGGGCCCCGGTGCGTCCTGTGTGGCTCAGGCGTCGCGCAGGGCGCGGACCGCCTCCTCGACGCGCTTGCCGTAGTCGGCGTCCGCGGCGTGGAAGTGAGCCAGGTTCTTCTCGACGACGTCCTCGCGGGTCACCTGGGACAGGCCGCCGGCGATGTTCGCCACCAGCCGCTCCTTCTCGGCGTCCGACATCAGCCGGTACAGCTCGCCGGCCTGGAAGAAGTCGTCGTCCTTGGTGTGCAGCGGGGCCGCGTGGGCGCCCGTGTACCCGGCGACGGCGCGCGGGGCGCCGAGCGCCAGGCCGGTCTCGGCCGGGCCCTGGTGGGAGTTGGGCTCGTAGTTCTTGTCGGTGCGCGAGCCGTTGCGGGTGGCCATGAAGCCGTCGCGGCCGTAGTTGTCGGCGACCGTCGCCTTGGGGGCGTTGACGGGCAGCTGGGTGTGGTTCACGCCGAGGCGGTAGCGCTGGGCGTCGGCGTACGCGAAGAGGCGGCCCTGGAGCATCTTGTCCGGGGAGGCGGTGATGCCCGGGACGAAGTTGTTCGGGGAGAAGGCGGCCTGCTCGACCTCGGCGAAGACGTTGTCCGGGTTGCGGTCGAGGACCAGGCGGCCCACGCGCTGCAGCGGGTAGTCGGCGTGCGGCCACACCTTGGTGAGGTCGAACGGGTTGAACCGGTAGTCCTCGGCCTCGGCGGCCGGCATGATCTGGACGTACAGCGTCCAGGACGGGTACACGCCGCGCTCGATGGCCTGGAGCAGGTCCGTCTGGTGGGAGTTGGGGTCCTTGCCGGCGAGCTCGGCGCCCTGCTCGGAGGACAGGCAGCGGATGCCCTGGTTCGTCTTGAAGTGGTACTTGACGAAGAAGGCCTCGCCCTTGTCGTTCGTCCACTGGTAGGTGTGCGAGCCGTAGCCGTTCATGTGGCGGTACGAGGCCGGTATGCCGCGGTCGCCCATCAGCCAGGTGATCTGGTGCGTCGCCTCGGGGGCGTGCGCCCAGAAGTCCCAGACGTTGTCCGGCTCCTGCTTGCCCGTGAAGGGGTCGCGCTTCTGGGAGTGGATGAAGTCGGGGAACTTGATCGGGTCCTTGATGAAGAACACCGGGGTGTTGTTGCCGACGAGGTCGTAGTTGCCCTCTTCGGTGTAGAACTTCAGCGCGAAGCCGCGGGGGTCGCGGACCGCGTCCGCGCCGCCGAGGGAGTCGGCGACGGTGGAGAAGCGCAGGAAGGTCTCGGTCTTCTTGCCGACGGTGTTCAGGAACGCGGCGCTCGTGTAGGCGGTGACGTCGTCGGTCACCTCGAAGTGGCCGTACGCAGCCGAGCCGCGCGCGTGCACCACGCGCTCCGGGATGCGCTCCCGGTTGAAGCGGGCGAGCTTCTCGAGGAGCTGCTGGTCCTGGATGAGGAGCGGGCCACCGACGCCGGCGGTGGCGGAGTTCTGGTTGTCGGCGACCGGGGCGCCGGACTCGGTCGTCAGCGTGCGCTTCGACATGGTGACCTTCCGTACGGGTAACTGCTGACGGAAAGCGGCTTCCGTCATGCGGAACAGCCTAGATTTCGGCTGAACGCAGCGTCAACAGTTTGTTGAAGAAAGAGTGAGGGTGGTGTTCCGGGCGGCGCCGGCGCCTGGGCGCGACAGGACAGGTGTCGGCACCGGCACCGCCCGGAAACTCTTGGCCCCCGGCTGTGGGGGGTTCGGCGCGACCGGCCCGGTCAGACCTGCGAGCCGGAGAGGCGCTCGACGGCGCGCAGCAGGGCCGAGTGGTCCAGGCCGCCGTCGCCCTGGGCGCGCAGCGAGGCGACGAGCTGGGCGACGACCGCGCCGACGGGGAGGGCGGCGCCGACGTTGCGGGCGGCGTCGGTGACGATGCCCATGTCCTTGTGGTGCAGGTCGATGCGGAAGCCCGGCTTGAAGTCGCGGTTCAGGAAGTTGTCCTTCTTCCGCGTCAGGACCGTCGAGCCGGCGAGGCCGCCGTTCAGCACGTCGAGCGCGGCGTTCAGGTCCACGCCCGACTTCTCCAGGAAGACCACGGCCTCGGCGCACGCCTGGATGTTGACGGCGACGATGAGCTGGTTGGCCGCCTTCACCGTCTGGCCGGAGCCGTGCGGGCCGCACAGGACGATGGTCTTGCCGAGGGCCTGCAGGACCGGCAGGGCCTCGTCGAAGTCGGCCTGCTCGCCGCCCACCATGATGGACAGCACGGCCTCGATGGCGCCGGCCTCGCCGCCGGAGACGGGCGCGTCGATGACGCGGATGCCCTTCTCCCCGGCATTGCGGGCCAGGTCGACGGAGGTCTGCGGGGTGATCGACGACATGTCGACGAGAAGCGCGCCGGCCTTCGCGTTCTCCAGGATGCCCTCGGGGCCGTAGGAGATGGCCTCGACCTGCGGGGAGGCGGGCACCATCGTGATGATCACGTCGGCGTCCTTGACGGCCTCGGCGATCGAGCCCGCCGCCGTGCCGCCCGCGGCGGCGAGGCGGTCCAGCTTGTCCTGCTCCAGCGTGAAGCCGGTGACCTCGTAGCCGGCCTTCAGCAGGTTCTCGGACATGGGCGAGCCCATGATGCCGAGGCCGATCCACGCGATCTTGGGGAGGTTGTTGCTCATGGTGACGGGTCCTTCTCTGGAAAAGCTCTCGGAGCGGGGTACGAAAGGCGGCGGGCGCGCCTGGGGGAACGTCCGGAATCCGGGCGGTCAGCGGGCGGCGCGGGCCTCGGCCGGCAGCCATCCGAAGGAGGCGGCGGCGTCCTCGGCCTTGTACTCCAGGCCGACGAACCCCTGGTAGCCGGCCTTGCGGAGCTGGTCGAGGAGGTCCTCGAGCGGCAGCTCGCCGGTGCCCGGGGCCCCGCGGCCCGGCTTGTCCGCGATCTGGACGTGTCCGGTCTTGGCGGCGTACTTTTCGACGACCTCCGAGAGGTCCTCGCCGTTCATCGCCAGGTGGTACAGGTCGAGGAGGAACTTGGCGTTCCCCAGGCCGGTCGCCGCGTTCACCCGGTCCACGACGTCGATCGCGGCCGGCGCGCTCACCAGCGGGTAGAGCGGGGACTCGGGCCGGTTCAGGGTCTCGATCAGCAGGACCGCACCCACCCGGTGCGCGGCGCGGGCCGCGGCGACCAGGTTCTCCAGGGCCAGTTCGTCCTGGACGGCCGGGTCCACGCCCTCCACGCGGTTGCCGTAGAGGGCGTTCAGCGCCTTGCAGCCGACGGAGGCGGCGAAGTCCGCCGCGACGTCGACGTTGGCGCGGAAGCGCTCCGACTCCTCGCCGGGTACGGAGACCGCGCCGCGGTCCGGTCCGGGGAGCCGGCCGGCGTAGAAGTTCAGTCCCACCAGCTGGGTGCCGGCGTCCTCAAGGGCGTGCCTGAGGGCGTCCAGCTCCTCCTCGGCCGGGGTCGGGGTGTCGATCCAGGGCCACCACAGCTCGACCGCGGTGAAGCCCGCCGCGGCGGCGGCCGCGGGGCGCTCCAGGAGCGGGAGTTCCGTGAAGAGGATCGACAGGTTCACATCGAAGCGCTGGTCCGTGTATCCCATGAGGGGTGTGCGCTCCTTCCGTATTGCGGAAGTTCGTTTCTGCTTGATGGAAGACTGCAAGCCGGGCGCCGCTCCTGTCAAGTGGGGGCTGCCGGTTTTTCCGTACCTCGGGGTAGCTTGACCAGGTGCGATTGAGAGTGGAGTTCACGACCGAGCCCTTCGACCTCGAAGAGGCCCCCGCCCATGCCGTGGCCGCCCGCGAGGTCATCCAGAGGGCGCAGCTGGACGCCGTCGACGTGGGTCCGTTCGGCAACACCGCCGAGGGTGAGGCCGGCGCGGTCCTGGAGGCCGTGTCGGCGCTGCTGCGCGACTCGCTCGGGGCCGGCGCCACCCGCGTCTCCCTCCAGGTGAACGTCATCGAGGAGGGCGGCGCATGACCGAGCCCCGCGACCACCCGTTCGTCGCCGCGGTCAAACCGCTGGTGGACGCCATGGGCGGGGTGCTCATGGACCCGGCCGAGGCGCAGCCCGACGACGTGGTGCTCGCCTGGGAGGGCCGGGAGCTCCTCGCCGTGCGCCTGCCGCAGCTCGGCGAGTCCCTGGACCACATCCTGGCCGCGCTGGAGCGCCGCCACGGCGTACCGTTGTCACAGCTGGACCGGAAGGCGAAGCAGGACGTCGTCCGGATACTGGAGGCGCGCGGCGCCTTCTCCGTGCGCCACGGCGTCGAGACCGTGGCCGGCGCCCTCGGGGTGAGCCGCTTCACCGTCTACAACTACCTGAACCGGGAGAACGCCAAGAACCAGGGGTGACGCCGACTTCACCCGCCGTCACGGGCCGCCGCTCCGAAATCCACCGGACGGCGGCTTTTGTGTACGCGAAGTTTCAACAAAGTGTTGACGCGGTGTTGTCCAGGGCGTTAGCTATGCGCAGCCCGTCAAAGCAACCAGGCCACGGAGGCTTCCCGTGACTTCGAGTCCGACCCCGGGGCTGACCCGGTTCAACACCCTGGACGACGCAGCGGCCGAGGCCGAGCTGCACGAGGTGTGCGCGAGCGCGGCCTGGGGCACCAAGGTGCTCGCCCAGCGCCCCTTCGCCGACGCCGACGCCCTGTTCGCCGCGAGCGACGCCGCCATGGCGGAGCTCACCGCGGCGGACCTGGCCGAGGCGATGGCCGGCCACCCGCCGATCGGCCGCCCGAAGCCCGGGGACCCGACCTCCGCACGCGAGCAGCGCGGCATGGCCGGGGCCTCCGAGGAGCTCAAGGCCGAACTGCTCGAACTGAACCTGGCCTACCAGGAGAAGTTCGGCCACGTCTTCCTGATCTGCGCCACCGGTGCGACCGGCGAGCAGATGCGGGACGCGGTCAAGGTCCGGATCCAGAACACCGCCGAGGTCGAGCGGGAGATCGCCCGCGGAGAGCTCGTCAAGATCAACCGGATTCGTCTGACCCGACTCGCAGAAGGAGAGTGACGAGGCGCATGAGCACCGACACCACCGCCTCCGTGTCCACGCACATCCTGGACACCAGCATCGGCCGCCCCGCCGAGGGCGTCGCCATCACGCTCGCGGCCCGCAGCGGCCCCGCCGCCGAGTGGACCGCACTGGGCGGCTCGGCCACCGACGCCGACGGGCGTTGCAAGGACCTGCCGGCGCTGCCGGAGGGCACCACCCACGTACGCCTCGACTTCGAGACCGAGGTGTACTTCGCACAGAAGCAAGCCGCCGAGGCGCAGCAGGACGCCCCCCGCGTAAGGGACAGCGGTGCGTTCTTCCCCGAGGTGACCATCACGTTCGCGGTCCACCCGGGCGAGCACTACCACGTACCGCTGCTGCTCAACCCGTTCGGCTACTCCGTTTACCGAGGGAGCTAGCAGACCATGCCCACGATTCTCGGCCAGAACCAGTACGGCAAAGCAGAGAACCGCGTCGTCAGGATCACGCGGGACGGCGACACCCACCACATCAAGGACCTGAACGTCTCGGTCGCCCTCTCCGGCGACATGGACGACGTCCACTACTCCGGCTCGAACGCGAACGTCCTGCCGACGGACACCACCAAGAACACGGTGTACGCCTTCGCCAAGGAGTACGGCATAGAGTCCGCCGAGCAGTTCGGCATCCACCTGGCCCGCTGGTTCGTCACCAGCCAGGAGCCGATCCACCGGGCGCGCATCCGCATCGAGGAGTACTCCTGGGAGCGGATCCCCACCTCGGACGCCAACTCGAAGTTCATCGGCTCGGACGAGGTCAAGCACTCCTTCGTCCGCAAGGGCCAGGAGACCCGCGTCACCCAGGTCACCTACGACGGCAGCAGCTGGGAGGTCGTCTCCGGCCTGAAGGACCTCGTCGTCATGAACTCCACGAACTCCGAGTTCTGGGGCTACGTGAAGGACAAGTACACCACCCTCCAGGAGGCGTACGACCGCATCCTCGCGACCCAGGTCTCCGGCCGCTGGCGGTTCAACTGGACCGACGACGAGCAGCGCATGCCGAACTGGGAGCGCTCCTACGAGGCCACCCGGAAGCACATGCTGGAGGCCTTCGCCGAGACCTACTCCCTCTCGCTGCAGCAGACGCTGTACCAGATGGGCTCGCGCATCATCAACCACCGCTCGGAGATCGACGAAGTCCGCTTCTCGCTCCCGAACAAGCACCACTTCCTCGTCGACCTGGAGCCCTTCGGCCTCAAGAACGACAACGAGGTGTACTTCGCCGCGGACCGCCCCTACGGTCTGATCGAGGCCACCATCCTCCGGGACGGCGCCGACGCGCGCATCCCGGTGGACCTCACCAACCTGTAGGCCGGACCGGCACCGGCACCGGCCCGGGCGCCCGGGCCCGGGGCTCCGCAGTAGCCCCCGGACCCGGGCGCCCGCCCCCCACCCGCAACACCCGCGAACTTCCCGAACTCGGCACCCGGAGCATCAGGCGGGGCGGCAGTACTGTCAGCTGCCAGACCCCCGGTTTCGGCACTCAAATCCCTGGGTCCTGCCGTGCCCGCACCGCCACTGAAAGCACGAGGAAGCCCCATGGCAGCCACTGACAGCGCGGCCCGGCGCATCGTCATCGAGAACTGCGCGATCGCGACCGTCGACGCGAACGACACCGAGTACGCCTCGGGCCACATCGTCATCGCCGGCAACAGGATCGAGTCCGTCGGCCCGGGCAGCGCCCCCGCGGACCTCGAGAACGTCGAGCGCCGGATCGACGCCACCGGCCACCTCGTGACCCCCGGCCTGGTCAACACCCACCACCACTTCTACCAGTGGATCACCCGCGGCCTGGCCACCGACCACAACCTCTTCAACTGGCTCGTGGCGCTCTACCCGACGTGGGCGCGCATCGACGAGCAGATGGCGTACTCGGCCGCGCAGGGCTCGCTGGCCGCCATGGCCCGCGGCGGCGTCACCACCGCCATGGACCACCACTACGTCTACCCCAAGGGCGCCGGCGACCTCTCCGGGTCGATCATCCGCGCCGCCTCCGAGATGGGCGTCCGCTTCACCCTGGCCCGCGGCTCCATGGACCGCAGCGAGAAGGACGGCGGCCTGCCGCCGGACCACGCCGTCGAGACCCTCGAAGGCGCCCTCGCCGACACCGAGGCGACCGTCAAGAAGTTCCACGACGCCTCCTTCGACGCGATGACCCAGGTCGCCGTCGCCCCCTGCTCCCCCTTCTCCGTCTCCACCGAGCTCCTCAAGCAGGGCGCCGAGCTCGCCCGCCGCCTCGGCGTGCGCATGCACACCCACGGCAGCGAGACGGTCGAGGAGGAGAAGTTCTGCCACGAGCTCTTCGGCATGGGCCCCACCGACTACTTCGAGTCGACCGGCTGGCTCGGCGAGGACGTGTGGATGGCGCACAGCGTCCACATGAACGACTCCGACATCGCGGCCTTCGCCCGCACCAAGACCGGTGTGGCGCACTGCCCGTCCTCCAACGCCCGCCTCGCCGCCGGCATCGCCCGCGTACCGGACATGATCGCCGCGGGCGTCCCCGTAGGCCTCGGCGTCGACGGCACCGCCTCCAACGAGTCCGGCGAACTCCACACCGAGCTGCGCAACGCGCTCCTCATCAACCGCCTCAACCCGGTGCACCGCGAGGCCGCGCTCACCGCCCGCCAGTCGCTGCGGCTCGGCACGTACGGCGGCGCGCAGGTCCTCGGCCGCGCCGACAGCATCGGCTCGCTGGAGGCCGGCAAGCTCGCCGACCTGGTGCTGTGGAACCTCTCCACCTTCCTGCACTCCTCCATCGCCGACCCGGTCACCGCCCTCGTCTTCGGCGCGGCGGCCCCGGTGACCGCGTCGTTCGTCAACGGCAGGCAGATCGTCGAGGACAACCGCCTGCTCACCGCCGACGAGGACGCCATCGCCCGCTCCACGCGGGCCGAGGCGCAGCGCCTCGCGCGCATCGCCGCGCAGGGCTGACCCCCGGAAGTCCGGCCGGGGGGGACGGCCCCCGGCCGGCGGCCGCGGACCCGAGCGGGGTCCGCGGGAGCCGTTCCCGGGGTGCGCCCGCGGATCCTCTCCGCGGGCGCATCCGGGGGCGGTGACTCGTGCCACCACCTTCCTCTGCCCCACCCTTCACGTGCCGGCGCGCGGCAAACGACTCGGGCGAATCGTTTCCGCAGACCGCCGCACCACCCACGACCCACCACGCTCCACCCGCAGACCGCACGCACCACCCTCCATGACACCCACGTCCTGCCGACGTGTTAACCGACCGGAGGAAGCCGTGGCCCAACCGCCCAGGTTTCGCAAAGACGCAACCGCCGCACCGGGGGAGAAACACCCGGTCGACGAGACGCTCCCCCCGCTCAGGATGTTCACCAGCGGCCTCCAGCACGTGGCCGCCATGTACGCGGGCGTCGTCGCCCCACCCATGATCCTCGGCCCGGCCGTCGGGCTCACCGCCGGCGAGACGGCCTTCCTGATGGGCGCCTCGCTCTTCACGGCCGGCATCGCCACCCTGCTCCAGACCCTCGGATTCTGGCGGATCGGCGCCCGGCTCCCCTTCGTCAACGGCGTCTCCTTCGCCGGCGTGACCCCGATGATCGCCATCGGCAAGGGCCGCGGCGAGGACGCCCTCCCCGTGATCTTCGGCGCGATCATCGTCGCCGGGGTGGTCGGCTTCCTCGCCGCCCCCTACTTCGGCAAGCTCGTCCGCTTCTTCCCGCCCGTCGTCACCGGCACCGTCATCACCCTCATAGGCGTCTCCCTGCTGCCCGTCGCCTTCAACTGGTCCCAGGGCGGGGACCGCACCGCCGCCGACTACGGCTCGATCCCGCAGATAGGCCTCGCCGCCGCCACCCTCGTCATCGTCCTGCTGCTGCGCAGACTCCTGCGCGGCTTCCTGCGGCAGATCGCCATCCTGCTCGGCCTCGCCGCCGGCACGCTCCTCGCGATCCCCTTCGGCATGGCCGACTTCTCACCCGTCGCCGACGCACCCCTCCTCGGCTTCCCGACACCCTTCCACTTCGGGGCCCCGCAGTTCCAAGTCGCCGCCATCGTCTCGATGTGCCTCGTGATGCTGGTCTGCATGACCGAGTCCACCGCCGACATCCTCGCCCTCGGCCGCATCGTGGACCGCCCGGCCGACGCCCGCACCATCGAGGGCGGGCTGCGCGCCGACGCCCTCGGCAGCGCCCTCAGCCCCCTCTTCAACGGCTTCATGTGCAGCGCGTTCGCCCAGAACATCGGACTCGTCGCCATGACGAAGGTCCGCAGCCGGTTCGTCGTCGCCGCCGGCGGCGGCATCCTGATCCTGCTCGGCCTGTGCCCCGTCGCCGCGTCCGCGATCGGCGTCGTCCCGCTGCCCGTCCTCGGCGGAGCCGGCATCGTCCTCTTCGGCTCCGTCGCCGCCAGCGGCATCCAGACACTAGCCGGCGCCGCCATGGAACGGGGCGAGAACGCCCTCATCGTCGCCGCCTCCGTCGGCATCGGCCTGATCCCGATCGCCGCCCCGGACTTCTACCACGCCTTCCCCAAGGACCTGCTGGTCGTCCTGGACTCCGGCATCAGCACCGGCTGCGTCACCGCCATCGTCCTCAACCTGGCCTTCAACCACCTGGGCGCCAAACGCGCCCGGGCCGCGGAGCCCTGCCCGGAGCCACTGCCCGCCCACTGAACCCCCGGCCGCCGGCGGGGCGTACGCCACCCACTGCGGGCGTGGCGTACGCCCCGCCGCGCTGCTGCCTACGGCGCGGCTGCGGGCGCCGCGCCCGGGCCGGGCCACAGCATCAGGTTGCTCATCAACTCCGCCTGCTCGACGGCGTCGTCCAGGGCGTGGTGGGTGTGCCGGCGGCGCGAGCGCAGCTCGTACGGCATCCGCCCCTTGACGGCGGCCCGCAGCGGAACCCGCGCCTTCACCGCGTACAACGTCTTCATGTCCAGGCACCCGGAGTGCCCGAACGGGCTCTCACCGCCGAACCGCATCAGATACCAGTACAGGAACGTCCAGTCGTACGAGGCCGGGTACCCGCACATCACGGGCTGCGCCCCGGCGTCCGCGGCCACCTCGCGCACCCACGCCCGGAACGCGTCCATGGCCGCCCCCGGATCGGCACCCTCGCGCAGCAGCCGCTCGCGGTCGAGCCCGCTGACGGCGAGCGCCTCGGGGTCGAACGCGTCGCTGATGGGCCGCAGTTCCCGGTAGAAGTTCTGCCGCTCGGGATCCGCGGGCGCGTAGGCATCCCCGTCCTGCCGCCCGGCGACGGCGGCACCGAAGCTGATCATCGAGTAGGGGCCGGGGATCGGACCGTCGGCCTCGATGTCGACGGAGATGTAGAGACTGGGACGCGCGGTACGGGCTGCCATACGCGAGAGCATGCCAGCCCGGCGGGGTGCGGATCACCCGGATTTCGGGGTGGGGCGGGGTGGGGGCCGGGGGTGGTGGTTGGCGACGGGGGGAGCGGGGGAGCGAGGGGCGCGCGGGCGGTGGTGGCAAGGGGACGGCGGGAGTGGGGCGTGGGGCCGCCCCGGCGCGTCGGACAGTCCCGGCGGGAGCAGGGGAGCGGGTGCCGGGCGGGCGAGGGTGGCAGGGCGACGGCGGGAGACGGTGTCGGCGGGAGCCGGTCGGCCGGGGTCGGCGGTGCGCTGGTGGTACGGGTGGGGCGGGAGCCGGTCGGTCGGGGTGGGCGGTGCGCTGGTGGCACGGGTGGGGCGGGAGCCGGTTGGTCGGGGTGGGCGGTGCGCTGGTGGTACGGGTGGGGCGGGAGCCGGTTGGTCGGGGTGGGCGGTGCACTGGTGGTACGGGTGGGGCGGGAGCCGACGACTCGGGGTCGGTGTGCTCCGGGGGTGTCCCGGCAGCCCATTGTCCTTCCGGTGCGGGCCGCCCTGTAAAG
>NZ_BMTY01000007.1 GCF_014649915.1 Streptomyces toxytricini | reverse complement strand
CTTCGGCGGGCTCGGTCTCCCCGGCTGCCCCGGTCGCCTCGGCCGCTTCGGCGGGCTCGGTCTCCCCGGCTGCCCCGATCGCCCCGGCTGCCCCGGTCGCCCCGGCCGTTTCGGCGGGCTCGGTGTCCTCGGCTGCCCCGGTCGCCCCGGCGACCTTGGCAGGCCCGGCCTCCCGGGCTGTCTCGGTTGCCCCGGCCGTTTCGGCAGGCTCGGCCTCCTCGGCTGCACCGGTCGCCTCTGGAGGCCCGGCCTCCCCGGTCACCTCGGGCGCTTCGGCCGCCTCGGCAGGACCGGCCGCCTCGGCCGCCGCCCTGGCCGCCAGGCAAGGCGCCCCCCGCGCCACTGCCCCGTTCACCCCGGGCGCTTCGGGCACGTCGGCAGGCCCGGCCACCCAGGCCACCCCGGCCACCTCGGCCGGCCAGGCCACCCAGGCCACCCGGGCCACCCGGGCCACCTCGGCCGGCCCGGGCCCACGGGCGACTCCGGCCGGCCCGGCCGCCCCCGCCGGGGCGCGGCGCTGCCCGGCGGGGCTGCCGGACCTGTCCGGCTTCGACCTCGCCGCGCTCCGCGGCATCGACCACCCCGTCCTCGCCGGCGTCATCGAGGGCCTCGTCGACCGCGTCACCCACCCCGCCGAGATCCTCAACGCCTTCGACTCCGGCGCCAGCTGAGCACCCGCTCACGCACCGCATCCCCAACACCACGCAACGCACCCGGAGTTGTCCCGTTTCCGCCGTTAGCCCGCGCCGAACCGAGGGCAGGGATGCAACCGTCCGCCGGGCTGCCCGCACGGCGGCCGGGGAGGGAGGTGCCTGCGGTGAGCCACGCCGACGGGAGCCGGGCGGCGCCGTCCGCGCTGTCCGCGCACCGGGCCCGCGCCCCCTGGCCGTACGCCCGGCTCGACGTGCCGGCGCTGCGCGCCGCCGGCCACCGCCCGCACCCCATCCGGCAGTTCGTGCTCAAGACGCGCAGCCGCTGCAACCTGGCCTGCACCTACTGCTACGTGTACGAGATGGCCGACCAGAGCTGGCGCGGCCGGCCCGCCGCCATGTCCCGGGCGACCGCCGCCCGCGCCGCCGAGCGCATCGCCGAACACGCCGCCGCCCACGCCCTGACCCGCGTCGACCTCGTCCTGCACGGAGGCGAACCCCTGCTGACCGCCCCCGCCGAACTGGCCGCCCCCGTCGACGCCGTACGGGCCGCCCTGCGCGCCGCGTCCCCGCGGACCCGCGTCACCGCGACCGTCCAGACCAACGGCACCCTGCTCACCCGCGGCCGCCTCGCCGCCCTCGCCGCCGCCGGGATCCGCGTCGGCGTCAGCCTCGACGGCGGCCTGCCCGAGCACAACACCCGCCGCGTCGACCACGCCGGCCGGCCCGGATTCGGCGCCGCCGCCCGCGGCCTGCGCCTCCTCGCCCGCCACCCGGAGCAGTACGCGGGCGTCCTGTGCGTCGTCGACCTCGCCCACGACCCGGTCCGCACCTACGAGTCCCTGCTCGCCTTCGACCCGCCCGGCATCGCGCTGCTGCTGCCGCTCGCCAACTGGAGCACCCCGCCGCCCGGCAGCGCCCCGCACCGCACGCCGTACGCCGACTGGCTCATCGCCGTCTTCGACCGCTGGTGGCAGGCGGACGCCCTGCGCACCCGCATCCGCACCTTCGAGGAGGTCATCGCCCTGCTGCTCGGCCTTCCCGCCGCCACCGAGACCCTCGGCCTGGCCCCCGCCGCGACCGCCGTGATCGAGACGGACGGCACCCTCGAACAGGCCGACTCCCTGAAGTCCGCCTACGAGGGCGCCGCCGCCACCGGCATGTCGCTGGAGACCCACCGCTTCGACGACCTGCTCGACCACCCCGGCCTCGCCGCCCGCCAGCTCGGCCTGGACGCCCTCGCCGACGGCTGCCGCTCGTGCGGACTGGTCGAGGTCTGCGGCGGCGGCCACTACCCGCACCGCTACCGCTCCGGCGAAGGCTTCCGCAACCCCTCCGTCTACTGCGCCGACCTGCAGGCCCTCATCCGGCACATCGCCGCCGCCCTGCACCGCGCCGCCGAGGAGGGTTCCGCCGGCCCCGCGCGCAGCGCCCCGCCGCCGCCCGGCCGCGCCGCCGCCCAGGCGCCCGCACCCACCCGGGCGGCCGCCTCGTGACGGCCCCGCTGAGCACCCTCACCGTCCCCTCGGCGACCCTGCGCGCCCTCGCCTCCACCGAGCCCTCCGCCGAAGGGAGCCGCCTCGTCGCCGACGTCCGCCGCTCCAAGCGGCTCGTCCTGCTCCGGGCCATCCTCGACGCCGCCACCTCCCGCGGCGGCCGCGGCGCCGAGGCCGCCGACCACTGGGCCCTGCTGGAGGAGGCCGAACGGCACGCCCCCGACGCCGTCCACGACGTCCTGCACTACCCCGCCACCGGCGTCTGGGCCGAGGAGACCCTCCGCCGCCTCCACGACCCGGCCGGCCCGCCCCCCGACCTCGCCCACCTCGGCGCCCTCGCCGCCGCGGCCGCCCTGCGCGCCGGCACCGCCTTCAAGGCCGTCCTGCGGCCCGCGAACGGCCGCCTCGCACTGCCCACCCTCGGCGTGCTCCGCCCGCCCCGGCCCGGCCCCCTCGCCCTCACCGAGCGCTCCTGGGACCCCGACAACCCGGCCGCCCTCCCCCTGCACACCCTCCCCGACGGCCGCACCAGCCTCGACGACCTCGACCCCTACCGCGCCCCCGGCCACACCCGCCCCGCGCCCGTCCGCGCCGCCCGCCGCCTCACCCCCAAGGGCCACAAACGCTGGGACACCCAGTGGACCGGCGCCCTCACCCTCCTTGAGCGCTACGACACCGCCCGCGCCGAGGAGACCGCCCTCCTGCTGCGCTCCGTCGTCCCGCTCGCCGGCGGATCCCGCTCCCACGGCGCCACCCTGCCCGCCGCCGCCGGATCCGTCCTCGCCCGCGCCCAGGCCCCGCCCGCCCTGGCCGCCACGCTCGTCCACGAGGTCCAGCACGGCAAACTGACCGCCCTCGCCGACGTCCTCCCCCTGCACACCGCGGACCGCGCCCCGCGCCACTGGGCCCCCTGGCGCACCGACCCCCGCCCCCTGGAAGGCCTCCTGCACGGCACGTACGCCCACCTGGCCCTCGCCGGCTACTGGCAGCGCGCCGCCCTCTACGGAGCCCGCGGCGCCTGGGCCCGCCACGCGCGCATCCGCGCCCAGGTCGCCGCCGTCCTGCCCGAGCTGCGAGCCCACCCCCGACTGACCATCGCGGGACGCGAGTTCACCGCCGCGATGGCCGAGGCGGAGCGCGCCATGGACGAGCTGCCGCCGCCCGGCGACCGGTACGCAGCCGCCCGCCGCGCCGTGGACCGGGCCCGCCGCGCCTGGTACGCGCAACACCCCGAACTCGCCCCGCACGCACAGGGCTGACGGGCCGTCGGCTGCGGTACCTTTTCAACCCCGTCCACCGCCCGGATTCCAGGGAGACGGCCGCATGACCACCGGTATTCGGCAGGAGCGCGACCCGGCCCCCGCGCGGCCGCAGCGCTTCGTCATCAGCTTCGCGGGCTTCAACCGGCCCTGGGCCGTGTGGATCGCGCACCGGCTGGAGGAGCACGGCCACCGCGTCGCCCTCCAGCGCTGGGACCCCCAGTCCTCCGGCGGCCTCACCCAGGCCCTCGACGACCTCGCCCGCAGCGGCAGCCGCGTCCTCCTCGTCCTCAGCGAGCGCTACTTCTCCGCCGGCACCCACACCGAGCAGGAGTGGAACACCGCCCTGCGGGCCGCCCACGACCACCACCCCGGCCGGTTCGCCGCCGTCTGCCTCACCGACGCCCCCCTGCCGAGCGCCGTCGCCGTCCTGGAGAAGACCGACCTGTGGGGCCTCGACGCCTACGAGGCCGAGTACCGCGTCCTGCGCCGCCTGGAGCTGCCCACCGACCGCGTCGGCACCGAGACCGGCCGCCGCGGCCCCCGCTTCCCCAACGACCCGCCCGAGATCTGGGGCCGCGTCCCCCGCCGCAACCCCCGCTTCACCGGCCGCAACGACGTCATCGGCAGGCTCCGCGCCGCCCTCGCCGAAGCCCCGCCCGGCGCCTCCATCGTCACCCTCCTCGGCCTGTCCGGAGTCGGCAAGACCCAGGTCGCCACCGAGTACGCCTACCGCTTCGCCTCCGAGTACGACGTCGTCTGGTGGGTCCCCGCCGAGGACCGGCCCACCCTCCGCGAACGCCTCGCCGACCTCGCCCCCGAACTGGGCCTGCCCCGGGGCGCCGGCAGCTACGGCGAGCAGATCCGGGCCGTCCTCGAAGCGCTGCGGCGCGGAACCCCGTACAACCGCTGGCTGATGGTCTTCGACGGCTGCGACAACCCCGACGACCTCACCGACCTGCTGCCCTCCGGCGCCGGCGACGTCATCATCACCTCCCGCAACCGCGAATGGGCCTCCCGGCACACCAGCCTCGTCGAGGTCCCCCTCTACGCCCGGCCCGAGTCGGTCACCTTCATCCGCCGCCGCGCCCACCGCCTCACCGGCGAGGAGGCCGACCAGCTCGCCGAAGCGCTGGAGGACTACCCGCTCGCCCTCGACCAGACCGCCGGCTGGCTCGCCGACTCGCCCCTGACCGTCGGCGACTACCTGGGGCTGCTGCGCCGCCGCCTGGACTCCCACGAGGCCGTCACCGTCTCCGACGACTACCCGCTGCCCTTCCCCACCGCCCTGGCCATACTCCTCAACAACGTCCGCGAGAACTTCCCCGACGCGCTCGCCCTGCTGCGCCTGTTCGTGTTCTTCGCGCCCGGGCCCGTCCCGCTGCGGCTGCTGCGCGAGTTCCCCGTCGACGACGCGCCCGAACAGCTCGCCGGGCTCATCAACGACCAGATCCGCTGGAACGCCGCCCTCAACAAGCTCGTCCAGTTCTCCGTCGTCCGCCTCGAATACTCCGACCTCGCCGTCGAAGAGGGCGGCGGAGGGCTGGAGACCGTCCAACTCCACCGCATGGTCCACGGCATCGTCCGCGAGAACCTCTCCGAGGAGGAGGCCCGGCCGCTCGCCCGCGCCGTCCGCCAGGTCCTCGCCGCCGCCGACCCCGGCCGGCCCTCCGACTCCCGGCTGTGGCCCCGCTTCGCCGAGCTCATCCCGCACCTGGAGAGCGCCGGCGTCCTGACCAGCACCAACCCGCGGATCCAGAACTTCCTGCTGAACTGCCTGCGCTACCTGATGCTCGCCGGCGAGTACCGCACCTGCCTGCGCCTGGCCGAGCAGACCGACCACGAGTGGCGGGCGATGCTCGGCGACGACCACGACCAGGTCCGCGAACTCAGCTACCACTACGGCGGCGCCCTGCGCATGCTCGGCCACTTCAAACGCGCCGAGGTCCTCGCCAAATCCGTCGCCGACCGCATGCTCGCCGAACGCGGCGACCGCGACCTGGAGACCCTCCGCGCCACCAGCACCTACGCCGGCGTCCTCCTCGGCACCGCCAAGTTCGAACAGGCCCGCGAGCTGCTGGAACACGCCTTCGCCCGCTACCGCGAACTCCTCGGCGAGGACGACTCCACCACGCTCAACGCCGAGAACAACGTCGCCGTCGTCCTGCGCCTCCTGGGCCGCTACCAGGAGGCGTACGAAACCGACCTCGACACCCTGCGCCGCCGCGAGCGCGTCCTGCGGGTCCGCCACATCGCCACCCTCTCCTCCGGGATCGGCTGCGCCATGGGCCTGCGCCTGATGGGCCGCTACCGCGAGGCCCTCGCCCGCCAGGAGCAGGGCCTCAAACTCCACCTGCAGGTCCTCGGCCCCAACCACCCGCAGACCCTGCGCGCCGAGCACAACCTCGGCATGTGCCTGCGCCGCTCCGGCGACATCCCCGGCGCCGGCGCCCGGCTGCGCAGCGTCCTGGAGCGCTCCACGCGCGTCTTCGGCGCCGAGTTCCCCTGGACCCTGATGGTCGCCTCCGACTACGCCACCTACCTGCGCGAATACGGGGACATCGGCGAGGCCCGGCGGATCTCCGAGGAGGCCGTACGCGGCTACCAGACCCAGCTCGGCCTCGCCCACCCCTACAGCATCGGCACCGTCGGCAACCTCGCCCTCGTCCTGCGCGCCCAGGGCGAGCGGGTCGAGGCGCTGAACCTCGCCGAGCAGGCCCTCGTCGGCATGCGCGGCGCCGTCGGCGAGCGCCACCCGTGGACACTGGGCTGCGCCCTCAACGCCACCGGGCACCGCAACATCACCGGCCGGCTCCACGACGCGCTGGAACTCGGCCGCGAAACCCTCCGCAACTGCGAGCAGGTGCTGGGCCCCGACCATCCGATGACGCTCAGCGCGCAGATCGCGCTCGCAGCCGACCTGCGGTCCGTACGGGAGGACGCGGAGGCCCAGAAGCACGAGGACGCGGGCCTGCGCTCGCTGACCCGCACCCTCGGCCCGCAGCACGTCCACACGGTCTCCGCCCGCCAGCAGATGCGCCCCTACTGGGACTTCGAGCCCCAGCCGTAGGAGCACCGGCGAGCCGAAGCGAGGGGCCGGCCTCCCAGCGGCGGGGCTGTCCCCCGGACGGGGCCGCGTATCCTCGGCTGCATGCCCCGCTCCGCGAAGAAGGCCCGCCGACTGGCCTCCGGCGGCCGCGTGTACATGTGGACGATGCGCCACAGCCACCGAAGGGACGAGGACGGCCGGGCCGTGGACTGTCGCCAGGTCCTCACCCTGTCTCCGCAGCCGCCCGCCGGCGGCGGCCACCTGCGCATCGTCTTCGCCGACGGCCCAGGCCGGTACGTCCCGGGCGGGGCCCCCTTCGGCTCGGGAGACGTGGGCTTCACCCGGGGCGCAGACCTGAACCTCCACGAGCCGGGCGCGGTCCGGGCCCTGCTCGACGTGGCGGTGGCCCGCGGATGGCAGCCGGGGCAGCGGCGAGCGGCGGAGGTCGACGGCTGGACCCTGCTGGAGGCAGCGGCCGCCGCGCGAGCCGGCCGCACGGGCCCCGAGGGCCCGTAGGAGCGACTCCTCTCCGCCTGGCCGGCGACCCGGACACGCCGGAAGGGCCCGGCCCCCGAGAACGGGGGCCGGGCCCTTCCGGCGCCATGGGGTCCGGGGCTTACGCCTCGAACACCTCGTTGATCAGCTGCTGCTGCTCCGCCTGGTGGCGCTTGGCCGAGCCGACCGCCGGGGAGGAGGAGTGCGGCCGCGAGATGCGGCGCAGACGCTCGCCCGCCGGGATGTCGGCGCCGACCGCCAGGTCCAGGTGGTCGATCAGGTTGAGCGCGATGAACGGCCACGCACCCTGGTTCGCCGGCTCCTCCTGCGCCCAGATGTACTTCGCCGCGTTCGGGAACTTGGCGATCTCGGCCTGGAGCTCCGCACCCGGCAGCGGGTACAGGCGCTCGATGCGGATGATGGCGGTCTCGGTGTCGCCGCGCTTGACCCGCTCGGCCTCCAGGTCGTAGTACACCTTGCCCGCGCAGAAGACGACCTTGCGGACCGCATTCGGGTCGACCGTCGCGTCGCCGATGACCGGGCGGAACGAGCCGCTGGTGAACTCCTCCGCCTTCGACGCCGCCGCCTTCAGGCGCAGCATCGACTTCGGGGTGAAGACGATGAGCGGCTTGTGGTGCGGGTTGTGGACCTGCCAGCGCAGCAGGTGGAAGTAGTTCGACGGCAGCGTCGGCATCGCGACCGTCATGTTGTTCTGCGCGCACAGCTGCAGGAACCGCTCCGGGCGGGCCGAGGAGTGGTCCGGGCCCTGGCCCTCGTAGCCGTGCGGCAGCAGCAGGGTGACGCCGGACGTCTGGCCCCACTTCTGCTCGGCCGAGGAGATGAACTCGTCGACGACGGTCTGCGCGCCGTTGACGAAGTCGCCGAACTGGGCCTCCCACAGCACCAGCGCGTCCGGGCGGGCCAGCGAGTAGCCGTACTCGAAGCCCATCGCCGCGTACTCGGACAGCAGCGAGTCGTAGACGTTGAAGCGGGCCTGCTCGTCCGACAGGTGCTGCAGCGGGGTGTAGTCCTCGCCGGTCTCCCGGTCGATCAGCACCGCGTGGCGCTGGCCGAAGGTGCCGCGGCGGGAGTCCTGGCCGGACAGCCGGACCGGGGTGCCCTCCATCAGCAGCGAGCCGAAGGCGAGGGTCTCGCCCATGCCCCAGTCGATGGTGCCGTCGTCGATCATCGCCGCCCGGCGCTGCAGCTGCGGCAGCAGACGCGGGTGGACGGTGTGCGCGTCGGGGATGTTGACCTGGGACTCGGCGATCCGCTTGACGACCTCCGGGGAGACCGCCGTGTTCACGGCCACCGGGAACTCGGCCCGCTCCGCCGTGCCCGGGATGCCGGTCGCGGGCTGCGCGGCGGCCTCGCGGACCTCCGCGAACACCTTCTCCAGCTGGCCCTGGAAGTCCTGCAGCGCCTGCTCGGCCTCTTCCAGCGTGATGTCGCCGCGGCCGATCAGGGACTCGGTGTACAGCTTGCGCACCGAGCGCTTCTTGTCGATCAGGTCGTACATCAGCGGCTGCGTGAACGCCGGGTTGTCCGACTCGTTGTGGCCGCGGCGGCGGTAGCAGATGAGGTCGATGACGACGTCCTTGTTGAACGCCTGGCGGAACTCGAAGGCGAGCCGCGCCACGCGGACGACGGCCTCCGGGTCGTCGCCGTTCACGTGGAAGATCGGCGCCTCGATCATGCGGGCCACGTCGGTCGCGTACATCGAGGAACGCGACGACTCCGGGGCGGCCGTGAAGCCGACCTGGTTGTTGATCACGACGTGGACGGTGCCGCCGGTGCGGTAGCCGCGCAGCTGCGACATGTTCAGCGTCTCGGCGACGACGCCCTGGCCGGCGAACGCCGCGTCGCCGTGCAGCGCGACGGGCAGGACGGTGAAGTCCGTGCCGCCCTTGTTGATGATGTCCTGCTTGGCGCGGGCGACGCCCTCGAGGACCGGGTCGACGGCCTCCAGGTGGGAGGGGTTCGCGACCAGCGAGACCTTGATCTGCTCGCCGTCCAGGCCCGTGAAGGTGCCCTCGGCGCCCAGGTGGTACTTCACGTCGCCGGAGCCGTGCATCGACTTCGGGTCGAGGTTGCCCTCGAACTCGCGGAAGATCTGCGCGTACGACTTGCCGACGATGTTGGCGAGGACGTTCAGGCGGCCGCGGTGGGCCATGCCGATGACGACCTCTTCGAGGCGGGCCTCGGCCGCGGAGTCGATGACCGCGTCGAGCAGCGGGATGACGGACTCGCCGCCCTCCAGCGAGAACCGCTTCTGGCCGACGTACTTGGTCTGCAGGAACGTCTCGAACGCCTCGGCGGCGTTCAGGCGGCGCAGGATCCGCAGCTGCTCCTCGCGCTCCGGCTTGGAGTGCGGGCGCTCGATGCGGTCCTGGATCCAGCGGCGCTGCTTCGGGTCCTGGATGTGCATGAACTCGACGCCGGTGGTGCGGCAGTACGAGTCGCGCAGCACGCCGAGGATGTCGCGCAGCTTCATCATCGACTTGCCGGCGAAGCCGCCGACGGCGAACTCGCGCTCCAGGTCCCACAGGGTGAGGCCGTGCTCGGTGATGTCCAGGTCGGGGTGCTTGCGCTGCTTGTACTCCAGCGGGTCGGTGTCGGCCATGACGTGGCCGCGGACCCGGTAGGAGTGGATCAGCTCGAAGACGCGGGCGGCCTTCGTGACGTCGTCGTCGTGGCTGGCGTCGATGTCGCGCATCCAGCGGACCGGCTCGTACGGGATCCGCAGCGCCTCGAAGACGTCGTCGTAGAAGCCGTTCTCGCCGAGCAGCAGGTTGGCGACGATCCGCAGGAACTCGCCGGAGGCCGCACCCTGGATGACCCGGTGGTCGTAGGTCGAGGTCAGGGTCATGACCTTGGAGACGCCCAGCTTGTTCAGGGTGTCCTGCGAGGTGCCCTGGAACTCGGCCGGGTAGTCCATGGAGCCGACGCCCATGATGACGGACTGTCCGGGCATCAGGCGGGGCACGGAGTGGACGGTGCCGAGGCCGCCGGGGTTGGTCAGGGAGACCGTGACGCCGGTGAAGTCGTCCATCGTCAGCTTGCCGACGCGGGCGCGGCGGACGATGTCCTCGTAGGCCTGCCAGAACTCGAAGAAGTTGAGGGTCTCGGCCTTCTTGATGCCGGCGACGACGAGCTGGCGGTCGCCGTTCGGCTTCACCAGGTCGATCGCGAGGCCGAAGTTGACGTGCTCCGGCTTGACCAGGGTCGGCTTGCCGTCCTTCTCCGCGAAGGAGTAGTTCATCGACGGCATGGCCTTGATGGCCTGCACCATGGCGTAGCCGATGAGGTGGGTGAAGGAGATCTTCCCGCCCCGGGCGCGCTTCAGGTGGTTGTTGATGACGATGCGGTTGTCGAACAGCAGCTTCACCGGGACGGCGCGGACCGAGGTGGCCGTCGGCACGTCCAGGGAGGCGTTCATGTTCTTCGCGACCGCGGCGGCCGGGCCGCGGAGCGTCACCAGCTCGGGGCCCGCCGGGGCCTCGGTGGCGGGCGCGGCCTTCGGGGCGGCGGCGGGAGCGGCGGGCGCGGCCGGAGCGGCGGCCGAGGCCTGGGAGGTGACAGTCACAGCAGGGGCACCAGAGGGGGAGGCAGGAGCAGGGGCAGGAGCTGACACAGGCGCGGGTGCGGCGGCGGAGGCGGGTGCGGCGCTCGCCGCCCCCGTGGCGGCGGCGTCGGAGGCCTGCGCGGTGACGGCGGTGGAGGCCTGTGCGGAGGCGCCATCCGTCGTCGGGGTACTCACCGGCTCGTCGGCCTTGGCGGGAGCGCTCGCGCCCCCCGGCTTGTAGTCGGCGAAGAAGTCCCACCAGGCCCGGTCGACCGAGTTCGGGTCCTGGAGGTACTGCTGGTAGATCTCGTCGACGAGCCACTCATTGGCGCCGAAGCCTGAGGCAGGGGTCTTCCCGCCCTCTGCTGCTTCGGTCGTCGTGCTCGAGTTACTGGGGGACTGTGGCGACACGGCGGCAACCGCCCTCTTCCGCTTCACAAGGTATGGACAGCGGGAATAAAGGCTACGCCTCCCGGGCGGGGAGATGCAGGCCGGGCGGGACTTACGTCATGTAGGTCACACCGAACGGCGGGTTTCAGAGCCCGGAATGGCGGGAAACGAGCCTGGTTCGGGTATGCGGCAACCGGGTTGCGACCCCCTGGCTTCGCACCCCTGACGGACCCCGGGCACGTGTGGCCGAGATCATGTCCTTCCCGGTCGAACCCTACGTCAATGCGACGCCTGTGGAGCGCCCGGAAGGGTGACGAGGATCCGGCAGCCCCGCGCCGATTCGGCCACCCGGATCCGGCCGCCGTGCAGCTCGACCGCCCAGCGGGCGATCGCCAGGCCCAGCCCCGTCCCCCCGTCGCCGCCCTCGCCGCTGTTCGCGCTGCCGCGGTTGAACCGCTCGAAGACCCGGTGCCGCTCGGCCTCCGGGATCCCCGGCCCCTCGTCGACCACTTCCAGCGCGAGGCTTCCGGGGGCCTCTCCGGGGCGGGCGCGGACCGTGACCCGGCCCAGGGCCGGGCTGTGCTTGACCGCGTTGTCGATCAGGTTGGCCACCACCTGGTGCAGCCGCTCCGCGTCCGCGTACGCCGTCAGCCCGGGCGGGAAGACGTCCAGGTGCAGGTGGACGTCGTTGCGGGTGTGCCCGCCGGAGCCGGACGCCAGGCCCGGCCGGCCGGCCGCCGCCAGCCCCGCCTCCTTCAGCACCCCCGACAGGTACGGCCACACCTCGAAGCGCCGCGCCCGCAGCGGGACCACGCCGTTGTCCACCCGGGACAGGTCCAGCAGCGTCCCGACCAGCCGGCCCAGGCGCTCCGTCTGCTTCAGCGCCGTCCGCATCGTCTCCGGATCGGCCTCGGAGACCCCGTCGACGACGTTCTCCAGCACCGCCCGCAGCGCCGCGATCGGCGTGCGCAGCTCGTGCGAGACGTTCGCGACGAGCTCCCGGCGGTGCCGGTCCACCGCCTCCAGGTCGTCCGCCATCAGGTTGATCGTGGAGGCCAGGTCGCCCAGCTCGTCGCGGCGGCCCGCCCCGCGCACCCGTCGCGTGAAGTCCCCGTGCGAGATCGCCCGAGCCACGCGCGTCATGTCGTCCAGCGGTGCCGTCAGGCCGTGGGCGACGAACTGGGTGATCAGCATGGAGGCGATCACCGAGAAGACCGTGATGAACCGCAGCTCGGTGTCGGTGCGCAGCGCCACCAGCAGCAGGCCCGTCGTGATGAACACCGAGACGACGACCAGCGTCCCGAGCTTGGTCTTGATCGAGAAGGGCGAGAAGGGGCGCAGGCCGCCGCTGTGCGGGTCTGCCCAGTCGGAGCGGGAACCGGAGCGGGAACGCGGGCGGGGGCCGGAGCGGGAGCCGGGGGCGGGCCGGGAGCCCGGGCCGGAGCGGCCGGTGCTGCGTGCCCTGCCGGGACGGCCGATGCTCACGCCTGCGCCGGTGTCTCCAGGGCGTACCCGACGCCGTGCACGGTGCGGATCCGCTCGGCACCGATCTTCCGCCGCAGGGCCTTGATGTGGCTGTCGACGGTACGGGTGCCGGAGGCGTCCGCCCAGTCCCACACCTCGGCCAGCAGCTGCTCGCGGGAGAGCACCGCCCGCGGCGTCCCGGCCAGGCACACCAGCAGGTCGAACTCGGTCGGCGTCAGGTGGATGTCCTCCGCTTGCACGCGGACCCGGCGCTGGGCGTGGTCGATCTCCAGGTCGCCCAGGCGCAGCGTGGCCCCGCGCGGGGCGTGCGCGGCGAGCGTGGCCCGCTCCACGCGGCGCAGCAGGACGTGCACCCGGGCGGCCAGCTCGCGCATCGAGAACGGCTTCGTCATGTAGTCGTCGGCACCGACGCCGAGCCCGACCAGCATGTCGGTCTCGTCGTCCCGCGCGGTCAGCATGAGCACGGGCACGGGCCGCTGGGCCTGGACCCGGCGGCAGACCTCCAGGCCGTCGAAGCCGGGCAGCATCACGTCCAGCACGAGCAGCTCGGGCAGCCAGCTCTCGGCAGACGCCACGGCGGCCGGGCCGTCGTACGCCGCCTGCACCTGGAAGCCCTCGGCGCGCAGCCGCGCCGTGATGGCGTCGGCGATGGTGCGGTCGTCCTCGACCACGAGCACGCGCCGCTGTGCGCCTGGGGTGGCCGCGGCGCCGCCGGTGTGGGTGGTGTGTGTCTGTTCCATGTCCCGCCCCTGGAGATCCGCGTGATGGGGTGCAGCGTAGAGGAGCCACCGGCCTGCGGCTATGCGGGGTTCAGACAGCGAAACCATCGGAATTGTTGATTCCGAATGCGGTCGGAATGGGGATATGGCGGGGGATGCCGGATGGGGCCGGGGGCGCGGCGGGGGCTTCGGCGGGTGGGTTGCGGAAGGCCGGCCGGGGGCTTCGGCGGGCGGCGGGGCAGCCGGTGCCGGGTGGAGGTGCGCGGGGCGGGGCGTCTCCTCCCCGGGCGCCGTGGCGTGACGTGGCGGGGCGTACCCGTCCGACCCGGCCCGTCCGGGCTCGTCCCCGCGGCGGGCGCCGGTGGTGCGTGGTCGCGGCGCGGCCCTGCGGGTGGGGAGTGCGAACCGCTGCCGGGTGCGGGGCCGCGACGCTCAGTCGGCCTCGAAAGGGGGAAGGGCTGCCAGGACGGGGCGGAGGCCCGCCGGGATCGAGCCGTCGGCGGCGGCCACCTCGCGCCCCCCGTGCACGAACGCGTACGTGAAGCCGTCGTAGACGGTGCCCCTGCCCGTCGAGACCCGCGGCAGGCGCGGGAAGTCCGCCGCGGCCAGTGCCGCCTTCAGATCCGCCAGGCCCTTCGGCGACAGGCGGCCCGAGCCCGCCGGGCGGGCCTTGCCGTCCAGGCGCACCCACGAGCCGTCGCCGCTCACCAGCAGACTCGTCGTCCTGCCGGCGTAGCCGCCGCTCCGGGTCGCCGTGACCAGCTGCTTGTCCGCCGTGTCGGGCGCGGGGACGGGTGGGGGCGAAGAGGGGGGCGGGGCCGGCGCCGGGGCGGTCGGCGACGCCGGAGGAGGGGTCGACGGGCCGGCCGCCGTGGGCGGCGCGCTCGTGGGCGGCGTCGATGAGCCGCCCTTGCCGTCGGGCGCCAGGCTGCAGCCCGCCAGTAGCGCCGCACCCGCCAGCAGCGCCCCCGACGCCCTCCGTACGCGCACACCCACCCCCGCAGGTTGACCGGTCGACCCCCGAGTATGGGGGGCGCACCGTTCCCGCGGAACCCACCGGAGGCCGGCATCCACACCCTCGCCCGGCGTGCACTGCCGCCGCTGCTCGCTCTCGTCCTCGGCCTGTGGGGGCTGGCGCGTGCCGGCAGCATGTGGCGGGACGAGTCCGTCACCTGGCAGGTCGCGCACCGGCCGCTCGCCGGGATGTGGGAGCTCGTCGGGAACGTCGACGCCGTCCACGGCCTCCACTACCTCCTCGTGCACGCCGTCTTCCGGATCGCCGGGACCAGCCCGGACGCGGCGCTCGACGGCGGCCTGTGGGCGCTGCGGCTGCCCTCGGCAGCCGCGACCGCCCTCGCCGCCGCCGGCGTCGCCGCGGTCGGCAGCCGCCTGGCGGGGGAGCGGGCCGGGCTGCTCGCCGGCGTCGTCTTCGCGGTGCTGCCGCCGGTGCAGGCGTACGCCCAGGAGGGGCGCTCGTACGCGCTGGTCGCCGCCGCCGTCGCCTGGGCCACGTACCTGATGCTGCGCGAGCGCTGGGTCGCGTACGGGGCGGTGATGCTGCTCGCCTGCTGGCTGCACGAGTTCGCGGTCCTCGCCCTGGCCGCCCACGCCGTCACCGCCCGCCGCGCGGCGGGCTGGCGGCGCAGCGCCGCCGCCGTCCTCGTGCTGCTCCTGCCGCTCGCGGTCGTCAGCGCCCGGCAGGCAGAGCAGCAGCTGGGCTGGCTCGGCCGGCCGAAGTGGCAGGACTGGGCGGCGTACGCCGTCGTCGCCGCGGCCGTGTGGCTGCTCGCGCGGCGCGGCGCCCTGCCGGATCACCTCGCACGCGTCGCCGTCCCGCTCGCCCTGCTCCCGCCGGGACTGCTCCTGACGGTCTCCCTCGTCCACCCCTGGTACGTCGACCGGTACGTCCTCTACTCCCTCGCCGGGCTCGCCCTGGCCGCAGGGGCCCGCCTCGCCGTGGCGCGCGGCAGGCTGCCGTGGGTGCTGGTCGCCGTCCTGCTGGTACCCGCGGCCTGCTGGTCGGTGTGGCTGCGGACCCCGGAGAGCCGCAAGGACGACGCCCTGGCCGTCGCGGCCGCCGTACGGGAACAGGCCCGGCCGGGCGACCCCGTCCTGTTCATGCCGGCCCGGCGCCGCGAGTGGCTGCTGTCCTCGCCGGGCGTCTACGGCAGCCTGTCCGACCTCGCCCTGGAGCACACCCCCGCCGCCTCGGGCAGCCTGTGGGGCACGGAACTGCCGCCGGAGGAGATCCGGGCCCGGCTCCTCGCGGCGACACGGGTGGTGGCCCTCACCGACCCGGAGGGCCAGCCGCTGGACCCGTACCCGCGGGAGGCGGTGAAACGGGAGGTCCTGGCCGCCCACTTCGACCTCTGCTCGGTGGCGCAACTCCACGGCGCCCGCCTCACCGTCCACGCCCGCCGCGGCACGTGCCCGTAGCCCTCTGATCCGGTCCGGAGCCACGCGAGCGCGTGCCGCGCCTCGTCGGTGGTGTGGCCCCGCGGCGGGACGGTTCCCGCAGCCCCGGCAGCTCGGGCGCATCTGCGCCCCACTCCGCTTCAGCGCGCTCCTGCGCGCCCCACCGTTCCGATGAGCTCCTCCCCGCGCGCTCCTACGCCCCGCCACCTCGCCGAGCGCCCGCCGAAACCGTGCAGGCCGCAGCCGCATGTGCACCCCGAACATGCCCATGTCCGGAGGCCAAGCCGCCCCGCCGACGACCCCGGCCCGCTTCTCCGCTCAGGATTATTCCGGCCGCCGAAATTTGCTCCGCTTTAGTGAAAACGTAGCGGTCGACTCCGCTCCGGTTTTTGGCCACAGAGTGTCTGCGGTTTTTCGCCAACATTTCGGCCAGTCATCGCTCTTTGCGTCAATGATGACTTGAATTCGCCCACCGGAAGGGCGGGTTTGTTCCGCTTTATCCTGTCTGTCGAATGCTCCGGTGAACACCTCGAGGAAAAAGCCTTTACAGCGAGATTGAGATCGACAGAAGATGATCGAGCAGCCGGCCAAGCACGGTTCAGCGGCTGGCTATTTCCGAACGAAAAGACGGGGAGTTCGATGAAGAAGCCTGGAAAGATGACCCTCGGCGTGGTGTCGGCGATGGCCGCCGCCGGTGCGCTCCTCGCCTCCGGGCCGGCCGTCGCGGCCGACTCGGCCGTCGAGGCCGCCCCGCAGGTCCGGATGTTCAGTGCGGCCAACGGGGACACCCCGCCGGCCGAGCTCATAGGCCCGAACGGTGAGAAGCCGGTCGAGTGGGGTGCGGTGAGCTTCCCCAAGGCGGCCAAGGGCAAGGGCCCGTCCAACGCGCCCGCGGTCGCGAGCGTGAGCGTCGGCGGCGGCACCTGGCACTACGGCACTTCCGCGGGCAGCGGCGGCCTCAAGAAGTGCTACTCGAACTACATCCACCCGACCAAGAAGCACTCGGCCAGCGTTGCCATCGCGAGCCAGACCGACAAGGACATCCAGAACGCCGACATCTGGGCGAAGGCCTCTCGTACGGCGGGCTGGGCTTACACCTGCAACACCTACTGGGGTGTCTACTAAATTAGCCGCACTCCGGTAGTCGGAGACCTGGCCACTCGCGGCGACAGCCGCGAATGGCCGGGTCTTTGGCGCCTTTTTTCGTTTTCCTGGCAGGTCAGGGCAGGGCTGGTAGAGTCCCTTCCGAATTATCTCGTCCCATGTATCGAGGTTTGCCGTGCGCTCTTCACTTTCGGCCATTGTGCTTCCTGTTGTCGTGGCGTTGACGGTCGGAGTCTCCGGGCCGCTCCTGGAAGCGACGGGCAGCCCGGCGGGCCACGTGGTGAGCGTCATCCTCGTCTCAGGCTGGATGTACGCGCTGATCGCCTTCGGGACCGGTCTGGCCGCGCGGTCCAAGGTGGGCGCCGCCCTCACGGCGTGGGGCGCACTGGTGGTCACCGTCACCGCCTACTACACGACGAAGGCGACCCAGGGCGACTTCCGAGTGCCGGACTACAACGACCCGTCGAACACGGCCGAAGTCTTCGGATGGGGCGAGTTCCTGTCCATGATCGCCGTGTGGTGCGTCTTCGCCACCGTGCTGGGGCCGCTCTGCGGCCTCGCGGGCCACCTGTCCCGCGCGGCCCACGGCCCCCGCCGGCCGCTCCTGCGGCTGCCGTTCCAGCTGGCGATCCCGGTGGTCGTCGTCGTCGAGACCACCATGCGGCTGACCCACGAGGCCGGCGGTGCACACGCGTCGGTGGTGGGCCCGGTCTGGACCGTCACCCGCCTCCTGGCCCTGGCGGCCGCCCTCTTCCTCGCGGCCGCCGCGGTCCTCGCCACGCGGCGCCCGCAATCCACCACCGCTTCCTAGCACCCGCACCGCTCCCGACGAGTCGACGTCTCGCCGTAGGCCGGGCTGGGGAGTGAGCAGAGGCGCCGAACTCGCCTGCCCGGAAGAAGTGCAGCACTGTTCTCACGGATCTCCGCAAGCGACATCGAAGGGGGTGCCACAGGTGCTGACGGAGACCGCGCGCCCCCGTCTGCCCGGCTTCCCGGCCGACTCTCCCGGAAGAGCAGCGCAGTACGCCAAATAGCGTCCACAGCGACGGCGAGGAGGCTTACGGCGAGGTCCCATGGCGTTGCTTCCCGGTAGCAGCCGAGGATCACCAGGACGCCGTTCGCGGTGAGCGATGCGCGCAGCTTCTGCACCGTCTCGGAGGGGGCGTGGCGGATGCCGGCCAAGCACGCGATGTAGTCGTACGTGCCCGGCGCCAAGGCGAGGCGCGTGACGTCCGCCCGCTCGAAGCGGATCTGCCCGGGGAGATCGAGAGCGGAATTCTTCGCTCGTGCGGTGGCGACAACGTGATCATCTACGTCAATCGCATCCACTTCGATTCCTCGAAGCGCCACTTTCCGCGCAAACCCCCCTGCAAAAAGGCGGCGACGGCAGGCCGGCCGTCGCCCAGGAGTTGCCCGTCGAGCAATGCGGAGGCGGCCCGTGGTGTCCGGGAACCGGCGTAGAGCCCGGCCGACAGGAATCCGGTCGTCACACCGACTGCGTGCCCGCCGGGGAAGCTGGAGCCGTCGGCCTGGATCGAGGCGCAGGCCAAGGGGCGGGCGCGCCCGTGCGTGCGGACGTCTGTTCGACGATTCGGATCTGCCGTCGATGCCCGAATGTGAAGCCTGCCCTGCATGGCAGCCCGGTGTCCGATCCCGATTGTTGCTGCATCGGGACCCGGCTCTGAGCTGCGGGATGAAGAAACGTGTTGGTCAGTGCGGCCCAGATCTGCGCAGGTTGACTTTGCATTTTCGGGTTGATTGCCACTTCAGATGTGGACTCCGTCGATGGCCAGAGAGCGTTGCGTCGAACGGCTGGCGGCCGACCCCTGGCCTCGCGAGGTCCGCCGAGGAGACGCAGGTGATTCTCGATATCGCAGCCCGGCGGCGAGCGGTTCCGTCAGACGTGTGTGGCCTCGAAGAGTGAGAGGACCTCCGTTCCTTCATGGACGCGGAGCGTCACGGAAGCCCTGGCTGTGAGGGCGTCTTCAAGGCGCGGTCGATAGAGGGGGTGCAGTCGCGTGAGAGCATCCTCCACGTCCGCCCACTCGGCGGCACTGGATTCCGCTGTTGGGCGAGGTTCCCCCGACACGGCTGTGGCGATGAAGATGCCGGCGAGGATGCCCCGGCTCGGATGCTGGTAGACGCCCACCAGGCCGTGGACTTTGACGTGGACCCCGGTCTCCTCGTAAGTCTCGCGAGTGGCGGCATCATGGAATGCCTCGCCCGGATCCACCAAGCCGCCGGGCAGCTCCCAGCGTTCCGGGGAGCGGCGGCGCGCAATAAGGACACGTCCCACGTCGTTGAACGTAACGCAGGTGGCCCCCAGGGCGTATCTTCTCGGTGGCTGAGAGATCATGTGTGTCCGGCTGCTAATCACTTCCCAGCCCTGCCTTCATGTTGTGAAAGACCAGAAGATATCTCCAGAAGAGGAGGCGTCGAATCCGCCTGCCTGGAAGATATGCAGCACTGTCTTCTCGGATCTCCGCAAGCGACATCGAAGGGGGCGCCACAGGTGCTGAAGGAGACTGCGTGCCCCGATCGGCACGGCTTCCTGACCAGCTCTCTCGGAAGAACACCGCAGCACGCCAAATAGCGTTCACAGGTACGGCCAGAAGGCTTACGGCATGGTCCCATAGTGTTGCTTCTCGGTAGCAGCCGAGGATCACCAAGACGCCGTTCGCGGTGAGCGATGCGCGCAGCTTCTGCACTGTCTCAAAGGGGACGTGGTGGATGCTGGCCAAGCACGCGATGTAGTCGTACGTGTCCGGCGTCAAGGTTAGGCGTGTGATATCTGCCCGCTGGAAGCGGATCTGCCTGGGGAGAGCGAGAGTAGAATTCTTCTCTCGTGCGGCGGTGACGACGTGATTATCTACGTCAATAGCATCTACTTCGATTCCTCGAACCGCTAGTTTTTGTGCGAACCTCCCTGTGCCGCAGCCCACCTCAAGGGCCCTTCGGCATGATTCGGGGAGTTCACGAAGTAACAGGTCATGGTAATGATCGTTGTGGTTGAACGGCACGGCGTCATCATGACACGGGCTCGTCCAGGGAGTCCGACCCTGCTTGACGGGCCTCGCGTTGCAAGCGGCTGACTGACTGGTGGTGCAGCACGAGGGCGGCGACGGCCAGCCAGCCGGCGCCCAAGAGTTGCCCAGCGAGCACATCGACACTGAAGTGCGCACCGAGAAGGGCCCTGCTCCACGCGACGAGTTCGGCGCTCACCCCAGCAAGGAACAGCATCAGTGCGGAGACGGCCCGCGGCATCTGGGAACTGAAGTAGAGCGCGGTCAGCAGGAATCCGGTCGTCACACCGACCGCGTGTCCGCTGGGGAAACTGAAGCCGTCGGCTTGAATCGAGGCACAATCCAAGGACGGACGCTGTCGTTCAACCCATCCCTTGATCAGGTTGCAGCTCACTGTGGCGGCGTACGGAATGACCAAAAGGACTGCGGCAGCTGTGATGTTCCGCCGGATCAGCGCGAAGCACGCGGATCCGGCGGCAATGATGGTCACGGGCCACGGGTTGCCCCACGAGGTCAGTGCCTCGAGAAGCCGGGCACTGGACGCGCTGCTGCTCGTCCAGGCGCAGAGCGTCTCGCTCAGCCGTTCGTCCCACCGGAAGGTGACGAGGACGAGTAACAGACCGGCGTGGGCCGCTGCCCACCACGCGAACCAGGCCAGTGACCGAGGCCGGTCGCCCGAGTGGTTTCGGATCATGCGGGGCTGGTGGACTTCGAAATGTGGTCCAGCAGCCCGCGGGGCGTACGGATCGTCCGCAGGGTGCTGTCCTCTATCTGGCAGTCGAACTCGTCCTCGATACGGCTGATGATCTCAATCTGGTTGAGGGAGTCGATGTCCAGATCGCCGAAGGTGACGTCCAGCTGTTCCTGGGAGAAGGCGTTCCCGGTGATTTCCTCGATCAGGGGTGTGAGGACTGCGAGGAACTGTTGCTCGGTCATGGATGTGTTTCCCTTCGTGATGAGTGATCGATGGTTGCGTTACGAGGCGCGGCGCCCATAGCGGGCACGCCAGTGCATACGTGTGCTGGTCAGGCCCCACACCGCGCCGGCGAAGATGGCAAGAATCGCCATGTCAGCAAGGGCCCGGGAGGCGTCGGGTGCCGTTAAGGAGTGACGCAGGCTGTCGGCCGCGTAGACCGCCGGGTTGAGGTTGCCGATCCAGATCAGTGCGTCGGGCAGCAGTTCTGGTGGGACTGCCACCGGGCCTGCGGCCATCATGAGGAGCGTGGTGGCCAGGCTGAGAGAGGAAGCCTGTTCGATGGTTCCGGATCTGCTGCCGATGAAGGCCCCCAGTCCGGCTGAAGGGAGCAGGGCGACCAGGAGGCACAGCGGGGCGAGTGGCGAGAACGTGAGCGGGACGTCGAGTAGGGCCGAGCCGAGCAGCAGGGTGACCGCGATGGCAGGCAGCGACAGGATGGAGAAGGCTGCGAGTGTGGCAAAGATGAGAGCCTCGCGACGGACAGGCAGCGCGGCATAGTACTCGAAGGCGCCGTTTCCGCGCATGAACGCGAAGTTGCTGGCGATTTTGTTTTGAGTCTCGAACAGGATCGCCATGGTGACACTGCCGGTCAGGACATATTCGGTCGCGGCGTGGCCAGAGTTCCGGGCGAAGAGCCCCAAGGCGGCGATGCTGACCAAAGGGGCAAGCACACCAGTTAGCACCATCTGAGGCCAGGACCACCGCCAGTTGGTGAGCTGAATCCTGAACAGGTCCCAGACCTGCCCAAGGAAGCTCAGTCCGAGCTTTTTGTCATGCGTAGCTGACATACACGTCTTCCAGTGTCGCTGTGTGCATTGTGAACTCGGGGAACTGGGTGAGGTCCACGTCCTTGGTCAGGTGCGGCAGGTCGGCGGAGTCGACCAGGGCGACGACCTTTCCGCGGTGCTCGGACTGCACCCGGACATAGTCAGGCAGCCCGTGCACTTGTGCGTCGCCCAGCGTGATCGACAGGCGTACCTGGGAATGGAGCGAGGACTTCAGCTCGGCCGGAGCGCCCAGCGCGACGAGCCGACCTTCCTTGAGGATTCCGACCCGCTCGATCACCTGTTCCGCTTCGATGGCGTTGTGGGTGATGAGGATTATTGTGTGACCATCGCGTTGGTTCAGTTCCCTGAAAAGCTGCCATACCTGGCGGCGCCGAGACGGGTCCAACTCGTTGGTGGGCTCATCCAAGATGAGCACCGGCGGTGATCCGACCAAGGTCACCGCGATCTGCAGTAGTCGGCGTTCTCCGCCGGAGAGCTGTCGGGCGACCTTGCCTGCCAGGTGGGTCAGGCCGAGCAACTCCAACAGGGCGTCACGCTCCCGGCGGGCCGCCTTGGCGGCGACACCGCGGAGGTGTGCACTGAAGTAGACCGCCTCTTTGACGGTCAGGCTGTTCAGGGCGAAGGCAGTCTGGGGCATGTAGCCAACCGTGGCCGCCGTGAAACGAGGATGGGTAAAGACATCGCGCCCCAGCAGTCTCACCGTCCCCCCGTCCGGTCGCACCAGTCCGATCATCTGCTTGATCAGGGTTGTCTTTCCCGCACCGTTGCTGCCCAGAAGCCCGAAGAATTCGCCCTGCTTGATGTGAAAAGAGATCTCGCCATTGGCCGGCCTAGGGGATCCGTCGAACTGCTTGTGCAGGCCCTCGACCTCATATGCGTAAGGAAGGTTCTCCGGCACGATCACATCTCCCGCGCCGCTTGCCGCCAGATGCTGCGGACCACGGCTGAGGCCCCCGTGATGTCGCTGGGGGGAGCCAGCCGCGCTGCTACCCGGCCGAAGCAGCGGAAGAAGCCACTCATGGCTGAGTCGCTGGGCAGGTAACCGTGTGATGCGGACGCCACGCTCTCGCTCGGTGTCGCGTTGCTGTACTGGAATTCGGTGTGCGGGCCGCAGGTCACCGTGAGATGGCCCAGCCGCGGGCTGCCTACCGGCAACTTCAACTGGTCCTGTTCGGCTGGAGTGAGCACGCTGATGGAATGATCGAGTGCGCGCAGTGCCCGGTCGAGGCGCTTCTTCTCCGCCGGCGGCAGAGGTGCGTCGGCGTACAGGTAGGCGCAGTTGCTGTCACCTTGGAAGACCATGCGGTCGGCGAGGCCGAGGTCCTCCAGCACGTGGTTCGGGCGCAAATGGGTCTCGACGTAGTCGATGCCGTGGTCGGAGAAGAAGAGGAACTCCGTGTACTCACCGACGGCCCGGGCGAGCCGCATCACGCAGGCATCGATCCGGGCGTAGACGTCCAGAATCTGCTGCCATGCGCGACTTCGTTCGCTGGAGGTGCCTCGGACCGCATGCCAGTAAAGGAACTCCTGGGCATGGTCAGCCTGGTTGAAGCGCACGAACAGGACATCGGGGTCATGCTGCTTCAGGACGTCGAGGGCGGTCTGTTCCACCCACTCGGCACGAGGCGACTCGTGGAACGTGTGGTCTGGATTGGCGGTGTATTCGACGTACAGGGACGCGGGCCCTTCACCAGCGCGGTCCGGCATATCGAGCCCGCCGAATCCCAGAGTGATAACGGCGGTTCCCAGACGCACCTCGATCTGGCCTTCGTCGAGCCTGCGGCAGGAGACCGCCACGGACACGGAACCCGAAGGCACGGGGATGTCCAGCCGCGTGGGCCGGAGGCCGTCGGCCACGACAGCGGTCTCTCGGTGGCTTCCCACCGTGATCACGTTCGTATGCTGATCGACCCGGAGATACAAGGTCACCTCGTATCCCAGGTAGGAGAGCTGCACCACCCCCTCGGCCGCCCCGTCAACGGTCGGTCCGAGCGCGACGACCAGGTCCCGGGCGGGGGCGTACAAGCAGTAGCAGCTGGGGATCGCGAGCCGGGCGTTGCGGGAGAAGGTCTGCGGGAAGTGGACGGCGGCGGCCGACGCACCTTGCCGGGCAAACCAGTCGAGCAGGCTCGGTGCGGTGAGCGAGATTTCCTCGTAGGGGTGAAACGATGAAAGCGGATCGTCCGAGCGCCGGCGGATCTCCGCAACACTCTCCCGCTCCCAGAAGCGGTTCCCCACGATCCCGTGCCCGCTCGGGTACGTCCCGGTAAGAAAGGACGCGTGGGAGGGCGCTGTGGACGAGGGGTAGATACTGTGCAGCTCGTGCACGGCAGTGCCGGGAAGTGTCGGCATGGCCCGGCTCAGATTGAAGAAGTCGTGCTCGCGGATGATCCGGGGAAGCCCGCCGTCGACACAGATGACGACCATACGCCTGCGCCGCCCGCTCATGTGCTCAACTCCGCTGTGCTCAGGGATCCGTGATCCATCAGGGTCTGTGGGGCGAAGGTGACATTGTGTTGGTGCAGAAGCCAGGCACCACCCGAGTCTCCGGGACGGTACTGCCAGTGTGTGATTCCAGCGTGCGCAACCAGCAGCTCCACCCTGCCGTTCCCGCCACACAGGAGTTCATTGACAGCGTCGAAGAAGCCACTGTGGGTGACCAACACAATCCGCTGGTCCTCCGACGCCTGATGACACAGCTCGCTCATGCATGTGGCGACCCGCGTCATGAACACATGCCATGACTCCGCCCCCGGCGGCGGCGGATGGAGCCGGTCCTCCCGCGGGTTCGGCAGAAGCTCACCCGCGACCGGCGACCAGACGATCTCGTTGAGGCGCGGATCCTCCCGTGCGGCAAGGCCGGTGTGCGCCGCGACGATGTCGGCGGTCTGCCGGGCGCGGGGAAGCACACTGGTGCGAAGCTCTGTGGGACGCTGCTCAGCCAGCCAATGAGCCGCAGCCTGCGCCTGTCGGCGTCCTCGCTCGGTCAGGCGATCCTGGTGCGGGTCGAACTTTCCGGAACGGTCCTCGGCGTGGCGCAGTAGGTAGAGGTGCATGTCACTCCAGCGACGCGGGGGTACTGGTGTGCCAGTTCCACGCCGTACGAACGATGAGGTCAAGGTCGCGTTCTGCTCGCCAGCCGAATCGGCTCAGCGCCAGACTCGGATCGGCCCAGGACAGACCTGGGTCCCCTGGACGGCGGGGCGCCATGGCAACCGGGATCTCCTTCCCGGAGACGTCGTGCAAGACATCGATCAGCTCGCGCACGCTGACGGGCTGGCCGCGGCCCAGGTTCACCGGCCCGCACTGACTGCCCTCTTGCAGGCCCTCCAGGACCCGCACGTGGGCCTGGGCGAGATCCTCGACGTGGATGTAGTCGCGCAGAGCCGTCCCGTCGGTCGTCGGGTAGTCGTTGCCGAAGATCCGCAGGGTGGGCGCCAGGCCCAGGGTTGCGCGTACGGCCACCGGGAGGAGTTGGGTTGCTGCCGGGCCCGCGTACTCTCCCAGGGAAGCGTCGTCGGCTGCACCTGCCGCGTTGAAGTACCGCAGGTTGGCGTAGCGCATCCTGGTGGCCTGCGCGTAGGAGGCGATCAGGCGCTCGCACAGGTACTTCGTCTCTCCGTACGGACTTTCGGGCCGTACGGGCGCGGTCTCATCCACCGGGCAGATTTGCGGGGTGCCGTACACGGCGCACGAGGAGGAGAAGACGAAGCGCTCCACACCGGTGCGTGCGCACAGGGCGAGCACGTTCTGCGTTCCCGTCAGGTTGACGGAGAAGTACGTGTTGATGTCACGCAGCGACTCTTCAGAGGACTTCAGGGCCGCGAAGTGGATCACGGCCTCAGGGAGGAACTCTTCGAAGACCGTGCCCATGCCGGCGATATCGAGGATGTCCACCACGCGCAGGTGGCATCCACGGACTGCTTCGCGGCGGCCCGTGCTCAGGTTGTCGACAACCACGACGTCGTGGCCGGCCGCAAGGAGGCGCCGTACGGTGAAGGAGCCCACATACCCGGCACCCCCAGTCACGAGCACTCTCATCGCACATCAACTCCACTGGGAACCGCTGCCATGGGGCCGCGTAGTTCTCGTCCGATCATGAATGCCTCAGCCGCTTCCACTCCCACCTGCGTCCCCCGGTATGAAGCCAGCGTCCGAACGGCCGCCAGGGAGCGAGGGTGGGGCGGGTCGTACAGCTCGTACGGGTAGGCGGCAAGTGCCCGGCACTTGGCTTCGACGTGCCCGGTGACGTCGTAGAACAGGTTGGGGGTGAACGGCGCCACCAGGCCCGCTTGCTGTTCCGTGGAAGACAGGACCTCGAAGTGCAGCACCTGCCGAACGGAGCCGGACCCGAGGATGCGGGTGCCGTACCCCACTGCATGGGCGACGCTGCGGTGGTCCGCGTGGATGTCGCCAGGGTGGTGAGTGAAGACCACTTCGGGCTGTGCCTCACGCAGGGCGTGGCTAACCGCATCGACGACCTGTCGCTGGGGGAGGTCGGCCAGGAGGCGTCCGTCGGCCGCCAGACCGCCGAACGACACCTCGGCCGCACCGAGCTCCCTGGCCGCCACCCGGCAGCGATCCCGCGCCTCCTCGATCTTCACCCCCGAATGCCGCAGCGAGATACCCTCGGCGAGGATGTGGATCTGGACCACCGCGCCCTGCTGGCTCAATGCCGACACCGTGGCCCCGGCACCGAGAACCTCGTCATCCGGGTGTGCGGCGATGACAAGGACCTTCACGTGGGCTCCGTAACCGGTCGTTCGCCGTCCGCGGTGCGGGCCGCAGGCGTCGCCTGACCATCCTGCCGGACCAGCGCGCCCATGGCGTAGAGCCGGTGTGCAAGCACACCGAGCGTCTCTTCGGGGAGCTTGGTCAACTGGAGTGGGTCACCGGCTTCGACCGCGGTGCGCACGACAGCGTACGTAGCGCTGTCCAGTTCCATGATGTGCGATGTACGCGGCACGAAGACGAAGCCGCCTTGTGTCTCTTCACGCAGCCGTACGTCGTCCCACACCACTTCGTGAAGGACCGTCTCCGGGGTGAGCTGTTCCAGGGCCAGGAGATCGAGACGGTGGGCGAGGTACTCCACGCGTCGTACTGCACGATGTCCGCCGCGAACCGACTCGGATCCGGCGGCTCCCATGGTCCCGGCGGCTTCGCGGTCGCTCAGGAGCCGCTGCATCGCCTGCCGCAGGTCCTCGTCGTCGATGACCAGCAGACCGTGCCGCTCGTCCTCGACGAACTCCGGGATGCCGCCCTGGACAGAGGCGATGACGGGGCGGCCGGCGGCCATGGCCTCCTTGAGCGCGAGCGGGCCGGTCTCGGGAACCGTGCTGGTGAGGACCACGGCGTCACTGGCCTTGATTACCGGGGCGACGTGGTCCTGGTGGCCGAGGAATCGGACCCGTTCGGCGACACCCCGTTCGATGGTCTGGCCTCGTAGTTCTGCCTCCAGCGGCCCCTCACCCGCGACCACCAGCAGCGGGGGCGCGGCGTCCGGCGGCAGCTCCAGGTCAGCGAAGGCGTCGATCACCTGGTCGATGCCCTTCTCCCAGGCCAGGCGGGCCAGCACGAGGAAGACGAACTGGTCTGATTCGGCTCCGAGTTCCTTTCGAGCGGTGCCGCGGTCGGCGGCGTCCAGAGCCGCGAGCAGAGGCTCCCCGACGCCACTGGTGAGTATCTCGACCTGTTCGTCCTTCAAGACACCGGCGTTGATCAGCGGCTCGAACTGGCGTTGACGCTGTTCCCGTGACGTGGTGAAGACCAGGTTCACGCCAGTGAACAGGTCGCGCACCTCGTCGGTGGTTCCCAAAGGGAACGCCGAGTGCCGGAAGAGGCACACGGCGGCATCAGTCGCGCCCTGCGACTGGGCGTGGTGGACCGCGGCGGCGTCCGCGCGGCCGGAGACACACACGATATGAGGACGACGATGCCGCAGCGCCCTGCAAACCGCCTCGGCCGCGTCGTCGCTGGCGAACGCCGGCACACTCACGGTCGTCACCCCGGCGGCACGGCACTGCTCAAGCATGGCTCCACCCTCCTCCGCGAGGACGGTGACCGCATGGCCTGCCTGCGCCAGCCCGAGCGCCATGTCGTGCATGTAGCGGTGTTTGCCGCCCCATACCTGATCGGAGACAGTGAAGATGATCTCCATTAGTTCCGAACACCCCTCCCGAAGATTCCCGGGCACGAGCCAGGAATGGTCCATAAAGCACTGAATGTGCGAAGAGCCGCCAAGCGGGCGTTGCCTACGCCTCCCAGCACGGCATAGGTCATGCCGCTGGCTCGCGCTTCGCGCAGACACTCCTCGATGAGCGCTGTCGCCAAGGACAGATCGCGACCGCGTGCCTCGGGCACGAGCGCAATCGCAGACAGCATCCCGAGCCGCGCAGTGTCGTAGGCAAGGAAGCCGAGCAAGCGGTCCTTGGGCGGCAGTTCCTTGTTCCGGTCGACCACGATCACAGACGAGATAGGATCCCGTGAGAACGACCGGTGGATCTCGCTCGCCCAGCCTCCACCGAAGGTCTCTCTGAGCCAGTCGACAATCAGCAGCTCCTCACTCGCTTCGGGACGACGCACCCACAGGTCTCGGCCGTTGACCGTAAGAGACGTGGGAGTGGAACTCGGCGTCCAGGTCCGGAAGTCGATGAAGAGATCCGCCCATTCAAGGCTCTTGTCGTCCCGCGCCGCCGCGCTCTTGCGTTCGCTTGAATCGGGAATCCACCACGCCGCCTGCCGCAGCACCGACGGGAAGTGGTCCGCGTATTCGCTGACTTCCGTCATCGCGTAGGCATACCCCAGCCACTGAAGCCGCTCGAGTGCGACATGGACGAGAAGCCAGTGCATGCCCGCCCGCTCCGCCGGGGCGACCACGGCGGCCACCTCGCAGGCGCCGACTGTGCCCGGGCCCTTGACGTTGATGCCACACCGGCCCAGAAGCGTCCCTTCCCGGTGCAGTTCGACGAAGGACTGGGCTCGCGGCCCAGCGGCCCCTTTGAACCGGGGAACGACACGAGCGATATCGGGCGATGCGGTGGCAGAGCTCAGAGCGTCGAGCAGAGGCTGGGACGGCGTGAGGTCGTACAGGCGTATGAGGGCCTCCCTGGACAAGGCCTACCTCACCTCCGCGCCTTCGAAGATCTGCCGGTCCAGCAGCGAGGTGAGCGGGGGACCGTCCGGTCCGTCACCGGTCGCGAAGTCCCAGAAGATCTCGCGCAGACGCTCCTCGGTGAACTCCTCCTGCTCCTGGACGAGCTGTTGCTGCCCCTGCGTCCAGATCTCTTGCACGGGAGCATCCTTGGTGTTCCCCAAGGGCGCGGCACTGTAGAGGCGGCTCATGGTCACGTCGCCTGTGGCGGAGATCGCGATGCTGCTGTCGCGCACCAGGTAGGGGAACATGACGACGTCCTGGAAGGGACGCAGCTTCTCGCCCGGGACCAGGTAGGGCGCGTTGAGGTTCAGGTCGAAGTCCGTGGCCGGCACGTCCCGCTTGAACTCGGTCACCTTACGGTGGACCGCCATGGTCTCCTCCTCTGTCAGGAGTAGACGGTTGCGGCCACCGCGGCCGTGCGCCCGGACCAGGATGAGGTCCTGGCGCCGGAAGCCGTGGGCTCGCACGTAGTGCGCGAGGTCGAACACGTTGTGCTGGTTGGTCTTCATGACCGTGGTCAGCACCTTGAAACTGCGCACACGGTCGCGGAGGTAGATCGAGTTCTCCACGACGGTGTCGAACACGTCCATGAGCCGTACGGCGGCGAACGTCTCCCGCGTGCCGTCCATGCTGACCCGGATGGACGAAATGCCGCTGTCCACGATGCGGTCGAGCTGTTCCCGCGTGTGCGCTGCCGCGTTCGTGATGAGAGTGACGGTCGAATGGCGCAGCTTCGGAACGACGTCAAGCAGCTGCCAGAACCCCTTGCGGATCGTCGGCTCCCCACCGGTGAGGGTGATCTCGAATGTCCCCATCCGGTCCAGCTGGAGCATGATGTCCTGCAACTGATCGATGGACAGCATCTTGCGGCGGATGTGGACGGGGATCTCCCCGGTGTTCGTGCGGCAGTGGATGCAGCGCAGGTCGCATGCGTAAGTGACATCCAGACTGGCGCGTACAGGTGCGGTGTAGCCGGCCATCAGTCGGCCCCCTCCTCTTGGAAGATACGCTGGCGTATGTCGTTAAGGTCCCGCGACTGCCACCATTCGAGAGTGAGGCGAATGCCTTCCTCGATTCCGATCCCGCCGGACCTCTCTCCGATCTGCCGCGTCTGCAAGGCGGTGTCCGCCCGGAACTCCGTGATTTCGTTCGGCCGAGGCTGCTTCCGGGCGACCTCGGCCGCCGGAGTGGTCGCCTGCAGGATCCGGACGACGTCGTTCACGGAGAGGGACTGGCCGGAACCGAAGTTGACGACTGAGGGCAGTGGTCGGTTCGCCAACGCGATGAGCTTGTCCACGACATCCGTGATGTAGGTGAAGTCGCGACGCTGCTCACCGTCGCCCTCGACAGGCAGTTCGTTCCTGGTCAGGAGGTTGGCGCAGAGTCGGGGTACGAGGGCGTCGGGCCGTTCGCCGGGGCCGTAGACGTTGAAGAAGCGAACGATGCCCACCTCTGGAGCGACTGAGGCGCGCTGGTGGGCCCTGGCCACCATCTCCAGCCCGACCTTGCTCGCGGCGTAGGGCGAGAGCGGGGACAGAGGGCTACTTTCGGGTGTCGGCAGGGTGCCGGCCTGGCCGTAGACTTCGCACGTACTCCCGACGACTACCTTCGGCACGCCAACACTCGTGCAGAGAGCCAGCAGGTGGCGGCCAGAGTCCACGTTGTCGAGATAGTCGAGTGGCTGCTTGAAGGAGCGAGGAACGCTCTTGTGCGACGCCAGGTGGTAGACGAGGCGTACGTCGGAGAGATCCCTTTCCTCTAACTCTAAGACGGGTTTTTCTAAGAACTTTCCGGTGCCTTCCGGCGGGATCATCGGCGGCACGCGCAGGTCGTCCAGGACTGTTACCTCTTCCCCGGACGCCACCAGCGCTCGGGCAAGGTGGCCACCGATGAATCCGGCGCCTCCGGTTATGAGAATCCGGTCTTTCGAAATGTTTCTTTGCATGCCAACACCTCGGTATCCCCATGAGTGGGCCTACTCGAAAATGGGCCTATCGATTGGAGCGTCGCCCACGCCCCCATTGAGGCGGGAGGGGGGCCGATTGGCCCGTGATCGATATTGCCACCCTAAGCCGTGTGCGTGACCCGTCGCGTGTGACTCGATTCACGTTTGGTTGGCTCGATGGTCTCATTCATTCTGGAAACCCCCAGGTGGAGCGGAGATCGGGAGCATTTCATTCCGGATATGCGGGTGCCATGATGCCTGATCGTTCTGTCTCGAACCTGCTGTCGAATGGCTTGCTATCTTCGGTGGGGTAGTACCTTTTCCATGGCATACCGGAGAGTAATTTTCAAGCGTGCGGGAGATTGCTTGGCCGGCCAAGTTGCTCAGGTCGGTCATCCGATCCTGCTCTGGTACGTCACTCAGGCGCCCCGGAGCTCTGGATGCTTGTCCCCAAGGTCCGCAGTCGCGATGCCGCATCTGATATCAGCCGCGGATGCCTGCTGCGTCGGATCGTGCCTTGGCTGTCGGTGACGTTCGCCCGGCTGGGGAAGGTCAGCCGAAGAACCGGGCGAACTCCATCGCCAGCATCTTCGGGGTCGCCGCGGGCGGAACGGTGACGTAGACGACCGGCAGCCGGTTCACGTCGCGGGGAAACCGCTTGCGGACGGCCAGTTCATGGGCCCGGCCCAACTGGGTCATAGTCGTCTTACCAGTACCGGAGGCACCGGAGAGGAACGCGCCGCGACGGGCGGAGATCTGGTTGCGGTTGAGCTGGATCAGCAGCCGTGAGGTGGCGACGACCTTGCGGATGATCGGGGTGGTCACCATCGGCAGGTCCGCGTGATACTCCTGGAGCCGTTCCTGCTCGCGCACGCGCTCGCGCGGGGTCAGTGCCGTACATTCGGCCGCCGTCAGCAGTCGGGGCGGGACCGGTGCCCGACGAAACGGCCCCACCCCTCCTTTGTGATCAGCGGATTGTCCGGCGGCGCCGACTCCTCGCCATCGAAGCCCTGGGTACCGGCCGGGGAGGTCGTCTTACGCTTGCTCATATCCAAGTTGCAGCTTCGGCGCGGCGTCGAAGACGCCGAAATCCGCCACCGGCACGGGAGACAGTGCCTCGGGCTCCGGTTCGGGCTCCGTCTCGGTCTCGGGCGCCGTGGCCTGCGCACGGACGGCGGCAGCGACGCGGGTGCGGCCAGCCACCTTGGCCGACCGGGTGTCCGGACCGTGCTCGCCGCGGGTGAGCAGTTCGTCCAGAACGCGGGCGACCGACGCCTCATTGATGTCGTCCAGCCCGGCCTCGGCGGCCAGGCGACGGGCATGCTGCCAGGTGAAGTCGGCGAGTGGCCCGTCACCAGCGGCAGGTGTACCCAGGGACCCGTGATCCAGCCCTGCTGCGTGCGTACGAACACCTGCGACAGGTCGTAGGGGTCGTAGTGCACCTCCCACAGCCCGCGTTTGGCCGTGATGCCGGAGTGCTGGCGACGGTACGGCCCCAGCTCGGCGCAGTCGTAGGTGCGGTAGCCGATCCGGATGCCGTAGTCGTTGACCGCCCGCCAGGCCACCGGCAGCAACTCCAGGTAGTCCTCACCGCGCAGCACGAGAGGCAGGTAGCCGCAGGCCGCGACCAGCGAGGCGTACTTGTCGTTCGGCGACACCGACTTCTTCGGGCGGAACGGATCGCGCAGACTGTCGTGGGGTCTGGCCTGTCACCCGGCCAGAATCCACTCGTCCAGCAGTTCCTGGAGGTCGGGAATCGTCCACACCGCCAGCTTCTCGACCCGATCGCCGCGACGCGAGACGTTCGCGCCTGTGTACCCGGCCAGATGCTGGACGAACCGGGTGTTGATCGCCGAGAACGTCGCCTCCACGATGGCCTTGTCGGTCGGCGTGCGCGGGCGAGCCCGCTGCACCGAGATCCCGAGCCGGTCGTATGCCCGGATGAACGTGTCGGAGATGAACACCTTCCCGCCGTCGATGACAACCGTGTCCGGTACGATCACCGGCCGTGCGGCGGCCTGCTCCATCCGTGTATCCACACCCAGCAGCCGCCGGTGCGGCATCCGCGACGCGGCCATTCGCAACGAGGCCGACCATCCCGGCCGCATCGGCTCCGGCACGAGCATCCGCGCCAGTAGCAGCGAGGCGTCCACCGCCTTGGTGCCCACGGGCCGTAGCACCGCCGCGCAGATCGTCCGCGTCGCGACATCGACCGCGATCGTCAGATCCGCGCGGACTGTCAGCCCGGAGTCGGGCACCACCATCACGTCCAGCGGGGTGGAGTCGATCCGTACCTGTTCCCCCGGCCGGTCGGCGAACGTCGGGGTGAACGGCCCTTGCGGGCGGTTCGCGGTCTGCCTGCGCGTGACCGCCGAGCCGAAGGTGTGCCGGCCGGTGGAGAGCGCGTCGATGAGCTTGTAGAAGGTGTTCTTGCTCGGCAGCGGCACCACCCCCTCACCGTGCGTGGCCTCCACCAATCCAAAACTAGAGGACAGCCCGGGCCCGTTCGCCGCAGGCGAACGTCCGTTGGGGAACACCCGACCGCGCATATCCATTGAGTCGGTGTAGCTCAACTTCACTGCCGGAAGGAAGATCATGGCTTCGACGTCCGTAACGCTCACCCTGCCCGTGCTGCCGCTCGACGACGAGGTCGTGCTGCCCGGAATGGTGGTTCCGCTGGACCTGTCCGACGCCGAGGTGCGGGCTGCCGTCGAGGCCGCCCAGGCGGCGGGGGGCAGCGGGAAGCCGCGGGTGCTGCTCGTCCCGCGGGTCGACGGCAGGTACGCCGGCACCGGTGTGCTCGGGACCGTCGAGCAGGTCGGCCGCCTCGCCGACGGCGACCCCGGGGCCCTCATCCGCGGCGTCGGCCGCGTCCGTATCGGCGCCGGCACGACCGGCCCCGGAGCCGCCCTGTGGGTCGAGGGCGAGAGCGTCGACGAGCGGCTCGCCGACCCGCTGCCCGGCGCGGTCACCGAGCTCGTCAAGGAGTACAAGGCCCTCGCCACCAGCTGGCTCAAGAAGCGCGGCGCCTGGCAGGTCGTGGACCGCATCCAGCAGATCGACGGCGTCTCGGCGCTCGCCGACAACTCCGGCTACTCGCCGTTCCTGACCGTCGCCCAGAAGGTCGAGCTGCTGGAGACCGCGGACCCCGTCGCCCGCCTCCGCCTCGCCATCGCCTGGCTGCGCGACCACCTCGCCGAGCAGGACGTCGCCGAGTCGATCGCCAAGGACGTCCAGGACGGCGTCGACAAGCAGCAGCGCGAGTTCCTGCTGCGCCGCCAGCTCGAAGCCGTCCGCAAGGAGCTCCGCGAGCTGAACGGCGAGAAGGAGGGCGAGGAGTCCGACGACTACCGCGCCCGCGTCGAGGCCGCCGACCTCCCGGAGAAGGTGCGCGAGGCCGCGCTCAAGGAGGTCGACAAGCTGGAGCGGGCCAGCGACCAGTCCCCGGAGGGCTCCTGGATCCGCACCTGGCTGGACACCGTCCTCGAACTCCCCTGGAACGAGCGCACCGAGGACGCCTACGACATCCGCGGCGCCCGCGCCGTCCTGGACGCCGAACACGCCGGCCTCGCCGACGTCAAAGACCGCATCACCGAGTACCTCGCCGTCCGCAAGCGCCGCTCCGACCGCGGGATGGGCGTCGTCGGCGGCCGCCGCGGCGGGGCCGTCCTCGCCCTCGTCGGCCCGCCCGGCGTCGGCAAGACCTCCCTCGGCGAGTCCGTCGCCCACGCGATGGGCCGCAAGTTCGTCCGCGTCGCCCTCGGCGGCGTCCGGGACGAGGCCGAGATCCGCGGCCACCGCCGTACGTACGTCGGCGCGCTCCCGGGCCGCATCGTCCGCGCGATCAAGGAGGCCGGGTCCATGAACCCCGTCGTCCTCCTCGACGAGATCGACAAGGTCGGATCCGACTTCCGCGGCGACCCGGCCGCCGCCCTCCTCGAAGTCCTCGACCCGGCGCAGAACCACACCTTCCGCGACCACTACCTGGAGGTCGAGCTCGACCTCAGCGACGTCGTCTTCCTCGCCACCGCCAACGTCCTGGAGGCCATCCCCGAGGCCCTCGCCGACCGCATGGAGCTGGTCCGCCTCGACGGCTACACCGAGGACGAGAAGATCGTCATCGCCCGCGACCACCTCGTGCCCCGCCAGCTGGACCGCGCTGGCCTCGCCGCCGACGAGGTCGTCCTGGAGGACTCCGCCCTGCGCAGGCTGGCCGGCGAGTACACCCGCGAGGCGGGCGTCCGCACCCTGGAGCGCTCCATCGCCCGCCTGCTGCGCAAGGTGGCCGCCCGGCACGAACTCGGCGAGCGGGAGCTGCCCCTGCGCATCGGCGCCGACGACCTGCGCGGGCTCATCGGGCGCCCGCACCACGTCCCGGAGTCCGCGCAGGACCCCGCCGAGCGGCGCACCGCCGTCCCCGGCGTGGCCACCGGCCTGGCCGTGACGGGCGCCGGCGGGGACGTCCTGTTCGTCGAGGCGTCCCTCGCCGACCCGGAGACCGGCGCGGCCGGGCTGACGCTGACCGGGCAGCTCGGCGACGTCATGAAGGAGTCCGCGCAGATCGCCCTCAGCTTCCTCCGCTCGCACGGCGCGGAGCTGGAGCTGCCCGTCGGCGACCTGAAGGACCGGGGCGTGCACATCCACTTCCCGGCGGGAGCCGTCCCCAAGGACGGGCCGAGCGCCGGGATCACCATGACGACCGCCCTGGCCTCGCTGCTCTCCGGCCGGCAGGTCCGCACCGACGTCGCCATGACCGGCGAGGTCTCCCTCACCGGCCGCGTCCTGCCGATCGGCGGCGTCAAGCAGAAGCTGCTCGCCGCGCACCGCGCCGGCCTGACCACCGTCATCATCCCCAAGCGGAACGAGGCCGACCTGGACGACGTGCCCGCCGAGGTGCTGGAGCGGCTCCGGGTGCACCCGGTGACCGACGTGCGCCAGGTGCTGGAGCTGGCGCTGTCCCCGGCGGAGGCCGCCGCGCCCGCCGTCACCGCGGCCGCCTGAGCCGCTGCCCCTGTCCGTACCGGCCGCCACCGGCCGGCGCCGGCGCGGCCCGGGATCCCGTTCCGGCGGGGTCCCGGGCCGCGCCCGCGAGCGCTGCGAAATACTGGTGCCCCCCGGCACACCGGTGCGGACACACGGACAGGAGCGGCACGTGCACGGCAGCGAAGACCAGGAGTTCCTCGCCCTGGAGCGGGAACTGTCCGTCTTCCTCCGGCGGGCCCGCGCCTCCTCCGGCGAGATGGCCCGCGCCCTCCACCCCGAGCTGGAGCCCGCCGCGTACGGGCTCCTCGTACGCCTGGAGGCGGCCGGCCGCCAGCGGGCCACCGACCTCGCCGCCTACTTCGGCGTCGGCAAGGCCACCATGAGCCGCCAGCTGCGCGCCCTGGAGGTCCTCGGGCTGGTGGCCCGCGAACCGGACCCCGCGGACGGCCGCGCGTTCCTCGTCGGGCTCACCGAGGAGGGCCGCGAGCGGTTCCTGAAGGTCCGCGGCGCCCGCCGCGAGCGGTACATGCGCAAGCTGGCCGACTGGGACCGCGGCGAGGTCGCCGAGCTCGCCCGGCTGCTGAACCAGCTCAACCAGGGCGAGGACTGAGGACCGGGAAGGCCGCCCGCCCCGGCCTTGCGCCCCGGCCTCCCGCCCCCGCCTACAGCTCCGCGTACGCCGCCGACGCGTCGTCGTGGCGCTTGCCGCGGGCCCGCCCGCGGCGGTCCGGGTCCGACTCCAGGACGCGCACGCGTCCGATCAGCCCCTGCGCGCCCTCCTTGCGCAGCACCGCCAGGCACTGCGCCCAGTCGCCCTCCCCGAACGTGTCAGTCCACCGGCTCGCCCCGTCGGTCAGCACCGCCAGCGACCGCACCCCTTCCCGCGGGGTGCGCCCGGTCACCGCGCGGGCCGCCACCGCCGGGTCGGCGGCCGCGGTGAAGAAGCCGCCCTCCGCGTTCCGCAGGGCGTCCGCCGACTCCCGCGTCCGCAGGGCCGCGCGCGGGATCCGGTCCAGCCGGTCGTCGAGGACCGCCGACACCGCCCCGTCCGGGGCCTCCAGCAGCAGCACCGAGTCCGACAGCACGAGGTGCTCCACGCCCTCCCCGTCCCAGCGGACGACCACCACCGTCGCCTGCGGGGTGCGTACGTGAGAAAGGTCACACGCCCCCCGGTGGGCGTCGGCCGTCGCACGGATCGACTCCGCCAGGATCCGGGCCAGTGGCATGTCCCGCCGCGAACCGGACAGTTCGGTCAATCGACTTCCCAGGCGCGTCGTGAACCACGGGACTCCGTGCGAGCACCCCGTGTCGCCGGCGGGCGGCGTCACCCCGTCCAGGGCGACCAGTACGCCGCCCCCCGCGGCGGGTGTAGCGGCTGATAGCCAGTCCTCGTTGGGGCGTTCCGGGTCGCCGGGAGCGGTGGCGAGGTCGATGCGCATGCGGGCATTCTGCCCACCCCCGCCGCCGCGGCAGGGCCGCCCCGCGCCGAAAGTCCGTACCAGGAGGGGCGATGGCGGCCGACCGCCGCACCGCCGCCCCAGTGCGGCGCCCGCGCGCCCCGGCCGCATGTGGGCGCGCATACTGCCAAGCCCCCACCGATCTTTCAACCGCCCGTCCGCAGAACGGCACGGCGGCCGATGCGCCGAGTTGGTCGCCAACTCTTCCGTGATGTTCACTCGTTCGAGTGGCCGGGTGGGCGATGTCAGGCTCTCTCCCCAACACACTGCGAAGGTCTGAGGCGGTACGAGGGGGCAGGGGGCGTTTACTTGTTGACCGGCCGTTACCTCGGCCACACGAGTAGACGAGCACGAGCACACGTACAGGATTGCGAGCACCGGTGCAGAAGAAGCGGTCTCGGAAGAACGGCACCGCCACCGACGGACCCGCCCCCGCAGGACGCCGCGTCCACGTACGCAGCAGGCTGGTCGTCGGCGTCGCCGTCGCCGGCCTCACCGTCCTTGCGGCCGGGGCACCCGCCGTCGTCACGGCGACCCGCGAGCTGAACGACTCCCAGCAGCTCGTCACCCTCGCCGAACAGACCCGGCACACCCTCACCCTCGCGCACCTCCTCGCCGACGAGCGCGACGCCGTCGTCGAGTACGTCGCCAAGGGCCGGCCCGGAGGCCAGGCCAAGGGGCCCCTCCAGGAGCGCGCCGCCCTCACCGACCGGCGCATCGCCGAGGTCCGGGCCGAAGCCGAGGCCGAGGCCGACGAGCCCCTCGCCAAGGCCGTGGGCAGCATCCAGGGCGTCCGCACCGAGGCCGTCGACGGCAAGGGCACCGCCCTCGCCGCCCACCAGGCCTACGCCGGCGTCCTCGCCGAACTCCTCGCCCCCGGCGACCGGCTCGCCGAGCAGACCCCGCCGCGCGCCGAGGCCGCCCTCGCCACCACCCGCCCCCTGGCCCCCCTCGGCCAGGCCGTGGAGCAGGCCTCCGCCACCCGCGGACTGCTCCTCGCCGCCCTGGCCGTGCCCCGCAGCGAACAGGGCGCCGGAGCCGCCGCCGCGGACGAACTGTCCGCCGCCGCCCAGCGGGCCCGCGTACGCGAGCAGGCCGCCCTCGACGACTTCACGCGAGCCGCCCGCCCCGACGTACGCCAGACCCTCGCCGCCACCGTCACCGGCCCCGAGGTCAAAGCCGCCGACGAGCACCTCAAGCGGCTCACCGAACGCCCCACCCTCTCCACCGCCGACCGCAAGCTCGACGGCGCCGCCATCGCCCCCTCGCTGACCGCGCGCATCGACCGCATGCGCTCCGTCGAGGCCACCCTCGCCGGCCAGCGGGCCACCGCGCTCGCGACCCTCCGCGACGACGACGTGACGCGGCTGGAACTCGTCATCGCCGTGCTCGGCGTCCTGTTCCTGGCCGCCGTCGGCGTCTCCACCGCCGTCGCCCGCTCCCTCACCCGGCCGCTGTCCGTCCTCCGGCGCGGCGCGGCCCGCCTCGCGACCCCCGAGGGCTCCGTCGAACCCGTCCGCTTCACCGGCCGCAACGACGAGTTCGCCGAAGTCGTCCGCCACCTCAACCAGGTGCGGGAACAGACCGTCTCCCTCCACACCAAGATCGCGGGCATGGACGCCGACCGGCGCCGCCTCATCGGCCGGAACGATGCCCTGTCCAGCGGCCGGGACGCGCTCGAAGCGGAACTCCGCGACCTGCGCGCCGGCCTGGAAGAGCACCGGCGCATCATGAACACCACGTCGGTCTCCCTGTCGCTGCGCACCCTCGGCCTCGTCGAACGCCAACTCGCCGTCATCGAGGAGCTGGAGGCCAAGGAGCAGGACCCGGACCGGCTCGAAACCCTCTTCCGGCTCGACCACCTGGCGACCGTGATGCGCCGCCACAACGAGAACCTCCTCGTCCTCGCCGGGCAGGAACACGGCACCGGCGGCGGGACGCCCGTCCCGCTCGTCGACGTCATGCGCGCGGCGGTCAGCGAGATCGAGCGGTACGAGCGCGTCGACCTGGCCGTGGTGCCGTCGTTCACCCAGGTCGCCGGGCACGCCGCCGACGACATCTCGCACGTCCTCGCCGAACTCCTGGAGAACGCCACGACGTTCTCCCCGCCCGGCGCCAAGGTCAAGGCGTCCGCCCGCCACCTCGACACGGGCGACGTGGTCCTCTGCGTCGTCGACGAGGGCATCGGCGTCACCGCCGACCGGCTCGAAGCGCTCAACGCCCGCCTGGCCACCCCCGACGCGTACGACGAGGAGACCGAGGCCGAACACGGCCTCGGGCTCGGCCTGTACGTGGCCGGCCGCCTCGCAGCCCGGCACGGCGTCACCGCCGAACTGCGCGCCGGGCAGCACGGCGGCACCGAAGCGCTGGTCGTCGTACCGGCGGCACTCCTCCAGGACGGGCCGCCGGCCGCGTCCCCCGTGCACGCCTTCGCCACGCCGGGCCTTTCGCAGTTCCGGCTGCCGGGCGTCGTCGCGGAGGCCAACGAGCACGTCCTCCCGCCGCGGCTGCGGCCGCAGGAGGGCGAGGGGGCGGTTGGAGCCGGTTCCGGGGTCGCTGCCGACGCCGACGCTGCCGGTGATGCCGAGGTCGCAGGTGTTGCCCCGGTGGCCGCGGAGGAGGAGCCGGCCGAGGCCTACGGGGCGTTCGGCGCTCCCGGAGGCACCGGGGACGCGGCCGCGGGTGCCGCGGCCGACGAGACCGGTGCGGTCGAAGGGGCGCCCGAGGTCCCGGGCGCGGGTGCGGCCGGGGCGGGTGCGGACGCGCTGTTCGATCCGCTGACGGACCCGCTGCCCGAGTCGGCCGCCGATCCGGAGGCCGGGGCGGCTGCTGATGCACAGGGCTGGTCGGGTGCCGGGGTGCAGGGTGGTGCGGCCGGGGCGGGTGCGGACCCGCTGTTCGATCCGCTGCCCGAGTCGGCCGCCGAGTCTGCGGCCGGGGCGGCTGCCGATGCGCAGGGCGGGCCGGCTGCCGGGGTGCAGGGTGGCGTGGTCGGGGCGGGTTCGGACCCGCTGGCCGATCCCCTGTCCGGGCCGGATGCCGACCCGCCGGCGGAGCCCGCCGCCGATCCGCTGCCCGCGGTCGCCGCCGGCCCCCAGGACGGGACGGTCGCCGGGGTGCAGGGTCGCGCGGTCGCGCAGGACGCCGGGCCCGCGGAGGGCGCGCCGGCCGGCTACGCCGCGTCGCCTGACCCCGCCGAGCCCGTCGGCTCCGCCGCGACGGCCGACTCCGCCGCCGGGCAGGGGTTTGCCGTGCCCGTGCAGGCCGTCGCCCCCGTCACCCTGGCCGACGCGTTCGCCGCCGAGGCCGCGGCCGCCGCCGAAGGCACCGCCGCCGACGCGCCCGCTGCCGCCCCCGAGGACGCGCCCGCCCCGCTGCCGACGCGCCGGCGGGTCCCGCAGGAGGAGCTGCCGCCCGCCGAGCAGGTGTTCACCGCGCAGACCCCGGCCGACCGGGATCCGGGCGACGAACTCCTCGCGCGTGTCGTCCCCGACGCGGAAGGGACCGCCTTCGGGGTGACCGACACCGGCCCGGCGGCCGCCGAGTCCTCGACCGCCGCCGCCCCGCCGGCCGTCGTACCGGACGGGGGCCCCGCGCTGCCCGCGCAGTCCGCCGCACCCGCCGCCCCCGACGCCGAGCGGATGCCCCCGACCGACCAGGTCTTCACCGCCGGCGGCGGCGCACCCGCTGCGGCCGAGCCGCACCGGCACGCCCCCGCCGACAACGAGTGGGTCCCCCGCCAGGGCAGCCACCCCCAGCCCGGCATCACGGAGGCCGTCACCGACAAGGGCCTGCCCAAGCGGACGCCCCGCGCCGTCGCCGCCGCCGACCGGGACCGGACGGCCCCCGGTGCGGCCGCCGGACCCGGCGCGGCCCCCGCACGGCCGGCCCCTCGCCGCGTCGACGCGGAGGAACTGCGCCGCCGGCTCGGCGGGTTCTACCAGGGGACGCGGGACGGGCGGCGCGTCGTCGCCGCCGAACTCGCACAGGACACCGACCAGGGGGACACCGCACAGGAGGCACGCACATGACCGCGCCCAGTACGTACGGACTGAGCACCCAGGCCCGCAACCTGCAGTGGCTGCTGACCGACCTGGTCGAGGAGGTGCCCGGCGTCAACTCCGTCGCCGTCGTGTCCTCGGACGGGCTGCTGCTGCTGTCCTCCGACCCCGGCGGCGGCGCGGCCTCGGCAGGCGGGAGCGGCCCGGGCGGCGCCGGCCGGCCCAGGGGCCCGCGCGGTGCGTCCGCCGACCTCGCCACGATCGTCTCCGGCCTCGGCAGCCTCACCACCGGCGCGGCGGCCCTCATGGAGGGCGGCAGCGTCAAGCAGACCATGGTCGCGATGGAGCACGGCTCGGTCTTCGTGATGGCGATCAGCGACGGCTCGCTCCTCGGCGTCCACGCCACGCCCGACTGCGACATGAGCGTCGTCGCCTACCACATGGCCCTGTTCGTCGGCCGCGCCGGACACGTCCTCACCCCCGAAGTCCGCAGCGAGCTGCGCCAGTCCATGGAGAACACCCCGTGAGAGGTACGGCCTCCGACCGGCTTCCGATACGCGGAGCCGATCGCCGACCCGCCCGCGTCCGCCCGTACTCCCTGACGGGCGGCCGCACCCGCTTCACGCAGGTCCTGCACGTCGAGACGTTCGTCGCCGCCCTCGACAGCCGCGTCTCGCAGCCCCAGCAGCCCGGCGGCGGCAAGGCCGCCGAGGGGGCGCCGGCCGCCGACCGGGACGCCGACCGCGACCGGATGCCCGAGATGCCGGCCATCGTCGAGGTCTGCCGCCGCATGCGCACCATCGCGGAGATCGCCGCCCTGCTCAAGCTGCCGCTCGGCGTCGTCCGCGTCCTCGTCAGCGACCTCGCGGACCAGGGCAGGGTCCGCGTCTACGGCACCGGGCACGGCCCGGGCCGCCCCGACCGCGCACTGCTCGAAAGGGTGCTCAGTGGCCTTCGCCGTCTTTGATCCCGCCATCGACGACGAACCCGTCCAGCCCTGGCAGTACGACCGCTCCCGCGCGCCCGTCGCCGTCAAGGTGCTCGTCGCGGGCGGCTTCGGCGTCGGCAAGACCACCTTCGTGTCGTCGGTCTCCGAGATCGCCCCGCTGCGCACGGAAGCGGTGATGACGCAGGCCAGCGCGGACACCGACGACCTGTCGGCCACGCCGGAGAAGAACACCACCACCGTTGCCATGGACTTCGGCCGGGTCACCCTCGCGGACGACCTCGTGCTGTACGTGTACGGGACGCCCGGCCAGGAGCGCTTCTGGTTCATGTGGGACGACCTCGTGCGCGGCGCGATCGGCGGGATCGTCATGGCCGACACGCGCCGCCTGCGCGACTGCTTCCCGGCGCTCGACTACTTCGAGAGCTGCGGGCTGCCGTACGCGGTGGCCGTCAACCACTTCGACGGCTCGCACGCGTACGAGCCGGAGGACGTGCGGGAAGCGCTCACCATCCCGGACCGCGTACCCGTACTGATCATGGACGCGCGGCGCCGGGAGAGCGTCGTCGAGTCGCTGCTCATGCTCGTCGGACACGCCCTCGACGGGACGCCCGAATAGCGGCGCGAGCCATCCGCCCCACCTGCCGCGCCCGCAGCACCAGCCACCACCCACCCGTACGCCGAAAGGAGACGTGGAATGCGCAAGGTACTCGTCGTGGGGGCCGGCCAGTCCGGTCTCCAGCTCGCCGTCGGCCTCCGGGCGAAGGGGTACGACGTCACCCTCATGTCCAACCGGACCGCGGACGAGATCCGCACCGGGCGGGTCATGTCCACGCAGGTCATGTTCGACACCGCCCTGCGGCACGAGCGCGACCTCGGGCTCGACTTCTGGGCCCGGCACGCCCCCCGGATCCAGGGCCTCGGCGTCTCCGTCGCCGGGCCCGACGGCGCCCGCGCCGTCGACTGGCTCGGGCGCCTCAAGGCGTACGCGCAGTCGGTGGACCAGCGGGTGAAGATGGCGGGCTGGCTGGAGGCGTTCGTCCAGCAGGGCGGCCAACTCGTCGTGCACAGTGCGTCCGTCGCCGACCTGGACTACCTCTCGCGCACCTACGACCTGGTGCTGGTGGCGGCCGGCAAGGGCGAGCTCGTGTCGATGTTCGGGCGGGACGCGGCGCGCTCCCCGTACGGCAGCCCGCAGCGCGCGCTGGCCGTCTCGTACGTGCACGGGCTCGCCCCGAGGCCCGAGCACCCGGGGACGGAGGCGGTGCGCTGCAACCTGGTGCCGGGCGTGGGCGAGCTGTTCGTCATGCCCACGCTCACCACGTCGGGGCGGGCCGACATCCTGTTCTGGGAGGGTGTCCCGGGCGGCCCGCTCGACGTGTTCCGCGGCGTGAACGACCCGGCCGAGCACCTCGCGCTGACGCTGGACCTGATGAAGGCGTTCACGCCGTGGGAGTACGCGCGCGCCGCGAAGGCCGAGCTGACCGACGCGGGCGGCACCCTGGCGGGCCGGTACGCGCCGGCCGTCCGCAACCCGATCGGGCGGCTGCCCGGCGGCGGGGCGGTGCTGGGCGTCGCGGACGTCGTCGTCACGAACGACCCGATCACCGGGCAGGGCGCGAACTCGGCGGCCAAGTGCGCGTCCTCGTACCTGTCGTCGATCCTGATGCACGGCGACAAGCCGTTCGACGAGGCGTGGATGAAGGCCACCTTCGACAGGTTCTGGTTCACCACCGGCAAGCCGGTGACGCAGTGGACGAACGCGATGCTGGCGCCGCCGCCGGCGCACGTGCTGGAGCTCATCGGCGCCGGCGGGCGGTACCAGGAGGTGGCGGACCGGTTCGCCAACGGCTTCGACAACCCGGCCGACTTCGACGCGTTCTTCTACGACCCGCAGGATGCGGCGGACTACCTGGCGGAGGTGGCGGGCGCCGAGGCGGCTGCGGAGGCGGGGGCGGCGGCCGGCTCCGGTTCGGTGGGCGCTTCCGGTGCGGCGGCCGTTCCGGGTTCCCGGTCCGTGCCCGGTTCCGGTGCGGCGTCCGCGCCGGCGGGCGGTCCGGCCGCCGAGTAGCCGGTGTCGTCCCCCGCCGAGGCCGCCTCGGGCAGCTGCGGCGGGGTGAACGAGGCCAGCGGGGCGTCGCCCGCGTCGGGGCGCACCGCCCCCAGCAGCGGGTTCGCGGCGAGGGGCGACACCTTCACCGCGGCGCCCGGCCGAGGGGCCTGGATCACCTTGCCGTCGCCGATGTAGAGGGCGACGTGCGTGGCCGTCGGGAAGTACACCACCAGGTCCCCCGGCCGCAGCCGGTCCAGCGGCACCCGCGGCAGCCGCGCCCACTGCTCCTGGCTGGTGCGCGGGATCGCCCGGCCGGCATGGGCCCAGGCCTGCGAGGTCAGGCCCGAGCAGTCGTACGCCTCCGGGCCCTCGGCGCCCCACTCGTACGGCTTGCCGACCTGCGCGGCGGCGTACGCGAGGGCCGAGCCGCCGGCGGCCGTCGGGGTGCGGGCCGCCGCCGAGGCGGGTGCGCCCAGCGCCCCCGATGCCAGGAGCTCGCGCTGTGCGGATGCGGTGTCCCGGGCCTCGCGGGCGTCGACCTGCGTGAGCTGGTCCGGGGTCAGTGCGGCGAGCATCCGCTCGACGTCCCGGAGCCTGCGGTCCGCCTCCTCCTTGAGCTCCTTCTTGCGGGCCGCGGCCGCCTGCTGCGCGTCGAGGGCCTTGCGCGCGGCGGTGGCGAGGGTGCCGGCGTGCTGCTCGCCGCGGGCGAGGCGGGCCAGGACGCCGGCCTGGCGGGCGCCCTCGCGGGCGGCGAGGCGGCGCTGGTCCTGGGCCGCCCGCAGATCGCCGGTGAGCAGCACCCGGGCGTACGGGGACAGGCCGCGGGCCCCCTGGTACTGCTCGCGGGCGATCCGGCCGGCGGCGGCCCGTTCGGCGTCGAGGGCGGCGCGGGCGCGGCCGAGTTCGGTGCCCAGGCGGCGCTCGTCGTCCTGGCGGGCCTTGAGGGCGGCCTCGGCGGCGTTGTAGGCCTCGGCGGCCTCCTCGGCCTGGCGGTAGAGCGCCTGGAGGCGGGTCAGCAGGGCGCCGACGGAGTCGGTGGCGGTGGGGGCGTCGGGGGCGGGGGCGGGGGCGGGTGTTGTGGGGGAGGCGGACGGGGTCGCGGCCGGCGAGGCGGATGCGGTCGGGGTACCGGCCGGTGCCGTGCCGGGGTTCGCCGTTCCGGCCGTGGCCGTGGCCGTGGCGGTGGCCGTTGTGGTGGCCGTTGTGGTGGCCGTGGACCCGGCCCTGGTCGTCGTACGGGCGGTCGCGGCGGTGGCGGACGCGGTCGCGGCCCCGGTCGCTGCGGCGGTCGGGGCGGTCGTCCGCCGGGCGGGGGGCGGCGTCGCGGTCGGCAGCGGTTCGGCGTGCGGGGCGGGGGCCGGCGCGGCGTGCAGGGCGGGGAGCGGTCCGGCCGTGAGGCAGGCGGCGGCGAGGCAGGCGGCGGGGAGCAGACGGCGGGGCACGGGTTCACCTCCAGGCCGCCGATGCTGACACGGGTGGTATGACAATCCACCCACCGTGCGCGGCCCTGCCGCACCGGCCACCCGGACGGCGTACGCGACGGCGGCGGACCGGATGAATCGACCCGGCCGAGGCCGCGACGGCCCTCGGAGTCACCCGGGCCACGGTCCGCGTCCGGCTCCACCGGGCCCGGCGCGCCCTGCGCCACACCGGGCCGGCGGGCAGACAACCACCAGCGGGTTCCGGCGCGGCGAGTGGAGGCAGCGGGATGAACGGGCGACCGACGGCGTTCGAGGAGCGCCCCAAGGCGGAGCTCGTCGTCATCGCCCGGCAGAGGCGGGGCGGGACACCGGCGGACGGTTCTGCGGTGGCCGCCGGGAGAGCCGAGTCCGCCTTCCGCGCCACCGCGGTCCGGTGACGGCTGCCGCTCGCCGCCGGTGCGGCGGCCGCCGCGACGGCCGCCACGCTCCTGGCGGCACTGCCCGGGGCCGGCGCCGCCAGCGGTTCCGCGGTCGGCTCGCGCATGCCGCCCTGCCTGCCCGACCACTCGGGCGGCCCGCCGGCCGGCGGCCGGAAGCCCGGGGAGATACGGGCCGAGCCGGCAAGCGGGGCGCACCCGGACCGCCGGCTGGTGCGCGCCTCCCCGGGGCTTCGACCGGGCGGGTATGGGGGGCGCGTCCGTCCGGGGACGGCGTCAGGTGCTCAGGAGACGGGCCTTCGCCGCCGAGAACTCCTCCGGGGTCAGGAAGCCCTCCCGGGCCAGGGCGGCCAGCTGGGCCAGTGAGGCCGCGAGGTCGGAGCCGCCGGCGGGGCCGGGAGGGGTGGGAGCGGAGTCTGCCGGGGGAGGGGAGGCCACGGGTGCGGGTGCGGGTGCGGGTGCGGGTGAGGGTGCGGGTGAGGGTGCGGACGAGGGCGAGGGCGAGGCGGAGGCCGAGGCGGTCGGTGCGGCCGGGTCCGGCTCGGGCGGACCGGGCCGGCCGGGTTGTCGGGGCGTCGGGCGGGGGCCGTGGTCCTGGGGGCGGGGCGGTGTCCTGGCCGCGTCCCATACGTAGGCGCCGCGGGCCAGCAGGCCGCGGAGGAGGGGGCGGCCCGCGGGCCGGCGGGCCGGGTGGACGACGGTGCCGACAGGGCGGATGAACATCAGGCGGCCCCCAGCCGTTCGGCCGGGATGCGGACCGAGCCCGCGATCCGGCCGCCCGCCGCGCGGACGGCGACGGCCGCGTCCTCGGCCCAGACGTGCTCGACGACCAGGAGGAGGGCGCAGCTGCCGCGTTCGAGGAGGTCCGCGGCCTCCTCGACGTCCTCCGGGCCGATCAGCGGAGCCGCCTCCCGGTGGGCGAGCAGCCCGTGCAGTTCGACGTACTCGTCGAACTCGGCGGCCATCACCTCGCCCTGGGCCGTCTTGGTCGCCACGAGGCCGTCGATCAGCCGCACGTTGCCGGTCTTGCGCAGCCCCAGCACCGCCTCCACCGCCGGCACCCGCAACTGCTCCTCGGGGAAGGCGAGGACGATGAACTCCACAGGTCCCATGTGCCGAGGCTCCCAAGTCCGCCCGTTCATGACTATTCGTCGGCACACTATGGCATAAGCGGACATGTCACCCGTTCACTTGCTACGTTTCCCGTATGACCGCTCTGACGGCAGAGGTGGCGGATCCCGCCCCGCCTCCGCCTCCCGGCGCCCGTGCACCCCGGGGCAGGGGGGCCGAGCTGGTGCTCCTCGCCGGGGCTGTCGCGATCTCCGTCCTCGGCCACCTCCACGTCGGCTTCGCGCTGACCGGCGCACCGCCCCGCGGCGCCGACCGCTACGCCGCCGGGCTCGCCTGCGCCGCCCTGCTCGCCCACCTCGCCGTCCGCTTCCGGGCGCCGTACGCGGACCCGCTGCTGCTGCCGATCGCGTTCCTGCTGAACGGCCTCGGGCTGGTCCTCATCCAGCGCCTCGACGCCACCACCCCGCACCACCTCGCAGCCGCGGACCAGCTGCGGTGGTCCGGGCTCGGAGTCGCCCTGTTCGTCGTCGCCGCCGCCGTGCTGCGCGACCACCGGGCGCTCCAGCGCTACGCCTACCTGGCGGTGGCCGCGGGCCTGGTGCTGATGCTCGTCCCCGTGTTCTTCCCGCCGGTCAACGGCGCGCACATCTGGATCCGGTTCGCCGGGCTGTCCTTCCAGCCGGGGGAGTTCGCGAAGATCCTGCTCGCGGTGTTCTTCGCCGCCTACCTCGCCGCGAACCGGACCGCGCTCGCCCTCACCGGCCGCCGGCTGTTCTGGCGGCTGCGGCTCCTGCCGGGCCGCGTCCTCGGGCCCGTCCTCGCGATCTGGCTGCTGAGCGTCGGCATGCTCGTGCTGGAACGGGACCTCGGCACGTCCCTGCTCTTCTTCGGCCTCTTCGTCATCATGCTGTTCACCGCCACCGGGCGGACCGGCTGGATCGCCATCGGCCTCGCCCTCGCCGCGCTGGGGGCGTACGCCGTCGGCACCCTCGAACCGCACGTCCACAGCCGGGTCGAGGACTGGCTGCACCCGCTCGCCTCCATCGAGCGCGGCGAAGGCCCCGGCCAGCTCGCCCAGTCCCTCTTCGCCTTCGGCGCCGGCGGCCTGCTCGGCGCCGGGCTCGGACACGGCCAGTCCTTCCTCATCGGCTTCGCCGCCAAATCGGACTTCATCCTCGCCACCGCCGGCGAAGAACTCGGCCTCGCCGGCCTCACCGCCATCCTGCTGCTGTACGGGATCCTCGTGCACCGCGGCTTCCGCGCCGGGCTCGCGCTGCGCGACCCCTTCGGGCGGCTGCTGGCCACCGGCCTCGCCTCGATCATCGCGCTCCAGGTGTTCGGCATCGCCGGGGGAGTGACCGGGCTGATCCCGCTCACGGGCATGGCCATGCCCTTCCTGGCGCAGGGCGGCTCGTCCGTCGTCACCAACTGGATCATCGTCGCGCTGCTCGTCCGGCTCAGCGACTGCGCGCGCAGGCCGCTGCCGGACGAGGGGGCGGAGGGCCGCGGGTGATCCGGCACATCCGCTGGTGCGCCTGGTTCTGCGCGCTGCTCCTCGCGGCCCTGCTCGTCAACGCCGCGCGCGTGCAGGTCTGGGAGGCCGCCGCCTACCGGGACAACCCGGCCAACAAGCGTGCCGCCGTGGAGCGGTGGGCCCGGCCGCGCGGTGACATCCTCGTCGAGGGGCGGCCCGTCACCGGCTCCCGGGACAGTCGGCAACTGCTGCGCTGGGAGCGCACGTACGCGGACGGACCGCTGTACGCGCCGGTCACCGGGTTCGCCTCCCAGACGTACGGGACGAGCCTGCTGGAGCGCGCCGAGGACGCCCTCCTCGCCGGGACCGATCCCGGACTCACCGCCTTCCCCGTCTGGTACGACCTCGCCCGCGGCCGGCCCGACGGCGGGAACGCGGAGACCACCCTCGTGGCGGCCGTCCAGCAGGCCGGGTACACCGCCCTGGAGGGCAAGCGGGGTGCGGTCGCCGCGCTCGAACCTCTCACCGGGCGGATCCTCGCCCTCGTCAGCAGCCCCTCCTACGACCCCGGCGAGCTGTCCGGAACCGGTACGGCCGTCACCGCGGCCTGGACCCGGCTGAACGAGGACCCCGCCCGGCCCATGCTGAACCGGGCGCTGCACGAGACGTACCCGCCCGGGTCCACGTTCAAGGTCGTGACGGCGGCCGCGGCGCTCGACGCGGGCGTCGTCACCGACGTGGACGCGCCGACCCGGACACCCGACCCCTACCCGCTGCCCGGCACCCGCACCCTGCTCCCCAATGCGGCCTCCGGCTGCGAGGACGCCTCCATGGCCGACGCGGTCCGGTGGTCCTGCAACACGGTGATGGCCCGGATCGGCGTCCGGGTGGGGCTGCGGGGCATGGCCGAGGCGGCCCGCCGGTTCGGGTTCAACGATGCCGGGCTGCGTGTGCCCGCGTGGGTGTCCCGGTCGAACTTCGACACCGACATGAGCCCCGACCAGCTCGCCCTCTCCGCCATCGGGCAGTTCAACACCAAGGCCACCCCGCTCCAGATGGCCCGGGTCGCCGCGGCCGTCGCGTCCGGCGGCGAGCTCCCCGCCCCGTACCTCGTGGAGCGCGCCACCCGCGCCGACGGTACGCAGATCCGCACCGGCGGCCGCAGCGGCGGATCCGGGCGGGCCATGACGCCCTCGACGGCCCTGCGGCTCCAAGAGCTGATGGTCGGCGCCGTGGAGGACGGCACCGCGCGCAACGCGGCCTTCGCCGGAGCGGTCGTCGGCGGCAAGACCGGCACCGCCCAGCACGGCGTCGGCAACGCCGGCACCCCCTACGCCTGGTTCATCGGCTGGGCCAAGGCCGAGGACGAGCCCCTGCCCGGGGTCGCGGTCGCGGTGGTGGTAGAGGACGCCTCCGGGGACCGCGGCGACATCAGCGGCAACGGCGCGGCCGCGCCGATCGCCCGCGCGGTGATGGAGGCGGCCCTCCGGGCCGGGCCTTGAGAGGTGTTGCCGTCCCCGCCCTCCCCCCTTGTGCTGCCTACTTTCCTACGGGGGCGGGGTGTTGGCTGCCGATGCGGTGGTAGACACATCGTCAACAAGTCGTGCACGGGGGATTGACGGCCTTGCTGACAAGCAGTCTCATAACTGGTGGCCGCCGCGTAGCGATTCCGACCGGCGACGACCGATGACGACCGCCGCCAACCCAATCAGGGCGAGGTGCCACGCCATGACGACCACCACGACCACCGACGGCACGGACCACGTCCGGGTCCTCCAGGACGCGCTCGGCCTCCTCAAGGACCGCGAGCAGATCGCCGCGCGGCTCCTCGAATCCTCGGCCAAGCACTCCTTCGACCCGGACAAGGAGCTCGACTGGGACGCCCCCCTCGTCGACGGCGCGTACTACTGGCCGCCGGAGCTCCTGTCGCTGTACGACACCCCGCTCTGGAAGCGCATGGGCGAAGAGCAGCGCATCGACCTCTCGCGGCACGAGGCCGCCTCCCTCGCCTCCCTCGGCATCTGGTTCGAGATCATCCTCATGCAGCTCCTCGTCCGGCACATCTACGACAAGTCCCTGACCAGCAACCACGTCCGCTACGCCCTCACCGAGATAGCCGACGAGTGCCGGCACTCGATGATGTTCGCCCGCATGATCCAGAAGGCCGGAGCCCCCGCCTATCCCGTCTCCCGCCTCAACCACAACCTCGCCCGCATCCTCAAGACCGTCTCCACCACCCCCGGCTCCTTCGCCTGCACCCTCCTCGGCGAGGAGATCCTGGACTGGATGCAGCGCCTCACCTTCCCCGACGAGCGCATCCAGCCCCTCGTCCGCGGCGTCACCCGCATCCACGTCATCGAGGAAGCCCGCCACGTCCGCTACGCCCGCGAGGAACTCCGCCGCCAGATGCTGACCGCACCCCGCTGGGAGCAGGAGCTGACCCGCATCAGCTGCGGAGAAGCCGCCCGCGTGTTCTCCCTCGCCTTCGTCAACCCCCAGGTGTACGAGAACGTCGGCCTCGACCGCCGCGAAGCCGTCGCCCAGGTCAAGGCCAGCGGCCACCGGCGCGAAGTCATGCAGACCGGCGCCAAGCGGCTCACCGACTTCCTCGACGACATCGGCGTCCTGCGCGGAGTCGGCCGCAGGCTGTGGCGCAGCTCCGGCCTCCTCGCCTGACAGCCCCCCGGGCGGCGGGCCCCGGAAGCTAACCTGCGGACATGACCGCACCCGCGTACCGCAGGCTGAGCGTCGAGGAGCGGCGGGCCCAGCTCCTCGACGCGGCCCTGTCGCTGTTCGCGCACCGGGCACCCGAAGACGTCTCGCTCGACGGCGTCGCCGAGGCCGCGGGCGTCTCACGGCCCCTGGTGTACCGCTACTTCCCCGGCGGCAAGCAGCAGCTGTACGAGGCCGCACTGCGCTCCGCCGCCGACCGGCTCGACCAGTGCTTCGCCGTACCGCAGACCGGACCCCTCACCCGCCGCCTCGCCCTCGCCCTCGACCACTACCTGGCGTTCGTCGACGAGCACGACACCGGCTTCGCCGCCCTCCTGCAGGGCGGCAGCGTCGTCGAAACCTCCCGCACCACCGCCACCGTCGACGGCATCCGCCGCTCCGCGGCCCATCAGATCCTCCGCCACCTCGCCGTGCCCGCCCCCGGGCCGCGGCTGCGGATGATGGTCCGGACGTGGATCACCGCCGTCGAAGCCGCCTCCCTCATATGGATCGACGAAGGCAAGCAACCCGACGCCGGAACCCTGCGGGACTGGCTCGTCGACCAGTTCATCGCCCTCCTGACCGCCACCGCCGCCACCGACCCCGAAACCGCCGCGGCCGCCCGCGCCGCGCTCGCCCTGGAAGAGGCTGACGGGCCGGCCGGGGTCCTCGCCCGACGGGTCATCCCCGTGGTCTCCGAGGCCGCGCACCTGCTGTGAGCCGGGCGGGGGCCGGCAAGGGGTGGGGGACACTGGAGGCGTGAGAAGCGAACCCACCCCCTTCGAGGGCGGCCCGATGGACGGCCGGGTCCTGCCCGTCCTCGTCGGCCCCACCGGCCACCCCCCGAAGTGGTACGAGATCCCGGTCCCGGCGGCCGACGGCGGCGACCCGACCATCCTGCTGTACGAGCGCGTGCCCTCCGGGTACGGCAAGCGGCTGGGGCTGCAGAAGGGGTGGAAGTACGACTACCGGCCCGGCGGGGAGAAGCCGAAGCTGCGCTGGCCGTGGAGCAAGCCGACGGCGCGGTAGAGGCCCGTCGGTCCGGGGATGCCGGGCGCGCAGTCCGCGTCAGTGGTCCGTGCGGCCCCGGCGGTGCATGGCGAAGGCCAGGCCCGCGGCGCCGACCGCCGCGATGCCGCCGCCCGCGGCGAGCAGCAGCAGCCCGCCGCCCGGCTCGTCGGCGAGGGTGTGCAGCCGCAGGGTGCCGGTCGTTCCGGCGGCGACGACCCGGCCGTCCCGGGTGCCGGTCTTGTGGGCGGACCCGTCCGCGTTCCCGGCTGCGCCTTCGGGGCGCGTACTCGCAGCGGTCGCCTGGCGTGCCACGGCAGCCCCGCCGCCGACCCAGGAGTCCAGCCGGCCGTCCGGCCGCAGGGCCGCGTGCAGCGCGCCCGTCCCGCCGATGTCCGTGACCCCGTTCCGGCTGGTCAGCACCGCGGCCGTGGTTCCGTCGGCGTCCAGGATCTCCGCCTGGTACGCCTCCCCGGCCCGGTAGACGTTCGCCCGGGACACCCCGTCCGCGAGCGCCACGCTCCTCAGCAGGGTGCGCGGGCCGGCGGACTGCGCCGCCGACACGGCCGGCAGCCCCTCCGCCAGGGCGGAAGCCGTCGGCAGGGCCAGCAGCCCTGCGGCGCATGCGGCCACGGCTGCGGCACGAACGGGACGCCTGCTCACGGGACTTCCTTCCGGGGTGCGGACTCGGCAACGACGTGCCCACCCTAGGAAGCGGCCGTTGCGGTACCGCGATGAGCACGTAACAGCCACCCGACGGAGAGCCGTAGATGCCGTTACACAACCGAGAAGTCCCCCGGGGGATTGCCACCAGGCGCCCCGGCTGCTCCCATGAACGGCGGGGGGTGAAGCCGATGCCCGAACCCGTGCCCGCACGGCTCACAGTGCTGCCGAGCGGCCGCCCCGGCCGCGGCCGGCTCTACGTGAACCTGCCCGACGGCAGGGCGGTGGCCTGGTACGACCGCCAGACCAACCGGATCAGCCTGCTCGCCGACCGGCACCGCGAAGCGGTCCTCGCCGCCCTGCGGCCGTACCTCACCGGGTCTCCGGCCGTCGGCCCGCCGCCCGTGCCGACCGCCGCCGCGCTGCGCCGCCTCGCACTGCCCCCGGACCGGGACCTCGCCCCGAACCGTCCCGGCGAGGCACTGCTCGGCGAACTGGCCTTCGGTTCACCCGGTGGCCGGGAACGGCACCGCATGCGGCAGGCGTTGAGTGTGCAGCAGCGCATGGGGGACCGGCTGGACGGGCTCGACGGGGGTGGGTGGCGTGTACTGCACTGCGTGCCGGTGAGGGGGCTCGGCCGGATCGACCACCTGGTGATCGGGCCGGGCGGGGTCTTCTGCGTGCGGACCGTCGCGGGGCGGCGGCAGCGGGTCGTCGTCGGGGACCTGCTGATCGGCGTCGGCCGCGGCGAACCGCGTCCGGAGCCCCGCTGGATCCGCCGCGCGGCAGCCGCCGCGGCCGGCGCGCTCGGGACGCCCGTCGGGGCGGCGCTGGCCGTCGTGGACGCCTCCCGCGTCGACATCGCCCCCACCGTCCGCGACATCCGGGTGCTGGAGCCGGCCACGGCACCGGCCGCCTTGGCAGCGATTCCGGCCACCCTCAAACCGCCGGACGTGGAGGCGCTGTTCGGGCTCGCGCGGGACATCCGGACCTGGAGGGGGCGGTGAGGGGGCGGGCGTCGTCGGGCGCTACGCCGAGCTGCGCTTCCTCGACGCCGTCTTCTTTGCCGCGGTGGTCTTCTTTGCCGCCGCCGTCTTGGCCGTCGACTTCGTGGCCGATGCCTTCGGCTCGGACGCCTTGGCCGTCGACTTCTTCGACGTCGACTTGCGCGCCTTCGCGGTCGTCGACTCGGAGCGGGAGGCCGTCGACTTCTTGCCGCCGACCGCCTTCGGGGCCGCCGGCGCCGTCTTGCGGGCCCGCCGCATCGGAGTGACCTCCGCTTCCTCCTGCTGCGTGCCCTCGCGGGAGGCCTTCGCCGCCTGCACGCTCTTCTCCAGCGCCGCCATCAGGTCGATGACCTTGCCGCCCGCCGGCTGGACCTCCGCCTCCGACGGCGGCTCGAACGCGCCGCCCGACTTCGCCTCGATCATCGCCTCGACGGCCTCGCGGTACTCGTCCTTCAGCGACGACATCTCGACCTCGCCGAGCGTCGCCATCAGCGCGTCCGCCAGGTCCAGCTCCGCGTCCCGGACCGTCACGGACGACTCCGGGGCGACGCCCTCCGGCTGCCGGATCTCGTCCGGCCACAGCAGGCCGTGCATGGCGATCACGTCGTCCACCACGCGCAGCATCCCCAGGCGCTCGCGGCCGCGCAGGGCGAACTTGGCGATCGCGACGCGGCGGCTGCGCTTCAGCGCCTCGCGCAGCAGGGTGTACGGCTTGGCGGCCGTCGCGCCGTTCGCCGCCAGGTAGTACGCCGCGTCCATCTGGAGGGGGTCGATCTCGTCCGCCGGGACGAAGGAGACGATCTCGATCGTCTTCGCCGTGGAGATCGGCAGCTGCGCCAGGTCCTCGTCGGTGATCGGGATGATCGAGCCGTCCGCCTCCTCGTACCCCTTCCCGATCTCGGCACCCGACAGCTCCTCGCCGTCCAGCTCGCAGACCTTGCGGTAGCGGACGCGCCCGCCGTCCTCCAGGTGGATCTGGCGGAACGAGATCGAATGGCTCTCGGTGGCGTTCACCAGCTTGATCGGGATGCTGACCAGGCCGAAGGAAATGGCGCCGTTCCAGATGGATCGCACGGTTCCTCCCGTTTCGTGGCAATCTCATCGTATGACGCCGATCACCATGGTGGAGGGGCGCCGCATCTCGCTCAGCAACCTGGACAAGGTCATCCACCCCGAGACCGGCTTCACCAAGGGCGAGGTGCTGCACTACTACGCCACCGTCGCGAAGTACCTGCTGCCCCACATCCAGGACCGGCCGGTTTCGTTCCTGCGCTATCCGGACGGCCCGGAGGGGCAGCTGTTCTTCACGAAGAATCCGCCGCCCGGTACGCCCGAGTGGGTGAAGACCGCACCGGTGCCCCGGTCCGACGACCCCTCCGCCGAGCAGATCGTCGTCTCCGACCTGCCCTCCCTGATGTGGGCGGCCAACCTCGTCGTGGAGTTCCACGTCCCGCAGTGGACCGCCGGCAGCCCCGGCATCGCCAACCGCCTCATCCTCGACCTCGACCCCGGCGCGCCCGCCACCGTCGTCGAGTGCTGCGCCGCCGCCGTGTGGCTGCGGGAACGGCTCGCCGCGGACGGGCTGCGCGCCTGCGCCAAGACGTCCGGGTCCAAGGGGCTGCACCTGTCCGTGCCGCTCGAACCCGTCCCCTCGGAGCAGGTGTCGGCCTACGCCAAGGCGCTGGCCCAGGAGGCCGAGCGGGCGCTGCCGGACCTCGTCGTGCACCGCATGGCGAAGGCGCTGCGGCCCGGGAAGGTCTTCGTCGACCACAGCCAGAACGCCGCCGCCAAGACCACCGCCGCGCCGTACACGCTGCGGGCCCGGTCCAGGCCCACCGTGTCCGCGCCCGTGTCGTGGAGCGAGGTGGAGGGCTGCCGCAGCCCGGCCGACCTGGTCTTCCTCGCCGACGACATCCTGCCCAGGATCGAACGGGACGGTGACCTGTCCGCCGTTCTCCTCGCCCCCGCCGACGCCCACCGGCTGCCCGGGGCACGCCCGTGATCCGCGTCGCCCTGGCCGCGTCCGTCCGCACCCTGCCGCGGGGCGCGGGGCTCGCGTACGAGCCGAAGTTCGACGGGCACCGGCTCGTCGTGATCCGGAACCCGGAGGGGGTGGTGCTCCAGGCGCGGTCCGGGCGGATCGTGAGCAGTGCGTTCCCCGACCTCGTCGCGGCAGCGCTGCAACTGCCCGCCGACACGGTCCTCGACGGCGAAGTCGTCGTGTGGAACGCCGGGCGCACCGACTTCGCCCTCGTGCAGCGGCGGGCCGCCGCGGCGAGTGCCGCCCGGGCCGCCGTGCTCGCGCAGAGCCACCCCGCCTCGTACGCGGCCTTCGACGTCCTGGAACTCGCCGGGCTCGACGTCCGGGCCCGGCCCTACGAGCGGCGGCGCGCCCTCCTCGTCGACCTGCTGCTGCCCCTCGGGCCGCCGCTGCAGCCCGTCCCCATGACCACCGACCCCGAACTGGCCGCCACCTGGTACGAGACGCTCCCCGCCAGCGGCATCGAAGGGCTCGTGGTCAAACGGCTCGACCAGCCGTACCCGGCGGGGCGGCGGGGCTGGCAGAAGCTGCGGCACACGGAGGTCCGGGACGCCGCCGTCGTCGGCTACACCGGGACGGTGCGAAGGCCGCAGGCGCTGGTGCTCGTGCTGCCCGCGGGGGACGAGACGCCCGTCGTCTCCAGTCCGCTGACGGCCGGACTGCGCGGAGAACTCGCCGCCGAGCTCGCCGCCCGGGGGGCCGAGGCCCCGCAGGTGAGCACGGCGACCGCCGTCGGGGTGGGGGACGTCGCCTACCGGGTGCTCGATCCGCCGCTGGCCGCCGAGGTCCGGCACACCTCCACACGGCACCCGCCGCCCGAGGTGCTGCGGCTGCGGACACAGCTCTGACCTGCGCCGTCGCGGGGCGCAGGTCAGAGGGGGCGGCGGGTCAGGCGTGGGCGCCGCGGCCCGCGTCCGGCGGGGCGCCCGGCTGCGGGTGCGGACCCGGGCCCTCCGTGCGCCGGTGGCCCGACTCCCGGCGCTTGCGGACCTCGTCCGGGTGCTCGGATGCCGTCGAGCCGAAGTTCCCGTAGCCCTGCATCTCGTGCGGGCGCAGACCGCCTTCCGGGATGTCCACGGGATCGCGCTCCTCGCGGACCTCGTGCACCGCCCCGCCCTCCGGCAGGTGCGGCTGGGTCTCGGCCTCCGGCGGCGGCGGCTCCTTGGCGCGGACCCGCTGCCCCAGCTTGAAGCCGGCGAGCAGGAAGCCGACGATCAGGAGGCCGACGAGGAAGAACCAGACGATGTCGCTGAGAGTCGCGTCGACCGCGATGTAGCTCGTGTCCATGTGAGTCATTTTCCCGGTTTTCTGGTGATTCACCCGGGGAGAAAAGATTCCCGCCGATCCGAATGCCCCCCGGACGGCCGGGTATGCGCGGCGGGCGATCGACCGGAGAGAGGAGCCGGGCCATGCCCCGCGGATCGTCCCCCAAGCGCGAACGCCAGTACGAGCACATCAAGGAGAGCGCGGAGGAGCGCGGCGTGCCCGAGGACCGGGCCAAGGAGATCGCCGCCCGCACCGTCAACAAGGTCCGCGCCCAGGAAGGCGAGGCCAAGACGGCCAGCCGGCTGTCCCTGGAGGACATGCCCCCGTCGCGGCGCGGCGGCCTGCACTCCCACGAGGGAGCGCAGGGGCCGACGTACGCGCAGCTGTACGAGGAGGCCCGGCGGCGCAACGTCCCCGGCCGCTCCGACATGAACAAGGCGCAGCTCAAGCGGGCCCTCGGGAAATAACCGTCAGCGCAGGGGGCCGTCCGTGTCGCGGAGGGGACGGACGCCGCGCCCCGCCAGCACCGCGAGGATCTCCGCGCAGATCGCGAGGGCCGTCTCCGCAGGCGTACGGGCGCCCAGGTCCAGGCCGATCGGCCCGTGCACCCGCGCCAGCTCCGCCTCCGGCACCCCCGCCGCCCGAAGGCCCTCGCGGCGCCGGGCCGTCGTCTTCCGCGAACCCAGCGCGCCCACGTACGGCACGCCCAGCGCCAGCGCCGCCCGGATGGCCGGCACGTCGAACTCCGGATCATGGCTCAGCACCACCAGGCACGCCGCCTCCCGCCGCGCCGCCAGCAGCTCCTCCGCCTCCCCGGCGCCGGTGACGCACTCCGCCTCCCAGCCCAGCAGCCGCGCCTGCGCCCCGATCACCTCCGCCAGCTCCCCGCCGCCCCCGACCACCAGGTGCGGGGCCGACGGGAACGCCTCCACCAGCACCAGCCCCGACTGCCCGTACAGGGCGTCCCGGCCCGCGCGGCGCGTCGCCAGCAGCTCCCCGGCCCGCCGCACGGCATCGTCCGCCGGCTCGTCCGCGGCGCCCACGACCTCGCTCACCGCCTCGTCCGCGCGCTCGTTCAGCCGCGTCACCAGCGCCACCCCGGCGCCCCGGCCCAGCAGCTCCCACCACCGCGCCGGGACGGACGCCAGCGGCTGCAGCAGGATCTCCGCCCGGCCGCCGCAGGTCAGCCGCGCCGCGGCCGCGCCTTCCGCCCCGACCGACACCTCGCACACCCGGGCCGTTTCCCCGGCCCGCCACGCCGCCGCCTCCGCGGCCAGCTCGGCGTCGAAGACGCCCCCGTACAGCGAGCCCGCACACTCCCCGCGGGCGTCCACCAGCAGGGCCCCGGCCGGCTCCCGCGGGCCGAAGCCCTGCTCGGCCACCGGGCGGGCCAGGAACGCCGCCCGCCCCTCGGCCGTCCACCGCCGCGCCGTCTCCACCAGTCCGCGCATCGCGCTGCTCCCTCGTCGTCGTCAGAGCGCCGTCGTCGCCGCGGCCCCGCCCATGCGTGCCGCGGCCCCACCGCCAACCTACGCACGCCGCCCGCGCCCACCCATGCCCCGAACCCACAGACCGCAGGGACCGCCCTCGTACGGACCACCGGGCCGGCGCGGCGGCCGGAGGCACTTGCGGATCGCCCGCCGATGGGGTTCCGTCGAAAGGGAGAGGCCTAGCGAGGACCCACGTGCTGTTCACCGACCGCGACGACGCGGGACGACGACTCGCCGAAGCGCTCCGGGCGTACGCGGCGGAGGACCCCGTCGTCCTCGGCCTCCCGCGGGGCGGCGTCCCCGTCGCCTACCACGCCGCCCGCGCCCTCGGCGCCCCCCTCGACGTGGTCGTCGTCCGCAAGCTCGGGGTGCCGTACCAGCCCGAGCTGGCGTTCGGGGCGATCGGCGAGGGCGGTGTACGCGTCATCAGCGACGACATCGTCCGCCGCGGCCGGATCGGCGAGGCCGACATCGCCCGGGTCGAACGCGCCGAACTGGACGAACTCCGCCGCCGCGCCGACCGCTTCCGCTCCGGGCGCGCCCGCATCCCCCTCGACGGCCGCACCGCGATCGTCGTCGACGACGGCATCGCGACGGGCGCCACCGCGGCCGCGGCCTGCCAGGTCGTACGGGCCCAGGGCGCGAGCCGCGTCCTGATGGCGGCGCCGGTGGCCGCACCCGACGCGGTGGCCCGCCTCGCGGAAGTCGCGGACGAGGTGGTCACCCTGTCGGCGCCGCCCGCGTTCTCCGCGGTGGGCCAGTGGTACCGCGACTTCGACCAGACCCCGGACGAAGCGGTGGTCGCCCTCCTGGCCAGGGCGGCGGCCGAAAGGACCGGCGAACCATGAGGCAGCGGACCGACCCGACCCCGGTGGTGATCGACGCGGCCGGCCTCCCGCTGGAAGGCGACCTGGCCCTCCCGCCCGACGCCCCCGCAGTGGTCCTCTTCGCCCACGGCTCCGGCAGCAGCCGCCACAGCCCCCGCAACCGCCAGGTCGCCGAAGCCCTCGCCCGCGCCGGCCTCGGCACGCTCCTCTTCGACCTCCTGACCCCGCAGGAGGAACGGGACCGCGCCCGCGTCTTCGACATCCCGACCCTGGCGAGCCGCCTCACCGCAGCGACGACCTGGCTGCGCGTCCGCGCCGAAACCCCGCCGTCCCTGGCGTACTTCGGCGCGAGCACGGGCGCGGCCGCAGCCCTGACGGCAGCCGCCGCCCCGGCCTCCCCGGTCTACGCCGTGGTCTCCCGCGGCGGCCGCCCGGACCTCGCCGACAACCTCCCGGCGGTCCGCGCCCCGACCCTCCTGATCGTCGGCGGCGACGACACCCAGGTCCTGATGCTGAACCGCGAGGCCCAGTCCCACCTCCGCTGCGAAAACCGCCTGGAGGTGGTGGAGGGCGCAACCCACCTCTTCGAGGAACCGGGCGCCCTGGAGGAGGCCGCCACCCTGGCCACCAGGTGGCTCACGACCCACCTCCCGGGCGGCCGGGGCGCGGCCCCGCCTCAGCCCTGAGGCGCGAATCCGACGAACTCGGCCCAGGCGGCGGGGGAGAGGGAAATCCGGGGCCCGTCCTGCACCTTGGAGTCACGAACGTGGACACCGTGTGCACCGGCGGCGACTTCGACGCAGCTGTCTCCGTCACCGCTGCTGTAGCTGCTCTTGAACCAGACCAGCCGCTTCGTACTCACAAGCTCAGGCCTTGGGTGCGTAGTCGACGAACTCGGCCCAGGCGGTCGGGGACAGGCCGATCCGGGGCCCGTCTTGCAGCTTGGAGTCACGAACGTGGACGGCGTCTGCTCCCGCGGCGACTTCGACGCAGTCCCCGGAACCACTGCTGCTGTAGCTGCTCTTGAACCAGGCCAGTTGTTCCATGTTCATAGCGCTCCTCGCATCCGCCGCAACAGACCCACGGAGTCCTCCAGAGAGAGGGCCTGCGCCCGCATCCTGGCATAGCGTCGCTGGAGTGTGCTGACCACTTTGGCGTCGGCAATGAACTGGCCGTGCTCCTGCCCCTCGCAATAGGCCAACCAGCGGGCCGCCGCCGTTTCCAACAACTGCACGGGGCCGGCGAGCCCCGCATGTGAGGAACGCTCCAGGGGCATCACCTGGATCTCCACGTTGCGCAGGCGGGCGACCTCCAGTACGTGCTCGATGAGCATCCGGGTCACCTCCACCCCACCCGTCCTCCGCAGGAACAGGTGTTCCTCCAGGATGAAGCCGAAGGTCGTGTTGGGGCGTTCCCGCAGCAATCGCTGCCTTTCCGCGCGTGCCGCCCACTGGGCCTCGATCTGTTCGTCGCTCAGCGGCGGCAGCTGGTCCACGAACAGGGTGCGCGCGTACGGTTCGGGCTGCAAGAGGCCAGGAACCATTCGGCACTCGTACGTGTACAGGGTGACCGCCTCAGCCTCCAACCCCGCCCACCGCCGGAACCAACTGGCCAGCCCAGGCTGCCGCGACAGGTGCCGGGCCGCCTGCCGCAAGGCGCCCGTGTTGCCCAGTGCCTCCTCCGCCTGCTCCACGAAATGCCGGTCCGGCATCCGCCTGCCCTGTTCGACGGAGGCCACGGTGTGCCGGGAGAAGCTGACCCGCTCCGCGAACTCCGCCCGGCTCAGGCCCGCGTGCTCCCGCAGGGCTTGGACGACCGCGCCGAACGTGCGCAGGCTGTCCGACACCTCAGGCTCCCCGCCGGCCGGGCCGCAGCCGCCCGCCGGCTCCGCGCCCGCACCGCCCTGGTCCGTGTTCCCGTAGGCCATGCCGACCCACCTCCCGCGCACGTGCCCGCGTACCGCTCCCGACCCGCCCCATGGTCACGGACCGTGACGCGCACTGTCCACCCTGCGTACGCGTACGCTCACCAGGCGTACGCAGGGGACTCCTGGTGAGAGACCGGTCCGCGCCCCACATTGGGCCCATGACGCCCAACTCCGCCGAGCGGACCCTCCACGTCCCCGTCCGCACGTGTGTTCTCCGAGCGGTTCCGCTCCACCCCGCGCGGCGCCCGACTCGCCCGCAGCCTCGCCGTGCACCAGCTCCAGGCGTGGGGCATCGCGCCCGACACAGACCTCGCCCACGACGCCGCGCTCGTCATCGCCGAACTCACCGCCAACGCCGCCACCCACGGCAGCCTGCCAGGGCGGCACTTCGCGCTCACCCTCACCCTGTGCCCCGACACCCTCCGCATCGAGGTCTCCGACACCCGCGGCGAACACCGCCCACCCACCCCGGCCACTGCACCGCCGCCGCTCTCCGAATCGGGCAGGGGCCTGCTCCTCGTCGAATCCCTCACAACGCACTGGGAAGTCCACCCCCGCACCCCCATCGGCAAGACGGTCTCCGCACACCTGGACATCGCTCGCTGACCTCCGGGCGGTCGTCGGGAACGAGGGAGGAACGTGCGCACAGGGAAGGTCCGGCCACCCGAGGAACGGGTTGCAAGAAGCCACCCGCCTGACGGCGGCCGCCGCAGCGTGCCGGGGCCCCTTGGCCTGCTGCGCGCCGTCGTCGGTCAGGCAGATCGTCCGGAGGAGAGCCTGCGGTCGAGGTCTTTCCGCTCACTGTCGAGCACGGTGATCATCCGGGTGCGAGTGCGTTCGAAGTCGGTCTCGACTTCGACGCCGAGGTCGGGTCACAAGGTGACCCGGTAGGCGCGGGTCGCGGTGTTAAGGCGGGCGTAGAGATCACGCCTGGCCTGCTGTGCCTGCTCGTGGCGGTCTTCCGCCCGCTGACGGTCGGCACTCTCGGCCTGCTCCCTGCCGGCACGCTGGTTGAGCACCGCCCCGCCCAGGGTTCCGCCCAGCGTTTCTCCGACGCCTATGAGCGCGACGGCAAGCGTGGTCGCGTCCACGAGATTCCCCAACTCGTCCATGCGCACATCGCGAAGACCCCGTCCTCAGCGTTTCGCTGGTGGCGGGGTCTGTCAGGCACTTCTTGCGAAGTGCCCCCGGCAGGATTCGAACCTGCGCACACGGCTCCGGAGGGCATGCACAGCCGGGCAGCGGGCGAGCCTTGACCTGGAAGAACTCGCAGGAGCGGGCGTCCTTGCTGGTGGTTCACACGCGGATCACACAGACCCACCTGGCTAGCTGGCTGACTCCAAGCTACCGGGCTCGCGAGATCAATCGAAGATAAATCGCGATTGTCGAGATCTCTGGACTTAAACGCAACAAGAGCCACGATGGAGTCCCAGGCGCCTGACGGCGCAACGCCAATCTGAGCATCTTCGAGAGATTTTTCTACTGTTGTGAGGATCTCATGAGACCTTAGGGTGACACGATCAGGAATCCCATGCTCGATACGTAGATTCAGCAAGAATGACTTGGCTTGCTGCTCCCCACAGCTCAGCCTTTTCGCTACGTCGGTGATCCAGCTATCTGCCGACTTCCTGGTTAGGGCGGTTGCGAAGGAGAGCGCATCTCCTTGTGTCGGCTTGAGGGCGCCGTTAGTTACGAGTCGACACGATGATTCCGGAGTTGATTTCCAGCGCTCGAATAGCATTGCTAGGTCGCCCCTGTTCCAGAGGTCAGAGAAGGACCATGGGCCCAGGCTCGGTTCGCGATGCTTTACGGAAACCAGTTCGTAGGTACCATCGCGATAGCCGAGGATGTAGTCGACATGCCACTCGCAAATGATGGCTGAAAGCTGACTGTCGTTGAGCATGGCAAAGCAGTGGCGGGCAGCGCATTGATACTGGAAGTTATAGCGCGAAGCCGTATCGCTATCAGAGTCTTCCGCCAGCTCGGATATGAGCAATTTCGCCAGGTCGGAAATATCCCGCCGCCCACTCACGAAGCCTCCCGTCGCACGTACCACTCTGTATAATATCTTGACACTGGCAGTGATCGTGAAGCAAGGCATTCCGCAGTGAACCTGTGGATGGCGGCACGCGCCGTTGGCCTTTGGTACGCACGGACTTCAGCCGAGCGGCAGCACGTTTCTCATGGCTGGCGCCTCACTGCCTAGTCAGGTTTCGGGGGAAGGGCTTCGCGTCGCCTGGGTCACGCCTGCCATCTCTGCCGGAGCTGTGCTCATCAGCTCGGCCGCCGCGGCCTGGATCACCCACTACTTCACGGGACGGACTGAGAGGAGGCGGCAAGAGCACGCCGACACCCAGGAGGCGGCCAAGCGCGAGCACGAGGCCAAGCTGTCGCACGAGCAGCGCATCCGGGAGCAGGTGATCGCGACTTCATGACCATCTCGAAGATGCTGCAGGACTTCCGGGCGAAGATCGGTGAGGCCACGGAGGCAGCCGACACGTTGGCTGCCACGCTCCTATACGACGAGTGCTCCGCCATAGTCCGCCGGCACCATGACGACGCCCTGCCCGTCATCGAGGTCATGCCGGACCTGGAGCTCCGGCGGAGGGCCAACGCCGTCTTCGAGGTCTACGGCGGGTGGGCGGAAGGAACAGCTGAGGCCTTGTCGAATCTCACGACGCACCCGGATGCCAGTGAGCTCGGCGGGACCCGGGAGCAGTACTACGAGCGGGCGCGGCGGGTGATCAGGGAGGCGTCCGTCTGACGTGTGGCCCGCAGGCCCCTCACGCGGGACCAGTGCGTGACAACGACGAAGGCCCGGACTCGTGGGGCTGAGTTCGCCTTCGTGCCTGCACTTCAGCTGGTCAGCGGCGTGCTCGCACTGTCTCTGCTGGAGTGCCCCGGCAGTATCTGAACCTGTGCGTACGGCCCCGGAAGGCGTGATCGCGCATTCGGGGCACCGCTAGCCGGACAGCAGCGAAAGCACTGCCTTACGAAGTTCTGTCTGCTGGCCATCCGTGAGGTGCAGGAGATCCTCGGCCAGGATGGCGGCTTGCCGTTGACATCTTGGCAGCGGCCCGTTCCTGGTAGGGGCGGGCCAACTCCGCTACCTCGGACCGCACCCCTGCGACCAGCTTGAGCAGGCCTTCGTCCGTCAACGACAAAACGTAGTCAGGGAAAGGAGGGCCGTCCCACCACTTCAGGTCGTAGTGACGGCGCTCCAGGCTCCGGCCGCCACTGAAGAGGCGTGCGATCACGCTTGCTGGCATTGCAGGAACGGCAGGCGGGGACGATATTGGAGATGCGGTTTGCCCCACCCCACTCCAAAGGCTCCACGTGGTCAACGACCTCTGCACGAGTTCCGTCGCTGCTGCAGTACGTGCAGTAGCCCCCGTTGGCGGAGAGCACAACACGACGAACCCAGGTCGGCAGACGTCTGGGCGAAATCGGCATGCTGGGGAGGAAAGAGCGCACCCGATCATGATGGCTGCTCATGCCGGCGAGCGATAGGGGTTCGGTCCTGGCGCTACAGCCACACGCTCCTCACACGGGCGCAGTACGTAACAACGACAAAAGACCGGACTCAGTGAGCCGTTTTCATCCTGTCTCTGTGGGGTGAAATGGCAGGTCAGCGGGGGTGTGTATCGAGGCGAGGCTCCCGGTCGTTGCGGTGGTGTTCTCCTACGCACCACGCATCGTCCGAGGAGCCTCGCTTGGTCCCGTATCGTGCCACGGTCGACGTCCCGCATGAGCTGGTCGAGCACGTTTCCTGGCTGATCTACGCACGAAGGTGTGAACGCCGCTCGCGGTGGCGGAAGCTCGGCTACTTCCGCCAAGCCCTGCTCGTGCTGGTGCACCTGCGGAAGAACGAGACGCTGCCCGCCCTGGCAGCCGGCTTCGGCGTCTCGACAGCCACAGCCTGGCGCTACGTCGACGAGACCCTCGACGTCCTCGCGGCGTGGGCGCCGGGCCTGCACGAGGCTCTGACCGGCCTGGGTGAGGGCGACCACGTGATCGTCGACGGCACGTTGATTCCCATCGACCGCATCGCAGCCGACGAGCCGTACTACTCCATGAAACATCGCAAGCATGGGATGAACGTGCAGGTCATCGCCCGTCCCGACGGCACACCTCTGTGGTTCTCGCGTGCGACACCGGGCCGCACCCACGACCTGACCGCGGCCCGGGCCCACGGCATCGTCCAGGCCTGCCTCACCAGAGAGATCCTCGTTCTCGCCGACCGTGCCTACCAGGGCGCCGGTGCCACCGTTCGCACCCCCTACAAGAACCACCGCGAACAGCCCGAGCACTACCAGCAGTTCAACCGCGACCACGCCCGCCTGAGAGCTCTTGGGGAACGCGCCTTCGCGCAGCTGAAGTCCTGGCGGATCCTCCGCCGAGCCCGATGCTCCACCCGCCGCATCGGCACCATCGTCCAAGCCGTCCACACGCTCCTGAACTGCAGCTATTCAGGATGAAAACGGCTCTGTGATGTCGACTGGAGCGGACACCTGGTGCTCATCGCAGGTGGATATGTTTTGGATCTATCTCTAGGCCAGGTCTCCGCCAGCGAGAAGGGGATTCTTGGGCGCCCTGTAGTCCTGGATACTCGGAGGGCTGAGGTAGTCGCTGGTGCATGGTGGTGGCCGATTGGTTCGTGTGGGGTCCTTTACAGGTTCCTCTGGGGAGACAGGTCCTTCGTTTGCACGCCAGATTGGGCGGCTAGCCCCAATCGCGAGATCGATGCAATGACGCATAGAGCCACTGCGGTGATTAGGGGCCATCTCGGTTCTGATGAACCTGGTATCGAGAAGGTGCGATGTCGTAGGGCTGCGGAGCCGTCGAGTAGTTGGTCTTGGGGCAGCCGCTCACGGTCGCTAGAGGGCGATCTTTCAGATTGTTGGTTTCCTGTAAGGGAAAGGAATCGGCCGCCCCCTTCGGGGCGGCCGATCTTCCGGTCAGGCTGAAAGTTTCGTTCCGTGAGGCGATTTATGCTCGACTGGGTGCGGGATGACTTTCAGTCATGCGCGGATCTAGACGAGTACGACGTGGCTGTGCCGCTTCGCAATGTCAGAGAATCCAAGCTTCTCCCTGCGAACGAGGTCCTCAATCGCTGAATGCAGTGAGGTGTGTCCCGCACGCAGCTGCTCGACGAACGGCTCCAGGCGCTGCCGGATCTCCGGATCGGTCACCCGGGGGAGGACAACGTCAAGTAGGTCATTCTCGTGAATCTCTGCCAGGCCATCGGAACCACGAGCCAACGAGCGCATCTGCACGCAGTAGGTCTCGAGGCACAGACCCGCGGCCAGGTCGAGCCGGTAGCTTTCCATACCAGCTTTAAACCTCAGGCGATGGAACCCGTTGGTTACAACTACGCGCGAACAATCTCCGCCGGCCATGAACCACTTTCGTACAGAAGACCAGATGCTCCCGACGAAAACGTCGCCCGGCTCACACATTTGCTTTGCTCGGTCAGGGAGTTCCCATCCTCGTACTTCGGACCATGAATAGGTGCCAACGCCGACATCCGAAATCTCCACGTAGCGGTAGATCTCGGCTGCTGACCGCTGTTGCTTACTAACGGGGACCTCGGGGCGAATGTCGAGGACATCACCCAGGCGAAAATAATCCCGTTCCTTCACCGTTGCTTGCGCAGACAGGAATTTCTCGCTGTGCCTCTTCGGGTCAAGGGTCAGCATCGAATCGTCAAGGACGCGTGAGATCGGCACAGTCCATCCGGACTCACCCGTCTCGGCTGCCTCGTGCGCGAGCCAGGGGAAGAATTCACTCGTTTCGCTCGCCTTGAGCCGTGAGAGGATCCGGGTGAGATCCTCGTCGAGGATCTTCTCCCCGTCCTCCACGATCTCGCTGCCGTCGGACGGATCGCGCCTCCAGGTGGGACGGCCCACCTTGTTTCCCAGTTCCCAGCCGACACGCTCGACCATCTCGACCGAGAAGACGTAGCCGGCGTCCTCGCGAGCGCTCGAAAGGGGAACCTCTCGCTTCTCAAGGAGAACCACGGACGCCGAGACGTCGGCCCCGCTCTGCTTGAAGGTGAAACGGGGAAAGGCGATGATGCCCGCGATCTTGCAATGCCGTAGGAGCCATTCACGCAGCAGGTGGTACTGACTCGACCTGTTGGCGAGGTATCCGTTCGGCAGGATGATAGCGATCCTTCCTCTGGCGCGCACCATCTTCACGCAGGCTTCGAGGAAAAGGATGCCCTTCTGCTGAGTCTTTCGAAGCTTTTCCTGCTTCCTGAGGATGCCCGTACCGTCTGTCTTCCATTCGTGCGCCAAGTCGAACTTCGCCAGCACGGATGGGTTCTTCTCGGTGATGCTGGTACCGAACGGCGGGTTGCAAATTATTACGTCATTCTGTGCGAGATTGTCGCCGGAGTCGACATTCGCCAGCGAATCCTCATGCTTGATCTCCACGTCGGTCGCGCCGTGAAGAACCTTGTTGAGTTCAGACACCTGTACGGCAGTGGCGTTGTTGTCCGAACCAAAAAGCGTGCTGACGAGGGCTTTCTTCCCCTTGCGCCGGCGGTGGGTGGCCATGAGGAAGTCGGAAGATCCGGCAGCGGGATCCTTGACACTCTCGGTGAGCCGCGGGGCCACGATCTCGACGATGAAGTCGCTGAGTGTCGTCGGTGTGAAGTACTGGGCCATGTCCCAGCGGTAGAGATCCTTGGCGAACTTCATATAGAAGTCCTGGACGATGCGTGGGCTCGCCTGGCTCAGGTTTCGGTCAGCGATCAGACTGAGCGAGTGCTTCAGGGCCTCCGCCGGAATCTCGGAGCGCTCCGGGACCTTCTTGGGGAGTTTGGCGCCGAAGTACTTGACGGCACTGGACAGGACGCGGTTGAACATGCGCTCGGCTGCCTCCGCCGAGTAGCCGAGCGCCACGGGGTCCTGGAGGTCGAGCTTCTCCTCTGGGCTCTCAGAGTGCTGGGTCTCGTCGAAGAGTTTGGCGAGGAGGAGCTGGAGCATGGCGGTGTAGCGGGCTTCTACATCGACCGCCTCCCCGTGCAGCACATCCTCTATCCGGGCGAACAGGTCAAGAAGGGAGCCCGGCGACTTCAGATCGTCGAAGGTGAGTTCCGGAGCTCCGCGGAACGCCGCGCCGAACCGGGGCAGTGCAGCTAGCGGCGCCTCGTTCACCCGCTTCTGGGCGTCGTGCCAGAACACCCGCTGCTCGATGTCGTCCCAGTAGAGGGCGAGAGCTCCTGGGCGGGCTGGCCCCAGGAGGGGCTTGACCTGCGTTTCTTTGGCGCTGTCCGCCTTGGCGTGATCGCGCTTCACCTCGCACAGGACGAGAGCGTGGAGCAGGCGCTCATCGAGAGGCAGCGCGCGAGCTTCATCCTTTCCGATGTCGTAGACGACGACATCGGTGCGCAGGCTGTTGCGTCCCGAGTTGCCGAGTCTATAGACGATAGCCTCGGTGTCGATGTGTTCCTTGGGGTAGCCAAGCGCCAGAAGATGGCGGATCACATCGATGCGCAGCTTCTCCTCGGACGGACCGAGCAGATCGCCACGCTTGGCCGTGGCCTTGAGAACGCCTCGCAAGGGGCATACCAGCGTGAGGCCGCCGACACCACTTGCTTCCACCGACGCCCCGTTCGCGTCCTCCAACACATCGCCTCCCAGGCTTACACTCGCGTGGAGAGAGGCTAGCATCAGCACCACGCTGTCATTGCTCGCTGGGGGTCTGGGTCTTTGCCGGAAGCCGAGCGCAATCGGGCTGGTTCGTTGAGCACAAGTCAGGGCTTGATGCTGGTCTGTCCGCTGCTCTTGAGGGCTGTGGCGCGAGCGATGCAGCATCACACCCCTGGCGCGGTGCCCCACCGCGAAGGTGAGGCACCACCCGTCGTGGTCTAGGAATCGATGCGGGCGATCTTGCGGCCCGCTTTGAGGTAGAGGACGGCGCCGTCGGCGGTGCTGGCCTCCGTCACGACCGCCGCCAGGGTCTGCTGCACGGAGGGCTCCGCGAGCGGGGTGGTGTGCTGTTCGCCGTTGGCTTCGCTGATCAGGCGGAGGCCGTTGTGCTGGGCGATGCGGCGGATGGCCGAGAGGCTGGGGGCGAAGTCCAGGGTTTGGCTGAGCAGGGTGCCCAGGGAGGTCTCGGCGTGTTCCTTCAGAGAGACGACCGGGAGGTTCTGGGTGTCGCCGAAGGAGCGCTTGGAGAATCGGGCGGTGAACTCGGCGCGCGCGGCCTGGGCCGCTTCCAGGCCGTGGAGCGCGGCTACCACGTCGCCAGCGAGGATGCGCTTGATCGCCATGGGGTGTGCGGTGCCGTCGGCCAGGCGCTTGCTGATCAACTGGATCTCTTCGTCCGTCCACTCGGTGAGCAGCTTCAAGTAGGGCTCAGTGAGGTGGTCCGGGATGGACATCAGGCGGCCGTAGACGTCGTCCGGGGTGGCGGTGAGGCCGACGTAGTTGCCCTTGCTCTTGCTCATCTTGGCCCCAGTGCCGTCCGTCCCCTCGATGAGCGGGGTGGTGATGACGATCTCGGGAGTCTGCTCGGAGATCTGCATGACCTTGCGGCACATCTGGAGATTGAGGAGCTGGTCCACGCCGCCCAGTTCGACGTCCGCCGTGATGGCCACGGAGTCCATGGCCATCACGACCGAGTAGACGAATTCGGCGACGGACAGACCCTGCCCCTCGGCAAGCCGCGTGCGGAAGTCCTCCCGCTGCTGCCCATGCCGCCGGCCGCCCCTTCGTCGCCGGAGCGGGCAGTGTTGATCAACATGGCCGCGAGGGAGCGCAGGCAGGCGCGGCGTCGACCGAGCTGTACCTGCGCTTCCACACGATGCCCCGCAGCGAGAGCGTGGAAGTGGCGGGACATGCGATTGAGGTCGCGGCGGGCGGTCCAGGGCGGTGGCGCGGAAGCCAGGGCCCGGAGGCGCTGTGCCAGGGCCGTGCACACCTCGGCCCGGCACAGCTGCGAGACCCCACGGTTTCGGCGGTCGGTCATGCTGAGCGGATGAAGCCGGTAGTGCACCAGCGGGGCCGTGGCGCTCACGCTCGTCCCGGAGCCGGGGGCATCGGGGGAACGGCACGCCAGGGGAGGGGGGCGGCACGGCCGGGTTCGGGCATGACGCTGTCCTCGGTGAGCGCAGCGGCGAGTCCGGTTCAGTGGGTGGCGAGTTGGGCCGGGGTCAGGCGCTGTGCCGGTACTGGGCCGAGGGGCAGCCATGCGGTCTCGGCCAGGCCCGCAAGCTGCTGGTTGGCGGTGGCGAGGGGGAGGTCGAGCCGCTCGACGGACTCGGCGAGCCGTCGGCGGAGGGCAGACTCCCGCCGCGGGGAGGCGGTGTGGATGAGGAGGGGCGTACGGCTGCCTGTCGTGGCGATGAGGGCGGCGTAGCCGGGGAGCTTCGCCTCGACCCGGGCGAGGTTGTATGAGCCGGTGTCGTACTCGAGGAAGAACGGGAGGCAGCCGCTGCCGTGTTCGACGTGTCCGTAGACGTCGGGGTGAATCCAGTCGCCCCACAGGCGGGTCGCGGAGCGTTCGGACAGCCAGCGGGTGAGGCCGCCGCGGGTGGCCAGCGCGACCATGAGGCCGTTGACGCCGAGGGTGTGGGTCAGAGTGGGAGAGAAGGCGATGCGGGCACAGGCGTCCTTGCGCCACCCGGTCGCGGCCAGGTCGACTCCGGCGCGGGCTGCCAGGAGTTCCGCGCCGGCCTTGCCGAGTGTGTAGTGCTCGGGTGCGGAGCCGGTCTGGCGCAGCGGGCGGAAGGAGTCGAGGACGCCCATGAAGTAGAGGTTGCGCAGACGCCGGTTGGCCGTGCGGTGGCCGGTGAAGGCAAGCGCGGTGATGTGGTGGGAGGTGAGCACCTTGTGCTCGTGGAGCATCTCGGCGAGCCAGATGTCGCGTGGGGTGAGCCGGGTGGAGAGCTGGGCGAGGTCGGTTCGTCCCTGGGCGGGCTGGGAGGGGCGTCGCCTCCGCGCGGCCGCACGGGGCACGTAGCCGGGGGCGGGCTCGGAACTGGTCGTGGGCATGACCTTGGACTCCTTCTTATGGCGGCGGAACGTAGGTGGAGCGGCTCGTGCTTCCGCCGACTCGGCGCGCGGCGGCGGCCCGGAGTTCGGTGGAGCGGCCGGGGGCGGCCGGGGGCAGCGGGCGGGTGGTGAGCGTGAACGCGGTTGTCTCGGCACCGCCGGCGAGGAGATGAACGGCGGCCTGGTACGGCCCGAGATGGGCGAGATCGTGCGCGCCGAGGGTGGGCAGCGTGTGGCGCTCCAGTGCCTGGGCGTCTTCGGGGGAGGCGTTGAAGAAGACCTTGTTCCGGGCGTTGGCTGAGATCCCTTCACGAAGGTCGCGTGGGAGCTGGGCGAGGTTCTGGTGGGCGAGGTTCATCGACAGCCGGTAGCCGCGGGCCTCGGCGAGTATGTCCTCCAGGAGGTAGGGCAGGGTGAGGAAGTTGTGTGCCTCATCCACGTACAGAGACGCGTCAATGCGGGCGTGTTCGGGGGTGCGAGCACGGGCGGCGGCGGCCTGTCAGGTCTTGGCGACGATGAACGAGCCGAGCAACCGGGTCGTCTCCTCGCCGAGCGCGCCTTTGGGGAGGCGGGCCAGCAGGATTCCGCCGTCGAGGACGTCGGAGAGATGGAACGTGGACTCGCCCGAGGCGATGGCCTGGCGGGCGAAGGAGCGCAGCAGGAACGCGCGGAGCTTGTTCATCACTGGGCCGACCACAGCCGCGCGGGAGGGTTCGGACATGGACTCGTACCAGGTCCAGAAGCCCTTGAGGACGGGGTGCTTGATGGCGGGGACCACCCGAAGCCGGTAGGCCGGTTCGCCGAGGAGCCGCGGGATGTCGGCGAGCGTGACCAGCCGATGAGAGATCTGGGCGTGGCGCAGCAGGGTCAGGCAGGCCGCGCGCATCACGTCGTTCGTACGCGGCCCCCAGAAGGCGGTGAAGATCTGGCGAAAGATGCCGGTGATGTTGTCCACGACGACGTCGATGTCCGCCCCGTCCAGCACATTCAGGCACGGCGGGGTGTGGGAGTCGTCGGGGTCGATGATCAGGAGCCGGTCCGCGCAGGAGGCTGGCAGCCGGTGCAGGAGGTCGGCGACGAGGTCGCCCTTGGGGTCGATGACGACCGCCCCGCGGCCGGCGCGCACGTCGTCGAGGACGAGGTCGCCGATCAGGGTGGACTTCCCGGATCCGGTGGCGCCCATGAGGTGCAGGTGATGGCGGGCGTCGGGCACGGCCAGGCCTACGGCGCGACGGGTGCCTGTGTCCGAGCGGCCGAGCGGTTTGATGCCCGGTTCGGGCTGGGGGATGGCGGGCGGGGGAGCGACCGAGCGGGCACCGGCTCTGGCCAGGCCAGGGGCGTCGGGATCAGCGGGCAGATGAGCCAGGGCCGCGAGCTCGGGTACGGACAGCAGGTCCCCCCGACCGGTGAACCGGCGCTCGGCCAGGATCGGGTACGGGCTGCGGAGCCGACGACGAGCGAGCCAATTGCGCGCTGCGTACAGGGAGAACGCCGAGGCGATGGCGTGGGCACGACCACGCAGCCGACCCTCGGCGGCGGGGGCGTCCTCGGCCTTCGTTGCGGGGAGGACGACGGCATAGCGGAGGTGGACCTCCCACTGGGGACCGGTCAGCTTGCCGACGCTCTGACGGACCTCGGCACCGTGGGCGGGATCGGCGTGGGGCACGGTGGTGCGCTGCGGGGCATGGGAGATGAGACGGAAGATCGACGAGAGGCGGGGAGCGGTCTGGCCCGCCTGGAGCCGTCGGGCGCTGCGCCTGGCGCGGCGTAGCCGGGCCCCGGTGGCTGGGCGGACCAGGACCTGTACGAGGGCATGCTCGGCCTCGCCCATGCCGGTGGCGGCCTGGAGCAGGGCGCGCAATGGATCGGTCTTGTGGTCCGTGCGCAGCGGCAGTACCTCGGGGCGGGCCAGGCGCAGGGTGTCCGCGGTGCAGAGGTGGCCGGCGGGGAAGGGCACCTCTACGTTGGCGACGGTCGTGTGGGCGCCGGGCCACGCCGCCTCCACGGAGCGCCGCACCAGAGTGACCGGGATCGTTCCCGGCAGCCACATCCGAATGGCGAGCCCGGCGCTGTTGCATGCGTACTCGAAGCCGAGATGGGGTTGTCCGTGCAGCAGGCGCTGCGGCCACGGCCGGAGGAGACCCGCGAGCTGGGCCCACAGCACTTCGCCACCGCGTTCGGCAACCACCGGGGGCGCGAGGATCGACACCAGGCGCGCACCGTCGGCCAAGGCCTGCTGCCGCCGGCGCTGCTCACGCCGGTACATGAGGTTGCCGACCGTCGCGGACACTCGGGCAGCGGGAGCCAGCTACGGGGCCGCCGCCTGCACCTGGGAGAGCAGAAGGTTCAGGTGCTGAGACCAGAAGGCGTTGGGGTCGGTGAGTAGTTCGCCGAGCAGCCCCACCGAGCTCGGCGGGGCTCACAGCTGCAGACCGCTCAGCTCGGGCAAGCCGTAGGGATCGGAGTCGCCGTCCTCGTCCTCGCCGGAGGCCAATTCGGCCTGATCCGTGGTGATCAGCGCGTGCTCTGCCTCGGATGCGACCGGGGTGAATGACACCTTGGTGCGGCCGGAGAGGAGGAGCGCGCACCCGCGCGGGGCAGCGAGCAGGGGGTGCCGTTCACCGCGGGAGAGGTGGAAGGCGGCCGTGATCTTCTCGATCGCCTGCGGAGCCTGGCGCATCAGCAGCTGCGTGGCCGCATTGGACACGATGGCCCGGCCGAGGTCGCTGCTCAGGACATCGCCTTCGTCCTGGGTGACGAGCGCCAGTCCGGCCCAGTACCTGCGGGCGCCCTTGCCCATGCGGAACAGGAAGCGTGCGCCGTGCCCGTCGTGCATGAGCCGCCACGCCTCGTCCACGACGACGAGGCGACGCCGGGGCGCTCCGCTGTGTGCCACCGTCCGCCAGATGGCATCGAGGGCCGGCAGCATGCTCGCGGTCCTGAGCTCCTCGGGGATTTCGCGCAGGCAGAAGACCACCAGATGCCCGGACGGGCGGGTCGTGGTCGGCCCGGAGAACAGTTGCCGGTGCGAGCCGTGCACGTACGGGTCCAGCCGCGAGGCCAGCTCGGCGGCTGGCTGCTCAGCCATGGCCGAGAGCTGCGCGGCGAGATCGGCGAGCAGCGGCGCCGGCCGAGTCCAGGACATCGGGTCGGCGGTGATCCCTGCGCTCCGGTAGGTGGCGAGCAGAGCCCGGTCCAGCACCGCGCGCTCCGCCGCGCTCAGCTCACCGCCGAACAGCACGGCAAGGAAGGTATGCAGGAACAGAACCCGCCGGGTCAGCGCGTCCTCTTCCGGGACAGCTGATTGCGGGAGGCCAAAGGGATTGAGCCGCGCCGACGGGTCACCGAGGCGGATGACGGCACCGCCGACCGACTCGGCCAGAGTACGTACTCGTCCTCCGGGTCGATCACCAGCGCCTCGGTGCCGGTGAAGAGCTGACGCAGCAGCTCCAGCTTGGTCAGGTACGACTTGCCGGCACCCGACTGGGCCAGGAGGACCGAGTTGTAGTTGTCCTGCGCGAACCGGTCCCACAACAGCAGCTATCAGCTCGTGGTGTTCAGCCCGTACAGAACGGCTCCCGGCGCGAGCGCCGTGTCGGCGGGCAGGTCCGGGGAGGCGAAGGGGAAGCATGCCGCGAGGGCTTCGGTGTCGAAGGTTCGGCGGACCTTGAGCGTGTCCAATCCCAGAGGCAGCGTCGCCAGCCAGCCCTGTAGCGACCGGTAGATGGTCGGCGCGGTCGTGATGACCAGCGATTCGGCGATCGCACGCACGGAGGAGACCTCGTCGGCGAGGTGCTCTTCGCTCTCCCCGTAGATGGTCATGTATGGGCCGAGGCGGAAGAGTTTTCCCTCCCCGCGGGCGATCCGGTACGCGAGTTCGGCGGCGTCCGCCGCCGCTGCTTCGGTGTCCGGATCGTCCAGCCGCCCTCGCTCAAGGCCGGCCCGGCGTGAGGACTCAAGGCGGGCCCGCTGCTTCTTCAACTGCTGGGAGGCCAGGGAACTAGGTACCGGCTCGATGTGCAGAGAGACATCGAGGCGACCGGGATACGTCAGCAGGGGATCGAGCCAGCCAGGCACCACCTCGGCCGGATATCCGGTGACCACGAGGGTCGCCGCGAGCTGGCTGCCGACTGCCACCGTACGTGCGCGGACCTCGATCGCATCCGGCCCGACCACTTCGAGCAAATGTCCGGCATCGAGGACTTCCTCGTCCATCCTGGACTTCGCCGGCCACAGCATCATGCACCTCCCAGGAATACGGCATCCGGATCAGCAGCAACCCGGAGAAGGTCGGCAGCGGCGTGACCGTCCAGCGGGGTGACGATGACCTCCGCCGCTTCCAGCGCACGGGCGGCCTCGGACAGGCGATGGGCAGCGCGCGGCCCGCCGGAAGAGGCTGGCTCGCGTGCCACGAGGACGACTTGGCGGGTCAGCAGATCCCGCTCATCGGCCAACTCCTCCAGAAGTCCGCGTGGGCCAGGGCCGTCTGCTGCAAGGCGGGATGCGGCAGCGAACCGGACCCCGCGATCAGGTCCTCGACCACATCGCCGACATCCAGCCGGTGCGCTCGTACCAGCACCTGGGTCGGGCCGGTGAGCGAGTTCAACCAACGGGCGAATGCCTCGGCCAGGGCCTGCTGCTCGCCCCCCCGTACGCAGGGCGAAATTCACCGTGGAGCAGGCAGCCCGAGGCGGTCCAGCCATCAGCACCGAGGTGGACGCTGCCGTCCTCAAGCACGGCCCGCCCAGGCAGCGTATGGGGCGCGGGCGACTCACCAGCTTGTGCTCGCCAACTACTGAGGACCAGGCCGGGCAGGTCCGGCACGCCCTCGGGCGCATGTACTTGGCGCTTGGGGGAGCGGTGGAACTGGATGGCGGCCAGCAGGTGCCGGTCCATACCGATCCCGTCGCGTCGGCCGACGGAGAAGGCTGCGGCCACGGCCGCGAGCGGCGCCACCAGGGCGAGGTATGGCAGCGGCGCCATCAAGGTCCGCGTCACCCAATAGCCGCCGTAAAGGACAAGGGCGAGAGAGGCGAGATAGGCAACCTGGCGAGCGGTGAACGGTCCGAGAATGCGGTCATTACGATCCACGTCTGCGGGGATGCGGGCTGGCAGGAGGGCTTCGTCGTCGAAATCGGCCATCGAGGGTCACCTTCGGGGAACAGAGGGGGGTTCCAGAGGAAGCCGGAGCTGGACGGGGCGTACGGGCCGAACGCGGCCCCGCGCGGCGGGGATGAGCAGCGCGAGCTGCCGCCTCCGCACTGACCCGCTGCTCGGCTGCTGGGTGGCTGCTTGAGGCGCCGCGGGAGTGTCGTACGGAGAACCCGCGGCGTGCGGATTGAGAGCCAGGTCTGCACCGGTCGCGGCGGGCGGGCGGCCACGGGAGCGGCCGGTACGGGGAGCCTCAACTGCCGTGCGCGGCAGGCTTGAGCGGGGTGCGGCACGAGCGTAGGTCGCCCCCTCCTGGAGATTCGGCGGGTGGTGGCCGTTCGCCGGCTACGCCGCGACTGGGTGGTGGACGAGATGCGACTTCGTGCGCGCGGAGCCGTAGATCTCGGTGGGGCAGTGGTGACGGCGCCTTGGGTGCCTGATTGGCCGGGGAGGGTCTGGGACGGGGCGCCGCGGTTCGCTCCCCGTCGTGCTCGGGCTCTTGTCACCAGAGCCCGGCCGCCACGGAGCGCGTATCCGGCAATCCCGCCTGGCGTCGGTCGCGGCCGGCGGCCGGGGCCAGTACCACCGGGCCGGCCTCCGCCTCCTGGGCGTCGGCCTCCGCCGGGACGGCGCCCACCACCTCCACTTGGCGGGCCTCCCCGACGCGGTGACCTCCGGGCCACCCTCTGCCTCCGCGGCGACCAAGAGCGGAAGCGCCGGGAAGGAAGTGCCCGACGAGACGCCACATGGCAACGCTTTGAAGCATCCGCAGGGGTGCCGGAAGCTGGGTGCTGATCGGAGTCGAGCGGAATACCACCCGCGTGCACCAGCCGGGGATCTGGATGACCCGCTCCACCAGCCCCTTCCCGGCATCCGACATGTCGGTGCCCATCACCGCATGCGACATCGCGTTCGCCAGAGAGATCGCCTTGCCCATGACCGTCAGCGAGCTTGATGCCACGATCAGGCCGAGCACCAGGCGCGGGGCGATCTGCTTGACCGCGTAGCGGGACTGGACGGTCTGGTGCCCCATGACCGTCACCCCACCGGCCATCACGAACAGGACGTAGATCCCGACGGAACCCGCCCACAGCCGCTTGATATCCGCATGCTGGGTGATGTCAGGCGTGGACAGCAGGGTGCCCGCCAGCAGCTCCCGCACGGGCTTCATGATCTGCTCGACGAGCATTCCCAGAAACGAAGTGATCGCATTGACGATCATTCCGGGGATGTCGATGAGGCCGTCGAAGAACCCTGTCTCCAGCGGCGGCCGGTTGCTTCCGTCCACTTCCTCTGCGCCGGGCGTCGGGCCAGGAGTCGGCTCTGGCGTGGACGGTTGTGTCGGGCGAGGACGTGGAGGCCCGGGCGCCGGCGTCGGCCCCGGTGCGGGAGCGGGCTCGGGTCGGGGGCCCGGCCCGGGGCGCGGCTCGGGGCGGACGGCGCCAGCACCACTGATGCTGAGGCCGCGCACGAGGCGGGTACCGAGCCCGCCAAGGTGACGATCAACAGCCCCAGGACCACACAGGCCCGCAGCAGCACGCAGAGTGCTTCGGCATCAGGCCCCCACGATTCCCTTGAGGGCCGTCACCAGAATGGGCGCGAGGACTGCCAACCTGTAGCCGATGGCGGCTGCACACAACGCCACCTTGGCGGACTGGACTTCGCTCGGATCTCCGCCAGCCATCAGGTAGCGCAGGCCCCCGAACGTCAGGAACAGCGTGGCCAGACCGGCGAGGAGGCCGACGATGAAGTTCCGGAGGTTCGTGATCACCTCCGGAATCGTGGCGACCGGCCAGGCGGGTCCAGCGATGCCGATCACCATGCCAACCGTGGCCAAGGAAACCAACAACAGCCCGATGAGGAAGCGAAAAGAGTTTGAGGCCCGCGATGGCGGACGGCAGCACGCGGGCATAACCAACACCTCCAGCACGGTCGTCAATATGAGAGGAGGCCCGCCCTCCGGACCTGGGCTGGCCCTTGGCGGCACACCAGCTCCTTGCTCGGGAGACGCGCGCAGCGCGGGTGGCTGAACTCCCTCTAGTGCGACTCCTTGCCCTTCATGCGATGCCCCTCGGCGTCGATCATGGCGTCAAGCCAGGCTTCTCGCTGCTGACGAGAGAGCCTGAGTACGAACATTTCCGGGGTGGACTCCGCTATTCCAGAACGCTCCACCAGGTCTGTGACAAACGCGCGGCGCAGTCGAAAATGATAGGCCCGGAGATGCCCTTCCTTTCTCTGGCGCGAGAATTCAGTGTGCGGCACTTCTCGCAGTAGGGACCTAAGCTTCCCTACATGTTCCTCTTTCGATTGAAAAATCGAACCATCAAACGCGCCGGGACGCTCCGCCTCGCGGAGGTTCCCGTCCCCCCAGAGCCACGCGAGGATCCGAACGTCAGCGCTACTCAACTGCAAGACCGACTGACTCTCAAGCGGGGCGGACACGCGAAGTCGCATGTCTCCGGTGAAGTCGGCAGCACGCACGAACTCGCCCACATAATGGAAACCGGCCGCTGCCCGGGCAGCTCCGTGCGCTTTGGTCATGTGGACCTGGTAGCCGCGGGGGCTGGTGAAATCGCGGCCGCAGACCATGCAGAGGACATCGCCTGGCACCGGGATCCGCCGGCGGGCCTCGGACCACCAGGGGAGCCCTGCTGTGACCTCGGCCTGCCAGCTCTGGTTACCGATCTTCCACACCTCAGCGGCAGGGAACTCGCGCACCTGCTCAATGGCGGTCCACTCACTGACGCCAGAGGAGGGGTTGTAGCCGAGGGTGTGATCCCCGACGCGCACCTCGTGATGATGCTTCTATCCATCCTGAGTCAAGACCTGGGTGGATAGCGGAACGCCCACGATGTTGTTCATGCCACGCGACGCTAGCGCTCGCCCCAAGCACCTGAAGGTCGTTCGTCGGTGTGCGGCGTAGCCCGCTCGACTGCCCTCCCGTCGGAGGATCTCACGCGCTACTCACGCGTGGACGGCGCCGCACAACGATGAAGGCCCGGGCTCAGTGGGACTGAGTCCGGGCCTTCATCTTTGGCACTTTCGCAGGTCAGCGGCTTTGCGGCGCTGGTCTTGCGAGAGTGTCCCCGGCAGGATTCGAACCTGCGCACACGGCTCCGGAGGCCGCGTGCGTACTGCACATTTCAGCAGCTCAGAGGTCCCGACGGGTGCTGCGAACACTCCACGGTCCACGCATAGGCCGCATCTTGTGAAGGCACTGCCGAACCTCACCAGGCAGTGATGTGGGTTCAGAGGCCGCCGAGCTGTTGATACGCGCCGGGCACGCCGGCCGTAGGGTCCTCCAGAAACCATGGAGTTGCGAAGGTATCCACCCGTTGTGCGCCAAGGCAGGCTTTCACGGTTCACCCGTTGCAGCACGTCGGGCCAACTCTCTAGCCCAGACGTCCGCCCGACCTCATGTCCTGGCAGGCCAACCTCTGTGCTGCCTTCTGGAGGATGGCTGCAAACCCATCCTCCCTCGGGACACGTGTGGGTGTACCTGCCGTTCGCGGACGGCACGACCTCTCCTGGTGGTCAGGATTGACTGAAAGCCTGTCACGGGCACGTTGAAGGCATTACGGTTGGCGCATGGGAGAGGTTGATGCAGTCTTCACGGGTACCCCTTACTTGATTGCTGAAGATGAGGCCGCTTTGTCTCGTTTCAGAATCGTAGAAGAAAAGGCAACGCGTTCACGAGAAAAATCGATTGCCGTACAGGAGCGAATTGCCCTTGAGGGGCAAGAGATGTTCGAGCCCTATGTTCGGGCTATCAGGACTCGACTCGTCGCGGAAAGCAATAGCATTGAAGGATACGACTGGACCTACAGGCAGGTCAACGAAGTTGCTCTCACGTACAAGGAGCTACTGCAGGCGCCTTTGGGTTCCTTGATGCAGGCAGTCAGGCAAGATCCGAGAGTCTATGAGGCGCTCGGTCTTTACAAGGCGCACGAAATCGCAGACGAATGGGCGCGTGGTTCCGTCAGGCCGCGTGAATATGAAATGCGTTCACTGCATGAGCTAATCGCCAGCGGGGAAGCATATGCCGGCCGATACAAGGAGGTAGAGAATGAGATTGGCGGTACCAGACACCGCACCTCGGCTCCTTGGGAAGCCCCCATTCATATGCGTGAACTTTCCGACTGGTGGCAGCAATGTGATGTGAACCCTGCACTGGAGGCTACGGTCATTCACGCATGGCTCACGCACATCCATCCGTTTGAGGATGGCAATGGTCGGATGGCTCGTCTGCTTGCGAACATGTCCCTGGCGCGGAACGGATTCCCGCCGCTCTTGGTGCGTTCGAGAGTGGACCGTGGGCAGTACTATGACGCCTTGGCGCGAAGTGACGACGGCGACATTCTTCCGCTCTATGACCTGTTTGTTCTGGTGTTGAATCGAACCGTTCGACTTATGTCGCGCCCGGATTACGTCCGGGAGATCGTTAAAGATCGCTTGCTGTCCACCGTGAAGAATAGGTTTGACCTGTGGAAGATCCTTCCGGATCAGTTTTTTATGGCTTTGTCTGAGGCGCTCAAGGCCCGGGGATGGTCCATACTCCTTCAAGGGAATCCAGATTTGAGTTCGTATTCCTTGCTGGAGGATCTCGACCCTGAAGGTAATTCTTGGTTCGGGAAAGTAATAGATGGGGATCGGGTGCCGCAGTGGCTTCTCTGGTATGGGTTCAAGAGTGAGGCTCTTCGCGACCTTGACGGTTCGGCGAAAAGGTATCCATCAATCTTTGTCTCTGTGCGAGACGAGAACCCCGAGGCTGTCCACCCGTATCGACCGCTGCGATTTGACGAGGGCCCGGTGGAGGAGATCGTTCTGCGGCCTATGGAGGCTAAAACGGTCCTGTTGCGTCGAGGCTACGAGGTGGAGGAGAAAAGCATTCTGGAAGCGGCGAAAATTCTGGCGGGCGAGCTCGCGTCCTGAGTATTGCTAGGCGAGCCAAGGGAACCCCACCGCTCCCATCCCGTCTGCCGTCGACCCACACACCGTGGAGCAGGCGCGGTGCCGGGCGTCCAGGTGGAGCGCCCAACTGGACGAACGACCTGGACGCCCGGTGCCGTGTCTGCTCGGCTCTGCCTGGGTCGACGGCAGACGGGATGGGAGTCCCCACCGCTACAACCCACGGGCCGGCACCCGAGCACGAGCCTCCTCCATCCCGGAGCCTGAGTGCCCCCGCCGGAGGCACCATCTTGAGCCGCACCCGCGTACCGCCTCGGCCGCGTCGTGGTTTGTCGCCCATCAACCCGAGCTGTCAGGCGTGCGGTCGGCGGTCGGGCTGGAGCGGGGCGCAGACAGGAGCGCAGGCCCGGGCGACGGGCCGCGCGCGCCGCGCTGTGCGCGGCGGGTGCCTTGATGAAGTAGGGAAAGTTTGACCCCACCCCTAAGGCCTTCTATGAAGTAGGGAAAGTTTGACCCCACCCCTAAGGCCTTCTTGTGGGCGGCTGCTCGGGCTGTTGCCATGGTCTTGGGGACGGCCAAGGCTGAGGGGGGCCTGTGGGGGAGCTGACGGTCAAGGCGTGGAAGCGGTATGGGCGGGACCGGCTCTACGTGAATGCCGCCGATGGCGGTGAGGTGGCCTGGTTCGATCAGGTCAGCGAGCATCTGGAGTTGAAGCGTCCGGGGTTACGGGCAGAGGTGCTCAAGGCGCTCGTGCGGTACGTGCCGACGGAGGGCGGTGCCAACGGGCTCACGGCTGGGAAGGTTCCCAAGATGCCGGGATCGGTGCCTCCGCCGCTCGCTTCTCGGCCGCAGTCTGAGCCCCGGCCGACCTCTCAGGTGTCGCTTCCTCCTCGACCTTCGGGGCCGCCTTTGCTGCCGCCCCTGGCTGACGGGGACGATCTGGCGCGGAACAAGCCCGGTGAGGCGTTGAAGCGGAAGCTGGACACCGAGGGGCCTGGGCTCGCGCAGCGGTGGCTCGATGTGGTGCTGCGGCGCCCTTCGGACATGGATAGCTGGCGCAAGGGCCTGGTGGGGGAGCGGAAGGTCGGGAAGGAGCTGCGGCGCTTCCTGGGGCATGGCTGGGTGGTACTGCACTCGGTGCCGTTGCCGCCGAAGCACGACATAGATCACTTGCTGATCGGGCCCGGTGGGGTGTTCACGCTGAACACGAAGAACTTCACCGGACGGAACGTCTGGGTCGGCGACGACGTCGTCAAGGTCGATCACGGGCCGGGGTACCCCATCCCGAAGAAGGCCCGGCGGGAAGCCGAACGCGCGGCCAAGGTGCTGACTGCCCACTGCGGCTTCTCAGTGGAGGTGGCCCCGCTGCTGATCTTCGTGCAGCCGGCGGCGGTCGACCTCGCTTCGCCTCAGCAGACGGTGCAGGTCTACAACGACCTCAGCCTCGCCGCTCTCGCGCACGCCACCGGAGTGCTCGATGCCCGGAAGGTGGAGCAGATCTACGCAGTCGCCCGGCACCGGCAGGCCTGGGCTACTGCCTGAGAGCGGCAGGGGCTCCTCGGCTCAGCTCGCGTCGATCAGCCGGCGGCCGTCGTGGCTGCGGACGTGGGGGCCCGCTCCGTCCAAGGCGTCCAAGAGGCGTACGGCGAAGACCTCAGCCATGCGGTCGGCTACCTCGTCGGGGGTGAGCCAGGCTACGGCCGTGGACTCGTCGGAGGTACGTTCCGTGCCGCCTGTCGGCTTGCAGCGGAAGACCAGGGCTACGACGCCCCGGGTCGTGTTCTTGTAGACGCCGGTCAGCTCGTCCACCGCCACGTGGATGCCGGTTTCTTCCAGAACTTCGCGGCGTACGCCGTCCTCGGGGGACTCGGTGAGCTCCAAGACTCCGCCGGGGAGTTCCCAGGTCCCGTTGTCCGCGCGCTGGATCGCCAGCAGTCGGCCGTCCTCGCGTACGACCGCGCCCGCCACGGACACGGAGTGGAGGGGCGTTGACTGGACCTTCGGGGCTCCCGTACTCATGTACAGGAGCATAGGAGGCCGAGAAGGAGCATGGGAACCGCAAGCAACGGCAAGGCCGTACCCAAGTACTTGCAGGTGGCGAACGACCTTGTCCAGCAGATCCGGGCGGGGGTGCTCAGCGCCGGCCAGATGGTGCCGAGCGAGTCGGAGCTGATGGACCGCTACGGCGTCTCCGTCGGGACCGTACGCAAGGCCATGGTGGAGGTCCGCGCGAGCGGGCTGGTCGAGACCCGCCACGGCAAGGGGTCGATAGTCAAAGACCGCCCGCCGGTGCGGCACCGGTCCTCGGACCGCTTCCGGCGTTCGCTGCGGCAGGAGGGCAAGGCCGCGTACCTCGCCGAGTCCACGCAGTCCGGGGCGGAAGCCAAGGTCAGCGTGCTGTACATCGGCCCCTTGGCGGCTGAGGGGGAGATCGCCGAGCGGCTCGGCGTGGACGAAGGTACGCAGGTGCTCGCCCGCCGGCGGCTCTACTTCCGCAACGGGACGCCGGTCGAGACGGCCAGCTCCTACCTGCCGTGGGACGTGGTGAAGGAGATCCCCGAGCTGTTCGCAGAGAACCCGGGCGGCGGGGGCATCTACGCCCGGCTCGAAGACCACGGGCACGTGTTCGCGGAGTTCGTGGAGACGCTCCAGGCCCGGCAGGCCACGGCGGCGGAGGTGTCCGAGCTGGCGCTCAGCCCCGGCGCCCCGGTGGTCCGGCTGCTCCGGAACGCCGTGACGACCAAGGGGCGCGTGGTCGAGGTCTGCGACACCCTCATGGCCGCTGACCAGTTCGTCTTCGAGTACCGGATCCCCGCTCAGGACTGACGCGCCCTCAAGTCCCTTCAACCCGCTGCGAGTTTTCTCTCGTAGCGGGTTGACTCATGTATAGGAGTCAGGCACTCTTCTTCGTGTCACTCATACACATGAGTGACGGAGTCGAACCTCTATAGAGGAGTGATCTGCGTGCGTCAGCTCCCCATCGACACCGCCGCGGCCATGGTGATGGTGGCCCAACCCCCGACCCCGAAGATCAAGGACCGGCGGACCGGCGAGATCGCCACCGACCCCGAGACGAACGCCACGCTCATGACCGTGGACGTGCTCTTCGCCGCGTACGGCGAGGCCGAGGTCCTGTCCGTGGTCGTGCCCAAGCCCGGCATCACCGGCGACCTGACCATGGGCACGCCGGTGGCCCTGACCGGCCTCGTCGCCCGGCCCTGGGAGAACGAGTTCAACGGCCAGAAGCGCCACGGCATCTCCTTCAAGGCCATCGCCGTGACCTCGCTCGCCGCGGACGCGTCGAAGGCCAAGGGCGCCTGAACGTGGACGCCTTAGCGGTCGCGCTGCTGCTGGTCGCCGTCGTCGCACCCGTGCTGGTGCTCCGGTGGTGGCGGCCGGCCTGGTACTGGATGGCCTTCGGGATCGTCTTCGCGGTCGTACGGGTCCTGGTCCGCTACCGGTCGGTGATGGAAGCCTGCGGGCTCACCGTCCCGCCGCCCCGGTGGCGCCTGACCCTGGCCCGCTGGTCGAAGCGCGAAGTCCCGGAGTGGCGGGCCCCGCGCATCCTGCGGATACGGCCGACCCGGACCGGCCTCGTGCTCCGGCTCCGGCTGCGGCCCGGTCAGACGCGTACGACTTCTCCGCCGCCTCGGACCGGCTCCGGCACTCCTTCGCGATGTACAACGTGATCGCCCGGGAAGTCCGCTCGGGAGTCGTCGAACTGCGGATGACCGGCTACGACGTACTCAAGCGGGTACGGATGCCGGCCGTACGGGACGAACAGCCGATGAGCGTGCCCGTGGCGCTGCGGGAGGACGGGCAGGTCTTCTGCCGGGACTACCTCCAGGTGCCGCACGCGCTGAACGTCGGTGCCACGCAGTCCGGCAAGTCCGTCTACCTCCGCAACCTGGTTGTCGGCCTCGCGACCCAACGCGTCGCCCTGGTCGGCATCGACTGCAAGAACGGGGTGGAACTCGCCCCGCTGGCCCGGCGCTTCACGGCCCTCGCCGAGAACCCCGAAACCGCCGCGGACGTGCTCGCCGCGCTCGTCCGCTACATGTCCCGCATCTACGACCTGATCCGGCGGGAGCAGGGGATCAGCCTCGACGTGCCCGACGCGGAGATCACCGCGAACATCTGGGACCTGCCGCGGCACCTGCGGCCGGTGCCGGTGGTCCTGCTGGTCGATGAAGTCGCCGAACTCGCCCTCTACGTCACCAAGGACGAAGAGCGGCGGCGCGACCAGATCATCACGGACCTGGTACGCCTCGCCCAGCTCGGCCGGGCCGCCGGCATCTACCTGGAGATCTGCGGCCAGCGGTTCGGATCAGAGCTCGGCAAGGGGATCACCATGCTCCGGGCCCAGCTCACCGGCCGCACCGCGCACCGCGTCAACGACGAGACATCGGCCAATATGGCCTTCGGCGACATCGCCCAAGACGCGGCCCTCGCGACCGTACGGATCGCGGCCGACCGCCCCGGCACCGCCGTGGCTGGAGACTCCTCCGGCGGCTGGGTCCGCATCCGCACCCCGCACCTCTCGATCCGCCGTGCCGTGGACGTCTGCAACGCCAACGCCCACCGGACCCCGGACATCGGCGAACTGGCCCCGCTCCGGCCCGCGGTCCCCGCGCCGCCGCTGACCGGCAAGGTCCTGCCCAAGCAACCCGCGGCCGGCGTCTGAACCCCCTCGTACCAAGGTCGGCGTGACCTCGATACGCCACGCCCCTACCCCGCCATGCCCTCAACCGATCCGAAAGGAGCGTTCGTCATGGCCACGACCAGGAAGAACACGGCCCGCAGGCCCAAGCCCGCGGTCATCGAGTGCCCCGACTGCCACGGGTCCGGCGAGACCGACGAGACCGTCTGCGTCGGCCCCCGCGGGCGCCGGAAGACCGGCGACAAGCAGACCGCCGTCTGCCTGACCTGCTTCGGGGCCGGCCAGACCGCGACCACCTGAGAGGAGCGGACGATGGCCCGCACCCTTCGCCTGGACGCCGTGCTCGTACAGGCGGTCATCGCCGGGGCCCTGTCCTTCGCCCACCTGCACGACCTCGCCGAAGCGGCTGGCCAGACCGGTTGGAAGGCCTGGGCCTACCCGGTCAGCGTGGACCTGCTCCTCGTGGCGGCCTGGCACCGGCTCCGGCTGCTCCGGAAGGCCGGATGCCCGACCGGGTCTGCCTGGCTCTGGTTCACTGTGGCCCTCGCTGCCTCGCTCGGGGCGAACGTCGCCACCGCCGGACTGCTCGACTTGGACGACGTACCGGCCTGGCTGCGGATCCTCGTGGCCGGCTGGCCCGCCCTCGCCTTCCTCGGCGGCACCCTCCTCGCTCACCACCGGCCCCCGGCCGCGACCGCTCCCGATCAGGGCGAGACCTCGGACCCCGTGAAGGGTCCCGCCCTCGCGGTGGTCGAGCGGGAGCCGGACCCCCAGCCCGAGCCCGATCCCATCCCGGAAGCCCCCGACGTGCCCGAACTGCCGGCCGCGAGCTCGGACCCGGCGGTGACTGAGCCCGACCCCGTACCGGTCCCTGAGTCGCTAGCCCCGGCCGTACCCGCCCGCCCTGGTCGAGCACGCCCGGCGCCTCGCCGCCGACCACCAGGCCCGTACGGGCACCCCGCTCGACCCGTCCGCCCTCCGCGCCCGCCTCGGCGTCCCGGCCCCCATGGCCGACGCGATCGCCGCCCAACTCGCTTGAAAGGAGAAAGCCCGTGTCCGCCCTCGACCGCTTCACCTCGCTCATGCGGATCGGCCCGGTTCAGATCGGCACCTACCGCGACCGCCGCAACGGCCGCACCCGGCACGCCGCGGTCTGCACCGCCGAGGACTGCGGCTGGTCGGTCGCCAACTACGCGTCCAGCACCGCCGCCCAGCTCGCCGCCCGCGCCCACCGCTGCCGCATCACCTGACCCCAGGAGACCGCCATGGACGTCCCGCTCTGGCTCGCCCTGATCGCCGTCGGCGCCCTCGGCGTCAAGCTCGTCCGCCCGCCCTGGTGGCTGCTCGCCGGGCTCCTGCTCGGCGGCTACCTCCTCGCGGACAGCCTCTTCGCCCCCGTCATCGACGGAGCCATCACCAAGTAACCCCATGAAGGGAGAACAGCCATGCTCCGCCCCAAGATCCCGACCAACCCCCTGCCGACCGGCCTCGTGACCCCGCTGGCCCACCCGACCGCGCCCGCCGTGCCGGACCCGACGTCTGTCCCGGCCCCCGCCCCGGCCTCCGCCCCGGTCGCTGCGCCGGTGGCTCAGCCCCGCGTACAGATCCCGGCCGTCCGCCTCACCCCGACCGGCCTCGTTGCCGCGGTCGCCGGTGGTGCGGGCCTGGTTCTGGTCGTCGGTGCGGTGCTGGTCTCGCTGCTGCTCGCCGTCGCCATCACCGGCGCCTCGGTCGCCGTCTGCGCGGTCGTCCTGCGGTCGCTGCTGAACGGCCAGACCCACCGCTGATCCGGCCCCGGGACGGCCTCAACCGCCAAGTCTCCGCCGTCCCGGCGCCGTGCTCCTGCCCGAACCAAACGATCCGGAAGGAAGCACCATCATGGCCCAGCACACCCTTGCCCGGGGACACATCTGCCCCGACTGCGACGGCCACGCCTCCGTCGCCATCACCCTCGGCGGCCGCACCCCCGCCGGCCACCTGCGCACGATCACCGCCCACTGCAAGGCCTGCCACGGCACCGGCACCCGTCAGAGCGGGCGCACCGGATCGCCGTCCGCCTCCGCCGCCAGGGCCGGACGGTGAGGGCCGTGGGCCGTCTTCGTGTCCTGGACCTGTGCTGCGGGGCCGGTGGCGCCGGGATGGGCTACCACCTCGCCGGCCTGGACGTCGTGGGCGTGGACGTCAACCCCCAGCCCGACTACCCCTTCGAGTTCCACCAGGGCGACGCGGTCGACTTCGTCCGCCGCCACGGCGCCGGCTTCGACCTGGTCCACGCCTCCTGGCCCTGCCAGTCCCACTCCACCCTGACCAAGGGCACCAACCGGGGCCGCACGTACCCCGACCTCATCCCCGCCGGTCGGACCGCCCTCCTCGCCACCGGCCGCCCCTACGTCATCGAGAACGTCCCCAGCGCCCCGCTGCGCCCGGACCTGGTGCTGTGCGGGGAGATGTTCGGGCTCGGCGTGATTCGCCACCGGGTCTTCGAGGTCCACGGCTTCCCCACGCTCCAGACCCCGCACCTGCGCCACCGGGGCCGGGTCGCCGGCGTCCGCCACGGCCGTACGCACACCGGCCCGTACTTCGCCGTCTACGGCCAGGGCGGCGGCAAGGGCACCGTCCCCCAGTGGCAGACCGCCATGGGCATCGGCTGGACGTCCGACCGCCGCGTGCTCGCCCAGGCGATCCCGCCCGCCTACACCCGCCACATCGGCGAACAGCTCCTCGACCACCACCGGCGGGCGGAGGTGCTGGCATGGGCCTCCTGAACTGGCGCGACAACCGCCACTTCGACCACTCCGGGGACTGCGCCTGCACCCTCTGCGGCAAGCCCACGCCCCTTCGGTCCCACCGCGGTGAGCCCGTCCACAAGGTGTGCGCCGAGGACTGGAACGACCGGCACCCCGACGAGCCCCGCCAGAGCACCCCGCCGGACCGGAACGGCAACTCCACCGTCCTCGGCTCCTGGCGCTTCTTCTCCGACCCGGCCCCCAAGAAGAACCAGGGAGACCACGCGTGACCCACACCGCCACCGCGGCGGGCCTGGACCCGGCCACCCTCGCCGATGCGCTGAGGGTGGCCGGGTCCCCCGGCTTCCGCCGCTGGGAAGAGGCAAGTCCACCGCACCGGCGGCTGCTCCGACCCCATCCACATCACCGGCTGGACCGCTACGACCGACAAGGCCACGGGGCAGGCTTTGCACCGCTACTCCACCGCCGACGAGCCCGGCGGCCGGCTCCGGATCGCCTGCGGCAACCGCCGCGCCTCCCGCTGCCCCTCCTGCGCCTGGACCTACGCGGGAGACACGTACCACCTGATCCGGGCCGGACTCGCCGGCGACGACCGTCGCGGTATCCCCGCCACCGTCCGCGAGCACCCCCGCGTCTTCGCCACCCTCACCGCCCCGTCCTTCGGCCCGGTCCACAACCGCCCCGCCACCGGCCGCCCCTGCCGCTGCGGCACCCGCCACCCTGAGAACGCGGCCGAACTCGGCACCGCCCTCGACCCCACCACCTACGACTACGCCGGCGCCGTCCTCTTCAACAACCACGCCGGACAGCTCTGGGCCCGCTTCGCCAACCGCCTGCGCCGCGAGCTCGCCCTACGCGCTGGCCTCACCCGCCGTGAGCTCGCCGAGTCCTGCCGCGTCTCCTTCGGCAAGGTCGCCGAGTTCCAGAAGCGCGGAGCGATCCACTTCCACGCCGTGATCCGCCTCGACGGACCCGGCGGCCCCTCCACCCCGCCGCCCCACTGGGCCTCCACCCACCTGCTCTCCGAAGCGATCCGGGCCGCCGCCGCCCACGCCTACACGACCCTCACCGTCCCCGCCGCCGGCGACCAGCCCGCCCGCACCCTCCGCTGGGGCACCCAGCTCGACGTGCGCCCCATCAAGGCCTTCGGCGACGGCTCCGACATTACCGAACAGGCCGTGGCCTCGTACGTCGCCAAGTACGCGACCAAGGCGGCCGAGGACACCGGCACCCTCGACCGCCGTATCGGCAACCGCGAAGCTCTCGTCCTCCTCGACGTCCCCGACCACGCCGCCCGCCTGATCACGGCCTGTCTCGACCTGGACCCGCTGTACCCGGACCACCGCCTCGCCGCCTGGTCGCACATGCTCGGCTTCCGCGGCCACTTCTCCACCAAGTCCCGCCAGTACTCGACCACCCTCGGCGCCCTCCGCCAGACCCGCGCCGACTACCGAGCGGCCCAGGAACAGCACGCCTTCGACGTCGAACCGGACACGGTCCTCGTCCTCGCCTCCTGGCAGTACGCCGGCCACGGCCACACCCCCGGCGAGTCCGCCCTCGCCGCCACCATCGCCCGCGGCATCCAGCTCAACCGCCGGACCGCCCGTGAAGCCCTGCGAGACCTCCCCGCCCCGGAAGGAGACGCGACGTGAAGGACGAGCTAATGACCACCGCGGAGGTGCTTGCCGAGCTTAAAGGGATCTCGCGACGGACCTTCTACCGATGGCGGGAGCTGGGCAAGGCGCCCAAGGCCTTCACCCTGCCCAACGGTGAGCTGCGGGTCTGGCGCTCCGACTTCCACGCCTGGTTGCGGTCCCGGGAAGGGGCTGCCGCGTGAAGTCGCTGGACGTCAAGATCTGGAGCGTCCGGAAGCGGGACACCAAGCGGCCTTCCTACGACGTCCGCTGGTCCGTGTCCGGGCAGGTGTTCTCTGAGTCCTTCCGGACGAAGGGGCTCGCGGACAACTACCGGTCCAAGCTCATGCGGGCAGCCCGAGACGGCGAGGAGTTCGACACGGCCTCCGGCGAGGAGTTCGACACGGCCTCGGGTCTCCCCGGCTCGATGGCCGAGCAGAAGGCCACGCTGACCTGGTACGCCTTCGCTCTCAAGTACCTCGCCATGAAGTGGCCGCATGCGGCCCCGAACACCCGGGACGGGATCAACGAGTCCCTGACCTCGGTCACGATGGCGGTCCTGGATGACCGGCCCGGCCGGCCAGCGGATGCCGAGCTGCGCAAGGCGCTCAGGAACTGGGCCTTCGTGCTCCCCTCCCCGGACGACCGGGAGCTTCCGGCCGACGTCGGCAACGTCCTGCACTGGGTGGACAAGGCCTCCCGGCCGCTGTCCGACCTCACCGATCCGGCACTCGGGCGGGCGGTCCTCGACTCGCTGCAGCTCAAGCTGGACGGGACCGCGGCAGCTGCCGAGACCGTACGGCGGAAGAGGCGCACGCTGGTGAACGCCCTGCTCTACGCCGTGGACCTCGGCGAGTTCCGGGAAAGCCCGCTCGCGGCCGTGCGCTGGCAGAAGCCCAAGGTCTCGAACGAGGTGGACCCCCGGGTCGTGGCCAACCCGGAGCAGGCCCGCGCGCTTCTGCACGCGGTCTCGTACGTCGGCGGCTACCGCCGGGCCCGCGGGCGGCGCCTGGTGGGCCTCTTCGCCGGGATGTACTTCGGGGGCTTCAGGCCTGCCGAAGCGGTCGGGCTCTCCGAGCAGGACCTGACCCTGCCGGACTCCGGCTGGGGCACCGCCCTGCTGCACCGCACCCGGCCGAGCGTGGGCAAGCAGTGGACGGACTCGGGACAGAGCCACGACGACCGGGGGCTGAAGAACCGGCCCGTGGAGGACGTCCGCCGGGTGCCGATCCCGCCCCAGCTCGTGTCCATCCTCCGGGAGCACCTGGACACCTTCGGCACGGCTGCGGACGGCCGGCTGTTCGCCAGTGAGGGCGGGGGAGTGGTGTCCTCATCCACGTACTACCGGGCCTGGCAGGAAGCCCGGGTCCTCGCCCTGCCGCCGGCCGTCGCGGCCTCGCCGCTCGCGCACCGGCCGTACGACCTCCGGCACTCGGCGCTGTCCACGTGGCTCAACGCGGGCGTCGACCCGACCGAGGTCGCCGAGCGCGCGGGCAACAGCGTGGAGGTGCTGTTGAGCCGGTACGCCAAGTGCCTGGACGGTCGGCAGGAGGTGGCGAACCGGCGGATCGAGGACCTGTTACGCGAGTACGAGTGAGCGCGCAAGAGCTGCGATAGACCGTGAGGCGCCTGGACCTGTCCGGGGGCCTTCGGCGTTTCCCGGGCTGACCTGCGCCGACGGCTCAAGATCCCGTCCACGAATAGTCCACGGGCCCTGGCATACGGCTGCTCACGGCGGCAGTTGGCTGCACATACGCGAAGACCCCGTTCTCAGCGTTACCGCTGATGGCGGGGTCTTTGGGCACTTCCTGCGAAGTGCCCCCGGCAGGATTCGAACCTGCGCACACGGCTCCGGAGGCCGTTGCTCTATCCCCTGAGCTACGGGGGCGTGTCGTTCGCTGTGCGGCGACGGGTTGAACACTACCAGCTTCCGCGGGGTGATCAGAAACCGTTTCCGGGGGACGCGGGAGCCGGTCGCTCGGACGGGGTGGAAGTGGCGAAAACCCGGACGCGCGGGCCGCGGCCGACCTACTCTCGAGTTGTGCCAGGCGCCTCGGGCCGGGTCCTTGTCGTCGACGACAACAAGGTCATCCGGCAGCTGATCAAGGTCAATCTCGAGCTGGAGGGCTTCGAGGTCGTGACCGCGAGCGATGGTGCCGAGTGTCTGGACGTCGTGCACGACGTGGCGCCCGATGTGATCACCCTTGATGTGGTCATGCCCCGGCTGGACGGGTTCGGGGCCGCCGCGCGGCTCAAGGCCGACCCGCGGACGCGGGACCTGCCCGTCGCCATCGTCAGCGCCTGCACCCAGTACGAGGTCGAGTCCGGCATCGAGGCCGGGGTCGACGCGTTCGTCGCCAAGCCCTTCGAGCCCGCCGAGCTGGTGCAGGTGGTGCGCCGGCTCGTCGAGCGGCGCGGACGCCGGGAGCGCAGGGGCGCCGGGGCCGGGCAGCGGGGCTGATCCCGGGAGGTCACCGCCCGGCCATTTCACATCGCGGAATCGGTCGCGGTGGGGCGGGAATTCTGGCCTAGGCTGGTTCCCGTGACCCCCGCCGACCTCACCCGCACCGTCGTGCGCGCCGTGCGCTGCGCCGCCGCGGACGGGGAGCTGCCCGAGGGGGCCGCCGTGCCCGAGCGGGTCGTCGTCGAGCGGACCCGGCCCGGCGGGGTGGGGGAGTACGCCACCCCTGTTGCGTTTCAGGTCGCCAAGGCCGCCGTCGGAGCCTCGCCCCGTGAGGTGGCCCGGGTGCTGGCGGCCCGGCTCGGGCTCGAACCGGGCATCGAGCGGGTCGAGGTCACCGGTGCGGGGTTCCTGAATTTCGTCCTGGGCGAGTCGGCCGTTGCCGGGCTCGTCGCCGAGATGCTCGTACGGGGCCGGCGGTACGTCGACGCGGCCGACCGTGTTCCGCTGCCCGCCGGCGAGCTGCGGGCGCAGGCCGTCGGGGCCGCCGTGCGGCGGATCGTGCTCGCCCAGGGTGCCGGGTACGCCGACGACGGGCTCGACGCCGCGCCCGTCGCGCGGAAGGACGGGGACGTCGTCGCCGCGTACGGGCCGGACGCCGTGCTGTGGGCCGTGCTGCGCATGCCCGCCCACGAGACGCCGGTCTTCCCGGCGTGGCTGCTCCGGCAGGACGAGTCCAGTGAGTTCTTCCGCGTCCGCTACGGCCACGCCCGGGCCCGGGCGCTGCTGCGCAACGCCGCCCTGCTCGGGTTCGCGCCCGACGCCGGGCCCCTGGATTCCGACGCCGACGCGCTGCTGGGCGTCCTGCGCGACCACCCCCTCGCCCTCGAAGCCGCCGCGCACCACCGTGCGCCCGAGCGGCTCGCCCGGCACCTCGTCGAGCTCGCCGACGCCCTGCTCGGCTTCCAGTACGGCGTGCTGCCCCTCGGCGACGAGAAACCCTCGGCCGCCCACCGCGCCCGGCTGGCCCTTGCCGAAGCCGCCGGGGCGGTGCTGGCCGGCGGCCTGGCCCTGCTCGGCATCGACGCACCCGACCGCCTGTGATCCGCGAAGAGAGACACCGATGAGCCGTTCCGCGCACCCCGCCGGGCCCCGCCACGCCGACGTCCTGCCCGAGGGCCACTACTCCCCGCCGCCCGCCGACCTCAACGCCCTCGACGAGAAGGTCTGGTCCCGGACCGTCCGGCGCGGCGACGACGGCACCGTCTCCGTCGGCGGCATCGAGGTCACCCGGCTCGCCGAGGAGTTCGGGACGCCCGCCTACTTCCTCGACGAGGAGGACTTCCGGGCCCGCTGCCGCGCCTGGGCGCACGCCTTCGGCCCCGGCGCCGACGTCTTCTACGCCGGCAAGGCGTTCCTCTCCAAGGCGGTCGTCCGCTGGCTGAAGGAGGAGGGGCTCAACCTCGACGTGTGCTCCGGCGGCGAGCTCGCCACCGCCCTCGCCGCCGGCATGCCCGCGGAGCGCATCGCCTTCCACGGCAACAACAAGTCCGCCGCCGAGATCACCCGCGCCGTCGAGGCCGGCGTCGGCCGCATCGTCCTCGACTCCTTCCAGGAGATCGCCCGCGTCGCCCACACCGCCCGCGAGCACGGCGTCCGCCAGCCCGTGCAGATCCGCGTCACCGTCGGCGTCGAGGCGCACACCCACGAGTTCATCGCCACCGCGCACGAGGACCAGAAGTTCGGCATCGCCGTCGCCGACGGCTCCGCCGCCGAGGCCGTACGCCGCGCCCTCGGGCACGACAGCCTGGAGCTCCTGGGCGTCCACTCCCACATCGGCTCGCAGATCTTCGACATGGCCGGCTTCGAGGTCTCCGCGCGCCGCGTCGTGCAGCTGCTGGCCGCCGTACGCGACGAGCACGGCGTCGAGCTCCCCGAGATCGACCTCGGCGGCGGCCTCGGCATCGCCTACACCTCCGCCGACGACCCGCGCGAGCCCCACGAGATCGCCAAGGCGCTCCACGAGATCGTCGCCCGCGAGTGCGAGGCCGCCGGGCTGCGCGCGCCCCGCATCTCCGTCGAGCCCGGCCGGGCCATCGTCGGCCCGACCGCCTTCACCCTCTACGAGGTCGGCACCGTCAAGCCGCTGCCGGGGCTGCGCACGTACGTGTCGGTCGACGGCGGCATGTCCGACAACATCCGCACCGCGCTCTACGACGCCGAATACTCCATCGCGCTCGTCTCGCGCACCTCCGACGCCGAGCCGGTCCTCGTGCGCGTCGTCGGCAAGCACTGCGAGAGCGGCGACATCGTCGTCAAGGACGCCTACCTGCCGGCCGACCTGGCCCCCGGCGACCTCGTCGCCGTGCCCGCGACCGGCGCGTACTGCCGCTCGATGGCCAGCAACTACAACCACGCGCTCCGCCCGCCCGTCGTCGCCGTGCGCGACGGGGCGGCCCGGGTGATCGTCCGGCGCGAGACGGAGGAAGATCTCCTGCGCCTCGACGTCGGATGATGAAATAGATGTCTCACCCAATGGACCGAAGGTGGAAACTTGTGTCCATTGCGTGAGACTGGTCCAGACTTGTCGCGCAATTCCGCGCGCCGGGTGCCGAGGAAGATCGAAAGGCGTAGGTCGAATGATGCGTACGCGTCCGCTGAAGGTGGCGCTGCTGGGCTGTGGTGTGGTCGGCTCAGAGGTGGCGCGCATCATGACGACGCACGCCGACGACCTCACGGCGAGGATCGGCGCGCCCGTCGAGCTCGCGGGCGTGGCCGTCCGCCGCCCCTCCAAGGTCCGCGAGGGCATCGACCCCGCCCTGATCACCACCGACGCCACCGCCCTGCTCAAACGGGGCGACATCGACGTCGCCATCGAGGTCATCGGCGGCATCGAGCCGGCCCGCACCCTCATCACCACCGCGTTCGAGCACGGCATCTCCGTCGTCTCCGCGAACAAGGCGCTCCTCGCGCAGGACGGCGCCGCCCTGCACGCGGCCGCCGGGCAGGCCGGGCTCGACCTCTACTACGAGGCGGCCGTCGCCGGCGCCATCCCGCTGATCCGCCCGCTGCGCGAGTCCCTCGCCGGCGACAAGATCAACCGGGTGATGGGCATCGTCAACGGCACGACGAACTTCATCCTCGACAAGATGGACTCCACCGGCGCCGGCTACCAGGAGGCGCTCGACGAGGCGACCGCCCTCGGCTACGCCGAAGCCGACCCCACCGCCGACGTCGAGGGCTACGACGCCGCCGCCAAGGCCGCCATCCTCGCCGGCATCGCCTTCCACACCCGCGTCCACCTCGACGACGTCTACCGCGAGGGCATGACCGAGGTCAGCGCCGCCGACTTCGCCTCCGCCAAGCGCATGGGCTGCACCATCAAGCTCCTCGCGATCCTGGAGCGCGCCGCCGACGGCGAGTCCGTCACCGCGCGCGTCCACCCCGCGATGATCCCGCTCAGCCACCCGCTCGCCTCCGTCCGCGAGGCGTACAACGCCGTCTTCGTCGAGGCGGAGGCCGCCGGACGGCTGATGTTCTACGGACCCGGCGCGGGCGGCGCGCCGACCGCCTCGGCGGTCCTCGGCGACCTCGTCGCCGTCTGCCGGAACAAGCTCGCCGAGGCAACGGGGCCCGGCGAGTCGGCCTACACCCAGCTGCCGGTCAGCCCCATGGGCGACGTCGTCACCCGGTACCACATCAGCCTCGATGTGGCCGACAAGCCGGGTGTCCTCGCCCAGGTGGCGACGACGTTCGCGGAGCACGGTGTCTCCATCGACACCGTCCGCCAGCAGGGCAAGGACGGCGAGGCCTCCCTCGTCGTCGTCACCCACCGCGCGCCCGACGCCTCCCTCTCCGGGACCGTCGAGGCCCTGCGGAAGCTGGACACCGTCCGCGGTGTCGCCAGCATCATGCGTGTTGAAGGGGAGTAAGGACCCATGAGCAGCAAGCCCACCCACCAGTGGCGCGGCATCATCGAGGAGTACCGGGACCGCCTGCCGGTGACGGACGCGACGCCCGTGGTCACGCTCCGCGAGGGCGGCACTCCCCTCGTGCCCGCGCAGGTGCTCTCCGAGCGCACCGGCTGCGAGGTGCACCTCAAGGTCGAGGGTGCGAACCCGACCGGTTCCTTCAAGGACCGCGGCATGACCATGGCCATCACCAAGGCCAAGGAGGAGGGCGCCAAGGCGGTCATCTGCGCCTCCACCGGCAACACCTCCGCCTCCGCCGCCGCGTACGCGGTGCGCGCCGGCATGGTCTCCGCCGTGCTCGTCCCCCGCGGCAAGATCGCGCTCGGCAAGATGGGGCAGGCGCTGGTGCACGGCGCCAAGATCCTCCAGGTGGACGGCAACTTCGACGACTGCCTCGACCTCGCCCGCGCGCTGTCCGACAACTACCCTGTGGCGCTGGTCAATTCCGTCAACCCGGTGCGCATCGAGGGCCAGAAGACGGCCGCGTTCGAGATCGTCGACGCGCTCGGCGACGCCCCCGACATCCACGTGCTGCCCGTCGGCAACGCCGGCAACATCACGGCGTACTGGAAGGGCTTCAAGGAGTACAGGGCCGACGGCCTGGCCTCCCGTACGCCCCGCGTGTGGGGCTTCCAGGCCTCCGGCTCCGCGCCGATCGTGCGCGGCGAGGTCGTCAAGGAGCCGCACACCATCGCCACGGCCATCCGCATCGGCAACCCGGCCTCCTGGGAGTACGCGCTGGCCGCGCGCGACGAGTCCGGCGGCTTCATCGACGAGGTGACGGACCGCCACATCCTCGCCGCCTACCGGCTGTTGGCGTCGCAGGAGGGCGTCTTCGTCGAGCCGGCCTCCGCCGCGTCCGTCGCGGGCCTGCTCAAGGCCGCCGAGGCGGGGCTGGTCGACCCCGGCCAGAAGATCGTGTGCACCGTCACCGGCAACGGCCTGAAGGACCCCGACTGGGCGGTCGCCGGCGCCCCGCAGCCCGTCACCGTCCCGGTGGACGCCGAGGCCGCGGCCGCCCGCCTCGGACTGGTCTGACGCGACGCCCCGGACCGGCACCGCCCGGTCCGGGGCCGTCCGCACGGCCGCGAAGCGGCCCCGGCCGGAGCCCAGTTGCCGGATTCCCGCCCCGTCGGGGCGCTCGGCGATCCGCCGCAGCGGCCCGGCCCCGGTCGCCGAATCCGGCAACCGGGCCCGTAGGGCGTCAAAACCCACGGCCTGCGGGGCCTGGGCGCGACACGCGTCGTGCGCCTCCCGTGCGCCCTATGTCGCGGGAGAACCTTCCTTCGATACGCTGTACCGACATCCGCCACCGCGCATATGACCGCGGTGCTGCCCAGAGGGCCTTCGGGTGTCGTACGTTCTCCAGTACATTCACAGCGAAGTTCTCGCACAGTCACAAGGAGTGTCATCGGACGATGGCCGGTCCAGCGTTCCGCGCCGCCGCCGTACGGGTGCGCGTCCCCGCGAGCAGTGCCAACCTCGGCCCCGGCTTCGACAGCCTCGGCCTGGCCCTGGGGCTCTACGACGACGTGGTCGTCCGGGTGGCCGACTCCGGCCTGGGCATCGACATCGCGGGCGAGGGCGCCGACACCCTCCCGCGGGACGAGAGCCACCTGCTCGTACGCTCCATGCGCACCGCCTTCGACCTGCTGGGCGGACAGCCGCGCGGCCTCGAGGTGGTCTGCGCCAACCGCATCCCGCACGGCCGCGGCCTCGGCTCCTCCTCCGCCGCGATCTGCGCCGGCATCGTCGCCGCCCGCGCGGTCACCATAGGCGGCGAGGCTCGTCTCGACGACGCGGCCCTGCTGGAACTGGCCACCGAGATCGAGGGCCACCCCGACAACGTTGCCGCCTGCCTGCTCGGCGGCTTCACCCTCGCCTGGACCGACGGCGGCAGCGCCCGGGCGATCCGCATGGAGCCCGCGCGTTCCATCGTTCCGGTGGTCTTCGTCCCCTCCAAGCCCGTCCTGACGGAGACCGCGCGCGGCCTGCTGCCGCGCACCGTCCCGCACGTGGACGCCGCCGCCAACGCCGGCCGCGCGGCCCTGCTCGTCGAAGCCCTGACCAGGCGTCCCGAGTTGCTGCTGCCGGCCACCGAAGACCGCCTCCACCAGGAGTACCGGTCCCCGGCGATGCCCGAGAGCGTGGCACTCGTCAACCGACTGCGCGCGGACGGCATCCCCGCGGTCATCTCCGGCGCGGGCCCCACGGTCCTCGCGCTGGCCGACAACGACGCGGCCGACAAGGTCGCGCAGCTCGCGGGCGACGGGTGGGCGGCCAACCGGCTGGCCCTCGACTCCGCGGGCGCGAGCGTGCTCCCGCTGGCGGCCCAGGGCGGCTGACCGCCCCGGCGCAGCCGCCGGGGGCGGGCGGCCTGGGCAGGCCGCCCGCGCGGAAAGCGCGATTGCCGGTGATTGAGAGGGGGAATATCTGTTGGATCCGGTAGTGTTAGTCTCAAGTGCGCAGCCGAAGCCGTCATGGCCAGGCGCTCAGTGTCCCCATCCGGGACCACCTTTCTTCCGGGAGCCTCCCCGACTGCTTTGATCGCCGCCAGCAGTTTCGAGCACGCTCCGGAATCGGCGTGAAATTCCCACGCGTCCAGCTCGGGGGCCTCTCGCCGGAACCACCCAAGCACGTTTCTCTCCGCCGTACATCTACCGGCGGACCACCGCCCCGGCACGGTCCACACCTAGGACTGCTGTCGGACAGCACAACCGGTCGCCGAGCCAGACAGGCCGACGTCCGCTCCAGGGAAGGACCCTTCGTGAGCGACACCACCGATCTGATGGGCGCTGCCGACGCCAACGTCGACAACAGCGCCCCCGCCGCGGCCGCCGCGACGAGCACAGCCGGCAGGCGACGCCGCTCCGGCACCGGCCTCGAGGGCATGGTCCTGGCCGAGCTCCAGCAGGTCGCGTCGGGCCTCGGGATCAGGGGCACCGCGCGGATGCGCAAGAGCCAGCTGATCGAGGTCATCAAGGAGGCGCAGGCCGGCGGCGGTGCCGCCAAGGCCGCGGCGCCCGCCGCCGACGCCGCCGAGGCCAAGCCGAAGCGCCGCGCCACCAGCAAGGCCCGTACGGGCGAGGCCGCCGCCGAGGCGCCGGCCGAGAAGCCCGCCGCCGCTGCGCAGATCGAGATCCCCGGCCAGCCGGCCGGCGGTGCCCGTACCGGCGAGGCCGAGCGCGCGGCCGACGAGGCCCCTGCGGGCGAGCGCCGCCGCCGCCGTGCCACGGCCCCCTCCGGCAGCCCGGAGGCCGCGGCTCCCGCCGCCACCGTCGTCGTCGAGGCGAAGACCGAGACGGCCGCCGCCGCGCCGGCCGAGACCAAGGCCGAGGCCGCCACCGCGGTGTCCGCCCCCGCCCAGGAGGGCGAGGGCCGCGGCCGCCGCGACCGCCGCGAGCGCGGCGACCGCCAGCGCGACCGCCGCGAGCGCGGTGCCAAGGGCGACGACCAGGGCCAGGGCCAGGGCCAGGGCCAGGGCGGCCAGGGCCAGGGCGGCGGCCGCGGAGACCGCGACCGCGACCGCCAGCAGGGCGGCCGCGGCCAGGGCCAGCAGGGGCAGCAGGGCCGGCAGGACAACGGCCCGCAGGACGACTTCGACGACGAGGGCGGCCGCCGTGGCCGCCGCGGCCGCTACCGCGACCGCCGTGGCCGCCGCGGCCGCGACGACTTCGCGCCGGGCGAGCCGCAGGTCGCCGACGACGACGTCCTGATCCCCGTCGCCGGCATCCTCGACATCCTCGACAACTACGCGTTCATCCGGACCTCGGGCTACCTGCCCGGCCCGAACGACGTGTACGTCTCCCTCGCCCAGGTCCGCAAGGCCGGCCTGCGCAAGGGCGACCACGTCACCGGCGCCGTCCGCCAGCCCAAGGACGGTGAGCGCCGCGAGAAGTTCAACGCGCTGGTGCGCCTGGACTCCGTCAACGGCATGGCGCCCGAATCCGGCCGCGGCCGACCGGAGTTCCAGAAGCTGACCCCGCTCTACCCGCAGGACCGGCTCCGCCTGGAGACCGACCCGGGCGTGCTGACGACGCGCATCATCGACCTGGTGTCGCCGATCGGCAAGGGCCAGCGAGGCCTGATCGTGGCCCCGCCGAAGACCGGCAAGACCATGATCATGCAGGCGATCGCCAACGCGATCACCACGAACAACCCCGAGTGCCACCTGATGGTCGTCCTCGTCGACGAGCGTCCGGAAGAGGTCACCGACATGCAGCGGTCGGTCAAGGGCGAGGTCATCTCCTCGACCTTCGACCGCCCTGCCGAGGACCACACCACGGTCGCCGAGCTGGCCATCGAGCGCGCCAAGCGCCTCGTCGAGCTCGGCCACGACGTGGTCGTCCTGCTGGACTCCATCACCCGCCTGGGCCGCGCGTACAACCTCGCGGCGCCCGCCTCCGGCCGCATCCTGTCCGGTGGTGTCGACTCGACCGCGCTGTACCCGCCGAAGCGCTTCTTCGGTGCCGCGCGCAACATCGAGGACGGCGGCTCGCTGACCATCCTGGCCACCGCGCTCGTCGACACCGGCTCGCGCATGGACGAGGTGATCTTCGAGGAGTTCAAGGGCACCGGCAACATGGAGCTCAAGCTCGACCGCAAGCTCGCCGACAAGCGGATCTTCCCCGCCGTCGACGTCGACCCGTCGGGCACCCGCAAGGAGGAGATCCTCCTCAACAGCGAGGAGCTCTCCATCGTCTGGAAGCTGCGCCGGGTGCTGCACGCGCTCGACTCGCAGCAGGCCATCGAGCTGCTGCTCGACAAGATGAAGCAGACGAAGTCGAACGCCGAGTTCCTGATGCAGATCGCCAAGACGACCCCTGCGGGCAAGAACGACGACTGACGGCCGCACCCGCGCCGTACCGGGACCGCCCCCGCCGCACTCCGCGGCGGGGGCGGTCCCGCGTTTTCCGGGCCGCAGGGGGTACGTCGGCCCCGTGCGACCTCCGCCACATCCGCGGCTTCCCCGCACCCCGGCCCGCCGCGGCGTGGAACCCCGCGGAGCACTACTCCGTCTGTGTCAAGGGGGCGCGCAGCGGCCGGGCGGCGGCGGGACCGCGCCCCCAGGACTGAGGAGAGCATGAGCGAGGAGAGCAGCGGCCCGCAGCCGCACCGCGCCGGACCGCGGCGGCGGCGCAAGCCGGCCGCGCGGCGCAGGGGCCTGGCCGTCGCCGGGTGGACCGCCGCCGGAGTGGTCCTGCTGGGCGGGGCGGGCCTGGGCTGGTTCTGGTTCAAGCTGAACGGGAACCTCCACACCGTCGACATCGACCAGGCGCTGGGCTCCGACCGCCCGCAGGACATCGACAACGGCTCGATGGACATCCTCGTCCTCGGCTCGGACTCCCGCGGCGGCGCGAACTCCGCCTACGGCCGCGACGACGGCGGTGCGGCCCGCTCCGACACGGCGATGATCGTCCACCTGTACGAGGGCCACAAGAAGGCCAGCGTCGTGTCGATCCCGCGCGACACCATGGTCAACCGCCCGCCCTGCACCCTGGCGAACGGCAAGACCGACCGCGGCCGGCAGCGCGAGCAGTTCAACGAGGCCTTCTCGATCGGCGGCGCCGCCTGCGTCGTCAAGACCGTCGAGAAGATGTCCGGGATCCGCATGGACCACTACATCGAGGTCGACTTCACCGGCTTCAAGGGGATCATCGACACCCTCGGCGGCGTCGAGGTCACCACCACCAAGCCGATCAAGGACGCCGACAGCCACCTCGACCTCCCGGCCGGCACCAACCACCTGAACGGCGAGCAGGCCCTCGGCCTGGTCCGCACCCGCAAGAGCGTCGGCGACGGCAGCGACCTGGGCCGGATACAGCTCCAGCAGGCCTTCATCAAAGCGCTGATCAAGCAGGTCAAGGGCATCGGGATCTTCGACAACCCCAAGCGGCTGATGGGCCTCGCCGACACCGGGACCAAGTCGCTGACGACCGACAAGGCGCTCGGCGACGTGAAGTCCCTGCTCGGCTTCGCCCAGAGCCTGCAGGGCATCGACGCGCAGAACATGCAGATGATCACGCTGCCGGTGGGCGCGGACCCCTACGACGACAACCGGGTCGCCCCGCTCGCCAAGGAGTCCAAGATGGTCTTCGACGCCCTGCTCGCCGAGCAGCCGATCCCCGCCGAAGCCACCGCCGCCTCCGCCGGAGACAAGAGCAAGGCCGCCGAGATCGTCCGGTAGACCGCTCCGCGGTGGTGCGGAATACGCCGGCCGCCCCGCTCGTTGAGGAGGGCGTTCCCGGAATTTTGACAGGCAGCCCGGTCCTGGCAGACTGGTCTGTCGGCCCCGGTTCACGCAGTGCGCAATTCCGCCCCTGCGACCCGGCGCCCTCCCGAAACTAGGAGACACCTTGAAGCGCGATGTTCACCCCGAGTACGTCGAGACCCAGGTCAGCTGCACCTGCGGCGCGTCGTTCACCACCCGTAGCACCCTGACCGAGGGCACCATCCGTGCCGAGGTCTGCTCCGAGTGCCACCCGTTCTACACGGGCAAGCAGAAGATCCTCGACACCGGTGGCCGTGTCGCCCGCTTCGAGGCCCGCTTCGGCAAGGCTGCCGGCTCGAAGTAGCGAGCCCCCGGCGCCGGACCCCGGCTGCACCCCGTCCAACGGGGGCGGCCGGGCCGGCGCCTTTGTCGTCCCGCAGCCCTTTTTCGTACTTTCACCCCAGGAGCCCCCGATGTTCGAGGCGGTCGAGGAACTGGTCGGCGAGCACGCCGACCTCGAGAAGAAGCTCGCCGACCCTTCGGTCCACTCCGATCAGGCCAACGCGCGCAAGCTGAACAAGCGCTATGCGGAGCTGACCCCGATCATCGCCACCTACCGGGCGTGGAAGCAGACCGGCGAGGACATCGAGACCGCGAAGGAGTTCGCGGCCGACGACCCCGACTTCGCCGCCGAGGTCAAGGAGCTGGGCGCGCAGCGCGAGGAGCTCACCGAGAAGCTGCGCCTGCTGCTCGTCCCCCGCGACCCCAGCGACGACAAGGACGTCCTCCTGGAGATCAAGGCGGGCGCCGGCGGCGACGAGTCCGCCCTGTTCGCCGGCGACCTGCTGCGCATGTACCTGCGCTACGCCGAGCGGGTCGGCTGGAAGACCGAGATCATCGACTCCACCGAGTCCGAGCTCGGCGGCTACAAGGACGTCCAGGTCTCCGTCCGCACCAAGGGCGGCAACGGCGCCACCGAGCCCGGCCAGGGCGTGTGGGCCCGGCTGAAGTACGAGGGCGGCGTCCACCGCGTCCAGCGCGTCCCGGCCACCGAGTCGCAGGGCCGCATCCACACCTCCGCCGCCGGCGTGCTCGTCACCCCGGAGGCCGAGGAGGTCGAGGTCGAGATCAACCCGAACGACCTGCGCATCGACGTGTACCGCTCGTCCGGCCCCGGCGGCCAGTCCGTCAACACCACCGACTCGGCCGTGCGCATCACGCACGTCCCGACCGGTGTGGTCGCCTCCTGCCAGAACGAGAAGAGCCAGCTCCAGAACAAGGAGCAGGCCATGCGCATCCTGCGCTCCCGCCTGCTGGCCGCCGCCCAGGAGGCCGCCGAGCAGGAGGCCGCCGACGCCCGCCGCAGCCAGGTCCGCACCGTGGACCGGTCCGAGAAGATCCGGACGTACAACTTCCCGGAGAACCGGATCTCGGACCACCGCACCGGGTTCAAGGCGTACAACCTGGACCAGGTGCTCGACGGCGACCTCGACCCGGTCATCCAGGCCTGCGTCGACACGGACTCGGCCGCCAAGCTCGCGGCCGCGAACTCCCACTGACCCGTCCCGCGCCACACCCCCGTACGACAGCAGCCCGGAGGACCAGCGTGAACTTGCTGCTTGCCGAGGTGGCCCAGGCCACCCAGCGGCTGGCCGCCGCAGGCGTTCCCTCACCGCGCTTCGACGCGGAGGAGCTCGCGGCCTTCGTCCACGGCGTCAAACGGGGGGAACTGCACCACGTCAAGGACGCGGACTTCGACGCCCGCTACTGGGAGGCCGTCGCCCGCCGCGAGGCGCGCGAGCCGCTCCAGCACATCACCGGGCGGGCCTTCTTCCGGTACCTGGAGCTCCAGGTCGGGCCCGGGGTGTTCGTGCCCCGGCCCGAGACCGAGTCGGTCGTCGACTGGGCCATACAGGCCGTCCGGGCGATGGACGTCGTCGAGCCGCTGATCGTGGACCTGTGCACCGGCTCCGGCGCGATCGCGCTCGCCATGGCGCAGGAGGTGCCGCGCTCGCGCGTGCACGCGGTGGAGCTGTCCGAGGACGCGCTGCGCTGGACCCGCAAGAACGCCGAGGGCTCCCGGGTCACCGTCCACCAGGGCGACGCCCTGGAGGCCCTGCCGGAGCTCGACGGGCAGGTCGACCTGGTGATCTCCAACCCGCCGTACATCCCGCTCACCGAGTGGGAGTACGTCGCCCCCGAGGCCCGCGACCACGACCCGGAGATGGCGCTCTTCTCCGGCGAGGACGGCCTCGACACCATCCGCGGCATCGAGCGGACCGCGCACCGGCTGCTGCGGCCCGGCGGGATCGTCGTCGTCGAGCACGCCGACACCCAGGGCGGCCAGGTCCCGTGGATCTTCGCCGAGGAGCTGGGCTGGGCGGACGCCGCCGACCACCCCGACCTCAACAAGCGCCCGCGCTTCGCCACCGCCCGCAAGGCCCGGCCGTGAGCGCCCCCCGACCCGCCCCCACTCCGCTGCACGAGGAGGCCCGCTGATGGCCCGGCGATACGACTGCAACGACGCGACGGACCGCAGGACGGGCCTGCGCGAAGCCGCCTCCGCCGTGCGCCGCGGCGAGCTCGTCGTACTGCCCACGGACACGCTGTACGGCATCGGCGCCGACGCCTTCAGCGCGGAGGCCGTCGGCGACCTCCTCGCCGCCAAGGGCCGCGGCCGCAGCATGCCCACCCCGGTCCTCATCGGCTCCCCGAACACCCTGCACGGCCTCGTCACGGACTTCTCCGAGCAGGCGTGGGAGCTCGTCGACGCCTTCTGGCCGGGCGCGCTGACCCTCGTCGCCAAGCACCAGCCGTCGCTGGCCTGGGACCTGGGGGAGACCCGCGGCACCGTCGCCGTGCGCATGCCGCTGCACCCCGTCGCGATCGAGCTGCTGACCGAGGTCGGCCCGATGGCTGTGTCCTCGGCGAACCTCAGCGGGCACCCGGCCCCCGAGGACTGCGACGCGGCACGCCGGATGCTCGGCGACTCCGTGTCCGTCTACCTGGACGGCGGCCCGACGCCCGGCATCCAGCCGTCGTCGATCGTCGACGTCACCGGGAAGGTCCCCGTCCTTCTGCGCGAGGGCGCTCTGTCCGCCGGGCAGCTGCGGGAGGTCGTACCCGACCTCGAGGTGGCCCCGTGAGCCCTCAGGGGCGTGGCATAGCCGGCGGCGGCGTCCCCGCGGCCGCCCCGGGGCGGCCCGCGGCGGGGCAGCCGGCGGGCCCGGACACCTTCCGCATCCTCCACGTCAGCACCGGCAACGTGTGCCGCTCGCCCATCACCGAGCGGCTCAACCGGCATGCGCTGGCCCACCGCCTGGGGCGGGTTCCGGCCAGCGGCCTGATCGTCGAGAGCGCCGGCACGTGGGGGCACGAGGGCGCCCCGATGGAGGCCAACGCCGCGGCCGTCCTCGCCGACTTCGGCGCCGACGCCACCGGGTTCACCGGCCGCGAGCTCCTCGACGAGCACGTCATCCGGGCCGACCTCGTCCTGACCGCCACCCGCGACCACAGGGCGCAGGTCATCTCCATGGGGCACTCGGCCGGCCTGCGCACGTTCACGCTGAAGGAGTTCACCCGCCTCGTGCGGGCGATAGATCCGGCCACCCTGCCCCCGCTCGACGACGGCGTCGCCGAGCGCGCCCGGGCCCTCGTACGGGCGGCCGCGGCGCTGCGCGGCTGGCTGCTCGCGCCCTCCCCGGACGCGGACGAGGTCCACGACCCGTACGGTGCGCCGATCACCTTCTTCCGCTCGATCGGCGACGAGATCAACCAGGCGCTGGACCCGGTCGTGACGGCGCTGACGGGCGTCGCGGCGCCGCGCTGAGCCGCCCGCGCCCCGCAGGGCGCGACGGGCCCCGCGGGCCTACAGTGGCGGTACCCGGGTATCCCACTGGAGTCGCGCCATGAGCGTCATCACCCCGCCCACGGACCTGCTGCGGCAGCAGGATCCGCAGATGGCCGACGTGCTCGCCGGGGAGGCGCAGCGGCAGGCCACCACGCTGCAGCTGGTCGCCGCCGAGAACTTCACCTCGCCCGCCGTGCTGGCCGCCCTGGGCTCGCCGCTCGCCAACAAGTACGCCGAGGGCTATCCCGGCAACCGCTACCACGGCGGCTGCGAGTACGCCGACGCCGCCGAGCGGGCGGCCGTCGAGCGGGCGCGGGCGCTGTTCGGCGCCGAGCACGCCAACGTCCAGCCGCACTCCGGCTCGGCCGCGGTGCTCGCCGCGTACGCGGCGCTGCTGCGGCCGGGGGACACCGTCCTCGCGATGGGCCTGCCGTACGGCGGGCACCTCACCCACGGCTCCCCGGCCAACTTCTCGGGCCGCTGGTTCGACTTCGTCGGGTACGGGGTCGACGCCGAGACCGGGCTGATCGACTACCACCAGGTGCAGCAGCTGGCGCGGACCCACCGGCCGAAGGCGATCGTCTGCGGCTCCATCTCCTACCCGCGGCACCCCGAGTACTCGGTGTTCCGGGAGATCGCCGACGAGGTGGGGGCCTACTTCATCGCCGACGCCGCCCACCCGATCGGGCTGGTGGCCGGCGGGGCCGCGCCGAGCCCCGTCCCGTACGCCGACGTCGTCTGCGCCACGACGCACAAGGTGCTGCGCGGCCCCCGCGGGGGGATGCTCCTGTGCGCCGCCGAGTTCGCGGAGCGGATCGACCGGGCGGTGTTCCCGTTCACGCAGGGCGGCGCGCAGATGCACACCATCGCGGCGAAGGCCGTCGCCTTCGGGGAGGCGGCCCGCCCGGCGTTCACCACGTACGCCCACCGGGTGGTGTCCAACGCGAGGGTCCTCGCGGAGGCGCTGGCGGAGCGCGGGTTCGCCGTCACCACCGGCGGCACCGACACGCACCTGATCACCGCCGACCCGGCCGCGCTCGGCGTCGACGGCCCCGCCGCCCGCGGCCGGCTCGCCGCGGCCGGCATCGTGCTGGACACCTGCGCCCTGCCGTACGGGGACCAGCGCGGGATCCGGCTGGGCACGGCCGCGGTGACCACGCAGGGCATGGGCGAGCCGGAGATGGCGCGGATCGCCGGCCTGTTCGCGGAGGCGCTGCGGGGGGAGGCGGCGGGGGTGCGGGCCGAGGCGGCCGCTCTCGCGCAGGGCTTCCCGCCGTACGGCCGGTGAGCACGGCCGCGCGGCGGCGGCCGCAACCGCGAACCGGGGCCCTCGCGTCCTCGGCAAGGGGTACATCACGGCTAATGTGTGGGGCTGAGATGGCCGGCGATACATCTGGGGCAGCCCGTGCGTGAATATCTGCTGACGCTTTGCGTCACGGTCGCGGTGACCTACCTGCTCACCGGGCCCGTTCGGAAGTTCGCCATCGCGGCGGGGGCGATGCCCGAGATCCGCGCCCGCGACGTGCACCGCGAACCCACGCCGCGGCTCGGCGGCATCGCGATGTTCGGCGGCCTGTGCGCGGGCCTGCTGGTCGCGGACCACCTGCCGAACCTGAACGGCGTCTTCGAGCTGTCGAACGAGCCGCGGGCGCTGCTCTCCGGGGCGGCGCTGATCTGGCTGATCGGCGTCCTCGACGACAAGTTCGAGATCGACGCCCTGATCAAGCTCGGCGCACAGATGATCGCCGCGGGCGTGATGGTCATGCAGGGCCTGACCATCCTGTGGATCCCCGTCCCGGGTGTCGGGACGGTCGCGCTCACGCAGTGGCAGGGCAACCTGCTGACGGTCGCGCTGGTGGTGATCACCATCAACGCGGTGAACTTCGTCGACGGCCTCGACGGCCTGGCCGCGGGCATGGTCTGCATCGCCGCCGCGGCGTTCTTCCTGTACGGGTACCGGATCTGGTTCGGCTACGGGATCGAGGCGGCGGCGCCGGCGACCCTCTTCGCGGCGATCCTGATGGGCATGTGCCTGGGCTTCCTGCCGCACAACATGCATCCGGCCCGCATCTTCATGGGCGATTCCGGGTCGATGCTCATCGGCCTGGTCCTGGCCGCCGGGACGATCTCGATCACCGGGCAGGTCGACCCCGACACCATGGCGCTCTTCGCGGGCGGCGAGCGCAACGCGACGCACGCGATGCTGCCGGTCTTCATCCCGCTGCTGCTGCCGCTGACGATCATCGCGATCCCGATGACGGACCTGATCCTGGCCATCGTGCGGCGCACGTGGAACGGGCAGTCGCCGTTCGCCGCGGACCGCGGGCACCTGCACCACCGGCTGCTGGAACTCGGCCACTCGCACAGCCGCGCCGTCCTGATCATGTACTTCTGGTCGGGCCTCTTCGCCTTCAGCGCGGTTGCCTACTCGGTGCACTCGGCCTCGATGTGGATCGTCTTCGTGATCGCCCTGCTCAGCGCCGTCGGCCTCGTCCTGCTGCTCCTGCCGCGCTTCACGCCGCGCGCCCCGCGCTGGGCGGAGTTCCTGGTGCCGCCGCGCTACCGGCACGCCGAGCGGGCCGCGGAGGCGGCCGCACAGGACGCCTCAGGGCGGGAGCCGGAGCCGGCCCGGCCGGTCGCGGTGGGCGTCTCGGGCGTCAACGGCGCGACAGCGGTGGGCCCCCGTTCGCGGTTCCCCGAGCGGCGTAAGGCCGGATCGGCGCGCTGACGGCGCACACGCAATTCGGAATCGAATCGCCTTTACCACACGAAACGACCGCCCGTCGTGCACACACGGGCGCGTTAGCTCTCATGTGTGACAGTGAGCACACGAGGCAGGTAAAGCTCTCATCAAATAGTTTGTGATACCGTTCACTAAACCCGGCGACAGTGCCGAAGGGTCGTAGTGCGACGGCCTCTCGGCCCGAGCGTTCTGCTCGGACCGGGCTTTACGCTCGTCCCGTACGAGTCCCGTACCCCACCACCACGCGGAGCTACCCCGCCATGCGGTCTGATGACGTCCGATCCCTGCTGCAAACCGCCGTACCCACCGCTGCCGCCGGCGTCGTCGCCGCGATCGTCAGCGGCGTGGTCGCGGGCGGCGAGGGGGCCATCGGTGCGCTCGTCGCCACGCTGGTGGTGATCGCGTTCATGGGTGTCGGCTTCGTCGTCCTGCAGCACACGGCCCGGTCGTGGCCGCATCTGTTCCAGATGATGGGCCTGGTCCTCTACACGACCCAGATCCTGCTGCTGTTCGTCTTCGTCGCCGCATTCCGGGACACGACGCTTTTCAACCCCAAGGCCTTCGCCATCTCGCTGGTCGTCGCGACGCTCGTCTGGATCGCCGCGCAGACCCGCGCCCACATGAAGGCCAAGATCCTTTACGTCGAGCCGAACGCCGACAAGGGTGACAAGCCCGACAACACGGGGTCCTCGTCGTGAAGGGTAGGGGCGGGATAAGTGGTCGTTCGAGATGCTGCTATCGTCCGGTGCCGTGTGCGGCATCGCGGGCGCGGGCATCTGAGCTGACGCCTGCTCAATCGCGAGGCTCAATGCCTGCCGGCCGCCCCCACATCCGTAAGACCAGTCCCGTGCCGACCCGCGGCCCTGCGCCGCGCCGACACAACGAGGTTGCCGTACCTATGCGCCACGCTGAAGGAGCCCGCGGTGAGTGCTGACCCGACGCAGGTGCTCGCCTTCGAGACCGATTGCCACATCTTCGACGGCTGTGGCTTCCCGGCTCCTGGCCTGCACTCGTTCCTGTTCGAGCCGATCTTCGGCGACGCGGACAGCAGCGTCTACTTCAACAAGACGATGCTGCTGGCCCTGCTCGGGTCCGTCATCATCCTCGGCTTCTTCTGGGCGGCCTTCCGCAAGCCGAAGATGGTTCCCGGAAAGCTGCAGATGGTCGCCGAGGCCGGCTACGACTTCGTCCGCCGCGGCATCGTCTACGAGACGCTCGGCAAGAAGGAGGGCGAGAAGTACGTCCCCTTCATGGTCGCGACGTTCTTCTTCGTCTGGATGATGAACCTCTGGTCGATCATCCCGGTCGCCCAGTTCCCGGTGACCTCGGTCATCGCCTACCCGGCCGGCCTCGCGCTCGTCATCTACGTCATGTGGATGTCGGTCACCTTCAAGCGCCACGGCTTCGTCGGCGGCCTGAAGAACCTGACGGGCTACGACAAGTCGCTCGGCGGGATCCTGCCGCTGGTCATGCTGATCGAGTTCTTCTCGAACGTCCTGGTCCGCCCCTTCACCCACGCGGTCCGTCTCTTCGCGAACATGTTCGCCGGTCACACGCTGCTGCTGCTCTTCACGATCGCCAGCTGGTACCTGCTGAACGGCATCGGCATCGCCTACGCGGGTGTCTCGTTCGTGATGGTCATCGTGATGACCGCCTTCGAGCTCTTCATCCAGGCTGTCCAGGCCTACGTCTTCGTACTCCTGGCCTGCAGCTTCCTCCAGGGCGCCGTCGCCGAGCACCACTGACCGGCCCCACCCCCAAACCATCAGACGTCCGGTGGCCAACCCCCACCGGTCCATGAAAGAGAAGGAAGAACCGGCATGTCCGCTCTCGCGCAGACCCTCGCCGCTGGCGTCGAAATCAAGGGCAACCTCGGCTCCATCGGCTACGGCCTCGCCGCCATCGGCCCCGGCGTCGGCGTCGGCATCATCTTCGGCAACGGCACCCAGGCCCTGGCCCGCCAGCCCGAGGCCGCCGGCCTGATCCGCGCCAACCAGATCCTCGGCTTCGCCTTCTGTGAGGCGCTCGCCCTCATCGGTCTGGTCATGCCGTTCGTCTACCCGACCTCCTGATCGCGGTAGCGAACACCCTTAGACGGAAGGCACTGATGTGAACCCTCTGGTTCAGATTGCGGCTGAGGTGGAGAACCCCCTCATCCCGCCGATCCCCGAGCTGGTCATCGGTCTGATCGCCTTCGTCATCGTCTTCGGCTTCCTCGCCAAGAAGCTCCTCCCGAACATCAACAAGGTTCTGGACGAGCGCCGCGAGGCGATCGAAGGCGGTATCGAGAAGGCCGAAGCCGCTCAGACCGAGGCCCAGAGCGTGCTGGAGCAGTACAAGGCCCAGCTCGCCGAGGCCCGGCACGAGGCCGCTCGCCTGCGCCAGGAAGCGCTCGAGCAGGGCACTGCGCTCAAGGAAGAGCTGCGCGCAGAGGGCCAGCGGCAGCGTGAGGAGATCATCGCTGCCGGCCACGCCCAGATCGAGGCCGACCGCAAGGCCGCCTCGCAGGCGCTGCGCCAGGACGTGGGCAAGCTCGCCACCGACCTGGCCGGCAAGCTCGTCGGCGAGTCCCTCGAGGACGCCGCCCGCCAGAGCCGCACCATCGACCGCTTCCTCAGCGAGCTCGAGGAGAAGGCCGAGGCGGCCCGATGAACGGAGCGAGCCGCGAGGCACTGGCCTCCGCGCGCGAGCGCCTCGACGCGCTGACGGACAACACGTCCGTCGACGCGGCGAAGCTCGCCGGTGAGCTGGCTGCCGTCACCGCGCTGCTCGACCGTGAGGTCTCGCTGCGCCGGGTCCTCACCGACCCGGCGCAGCCCGCCGAGGCCAGGGCCGAGCTGGCGCAGCGCCTGCTCGCCGGCCAGGTCGGCGGGGAGACCCTCGACCTGGTCACGGGCACGGTCCGGTCCCGCTGGTCCCAGTCCCGCGACCTGGTCGACGGCCTGGAGCAGCTGGCCGACACCGCCGACCTCACGGCGGCCCAGCAGAGCGGCGCGCTCGACGGCGTCGAGGACGAGCTGTTCCGGTTCACCCGGATCGTCGCCTCGAACCCCGAGCTGCGCGCCGCGCTGACCGACCGGACGGCCACCGCCTCCGCCAAGGGCGAGCTGCTGCGCAGCCTGCTCGGCGGCAAGGCCCACGCCGTCACCGAGCGGATGGTCAGCCGTCTCGTCACGCACCCGCGTGGACGTAGCCTGGAAGGGGGCCTCGAGGCCCTGTCCAAGCTCGCCGCCGAGCGGCGTGACCGCGTGGTCGCCACCGTGACCAGCGCGATCCCGCTCAGCGACGCGCAGCGCGCGCGTCTCGGCGCGGTGCTGGCCAAGCTGTACGGCCGCCAGATGCACCTGAACCTGGACGTCGACCCCGAGGTCGTCGGCGGGATCGTGGTGCAGATCGGCGACGAGGTCATCGACGGCAGCATCGCGAACCGCCTCTCCGAGGCGGAGCGCCGCATGGCCGGCTGACCGGCCACAAACAGAACGAAGATTCCTAGCGGCCCGGTTGGGCCGTGCAGAACTTGCAGAAGATTCCTGGGGGTCGCCCCCAGACCCCTATGAAGCTTCAGGCCCAACAAGGAGAGCAGGGAACCCAGATGGCGGAGCTCACGATCCGGCCGGAGGAGATCCGGGACGCACTGGAGAACTTCGTCCAGTCGTACAAGCCGGACGCGGCCTCGCGCGAGGAGGTCGGCACGGTCAGCGTTGCCGGTGACGGCATCGCGAAGGTGGAGGGCCTGCCCTCCGCCATGGCGAACGAGCTGCTGAAGTTCGAGGACGGCACCCTCGGCCTCGCGCTCAACCTCGAGGACCGCGAGATCGGTGCGATCGTCCTCGGCGAGTTCAGCGGCATCGAGGAGGGCCAGCCGGTGCAGCGCACCGGTGAGGTGCTCTCCGTCGGCGTCGGCGAGGGCTACCTCGGCCGCGTCGTCGACCCGCTCGGCAACCCGATCGACGGTCTCGGCGAGATCGCGACCGAGGGCCGCCGCGCCCTCGAGCTGCAGGCCCCCGGCGTCATGCAGCGCAAGTCCGTGCACGAGCCCATGGAGACGGGTTACAAGGCCGTCGACGCCATGACGCCGGTCGGCCGCGGCCAGCGTCAGCTGATCATCGGCGACCGCCAGACGGGCAAGACCGCCCTGGCCGTCGACACGATCATCAACCAGCGCGACAACTGGCGCTCGGGCGACGTGAACAAGCAGGTCCGCTGCATCTACGTCGCGATCGGCCAGAAGGGCTCCACCATCGCTTCCGTGCGCGCCGCGCTGGAAGAGGCCGGTGCCCTGGAGTACACGACCATCGTCGCCGCCCCGGCGTCCGACCCGGCCGGCTTCAAGTACCTGGCGCCCTACACCGGCTCCGCCATCGGCCAGCACTGGATGTACCAGGGCAAGCACGTCCTGATCGTCTTCGACGACCTGTCGAAGCAGGCCGACGCCTACCGCGCCGTGTCGCTGCTGCTGCGCCGTCCGCCGGGCCGCGAGGCCTACCCGGGCGACGTCTTCTACCTGCACTCCCGCCTGCTGGAGCGCTGCGCCAAGCTGTCGGACGACATGGGCGCCGGCTCGATGACCGGTCTGCCGATCGTCGAGACCAAGGCGAACGACGTGTCGGCGTTCATCCCGACCAACGTCATCTCCATCACCGACGGCCAGTGCTTCCTGGAGTCCGACCTGTTCAACGCCGGCCAGCGCCCGGCCCTGAACGTCGGTATCTCGGTCTCCCGTGTCGGTGGCTCCGCGCAGCACAAGGCCATGAAGCAGATCTCCGGCCGCCTGCGCGTGGACCTCGCCCAGTACCGCGAGCTGGAGGCGTTCGCCGCCTTCGGTTCCGACCTGGACGCCGCGTCGAAGTCCTCCCTCGAGCGCGGCAAGCGCATGGTCGAGCTGCTCAAGCAGGGCCAGTACCAGCCGATGCCGGTCCAGGAGCAGGTCATCTCCATCTGGGCGGGCACCACCGGCAAGATGGACGACGTCCCGGTCGAGGACATCCGCCGCTTCGAGTCCGAGCTGCTCGAGTTCCTGCGCCACAACCGCAAGGACCTCCTGACCTCGATCCGCGAGGGCGGCAAGATGTCGGACGACACCCTCCAGTCCGTCGCCGACGCCATCGCCGACTTCAAGAAGCAGTTCGAGACCTCGGACGGCAAGCTTCTGGGCGAAGACGCTCCGGCCGGCAAGTAACGACGGAAGGGACCTGACTCATGGGAGCCCAGCTCCGGGTCTACAAGCGTCGCATCCGATCCGTTACCGCGACCAAGAAGATCACCAAGGCGATGGAGATGATCGCCGCCTCGCGCATCGTCAAGGCGCAGCGCCAGGTGGCGGCCTCCACGCCGTACGCGACCGAGCTCACCCGTGCGGTGACCGCGGTGGCGACCGGCTCCAACACCAAGCACCCGCTCACCACCGAGTCCGAGAACCCGGTGCGCGCGGCGGTCGTGCTGCTCACGAGCGACCGCGGTCTGGCCGGCGGCTACTCGTCCAACGCCATCAAGGCGGCGGACCGGCTGACGGAGCGGCTGCGCAGTGAGGGCAAGGAGGTCGACCACTACATCGTCGGCCGCAAGGGTGTCGCCTACTACAACTTCCGCGAGCGCAAGGTCGTGGAGAGCTGGACCGGCTTCACCGACAGCCCGAGCTACGCGAACGCGAAGGCCGTCGCCGCCCCGCTGATCGAGGCCGTCACCAAGGAGACGGCCGAGGGCGGCGTGGACGAGCTGCACATCGTCTACACGGAATTCGTGTCGATGATGACGCAGAACGCGGTGGACAACCGGATGCTGCCGCTCAGCCTCGAGAAGGCGTCGGAGGAGACGGTCGGCAAGGGCGAGATCCTGCCGCTGTTCGACTTCGAGCCGTCGGCGGAGGACGTCCTCGACGCCCTGCTGCCGCGCTACGTCGAGAGCCGCGTCTACAACGCGCTGCTGCAGGCCGCTGCTTCCGAGCACGCCGCCCGCCGCCGCGCGATGAAGTCGGCGACCGACAACGCCGGTGAGCTGATCACCAGCCTCACCCGGCTTGCCAACGCGGCCCGCCAGGCCGAAATCACCCAGGAAATCAGCGAGATCGTCGGTGGCTCCGCAGCCCTGGCCGACGCGAACGCGGGGAGTGACAAGTAAGTGACGACGTCTATCGATAACGCAGTGGCTGCCGCCACCGGCCGCATCGCGCGGGTCATCGGCCCGGTCGTCGACGTGGAGTTCCCCGTCGACGCGATGCCGGAGATCTACAACGCGCTGACCGTCCAGGTCGCCGACCCGGCCGAGGAGGGTGCGCTCAAGACGCTGACCCTCGAGGTCGCGCAGCACCTGGGTGACGGCATGGTGCGCACCATCTCCATGCAGCCCACCGACGGCCTGGTCCGCCAGGCCGTGGTCACCGACACCGGCAACGGCATCACCGTGCCCGTCGGCGACGTCACCAAGGGCAAGGTGTTCAACACCCTGGGCCGCGTCCTCAACGAGGACGAGTCCACGATCGCGAGCGCCGAGCGCTGGCCGATCCACCGCAAGGCCCCGGCCTTCGACCAGCTCGAGTCCAAGACCGAGATGTTCGAGACCGGCCTGAAGGTCGTCGACCTCCTCACCCCGTACGTCAAGGGTGGAAAGATCGGTCTGTTCGGTGGTGCCGGTGTCGGCAAGACCGTTCTGATCCAGGAAATGATCATGCGTGTGGCGAAGCTGCACGAGGGCGTTTCCGTCTTCGCGGGTGTCGGTGAGCGCACCCGTGAGGGCAACGACCTCATGGTCGAGATGGAGGAGGCCGGCGTTCTCGACAAGACCGCGCTGGTCTTCGGCCAGATGGACGAGCCCCCGGGCACCCGTCTGCGCGTCGCCCTGGCCGGCCTGACCATGGCGGAGTACTTCCGCGATGTGCAGAAGCAGGACGTGCTGTTCTTCATCGACAACATCTTCCGCTTCACGCAGGCCGGTTCCGAGGTCTCCACGCTGCTCGGCCGCATGCCGTCCGCGGTGGGCTACCAGCCGAACCTGGCCGACGAGATGGGTCTCCTCCAGGAGCGCATCACCTCGACCCGCGGTCACTCGATCACCTCGATGCAGGCGATCTACGTCCCCGCCGACGACCTGACCGACCCGGCCCCGGCGACCACCTTCGCCCACCTCGACGCGACGACGGTCCTCTCCCGTCCGATCTCCGAGAAGGGCATCTACCCGGCCGTGGACCCGCTGGACTCCTCGTCCCGCATCCTCGACCCGCGGTACATCGCCAAGGACCACTACGAGGCCGCGACCCGCGTCAAGGGGATCCTGCAGAAGTACAAGGACCTCCAGGACATCATCGCGATCCTCGGCATCGACGAGCTCGGCGAGGAGGACAAGCTCGTTGTCCACCGCGCCCGCCGCGTCGAGCGCTTCCTGTCCCAGAACACCCACGCGGCGAAGCAGTTCACCGGCGTGGACGGTTCGGACGTCCCGCTCGACGAGTCGATCGCCGCGTTCAACGCGATCTGCGACGGCGAGTACGACCACTTCCCCGAGCAGGCCTTCTTCATGTGCGGTGGTCTCGAGGACCTGAAGAAGAACGCCAAGGAGCTGGGCGTCTCCTGATCCGGGACGGCCGGGGGCGGGGCGCGCACCCGCCCCGGCCGCACCAGATCGCACGGAGAGGGGCGGGTGCGTCCCGTCCCTCTCCGCACGCCCATTAGAATTCATCCAACACCCGGCGAACCTGCCGGGTGGTGACCCGAGGAGCCAACCTTGGCTGCTGAGCTGCACGTCGAGCTGGTCGCGGCGGACCGCAGTGTCTGGTCCGGCGAGGCCACCCTGGTCGTCGCCCGCACCACGTCCGGCGACATCGGCGTCATGCCCGGTCACCAGCCGCTTCTCGGCGTGCTGGAATCGGGCCCGGTGACCATCCGCACCAGTGACGGCGGTACGGTCGTCGCCGCGGTGCACGGCGGTTTCATCTCGTTCGCGGACAACAAGCTGTCCCTGCTGGCCGAGATCGCCGAGCTCGCGGACGAGATCGACGTCAAGCGTGCGGAGCGGGCGCTGGAGCGCGCCAAGTCGGAGGCGGACGCCGCCTCCGAGCGTCGCGCCGATGTCCGGCTGCGTGCGGTCGCGGGGCACTGAGTCCCGCACCGAACAGGTTTGTGACCTCAGCCGCGGCTCGTACCGGAATTTCTCGGGACGGGTCGCGGCTGAGGCGATGTACGTCCGTTTTACTTGCGGTAGTCGATGAGCGAGGAGGTCGGTGAAGATGCTCCTCGCTCTGCTTGTGAGCGGCCTGGTCGTAGCCCTGGTGGTGATCGGCCTGTTCGTCTTCGGGCTGCGCCGGCGGCTGATCCAGCGCTCCGGCGGCACCTTCGACTGCAGCCTGCGCTGGGACGTCTCCGACAAGCACGACGTCTCCGGCAAGGGCTGGGTGTACGGGGTCGCCCGCTACAGCGGTGACCGCATCGACTGGTTCCGCGTCTTCTCCTACTCCCCGCGGCCCCGGCGGCTGCTGGAGCGCGGCTCGATCGAGGTCGTCGCCCGCCGCGCCCCGGAGGGCGAGGAGGAGCTGGCCCTGCTGTCCGACGCCGTCGTGCTCGGCTGCACCCACCAGGGGGTGCGCCTGGAGCTGGCGATGAGCGAGGACGCCCTGACCGGTTTCCTGGCCTGGCTGGAGGCGGCCCCGCCCGGCCAACGGGTGAATGTCGCGTAAAAAATCCTTGCCCTCCCCAGACGGAGTCTGGGAGAGGGCAACCGTCGACTGACGTGCCGCCGCCCTCCCCGGGCCTGACTGCTCCGGGGAGGGCGGCGGTGTCTTCGGGCCGGGGCCGGGGGACGGGGGGCGGTCCCGTCCCGCGGCTCCGGCGGTCGGCGGTTCAGGGAGCGGGGGTCACTTCAGGCCGGAGTGGACGGCGGAGGCGAGCTCGCCGTTCGCGGTGTCGCCGCTGAACTCCCAGTAGAAGGCGCCCCTGAGGCCCTGCTGCTTGGCCCAGGCCATCTTGCCGGCGATGGTGGCGGGGGTGTCGTAGCTCCACCAGTTGCTGCCGCATTTGGCGTAGGCGGTGCCGGCGACGGTGCCGGTGGCCGGGCAGCTGCTCTTGAGGACCTTGTAGTCCTCGATGCCCTGCTCGTACGTGCCCTGCGCCGGGCCGGTGGCGGTGCCGCCGGGGGCGTCCTGGGTGACGCCGGTCCAGCCGCGGCCGTAGAAGCCGATGCCGAGGTTCAGCTTGCTGCCCGGGACGCCCTTGGCCTTGAGCTTGGCGATGGCGTCGGCGGAGTTGAAGCCGGCCTGCGGGATGCCGGCGTACGAGGTGAGCGGGGAGTGCGGGGCGGTCGGGCCCTTCGCCGCCCAGGCGCCGAAGAAGTCGTACGTCATGACGTTGTAGAAGTCGGTGTACTGCGCGGCGCCGCCGTAGTCCGCCGAGTCGATCTTGCCGCCGTCCGAGGCGTCGGCGGTGATCGCGGCCGTGACCAGGTTGTTCTGGCCGAACTTGGCCTTCATCGCCTTCATCATGTTGGTGAACGCGCCCGGGCCCGAGGTGTCGCAGGTCAGGCCGCAGGCGTTCGGGTACTCCCAGTCGAGGTCGATGCCGTCGAAGACGTCGGCCCAGCGGGGGTCCTCCACCAGGTCGTAGCAGGACTGGGCGAAGGCCGCCGGGTTGGCCGCGGCCTGGCCGAAGCCGCCGGACCAGGTCCAGCCGCCGAACGACCACAGCACCTTGATGTGCGGGTACTGCGCCTTCAGCTTGCGCAGCTGGTTGAAGTTGCCGCGCAGCGGCTGGTCCCAGGTGTCGGCCTTGCCGTCGACGCTCTGGTCGGCGCTGTACGCCTTGTCGTAGTCGGCGTAGGCGTCGCCTATGGTGCACTTGCCGCCCTGGACGTTGCCGAAGGCGTAGTTGATGTGCGTGATCTTCGCGGCGGTGCCGGAGGTGACCAGGTTCTTCACGTGGTAGTTGCGCCCGTAGACGCCCCAGTTGGTGAAGTAGCCGAGCTTGACCTTCTCGCCCGGGTCGGGGGTCGTGCCGCCCGGGGTGGTGACGGTCAGGGTGCCCGAGGAGGGACCGGTCTGGCCGGCGGTGTCGCGTGCGGTCACGGAATACGTGTACGCCGTCCCCTTGGTCAGGCCGGTGTCGGTGTACGAGGTCCCGCTGACCGTCGCGACCTTCGCGGAGCCGCGGTAGACGTCGTAGTCCTTGACGCCCTTGTCGTCGGTCGCGGGGGCCCAGGACAGGGCCGCCGAGGTCTCGGTGACCGTGCCCGCGGCGGGCGTGCCGGGGGCGGAGGGCGGGTTGTCGCCGGGCTGGGAGGGGCCGCCGTCGCAGGGGGCGCCGTTGAGCTTGCAGCCGGCGGGGGCTCCGGAGCCGCTGCCGTTGAAGCCGAAGGTGACGCTGGCACCGGGGGCGAGGGTGCCGTTCCAGCCGAGGTTCTTGGCGGTCCAGTGCTCCGCGGAGTTGGTGACGGTGGCGTCCCAGGCCGAGTTGACCCGGGTGCCCGAGGGGAAGTCCCACTCGACGGTCCAGCCGGTGAGGGTGGTGGTGCCGGTGTTCTTCACCGTCCACCTGCCCTCGAAGCCGGAGCCCCAGTCCGAGACCTTCGTGTACGTCGCCGTCGCGGACGCGGCGGCCTGCGCGGGGCCGGCCAGGGCCACGAGCCCTGCGGCCGGCACGGCGAAGGCGGCCACGGACGCGGCGAGCCTGCGCATCAGACGGGTGGTGCGGGGTGGGGGTGCTGTGCTCAAGGGTGCTCCTCCGTAGGTCCGTCGCGGCCGTGGGGCCGGCTGCGACTCGGGGGTGGGACCTGCGCCGCCCGTGAGCGTCCCTGGCACGGCACGCTCACCACAGTTGTCGCGAGCGTAGAAAAGGTCTGGACCAACCGTCAAGAGGTCCAGACCACAACCGAGTTGGAGGGGCGCTAGAGCCCCAGCTCCCGGGCGAGGACCGCCGCTTGCACCCGGCTGCGCAGTTCCAGCTTGCCCAGCAGCCTGCTCACGTGCGTCTTCACCGTCGCCTCGGCCATCGACAGCCGTACCGCGATCTCCGCGTTCGACAGGCCCTCCCCGAGGCAACCCAGCACCTCGCGCTCCCTGCGCGTCAGGGACTCCACCGCCGCGGCACGCTCCGGCGCAACGGCGGCCTCCGCCTTCCGCGGCGCCGCGAACTCGGCGATCAGGCGCCTGGTCACCGCCGGGGAGATCAGCCCCTCGCCGCGCGCCACGGTCCGCACGCCGGCGATCAGCTCGGCCGCGTCCGCGTTCTTCAGCAGGAAGCCGGCCGCGCCCGCGCGCAGCGCCCCGAAGACGTACTCGTCGAGGTCGAAGGTCGTCAGGACCAGGACGTCGGCGAGGCCCTCGGACACCACCTGCCGCGTCGCCGACACCCCGTCGAGCCGGGGCATCTGCACGTCCATGAGGACGAGGTCCGGGCGGAGCTCCCGGGCCAGCCGCACCGCCGCCTCGCCGTCCGCGGCCTCGCCGACGACCTCGACGTCGCCCGCGCTGCGCAGGATCAGCACCAGTCCCGCGCGCACCGCGCTCTGGTCCTCCGCCACCACCACCCGGATGGTCACCCGGTCACCGCCTTCTCCTCCGCGGGCAGGACCGCCCGCACCCGCCAGAGCGGGCCCTCGCGGCCCGCCGTGAACTCCCCGCCCAACAGCTCCGTCCGCTCCCGCATGCCGACCAGGCCGGCCCCGGAGCCCGGGGCGCGGCGCGGGGGCCGGTCGGCGCAGGGCGACTCGACCGCCACCGTCAGCAGCCCGCCGGTGCGGGCCACACGGACCCGTACGGTGCCGGGGGCCGCGTGCTTGAGGGCGTTGGTGAGCGACTCCTGGACGATCCGGTACGCCGCCAGCTCCACGGGGGCCGGCAGCGGATCCGGCCCGGGCCGCCGCTCGTCGCACAGCTCGAACTCCAGCCCGCTGCCCCGGCCGTTGACGCGGGCCTGCGCCACGAGGGCGTCGAGCCCGTCCAGGGTGGGGGTCGCGACGGCTTCCTGCTCCGCGCCCGCGTCCCGCAGCAGCCCGATCAGCCGGCGCATTTCGGCCAGCCCCTGCACGCTGTTCTCGCGGATCACCCCGAGGGCCTCGCGGCTCGTCGCGGGGGAGTCGATGGAGAGGGCCGCCGTGGAGTGGATGGCGATCGCGGACAGGTGGTTGGCCACCATGTCGTGCAGCTCGCGGGCCATCCGCGCCCGCTCGGCGACCACGGCCTGGCTGCGGTCCATTTCGGCCAGCAGCGCCGTCTGCTCCGCGCGCAGGCGGGCGGCGACCGCGGCCTCGCGGTGGTTGCGCAGGGTCGCGCCCGTCAGCGCCGGTCCGAAGCTGACGATGCCGGTGACCACGCCGATCATCAGCGCCTGCGGGGTGCGGAACCAGGCCACGGCGATGATCGTCACGGCCACGGTGACCAGGCCGGTCGAGACCGGCAGCCGCCGGGCCATCGGGGGCTTTCCGTAGAGGGCGGCCGCGTACACCAGGTCCGTGAAGATCATGATGGTGCCGAAGTTGCCCACGGTGAACTGGTCAGCGATCACGGCGAGGGTGCCGACGGCCATGATGAGGTGCGGGCAGCTGCGGCGCACCAGCTCCATCGGGCCGATCACCAGCAGCGGGACCAGGGCCGCCCAGGGCGGGAAGAAGTGGCGGTTGTTCGTGGTGTAGATGCCGAGCGACCACAGCAGCAGCCCGCCGAGCACGCTGACCACCGCGAGGAGCACGTCGTCGCGGTGGGGGCGGGGGATGCGGCGGGTCCGCTCGGGGTCGGCCGGGGCCTCGGTTGCGGTCACGGTCCCATCCAACACGCTGCGGGGCCCGGGGGCCTCGCCGCAGGGGCGTATCGCCCGGGGCGGTCCACTACACCGAAGGATGCAGTCCCGGTTCACCTGCGCAGACGACGAAGCGGGGCGGATCGCGGGAGAGGCTGGGACCAGGTGCGGGGCGGTCGTCGGCCGCCGCACCGCCGAACCCCCAGCGAATGGAGAAACCCGTGCTCGTCGCCCTGATCGTCGCCTGCGAGGTGGGCTTCTGGGTGCTGCTCGCCGCCGGCCTCGCCTTGCGCTACCTCGCGAAGATGCCCCGGCTCGGGGCGGCCGTCCTGCTGTGCGAGCCACTGCTGGAGCTGGTGCTGCTGGTGGTCTCCACGATGGACCTCAAGAACGGCGGGGAGCCGTCCTGGAAGCACGGCCTCGCCGCCCTCTACATCGGCTACACAGTGGGATTCGGCCACTACACCGTGAAGTGGCTCGACCGGCACGCCGCCCACCGCTTCGCCGGCGGCCCCAAGCCGCCGGGCCCGAAGTACGGCCGTGAGCGCGCCCGCCACGAGGCGAAGCTGTGGCTGCGGACCGTGGCCGCCGGCGCCGTCGCCCTCGCCCTGCTGGAGGCTGCGGTCCTCTACGTCGGCGACGCGGGCGACACCTCCAGCCTGCGCGGCTGGCAGTTCGGCGCCCTGCGCGCGGTCGTCATCCACGGCATCGTCGCCGCCACGTACTGGATCTGGCCCCGCAAGGCCCCGGCGGCCACGACCCCGGACGTGCCGGAGACCGAGGCCGACCCGGTGCTGCCCGGCCGGCGGGAGGCCTAGGTTCCGTCTCCGCGGTCGGCGTCGGAATCCGGCCACCGGTCGGCGATCCGCCCGGCTAGGGCCTGTCGTCAAACTCCCGCCTGCCCCGCGGCGCCTGGCACGCGCTCTCGCCGCACCGGGCGAAAGCCCGAGTACGTCCAGTACGCGGGCTTCCGCCCGGCACGCCGAGAGCACGCACCAAACGCCGCGGGGCCGCCCTCCGGGTGACGACAGGAATTTGACGACAGGCCCTAGGCGAAGGAGAACCAGTTGACGTTGACGAAGTCGGAGGACTGGCCGCTGTCGAAGGTCAGATAGACGTCGTGGGTTCCGGTGGTGCGGCGGATGTCGGCGGGGACGGTGCGCCAGGCCTGCCAGCCGCCGGTGTTGGCGACGGCGAAGCCGCCGACCGGGCTCGCCGTCGGGCTGCCGAGCCGGACCTGGACCAGGCCGCTGACTCCGCCGGCGGCCCCCGAGGCGACGCGGGCGTCGAAGCGGGTGGCGCCGGTGGAGCCGAAGGCGACGGCCGAGAACTTGAGCCAGTCGCCGTTGGACAGATGGCCGACGGCGGATCCGCCGCCGCCGTCGGAGCAGGCCCCGACCCGGGCTCCGGACTGGGCACTGAACGCCTCGGCCTGGATGGTGGTGAAGGCACTGACTCCGCCGCCCGGTGCTGTGGCGGTCGGCGTCGGGGCCGGTGTGCCCCCGCCGGCCACGCCGCCGACCGTGATGGTCCAGCGGCCGGGGGTGCCGGACTGCACCTTGCCCTCGAAGTCGACGCCGGCCGGGTGCACGTCGTCGTACGGGAAGGCGTACCCGAGATGGTCGGGGGTGGTGCCGTGCAGGATGCGGGCGTAGTGGTTGGTGCGCGGCCGGGTGTAGAAGGCGGCGGGCTTCTCGGCGGTCGGCTGGTGGGGGTTGTCCAGCAGGGTGGTGCGGTTGAAGGCTGCGGCGAGGCGTGCGCTGAGATTGCCCATCAGGTCGTTGCCCGTGGTGAAGGGCGCGTCGCTGCAGGAGAAGATCGAAAGGGTGGACGGCTTGGCGAAGCTGCCGACTCCGGGGAAGGCGAGGACGTCGCCGTTCACCCGCCCGGTGACGGTTCCCCAGGTGAACTGGGTGTCGATGCGCAGGTCGGTGGAGCGGTACTTGTTCCACACCTCGTCCACGTAGCCGTCGAAGTAGCCCCGGAACAAGGCGCTGTTGCCGCGGATCGCCAGGTTGGGGCTGAGTACGCGCACGTCGCGGCCGCCCGCGGTGACGACCAGCCGGCTCCAGTCGCTGCCGTCGGCGGCGGACTGGGCCCGCAGCGCGGCGGCGACCCGGGACAGTCCGTCGGCGGGCAGCCCGTGTACCGTCTGGGTGCCTTGGCCGGTCTCCAGTCGGAAGGCGATCGGCAGCGAGACCATGTCGACGAACGTGATGTTGGCGTACAACTGGTCGCTGTTGAAGGTGAACTCACAGAAGTCGTGGACGACGTCGGCGTTGGGGTCGGAAGGGTTGCTCACCGACGGCAGGGCCAGACCGCCGCCGCGGTTCACCAGGAAGGTGAGCTTCGCGCCGACGGAGAAGTAGATGCGGCCGCTGTCCAGGCGCGGCAGCGTCACCCTCCGCGCCCCGGCGCCGGACGCGCCCAGCGGGATGGCGCAGTCGACCCCGAGCGGGGTCTGGTCGCCGGCCGGAGCCGGCGGGTGGTACAGGCCGGAGCCGTCGGCCCGGATGAAGGCCCAGGTGCCGCCGGCCGCGGGGTCACGGCCGAGCACGTACGCGTACACCGTGTTGTTGCCGGTGGTGTTCACCAGGTCCAGGGGGAGCGTGGTGGTGGTGGACGCGTTGGCGTTCATCTCGAGCCAGGCCGCCGCGGCGGGTACGGCCAGGCCCAGGCCCGCTGTCGCGGCGAGGAGATTTCTACGGGACATGGTTCGTCGGTGGCGAGCCGTCACGGTGGGGGTCCGTTCTACGTGAGGTCGGGCGGGGGAGCGGCCGAACGCAGGGGCGGGGGAGAGGGGAAAGGGGGGAGGAAGGGGGAACGGAGAACGGCGGCTGGTGGGTCAGCCGACCGTCCACTTCTGGTTGGCGGCGCCGGTGCAGGTCCAGGTCTGCAACCGGGTGCCGTCGGCGGAGGAGTTGCCCTTGGCGTCCAGGCACTTGTCCGCACCGGTGTTGGTGAGGTCACCGGCGGCGGTGTGCGTCCACTTCTGGGCATTGGTGCCGTTGCAGGTGTAGAGCTGGACGACGGCGCCGTCGGCGGTGGAGCCGCCCGCGACGTCCAGGCACTTGCCGAGGGCGCGGACGGTGCCGTCGCCTCCGAGGGCCCACTGCTGGGCCGCGCTGCCGGTGCAGTCGTGCAGCTGGATGGGGGTGCGGTCGGCGTCGGAGCCGCCGGCGACGTCGACGCACATGCCGCCGATGCCGCGGATCGGGCGTGCGGCGGGGGCGTCGGCGGAGGAGGCGCGGACATAGTCGACGGTCATCGTCTGCGGGAAGGACGTGGAGGCGTCCGGGCTGCCGGGCCAGTCCCCGCCGACCGCCAGGTTGAGGATGAGGAAGAACGGGTGGTCGAAGACCCACTTGTTGCCGCCGGTGTCGGCCGGCGTGAGGGTCTTGTACGGGGTGCCGTCCACCGACCAGACGAGGGAGTTCGGGCTCCAGTCGACGGCGAACACGTGGAAGTCGTCGGCGAAGGCACGGCCGCCGGGCAGGCTGTACGCGGCGCCGAGGCCGCCCGCTCCGGAGTAGCCGGGGCCGTGCACCGTACCGTGCACGGTGTGGGGTTCTCGGCCGATGTTCTCCATGATGTCGATCTCGCCGCTGCCCGGCCAGCCCACGCTGCCGAGGTCGTTGCCGAGCATCCAGAAGGCGGGCCAGACGCCCTGGCCGCGCGGGATTTTGATGCGGGCCTCGAAGCGGCCGTACGCCTGGGTGAAGGTCTTGGCGGTGTTCAGCCGGGCCGAGGTGTACCGGCACTGCCCGTACCAGCAGCCGAGGCCGGCGTCGGTGTTCTTCCGCGCGGTGATGACGAGGTTGCCCTGGCCGTCGAGCGCGGCGTTCGAGGTGCTGTTGGTGTAGTACTGCAGCTCGCGGTTGCCGAAGCCCGAACCACCTGTCTCCAGCGTCCACTTGGCGGGGTCGGGAGCGCGGCCGGCCGGGCCGTCGAACTCGTCGGACCAGGTCTGCGCGACGGCTGCGGCGCCGGCGTGCGGGGCGACCGAACGGCTGAAGGACATGAGCACCGCCGCGACCAGTGCGGTGGTCACGAGGAGCACCACTGCGCCGGCAGAGCGGCGGCGTGCGCGATGAGCAGCAGCCATGGGCATGGTTCCTTGTCTGGGTGGGGGAGGAGAAGGGGGCCAGGCCGGGCGAGCCGTCAAGAACGACGGAGGGGTGCGAGAGCGCTCTCAAACGTGACGCAATGTCACCCGAGGCAGTGAGTATCACGGAGGGACAACCGTCACGGCAACGCCGGACGTCCGTCCTCACACACCTCTGACCTGCGGTTTTCTCGTCTTGTCTTCGGCTTAACGATCTCTTAAGGCCGGCTTGATGCAGAGGGGGTGTCAGCGGAGCGCCGCATGATCGTGCGGCAGGACGGCCGCTGCGGGTGCTCGCGCGGGTGCCCGGACCGCGTGCTCCCGGCCGCGCACGGCCCCCGCCGGCGGTTCCTCGTTCATGCAGGGGCGTCCGGCGCCGCGGCCCGTCGACCGGTGCACCGGCATCGGTCCGCGACACCGGACGCCTCGACGAGCAGCGCCGCCGGCCCCGTGCGGGAAGCCGGGCGACGGGGTCCTCCCGGGTGCCGGCGCCCGGCACCGCGCCGACCTCGGGCGGGTGCGGGGTCAGGCGGTGTGCAGCGTCAGGCCGTAGCGTCCGAGGATTTCGTTGACCGGCTGGAACCACGTCTGGCCGCCGGACGAGCAGTTGCCCCACCCGCCGGAGGTGACGCCCTGGGCCTGGTCCCCGCTGAGGAACGAGCCGCCGGAGTCGCCCCCCTCGGCGCAGACGCTGGTCTTCGTCATCTGGTGGACGGCGCCCTGGCTGTAGTTGACGGTCTCGTTCTTGGCGAGGACGGTGCCGCAGCGCCAGTGCGTCGTGGACCCCGACCGGCAGACCGAGGCGCCCACGGGTGCCTCGGCGGAGCCGCGTACCAGTTGGTCCGGGACGGCGCCCCAGCCGAGCACCACCGGTACGGTCCACCAGCCGCTGTGGATGCCGACGTAGGCGTAGTCGTCGCCGGGGAACGACGACCCCCGGAAGGTGCCCATCGCGGACCCGTCCCAGCCGCGCACGGCGGCCCCCGCCCGCCCGCAGTGCCCGGCCGTCACGAAGCCGCCGTGCACGGAGAAGCCGATCGAACAGCGGACGTTGCCGGTGTAGTACGGGTCGCCGCCGACGGTGCCCGCGGCGTACGTACGGGGCGCCTGCGCCGTCTCGGCGACGGTGACGGGGCCGCCGGCCCGCGCCCGGTCGACGAAGGCCCGTACGGCGGGGGCCTCCCGCTCCGTGCGCACGACCGTGACGACGACGCTGTTGGCCCGCGGGTCGACGTGCCAGCCGGCCACCCCGGCGGGCGCGCCCAGCGTGTCCAGGCGCGCTTTGGCGCTGTCCAGCGCGGCGGCGCTGTGCCGGACGAGGCGGGTGTCGGCGCCCAGTGCCCGCAGTTCGGACTCCTCCGCGCGGTCGGTCACCGCGACGACGAGCCGGCCGGTGGACGGCTCGAACCACGAGCCGCCGTACGCGCCGCCCGCGGCCTGCCGTGCGGTCCCCTCCAGGGCCGCGGCGGCCTTCTCCGCGCGCAGCCGTTCCTCGGCCCCGGAAGCGGTGAGCCCGAGGTCCCGGCGCATCGCGTCGAGCAGTCCGGCCGAGGCGGACGGCGCTGCCGAGGGTTCCAGAAGCGGGGCGGCGCTCGCCGCGCCGGCGTGGGCGGCGCCCAGGCCGACGGTGAGGAGCAGGGCGGCGACGGCGGCGCGTAAGGGGGTGGTGTGCTTCACGAGACCTCCTGGGGTGTGGGGGACCGATGTCTGAGAGCGCTCTCAGGGAATCTCGGCGCCACGCTAGCCCACTGCGTTTGACAGGTCCATACCAAGTGACGGTTCGTTCGGCGGTGATGCCGGGGTGGAGAAGGCCTGAGCCCGGGTCCGGAAGGCGGTGGAGGCGTCCCGGCGTTCGTCGGTGGGGACTTCGCTGCAGGCCGGGCGGCGTGTGTCGGGGGCGGAGCGGATTCAGCCGGAGCCGATCACCGGCGTGCTGCTCTTGCGCCGGCTCGTGAGGACCTGCCTGTCGGGGTCGTCGGCCGTGCGGCCCACTGTCCGCCGGCCGCCGCCGACGGGGATGCCGCCGAGCACCTCGCTCGCCCGGCCGGTCCCGTCAGCGGCGGACGGCCCCACCGGTGGGCCGGTCGAGCACGGCGAGGCGGCTGATGCCGTGGCGGACCGGGATCCGGCGGACCGTCGAGGAGGGCAGGCCGGGGACCGGTCCCGTGCGGGCGGGCCCGAGCTCGCGGTCGATCCGCAGGCGGCAGCCCCGGGCCCCGACCGTGGCCGGGGTGCAAGGTTGTCGGGGGCCTGCCGGGCCGGCCGGCCGGCCCGGCAGGCCCTCGGACCGTCGGCGGCGGACCCGCGGGTGGGCAGCCGGGCGGGACGCGCCCGTTTCTGCATCCGCATGAGCATCCGGCCGCCCGGCGAGAACACGCTCGGCCAGGATCCGCCTGCCGTGAACGGTCAGTCGGGCGCTGCGGTGGGACACGAAGACCTCCGTGAGCGGTGCAGCACGGACACGTGCACCGCGCCGGAGGTCTTCGCCGTGATCAGGACTGACCGGCGTCGACAGCGCTTCGGGTCGATACCGCCAGGGCCTGTCCGGCCCCGGACCGGCGCTCAGTCCCGCTCGCCGCCCGGCACCCACAAGACGTCCCCGACCTCCTTGTTGGCCGCACGCGCCAGGATGAACAGGAGGTCGGAGAGGCGGTTGAGGTAGGTGGCGGTCAGCGGGTTCATCACCTCGCCGTGCACCTCCAGCGCCGCCCAGGTGGATCGCTCCGCGCGGCGGACCACGGTGCAGGCCTGGTGCAGCAGGGCCGCTCCGGGCGTGCCGCCGGGGAGGATGAAGCTGCGCAGCTTCTCCAGCTCCGCGTTGAAGCGGTCGCAGTCGGCCTCCAGCTTGTCGACGTAGAACTGCTCGACCCGCAGCGGCGGGTACTCCGGGTCCGCCACGACCGGGGTGCTGAGGTCCGCGCCGACGTCGAACAGGTCGTTCTGCACCCGCACCAGCACCTTCACGATCTCCTCCGGCAGCCCGCCGAGGGCGATCGCCGTGCCGATGACGGCGTTCGCCTCGTTCGCGTCGGCGTACGCGGAGATCCGCAGGTCGGTCTTGGCGGTGCGGCTCATGTCGCCGAGGGCCGTCGTGCCCTTGTCGCCCGTGCGGGTGTAGATGCGCGTGAGGTTCACCATGCGGCCAGCGTAGGGGAGTCGCCGGTGCCGCGGCTGCTGGGCCGGACCGGTGTGATGTCCGTCATCTGAGACGTGACGCGTGTTACTTCCCGGTCACACCACCGTCCGCGACCGCTAGTCTCCGGCCGAGAGGCACGAGACCGGGCCGTTTCAAGAACGAGGGGTGTGCAGTGGCTGGGAAGCTCGCCGTCATCGGTGCGGGGCTGATGGGTTCGGGAATCGCTCAGGTCTCCGCTCAGGCGGGATGGGACGTCGTCCTGCGCGACGTCACCGACGCCGCGCTGACCCGGGGCACCGACGGCATCAAGGCCTCGTACGACAAGTTCGTCTCCAAGGGGAAGATGACGGCCGAGGACGCCCAGGCCGCGCTCGCCCGCATCACCACGACCACCGACCTGGACGCGGTCGCGGACGTCGACATCGTCGTCGAGGCCGTCTTCGAGAAGCTCGAGGTCAAGCACGAGATCTTCCGCGCCCTGGACAAGCTCGTCCGCGAGGACGCGATCCTGGCCTCCAACACCTCCGCCATCCCGATCACCAAGATCGCCGCGGTGACGGAGCGCCCGGAGCGGGTCGTCGGCGCCCACTTCTTCTCGCCGGTCCCGATGATGCAGCTGTGCGAGCTCGTCCGCGGCTACAAGACCAGCGACGAGACCCTCGCGGCGACCCGCGCGTTCGCCGAGTCCGTCGGCAAGACCTGCATCGTCGTCAACCGCGACGTCGCCGGCTTCGTGACGACCCGTCTGATCTCGGCGCTCGTCGTCGAGGCCGCCAAGCTGTACGAATCGGGCGTGGCGTCCGCCGAGGACATCGACATCGCCTGCAAGCTCGGCTTCGGGCACGCCATGGGGCCGCTCGCCACCGCCGACCTGACCGGCGTCGACATCCTGCTGCACGCCACGAGCAACATCTACACCGAGTCCCAGGACGAGAAGTTCGCGCCGCCGGAGCTCATGCGCCGCATGGTCGACGCGGGCGACTTCGGACGCAAGACGGGCCAGGGCTTCTACAAGCACTGAAACCGGACACCCGCACGGGCGGCCCGCTTTGGGGCGCCTGTTCGAAGGATCGGCCCTGCGGGTGATTTTGGTATCGGTTCGCTCACGGTCGGCAACTTCACTGCCCGCGCCGCAGTCAGTTGCAGTGAGAGTTGCCGACCGCGGACCAGTCGGACCAGACACAAGCCAGTACTGCCGGGAGCGCATATGCACATCAGGGGCGACCACGCCGAACTCGCTGTCGGGGGCCGCCTCGACGTGCGCAGCGCGGCGGACGCCCGTACGGCCCTGCACACCGCCCTCGACCACGGGCGCGGCGACCTCGTGCTCGACCTCACCGGACTCGACTCCTGGGACGCCACCGGCCTCGGCGTGATCATGGGCGCCCACCGCCGGGCCGGGCGGACCGGCCGCCGCCTCGTGCTGCGAGGGGTCCCGCCGCAGATGCAGCGCCTCCTCGTCGCCACCCGCCTCCACCGCATCCTCGCCATCGAGGGCGGCTTGGAAGCGGAATCGCTCCCGAGGGTCTGAGACCGCCCGGGCAGCCGCCCCGCCACCGCATCCGCCTGCGGAAACGTAACGGTACGGCGGATAACGCCCCCCTGCGGTTCCGTGTTCGACCGGCCACCGTCTAGGGTCGGGCGGACACCGGACCGGCAGCGGCACCCGCACGCGCCGGACCGGACCGCAGAACGGCAACGGCACAGGGCGCGATCGGGGGCACAGGTCATGGACCGCACGCAGGGGCAGGCCGAACCGGGGGAGCGCGCCGCGGCGGGCCCCGGGGCGCACACCGCGCCCGGCCCCGTGGCCCGCGTCGTCACCCTCACCGCCGGCGACTACACCCTCACCGTCAACCCCGTCGACGGCAGCGAGATCGAGCCGCGCCGGCCCGGCACCGGCGGCGGTGTTCCCGCCAAGCGCGACGCGGCCGGGCGCAGCGCCCACAGCGCCGCCGCGCGGCCCCCCGCCCTGCCCGGCCCCGCCGCCCCCGCCCCCGTGCTCGTCGGCCGCGAGGAGGAGCGCGAGCGCCTCGTACGCCTCCTCGGCCGCGGCCGCTCCGTACGGCTGACCGGACCGGCCGGATCCGGCCGCACCTCCCTGCTCGACGCGGTCGCCGCGGACTGCGCCGGACTCGCGCCCGACGGCGTCGTCCGCCTCTCCGGATACGGCCACCAGCAGCCCGGCGAACTCCTGTACGGCCTCCACGACGCCGTCTACCAGGCCCCGGCCGAGCGCCCCGGGCGCACCGAACTCCTCGCCCGCGTCCGCGACATCGGCGCCATCGTCCTCCTCGACGACCTGGAGATGGGCGGCGCCGCCCTGGACGAGCTGCTCGCCGCCACCCCCGAGTGCGCCTACCTCCTGGCCGCCACCCCCGACACCCGCGCCCCCTCAGACGACTCCCACCTGGAGGAGGTCTTCCTCACCGGCCTCGGCCGGGCCGAATGCCTCCACCTCCTCGAAGCCCGCACCGGCCGCCCCCTCACCGACGCCGAAGCCGCCTGGGCCGAGGACCTGCGCTTCGCCTCAGAGGGGCTGCCGCTGCGCTTCGTGCAGGCCGCCGCCCTGCTGCGGCGCCGCGACGAGCTCAACCGGGCCGCCGCCGACGACGACGACGAGGAGCCCGGCGTCTTCGAGGAGCGGCCGCGCTCCGCCGGACCCGTCCCGCTGCCGACGCTCGCCGAGGCCGCGGCCCCGGCCGAACTGCTCGCCTCGCGGGCCAGCGAGTCGGCGCGCGCCGCACTGCGGATCGCCTGCGCGCTCGGCGGCGAGCTGCCGCACCACGCCCACCTGCCCGCCCTCGTCGGCGACACCCACGCCGACTCCGCCGTCGCCGAACTCCTGGCCGCCGGCCTGGTCACCCCGGTCGGCCCCCGCCACCGGCTGGCCGCCGGGGTGGCCCGGCAGCTGGAGGAGGCCGGCTTCGGCGAGACCGCCGCGGAGGAGGCCCGTACCGCCGCCCGGCACTACGCCTGGTGGACCGGGCACTCCTCGGTCACCCCCGAGCGGGTCGCGGCCGAGGCGGACGCGGTCCTCGCGGCGCTCGCCGGTGCCGACGTCGTCGCCGGGGTGCTGCTCGCGCGCAGCGCGGCCCCGGCGTTCGCCGCGTCCCGGCACTGGGAGGCGTGGGAGCGCGTGCTGCGCGCCGGCGCCGAGGCCGCGCGCAAGGCCGGCGAGGTCGCCGAACAGGCGTACTTCCACCACGAACTCGGCGTGCTCGCCCTGTGCGAGGGGCGCGTGGACCGCGCGCGGGCCGAACTGGAGGCGTCGATCGGCCTCAAGGGCGCCCTCGCGGACAAGCGGGGCACCGTGGCCGGGCGCAGGGCCCTCGCCCTCGTCACGGACCGGGAGGCCGCCGTCCAGGCCTCGCCGCCGCTGCGGCTGGAGGCGCCGGCCGCGTCCCCGGCCGGCACGGCGGCCGCGCTCCCCGCCGGCTCCGGGGGAGCCGCGGGATCCCGCATACCCGGCGGCTCCGCCCGCCCGGGCGCGGCCCCCTCCGGCGTCTCCGCCTCCGGCCCCGCCGCGAAGCCCCGGCCCGCCGCCGGCCCCGCCTCCGAGGCCCCGACCGCCGCGCTCCCCGCGTCAGAGGCGGTCACCGCCGCACTGCCCGCCACCGGGGCCGCCACGACGGCGGTGCCCGTCATCAGGCCCGCCGGCGCACCCGCCTCGCTCTCCAAGGTGTTCGAGGACGCCTTCCCCCTCGACCCCAGGCCCGCCCCCGGCCCCGTACCCGCCCCGGTCCCCGCATCCGCTCCCGTCCCGCCGCCCGGGCGGCCCGCAGGGGCGGCGGCCGCCGCGCGCGGTCCGGCCGCGCTGCTGCGGCAGCGGCGCAAGGCCGTCCTGACGGCCGCGGCCGGCGCGCTGACGGTGGCGGTGCTCGGCACGGTCGTGGGGCTCGCGATGAGCTCGTCCGGGACGCAGGCCCCGGCCGGCGGCTCCACGACCTCCTCGCCCCCGTCGGCGGACACCCCGTCGAGCGGCACCGGCTCGACGGGGCCGGACGGCGGCGGCAGCGACTCCGTGCCGCAGCCCGCCACGGCGCCGTCCCCGCGGCAGTCCGGCGCCTCCGCCGAGCCGAGCCAGAGCGCCGGGGCGAGCCCTTCCAAGGGCGCGCCCTCGCGCCGGCCGTCGCCCGGGACCGGGCCGTCCACGCAGAGCCCGCCGGTGACCGGCCCCACGGCCACGCAGCCCTCGCCCAGCCAGAGTCCCGTCGCGAGCCCGACGCCGTCGCCGGTGCCCACGCCGACGGCCACCACGCCCCCGGCCACGGCCACGGGCACGACCACGGCTGCGGGCCCGATCTCCCCGCAGGAGCAGTCCCCCCTGCCGTAGCGGCACACCCCGCCCGTGCATGTGCGTCGGCCGCGCCCCCACACGGGGTCGCGGCCGACGTGACGGATGCGGGGCACCGATCCGGCCGCCGCTGATGCGCGGCGCGGCCGGTGCGGGGCACCGTCAGAACAGGCGCAGCTTGTCGTCCTCGATGCCGCGCAGCGCGTCGTAGTCGAGCACCACGCAGTCCATACCGCGGTCCGTGGCCAGGACGCGCGCCTGCGGCTTGATCTCCTGGGCCGCGAGCACTCCGCGGACCGGCGCCAGGTGCGGATCCCGGTTGAGGAGCTCCAGGTAGCGGGTCAGCTGCTCGACGCCGTCGATCTCGCCGCGCCGCTTGATCTCCACCGCCACCGTCGCGCCCGAGGCGTCCCGGCACAGGATGTCCACCGGGCCGATCGCCGTCATGTACTCGCGCCGGATCAGCGTGTAGCCCTCGCCCAGGGTGTCGATGCGGTCCGCGAGCAGCTCCTGGAGGTGCGCCTCGACGCCGTCCTTGATGAGGCCCGGGTCGACGCCCAGTTCGTGGGAGGAGTCGTGGAGGACCTCCTCCATCGTGATGATGAGCTTCTCGCCCGCCTTGTTGACGACGGTCCACACGCCTTCCTGCTCGCCGGTGCCCTCCTTGAGAGTGCACGGAGGCGACATCCAGTTGAGCGGTTTGTACGCCCGGTCGTCCGCGTGGATCGAGACACTGCCGTCGGCCTTCACGAGGATCAGACGGGGTGCCGAGGGCAGGTGGGCGGTGAGGCGGCCCGCGTAGTCGACGGAGCAGCGGGCAATCACGAGACGCATGGTGCGCAACGCTACTCGACCCGCGGCCCCCCACGCGATTCGCCCCCGAAAGCCCCGTTCGCCGATGGCGCGTTGTATGCGCATTCTCCTGGTGCGGCCACCGGAGGGCGCCTACGGTGGTGGCGGGAGGTCGTCGAGCGTGCACAGTGCGTTGCCGCGCCGGCCGCCTCCCTCCCTGCCCGTAAGACTCCGGCTGCCCAGAGGACCGGGGTCGCGAGAGGAGAACCCATGTCGCTCGACGTCTCACCGGCCCTACTCGAACAGGCCGAGCGAGGCGAGGTCGACGAAGCCGCCTTCGTCGACTGCGTCCGGACCTCCCTGCCCTTCGCATGGGAGATGATCAGCTCGCTCGTGGCGCGGCTGCAGGTGGACGGCGGGGACTTCGCCGACAACCAGACGCCGCCGCCCGACGAGCAGGCGCGCGGGCAGCTGCTGCGCGCCCTCGCGAGCGACGCCATACGGGGTGCGCTCCAGCGGCACTTCGGGGTGCGCCTGGCATTCCAGAACTGCCACCGCGTCGCCGTCTTCCCGCTGGACGCCTCCGCGGACGACCGACTGGCCCGCTTCACCTCGATCCGCGGCCAGCTGCTCAACCAGTCGCCGGAGCTGCGCGACTGCTAGCGCCGCCGGGCCTCAGCGGAGGCGGGGCAGGACCTCGGCGGCGAGCCGGCGCACGTTCTCCTCGGTGGCCGCGAGGTCGCCGGACCCCTCCGCCAGCAGGGCGAACCGCGTGATGCCCGTCCGCTCGGACGTCGCCGCGAGGCGGTCCGCCGCCAGCCGCGGCGTCCCCACCGGGTGCAGGTCGCACAGCAGCCCGGTGTAGGCGGCGGGGTCGCGCATCGCCCGGGCCCGGCCGTCCACGGTGACGTGTGCGTCAAGGCCCTGCTTCAGCCAGCCCGGCATCGCCTTCGCGAGCGTCTCGCGGGCGTCGCGCGTCCGGTCCGCGAGCTGGCACACGCCCGCCGACACGTGCGGGGCGTGCGGGTCGCGTCCCCCCTCGGCCGCCGTACGCCGGTACAGGGCGACCATCTCCGCCTTCTCCTCGTCCCCGCTGTGCATGCCGAGCAGCATCGGCAGCCCGCGCTCGGCGGCCAGCCGCACCGAGGCGGGCGAGGTGCAGGCGACGATCACTTCCGGTCCCTGTCCGTCGCCGTCGAGCGCCTCCGCGGGCCGCGGGACGACGGCCACCTCGCGGAAGACGTGCCGCCCGCCGACGGACGACACCCGCGGCTCGGAGAGCCATCGCCGCAGCAGGTCCAGCCCCTCGGGGAAGCCGTTCTCGTACGCGTCCAGGCCGCCGCCGAAGACCTCCAGGTCGACCCACGGCCCGCCGCGGCCGACGCCCAGGGCGAAGCGGCCGCCGGAGGCGATGTGCAGCAGCGCCGCCTGCTCGGCGAGGGCCACCGGGTGGGTGTTCGGCAGCACGCTGACCGCCGTCCCCACCGTGAGCCGCTTCGTCCGTCCGAGCAGAAGCCCGGCCAGGGTGACCGCCGAGGGGCACACGCCGTAGGGGACGAAGTGGTGCTCGGCGAGCCAGACCGAGTCGAGCCCGGCCTCGTCCGCCACCTCCGCCGTCCGCACCGCCCGGTGCAGTGCCTCCCCGTGCCCCTGGCCCGGGAACTGGGCCGCCAGTACGAACGCTCCTACGCGCATCGCCTTCTCCTCCTCGCCGGCTGACGCGGCCTCCCCAGGTCGACCGGTGCTTCCTACGGCAACAACGCCCGACACGTGCCAAGGGCACGGTCCGGCAGGAAAGTTATTGGGATTGTCGGGCCGGTGCGGTCAGGTCCGACGGCCCCCTTCCGGACACCCTGCGGGGTGCCGCCGCCGCTGCGCGTAGTCTGGGAGAAAGTCACTGCCGTCCGCCCATTCGTGAGGTATACGTGTCACCGCGCCACAACCGCCCCCGGGGCGGCGGGAAGCCAGCCGACCGTGCGGACGGGGGCGCCGGATCCGCGGCAGCGGGCGGCGACCGGTTCGGCCTGGAGCGCACCGAGGAGTACCTGGGCGAGGAGTGGAAGGTCCGGCACGTCGCGGGCGCGAGCGCCGCCGGCAAGCGCTACCGCTGCCCGGGCTGCGACCAGGAGATCCCCTCCGGCACCCCGCACCTGGTGGCCTGGCCCGAGTACGGCGGAGTGGACGACCGCAGGCACTGGCACAAGGCCTGCTGGAACGCGAAGGACCGCCGCACCACGCGGGTGCAGCGGTCCAGGAGCGCCCCCCGGTACTGAGGCGCCGGGACGGAGCGCGGGGCCAGGCCTACACGTCCCGCCGGCCCACGACCGCGTACGACCCCGCGACGGCGGCGCCGGCCACGGCGACGATCAGCGCCAGCTGTGCCCAGTTGCCCGGCAGGCCGCCCACCTCGGAGGTGGGCAGGCCGAACATCTGCATGATGGCGACCGGCGCGTTGTACCGAATGATCAGGTTGCCGAGCGGGGTGAGGCTGTCCCACATGGTCAGCATCCCCCCGACCACGGGCGGGAGCGTGACCAGGCCGAGCATCACGGCGATGGCCCCGGCGGAGTGCCGCACGACGGCGCCGATCGCGAGGCCGAGCACCCCGAGCAGGGTGATGTAGAGGCAGCCGGTCAGGGCGGCGAGCCATTCGCCGGCGGTCTGGTGCGCCTGCGGGCTGTCCACGGCGATCATCGATGCGATGCCGACCACCGCGACCGAGGCGCTGACGACCGTGAAGGCGACCGCGGCGAAGACGAGGTACTTGGCGGTCAGCACCCGCGCCCGGTCGGGGGCCGCGGTCAGCGTCGTGCGGATCAGTCCGGTGGCGTACTCGGAGGTGACCGTGAGCACGCCGAGGACGATCACCGCGACCTGCCCCACCAGCAGCCCGAAGACCGCGGCCGCGGTGTGCGGCGGGTTGGTGAAGCCGGTGGGGTCGTTGGTCTCGCCGACCGCGAGCAGGCCGATGCCGACGACGAGGAGGACCAGCGCGCCCAGCGTCCACAGGGTGGAGCGGACGGAGACCATCTTGGTCCACTCGGAGGCGAGGGCGTGCCCCAGGTGCGGCCGGGTCTCGGGCAGCGGCGGGTCCTGCTCCGGCGGCTGGTCCGGGAGGGTGGCGGGGCCGGTCATCGGGTGTCCTCGGGGTTGTTCGGTGCGGTGCCGGCGGTGCCGGCGAGCTCGGCGGCGCTGCCGGGCATCAGGAAGGGCTTCCCGCCCGCGCCGGGCGGCGGGGGAGCGAAGAAACCATCCTGCGGAACCTCGGGCGCCGCGGCGCCGTCCTCCCAGGCGGGCAGGGCCAGCGGGTCCGGCTCCCAGAGCTCGGCGCGCGGGTCCTCGGTGGAGGTGTACTCGACGGAGGACTGCGTCATCCGCATGTACGCCTCCTCCAGCGATGCCCGGTGCGGGGACAGCTCCCACAGGCGTACGCCCACCCCGTGCGCGAGGTCCGAGATGTGCGGCAGCTCCAGGCCCGTCACGCGCAGTGCCCCGTCGGGCTCCTGCAGGACCCTTCCGCCCGCCGCGGTCAGGGCCGCGGCCAGCGCCTTCCGGCCATCCTGATCATTGCCGGCCGCGCGGACCCGCGCGAATCCGGCCGAGTTGTGGGCGATGAACTCCTGGGTGCCCATGTCGGCCAGCAGCCTGCCCCGGCCGATGACGATGAGGTGGTCGGCGGTCAGCGCCATCTCGCTCATCAGGTGCGAGGAGACGAAGACGGTGCGGCCCTCGGAGGCGAGCTGCCGCATGAGGTTGCGCACCCAGAGGATGCCCTCGGGGTCGAGGCCGTTGACCGGCTCGTCGAAGAGGAGCACCCGGGGGTCGCCGAGGAGTGCGGTGGCGATGCCGAGGCGCTGGCCCATGCCGAGGGAGAAGCCCTTGGTGCGCCGGCGGGCGACGTCCTGGAGGCCGACGACGGCCAGCACCTCGTCCACGCGCTTCTCCGGGATCCCGGACAGCTGGGCGATGGACAGCAGGTGGGTGCGGGCGCGGCGGCCGCCGTGGACGGCCTTCGCGTCGAGGAGGGCGCCGACGTTGCGCTGGGCGTTGCCGAGCTCGCGGAAGGGCCGGCCGTTGATCGTGACCTGGCCGGAAGTGGGCTGGTCCAGGCCGAGGATCATGCGCATGGTGGTGGACTTGCCGGAGCCGTTGGGCCCCAGGAAGCCGGTCACGTGACCGGGCCTGACCTGGAAGGACAGCTGGTCGACGGCGGTCTTGGCGCCGAAGCGCTTGGTCAGGCCGACTGCCTCGATCATTGCTCTGCCCCTTGCCCGGCGGACGGCTCTCGTCCGAGTTAAGGGTTAAGAGGATAGCCAGGAGGCTGTGGTTCCGCGCAGGGCCCGATCCCTGAGGCGCCCCTGAGGCCGACCCGGGAATGACCCGTAGTACGGCCGGGGGAGCGGTGTCCTCCTGCCGTGGGAGGCCGGAGGCGGGCTCCGCCCCGAGACGGACCCGGCAGGCAGGACGAGGACGGGCCCCGGCGGCGGTGCCGTCGGGGCCCGTGTTCGGGGAGGGGCTGCCGTCAGGCGTCGCGCTTGCGCAGGACCGCGTAGCCGGCCACCACGGCGAGGGCCGCCCAGGCGGCCATGATCCCGAAACCGCCCCACGGGCCGTACGGCGGCTCCGAGCCGTCCAGCACGGCCGGGACGGTCTGCATGATCCGGCTGCCGGCCACGTTCGGGAAGAAGTAGGCGACCTTCTGCGTGGCATCGACCGAGCCGAGGATCGGCGAGAGCAGGAAGACGAAGGGCAGCAGGATGCCGAGCGCCAGCATCGAGCTGCGCAGCACCATCGTCAGGCCCATGGCGAACAGGGCGATGACCGCCATGTAGAGCCCGGCACCGAAGACCGCGCGCAGGACGTTCGGCTCGCCGATGCCGATGCTGTGCTCGCCCAGCAGGGCCTGGCCGGTGAAGAAGGACACGAAGCTCGTGACCAGGCCCACGGCCAGCGCGAGGGCGGTGGCCACGAGCAGCTTCCCGGCCAGGAAGGAGCCGCGGCGGGGCACCGCCGCGAGCGAGGTCCGGATCATGCCGGTGCTGTACTCGGTGCCCACGACCAGGACGCCGAAGACGATGACGGCGGCCTGGCCCAGCGACATGCCGGCGAAGCTGGACGCCGTCGGGTCGAAGGCGAGCTGCTGCTCCTTCGGCATGTTCTCGAACTGCGAGTTCAGGAAGACGCACAGCAGGGCGCTCATGCCGACCGTGACGACCGCGGCTGCCGCCAGGGTCCAGACGGTGGAGGCCACGGTACGGATCTTGGTCCACTCGGACCGGAGGACTGCGGGGAAGGACATGGTCACCGGCCGCCCTTGGAGGTCGCCTCGGCTCCGGCGCCCCAGGCGGGGGCGTCGGCCGGACCGGCCTGGCCGCCGACACCGGCCGCCGGGGCGCCGGGCGCGTGGGCCTGGTATTCGACGGAGTCCGCCGTCATGCGCATGAACGCTTCCTCCAGTGAAGCCCGCTGCGGGCTGAGTTCGTGCAGCACGATGCCGTGCCGGGCGGCCAGTTCGCCGAGCTGTTCGGACGCCACGCCGTCGACTTCGAGGGCGCCGGAGTCCGGGAGGGCGGCCGCCGCGATCCCCTCCGCGTGCAGGAGGTCCTTGAGCTGCTCCTGCTGCGGCGAGCGCAGCCGTACGAAGCTGCGCGAGTTCTGGTGAATAAATTCAGCCATCGACATGTCGGCCAAAAGCTTTCCCTGGCCGATAACGATCAAATGGTCGGCGGTCAGCGCCATCTCGCTCATCAGGTGCGAGGAGACGAACACCGTCCGCCCTTCCCCGGCCAGACCCTTCATCAGGTTGCGGATCCAGAGAATTCCCTCCGGGTCCAGGCCGTTGACCGGCTCGTCGAACATGAGGATCTCCGGATCGCCGAGCAGGGCGGCGGCGATGCCCAGCCGCTGCCCCATGCCGAGCGAAAATCCTTTCGACTTCTTCTTCGCGACGGCCGTCAGGCCGACGAGGTCGAGGACCTCGCCGACACGGCTCGCCGGGATCCGGTTCGACTGGGCCAGGCACAGCAGGTTGTTGTAGGCGCTGCGGCCGCCGTGCATGGCCTTCGCGTCCAGGAGAGCACCGATGTGCTTCAGGGGCTCCGACAGGTCCCGGTAGTGCTTTCCGTCGATCCTGACCGTCCCGCTCGTCGGGTTGTCGAGGTCGAGCATCATGCGCATGGTCGTGGACTTCCCGGCCCCGTTCGGGCCGAGGAAGCCGGTGACCACCCCCGGTTTGACCTGGAAGCTGAGGTTGTCGACGGCGGTCTTGGCGCCGAATCGCTTGGTAAGGGCCTCTAGCTCGATCATGAGGCTTACGCTAAAGCGCCCGAGGGCCCCGCGCCACCTCGAACGGGTGACACGGGGCCCTCGGGACGACGTTTCGCCGCGAACCGGTCGACGGCGCGTCAGAACACCTCTGACCAGGCAGGAGCAGCAGCGCCGGGACGCCGCCTCGGGACTAGCGGGTCTGCTGTGCCGGGACCCCGCGGGAGACCGGCTCGTCGTCGATCGGGGAGCCCGCGGCCGCCACCGCGGCACCGGTCAGCGTCGCCAGCATCTCGCGGACGTTGGTCAGCTGGGCGTTGATCGAGTCGCGGCGGTTGGTCAGCGCCGCCAGCTCGCGCTCCGACTCGCTGCGGATGCGGTCCGCCTTCGCGTTGGCGTCGGCCACGATGTCCTCGGCCTGGCGCTGTGCGGTCTCCACCGTCTGGCGCGCCCGGCGCTCGGCGTCCGTCCGCAGCTTCTCCGCCTCCAGGCGCAGCTGCTCGGCGCGGTGCTCGATCTCCGCCAGACGCTTCTCCGCCTTCGCCTGGCGGGAGGCCAGGTCGCGCTCGGACTGCTCGCGGCGCTTGGCCAGGTTCGTCTCGAAGTCGGCCGCGGCCTGGGCGGCCTTGGCGCGGGTCTCCTCGAACAGCGCGTCGGCCTCCTCGCGCTTGGAGGCCGCGTCCTTCTGGGCCTCGGCGCGCAGGGTGGCCGCGTCGCCCTTGGCCTTCTCGACGATGCGGACGCCCTCGTCCTCCGCCTTCGACTTGCGGTCCGCCGCGAACGACTCGGCGTCGTTGCGCACCTGCTGGGCCGCCGACTCGGCCAGCTCCCGGTGCTGCTCGGCCGCCCGGCGGGCCTCCTCACGCAGGTCCTTGGCCTCCTCCTCGGCCAGCCGCAGGATCTTCTCGACCCGGGCGCCGAGGCCCGCGTACGACGGCTCCGCGTCGCTCACCTGGGCCTGGGCGTTCTGCGTTTCGAGATGCAACTCCTCGATCCGCTTTTCCAGGGCACTGATACGTCCAAGGGCGCTGTCGCGGTCGGAGACCAGCTTGGCAATGCGGTCGTCCACCTGACCGCGGTCGTAACCACGCCGCACGAGCTCGAAGCCGAAGGGGGAGGAAGTGTCGCTCATGGGGTTCCTGTCGAATGAGACCGATGAGGTGCTACGTGAGGTGTTAGGGGAATCCTAGGCGCCCGAACGGCGTGTCATCGAGTCAATCAGCGTTTGATCTGGACAATGACACCCCTTTTGAGTGGCAAGACGGCAGATTGCTTATCACTCGTTCGGATGAACCTTCATCAGGTGCTCACCCTTCGGACACCGTTCACCCGTCCGAGGACTTGCCCCCCGAACGGGACGACCCCGCCGCCGCTCCGGCCTTCACGCCTCCCGGACCCTGTCCGACCACCGAGGCCTTGCCGCCCGAAGGCGCCTCGAAAGACTCCAACGCCTCAAGAACGTCCTGGACACGGGAGATCTCCGCCTGGATGTCCTCGCGGCGGCGCACCAGCACCTCCAGCTCGCGCCGGCCCTCCTCCACCATCCGCTCGGCCTCCGCCTTCGCCTCGGCGAGCGCGGCCTCCGCCTCGCGGGCGAGCTCGGCCTTCTTCTGCTCAGCCTCCTTCAGCAGCGTCTCCGCCTTGCGGACCGCCGCGATGCGCACCTTGCTCGCCTCGCTGCTCGCGTCCGACAGCATGGTCTTGGCCTTGTTCTCGGCCTCGACGCTCTGCTCCGTCGCCGCGCGGACCAGCTTGTCCACGCGCTCGCCGGCCGACTTCATCTGCTCGGCGGTCTCCCGGCGGGCGCGCTCGTGCAGCTCCTCGATCTCGCTCTCGACGCGGCTGCGCAGCTCCTCCGCCCGCTCCCTTATGGCGGCGGCGTCCGACCGCGCGCCGACCAGCAGCTCGTCCGCGTCCGTACGGGCCTTCTCGACCAGCGAGTTGCCCTCGACGGTCGCCTCCGACGTGATCCGGGCCGCCTCCTTGCGGGCGGCGTCGACCATCGCGTCGGCCTGCTCCTCCGCGGCCGCCGTGGCCGCCACGGCCTTCGCCTTCGCGTCCGCGGCGAGCTGCTCCGCCTCCGCCGCGGCCTCGGTGATGAGCCGGTCCACCTGCTCCGCGGCCTCGGTGCGCCGCTTGCCTGCCTCCTCGCGCGCCTCGTCCAGCAGCCGGTCGGACTCCTCGCGGGCCTCCGTGCGGGTGCGCTCCGCCTCGGCGGCAGCCTCCGTCCGGACCCGCTCGGCCTCCGCCCGGGTGCGGGCGGCGTGCTCCTGCGCCGACGACAGCGCCTCCGACGCCTCGGCGCGCAGCCGCTCCGCCTCCGCCGCGGCCTCGCCGACCGTGCGCTCGTTGTCCCGGCGCGTCCGCGCCGTGAGCTTGTCGGCCTCCGCGGTCGCCTCGGTGACGAGCCGGTCCGCCTGCTCGGCGGCCTCGGTGCGCAGCCGCCCCGCCTCCGCGCGCGCCTCGTCGAGGGTCTGCTCCGCCTCGCGCTCGGCCGCGGCGAGCGTCTCGTTCGCCGCGAGGGTGAGGCGCTCCGCCTCCGCGGTGGCCTCGCCGATGATCCGGCCGCCCTCGGCGCGGGCGTCGTCGAGGACCTGCGCGGCCTCGGTGCGCAGCTGCTCGGCCTCCTCGGCCGCCTCGCCGATCGTCAGCTCGTTCGCCGCGCGCACCTCGTCGACCAGGCGGTCGCCCTCGTTGCGGGCGTCGACCAGGACGCGGGCGGCGTCCCGCTCGGCGGCCGCCATCGTGTCGGCGGCCTGCCGGGTGAGCTTCTCGGCCTTCGCCTCCGCGGCGGCGAGCGCCGCCTCGTTCGCGGCGCGCGTCTCCTCCGTGAGCCGCTCCGCCTCGGAGACGGCCTCGGTGACGAGCCGGTCCGCCTGCTCGGCGGCCTCGGTGCGCAGCCGCCCCGCCTCCGCGCGCGCCTCGTCCAGAGTGGCTGCGGCCTCGGTGCGGGTGGCCTCCGCGGCCTCCGCGGCCTCGGCCGTGAGCCGCTCCGCCTCCGCCGTCGCCTCCGCCACGGTGGCCTCGTTGGCCGCGAGGGTCTCCTCGGTGATCCGCTCGGCCTCCGCCGTCGCGTCGGCGACGATCTGCGCGCCCTCGGCGCGCGAGGCCTCCAGCGCCTCCCCGGCCTCGCCGCGGATGCGGTTGGCGTCGTCGCGGGCATCGGCCCGGGTGCGGGCGGCGTCCCGCTCGGCCGCCGCGAGCGCGTCCGTGGCCTCCGTACGCACCCGCTGGGCGTACTCGGCGGTGTCGCCGCGCAGCTGCTCCGCCTCGGCGATCGCGTCCGCGACCGTGCGCTCGGCGAGCGCCTTCGCCGCGTCCGTCTCGTTCCGCGCCTCGGTGCGGATGCGGTCGGCGTCCTCGGTGGCGCGCTCCCGCTCCTCGTACGCGTCCGCACGGACCCGGGCGGCCTCCTCCTCGGCCTCCGTGCGGGTACGCTCCGCCGCGTGCTCGGCGGCGCTGCGCAGCCCGGCGATCTCCTCCTCGGCCTGCTCGTGCAGCCCGGCCACGGAGTCGCGGACCTGCTGGGCGGTGGCCTCGGCCGCCGAGACCAGCTCCGCGGCGCGCCGCTCGGCCTCCTCGGTCAGGCGGGCCGCCTCGGCCTGCGCCTCCTCCGAGCGCTTGCGGGCAGCGGCGAGCAGCTCCTCGCTCTGCTCGCGGGCCTGGGCGCGCTCGCTGTCCGCGTCGGTCCGCGCCGACGCGAGGGTCTCCTCGGCCTCCCGCCGCCGCCGGGCCGCCTCCTCCTGGGCGGCGGCCAGCGCCTCCGCGGCCTCCTGCGCGACCCGCTCGGCGGCGGCCTTCGCCTCCGCGCGCAACCGGTCCGCGGTCTCCTGGGCCTCCGAACGCACCCGCTCGGCCTCGGTCTCGGCCTCGCTGCGCAGCCGTACGGCCGACTGCTCGGCCTCCGCGCGGACCCGGCCCGCGTCCTCGGCGGCCTCCGTGCGCAGCCGGTCCGCCTCCGCCTCCGACTGGGCCTGGAGGGTGCGGATCCGCTCGGCCGACTCGGCGCGCAGCCGGTCGACCTCCTCGGTGGTCTCCCGGCGGATGCCCTCCGCAGCGCCGCGGGCGTCGCGCAGCGTCTGCTCGGCGGTCGCCAGCCGCGTCTCGGCCTCGCCGTGCAGCCGGGACAGCTCGGCCTCGGCCTCGGTCCGCTTCGCGGCGAGGGCCTGCTCGGTCTCCTCGCGGCGGGCCGCGGCCGCGGCGTCCGCCTCGGAGCGGACGGCCTCGGCCTGCTCCTCGGCCTCCGCGCGCAGCCGCTCGGCCTCGGCGCGGGTGCGCTCCAGGGTCTCCTCGGCCTGCCGGCGCAGGGTGGTGGCCCGCTCGACGGCCTCCGCACGGACCCGCTCGCTCTCGGCGGCGGCGCCGGAGCGCAGCTCGTCCGCGTCGGCCTTGGCCTTGCCGAGGAGCTCCTCGGTGGTCTTCGCCGCCTCCTCGATCTGCTGGACCGCCTCGCGGCGGGCCTCGCCGCGGATCCGCTCGCCCTCGGCGACGGCCTCCGCCCGCAGCTGCTCGGCCTCGCCGCGCAGCCGCCGCGCCTCCGCCTGGAGCTCGACGGTGCGGGCCCGGTACTCCTCGGTGTCGTCCTTCGCGGCGCCCTTGAGCTCCGCGGCCGCGTCCGCCGCCTGGGCGCGCAGCCGCTCGGCCTCCGCCTCGGCCTCGCGGCGGATCCGCTCCGCCTCCTCGGACGCGGCGCGGGTGGTGGCCCGGGCGTCCTCCGAGGCCTTGGTCAGGATGTCCTCGGCGGTGCGGGCGGCCTTCGCGAGCTGCGCGGCGGTGTCCTCCGCCGCGGCGGCACGGGCCTGCTCGGCGGCCTCGGCGCGCTGCCGCTCCACCTCGGCGCGGGCGTCCGCGAGAACCTGCTCGGCCTCCGCCTTGAGCGCCTCGGCCTCCTTGGTGGCCTCGCCGACCAGGCGGGCGACCTGCTCCTTGGCCGTGCGCGTGCGCTGCTCGTTGACGGACTCGGCCGAGGCGAGCTGCCGGGCGGCGCTCTCCTTGGCCTCGGCGAGGACCCGTTCGGCCTCGGTGCGGGCCTCACGCAGGGCGCCCTCGGCCTCCTGCACGCGCTGCTCGGCCACCCGGCCGAGGTCCAGGGTCTGCCGGCGGGTCTGCTCGGCCTCCGCGGTGGTCGACGACCGGAGCCGCTCCGCGTGCTCGGTGGCCTCCTGGGCCTGCGCCGACGCGGCGGTCAGCAGCCGCTCGGCCTCCTTGCGGGCGCGCAGCAGCGTCGCCTCCGCCTCGGCGCGGGCGGCCTCGGCGTCGGCGGCGAGCCGGCGGCGGGTCTCCTCGGCGACCCGGGCGGCCTCGGCGCGGGCGGCGTTCAGGGCCTGCTCGGCCTCGGCGCGGGACTCGTCCATGAGCCGGCGCGCCTGCGCCTCGGTACGGGCGCGCAGCTGTTCGGCCCAGGCCACGTTCTCGTTGACGTGCGCCTCGACGGTCTGGCGGCGCTCGTTGAGCTCCTGGTCCAGCCGCTGGCGGCGGTTGACTGCCTCGGCGTGCAGCTCGGCCTGGAGGCGCGCCTGGTGCTCGGCGTGCTCCTGGAGGATGCGCTGGGTCTGCGCCCGGGCGTCGCGCAGCTCGCGCTCGGCGTCCGAGCGCATCTGGTCCGCCTGCACCTGGGCGTCGCGCAGCAGCCTCTCGGCCTGGTAACCGATGTCCTGGCCGTCGTACGCGGGGCGGGACGCGAGGGCCCGCCGCACCTCGTGCAGCTTCGCACGGAGGACCTCGACCTGGTAGCCGAGGTCCTCGGCGTGCTGGACGGCCTTTCCGCGCTCCTTCTTCAGCCGCTCCATCTCCGCTTCGAAGAGCGAGAGATGATCGGCCTCAGCCTGAAGGCTCTCCTGGCTTTCGTAGCCCCGCACAGCGCGGTCCCATCCGTCCCCTGGTCGCAAGCTCACTCCCAAATGAGCACCGTCCGCCCGCTGAACGGCGCCCCCGGGGAATGGTGTCAGATACCGGGGCAGGGGTCACAGGCCCCGACCCCGTCTGAAGCACCGAACCCCGGCCGAGCCACGGCCACTCTACCGGCCGGGGAATGGGGACATCAGTGCTGCGGGTTGGAGGTGACCAGTTCGGTCAGGACGCCGTGGCAGTCCTTGGGGTGGAGGAAGGTGATGGAGGAGCCCATGGAGCCGGTGCGGGGGGCGTCGTACAGGACCCGGACGCCCTTGCCGCGGATGGCCTCGGAGTCGCCGTGGACGTCCTCGGTGCCGAAGGCGATGTGGTGAACGCCCTCGCCGTTCTTGGCCAGCCACTTGGCGACGGTCGAGTCCTCGCGGACGGGTTCGAGGAGCTGGATGTAGGAGGCGCCGCCGTCCGAGGTGCCGTTGATCCGGAGCATGGCCTCGCGGACACCCTGCTCCTCGTTGACCTCGGTGTGGAACACCTCGAAGCCGTACGTGGCACGGTAGAACTCGACGGTCTTGTCCAGGTCGAAGCAGGCGATCCCGATGTGGTCGATTCTTGTCAGCATGGGACCAGTGCACCGCCGAGGAGGCCCGTCACGCAACGTGCCAGCGATCACACCCACTGCCCGGTGACGGCGCGGGTACCGCTCAGTACATTCGGGTAAACCCTCGTTCACTCCTCATCCTCAAGGGGCTGTGCTCCATGTCCGGAACGAACAACACCACGTCCGTGATCGTCGCCGGGGCCCGCACGCCCATGGGGCGGCTGCTCGGCTCGCTGAAGTCCTTCTCCGGTGCCGACCTCGGCGCCGTCGCCATCAAGTCCGCCCTGGAGCGGGCCGGCATCACCGGCGACCAGGTGCAGTACGTGATCATGGGCCAGGTCCTCCAGGCCGGCGCGGGCCAGATCCCCGCCCGCCAGGCCGCGGTCAAGGCCGGCATCCCGATGAACGTCCCCGCGCTGACGATCAACAAGGTGTGCCTCTCCGGCCTCGACGCCATCGCCCTGGCCGACCAGCTGATCCGCGCCGGCGAGTTCGACATCGTCGTCGCCGGCGGCCAGGAGTCCATGACCAACGCCCCGCACCTGCTGCCCGGCTCCCGCGAGGGCTTCAAGTACGGCGCGATCGGCATGCTCGACGCGATGGCCCACGACGGCCTCACCGACGCCTTCGAGGGCATCGCCATGGGCGAGTCCACCGAGAAGCACAACGCCCGCCTCGGCATCGAGCGCGGCCCGCAGGACGAGTTCGCCGCGGCCTCCCACCAGCGCGCCGCGGCCGCCCGCAAGAACGGCGTCTTCGACGCCGAGATCACCCCGGTCGAGATCCCGCAGCGCAAGGGCGAGCCCGTCCTCTTCGCCGAGGACGAGGGCATCCGCCCCGAGACCACGGTGGAGTCCCTCGCCAAGCTGCGCCCGGCGTTCGCCAAGGACGGCACGATCACCGCCGGCACCTCCTCCCAGATCAGCGACGGCGCCGCCGCCGTCGTCGTGATGAGCAAGGCCAAGGCCGAGGAGCTCGGCCTGGAGTGGCTGGCCGAGATCGGCGCCCACGGCAACGTGGCCGGCCCGGACAACTCGCTCCAGTCGCAGCCGTCGAACGCGATCCTGCACGCCCTGAAGAAGGAGAGGCTCGAGGTCTCCGACCTGGACCTCATCGAGATCAACGAGGCCTTCGCGGCGGTCGCCGTGCAGTCAATGAAGGACCTGGGCGTGACCCCGGAAAAGGTGAACGTCAACGGCGGCGCCATCGCCCTGGGCCACCCGATCGGCATGTCCGGCGCCCGCGTCGTGCTGCACCTGGCGCTGGAGCTGCAGCGCCGCGGCGGCGGCGTCGGCGCGGCCGCCCTGTGCGGCGGCGGCGGCCAGGGCGACGCCCTGATCGTCCGGGTCCCCCGGGCCTGACACGCAGGACCCGTCCCGGGCCCCGCACCCGCGGGGCCCCAGCGAGAACCGAGGAGCGCAGCACGCATGACGGTGGACGTCCCCCAGCTGGTGGCCCAGGCGCGGGAGGGCCGGCCGAGAGCGGTGGCCCGGCTGATCTCGCTGGTCGAGGGGGCGTCCCCGCAGCTGCGCGAGGTCATGGCCGCCCTGGCCCCGCTCACGGGCGGGGCGTACGTGGTGGGCCTGACCGGCTCGCCGGGCGTCGGCAAGTCGACGTCCACCTCGGCGCTGGTGGCGGCGTACCGCAGGGCGGGGAAGCGGGTCGGCGTCCTGGCCGTCGACCCTTCCTCGCCGTTCTCCGGCGGCGCGCTGCTCGGCGACCGGGTGCGCATGTCGGACCACGCCTCCGACCCGGGGGTTTACATCCGCTCCATGGCCACCCGCGGCCACCTGGGCGGGCTGGCGTGGGCGGCGCCGCAGGCGATCCGGGTGCTGGACGCCGCCGGCTGCGACGTGGTCCTCGTCGAGACGGTCGGCGTCGGGCAGTCGGAGGTGGAGATCGCCTCGCAGGCAGACACGTCGGTGGTGCTGCTGGCGCCCGGCATGGGCGACGGCATCCAGGCCGCGAAGGCGGGCATCCTGGAGATCGGCGACGTCTACGTGGTCAACAAGGCCGACCGGGACGGCGCGGACGCCACGGCCCGCGAGCTGAACCACATGCTCGGCCTGGGCGAGGCGCGGGCTGCGGGCGACTGGCGGCCGCCGATCGTCAAGACGGTCGCCGCCCGCGGCCAGGGCGTCGACGAGCTGGTCGAGGCCCTGGAGAAGCACCGGGCCTGGATGGACGAGCACGGGGTGCTCCAGCAGCGGCGCGCGGCCCGCGCCGCGCGCGAGGTGGAGACCATCGCCGTGACCGCGCTGCGGGCCCGCATGGCGGACGTGCACGGGGACGCCCACCTCGGCGGCCTCGCCGCCCGGGTGGCGCAGGGCGAGCTCGACCCCTACGCCGCAGCGGACGCCCTGCTCGCCACGCTCACGGAGGGCTGAGGCCGGGCCGGCGCCGCGCCGCATGCGGGCCGGGCGGGCCGACCGTAGACTGACGGCGCCCGGAATGCCCCGGTTCGAGCCCCTGCAAGGGAGTGGCGCATGGCGAAGAGAGGCAACAAGAAGCGAGCGCGCAAGAAGAAGAAGGCCAACCACGGCAAGCGTCCCAACGCCTGACCGCGGCCCCGGCCGATGCGCGAGGGCCGCGCCCCCCTGCGTACGGGGGGCGCGGCCTTTGGGGTGTGCGCGCCCGTGCGGCGCGGCCCGCCCCGGGCTCCGGGGGTCTACGCGCGGTGCGCGGCGGCCCGCCGGAGCCGGGGGTGCGCCGCTGCCGCGTCAGCCCTTGCCGCGCTGGTCCCGCAGGTGCGCCGCGACGGGCTCCAGCGAGGACCGCAGTGCCGCCAGGGCCTCCGGCGGCAGCAGGTCGATGAAGTGCCGGCGGACGGACGCCACGTGGTGCGGGGCGACCTTCCGCATCAGCTCCATGCCCTCGTCGGTCAGGACGGCGTACAGCCCCCTGCGGTCGGACTCGCAGTTCACGCGGACGACCAGGCCGGCGGCCTCCATGCGCGTGATCTGGTGGGACAGCCGGCTCTTGGACTGGAGCGTCGACGTGGCGAGGTCGCTCATCCGCATCCGGTGGTCCTCGGACTCCGAGAGGTTCACCAGGATCTCGTAGTCGTTGTTGGTGAGTCCGAAGGGCTGGAGATCCTTTTCCAGCTGGTGCATCAGCAGCCTGCTCACGTCCAGATGGGTCCGCCAGGTGCACTGCTCGGCGTCGGTAAGCCAGCGGGTGGCCGTCTCGGTCTCCATGGTCTCCATGAATGAACTCTACCTAAGAAAGTTGAATGACGTACAAAATCGGGGAAGCCGGCGCTCACAGCCCGAGGCGCCGCTGGAAATCGCCCAGCTGCCCCGGCATGCGGACGCCGAGCTGGCCCAGCGGGCCCTGGCCGCCATGTCCGCCATGGCCCGCACCGGCCCCGGGAACGCCCGGTTCCGCGCCGACCGTGCCGACCGGCCGCTCCGCCATCAGCGCCTCCGAAGACTGCAGGAGCACCGTCCCGGCGCCGACGAACTCGAACTGGTGCTCCTCGCCCGAGGATCCGCCGATGCCGGTGAGCGAACGGATTCCGCCCAGTACGCCCGACATGTACCCGTGGTCGTAATGGTGACAGGGCGAGGGGCAGTCCGCCCACCCGACCAGTGCCTGCGGGTCCACGCGCAGCGGCGGCTCCATGAAGACCACCGGACCGTTGGACGCCGCCACGAACTTCCCGGTTCCGATCAGCGTCAGGAAGCCCGGGACGATCGACTGCTTCAGCGCCAGCGACGGCTGGTACGCCAGCAGGTTCCCGGCCCGGATCGTCAGGTTGCCCTCGTCGAGGTCGTACGAGTTCACGTCGTAGGCGCGGTCGGCCAGCAGCATCTTGCCCTGGCCCTCGGCGACCACCCAGTCGCCCGCGTGCAGCGGCGAGTGGAAGCTGGTGCGCAGCAGCCGGTCGAAGCGGCCGTGCCCGACGCCGTCGAACTCGATCCGCCCGTAGTACGCGATCATCTTGCCCTTCTGCAGGAGCCACTGGCTGCCCTTGAGCTCCACGCAGAAGGTGTACGGGTTCACGTTGTCGTCGGACGGCAGCGTGTACGGGTCGAAGACCGTCGGGCCGCCCGGCCCTCCGGTCACAGGTCCAAAGTTCACAGCTTCTCCTCCGAGGCCTGCACGTACACCGCGCCCTGGCCCGACAGCTCCAGCTGGAACGCCTCGCCCGAGCCGCGCCCCACCATGTCGCGCCATCCGAGCGCGGTGGAGAGCTTGTTCCTGACGTCCCCGTGGTGGGCCACGTAAGCCTGCGGGTCGACGTGGACGGGGCGGTTCGGGGTGATGGGGAGCTCGATCACCCCGCCGTGCGCCATCACGGCCACCGAGCCGTGCCCCTTCAGGGTGGTGGTGAACAGGCCCTGCCCGGTCACCTGGCCGCGCACCATGCCCATGACACCGCCTTGCGAGCCCATGAACATCGTGCCCTGCTGCAGGGTGCCGTCGAAGGCCAGCAGCCGGTCCGCCTCGACGTACAGCGTCTCGCCGGTCAGGTTGACGACCTGGACGTGGTGCCCGCCGTGGCCGAACATCACCGTCCCGCTGCCCTCGACCGCCATCAGCGGCGTCTGCTCGTTCGCCACGCGCCGGCCGATCATGCCCATGACGCCGCCCTGGCCGCCGGTGATGCTCGGCGTGAACGACACGCTGCCGCGGTAGGCGAGCATCGCGCCCCGCTGGCTGTACAGGGTCTGCCCCGGCACGATCTGCGCCTCGACCATTTTCGAGTTGATCTCGCGGAACGGCATCAGATGTCGCCCCCGACGGTGTTGCGCTCGCTGGGCTGCACGTACACCAGGCCCTCGCCCTCGAAACGGATCTGGAACGCCTCGCCGGAGCCCTCGCCGATCAGCGTGCGGAAGGTCACCCCCGACTGGAACGACTGGCGCAGGTCGCCCGTGTGCGCGATGTACGCCCCCGGGTCGACGGAGAGCGGGTACTGGGCGCTGACGCGCAGCACCACCGCCGGGCCGTCCGACATGATCGCCGCCTGGCCGGTGCCCTCGACGGTCGTGGTGAACAGGCCGTTGCCCGTCGCCCCGCCGCGCAGGCCGGTGAAGGTGGTGCCGGTGCGCAGGCCGGCGTCGGTGCACAGGAGGTTGCTCGACTCGACGTAGAGCTTCTCGCCGTGCAGGCCGACGAGGTTGATCTCGCTCGCGCGGTCGGCGAAGAAGCACGTGCCGTGCCCCTGCACCTCCATCACCGTCATCTGCTCGCCGGTCAGCCGGCGCGTCACCATCCCGCGAAGGCCTTCGCCGCCGCCTGTCATCTTCTTGAAGGCCATCTGGCCGTCGTACGCAACCATGGAGCCGTTCTTCGCTTTCACGGCATCCCCGGTCAGGTCGACGGCGAGCACCTTGCTGCCTTGGAGTCGGAACTGAGCCACGGGATGACGTTAGCCGCAGCGCACGGGAGGCGAACAGGGCCCCTCGGCCGAAACCGGCACCCACCGGACGGCGGCGGCACGGGGCGGGACCGGGCACCCCGGGTCAAGATCCGGCAAAGAGGCTGAGACACTGGGACGGCCCGAGCCGCCACCCCCGAAGGTTGAAGATGGACATCAAGACCGCCTCCGCCCTGCACCGGCTGCGCCTCGTCTCGGTCCCCGAGGCACTGTCGTTCCCGGCCCTGCTGATCTTCGGCTCGCTGCTGAGCCGGATCTCGGACATCGACTACCTGATGCCGCCGCTGGGCGCCCTGCACGGCTTCCTCTTCGTCGTCTACGTCCTGTTCCTGCTCGACGCGTGGAACAAGGCGAAGTGGCCCTTCAAGAAGGCGGCCCTGTTCTTCCTCCTCGCGGTGATCCCCTTCGGCGGCCTGTACGGCGACCGCATCCTCAAGCGCGACGAGGCCGAGATGGTGGCAGCCGCCCGCCCGGGCCGCGAAGCGGCGAACGCGTGATCGTCGCGTTCTCCGTGACCCCGCTGGGGGTCGGCGAAGAGGTCGGCGAGTACGTCGCGGAGGCGGTGCGCGTGGTCCGCGAGTCGGGGCTGCCGAACCGCACGGACGCCATGTTCACCTCGATCGAGGGCGAGTGGGACGAGGTCATGGACGTCGTCCGGCGCGCCGTGGCCGCCGTCGAGGAGCGGGCCCCGCGGGTCTCGCTCGTGCTCAAGGCGGACATCCGCCCCGGGGTGGCCGACGGCCTGGAGTCGAAGGTGGCCACCGTGGAGCGCCACCTGGCCTGACCCGCGCCGCCGTTCGGCCGCTTTCACCGCAGGGCCGAACGGCCCTGCGGGAGGAGCGGGCCGAGGTCCGCGCGGGGGGCCGCGGCACCGCGCCGGGACCCCGGTGTTGGGCCGCCCCGCGTGCGGAGTCCGGCCCCGTGCGGTACGGGCTCCGGCGGCGGGGCCCGCCCGGCCGGTGCCGCCCCTCCGGCGCCGTTTTCCCGTACGGCCCTGCCCGCCCGGCCCTTCCCGCGGCCCCGCGGTACGGGCCCGCACCACCCGTACGGCTCCGGCAGGGGCCCGCGCCGCGGAAACCCCCCGTCGGGCGAGTCCCGTTCGACACCCCCTTCCGGGTCCCCTTTCGTGGGGGTACCAAGCCTCGGGTTCGAGCACCGGGAGGGGCCGTGCGACCGGACGACGACTACGACTACGAGCTCCACAGCCGTCTCGCCGGTCCGTTCGCGGATCCGGATGCCGGCGGGGGGCGGGTCCGGTACCGGACGCTGCTCTCGCGGGAGGAGCGGGGCACCCGAATACGGGCCGTCGTCCTGATGGCGCTCGCGCCCGTCGCCGCCGCCGGGCTGCTGCTCTACCTCGTCTGGCCCACCCACCGCACCGTCCGCGAGGGCGGTGGGCGGTGGCTCGTGCACCTCGACACCGCGATGCTCGGCTGCATCGGCCTGATCATGCTCTTCACGCTGGTCAACGTCGTGTCGATCGCCCACGCGACGATGACCGCCCGGGACCCCGTCCCCGTACCGCCCGAGCCCGGGACCCGCGTCGCGTTCCTGACGACCTACGTCCCCGGCAAGGAGCCCCTCACCATGGTGCGGGACACCCTCCGGGCGGCCGTGGACGTCCGCCACGACGGGCACCTCGACGTGTGGCTGCTCGACGAGGGCGACGACCCCGAGGCCAAGGCGCTGTGCGCCGAGCTCGGCGTGCACCACTTCACCCGCAGGGGGGTGCCGGCCTGGAACACCGCGCGCGGCCCGCACCGGGCGCGCACCAAGCACGGCAACCACAACGCCTGGCTCGCCGCGCACGGCGGCGCCTACGAGTTCCTCGCCTCCGTCGACACCGACCACCGCCCGCTGCCGAACTACCTGGAGCGGATGCTCGGCTACTTCCGCGATCCCGACACCGCCTTCGTCGTCGGCCCGCAGGTGTACGGCAACTACACCGCCGCGGTCACCAAGGCCGCCGAGTCCCAGCAGTACCTCTTCCACGCGCTGATCCAGCGGGCCGGCAACCGCTACGGCGCGCCCATGCTCGTCGGCACCAACAACGCCGTTCGGATCAGCGCCCTCCGCCAGGTCGGCGGGTTCCGGGACTCCATCACCGAGGACATGGCCACCGGCTTCGAGCTGCACCGCCGGCGCAACCCGGCCACCGGCCGGTTCTGGCGGTCGGTCTACACCCCGGACGTGCTCGCCGTCGGCGAGGGCCCGGCCTCCTGGACCGACTTCTTCACCCAGCAGCTGCGCTGGTCCCGAGGCACGTACGAGACCCTGCTCAAGCAGTACGGGAGAGGCTTCTTCCGGATGCCGCCGGGCCGGCTCCTCAACTACACGCTGATGCTCGTCTACTACCCGATGACGGCCGTGAACTGGCTCCTCGGCGTCCTCAGCTGCGTGCTGTTCCTGTGGTTCGGGGCCTCCGGCACCCAGGTCTCCGCCGACGTGTGGCTCATGCTCTACACCGACGCCGCCGCCCTCCAGGTCGGCCTCTACCTGTGGAACCGCCGGCACAACGTCTCCCCGCACGAGCCGGCCGGCTCCGGCGGACTGGCAGGCATCGCGATGTCCGCCGTCTGCGCGCCCGTCTACCTCGCCTCCCTCACCTCGGCGGTGCTGCGCACCGAGGGGCGGTTCGTCGTCACCCCCAAGGGCGCCGCCGCAGGCACCGACCGGGCGGCGTCCTTCCGCATCCACTTCGCCTGGGCGGCCGTCCTGGCCGTCTCCCTGGCGGCCTCCGCCCGCCTCGGCCACACCCACGCCGCGATGCGCACCTGGGCCGTCCTCGCGCTGCTCGTCTGCCTGGCCCCGCCCGCGGTGTGGGCGGCGTCGGTGCTGCGCGCCCGCCGGGCCGCCACCCGGTCCCGCACCCCCGAGCCGGGTCGCGGCGCCGGGCCCGGCGACGAGCCGGAGGCGGCGTTCGCCCCGACAGGAGGGAACTGACCCATGGCCTACCGTCCCTCGCGGCAGTTCAAGAACACCCTCCTCGGCACCGCCGCCGTGGTCGCCCTCGCCGCGCTCAACGCCCCCGCCGCGCTGTCCTTCGCGCAGGAGCGCTACCACGCGTACCGGATCGCGCAGCCCTCCTACCGCCTGAAGTACGGCTCCTGGTCGCTCGTCGACCTGCCGAAGGACCGCCGCATCAACGCCATGCACGCAGCCCTCCTGCACACCGGCAAGGTGCTGCTGATCGCCGGCTCCGGCAACGACCAGGAGAACTTCGACGAGGGCACCTTCGAGACGGTCCTGTGGGACCCGCGCACCGACACCTTCAAGAGGATCCCGACACCGGAGGACTTCTTCTGCGCGGGCCACAGCCAACTGCCCGACGGGCGCCTCCTCGTGGCCGGGGGCACCGCCCGCTACGAGGTCCTCGACGGCAGGGTGACCCGGGCGGGCGGCGCCATGCGCGTCAAGAACGAGAGCCCCGACAAGGCGGTCACCCTCCGCAAGGGCACCCGCTTCCGGTCGCCGTCCGGCGTCGAGTACGCCTCCCGCTTCGACGTCACCGTGCCGAAGGCGAAGCGCACGTTCGAGATCACGTACGGGGCGGGCGGGCAGGCGCTGCCGTGGAAGACGAAGGTGACGGCCTCCGAGGCGCGCGTCTTCGTCGAGGCGGTCGAGCCGGGCGCCCGCGGCCTGACCACGCAGGCCGCCCAGTACGCGGTCGTCGGGCTGAAGGGAAAGGACGCCGACAACGTCTACGGCCTCGCCGAGCGGCTCAGCGTCGACAAGCAGGACTTCCAGGGCATCAAGTCGGCCTACGAGTTCGACCCGGTCGCGGAGCGGTACGTGCCCGTCGCCCCCATGGCCGATGCCCGCTGGTACCCGACGCTCGTCGCGCTCCCCGACGGGCGGGCGCTCGCGGTGTCCGGGCTCAACGACGTCGGGCACGTCGTCCCGGGCGACAACGAGTTCTACGACCCGAAGACCCGCACCTGGAGCAAGGGCCCCTCCCGCTACTTCCCCACCTACCCCTCCCTCTTCCTCCTCCAGGGCGGCAGGCTCCTCTACACCGGCTCCAACGCGGGCTACGGCCCCGCGAACAAGGGCCGAGAGCCCGGTGTGTGGGACCTCGCCTCCAACACGTTCACCCCGGTCGGCGGGCTCGCGGACGCCGACCGGCTGGAGACGTCGGCGTCGGTGCTGCTGCCGCCCGCGCAGGACCAGAAGGTGATGGTGCTCGGCGGCGGCGGGGTCGGCGAGTCCAGGCTGTCCACGGCCAGGACGGCGATCGTCGACCTGAAGCAGCCCGCGCCCGCCTTCCGGCCGGCTGCCCCGCTGCCGCAGGGCACCCGCTACCTGAGCAGCGTCCTCCTCCCCGACGACACCGTCCTCACCACCGGCGGCTCCCGCGACTACCGCGGCCGCGGCGCCAGCGACGTCCTCAAGGCGCAGTTCTACGACCCCCGCACCGACGCCTTCACGGCCGCCGCGGCCCCGACCGTCGCCCGCAACTACCACTCGGAGGCGCTGCTGCTGCCCGACGGGCGGGTGGCGACCTTCGGCTCCGACCCGCTCTTCGCGGACAAGGACAACACCCGGCTCGGGAAGTTCGAGCACCGCCTGGAGGTGTACTCCCCGCCCTACCTGCACCGCGACCCGGCCGCCCGGCCGGAGCTCGGGGCCGGCCCGGACACGGTCGGCGCGGACGGCCGCGCCACCTTCGGGACGGCGCACCCGGAGCGGATCGCACGGGCGCGGCTGATGCGGCCCAGCGCGGTCACCCACACCACCGACGTGGAGCAGCGCTCCGTGGAGCTCGGGGTGTCCCGCGGCAACGGCGCGGTCACCTTCACGGTGCCGTCCGACCCGACGCTCGTCCCGCCCGGCTGGTACATGCTGTTCGCGGTCGACGCGGCCGGGACGCCGTCCGTCGCCAAGTGGGTCAAGGTGCCGGTGCGGGCGGCCGCCGAGCCGGAGCGGTGACGGGGGCGGCGGGCGGCGGGCTCACTGGACGGCGCGGCGGGCCAGGCCGAGCGCGTAGTCGGGCCACCAGGTGCCGGCCGCCGGCCCGCCGCGGCAGGTGCCGTCCGACTCGCCGGGCCGCTTGATCCACAGGTACGCGTCCACGAGCGGGTCGCCCGTCCGGTCGGTCGGCGGGGTGCCGAGGGCGCGGCCGGGCGGATTGCACCAGGCCTCGGGCCCGCCGCCCGGCAGCGGGCCCGCCCCGTTGCGGCTGGTGTCGACGACGAAGTGCTTCCCGCCGGTGGCCGCGGAGATCCGCGCGCCGTACGCCCGGGCCGCCTCGGCGGGCTGGAAGTTGGCGACGTTCAGCGCGAACCCGTCGGCCCGGCCGAGCCCGGCCCGGCGCAGGGGCTCGACGAGCCGCTGCGGGTCGGGCAGCCAGGCCGGGTTCCCGGCGTCCAGGTACACCTTGGTGTGCGGGTTGCGCTTGAGCCGGGCCACGGCCTCGGAGAGCAGCGCGAACCGCTCCTCGTGCAGGGCGGCCGCGGTGCAGCCGTCGACGACGTGCGGGACGGCGTCCGGCTCCAGGACGACGACGGCCTTCGCCGCCCCGACGGCGTCGGCGAACCTGCCGATCCAGGCCCGGTACGCGGCGGCGTCCCGGGCCCCGCCGGCCGAGTGCCGGCCGCAGTCGCGGTGCGGGATGTTGTACGCGGCGAGGACCAGGGTCCGGCCCGCGGCCGCGGCGCCGGCGGCAGCCCTGCGGATCGCGGGCGCCGGGTCGCCGCCGGCAGCCCACAGGGCCATCGGCCGCTCCGAGATCCGGCGCAGCACCTGGGCGTCGGCGGCCCGGCCCCGGCCCTCCCAGTCGGCGACCTGCCGGGCCGCGTGGCTGTCCGGGTCCACCCAGTACGGGGACCCGCCGCCCGCGGCGGCGTCGGCAGCGCCGTCCGCCCGCCGGTCAGCGGAGGGCGACGGCGGGGCGGGCTCCGGCCGCGGCTGCGGCGCCGAGCACGCGGGGGCCGCGGCGAGCAGCAGCGCCAGGCCCACGGCGGCGGCGAAGGGTCTGCGGGGGCGGCTTCGGCCAGGCATCCGGCTTCCTCGGGGCGCAGGGGCGGCTCGCGGACCGGGCCATGGTGCCACGCCGCCCCCGCCACCCGTCCGCCCCGCGCCCGGCCGCACCCCAGCCCTCCCTCACCCGGCGGTCCCGCCGCCGCGGAAGGGGACGTACGACCGAGGAGTGAGACGGGGCCCGCCGCCAAATGACCGCCGGGTAGGGTCGGATGCGTGTCCAAGCCGCTCAGTCTCCCCTTCGATCCCATCGCCCGCGCCGACGAGCTCTGGCAGCGGCGCTGGGGGCCCGCGCCCGCGATGGCCGCGATCACCTCGATCATGCGGGCGCACCAGATCCTGCTCGGCGAGGTCGACGCCGTGGTGAAGCCGTACGGACTGACCTTCGCCCGGTACGAGGCGCTCGTGCTGCTCACCTTCTCCAAGGCCGGCGAGCTGCCGATGTCGAAGATCGGCGAGCGCCTGATGGTGCACCCGACGTCGGTGACGAACACGGTGGACCGGCTGGTGCGCTCCGGCCTGGTGGCCAAGCGCCCCAACCCCAACGACGGCCGCGGCACCCTCGCGTCGATCACGGAGAAGGGCCGCGAGGTCGTCGAGGCGGCGACGAAGGACCTGATGGCGATGGACTTCGGGCTGGGCACGTACGACGCCGAGGAGTGCCAGGAGATCTTCGCGCTGCTGAGGCCGCTGCGCGTGGCCGCCGCCGACTTCCGCGAGGCGTAGCGGGGCTCACACCGCCCCGGGGCGGATCGGCCGGGGCGGGCGGCTAGGCTCGGGGCCATGAAGAAGAGCGTGCTGACCCGGTACCGGGTGATGGCCTACGTGACCGCCGTCATGCTGTTGATCCTCTGCGGCTGCATGGTCGCCAAGTACGGCTTCGACACCGGCGCCGACCTGACCTTCGTCGTGTCCCAGGCGCACGGCGTCCTCTTCATGATCTACCTGGCGTTCGCGCTGGACCTGAGCTCCAAGGCCAGGTGGTCCTTCGGCCGGATGCTGTGGGTCATGGTCTCCGGGACCATCCCCGGCGCCGCCTTCTTCGTCGAGCGCAAGGTCCGCGCCGACGTCGAGCCCCTGATCACCGACGGCGGCCTGGCCACCGCGAAGGCGTAGCCGCCGCCCTCCGCCGCTGGTGCGAACCCCGGGAAGTCGAGACTCCCCGGGGTTTCCCATCGACATTTACTAGGACGTCCTAGTAAATTCGAAGCATGGACGCTGACGCCATCGAGGAGGGCCGCCGTCGCTGGCAGGCCCGTTACGACAAGGCCCGCAAGCGCGAGGCCGACTTCACCACGCTCTCCGGCGATGCCGTCGACCCCGTCTACGGCCCCCGGCCCGGAGACGCGTACGAGGGCTTCGAGCGCATCGGCTGGCCCGGCGAGTACCCGTACACCCGCGGCCTGCACGCCACCGGCTACCGCGGCCGGACCTGGACCATCCGCCAGTTCGCCGGCTTCGGCAACGCCGAGCAGACCAACGAGCGCTACAAGATGATCCTGGCCGCCGGCGGCGGCGGGCTCTCCGTCGCCTTCGACATGCCGACCCTCATGGGCCGCGACTCCGACGACCCGCGCTCGCTCGGCGAGGTCGGCCACTGCGGCGTCGCCATCGACTCCGCCGCCGACATGGAGGTCCTCTTCAAGGACATCCCCCTCGGCGATGTGACGACGTCCATGACGATCTCGGGCCCCGCCGTCCCCGCCTTCTGCATGTACCTCGTGGCCGCCGAGCGCCAGGGCGTCGACCCCGCCGTCCTCAACGGCACGCTCCAGACGGACATCTTCAAGGAGTACATCGCCCAGAAGGAGTGGCTCTTCGAACCCGAGCCGCACCTGCGCCTCATCGGCGACCTCATGGAGTACTGCGCCAAGGGCATCCCCGCCTACAAGCCGCTGTCCGTCTCCGGCTACCACATCCGCGAGGCCGGGGCGACCGCCGCGCAGGAGCTCGCGTACACCCTGGCGGACGGCTTCGGGTACGTGGAGCTCGGCCTCTCCCGCGGCATGGACGTCGACACGTTCGCGCCCGGCCTGTCCTTCTTCTTCGACGCCCACCTCGACTTCTTCGAGGAGATCGCCAAGTTCCGCGCGGCCCGCCGCATCTGGGCCCGCTGGATGAAGGAGGTCTACGGCGCGCAGAACGAGAAGTCGATGTGGCTGCGCTTCCACACGCAGACCGCCGGCGTCTCCCTGACGGCGCAGCAGCCCTACAACAACGTGGTGCGCACGGCCGTCGAGGCCCTCGCCGCCGTCCTCGGCGGGACGAACTCCCTGCACACCAACGCCCTCGACGAGACCCTCGCCCTGCCGAGCGAGCAGGCCGCCGAGATCGCGCTGCGCACGCAGCAGGTGCTGATGGAGGAGACCGGCGTCGCCAACGTGGCGGACCCGCTCGGCGGTTCCTGGTACGTGGAGCAGCTCACCGACCGCATCGAGGCGGACGCCGAGAAGATCTTCGACCAGATCAAGGAGCGCGGCCTGCGCGCCCACCCGGACGGCAAGCACCCGATCGGGCCGATCACCTCGGGCATCCTGCGCGGCATCGAGGACGGCTGGTTCACCGGCGAGATCGCCGAGTCGGCCTTCGCCTACCAGCGGGCGCTGGAGAAGGGCGACAAGCGGGTCGTCGGCGTCAACGTCCACCACGGCTCGGTCACCGGCGACCTGGAGATCCTCCGCGTCAGCCACGAGGTCGAGCGCGAGCAGGTGCGCGTCCTCGCCGACCGCAAGGCCCGCCGCGACGACGCGAAGGTCAGCGCCTCGCTGAAGGCGATGCTGGACGCCGCGCGCGACGGCTCCAACATGATCCCGGCCATGCTCGACGCCGTGCGCGCCGAGGCCACGCTCGGCGAGATCTGCAACGCCCTGCGCGACGAGTGGGGCACCTACACGGAGCCGCCGGGCTTCTGAGCCCCTGCCGCAGCCGGCTTCCTCCGGGCCGGCCGCGTCCGCACCCCCTCCCCGGGCGGCGGCCGCGGCCGGCCCGGCGCCGTTGCCGAGGCCCCCGGCCCCGAGGCCGGGGCGGGGTCAGGCGCCGGCCGAGCCCCGGAGGCCGTGCATCAGCAGTGCCGTGAACGAGGCCGCCCACAGGTCGTCGACCGGCTCGGAGCTGACCAGGGCGCGGTGCACCACCGTCCCGGCGATCACGTCGAAGATCAGGTCGGTGGTGGGTTCCGCCAGGGCATCGTCCGGCTCCCGCGGCAGCTCCCCGCGGGCCTGGGCGCGCTGCCGGCCCAGTACGACGAGACGTTTCTGCCGGTCCACGATGGCCGAGCGGATGCGGTCGCGCAGCGCCGGATCCCGGGTGGACTCCGCGACGACCGCCATCAGGGCCGTACGTGCCTCCGGCCGCCGCAGCAGCGCCGCGAACTGGAGGACCACGTCCTCGACGTCCGCCTCCAGGCAGCCCCGGTCGGGGAGTTCGAGGGAGTCGAAGAGTTCCGCGACGGCGTCCACGACGAGTTCGTTCTTGCCCGCCCACCGGCGGTACAGGGTGGTCTTCGCCACGCCGGCCCGCGCCGAGACGTCGCCCATCGTCAGCTTCGACCAGCCCAGCTCGACCAGGGCGTCGCGCGTCGCGGCGAGGATCGCGGCGTCCGCAGCGGCGCTGCGGGGACGGCCGGTGCGACCGGACGGCGTGCTCTCGTTGGGCATGGCGCAGACCATACCCGCCAGTAGCGGAACCGCCGGGCCCCCCGATCGTGTGCTTCAGATCACGGCCTGCGGTGGTACGCCGGGGCCTGCGGGGAGTTACGCTACGGCTCGTAGCGTAAGAGCGACGACCACGCGAAGGGCTACCGGCGCCAGGTGGGGACCCGGCGCCACCACACCACGGCAGGACCGGCAGCGGGCCTGCAGCAGGACCGCACGACACCGCGCCGCCGGCCGGACCGTTCGGGGCGGGAACGCAATTCGGCCGATGTTTTTCGTCGGCACGCGCACACGGGGGAGGATGTACGCATGCAGCCCAGAAACATGTCCATGAGCGGCGTCGTCGACCTCGCCGCGGTGAAGGCGGCCGCCGAGGCCAAGGCGAAGGCCGAGCAGGCGCGCGCCGAAGCGGCCCGGCAGGCCGCGCAGGGCGGCGCCCCCGCCCCGGGCGCGGTGCCGCCGTCGGCCCTCGTGATCGACGTCGACGAGGCCGGGTTCGAGCGCGACGTACTCCAGCTCTCCTCCGAAGTCCCGGTCGTCCTGGACTTCTGGGCCGAGTGGTGCCAGCCCTGCAAGCAGCTCAGCCCGCTGCTGGAGCGCCTCGTCGTCGAGGCGAACGGCCGCCTCGTCATGGCCAAGGTCGACGTCGACGCCAACCAGATGCTGATGCAGCAGTTCGGCATCCAGGGCATCCCCGCGGTGTTCGCGGTGGTCGCCGGGCAGGTGCTGCCGCTGTTCCAGGGCGTCGCGCCCGAGCAGGAGATCCGCGCCACCCTCGCCCAGCTCGTCCAGGTCGCCGAGGAGCGCTTCGGCCTCATCGGCCTCCAGGTCGACCCGACCGCCGAGGGCGGCGCCCCGGCGGGCCCCGCCTCGGCGGCGGCTGCGGCCGGCCCGCACGACGCGCTGCTGGAGGCGGCCGTCACCGCCCTCGACGCGGGCGACCTGCCCGGCGCGATCCAGGCGTACAAGAACGTCCTCTCCGACGACCCGGCCAACACCGAGGCCCGGCTGGGCCTCGCGCAGGCCGAGCTCCTCGCCCGCGTCCAGGGCGCCGACCCGCAGGCGGTGCGCCGCGCCGCCGCCGAGAATCCGGCCGACCCGCAGGCCCAGATCGCGGCGGCGGACCTCGACCTCGTCGGCGGGCACGTCGAGGACGCCTTCGGCCGCCTCGTCGACACCGTGCGCGTCACCGCCGGCGCCGACCGGGACGCCGTACGGGTCCGGCTGCTGGAGCTGTTCGAGGTCATCGGCGCGGACGACCCCCGGGTGGGGCAGGCGCGCGCGGCCCTCGCGCGGGTGCTGTTCTAGCCTGCCCGCGCCCCCCGGCCGCGCCGTGGCGGACCGGCCGGGGATTTGTTGACACGGAGACAAACAACGGCCGCGCTTTGCCAAAACTTGGCAAACGCGGCCGCTGTTACTCGCAGTAAGCCTCCCCCCGTGAACTGTCCGGAGTGTTCGGGAATCCCCCGATCTGCCGGGGCCACGGGTGGCACCCTGTGTCGCCACCCGACAGCGCCGCGCCAAACCCCGGTTATCTCGCCGTTACCCGCCAGTAACGAACCCCCTTGTGCCCCGGCCGGGAATGGACCACGATCGGCGACGCTCGGTCCTTCCCGCAGAGCCGCACGCGGCGCCGCGGGCCAGGGTCCCCACCGGGCCGGCCGGTGCAGCGGCACCGTCCGCGGGACAGGGGGGTCTTCGCCGCACCCGGCGGAGCCTGTCCTCCAGGTCGTGTCGAACGCGCGGCCAGTGGTTGTCGCTCGGGGGTGAACGCCGGTGCATCGGACGCGGTACGGCCGCGGTACGGCCGCCTGCGCTCCTTCCCGAGGACGTAGCACTTCTCCCATCCCAGGTCGGGCGCTGCCCGGACCGGAGATGTACGTCCGAGAAGGAGGAACGAAATGAGTTCTCAGGTTCGTGGCGGGACCAGATGGAAGCGCTTCGCGCTCGTCATGGTGCCGAGCATCGCGGCGACCGCCGCGGTCGGCGTGGGTCTGTCGCAGGGCGCCCTCGCGGCGTCCTTCGCCGTCTCCGGCCAGGACTTCAAGGTCACCGCCGACAAGCTCGACGGTGACAATCTGATCCAGTACGGCGGTATCGCCGAGGGGCACGACCTCAAGGGCAACCCGGCGCACCACCCGGTCACCATCTCCGGGTTCAGCCACGCCGAGATCACCAACATGTGCCAGTCGCTGGTCACCCCGACCCCGCTGGGCAACGTCACGCTGCAGCTCCGCACCGGCCACAAGGGCAAGCCGGCCGTCGCGGACAACATCTACCTGGACGTCGCGGAGCTCGACACCGACGCCGAGTTCACGAACCTCGACATCGGCGTCGCGGTCGGCGACGAGAGCCACAAGACCAAGCCGCAGGCCGGCACGGTCACCAACAAGTACGCGTTCTCGCAGCGCGCCGACAAGGCGGTCCTGACGAAGGTCCGCCAGAAGGCGTGGGCGACGACGGCGGGCACCTTCAAGCTGCCCGACCTGAAGCTGCGCCTCATGGGCGGCGACCAGCCGTGCTACCAGGACGAGAAGTAACCCGTCCCGGAGTGTGACCGGCAGGGCGGTCGGCGGCGGCGCGAGCCGCGGCCGTCCGCCCGTCGGGGCTCCACAGAGTTCTCCGTACCACCGTTTCCAGGGAGCTGTTGTCCATGACCCCCCAGGCCCCGGTCTACGAACGCGCCGCCGACGACGCTTGGCTCACCGCGGTGTACTACCGCTTCCACGCCTGGAGCGGTCGCCGACCCTTCTGGGCCGGGCTGTTCACGCTCCTCGGCGGTATTCCGATCGTCTACTTCCCCTACGCGGACATGCGGCTCGGCAACGTCACCATCGCAATGGCGACGACGACCGGCTCGGGCTCGCTGATCATCGGCGTCCTGCTCGTCACGCTCGGCCTGACCCTGTGGTTCCAGCAGGGAGTCCGCGTCTTCGCCGGCGTCGCCGCGATCCTGCTGGCGCTGGTGTCGCTGCCGGTCTCCAACCTCGGCGGCTTCTTCATCGGCTTCATCTTCGCGATGGTCGGCGGCGCGCTGGCACTGTCCTGGGCGCCGGGGACCCCCGGGGACGAGGCGGCCGGCGCGGCGGGTGCCGCGGGCGGGGCCGAAGCCCCGCAGATCGGGCCGCAGGGCGTCCCCGCCCCGTACGGAATGGAAACGGCGTACGCGACCGAGACCACTGCCCACGCCGACGGCGGGAGGAACAGTGCGGGGTGACGAGACGCAGCGGGGCACGGTCCCGAGCGAAGAGTCCCGTGAGAGAAGGGGGCCGCGGCACGCCGCGCCCCGCAAGTCGCTGCTGAACAAGATCCAGATACCCGTCGGCAAGACCATGGCCCTGGCGGCCATGCCGACGGCCGTGTTCGTCGGGATGGGCATCGCCCCCAAGCTGGCGGTGGCCGACGACAAGGAGATCCCCTTCGCCCCCGGCCCGTGCGTGACGCGGTCCGACGAACCCGCGGAGTCGGCCTCCCCGAGCCCGTCGAAGAGCCCCGAGCCGAGCGCGTCCCCCGGCTCCTCCGCCGCCCCCAAGCCCGGCCCCACCCCGCCGGCGCCCAAGCCGTCCGCCGCCAAGCCGTCCGCCGACCCGCGGTCCGCGAAGACGGCCACGACCCCGCCGGCCGCACCCGCCCCGTCGGCGTCCCCGTCCGCCACGGTGAACCCGCTGGACCCCCTGGACATCGGCGGCAAGGTCAAGGACCTCTTCGGCTCCCTGCGCCCGCAGCCGTCGGCAACCCCGACGCCCACGGCCCCGACCCCGTCCGCCCCGGCCCCGACGACCCCGGCGAAGCCGGCCCCGGACCCCGCGGCCGACGCCATCCGCGAGGCGGCGAAGAAGGTCGGCGCCGGCGTCACGGAGCTGCCGCAGGACGTCAAGGACACCGCCACCAAGCCGAAGGACGAGACGGGCGCGAAGAAGGACGGGGAGGACGACGAGGACGGCGCGAAGCCGGACGCGTCGGCCGACCCGGACGGCAAGCAGCCCTTCCCGTGCCCGACCCACGACGCGGAGGCCCTGGCCAACGCGAAGCTGGAGCCGGGGATCCCGCTCCTGCCGGACGAGCCCTGGTACCTCGACAGCTCGCTGCTGACCCTCTACGGCCTGGACTACCAGGGCATCGTCGAGGTGAAGACGGCGAGCGGGAAGACCAAGAAGGTCCTGAAGTTCACCGCGGACTCGCTGGACATCAAGGACCTGTACCAGACCGTCGGCAAGGGCGCGAACATCGCCCACCTCAAGTCCCGCCCCGGCTCCACGTCGAAGATCCGCGGCGCCGAGGTGACGATGTACACGGAGAGCCTCAAGGGCAACCTGTTCGGGATCATCCCGATCGAGTTCTCCCCGGACAGCCCGCCGCCCCTGAACGTCCCCTTCGCGTTCTTCACGAACGTCAAGGTCGTCCAGGCGGGCCAGTTCGGCGGCACCCTGACCGTCCCGGGCCTGAAGAACTACATGGGCCCGCCGGAGGGATAGCCCGCACACGGGTGAGGCCCGCTCCTCCCGCAGGAGCGGGCCTCGGCCGCGCTTTTCAGGGCTCAGTCGATGAACTTCGGCAGGACGTCGGTGTCCATCCCGTACTCGTCGAAGATGTCCACCAGCGCCCTGGTCATGGAGTCCACCCCGGGCTCGCGGACAATCACCAGATCCCGGACCTGGAAGTACGAGCCGTCGGCGCATTCTCCGGTGGTCGACCAGCGGTCCATGACCCTGGCGACCTCGCGGTGCGTCAGCAGCGTGGCAGTCCAGCACGTGCCGTCGGGAGCGGTGACGATCGCATCGGTGTTCTCGACGGTGTCGGCATCGTCGTCGAGGCCGAGGATGTATGTGATCGAGAACCGGTCCGTCTCAACGACGTGCAATGGATTGTCAGCCATGGATCCCCCGGAGTTCCTGATGGCGGCCGTCTTGTCGGCCTTGGCGCTCATGGCGACGATGACACAAGGGGAGCTCGTCGAAGAGGGGATTCACCGTCCGCGTCGAGCTCGGCTGAGCAGCCTGACAAGCACCGAGGGCGGCGCCCCGACCCCGCAGGGGTTTTCGGGGCGCCGCCCTCCGGGCTGTGCGCGTCAGGCCAGGTTCGGGCCGCCCAGGTGGTGGACGCGGACCATGTTCGTCGTGCCGGGGACGCCGGGCGGGGAGCCCGCCGTGATGATCATCGTGTCGCCGGCGTTGTAGCGGCTGAGCTTGACCATCTCGGAGTCCACCAGGTCGACCATGGCGTCGGTGGTGTCCACGTGCGGGACGACGTACGAGTCGACGCCCCAGCTCAGCGTGAGCTGGTTGCGGGTGTTGACGTCCGTGGTGAACGCGACGATCGGCTGGGCCGCGCGGTAGCGCGAGAGGCGGCGGGCCGTGTCGCCGGACTGGGTGAAGGCGACCAGCGCCTTCCCGTCGAGGAAGTCGGCGATCTCGCAGGCCGCGCGGGCTACCGAGCCGCCCTGCGTACGGGGCTTCTTGCCCGGGACCAGCGGCTGCAGGCCCTTGGACAGGAGCTCCTCCTCGGCCGCCGCGACGATCTTCGACATCGTCTTGACGGTCTCGATCGGGTACGCGCCCACCGAGGACTCCGCCGACAGCATGACCGCGTCGGCGCCGTCGAGGATCGCGTTGGCCACGTCGGAGGCCTCGGCGCGGGTCGGGCGCGAGTTGGTGATCATCGACTCCATCATCTGGGTCGCGACGATCACCGGCTTGGCGTTGCGGCGGCACATCTCGATGAGCCGCTTCTGGACCATCGGGACCTTTTCGAGGGGGTACTCGACCGCCAGGTCGCCGCGGGCCACCATGACCGCGTCGAAGGCCGCGACGACGGCCTCCATGTTCTCCACGGCCTGCGGCTTCTCCACCTTGGCGATGACGGGGACCCGGCGGCCCTCCTCGTCCATCACGCGGTGGACGTCCTTGACGTCGTTGGCGTCGCGGACGAAGGACAGGGCGACCATGTCGCAGCCCATCCGCAGCGCGAAGCGCAGGTCGTCGACGTCCTTCTCCGACAGGGCGGGGACGTTCACGGCGGCGCCCGGCAGGTTGATGCCCTTGTGGTCGGAGATCACGCCGCCCTCGATGACGATGGTCCGCACCCGCGGCCCGTCGACCTCGATCACCCGCAGCTCGACGTTGCCGTCGTTGATCAGGATCTGGTCGCCCTTGGCGACGTCGCCCGGCAGCCCCTTGTACGTGGTGCCGCAGACGCTCTTGTCGCCCGGGACGTCCTCGGTGGTGATGGTGAACTCGTCACCGCGCACCAGCTCGACCGGGCCCTCGGCGAAGGTCTCCAGACGGATCTTGGGGCCCTGCAGGTCGGCGAGGACGCCGACCGCCCGCCCGGTGTCCTCGGACACCTTGCGGACGCGGTCGTACCGCTCCTGGTGCTCTGCCTGGGTCCCGTGGCTGAAGTTGAAACGGGCCACGTTCATACCGGCCTCCATGAGCGCTTTCAGCTGCTCATAGGAGTCGACGGCGGGGCCCAGCGTGCAGACGATTTTGGAACGGCGCATGGAGCGGATCCTATCGGTTTGTTTCGCAGCGGAATATTCCGTCTGGTGGAAGGTCCAAGACACGCTACCGAGCTACCAGCGCGTACGCCTGCCTCGCGATTTCGAGCTCCTCGTCCGTCGGGACCACGGCCACCGCCACCCGGGAGCCCGCCGGTGACACCACCCGCGGCTCCGGCGAGCGGGCCGCGTTCGCCTCCGGGTCCACGGCCAGGCCCAGCTCCGCCAGGCCGTCCACCACGGCCTCGCGCACCTGGTGGGCGTTCTCGCCGACCCCGGCCGTGAACACGAGCGCGTCCACCCGGCCGAGCACCGCGAGGTACGCGCCGACGTACTTCTTCAGGCGGTGGACGTACGCCGCGAACGCGAGCCGCGCCGACTCGTCGCCGTCGCCGGCCCGCCGCAGCACCTCCCGCATGTCGTTGTCGCCGCACAGCCCCAGCAGACCGCTCTTCTTGTTCAGGAGCGAGTCGATCTCGTCGACCGAGAGGCCCCCCACCCGCGCCAGGTGGAAGACCACCGCCGGGTCCACATCGCCCGAACGGGTGCCCATCACCAGGCCCTCCAGCGGCGTCAGGCCCATCGACGTCTCCACGCACACCCCGCCGCGCACCGCCGACGCCGAGGCGCCGTTGCCCAGGTGCAGCACGATCACGTTGACGTCCTCGACCGGCCGCCCCAGCAGCTCGGCCGCCGCCCGCGACACGTACGCGTGCGAGGTGCCGTGGAAGCCGTACCGGCGGACCGCGTACTTGTCGGCCGTCGCCGCGTCGATCGCGTAGCGGGCCGCGTGCTCCGGCATGGTCGCGTGGAACGCCGTGTCGAAGACCGCCACCTGCGGGACGTCCGCCCGCAGGGCGCGCGCCACCTCGATGCCCGTGACGTTCGCCGGGTTGTGCAGCGGGGCCAGCGGGATCAGGCTGCGGATCTCCGCCAGCACCTCGTCGTCGATCACGGTCGGCGCGGTGAAGCGGGTCCCGCCGTGCACCACGCGGTGACCGACGGCCGCCAGCTCGGGGGAGTCCAGGCCCGTCCCGTCGGCCGCGAGCTCCGCGGCGACCGCCTCCAGCGCCTCCCGGTGGTTGCCGATCGCCCCGGTCCGCTCGCGCCTGCCGCCCTCGGCGGCCGGGCCGGCCAGCGGCTCGTGGACCAGCCGCGAGGACCCCTCCCCGATCCGCTCCACGAGGCCGGCGGCGAGCCGGGTCGGGCCGGCCATGTCGAGCAGCTGGTACTTCACCGACGAGGAGCCGGAGTTGAGGACGAGGACGCGGGATGCGGTGGTCACGTGGGGAGCTTTCCTTCGAAGGGGGGAGCAGCGGGCGGGGGCGGGGGAGCGGGCGTGCGTCAGGCCGTCGGCACCGCCGACCCCTGCGCCTGGATGGCGGTGATCGCGACGGTCGTGACGATGTCCTGGACGAGTGCGCCCCGCGAGAGGTCGTTCACCGGCTTGCGCAGGCCCTGGAGGACCGGGCCGACCGCGACGGCGCCCGCGGAGCGCTGCACGGCCTTGTACGTGTTGTTGCCCGTGTTGAGGTCCGGGAAGATCAGCACGGTCGCCCGGCCGGCGACCTCCGACCCGGGCAGCTTCGTCGCGGCGACCGACGGCTCGACGGCGGCGTCGTACTGGATCGGCCCCTCGACGGCGAGGTCGGGGCGCCGGGCCCGGACGATCTCGGTGGCCTTGCGGACCTTGTCGACGTCCGCGCCGCTGCCGGAGGTGCCCGTCGAGTACGAGAGCATCGCGATCCGCGGCTCGACGCCGAAGGCCGCCGCGGTCGCCGCGGACTGGATGGCGATGTCGGCGAGCTGCTCGGCGTCCGGGTCCGGGTTGACCGCGCAGTCGCCGTACACCAGCACCTGGTCGGCCAGGCACATGAAGAAGACCGAGGAGACGATCGCCGCCTCCGGCTTCGTCTTGATGATCTCGAAGGCGGGGCGGATGGTCGCGGCGGTCGAGTGCACCGACCCCGACACCATGCCGTCGGCCAGCCCCTGCTGGACCATCAGCGTGCCGAAGTAGTTGGCGTCCGTCACCACGTCGGCCGCGAGCTCGACCGTCATGCCCTTGTGGGCGCGGGCCTGCGCGTAGAACTCGGCGAAGCGCTCCCGCAGCGGGGAGGCGGCCGGGTCGATGAGCTGCGCCCCCGAGATGTCGACGCCGAGGTCGGCGGCCCGCTTCAGGATCGCCTGCTCCTCGCCCAGCAGGGTCAGGTCGCACACCCCGCGGCGCAGCAGCACGTCGGCGGCGCGCAGGACGCGCTCCTCGGTGCCCTCCGGCAGCACGACGCGGCGGCGGCCGGCGCGCGCCCGCTCCAGCAGCTCGTGCTCGAACATCATCGGGGTGACGCGCTCGGAGCGGGCCACCGACAGCAGTCCGCGCAGCTCGGCGGTGTCCACGTGCCGTTCGAACAGGCCGAGCGCGGTCTCCAGCTTGCGCGGGGTCGCGGAGTTCAGCCGGCTCTGCAGCGCGAACAGCTCGGCGGCGGTCGGGAAGCTGTTGCCGGCCACCGACACCACCGGCGTGCCCGGCGCGAGCTTCGAGGCGAGGGCGAGGACGTCCGGGCCGGGCCGCTCGTTCAGGGTGAGCAGGACGCCGGCGATCGGCGGGGTGCCGGATGCGTGCGCGGCGAGCGCGCCGACGACCAGGTCGGAGCGGTCGCCGGGCGTGACGACGAGGCAGCCGGGCGTCAGGGCGCCGAGGAAGTTCGGCAGCATCGCCCCGCCGAAGACGAAGTCGAGCGCGTCGCGGGCCAGCCCGGCGTCGTCGCCGAGGAGCACCTCGCCGCCGAGCGCCCGGGTGATCTGGGCGACCGTCGGCGCGGCCAGCGACTTGTCGTCGGGCAGGACGTAGCAGGGCACGGGCAGGCGGGCGGCCAGCCGCTCGGCGATGGCGTCCCGGTCCTCCGCGGCCACCCGGTTGACCACCATCGCAACGACCTCGCAGCCGAGGCTCTCGTACGCCCGGTGGGCGTTGCGGGCCTCGGCGCGCACCTCGTCGGCGGCGCGGCGGGTGCCGCCGACGACGGGCACGACGACCGCGCCGAGCTCGTTGGCGAGGCGGGCGTTGAGGGCCAGTTCGTCGGGGAGGTTGGTCTCGGCGTAGTCGGTGCCGAGGACGAGCATCACCTCGTAGTCCCGGGCCGCCCGGTGGAAGCGGTCGACGAGCCGGGAGACCAGCTCGTCGGTGCCCTTCTCGGCCAGGACGGCGGAGGCCTCGCGGTACTCCATGCCGTACGCGGTCGAGGCGTCCTGGTCGATCCGGTAGCGGGACCGGAGCAGTTCGAAGAGCCGGTCCGGCGCGTCGTGCAGGAGCGGCCGGTAGACGCCGACCCGCGCCGTCTGCCGCGTCAGCAGTTCCATGATCCCCAGCTCGACGACCTGGCGGCCGTCGCCCCGGTCGATACCGGTCACGTACACGCTGCGCGTCACGCGTGCTCTCCGTCCTTCATGCGCCGCGGCAGGGCTGTGGCAGCCGCCTGCGGATATACGCGTCGAATTCCCCCGATAGGGTGGGCTTGCCCTCTTGACAATACCCCTGCGGATGGATAGGGCGCTGCCTGGGAAGGGGTGTCGGGGCGGCGCCCGCAGGCCCCGCGGGCCGCGGCCGCGCAGCACGCGCCCGGCCCTGCCCGCGTGGAACAATCGGACAAGCCGCACGATGACGCCCTCCAGGGGCACGGCCGTCCGCCCGTACGCGACGCACGGCCGGGGACGACCAGGAGCAGACGACCAGGAGCAGGAGAGACAAGGCGATGCGCATCGGAGTCCTCACAGCGGGAGGCGACTGCCCCGGCCTGAACGCCGTCATCCGGTCGGTCGTCCACCGTGCCCTGGTGGGGCACGGGGACGAGGTCATCGGCTTCGAGGACGGCTTCAAGGGCCTGCTGGACGGCCACTACCGCCCCCTCGACATCAATGCCGTCAGCGGCATCCTCGCCCGCGGCGGCACCATCCTCGGCTCGGCCCGCATGGAGCGCGCCCGCCTGCACGAGGCCGCCGAGAACGCCAACGAGCTGGCCCGCCGGTACGGCCTCGACGCGCTGATCCCGATCGGCGGCGAGGGCACCCTGACCGCCTCCCGGATGCTGGCCGACGCCGGGATGCCGGTCGTCGGCGTCCCGAAGACCATCGACAACGACATCTCCGCCACGGACCGCACCTTCGGCTTCGACACCGCCGTCACCGTCGCCACCGAGGCCATAGACCGTCTCAAGACCACCGCCGAGTCCCACCAGCGCGTGATGGTCGTCGAGGTCATGGGCCGGCACGCCGGCTGGATCGCCCTGGAGTCGGGCATGGCCGGCGGCGCGCACGGCATCTGCCTGCCCGAGCGCCCCTTCCAGGTCGACGACCTGGTGAAGATGGTGGAGGAGCGCTTCTCCCGGGGCAAGAAGTTCGCCGTCGTCTGCGTCGCCGAGGGCGCCCACCCGGCCCCCGGCTCCATGCCGTACGAGCGCGGCGAGATCGACCAGTACGGCCACGAGCGCTTCGCCGGCATCGGCAACCGGCTCGCCGTCGAGCTGGAGCACCGCCTGGGCAAGGAGGCCCGCCCGGTCATCCTCGGCCACGTCCAGCGCGGCGGCGTCCCCACCGCGTACGACCGCGTGCTGGCCACCCGATTCGGCTGGCACGCCGTGGAGGCCGTCCACCGCGGCGACTTCGGCAACATGACCGCCCTGCGCGGCACGGAGATCGTGATGGCCCCGCTCGCCTCGGCCGTCATGGAGCTGAAGACCGTCCCCGAGCACCGCATGTTCGAGGCCGAGTCCGTCTTCTGACGCGGGCCGTCGGCCGGCCCCCGCTCCCGCCGGGCCGGCGGTTCACCGCGTACCGGACGCGTACGCCCAGAAGCGCTCCACGATGCCGGCGAGGAACTCCCGCCCGCCGTCGCCCGCCCCGCCGGCGCCGCCCCACCCGAGGGTGGCCACCATGGCGGACTGGTAGTCGGCGTGCAGCCGCTCCAGTACGGGCTCCAGGTGCTCCCGCGGCACCGGCAGCAGCTTGGCCAGCGGCTTGGCGTAGGCCTGCCAGCGCGTGGTGACCGCGCTGCGCAGGATCTCCGCCAGCTCCTCCTGCTTGCCGGTCGCGGTGATGAACTGGGCCAGCGTCAGACCGAGGACCTGGGCCAGGGCCACCGACTGCCGCTCGTTGCCCTTCCAGCGGCCGGCGTCCTCCATCTTCTGGTACGAGCCCGTGTCGAGCCCGATCCGCCGGGCCAGCTCGTCCGGGGACATGCCGCGGGCCATCCGGTGCTCCCGCAGGGTCACCGGCTCGGCCAGCAGCTCGCCGGGCGAGCACCACAGCACGCCGGCCAGGGCCGTGAGCTCGGCGGCCGTCGGGGTGAGCTCGCCGCGCTCCCAGGCCATCACCGTCTCCGGCTCGACGATCAATCCGTACTGGGCGCGCAGGCCGTAGGAGACGTGGCCGGGCGCCATGCCCAGGGCCGCGCGCAGGCGCCGCGCGGCGGGGGCATTGAAGGGTGGGCTGGATTGCACAGGGCACACGGTAGGAGCGGCCGGGCCCTGGCGACTACAGACTGTTCAAACAAGCCAACAACTCGTAGGAAAGTCCTATGAAGTTCGGGTGTTTGGTCCGGATTTCAGGCGACTGTCCGGTAATCGGACGCGCCTTTGCGGTCGAACTCCAGCGTAAGGTTCCGGCCAGCCGACCGGAGCGTCCTCCTCCTGATCTTCACGGATCCCCCGCACCCCGCCGCGAACCGCACGCCCCTCCCGTGCGTGATCCCTACGGGGCCCTCGCCGACGGGGGTGGCGAGGGCCCCCGCACCGCCCTCCGCGCGCTCCTTGCCTTGACGCCCGCGTCAGGGAATAGCGTCGGGCCATGCGCATCGGCGAACTGGCGGAACTGGCCGGCACCAGCACACGGACCCTGCGGTACTACGAGTCGCGCGGACTCCTCTCCTCCACGAGGGCTCCCAACGGCTACCGCACGTACGACGAGGACGACCTGCGGCTGCTGCGCCAGATCCGCACCCTCCAGGACTTCGGCTTCGAACTGGAGGAGACCCGCCCGTTCGTCGAGTGCCTGCGCGCCGGCCACCCGGCCGGCGACGCCTGCCCGGCCTCCCTGGCCGTCTACCGGCGCAAGCTCGCCGAGCTCGACGGCCTCATCGGACGGCTGGCCGACGTACGCGACCAGGTGGCCCGGCAGCTCGCCGACGCCGAGCGCGCCGCGGGCCCGGAGGCCGTACCGCGCTGCGAGAGCACGCCCTGACCCGGTGCGGACGAGGACGACGACGAAGAGGAAGGAGACCGCGGTGACACGAGCCGCAGGTGTGGCGCAGGTGACGGACGCGAACTTCGAGACGGAGGTGGTGGCCGAGCGCGAACGCCCCGTCCTGGTGGAGTTCACGGCCGACTGGTGCGGCCCGTGCCGCCAACTCGCGCCCGTGCTGTCCGCCCTCGCCGCCGAAGAGGGCCACAGGCTGAAGGTCGTGCAGATCGACACGGACCGCAACCCCTCCACCGTCGTCCGGTACGGGGTGCTGTCCGCGCCGACCATGCTGGTCTTCCGCGCCGGAGAGCCCGTCCTGCAGATCGTCGGCGCCCGCGCCAAGCGCCGCCTGCTCCAGGAGCTCGGCGGCGTCCTGGAGCAGGCGGCGGCGACGGCCTAAGGACGGAACCAGACCGTCGCGAGGGGCGGGAGGGTCAGGAGCAGGCTCGCCGGGCGGCCCTGCGCCGGCACCCGCTCGGGCAGCAGCGGCTCCGCGTGGCGCAGGCCGCTGCCCCCGTACTCCGGCAGGTCCGTGTTGAGGACCTCCCGCCAGGCCGGCACCTCCTCGGGGACGCCGAGCCGGTAGCCGTGCCGCACCACCGGCGAGAAGTTCGACACGCACAGCAGCGGCGAGCCGTCGTGCGCGTACCGCAGGAACGCGAAGACGTTGTCGTCCGCGGCGTCCGCCTCCACCCACGCGAAGCCCTCCGGGACGCTGTCCCGCTCCCACAGCGCGGGCGCCGCGGCGTACTCCCGGTTCAGGTCGCGCACCAGCGCCCGCACGCCCTGGTGGTCCCCGGCCGCCGAGTACGCCGGGTCCAGCAGCCACCAGTCCGGGCCGTGCGCCTCCGACCACTCGGCGCCCTGGGCGAACTCCTGCCCCATGAACAGCAGCTGCTTGCCCGGGTGCGCCCACATGTAGCCGAGGTAGGCCCGGTGCCCGGCCCGCTGCTGCCACCAGTCGCCGGGCATCTTCGACACCAGCGCCTGCTTGCCGTGCACCACCTCGTCGTGCGAGATGGGCAGCACGTAGTTCTCGCTGTACGCGTACACCATCCCGAAGGTCATGTCGTGGTGGTGGTACTTGCGGTGCACCGGCTCCTTCGAGACGTACCGCAGCGTGTCGTGCATCCAGCCCATGTTCCACTTCAGGCCGAAGCCGAGGCCGCCGGAGTCGGTGGGCCGGGTCACCCCGTCCCAGGCGGTGGACTCCTCCGCGATCGTCACGACCCCCGGGCAGCGCCGGTACACCGTCGCGTTCATCTCCTGGAGCATCGCGACGGCGTCCCAGTTCTCCCGCCCGCCGTGCTCGTTCGGGGCCCACTCGCCCTCGCCGCGCGAGTAGTCCAGGTACAGCATCGACGCGACCGCGTCGACCCGCAGCCCGTCGACGTGGAACTCCTGGCACCAGTACACCGCGTTGGCGACGAGGAAGTTGCGGACCTCCTTGCGCCCGTAGTCGAACTCCAGGGTCCCCCAGTCCGGGTGCTCCGCCCGCCGCGGGTCCTGGTGCTCGTACAGCGGCCGCCCGTCGAACGCGGCGAGCGCCCACTCGTCGCGCGGGAAGTGCGCCGGCACCCAGTCGAGGATCACCCCGATCCCCGCCCGGTGCAGCGCGTCCACCAGCGCCCGGAAGTCGTCCGGGCCGCCCATCCGCGAGGTCGGCGCGTAGTAGCCGGTCACCTGGTAGCCCCACGAGCCGCCGAAGGGGTGCTCGGCGACCGGCATCAGCTCCACGTGCGTGAAGCCCAGCTCCTTCACGTACGGCGGGAGCTGCTCGGCCAGCTCCCGGTACGACAGCCCCGGCCGCCACGACGGCAGGTGCACCTCGTACACCGAGAACGGGGCCCGGTGCACCGGGCGCCGCCCGCGCGAGGCCATCCACTCCGCGTCGCCCCAGACGTGGCGGGAGGCGGTGACGACCGAGGCGGTGGCCGGCGGGACCTCCGCGTGCTGCGCCATCGGGTCGGCGCGCAGCGTGTGGCCGCCGTCGGGCCGGGCGATGTCGTACTTGTACAGGGCGCCCTCGCCGACGCCGGGCAGGAACAGCTCCCACACCCCGGACGACCCGAGGGAGCGCATCGGCTGGGCGACCGGGTCCCAGAAGGAGAAGTCGCCGGTGACGCGGACCCCCTGCGCGTTGGGCGCCCACACGGTGAAGCGGGTGCCCGCGACGCCCTGGTGCTCCATGGGGCGGGCGCCGAGCGCCGTCCACAGCTCCTCGTGCCGGCCCTCGCCGATCAGGTGCAGGTCGAACTCGCCGAGCGCGGGGAGGAACCGGTAGGGGTCGTGGACCTCGGTCTCGGCGCCGTCGTACGCGACCAGCAGCCGGTAGTCGGGGACTTCGCCGAGCGGGAGGAGCCCGGAGAAGAGGCCGTCGCCGTCGTCGTGGAGCTCGGCCCGCAGGCCCTTCGCCACGATGGTGACGGACTTGGCGTACGGCCGCAGCACCCGGAACACGACCCCGCCCCGCTGGGCGTGGGCGCCGAGCAGCGCGTGCGGGTCGTGGTGGCGGCCCTGGAGCAGCCGGTCCCGCTCCCCGGCGTCGAGCGCGGGTGCCTGCAGAACGCCGTGTGCGGGGGCGGCGCGGCGGGCCCGGGGGGTGCGGGACGGGCGCGCCGCGCGGGCGGGTTCGGGCGGGGCGGGGGCCGCCGCTGCTGCGGGCGGTGCTGCGGCTTCCTCGCGGACGGTCGGTGACGGCTGTCGTGCGGCGCTCACGCGAGCGGCCTCCTCGGGGGCTTCGGGTGGGGGTGGGGGGCGGCGGAGCCGGGCGGGGGCGGGGAAGGATGCGGCATGCGGCGGGCGGGGCGCTCCCGCTCGGCGAGCCGGCGGATCGCGGCCATGGGGACGTGCAGCCAGTCGGGGCGGTGCCGGGACTCGTAGCGGGCCTCGTACACCGCCTTGTCCGTCTCGTACGCGCGCAGCAGGACGGGGTCCTCGCGCGGGTCGCGGCCGGTGGTGCGGGCGTAGCCCTCGCAGAACGCGGCCCGGCAGGCGTCCGCCCAGGCGGGGGCGAAGGGGCGGTGGGAGCGGGCCGCGTAGTCGAACGAGCGCAGCATACCGGCGATGTCGCGCACGGCGGGTTCGGGGCGGCGGCGGTCGGCGAGCGGGCGGGCGGGCTCGCCCTCGAAGTCGATGAGGGCCCAACTGCCGTCGGCGGTGCGCAGGGTCTGGCCGAGGTGGAGGTCGCCGTGGATGCGCTGGGCGGGCACGCCGGTGCCGCGGGAGGCGGCCAGTGCGTCGAACGCGCCGCGCAGCCCGGCCTCGAAGGGCTGGAGGGCGGGCACTTCGCGGACGGTCGCGGCGAGCCGGGCCGTCATGCCGGCGGCGAGCCGGGCGGCCTGCGCGGGGCCGAGGGCGACGGTGGGCAGGGCCGAGGCGAGCGCGCTGTGGACCTCGGCGGTGGCCCGGCCCAGGGCGTGGGCCTCGGCGGTGAAGTCTGCGCCCGCGGCGAGCCGGCGCAGCGCGAGCTGCCAGCCGTCCTCGGAGCCGCGCAGGTACGGCTGGAGGACGCCCAGCGTCAGCGGCTCGGCCGTGCGGCGGCCGCCGCCGGGGCCGCCGGACGGACCTGCGGGCAGTTCGGCCTCGTACCAGGCCACGGGGGCGGGGACCCGGGTGCAGCCGGCGGAGGCGAGGGCCCTGGGCAGTTCGAGGTCGGGGTTGGTGCCGGGCCAGACCCGCCGGAACACCTTCAGGATGTGCGAGTCCCCGTAGATGAGCGAGGAGTTGGTCTGTTCGCCGGACAGCGGGCGCGGGGCCGGGTCGGCGGGGATGGGGGCGTCCGGGTCCCGGTCGAAGCGCAGCGGCCCGTGGCTGCCGGGGGCGCGCAACCGTTCCAGCAGGAGTGCGGCGAGCCGCGGGTCGCCGAGCCCCTCGTACACGGCGTGGCCGGCGTACGGGCCGTGCTCGGCGCGGCCGATGAGGGCGGGGGCGAGGCCGGGCGGCAGCGGTGCGGGCCGCACGCCGAGCAGGAGCTGGTAGCAGTCGGCGGTGCCGTCGGCGCAGTCGACGCCGACGAGCAGGTGCAGCAGGCCGGGCGTGCTGCCGGGCGGCAGCAGCTCGACGGCGGAGACCAGCCGCAGCCGGGTGATCGCCCGTCCCTTGCCGGCGAACCAGCGCTGCCGGGGCAGCCAGGCGCGCAGCATGGGTTCGAGCGGCCCGAGCGGGACGGCGGCCGGACTGCTGTGGCGGCTCCGGGCGGATGCTGCCTCCGACATGGCGTCGTCCTTTCCCCGGGCCGTCACAGAATGCGCAGAGTGTCCCGGATGGCGAGCGTTGCTGTCCGGTGGTGGGAGAGTGTCGGGCCGAGATGGTCCCTACGGGGGGCGGGCCGCTGACCCGTTCGGTTCCCGCCCCTGCGGTGCGCGCGCCGCGGCGGCGGCGCGCGCGGCTACTCCTTGCGCAGGCGGAACCAGTAGAAGCCGTGCCCGGCGAGGGTGAGGAGGTACGGCCACTCGCCGATCGGCGGGAAGCGCACGTCGCCGATGAGCTCGACCGGGACCCGCTTGTCGAACGACTGCAGGTCCAGCTCGGTGGGCTGGGCGAAGCGGGAGAAGTTGTGCACGCAGAGCACCAGGTCGTCCCCGTACTCGCGGAGGAACGCGAGGACCGCGGGGTTGGACGAGGGCAGCTCGGTGTACGAGCCGAGTCCGAAGGCGGGATTGGCCTTGCGGATCTCGATCATCCGGCGGGTCCAGTGCAGCAGCGAGGAGGGGGAGGCCATCGCCGCCTCGACGTTGGTGACCTGGTAGCCGTGGACCGGGTCCATGATGACCGGCAGGTTCAGCCGTCCCGGGTCGCAGGAGGAGAAGCCGGCGTTGCGGTCGGGGGTCCACTGCATGGGGGTGCGGACGCCGTCGCGGTCGCCCAGCCAGATGTTGTCGCCCATGCCGATCTCGTCGCCGTAGTACAGCACCGGGGAGCCGGGCAGGGACAGCAGCAGGGCGGTGAACAGCTCCATCTGGTTGCGGTCGTTGTCGAGGAGGGGGGCGAGGCGGCGCCGGATGCCGATGTTGGCCCGCATCCGCGGGTCCTTGGCGTACTCGGCGTACATGTAGTCGCGCTCTTCGTCCGTGACCATTTCGAGGGTGAGCTCGTCGTGGTTGCGCAGGAAGATGCCCCACTGGCAGCGCTCCGGGATCGCCGGGGTCTTGGCCAGGATCTCCGAGACGGGGTAGCGGGACTCCCGCCGCACCGCCATGAAGATGCGCGGCATGACGGGGAAGTGGAAGGCCATGTGGCATTCGTCGCCGCCGGTGGAGAAGTCGCCGAAGTAGTCGACGACGTCCTCGGGCCACTGGTTGGCCTCGGCGAGCAGGACGGTGTCCGGGTAGTGGGCGTCGATCTCCGCGCGGACCCGCTTGAGGAAGCTGTGGGTGCGGGGGAGGTTCTCGCAGTTGGTGCCCTCCTCCGCGAACAGGTAGGGCACGGCGTCGAGGCGGAAGCCGTCGATGCCGAGGTCCAGCCAGAAGCGGAGGGCGGAGATGATCTCCTCCTGGACGGCCGGGTTCTCGTAGTTGAGGTCCGGCTGGTGGGAGAAGAAGCGGTGCCAGTAGTACTGCTTGCGGACCGGGTCGTACGTCCAGTTCGAGGTCTCGGTGTCGATGAAGATGATCCGCGCGTCCTGGTACTGCTTGTCGTTGTCCGCCCACATGTAGTAGTCGCCGTAGGGCCCGTCCGGGTCCTTGCGGGACTGCTGGAACCACTCGTGCTGGTCGCTGGTGTGGTTCATGACGAAGTCGATGATCACCCGCATGCCGCGCTGGTGGGCGGCGTCCACGAACTCCACGAAGTCGGCGAGGTCGCCGAACTCGGGGAGGACGGAGGTGTAGTCGGAGACGTCGTAGCCGCCGTCGCGCAGGGGGGAGGCGAAGAAGGGCGGCAGCCACAGGCAGTCGACGCCGAGCCACTGGAGGTAGTCCAGCTTCGCGGTGAGCCCCTTCAGGTCCCCGACCCCGTCGCCGTTGCTGTCGTGGAAGGAGCGGACGAGGACCTCGTAGAAGACGGCCCGCTTGAACCAGTCGGGGTCGCGGTCCTTTGCGGGGGTGTCCTCGAACGTGTCGTGGACGGGATCGTTGATGATCATGTGGTGGGTGACCCTCCGGTGGGCGGGGACGGTCGCAGAGCGGTCAGCACGTGCGCGGGCGCGCGGCCCGGTTCCAGGCGCACGTAGTTCGCCCTGCCCCAGTGATAGGTCTCGCCGGTGAGCTCGTCGCGCACGGCGAGGGACCCGTGCCAGTCGAGGCCGAGTACCTGCATGTCCAACGAGACCGTCGCCTCCTGGGTGTGGTGCGGATCGAGGTTGACGACCACCAGTACGGAATTGGCCCCCGCGTGCTTCGAATAGGCGATCACCTGTTCGTTGTCGGTCGGATGGAAGTGGATGTCGCGCAGCTGCTGCAGGGCGGGGTTCTCCCGGCGGATCCGGTTGAGGGCGGTGATCAGAGGGGTGATGGTGCGGCCCTCGCGCTCGGCGGCCGCCCAGTCCCGCGGCCGCAGCTCGTACTTCTCCGAGTGCAGGTACTCCTCGCTGCCTTCGTGCAGCGGCGTGTTCTCGCACAGTTCGTAGCCGGCGTAGACGCCCCAGGTCGGCGAGAGCGTGGCGGCCAGGACGGCCCGCACCTCGAAGGCGGGTCGCCCGCCCTGCTGGAGGTAGGCGTGCAGGATGTCCGGGGTGTTCACGAAGAAGTTCGGGCGCAGCACGGACGCCCAGTGCGGGCCGGCCAGCTCGGTGACGTACTCGGTGAGCTCCGCCTTGGTGTTGCGCCAGGTGAAGTACGTGTACGACTGCTGGAAGCCGACGGCGGCGAGGGTGTGCACCATCGCCGGCCGGGTGAAGGCCTCCGCCAGGAAGATCACGTCCGGGTCGGTCCGGTTCACGGCCGCGATCACCTTCTGCCAGAAGACCACCGGCTTGGTGTGCGGGTTGTCGACGCGGAAGATGCGGACGCCGTGGTCCATCCAGTGCCGCAGGACGCGGACCGTCTCCTCGACGATGCCGGCCATGTCGGCGTCGAAGTGGACCGGGTAGATGTCCTGGTACTTCTTCGGCGGGTTCTCCGCGTACGCGATCGTCCCGTCGGGCCGGTGCCGGAACCACTCGGGGTGCTTCTCCACCCACGGGTGGTCGGGGGAGCACTGGAGGGCGAAGTCCAGCGCGATCTCCAGCCCGAGCTCGCCGGCCCGGGCGACGAACGCGTCGAAGTCCTCCAGGGTGCCCAGGTCGGGGTGGACCGCGTCGTGGCCGCCCTCGGGGGAGCCGATCGCCCACGGTACGCCCGGGTCGTGGCGGGTGGCCGAAAGCGTGTTGTCCGGCCCCTTGCGGAAGGTGGTGCCGATGGGGTGGATCGGCGGCAGGTAGACGACGTCGAAGCCCATGGCGGCGATGGCGGGCAGCCGTTCGGCGGCGGTCCGGAAGGTGCCGCTCACCGGCGCCTCCCCCGGCTCGGCGACGGCCCCCTCGGACCGCGGGAACATCTCGTACCAGGAGCCGAAGAGGGCCCGCCTGCGCTCCACGAGCAGCGGCAGGGCCTTCGCGGAGCTGACGAGCTCCCGGTAGGGGCGCCTGGCCAGCGCGGCCTGCGCCAGCGGGTCGAAGGCGGCGGCGTACCGCTCGGCCACCGGCCGGTCCTCGTCGCGCATGGCGGCCGCCGCGGCGAGCACGTCGGCGCGGCCGTCGCGCTTGGTGATCCGGGAGGCGGCGCGCTCGTACAGCTCGGCGCCCTCCAGCAGGGTCAGGCCGGGGTCGATCCCCGCCGGCACCTTGATCGCGGCGGCGGCCCGCCAGGTGGCGAGCGGGTCGCTCCAGGCCTCGACGGTGTAGGTCCACCGCCCCTCGGTGTCGGCGGAGACCCGGGCTCCCCAGCGGTCGGTGCCGGGGGCGAGTTCGCGCATCGGCACCGGCGGGCGCAGCCGCCCGCTGGGATCGCGGAGCACGACGTGGGCGGCGACGGCGTCGTGGCCCTCGCGGAACACGGTGGCGGACACCTCGAAGACCTCGTCCACCACCGCCTTGGCGGGTCTGGCGCCGCAGCCGACGGCGGGGCGGACGTCCAGAACGGGAATGCGACCGATCATGATGGGATCACCTGGGGGCAGTTCGCAGGGCTCGGTGACAACAGGCCGATCGGAACGCCGACCGGTAGTGCACGCTCTGTTCGCTCTGTTTCTAGCCGTTCGGACGACGGCTGCGCTGCGGGCATGGCCGCTCCTGTCCGCGTTCACTCGGGTGGCGGGGAAGGGCTGGGCGGGGGTGCCGTGCAGGTACGCGGGGAGCCCTTCCCAGTCTCGCCGCGCCCAATCCGCACCGCCGGTCAACTACTCGTGCGTAGCGCGTAACACCGGACTCACATGCTCCGGATCGACGGGTGATGCTCCGTCAAGTCGTTTGGGGCGGCCGGTCGCATCCCCCGGCACGCCCGCCACAACCGCCACTCGCGTGGTCTCCCGGGTTGGTACGAACCCTCCGAACCCGCCCATTCCGCAAGGGTGTGCGACGGCCGGAAACCTCCTCGACGGCGTCGATTTCCGGCCGTTGTGAACGGGTGTCGGCCCCCTACTGCCGGAATCGGATGCACGGATGCCGCTCCTGCGCCCCTCGTGCGCCGCCAACTGGCCCTGTCTGCAACGGATTTCGCCGTCCGGGCGGCCTCGAGTAGCCGGCTCGGGGGCGCCCGGACCCGCCCGGACCGGCCGGAGGGCGGCGTACGCGGCCCGCGGGCGCACGGAGGGACCTGCGGCCGACCCGCGGCGGGGCCGCAGGAGCACACGGAGGGGCCCGGCATGATCGCCCGGTCGGGGGATTCCGCCACGGCCGCCGCCCACCCACCCGATCCGGTCACGCCCGTACGGCGCGCACCGGCGCTCGCGGCGCCCGTCCGGCGGGGCGGGACCGGTCCGGGGAGCGCTTGCGGGGCGGTGGAGGGCCGAGGCGGCGCCGTGGCCACCGGGGCCCGGCGGGGCTAGCCTTCCGGGGGTTGTTGCGCGGGCGCACAGCGTGGTGCGGCCGCTCCGGTCCGCACTCGCCTGCGAAGGTGGAACGCGTGAAGGCTATCCGTCGATTCACCGTACGCCCCGTCCTCCCCCCGCCGCTGCTGCCGCTCGCCGACCTCGCGCGCAACCTGCGCTGGTCGTGGCACACGGAGACCCGCGAACTCTTCCAATCCGTCGACCCCGAGGGCTGGCAGGCGGCGGGCGGCGACCCCGTCCGCCTGCTCGGCTCCGTCTCCGCCGCCCGCCTCGACGCCCTCGCGTCCGACCGCCGGTTCCTCCGGCGGCTCGCCGTGGCCGCCGCCGACCTCGACGACTACGTGAACGGCGCCCGCTGGTACCAGACCCACGAAGACGTCGCCGACCTGCCCGCCGCCATCGCCTACTTCTCACCCGAGTTCGGGATCACCGCCGCCCTGCCCCAGTACTCCGGCGGCCTCGGGATCCTCGCCGGCGACCACCTGAAGGCCGCCAGCGACCTCGGCGCCCCCCTCATCGGCGTCGGACTCCTCTACCGGCACGGCTACTTCCGCCAGTCCCTCTCCCGCGACGGCTGGCAGCAGGAGCACTACCCGGTCCTCGACCCCAACGAGCTGCCCCTTTCCCTGCTGCGGGACGCCGAGGGCCTTCCCGCCCGGGTCACCCTCTCCCTGCCGGGCGGCCGCGCCCTTCACGCCCACGTCTGGCAGGCGCGCGTCGGACGCGTCCCGCTGCTGCTCCTCGACTCGGACGTCGAGGACAACGACGCCGGCGCCCGCGAGGTGACCGACCGGCTCTACGGCGGCGGCAGCGACCACCGGCTGCTCCAGGAGATGCTGCTCGGCATCGGCGGCGTCCGCGCCGTCCGCACCTACTGCGCCCTCACCGGCCACCCCGAGCCCGAGGTCTTCCACACCAACGAGGGCCACGCCGGGTTCCTGGGCCTTGAGCGCATAAGGGAACTCGACGGTGCGCAGGACCTCGGCTTCGACGCCGCCCTGGAGGCGGTCCGCGCGGGCACCGTCTTCACCACCCACACCCCCGTCCCCGCCGGCATCGACCGCTTCGACCGGGCACTGGTCGCCCGCCACTTCGGCCCCGGCGGCGAGCTCGACGGCGTGCCCCTCGACCGGATCCTGGAGCTCGGCGCCGAGACCTACCCCGGCGGCGACCCCGGCGTCTTCAACATGGCGGTGATGGGCCTGCGCCTGGCCCAGCGCGCCAACGGCGTCTCCACCCTCCACGGGGCCGTCAGCCGCGGCATGTTCGCCGGACTGTGGCCGGGATTCGACCCCGCCGACGTGCCCATCACCTCCGTGACCAACGGCGTGCACGCCCCCACGTGGGTGGCGCCCGAGGTCGTCCGGCTCGGAGCCCGGCAGATCGGCCCCGGCCGCACCGAGGACGCCCTGTCCGTCGGCGGCTCCCAGCGCTGGGACGCCGTCGCCGACATCCCCGACCAGGACGTCTGGGAGCTGCGCCGGAGCCTGCGCGAGCAGCTGGTGCTGGAGGTGCGCGAGCGGCTGCGGGCCTCCTGGCGCCAGCGCGGCGCCGCCGACGCCGAGCTCGGCTGGGTGGACTCCGTCCTCGACCCGGACGTCCTCACCATCGGCTTCGCCCGGCGCGTGCCCTCGTACAAGCGGCTCACGCTGATGCTGCGCGACCCCGAGCGGCTGCGCCGGCTGCTGCTGGACCCCGAGCGGCCGGTGCAGATCGTCGTCGCCGGGAAGGCACACCCGGCCGACGACGGCGGCAAGCGGCTCGTGCAGGAGCTGGTGCGCTTCTCCGACGACCCGCGCGTGCGGCACCGCATCGTCTTCCTGCCCGACTACGGCATGGGCATGGCCCAGAAGCTGTACCCGGGCTGCGACGTGTGGCTGAACAACCCGCTGCGCCCGCTGGAGGCCTGCGGCACCAGCGGAATGAAGGCAGCACTCAACGGCTGCCTCAACCTGTCGGTGCTCGACGGCTGGTGGGACGAGTGGTTCGAGCCCGACTTCGGCTGGGCCATCCCCACCGCCGACGTCGGCACGGACGAGGACCGGCGCGACGACCTGGAGGCGAAGGCCCTCTACGAGCTGGTCGAGCAGCGGGTCGCGCCCCGGTTCTACGACCGCGCCGACCGCAGCGGGCTGCCGGTGCGGTGGATCGAGATGGTCCGGCGCACCCTCGTCTCCCTCGGCCCCAAGGTGCTCGCGGGTCGCATGGTGCGCGAGTACGTGGAGCGGCTCTACGCGCCGGCGGCCCGCGCCCACCGGGCGATGAACCAGGACGCCGCGCGGGACCTGGCCTGGTGGAAGGGGCGCGTCCGGGCGGCCTGGCCGCAGGTCGCCGTCGAGCACGTGGAGGCGCTGGCGGCGGCGCCCGTCGGCGGTACCGCCGAGCTGGGGGCGACGCTCACGCTGCGGGTGCGGGTGGCGCTCGACGCACTGGCCCCCGAGGACGTCGAGGTGCAGGCCGTCGCGGGCCGGGTGGACCCGCAGGACGTCATCCGCGACGGCCGGGCCTTCCCCCTCAAGCCCGCCGGCGGGCCGGACCTGGAGGGCCGCTGGGTGTACGAGGGCCCGCTCGCCCTGGACCGCACGGGGGCCTTCGGGTACACGGTGCGGATCCTGCCCTCCCACCCGCTGCTGGCCTCGCCGGCCGAACTGGGGCTGGTCGCGGCCCCGGCGGACGGCGACGCGCCCGGGGAGGCCGGACCGCAGGGCGGCGTGATCCTGCGCTAGCGCGGCGCACCGAGCGGTGGGGGCGGGCGGGGTGGAGACCCCTCCCGCCCCCTTTCGCACGCCGGGGCGGTCCGTACGGCGGCGGCGGGCGCCACGGGAGGGTGAACCTCCGAACGCCTGCGCATGCCGCGCCGCCGCCGCGTGCGGAGCCGCTCCTACGCTGCCGCCGGACGCACCGCCGACTGCGCGTCCAGCACCGACAGAACGGACACCGCCCCCATGCGCCTTCGCAGTACCGCCGCAGCCCTCCTCACCGCCCTCGCCCTCGCCGTCCCGGCGGGCACCGCGGCCGCCGACGAGCACGACACCGACCTCGGCAGACTGGACTACCTGATCGGGGGCGGGAACGGCGGAAACGAGCGCCGTTCCATCCGCCCCGCGGGCCTCGACACCTGCTACGAGCTGAACGGCACCTCGAACGACAAGCCCGCCACCGCCGTCAGCAACGGCACGGAGGGCCGGGCGTACCTCTTCCCGGACCGCGGCTGCAGCGGCCGGCCCGAGCGGATCCTGGAGCCGGGCGACCGGGTGTACGACGTGCACGTCCGCTCGGTGTTCTTCGCCCCGGTCGACCGCCACGGCCACGACGACGACGGCTTCGGCGACGGCGGGTTCTCCGGCGACGGCGGCGACTTCGGCAGCGGGGAGGCCGCCCCGCAGGAGGCGCCGCCGGCCGAGCACGAGGCCGGGCACGAGGCCGGGCACGAGGCCGGGCACGAGGCCGGGCACGAGGCCGCGCAGGAGGACCGGCGCGCCGAGCGGTCCGGCACGTCGGACGCGGTCTTCGCGGCGATCCCGTAGCGGCGCCGCCCGGGCCGCCGGGCGCGCGGCACGGAACAGGGCCGTCCGGGAGGGTTCCCCCCCGGACGGCCCGTGTGCCGTGTCAGCCGGTGCTCCCCATCCGCCCGCGAGGGGTCAGAAGGTCAGCTTCCAGCTGTTGATGTAGCCGGTGTCCAGGCTGGCGAGGTCCGCGACGCGGAGCTTCCAGACACCGTTCGCGGCCTCGGAGGAGGCGTTCACGGTGAAGGACTGGACGATGTTGTCCGCGCTGCCGCCGCTGCGGTTGCGCAGGTTGTAGACGGTGCCGTCCGGGGCGACCAGGTCGACCCGCAGGTCACCGACGTAGGTGTGGACGATGTTGACGTCCACCTTCAGGGCGCTCGACGCGTTGCCGGAGCGGGTCACCGTGATCGGGGAGTCGACCGTGGCGTTGTCCCGGATCTGGTAGTCGGCGGTGTTCTCGAAGACGTTCTGCTCGCCCGTGCCGACGGTCCAGGAGAAGGAGGCCGTCCCCGACTTGTTGGCGGAGTCGGTCACCGTCACCGTCACGCTCGACGTGCCCGCGGTGGTCGCCGTGCCCGAGATCAGACCCGTGGAGGAGTTGATCGACAGGCCGGCCGGCAGGCCGGTGGCGGAGTACGTCAGCGCACCGGGGGTGGTGCTGGTCGCCTGGACCTGGAGGCTGACCGCGGTGCCCACGGCGGTGTTCTGGTTCGGGATCGCCGTGACCGTGACGCCGTCGCTGATGCGGGCGCCGACGTTGATGGCGGCCCAGGCGTTGGCCGTGTTGTTGTAGGTGGCCGAGCCCTGGCCGTACAGGTCGGCGGCGGCCTGGAGGGTCGCCGTGCGGGCGGCCGCGTAGTTGGTGTTCGACTTGAAGTAGCCGACCGTCAGCGCGCGGAACCAGATCTTCGAGGCGGCGTCCCGGCCGATGGGCGTGACCGGGAGGTTGTCGTAGGTCGGCGAGTCGTAGCTCACGCCGTTGACGACCTTGGCGCCGGAGCCCTCGGAGGCCAGGTAGTACCAGTGGTTGGCCGGACCCGAGGAGTAGTGGACGTCGATGCCGCCGAGGCTCGAGGACCAGTAGTCCTTGGAGGAGCCGTCCTTGCTCGGCTTGTCCATGTAGCGCAGCGGGGTGCCGTTGCCGCGGATGTCGATCTTCTCGCCGACCAGGTAGTCGCCGACGTCCTGCGGGTTGTTGGCGTAGAACTCGACGGCGGCGGCCATGATGTCGGAGGTCGCCTCGTTCAGACCGCCGGGCTCACCGCTGTAGGTCATGTTGCCGGTGACCGAGGTGAGGCCGTGCGTCATCTCGTGCGCGGCCACGTCGGTGGAGGTCAGCGGCTTGGCGTTGCCCTCGCCGTCGCCGTAGGTCATGCAGAAGCAGGAGTCCTGCCAGAAGGCGTTCACGTAGTTGTTGCCGTAGTGGACGCGGGTGTACGGGGCGACGCCGTCGTTGCGCAGGCCGTTGCGGCCGTGCACGTTCTTGTAGTAGTCCCACGTGACCGCGGCGCCGTAGTGGGCGTCCGCGCCGGCCGTCTCCAGGTTGGAGGGCAGGCCGTTGCCCCAGGTGTCGTCCGGGCCGGAGAAGAGGGTGCCGGTGCCGGAGCTGCCGCGGTTGAGGTTGTACGTCTTGTGGTTGCCGCGGTTCGCGTCCGTCAGGGTGTAGCTGCCGCCCGACTGGCTCGTCCCGAGGGTGACCTGGCCGCTGTACATGGTGTTGCCGGTGCCGGTCTCGACGGCCTGCCACTCGGTGATCTTCGCGCCGGTCTTGGCGTCGGTGACCACGTGCAGCTCGTTCGGGGTGCCGTCGTGCTGGAGGCCGCCGACGACGGTCTCCCAGGCGAGGACGGGCGCGCCCTCGGCCGCCCAGATCACCTTGCGGGCGTTCTTGGCGGGCTTGGCGTCCTTCGATCCCGCCGAGTTGGCCGCGGAGAGGGCCTGGCCCTCGGCGGCGGCCGGGGTGACCGCGGCGTCGGTGGTCGGCACCTTGATCTCGTGGTTCGTGGCCTTGGTGACGCTCTTGGTCGCGCCGTTCTTGGCATGGACCGTCAGGTCGCCGCCGAGCACGGGCAGGCCCGCGTACGTGCGCTCGTACGTGGTGTGCGTGGTGCCGTCCGCGTCCTTGACGACGTCGCGGACGATGAGCTTCTCCTCGCCGCCGAGGCCCAGCGCCTTGGCCGCCTGCGCGGTCGTGGAGGTCGCCTCGGAGATGAGCGTCGCACGCTCGGAGGGGCTGAGCTTGAGGGGTGCCGCGCCGGGGTTGGCCTGGGCGGCGGCGGGCGCCTTGGACGCCGCGCTGTCGGCGGTGGCACTGCCGGCCTGGACGCCGACGGCGAGCATCGCGGCCGCGGCGACGAGTGCGCCGGCCGCGGTGGCGCGCCTGTGGGGGGTGGGACTCAACGCAGACTCCTTCTGCAAAGGGGGATCCGGACGGCTGGGTGGGCCGCCGGGCAGAACAGGGCTGGTGCGATGAACGGATCGAAGAGTGCCACCCGGGCGCACGAATGTCAGGGTCGCGTCAAAAACTTGGCCGGAAAGGGTTCGTTGACCGACGCGGCGTATCCGCTATCCGAACCCTTCGCCTTCGCGCGCGGCGAGCCGGAGCCCAAAAATATGGAACTTGGGGTACCGGTTGCTAACACTTGAGCAACAAGAGCTCACGTTCGGGCAATCGGCATATGTAGTAAGAGTGTTTGTCGTACTGTTTCCCGGTGCGCCAGTTGCCCGCCGCCAGGGGAAGCCGCGGGTACGCGCCACAGTCATAGACCGGTGTGCCAGGGGGGCCCATGAGGCATGTCCATTTTCCTGCGCAAAGAGTGGCCGGAGCGGCGGCCGAGCTCCTTGCTGCGCCCGTGCGGCGGATCGGCGACAAGGCGCGCTGGTACCTGCCCGCCGCCCTGACCGCCGACTTCCTCGGAGCGGCCGTACCGGTGGGGCTCGTCTTCGAAGCCGCGCAGCAGGTCCGGCCCGTGTACTGCGCCCTCGGAGCGGCCCTCGCCTGGACCGGCGTGCAGGCGGTGCGCCGCCGGTACGCCGCCCGCGCGCTCGGCGAGTCCCGCGGAGTGCTGCCGGTCGTCCACGACTGGCTGATTCTGATCGGCGTCCTGGCCGTGGCGCGCGTGGTCACCGGGGAGAGCACGCCCCGCCTCGCCGCCCTCGGCGCCCTGCTGCCCGCCCTCCTCATCACGGTCGCCTGCCACAAACTGACCTACCGACACCTCTCCGCGGCCCGCCGCGAGGCGCAGGCCGTCAGCCGCGTCCTGGTGATAGGGGAGCCGGCCGCCGCGGACTCCCTCACCGCACACCTCGCCGCCCGCACCGACCACCCCTACGTCGTCGTCGGCGTCGTCCCCGTCGGCACCGGCCCGCTGGAGGGCGGCGTCCCCGTCGCCGCCCGGCTCGACGCGCTCGCCCCGGACGCCCCGACCGCCGACTCCGCGGCCGTCCTCGGCGCCGTCCGCAGCCACCACGCCGACCTCGTCCTCGTCGCGCCCGGCGCGCGGATCGCGGGGGAGCGGCTGCGCCGCATCGCGTGGGCGCTGCACGACGCGGGCCTCGAACTCGCCGTCTTCCCCGGCCTGGTGGAGGTCTCCGTCAAGCGGCTGGAGACCCTCTCCGCCGGCGGCCTCGCCGTGCTGCGCGTCGCCCCGCCCGTCAGCAGCGGCCTCCAGACCGCCCTCAAGGCCGCCCTGGACCGCATCGGCGCGGGCGTCGGACTGGTCCTGCTCTCGCCGCTGTTCCTCGCGATCGTCCTCGCGATCCGGCTCGGGTCCCGCGGTCCGGCGTTCTACCGCCAGCAGCGCATCGGCCGCGACGGCGCCCCGTTCACCATGTGGAAGTTCCGGACGATGGTCGTCGACGCCGACCGGCTGAAGGGCGGGCTGGCGGGGGCCAACGAGAACGACGGCCTCATGTTCAAGATCCGCCGCGACCCCCGGGTCACCCGGGTCGGCCGGCTGCTGCGCCGCACCTCCCTGGACGAACTGCCCCAGCTGCTCAACGTCCTGGCCGGGCACATGTCGCTCGTCGGCCCGCGCCCGCCGCTGCCCGAGGAGGTGGCCCGGTACGACGAGGTCGAGCTGCGCCGCCTCACCGTGCGACCGGGCATGACCGGGCTCTGGCAGATCAGCGGCCGGTCCGACCTGTCCTGGGACGAAACGATCCAGCTCGACCTGAGCTACGTCGACAACTGGTCCTTCACCAGCGACGTCGACGTCATGGGCCGGACGCTCCGCGCCGTCGTCGACGGCCGCGGAGCGTACTGAGGGGTCCTGCCGCGTGCGCTCAGCCCCGCGCTCCCGCTCCGCCCTGCTCCAGCCACCACCGGTAGGTGGCGGCGATGCCGTCGCGCAGCCCGACCTCCGGCTTCCAGCCGAGCGAGGTCAGGCGCGTGACGTCCAGCAGCTTGCGCGGGGTGCCGTCCGGCTTGGAGGTGTCCCAGGCGAGGCGGCCGCGGAAGCCGGTGACGTCGGCGACGGTCTCGGCGAGGGCCCGGATGGTGAGGTCCTCGCCGCAGCCGATGTTCACCGGCTCGTCCCCGTCGTAGCGCTCCAGCAGCACCGAGCAGGCCGCGGCCAGGTCGTCGACGTGGAGGAACTCGCGGCGCGGCGTGCCGCTGCCCCAGAGCACGACCTCCTCGCGGCCCTCGGCCGCCGCCTCGTGGAAGCGGCGGATGAGCGCGGGCAGCACGTGAGAGGTCTCCAGGTCGAAGTTGTCGCCCGGGCCGTAGAGGTTGGTGGGCATCGCGGAGACGTACGAGGCCCCGTACTGCCGGCGGTACGACTGCACCTGCACGATGCCGGCGATCTTCGCCAGCGCGTACGCCTCGTTGGTCGGCTCCAGCGGGCCGGTCAGCAGCGCGTCCTCGGTGATGGGCTGCGGCGCCAGCTTGGGGTAGATGCAGGACGAGCCGAGGAACAGCAGCCGGGCCACGCCGGCGGCGTGCGCGCCGCCGATGACGCTCAGCTGGATCCTGAGGTTGTCCTCCAGGAACTGCACCGGGTACGTGCTGTTGGCCATGATGCCGCCGACCTTGGCGGCGGCCAGCACCACGGCGTCCGGGCGGGTGTCGCGCAGGTACGCGGCGGTCGCGGCGGCGTCGCGCAGGTCGAGGTCGGCGCGGCTGCGGGTGAGCACCTCGTGGCCGTCGGCGGTCAGGCGGCGTGCGACGGCGGAGCCCACGAGGCCGCGGTGGCCCGCGACGAAGACGCGGGCGTTCGGCGGCAGGAGCGGCAGCGAACTTGTCATACCGCCGATGATGCCAGCCCGCCGGCGGCCGCCCGCACCGGTGTACGGTACGCATCCGGCCCCGGGGCCGGGCCCTTGTGCCGGGCGGGGACCCGGCGGGGGACGCGTCCCCCGCGGCCCGACCACGGCAGGCCGCCGAGCCGCCGGAACCGGGCCGCACCCACCGCACGACCATCCGGCAGGAACCGCCGCGGCCGCACGGCCGGGGCGGGCCGGCGCCGAGGCGCGAGCGCCTCCAGAACCACACACCGCAACGATCCCCAGGGGGACCCCACATGGGCAAGACCGCGCTGATCACCGGAGTCACCGGGCAGGACGGCTCCTACCTCTCCGAGCTCCTGCTCTCCAAGGGCTACACGGTGCACGGACTGGTGCGGCGGTCCTCCAGCTTCAACACCGAGCGGATCGACCACATCTACCAGGACCCGCACACCGCGAACCGGTCCTTCGTCCTGCACCACGCCGACCTGTCCGACGGCGTCGCGCTCGTGAACCTGCTGCGCGAGATACGGCCCGACGAGGTCTACAACCTGGGTGCCCAGTCCCATGTGCGGGTCTCCTTCGACGCCCCGCTCTACACGGGCGACGTGACCGGCCTCGGCGCGCTGCGGCTGCTGGAGGCGATCCGCGCGAGCGGCATCGACACCCGCATCTACCAGGCCTCGTCCTCGGAGATGTTCGGCTCCACGCCGCCGCCGCAGAACGAGGACACGCCCTTCCACCCGCGCAGCCCGTACGGCGCCGCCAAGGTGTTCGCGTACTGGACGACGGTGAACTACCGCGAGGCGTACGACATGTTCGCGGTCAACGGGATCCTCTTCAACCACGAGTCCCCGCGCCGCGGCGAGACCTTCGTGACCCGCAAGATCACCCGCGCCGTCGCCCGCATCAAGGCCGGCCTCCAGGAGCACCTGTACCTCGGCAACCTCGACGCCGTCCGCGACTGGGGCTACGCGCCGGAGTACGTCGACGCGATGTGGCGGATGCTCCAGCAGGACGAGCCGACCGACTACGTCGTCGCGACCGGAGTGGCCGCCACGGTGCGCGAGTTCGTGGAGTCCTCCTTCGCCCACGCGGGCCTCGACTGGACCGAGCACGTGCGCTACGACGCCAAGTACGAGCGCCCGAGCGAGGTCGACGCGCTGATCGGCGACTCGTCCAAGGCCCAGGAACTGCTTGGCTGGAAGCCGTCGGTGCTGGTCGCGGAGCTGGCACAGATCATGGTCGACGCGGACATCCGCCTCGTCGAGGACCAGCTGGCCGGTGCAACGGTCCGTATCGACCGCTGAAGCCTTATATTTCCCCTACGATTTGCCGTGTACGGACATCGCCGCAGGCAGCTGCGGCGGTGACCGGACATACCTGCCGTATGTCCGCAATGCGCCCGCCCGGCCGCACCAGGTTGGTCCCAACCCGGTATGCAATCGGTCAAGGGGGGTGACGGGGTTCCGTTTGCGCCCTAGTCTGCGCCCGTACATACGGCTGTTCGTATAGTTCCAGCCATCAAAACCGGGCGATACGCCCTGGGGGGCTCATGCGTAGATCCAGAGGGCTGACTGCTGCCCTCGTCCTGTCACTGGCCGGTGCCGGCACCGGGATAGGCCTGGTGCTCATGCCCCAGGCGTCCGCCATCACGGCGCCCGTGGCGTTCACCGCCGACAGCCTGCCGACGTGGCAGCCCAACGGCATCGTCTGGGCGATGGCCGAGGCGAACGGCACCGTTTTCGCCGGCGGCACCTTCTCGGCGGTCCGCCCGCCGGCCGGCACCTCCGGAGCCGAGCAGGAAGCCGTCAACTTCGTCGCGCTGGACGCCGCGACGGGCAAGCCGACCGCCTGCAAGCTCGCCTTCACCGTCGGCGACGGCACCGCGACCGTCCGCGCGCTCACCGTGTCGAAGGACAAGAAGACCCTGTACGCGGGCGGCTACTTCGGCGCCGTCAACGGCACCCCGGTCTCCAGCCTCGCGGCGATCGACATCGAGAGCTGCACCCCCAAGGCCGCCTTCCACCCCGGCTTCCCCGCCACCGTGCGGGCGCTCGCCGCAACCGAGGACACCCTCTACGCGGCCGGCGACTTCAACGAGGTCGAGGGCCAGACCCGCGAGCGGTTCGCCGCGGTCGACGCCGGCACCGGCGCCCTGAAGCCCTTCACCGCCAACGCCGACGAGCCCGGCCGCGCCGTCGCCGTCACCCCGGACGGCAAGAACGTCCTGCTGGGCGGCGACTTCTTCACGGTCAACGGCACCGACTCGCACGCGCTCGCCGTGGTCGACGCGGCCACCGGCAAGCTCGCCAAGACGTACAACAACATCCCGTGGAACTCGGTCGTCAAGTCGATCGCCACCGACGAGACCGGCTTCTACACCGGCAACGAGGGCTCCGGCGGCGGTGTCTTCGACGGCCGCATCGGCCTGCGCCTCAGCGACTTCGGCGAGAAGTGGCGCGACCGCTGCCTCGGCGCCACCCAGGCGGTCCTGCCGTACGAGGGCGTGCTCTACAGCTCCTCGCACGCCCACGACTGCTCCACCGAGCTCGAGTACCCCGACGGCCGCCGCCGCCACCTGCTGGCCCAGCCGACCGACCACACCGGCGCCGCCCCCGCGCCCGTGGACGGCTTCGTGCGCGGCCCCCGCAAGCTCGGCTGGTTCCCCGACACCAACGACGGCCTCGGCGAGGGCATCGGCCCGCGCGTCATGGCCGTGTCGGAGAAGGACGGCAAGAAGTTCATGTGGGTCGGCGGTGAGTTCACCACCGTCAACGGCGCCGAGCAGCAGAGCCTGACCCGCTTCGCCTCCACCGGCGACGTCGGCGCCCCGACCACCCCGGTCGCCAGCGCCGGCAGCGTCAAGCCGGGCGAGGTCCAGGTCCGCTGGCGCACCAGCTACGACGCGGACGACAGCAAGCTGACGTACCGCATCTACCGCAACGGCTCCGCCACGCCGATCCACACCATGACCGCCGACTCCCTGGAGTTCGAGCGGCCCCAGGCCTCCTGGAACGACACCACCGCCAAGGCCGGCCAGACCTACACCTACCGGGTCACCGCCACCGACGCCGCCGGCAACACCAGCGCCCTGTCGGCCGCCGCCTCGGTGACCGTCCCGTCCTCCGTCCAGGCGTACCCGAACCAGGTCCGCGCCGACGGCGCCGAGCTGTACTGGCGCTACGACGACACCGTCAGCCCCTACGTGGCCGACTCCTCGGACGGCGGCAACACCAGCGGCATCCAGGTCAACGCCCCGGCGCTGCGCCAGACGCCCGGCGCGGTCACCGGATCGAGCACGGCGATGGGCTTCAACGGCACCAGCCAGAAGCTCCACAGCGACCACCGCCAGACGGTCGGCAGCAGCTACACCGTCGAGACGTGGTTCAAGACGAACACCACGCGCGGCGGCAAGCTCGTCGGCTTCGGCAACAACACCACCCGCAACAGCGGCTCGCACGACAAGCACATCTACATGACCAACACCGGCCGCCTGGTGTTCGGCGTGTACAACGGCTCGGTGCGCACCATCAGCACCGGCCTGTTCGAGACGTACAACGACAACAAGTGGCACCACGTGGTCGCCAGCCAGGGCCCCTCGGGCATGGCGCTGTACGTCGACGGCCAGCTGAAGGGCACGCTGAACGTCACCAACTCGACCGCCTACGCGGGCTACTGGCACGTCGGCGGCGACAACCTCTCCGGCTGGCCGTCGCGCCCGACGAGCAACTTCTTCGCCGGCCAGCTCGACGAGACGGCCGTCTACGGCAAGGTGCTCACCGCCGCCCAGGTCAAGAACCACTTCGACCTGGCGAAGGCCCCCTCCGACACGGTCTCCAAGGTCACCGCGACCGAGGACACCTACGTCAACCAGGGCGCCCCGAGCGCGGCCAACGGCGCGTCCACCTCGCTCGCCGTCCGCGGCACCCCGGGCTACGAGGCGTACCTGCGCTTCGACCTGCCGGCCGCGCCGGCCGGGCAGGTCCTGAAGTCGGCGACGCTCCAGGTCAAGACGACGACGCAGTCGGGCGCCGGCACGGCCGACACCGTCTCCGTGGTCCCGGTCACCGGCACCTGGAGCGGCGCGACCACCTCCTACACCACCAAGCCGGCCCTCGGCACCGCGCCGCTCGGCACCTTCGCGGCCATCCCGGACGGCTCGGCGCTGCACAGCGCCCAGCTGGACACGGCCGCGGTCTCGGCGCTGCTCGGTGGCAGCCACGGCCTGGCCCTGACCAGCACGGGCACCGACGCGCTGTGGCTGTGGTCGAAGGAGTCGACGGCGGCGGACGCAGCTCCCCAGCTCGTCCTGACCTTCGGCCCGAAGTAACCGGAGGGTGCGGGGCCCGGCCGTTCCACGCCGGGCCCCGCACGCCTGCCGCCCCCGAACCAACCGGCACGCACGGGAGCCCCACCGATGTACCGACGCTCCACCGCGGCTGCGCTCCTGCTGGCCGCAGCCCTCACCCTGACCGCCTGCAGCTCCGGCGGTGACGGCAAGGCCGACGAGGCCAAGGCCAAGCCGCCGGCCTCCACCCCGGTCCCGGACCCGGCGGACTCCTCCGCCCCGCCGGCCACGCCCGGCGCCAAGCCGACCGGGCCCGTCCTCCCGGACGCGAAGCTCACGCCGAAGACGGGCAGCTTCAAGCCCAACGAGAAGGCGTACCTGAGCGGCCGGGTCCCCGAGAAGATGGACCCGGCGGCCGTGCTCCAGAGCGGCCAGGAGGCCTGCCAGCGGGTGGAGCGCACGGCCAAGCGGGACAAGGACGCGGCGACCGGCGCGGTCATCTCCGGGGAGATCCCCGGCGCGAAGGACGCGATCCCGCACCTGTGCCCGGCGCAGAAGCCGATCCTGGACGCCGCCGCCAAGGGCTTCGGCGACGGCACCCGGCCCGCCCCGGCACCCGGCACCTACCGGGCGCTGACCCAGAACACGGCCTGCACCTGGGAGGCCAAGGGCAAGGACGGCTCCGTCCTGGCCTCGGGCCCCGAGTCGGCCCCGAAGGCGGGCGACAAGATCACGGCGACGGTCCCGGCGGGCGCGGCGGAGTTCACCTCCGTCAACTGCTCCGCCTGGATCCCGGCCTGACGCCCTTCTCCGACGGCGCCCCCGCACCCCCGCACGGGGAGGCGGGGGCGCCGCCGTGTCGCGGCGGTCAGGCCGCCGGGAGCCAGGCGGCGCGGTCCGTGCCCCAGCGGGACGGCCCGGTCGCCCAGTCGCCCGGACCCACCGCGAGCGGGGGCGCCGCGTACCGCAGCCGGCCGTAGCCGGACGGGCCCTCGCGCAGCCAGGCCTCCGCACCTGCCCCGTCCGCCCCGCCGGGCGCCGGGCGCGGGTCCCGCGGGACCTCCCGCACCAGCCACGACGCCGTCCCCGCCAGGGAGAACCGCAGCACCCGCCCGCCGCCCGCCGCCAGCGCCCGCAGCACCCCGGCGGCCAGCAGGTAGCCCGTCGCGTGGTCCAGCGCCTGCGCGGGCAGCACCCCGGGCACCCCGTCCGGGCCGGCCTCCGCCGCCGCGATCCCGTACCCGGCCTGCACCAGCGAGTCGAAGCCCCGCCGGCCCGCCCACGGCCCCTCCCAGCCCCATGCGCACACCTGCGCGAGGACGAGCCCGGGCCGGGCCGCGGCCAGCTCCCCGGCGCCCAGGCCGAACCGGTCGAGCGCCCCCGGCCGGTAGCCGGTCACCACCACGTCGGCCTGCGCCAGCAGCCCGTCGAACACCGCCCGGTCCGCCCGGTCCGCGAGGTCCAGGACCGCCGAGCGCTTCCCGAATCCGGTGTCGGCGTGCGCGTCGTCCGCCTCGGGCATCCCGGGCGGGTCCACGCGCAGCACGTCCGCACCGAGCAGGCCGAGCGTGCGGGTGGCCACCGGCCCGGCGATGACCCGCGTCAGGTCCAGCACCCGGACCCCGGACGCGGGCAGCGGGCCCGGCCCGAACTCCCGGCCCCGCCCGCCGGTCTCCCGTACGCAGGCCGGCGGCTGCGGCGCGCCGAAGGAGCCGGCCACGGCCACGGCCAGGCCGCCCGCCGCGTACACCGCCTCCTGCACGTCGACCGCCCGGCGCCCGGCCAGCTCGGCCCGCAGCCGCTCCGGCGTCAGCCGCCCGGCGCCCAGGCCGCGTTCCAGGCCGGCCCGGTGGTGCGGATAGTTCGCGTGGGTGCGCACCCATCCGTCGGCGGCGCGCCAGAAGCCGGACAGCGGCGCGAACGACACCGGCGCCCGCCCCTCCACCCGCAGGAGCCGCTCGCTGGTGAACGCCGCCGAGACGGCCCCCTCGTCGACCGCGAGCTCCGCCCCGTCCGCCGCCTCCGCCGCCGGCCGTCCGGCCCGTACGGCGGCCAGCTCGGCCGCGGCCAGCGAGCACACTCCGACCGCCGCCCGCGCCAGCTCCCGCACCGGCAGCCGCGCCGCGCCCAGCGCCCCGCCGCCGCGGTACACCAGCCGCCGGACCGCTCCTTCCGGCCCGCCGAGCGCCGCCCACGCCTGCCGCGTGGCCCCGTCCGTCTCCCCGTTGGTCTTCATGCGGCCATTGTGGGCGAGCACCCCCGGCCGGGTGGACACGCCGTCAGCCGTAGGCGATGACACGGCCCCGGCGCAGGGCGTGCTCGGCGGCGCCCAGGTACAGGGCGGTGTAGTACGCCGCGTCGGGCGACTCCTGCCACGGCCCGGGGTGCGCGGCAGCGGCCCGTCCGGCCGCCGGACCGGCGAACCAGCCGGTGAGGGCGAGGGGCCCGGCGTCCCGCGGTACGCAGTCGGGCAGCTCCAGTACGGCCGCCAGCCGCCGGGCCGCCCCCGCGGCGCGGTGCGCGCTGCGGACCCGCGCCCCGTCCCCGCCGGGCTCCGCCGGCACGGACAGTTCGAGCACCCCGCCGAAGTCGGCCGGGACGAGCAGCTCCCAGTCCAACAGGGCGTCGTACAGGCGGGATCCGTCCGGCTGCGCCCGGCACAGGGCCTCGAAGGCGCCGTAGGGCCGGTCCGCCTTCTCCGCGAAGCCGTCGGCCCTCCCGCCGCGCCCGGCGGGGCGCCCGCGCAGCCCCAGCCGGCCGAGCAGCCCGGGCCTGCGGGCCGGCCCCCGCGCGGCGGGCCGCTCCGCGAAGGCGAGCCCGCGCCGCTCCAGTTCCCCGTGGAGGGCGTCGAGGACCGGACCGCGGATCTCGGAGTCCCCCCGGTCCTCCTCCGCCACGCTCACCACGTAGATGCCCATGGGCCCGGTCGGTCAGCGTTCCCGGGCCGCCCGGTACACCGGCAGCAGGGTGTCCAGGACCGCGTCCATCGAGAAGGACTGCGCGGCCAGGGTGCGCGCGGCTCGCGAGGCGGCGGCGCCCGTCGCCGGGTCCAGCAGTTCCAGCACCGCCGCGGCCACGCCCGCAGGGCCCGGCTCCACCGCCCGGCCGGCGCCCGCTCCGGCGACGTCCTTGGCGAGCCCGTTGGAGTGGGTGACCACCGCGGGCACGCCCACTGCGAGGGCCTCCAGCACCGACATCGGGAACGGCTCGTCCACCGACGGCAGCACGTACACGTGCGCCCGGCGCAGCTCGGCGAGCACCTCGGCCGACGACAGGGCCCCCGGCACGGTGAACCGGTCCGCCAGGCCCAGTTCGCCGATCCGGGCCAGCACCGCGGCCCGCTCGCCCTCGTCCGGGCCGGCCACCACGAACTCGGCGTCCGGGTGGGCCGCCAGCACGGCCGGAGCCGCGTCCACGAAGTCGACAGGGCGCTTGCGGGCCTGCAGCCGCGCCGAGTACAGGATCCGCGGAGGCCCCTCGGGGGCGGGGCGCGCCTCCTGCGCCGGGGTGCCGTTGACCAGCCGGACGGCCTGCGGCAGGGGGCCGCCCACGACCGCGTCCAGCCCCTCCCGCTCGTACGGGGTCAGGTACAGCACCGCGTCCGCGCCGCGCAGCACCCGGCGTACGGCCAGCGCGTCAAGCACCTTGGCCAGCAGCCTGCCGCTCGGGTCGACCATGCCGTGCGTCTGGAGGACCAGCGGCCGCCCGGCGCGCAGTGCCGCGAGGGCCACCGGCAGCGTCACCAGGTCGCGCGCCAGGTGGACGTGGACCACGTCGGCGTCGCGCACGAGCCGGCCCGCCGAGGCCAGCAGGGCCGGGGAGGTCATGCCGCTGAAGCCGAGGGGGAGGATCCGGCGGGCCGGGAACAGCTTCGCGGGAATCCCCTCGACCTCGGTCGGCCAGGGATCGCCGAAGCCCTCGCCGAGGGCGAGGAGCGCCGCCTCGTGGCCGCGCTCCCGCAGCCCCCCGGCCAGGTTGAGGGCGACCCGCACCGGGCCGCCGAAGGCGTGCGTGGGGGAGTGCAGCGTGACGGCGTGCAGGATTCTCAACTGGGCTCCTCGACCGGGCGGCGCCGCCCGTCCATCGTCTGCAGGGTCAGCGCGGGCAGGTCCTGGTGGACGACCGAGCCGGCGCCCGCGACCGCGCACCGGCCGACGGTCACCCCGGCCAGCACCGTCGCCCGCACCGCGACCCACGCGCCGTCCTCGACGGTGATCGGCGCGTTGCGGTAGCGGAAGTCGGCCGCGCGGTGGTCGTGGGAGCCGGTGCAGAGCATGGCCTCCTGCGAGATGCAGACGTTCGCGCCGATGGCCACCGGCTCCAGGTTCAGCAGCCAGGCGCCCTCGCCGATCCACGTGTGGTCGCCGACGGAGAGCTTCCACGGCCACAGCACGCGCACCCGGTGCCGGATCAGGACGCCCTCGCCGATCTCGGCGCCGAAGGCCCGCAGCAGGGCCACCCGCAGCCGGGCCGGGCAGAACCACGCCATGAACACCGTGTTCATCACGGCGAACCAGAGGGCCTGCACGAGCAGGCCGCGCCCCTTGTCGTACCCGGTCAGCGTGAAGGAAGGAAGATCACGCAACGGTCGCACCTCATCGTTCTCCCCGGCGTCCCCGGGGCCCCCACGGGCCGCGCCTCCCCTGGCGCCGCCCGCTCAGACTAGACTGCCGCCCGATCAGGCACATGGGGTGGGGGCAGCAGTGGCAACGGACATACGCAAGCCCCTCATCGCGGCTCTCCGCCCCGACCCGCGGGAGGAGGTGGAAGCCGCCCGCTGGGGCCGCGTCACCACCCCCCGCACCCTGCTCTCCCGGGCCCTGTCCGTCCCGCTGATCCTCGGCTTCACCGTCTTCCTGCCGCTGATCGTCGCCGTCCAGACCGGCGACGGCCGCCGCGACGCCGCCTTCTGGCTCCAGCTCCTGCTGACCATGTACGCGGGCGTGCGGCTCTCCGCGATGATCCTGACCAGCCGCCGCAAGCTGCTCCAGGGATCCTTCTGGCTGTTCGTCTACATGGCGATGGGCGTGGCCCCGCTCGCCCAGGCCGTCCTGGGCCGCGTCCCGACCCCGGTGGTCGGCCCGCGCTCCGACCTCACCCTCGCCATCGGGCTCGTCCTGCTCGGCTGCACCGCGTTCGACGTGGGCGTCCTGCTCGCCCGTCACCGGCCGGCCGTCAGGACGTCCGGCGCCCGCAGGGAGGCCGCACGGCCCGTCATGGCGCACCGGCGCCGCCTCCAGCTGCTGACGGTCCTCGCCTTCGGCTGCTCGGCCGTCTTCATCCTGAAGCTCGGCGGCCCAGCGGTGTTCTTCTCCAGCCGCCAGGAGATCATCGCCGGCATCCAGGAGGCGGGCGTCTCCAACGGCGACGGCCAGGCCGGCCAGGCGTTCCTGCGCGGCTTCGGCACCGTCCCGGCGCTGCTCGCGCTGCTGCTCTACACCCGCTGGCTGATCACGTCGAAGTACGCCCGCCGCAAGGTGTCGGTCATCGTGACCTGGGCGGCGCTGTGCGGGCTCAACCTCGTCGTCAACAACCCGATCTCGAACCCGCGCTACTGGTTCCTCACCGTCATGTTCGCTCTGCTCTTCACCGTCTTCCCGGTGAGCGCGGCCATGTACCGCGTGGCGCTGTCGATGGCCGTGGTCGTCGCCCTGCTGGTCTTCCCGTTCGCGGACCGCTTCCGGTACGACGAGAAGAACTACAAGCCGGTGGAGACGACCTCGTTCCTGGAGCCGATGGCGCTGAAGGACTACGACCAGATCGGCATGTTCGCGAACACGATCACCTTCTCGGAGTCCGGGCCCGGCCACTTCTACGGCCGCCAGCTCGCCGGGTCGGTCTTCTTCGCGGTGCCGCGCTCGGTGTGGCCGGGCAAGCCGCGCGACACCGGCGTGATGGTCGGCCAGTGGATGGGCACCGTCAACACCAACCTGTCGTCCCCGATCTGGGCCGAGCTGTGGATCGACTTCGGCCCGCTCGGCATGGGCGCCGGCCTGCTCGGGATGGGGTACGCGGCCGCACGCGTCGACCGGCGGTACGCGAAGCGGGCCACCCGGCGGGCGCCGCCCGGCAGCCTGATCTCCGTGGTCGTGCCGCTCGTCGCCGGCTACTCGTTCATCCTGCTGCGCGGGCCGCTGCTGCAGGCGTCGGGGCGCGTGGCGATCGCGGCGCTGTGCCTGGCGCTGGTGGCCACGTACCGCACGGACAAGGCGACCACCCTCCGCTGACCCGGAGCCGCCGCCCGGTCAGGGGACGGGCAGCCGGGCGGCCCGCAGCCAGGCCGCCGCGGCCTTCGCCGCGGAGCCGAGCGCGAGCCCCCACGCCGCGCCCGCCACGCCGAACAGCGCGTACCCGCCCAGCAGGAAGCCGACGGACAGCAGCGAGAACACGACCTGCAGGGACAGCGTGGCCTTCGGGCTGAGCACCCGCAGCGTCAGCAGCGCGCACGTGCCGAGCCCCATCACCGCGTACTGCGCCCCCGTCGCCGGGAGCAGCGCCGACGCCGCCTGCCAGGTGTCGCCGAGCAGCCGCCGCCCCACCGCGTCGGGCAGCGCGTACAGCGCGGCCCCCCAGGCGGCGCCCAGCACGGCCAGTGCCGCGCCCATCGCCGCCGTGATCCGGATGACGCCCCGCTTGCCGGAGGCCCGGCCCACGACCGGCGGCCCGAAGGCGTTCGCCGAGTTGAACAGCACGTTCAGCGGCCCGAACGCCGTCGTCGCGCCGCGCAGCGCGCCGACCGCCAGCGGGGTCGCGAAGACGCCGAGCCCCAGCACCGCGAGCTGGCTCGCGCCGTTGCCGACGGCGAACTCCACGGCGAAGCGCTGCCCGAGGTGCCCGCGCCGCAGGTACGGGCGCAGGTCCGCCTTCGCCCCGCGGACGTACGGCCGCAGCAGGAGCAGCCCGAGGGCGAGCGCCGGCAGGGCGGACAGGCCCCACACCAGCACCAGCCGCCCCGGCGCGGAACCGGCGGGCTGGACCATGAGCGCGGCGACGGCGCAGACCAGCCGCAGCGCGTCGGCGGCCAGGGCCCGTTCGGGGGTGCGCAGCGCGGAGAAGCAGTACCGCAGCCCGTCCTGGAGCAGCACCGCCGGCAGGACGAGGCCCAGGGCGAGGAAGGCCGCCCCGGCGTCACCCGGCAGCAGCGCCCCGGTGGCCGCGAGCACCGCCCCGGCCGCGGCCGCGGCGGCCGCGGTGAAGCCGAGGGCGGAGCGGCACACCGCGCCGAGCCGCTCCGGGTCCCTCTCCAGGACGGTGCTCTGCCCGACGTAGGCCATGTTCAGCCCGAGCAGCACGCTGAACGCGACGTACACCATCGAGAAGTCGGCGAAGCCGGCCGCGGTGGACAGCCGGGCGGCCAGCACCACCACGAGGATGTTGGTGGCGCTGGACGCGGCCTGGTCGAGGACGGAGGAGACGGCGGCGAGGCTCCGCCGGCTCACCTGTTGCCCATGCGGACGGTGCGCAGCGCCACGGTGTCCGTGCCGTCGCCGGGGATGTGCTGCTCGGGGCGGGGGCCGGCGGGCTGCTGGGGCCTCGGGGCCGGAGCCGGCGGGGCCGCCGCGGGGGCGTCGCCCTTGGACTTGCCGCGGCCGCGCTTCTCGACGGGCAGGGGGGCGTGCACGACCGCGCCGAGGACGGTGCCGCCGGCGCCGGTGATGAGCTCGCGGATGCGGACCAGGTCGGTGCGGTGCACGGCGCGCGGGTCGCAGACCACCAGCACGCCGTCGACGCGGTCGACGAGCGCCAGCGCGTCGGCGTACGACAGGACGGGCGGGGCCAGCACCACGACGGTGGAGTTGGGGGAGTCGGCCTCGGAGATGAGCCGGGTGGCGCGCGGCGAGGTCAGGGCGCGGGCCACGTTGCGGACCCGGTCGCCGGGGATGAGGTCGAACGCGCCGGACTCGCCGGCGTCGACGACGAGCTGGCGGCCGTCGGGCCACTCGGAGTCGCCGTGCGCGCCGGGGGCGCCCGTACCGGACCCGCCCGGCATCTGGCTCCAGCGGGGCCGGCCGCCCGCGTCGGTGGGCAGCTGGCTGGCGAGCACCGGCGTGCGCAGGTCGGCCTCGATGAGCAGGACGTCCTTGCCGGTCTCCGCGAAGGAGGCGGCCAGGTTGACGGCGACCGCGGCGGCGATCTCGCTGCTGCCGCGCGGGGCGACGACGAGGAGCCGGCGCCGGTCGGCGAACCGGGAGTCGTAGGCGAGCCGGAACGCGACGGAGCGGAACGCCTCCGCGAGCCGCGGATCCTCCTCGCCCGCGGCGAGGAGCGGCCCGGCCGCGCTCTTGTCCTTGGGCAGCGAGCCGAGGACGGGGGCGCGCAGGGCGCGTGCGACGTCGCCCTCGGAGCGCGGCGCGGGGTCGAAGACGAGCCGCACCCAGGCGGCGAGCAGGCCGAGCGCGAGGCCGACGGCGGCGCCGAGGGCCAGGGACATCACGATGCCCGGGCCGTCGTCGTCGCCGGGCGGGGTGGCGGCGCTGGTGACGCGGCCGGGCGCCATGTCCAGGGCCTGGAGCTTGGCGATGTTGCTGTTGAGGGTGTTGACCTTGCTCTGCAGGTCGGTCTTGGAGGAGTACGCGGCGTCGCGCGCCGGGCCCGCCGGCATCCCGTTGATCTGCCGGACCAGCTCGTCGAGCTGCTTGGCGACCGGGTCGCGCTGGTCCTGGTAGCCCTTGACCATCTTGTCGCGGGTGACGTCGAGGGCCTCCTGCCGCTTCAGCAGGTAGGCGTCGGTCATCGCGTTGGCGCGCTTCGCGGCCTCCTTGGGGGAGGACGCGGTGTAGGTGAAGCGCAGCACCATCGTCTGCGGCGGGTTGGTGACCTGCAGGCCCGAGCGGAAGGCGGTGAAGTCCTTGGAGGTCACGCCGAGCTTCTTCGCGGCCTCGTTGGCTATGGAGCTGGAGAGGGCGACCTGCCGCTCGGAGCCGATGTTGATCGCCTTGTCGGGGGCGAGGCTCGGGTTGAACGGGTCGTCGGTGGGCGCGCGCAGCACCACGTCGGTGGTGGCCACGTAGGTGTCGGCCGTGGAGATGCCGAGGTAGACACCGCCCAGCAGCCCGACCCCGATGCCCGCGCCGATCAGCCGCCGGTAGCGCAGGAGCTGGCGGAACTGGTCCCGGAGGAGGTCGGGTTCGTCCTCGGCCGGGACCGCTGCGGGGCGGTTCGTCTCGATCACGGCTGCGGACCCCCAAGTGCTTCGTCTATCAGTGCGTCGATGCGGGCCAGGCCCGCCTCGCGGCTCAGGTGGGCCGCGACGTGGCGCGGCCCCGCCGCGCCCAGTGCGTCCGCGCCCGCGGGGTCCTCGGCCAGGACCCGTACGGCCTTCAGCAGCGCTTCGGGGTCCTCCGGCGGCACGAGCACCCCCGCGCCCGAACGTTCCACTTCCTGCGCCGTGCCGCCCTCCGCCGCGACGGAGGCGACGACCGGCCGGCCGGCCTGGAAGTAGGAGGTCAGCTTGGACGGCACGCTCATGTCGAGCACGGCCGCGTGCTGCGTCACGGCGAGCACGTCCGCCGCGGCGAGGATATCCGGGAACTCTCCGTCGGCGGCAGGGGGGATGATGTCCAGATTCGGCACATCGGAGGAGAGCGCCTCCAGCGCGGCCCGCTGGCTGCCGTCGCCCATGAGGACGAAGCGGACGGCGGGGTCGAGGCGGGCGGCGCCGACGAGCACCTCCAGACCCTGCTTGAGGCCCATGTTCCCGGAGTGCAGCACCACGGTCTGGCCGGGGGCCCAGCCGAGGTGGCGCCGGGTCTCGCCGCGGGGCCGCTTGGGCTGGGGCACGTGGGACCAGTTGGGCACGAGGCGGATCCGGCCGGGGTCGACGCCCATGCCGACGACGCGGTCGGTGAAGGTCTCGTGGATGACGCCGACGAGGGCCGCCCGCTTCAGGGCGTACGCCTCGGCGCGTCCGGCGAGGACGGCCGCCTTGTCACCGCCGCTGATGCCGCTCTGCGCGGCCGCGGCGCCCATCAGGTCCTGCACGACCGGTATGAACGGGACCTTCCACTTCGCTGCGAGGCGGGCGGCGAGGATGCCGCCCGCGAGGCTCGGCATCTGCGCCATGACGGCGTCGGGGCGGCCCATGCGGGGCGGGGCCGCCGCACCGTGCAGGAGAATCGATCCTTCGAACAGGGCGCGCTTCACGGCGGTCTGGCGGGCCGGCACGGTGTGCGCGCGCCGGTGCACGGTGACCCCCGCGCGCCGTTCCGTGCGCCGGAGCGCCCCCTTGTACTCCGGCTCCAGCGACCACGACGGGTAGTGCGGCATGCCGGCGAGGACGTGCGTCTCGTGGCCGAGTTCCGCCCAGTGCTCCGCGATCTGGGTGGCGTACGGGCCGATCCCCGCGTGCTCGGGAGCGTAGTTGGTGGAAACCAGCAGCAAGCGCCGGTGGCCGGATGTGGACACGTGAGGTCCCCTTCTCCCCAGGATGATGCGCTGGTCACCCTATTCGTTCACCGGCACGCCGTGGAACGTGCACGCTATTGTCTGCTAATCCACCACACCGGGGGGTGTGGTTGCTGGGGGGTAACTCATGACGGAGCAGGACATGCCCGAACTTGGCGCCGGGGCGCGCAGACCGTATCGAGTCGGCTATGCGCCGGGCGCGTACGACCTCTTCCACATCGGACACCTCAACATCCTCCGGCACGCCCGGAGCCGCTGCGACTACCTGGTGGCCGGCGTCGTCTCGGACGAGATGGCCGAACTGGCCAAGGGGCGGCGCCCGATGATCCCGCTCGTGGAGCGCCTGGAGATCGTCCGCAGCGTGAAGTACGTGGACGCGGCGTTCGTCGAGACAGTCCCGGACAAGGTGGAGACCTGGAAGCAGGTCCGCTTCGACGTCCTCTTCAAGGGCGACGACTGGAGGGGCACCCCGAAGGGGGACAAGCTGGAGCGCGACTTCGCCGCCGTCGGCGTCGACGTCGTCTACTTCCCCTACACGGTGCACACCTCCAGCACCCAGCTGCGCCGGGCGCTGGACGCGCTCGCCGGGCCGCCCGCGGAGGCCGTCACCGCCGAACGGCGCTGAGCTCGCGGAACCACTTCGCGAGGAACGCCGCGAGGAACAGGGCGGCGACCGCGCCCAGGCCGGCGTACGCCCAGCGGAACAGCCCGCCGCCGCCGAGCAGCAGGAACACCAGGCAGAAGACCCCGTAGTCGACGGGCAGCAGGGCCACCGCGCGCAGCGTCGACGGCGCGGCGGCGGGGCTGCCCGGCGCCGGCCGTGGCTTCAGCTTCTCGGTCAGCAGTCCGCCGAAGAAGGTGACGACCGCTGCGAACTGGAAGCCCAGCGGCACCAGCAGCCAGCCGGGGGACTCCGTGCCGTACGCCTCGGGGAAGCGGAAGAAGGCGACGAGAACGCAGGAGTGCAGCGCGGTCAGCTTGGCCGCGTCCACGACGTGGTCGAGCCATTCGCCGGCCGCGCTGCCGCCGCCGCGGAGCCGGGCCAGCTGCCCGTCGGCCGAGTCGAAGGCGAAGCCGGCGGCCAGCGCGGCCCACACGGCGGCGCCGAGCGCCCAGGACGGCGGGACGAGCGCCACGGCGGCCACGGCGGCGAAGCTGAAGGCTGCGCTGACGAGGGTGACCTGGTTCGGGGTCAGCCCGAGGGCGTAGGAGCCGGCGGCCAGGTAGCGGCCCGCCGGCCGGTTGACGAACCGCGAATAGAGCGAGACCCCCTTCGCCGACTTCTGCGCACCGCGCAGCTCCCGCAGCGCGGTTCCGACACTCGCCATGCGCACCCCTGTTTCCCGCGACGGCACACGCGCACGGGCGAGGCACGTGTGTACGAAGGCCACATCATCGCAGGGCCGGAGCCGGCTCCCGTTCGGAATCCGCCGCGCGGACGTCCGGGAGCAGCAGCACGCCCAGGTTCGCGGCGGCGCTGAGGACGGCGGCGGCCAGCAGCGGCACGGCCGTGCCCGCCGCGGCCGCGAGCGGGGCGGCGACGGCGAGGCCCAGGGGCCGGGAGGCGAAGGAGATCAGGGTGTCGAAGGAGCCGACGCGGCCCAGCGCCTCCAGCGGGATCCGGCGCTGGAGCTCGGTCTCCCACAGCGGGCTGAGGACGCCCAGCCCGAACATCGCGGCGAAGTAGGCCGCGGCCGTCACGCCGAGGGGCAGCCGCAGCGCGAACGCCGCCAGCGGCAGGGCCTGCGCCGCCGCCCCGACGGCCACCCCGTACAGCGGGCGCCGGATCGGCAGCCGGCCGGCCGCCCACACCCCGGCCAGCAGCCCGGCGGTGCCCACCTGGGCGACGACGACCCAGGAGCCGGCCCCGCCCAGGCTCTCGACCGCGATCAGCGGCCCGAGGGTCAGCAGGAGTCCGGCCGCGAGGTGCCAGACGCCGTGGGCGAGGGCGTTGGCCAGGAACCAGGGGTGCCGGCGCGCCTCGGCCCAGCCGCCCCGGAGCTCGGCGGCGAACCCGCCCCGCACCCGGGCGGCGGGGGCCTGGAGGGGTCGCAGCCCGCCGAGGGTGAACGCGGAGCCGGCGAACAGGGCGGCGGTCAGCAGCGACGACCAGCCGGCGCCGAGGGCCAGCACCGTCCCGCCCGCGGTGGCGGGGCCGGCGATCTGCGCGATCCCGCCCGCGACACCGAGCCGGGCGTTGGTGCGCAGCCGGTCGGGGGCGGGGACGACCGCGGCGACCAGGGTCCGGGCGGACGGGTTGCCGAAGGCGACGCCGACGCCGGTGGCGGCGGCGAGCACGGCGAGCCAGCCGATCCGCACCGGCCCCGCGAGCAGCAGGAGCCCGGTCCCGAACTGCGCGGCGGCGCGCACCAGGTCGGCGGCGAGGACGACGCGCCGGGCGGGGAAGCGGTCGGCGGCCACCCCGGCGACGGGGAGCAGGAGCAGCATCGGCACCAGCTCGGCGGCGAGCACGATGCCGAGGTCCGCGGCCGAACCGCTGCGCACGACGGCGAGGGTGAGGGTGGTGGGGATGAGGGCGGTGGCGAAGGCGGCGCAGGTGCGCCCCGCGAGGAGCCGCCGGATCGGCGAGGTCATGACGGCAGGCTATTTCGCCAGCGAATCATTCGTCAACGAAATATATGGCGGCGGGTGCGATAATCCCCGCATGGACACAGAGGACTCCGTCGACCGCCACATCGCCCGCTGGAGCGGCAAGGTGCCCTTCGACGTGCCCACCGAAGGGGTCATCACGCGGATCCAGCTGCTGGCCAAGCACGTCAAGTACGGCAAGGAGCGGGCCCTGGCCGAGACCGGCCTGCAGGAGTTCGAGTTCGAGACCATGCACCGGCTCGCCGGCCGCGGCGCCCCATGGCGGGCGCCCTCCGCCGAACTCGCCGCCGAACTGCTGCTCTCCCCGGCCGGGATGACGGGCCGCCTCGACACCCTGGAGAAGTCCGGGCTGGTCCGGAGGGTCCGCGCCGAGGGCGACCGCCGCCGGGTCGACGTCGAGCTCACGGAGGAGGGCCGCCAACGCTGGATCGACGCCATGCGCTGGCGCAGCATCGCCGAGGCCGAGATGGTCGAGCCCCTCGACGACGGCGAACGCGCCGTGCTCTCCGCACTGCTCAAGCGGATGCTGCTGCACGTCGAGGGGAAGTAGTCCACCGCCCACCCCCCACCGCCCCCGGGCCCGAGCCGGCGCCGCACCCGCCCGGATCCTCAGTCCGCCACGCGCAGCAGCAGCACCGACCGCGCCGGCACCGTCAGCTCCTGCCCGCCCCGGTGCCGCGTGCCCGGTGCCGCGGCCTGGTCCTCCCGCGAGGTGTCCAGCAGCAGTTCGTACTCCGCCGCCCACGGCGGCCCCGGCAGCACCCACGGCAGCGGCCGGTCCCCGGCGTGCAGCAGCGCCAGGAAGCTGTCGTCCGCGACCTGCCGGCCCCGCCCGTCCCGCCCCGGGATGTCCCGCCCCGACAGGTACATCCCCAGCGCCGCGGCCGGCGCGTACCAGTCCTGCTCCGTCATCTCGGCCCCGGCCGGCGTGAACCAGGCCAGGTCCCGCAGGCCGTCGGCGGCCTGCGGCCGACCGGAGAAGAACGCCCGCCGGCGCAGCACCGGGTGCTCCTGGCGCAGCGCCACCAGCCGCGCCGCCAGCGTGGACAGCTCCCGCCACTGCGGATCCTCCAGCAGCGACCAGTCCACCCAGCCGATCGCGTTGTCCTGGCAGTACGCGTTGTTGTTGCCGCCCTGCGTCCGGCCGAACTCGTCGCCCGCGACGAGCATCGGCACCCCCGTCGACAGCAGCAGCGTGGTCAGCAGGTTCCGCAGCTGCCGCCGCCGCAGTGCGCCGATCCCGGGATCGGCGCTCTCGCCCTCCGCGCCGCAGTTCCACGACCGGTTGTCGTTGGTGCCGTCCCGGTTCTCCTCCCCGTTCGCCTCGTTGTGCTTGTGCTCGTAGCTCACGAGGTCCCGCAGGGTGAAGCCGTCGTGCGCGGTCACGAAGTTCACCGAGGCGTACGGCCGCCGCCCGCCCCACGCGTACAGGTCGCTCGACCCCGACAGCCGGTAGCCGAGGTCCCGCACGTCGGGCAGGGCGCCCCGCCAGAAGTCCCGGACCGCATCCCGGTAGCGGTCGTTCCACTCCGTCCACAGCGGGGGGAAGGCCCCCACCTGGTAGCCGCCCGAGCCCACGTCCCACGGCTCCGCGATCAGCTTCACCCGGCGCAGCACCGGGTCCTGCGCGATGACCGCGAGGAACGGCGACAGCATGTCGACGTCGTGCATGGACCGGGCCAGCGCCGCCGCCAGGTCGAAGCGGAAGCCGTCCACCCCCATCTCCGTCACCCAGTACCGCAGCGAGTCCGTGATCAGCCGCAGCACGTGCGGCCGGCCCGCGTGCAGGGTGTTTCCGCAGCCCGTGTAGTCGGCGTAGCGCCGCTGGTCGTGCTGGAGCCGGTAGTAGCCCCGGTTGTCGATGCCGCGCAGCGACAGCGTCGGCCCCAGCTCGCCCGCCTCCGCCGTGTGGTTGTAGACCACGTCCAGGATGACCTCGATGCCCGCCGCGTGCAGGGCCCGCACCATCCGCTTGAACTCGCCGACCTGCTGCCCGGCCGTGCCGCTGGAGGAGTACCCCGCGTGCGGGGCGAAGTACCCGACCGAGTTGTAGCCCCAGTAGTTGCGCATGCCCCGGCGCAGCAGGTGGTCCTCGTGGGCGAACTGGTGCACCGGCAGCAGCTCGACCGCCGTCACCCCGAGCCGCACCAGGTGCTCGACCGCCGCCGGGTGGGCGAGTCCCGCGTACGTGCCGCGCAGGTGCTCGGGAACACCCGGGTGGCGCATCGTGAACCCGCGCACGTGCAGCTCGTAGATCACCGAGTCGGCCCACGGCGTCTTCGGCCGGACGTCGTCCGACCAGTCGTCGTCATCGTGGACGACGACCCCCTTCGGCACGAACGGCGCCGAGTCCCGGTCGTCGCGGACCGTGTCGGCGATGTACTGCTGCGGCCAGTCCCGGACGTGCCCGTACACCTCCGGCGGCAGCGTGAAATCGCCGTCCACCGCCCGCGCGTACGGGTCGAGGAGCAGCTTCGCCGGATTGAAGCGGGCCCCCGTCCAGGGGTCCCACCGGCCGTGCACCCGGTAGCCGTACCGCTGGCCGGGCCGCACGCCGGGCAGGAAGCCGTGCCAGATCTCGTGCGTCAGCTCCGTCAGCGCGCACCGCGTCTCGGAGCCGTCCGCGTCGAAGAGGCAGACCTCCACGGCCTCGGCGCCCTGCGCCCACAGCGCGAAGTTGGTGCCCGCCGCCCCGTCCGGCCCGGTCCGGAAGCGTGCCCCCAGCGGGTGCGCCGACCCCGGCCACACCGGCGGCCCGGCCGGCTCCGCCGCCGCGGCGGGCCCCGCCCCCCGTACGGCCTCCACGGCCCGGGGGCTCCCCGGCGCCTCCCCTGCGTCCACCGCGGCATCCACCGCATCTTGCTCGGCTGCGCTCGACACTGCCCGCCTCCACGGCTCCTCGGTACCGGCGGGGGCAGGGCTGTGCGGCCCGGGCGTCCCGGCCCGGTCCCGCCCCCGTCTGGTCCTTCCCACTGTTCTGCCCGGACAGTTCCCCCCGGAACGTGGGCCGCGGCGACGTTTCCCCGGCGGGACCCGGTCGTTGGAGGGATCGTGACACTTCTGACGAGGCGGGCAGGGGCGGCCCTGGCCGCCGCAGCGGCCTGGGCGTGCCTGCTGGGCGGGCTGTCCGCGTGCACCGGCGGGGCCGGCGGCTCCCCGGTCGAGATCCAGCTGCCCGGCAAACCCCGCTCCCCGGCGGAGGCCATCCGCATCACCCCCGAGGACAACGCCGAGGGCGTCCCCGCCGAGGGACCGCTGAGCGTCCGCGTCCCCGAGGGCCGCCTGGAACGCGTCGTCGTCACGAAGGTCGAGGACGCCCAGGAGGTGCGGGTCCCCGGCGCGGTCGCCCCCGACGGGCTCAGCTGGAGCCCCGACCCGGACGCCGGCCGCCTCGCGCTCGCCGCCAAGTACACGGTGGACGCCGTCGCCGTCGACGGCCACAACCGCCGCCAGGCCCGCCACACCACCTTCACCACGTACGTGCCCGAGGAGCGCTTCATCGGCTACTTCAAGCCGGAGAACCGCTCCACCGTCGGCGTCGGCATGATCGTGTCCTTCCGGTTCAGCCGGCCCATCGAGAACCGGGCCGACGTCGAACGGGCCGTCACCGTCACCGCCGATCCCCCCGTCGAGGTCGCCGGCCACTGGTTCGGCCGCGACCGCCTCGACTTCCGGCCCCGGGAGTACTGGAAGCCGGGCACCGAGGTCACCGTCCGCATCAGGCTGCGCGACGTCCAGGGCGCCCGCGGCGCGTACGGCATCCAGGACAAGACGGTCCGCTTCACCGTCGGCCGCGCCCAGGTCTCCACCGTGGACGCGGCCGCGCACACCATGGCGGTCCGCCGCGACGGCCGCCTGCTGTCCACGGTCCCCATCAGCGCCGGGTCCCCGGAGAACCCGACCTACAACGGCAGGATGGTGGTGATGGAGATGTACGACGTCACCCGGATGAACGGGCAGACCGTCGGCTTCGGCGGCGAGTACGACATCCCCGACGTCCCGCACGCGATGCGGCTCACCACCTCCGGCACCTTCCTGCACGGCAACTACTGGGTCAGCCCCGACACCTTCGGCTCCGCCAACACCAGCCACGGCTGCGTGGGCCTGCGCGACGACAAGGGCGGCGGCTCGGACACCCCCGCAGGCTGGTTCTTCGACCGGACCCTCGTCGGGGACGTGGTGGAGGTCGTGAACTCGCAGGACAAGACGGTCGCCCCGGACAACGGGCTGGGCGGCTGGAACATGTCCTGGACGGAGTGGGCCGCCGGCTCCGCCCTGTCCTGACCGCGGTCCCGGCCCCGCGCTCGGCGCCCCTGCGGGCGCGCGGGTGAATTCACATGACCGGATTGCCGTAGCGCAGGGAGTGTCCGTGCGCCCCCCGCCGAGCCCCGCCCGCAGCCTGACAGGGCACATCAGCGCAGGCAAGGACGGAGTCTCATGTCAGCAAGGAACTGGGCCCTCGGGCTCGCGATCGGAGCCGTCGTGGCCGCGGGGACGCCCGCCGCGGCCCTGGGCGCCGACACCAGCGGGGAACGGCCCGCCGCCGCCGCGGCGCGGGCCCCGCTGCCCGGCGGCCTCGGCCCGTGCGTCCCCGGGGACTGCCCCAGCCCCTTCCCGCCGATCGGCAGCAACGGCATCCCGGCGGGCCGCGACAACGCCGTCAACATCTTCGCGGGCGGGGACTTCCGCGTGCGCGGCACGGCCTCCGAGGCCGAGGGCCGCCTCGTCGTCCTGGGCGACTTCGACCAGGACAAGCAGGCGGGCGGGGACCAGCGGTACAACGTCGGCGTCGTCGGCGCCGGCTCACTGGTACCGCCGCCCGCGGGAGCGGACTTCCTCACCACCGGCCGGGACGTCGCCGTCGCGGACGGCGAGCGCCTCCTCGCCGACACCGGAGTGGTCCGCCACGGCGGCACCCTGACCGGCACCGTGACCGGCACCCTCGTCGCCGACCCCGACGCCGCCGCCCCCTACGCCGGCCTGCGCGACCGCCTGACCGCCGCCAGCCAGTGCTACGCCCGGGCCGACGGACAGCCCCGGCCCGCCACCGGCACGGCCGTCAACAGCGGCTTCGAGACCCTCTTCACCGGGGACGGCACCTCGCCCCTCCAGGTGTTCAACGTCGACGCCGACCTCGTCAACGCCGGCGCCATGAACGGCCAGCAGGGCATCCGCTTCGCCCGCATCCCCGCGGACGCCACCATCCTCGTCAACGTCCTCGGCACCACCCGCACCATCAACACCTTCAGCGGCGGGATCGCGGACACCGACCCCCTCAACGCCTACCGCGAACGGCTCCTGTGGAACTTCCCGGACGCCACCACGGTCAACCTGAACGGCACCGGACAGTTCCAGGGCAGCGTCCTGATCGGCAACCAGGCCTCCGAGGCCACCGTCACCCTCCCCGGCATGAACGGCCGCTTCTTCACCACCGGCTCCGTCACCCACGGCAGCACCACCCTCCCCGGCAGCGGCCAGGAGTTCCACGCCTACCCCTTCACCGGCGACCTCCCCGCCTGCGGCCCCGGCCCCGAGCCGGTCACCGGTGCGGTGTCCGTCTTCAAGCGCGACGGGAACGGGGCCGCACTGCCCGGGGCCCGCTTCGAGCTGTGGCGGGAGACGAACGGGCAGGACGGGGCCCAGTTCACCGGAGCCGATCCGGACACCCGCGTCGCGGAGTGCACCACCGCCGCGGACGGCCGCTGCTCCCGCGAGGTCGAGCCCGGCACCTACTACTGGCGGGAGACCGCCGCCCCCGACGGCTACGAGCTCCCCGCCGACCCCGTCTTCCCGCTGACTCTGACCGCCGAGGACGCCGAAGCGGGCGCGGGCGTCACGGTCGACAACACGAGGCTGCCGCAGCCCGTCACCGGGCGGGTCGCCGTCCGCAAGGTGGACGCCGCGGGCGGCGCCCCGCTGGCCGGCGCCGTCTTCGAGCTGTGGCGCGAGACCAACGGGACGGCGGGCCTCCAGACCCTCGGCATCAACCCCGACCGGCGCGTCGGCGCGGAGTGCACCACCGGCGCGGACGGCCGCTGCTCCCGCGAGGTCGAGCCCGGCACCTACTACTGGCGGGAGACCGCAGCCCCGGACGGGTACGAGCTGCCCGCCCAGCCCGTCGCAGTCCTCGTCCTGACGGCGCAGAACGCACCGGCCGGGGTGACGGTGACGCTCCCCAACACCCGGCGCGTCGAGGACGGCGGCGCCGTCCAGGTGCTGAAGCGCGACAAGACGACGCAGCTCCCGCTGCGCGGGGCGGCGTTCGACCTCTGGAAGGAGGCCAACGGCATCGAGGGCCTCCAGACCGGCGGAACCGGCCCGGACCTCCGCATCGGGTCGGGCTGCACCACCGACACTGCGGGCCGCTGCGCGTTCCGGCAGCTGGAGCCGGGCTCGTACTACCTGGTGGAGACCGCCGTGCCCCCGGGCTACGTGCTCCCGCGGAACCCCGTCACCGGCCCGCTCGTCCTGGACGCGAACAGCCCGGGCGCCACGGTCGCGGTGACGGTCGACAACCGCCGCGAGGGCGCGTGCGAGTGCAAGGACAAGGAGCACGGCAAGGACAAGAAGGACAAGGACAAGGGCAAGAAGAAGGACAAGGACAAGGGCAAGAAGGAGAAGGAGAAGGCGGAGAAGCCGCACTCCTGACCCGGCGTCCCCGCAAGGGCCCCCGCGCGCTGCCGAGCCGCGCGGGGGTCCTCCGCTGCCCGCTTGCGGGTCTTGGGACGGAACGGTGACATGACCGTTTCTCTTCGTGATGTCTCCGTGTGTTTTCCTGTGGGCATGCGCGCGAGCGTCCGCGCGCGGGGGACATGGGGAGAAGAGAAGAGTGAAGCTGCAGCCGATTCGCGGCCGTGCCCGCCGCACCGGTCTGCCGGCCCTCCTGCTGGGAGCGGCGCTGCTGTTCACGAGCGCGTGCAGCAACGGCGGCGACGCCGGCGGCGCAGGCGCCGGCAGCGCAGGCGCGGGGGGCGCGGCCAAGACGGGGACGGAGGCCTCCAAGGCCGTCGTGACCGTCAAGCCGGACGACGGGTCCAAGGAAGTGGCCACCAGCGGCGTCCTGAAGATAACCGCCACCGGCGGCAAGCTCACCACGGTGACCGTCGCCGACACCAAGGGCAACCAGGTCGAGGGCAAGATATCGGCGGACGGCGCCGGCTGGGAGCCGGCGCGGCACCTGGCCTCGGCCACCGAGTACAAGGTGCACGCGGTCGCCAAGGACGAGGCGGGCCGCGAGTCCGCCAAGGACACCACCTTCACCACCCTCACCCCGAAGAACACCTTCGTCGGCCACTACACGCCGGAGGACGGGCAGACCGTCGGCGTCGGCATGCCGGTGTCGTTCAACTTCACCCGAGGCATCACCAACACCGAGGCGGTCGAGAAGGCCATCACGGTGACGGCCGAGCCGTCCGTCCCGATCGAGGGCCACTGGTTCGGCAACGACCGCCTCGACTTCCGCCCGGAGAAGTACTGGGCCGCCGGCACCAAGGTCACGGTGAAGATCGCCCTGGACGGCGTCGAGGGCCGGCCGGGCGTCTACGGCAAGCAGACCCGCACGGTCAGCTTCACCATCGGCCGCTCGCAGGTCTCCACGGTCGACGCGAGCGAGCACACGATGCAGGTCGTCCGCGACGGCCAGGTCATCAAGAACCTGCCCATCACGGCGGGCGCCCCGTCGACGACCACGTACAACGGCCAGATGGTCATCAGCGAGAAGTACAAGGTGACCCGGATGAACGGCGCGACCGTCGGGTTCGGCGGCGAGTACGACATCTCCGACGTCCCGCACGCGATGCGGCTTTCGACCTCGGGCACCTTCGTCCACGGCAACTACTGGGCGTCGGCGAGCACGTTCGGCTCGCAGAACGTCAGCCACGGCTGCATCGGCCTGAAGGACGTCCGCGGCGCCTACGACGGCAACCAGCCCGCCGCCTGGTTCTTCAACGAGTCGCTCATCGGCGACGTCGTCATCGTGAAGAACTCCAAGGACAAGCAGATCGCCCCGGACAACGGCCTCAACGGCTGGAACATGGACTGGGCGGAGTGGATCAAGTAACTCCTCCCGGAGCCCGCTGACGGCGGCCCGGTGCTGTGACCCACGGCACCGGGCCGTTTCGTGTTAACCGGCGCTAACCTTCCCCGTATGACCATCTCTCTCGAAGTCTCCGAAGGCGTCGGCACCATCCGCCTGGACCGGCCGCCCATGAACGCCCTGGACATCGCCACCCAGGACCGGCTGCGCGAGCTGGCGGCCGAGGCCACCGACCGGGCCGACGTCCGGGCCGTCATCCTCTACGGCGGCGAGAAGGTGTTCGCGGCCGGTGCGGACATCAAGGAGATGCAGACGATGGACCACGCGGCGATGGTCGCCCGGTCCCGTGCGCTCCAGGACGCCTTTACCGCGGTGGCGCGGATTCCCAAGCCGGTCGTGGCGGCCGTCACCGGTTACGCGCTGGGCGGCGGCTGCGAGTTGGCGCTCTGCGCGGACTACCGCATCGCCGCCGACAACGCCAAGCTCGGCCAGCCCGAGATCCTGCTCGGCCTCATCCCCGGCGCGGGCGGCACCCAGCGCCTCGCCCGCCTGGTCGGCCCGTCGAAGGCCAAGGACCTGATCTTCACCGGCCGGATGGTCAAGGCGGACGAGGCGCTCGCCCTCGGCCTCGTCGACCGCGTGGTGCCCGCGGCGGAGGTGTACGAGCAGGCGCACGCCTGGGCGGCCAAGCTGGCACAGGGCCCGGCCATCGCGCTGCGCGCGGCGAAGGAGTGCGTCGACGCGGGCCTGGAGGCGGACATCGACACGGGTCTGACCATCGAACGCAACTGGTTCGCGGGCCTGTTCGCGACCGAGGACCGGGAGCGCGGCATGCGCAGCTTCGTCGAGGAGGGCCCCGGCAAGGCGAAGTTCCTCTGATCAGGCGGGAATTCGCCGGTCCTCCCTGGGGGTGGATTAGCCCGGCCTTAAGGCAGCCTTAAGCAGGCCGGGCGATCGGCCGCGGGTGATCATCGCAGTGCGGTGCGTCACCGCAGTTCAGCGCCACCGGGCGGGCTTCCGGTTGCCCGGCGCATATGACGGGGCACCCCTGCGCGGCATCCCGCTGCGGGGGGTGTTTTCCCGCGGAACGACCCGGGCGGGCCCGCGGGCCGTCCATGATGGGTGCATGGCGGGCCTGGAGGGTGTGGAGCAGCCGCGGCCGCAGGGCGGCACCGCGGCCGTGCGGCCGACGGCGGCACTGGAGGACGAGCAGGGCCTCGGTGCGGTGGAGGAATACGGCAATCCGGCCGAGGCGGAGGTGACACTGCCGTCCATGCCGGTCTCGGCCGGCACCGCCCGCCGGCTCGCCCAGTACGTGGTGATCCGCTTCTGGGGCTTCTCCCCGCAGGTCGCGGAGCACACCGTGCTGCTGGTGTCCGAGCTCGTCGGCAATGCGGTGCGCCACACGGGCGCCCGGTCGTTCGGCTTACGGATGGTGCGGCGGCGCGGCTGGATCCGGGTGGAGGTGCGCGACCCTTCGCGCGGGCTGCCCTGCCTGATGCCGGTGCACGAGCTGGACACCACGGGGCGGGGGCTCTTCCTCGTCGACAAGCTGTCCGACCGCTGGGGCGCGGACCTGCTGCCCCGCGGCAAGATCACCTGGTTCGAGATGCGTGTGGCGGACCGCTGAGCGGGCCCCGGAACGCCTGAAGCCCCCGGTCGCCGCGGTGGGGCGTCGTGGGGGCCTCATGGGTGCGCCGAGGATCGAAGGGGGTGTGATCCTCGGCGTCATGCGACTTCGCTCGGGTCAATGGGGAAGCCGTGATTCCGACTATGGCAGACGGGGGACCGAATGCCAAAAGTCCCAACTTGGACATAAGTGTGCATATCCTAAGACTTTCTCGCTAAATCTTAGGTGAGGTCGGTTACGTGCCTCGCTTTCCATGAATAGATATCCAACCGCTCGCGTGAATCCTTGATCGAGTGGTGAACGTTCCCCCGAATGGACCCTCTCTGGTCGGCGTCCCGAATTGGGTCAATCGTTACTTCTCGCCCCAAGGCGCCCTTAAATGGGCGGGTGCCTCGCTACCCGGACCGCAGGTCCGCCCTCCGCGCCGGTGCGGCGGCCGCCGCCGGAGCCCTCACCACCGCCTGTGGCGCGGGCGGCGGGCACCCCGCCGCCGCACCGGCCTCCCCGGCCCCCGCCGAGCCCGCCCCGGCCCGCCCGGCCCGCCGCCCCGCAGCGGCGCCGCGCCGCTTCGCCGGGCAGCCCGAGGAGATCGCGCACGGCCCGCGCACCCGCCCCGAGGTGGCCCTCACCTTCCACGGCAACGGCGACCCCGCGACCGCCCGCGCCGTACTCGCCGAGGCCGAACGCGCCGGCGCCCGGGTCACCGTCCTCGCCGTCGGCACCTGGCTCGACGCCCACCCCGCAATGGCCGCGCGCATCCTGGACGGCGGCCACGAACTCGGCAACCACACCCAGCGCCACCTCGCCCTGAACGACCTGCCGGAGGCCCAGGCGTACGCCGAGATCACCGGCTGCGCCCAGCGCCTGCGGCGGCTCACCGGCTCCGTCGGCACCTGGTTCCGCCCCTCGCAGACGCAGCACGCCACCCCCCTCGTCCGGACGCTGGCCCGCAGGGCGGGCTACCCGCACGTCCTCTCGTACGACGTGGACTCCCTCGACTTCACCTCGCCCGGCGCGGCGGCCGTCATCCGCAACGTCACCGGGACGATCCGCAGCGGATCGGTGGTGAGCCTGCACTTCGGCTACGCGGACACGGTCGACGCGATGCCGCCCCTCCTCGAAGAACTCGCGCGCCGGAAGCTGCGCGCGGTGACCACCACGGAGCTGCTGACCCCATGACGACCCCCCGTCCCTCCCGTAAGGCCGCCGCGCTCGTGGCCGGTCTGGCCCTCGCCGCCCTGGCCGGCTGCGGATCGGCCGACCGGGGCCCCGCCGAGGCGCTCGGCTCCAAGGCCCCCGCCCGCCAGCCGGCCAAGGCCGTCCCCGCGGCCCCGCCGGGCCTCCCCGGCATGCCGCCGCTCCTCGACCCGGACGACGTCTACGCCGCAGACCGGCCGAACGCGCTGTCCCCGGTGGTCAAGGACTTCCCGTCGCGCGTCTACGTCCCGAACACCAACTCCAACACGGTCTCGGTCATCGACCCGGTGACGTACAAGGTCATCGACACCATCCCGGTGGGGGTCCAGCCGCAGCACGTCGTCCCGTCCTGGGACCTGAAGACCCTCTGGGTCAACAACAACCGCGGGCACACCCTCACCCCGATCAACCCGGCCACCGGCGAGGCCGGCAAGCCGGTCGAGGTGCACGACCCGTACAACCTGTACTTCACGCCGAACGGCAAGTACGCGGTCGTCATGGCCTCCATGGACAAGGAGCTCGTCTTCCGCAACCCGCAGACCATGGACCGGGTCAAGACGGTCCCCGTGACCTGCTTCGGCGTCAACCACGCCGACTTCTCGGCGGACGGCCGCTACTTCATCGTCTCCTGCGAGTTCTCCGGCGAGCTGCTGAAGGTGGACACGGAGAAGATGGAGGTCGTCGCCCAGCAGAAGCTGCCCTTCGAGGGGGCCATGCCGCAGGACGTGAAGGTCTCCCCGGACGGCAAGACCTTCTACGTCGCCGACATGATGGCGCACGGCATGTGGGTGCTCAGCGGGGACCGGTTCGAGACGCCGAAGCTGCTGCCCACCGGGAAGGGCTGCCACGGGCTGTACGTCAGCCGCGACTCCAAGGAGATGTACGTCTCCAACCGCGGCGAGGGCTCCGTGTCCGTCTTCGACTTCACGCAGAACAAGCTCACGAAGAAGTGGCAGCTGCCGGACGGCGGCAGCCCCGACATGGGCGGCGTCAGCGCCGACGGCAAGGTGCTGTGGCTGTCCGGCCGCTACGACGACGAGGTCTACGCGATCGACACGGTGACGGGCAAGCAGCTCGCCCGGGTCCCCGTCGGCGGCGGCCCGCACGGCCTGGCCGTCTACCCCCAGCCGGGCCGCTACTCCCTCGGCCACACCGGCATCTTCCGTTAGGAGCGCGCGGGCGGAGGCGCCCCGGACCGGGGCACCTCCCCCACGGCTCACCAGGCGACCGGGAGCCGCTCCGGCAGGCGCTTGATGAAGCCGGTGCGCCACACCAGGTTCTCCGCGGGCACGGCGAGCCGCAGCCCGGGCATCCGTTCCACGAGCACCTCCAGCGCGATCATCGCGTGCACCCGGCCCAGCGCGGAGGCCGGGCAGAAGTGCCGGCCCGCGCCGAACGCGAGGTGGGCGTTGCGGCCCTCGCGCTCCAGGTCGAGCTCCTCGGGCCGGTCGAAGGCCTCCGGGTCGAAGTTGGCCCCTTCGAGGAGGACGAGGACGAGCTCGCCCTCCTCGACGAGGACGTCGCCGACCCGGACGTCGGCGAGCGCGATGCGCGGCAGGCCGTCGCCGACGGAGAGGTTCCAGCGCAGCAGCTCGTCGACCGCCCGCCCCATGCGCTCGGGGTGCCCGCGCAGCCAGGCGATGAGCTCCGGCCGCCGGAGCAGCGCCAGCACGGCGAGGACGAGGAACGCGGACGTGGACACCGCACCGGCGCCGAAGAGGGACACGGCGACGGTCGCGAACATCTCGTCGGTGAGGTGCGCCGACTCCGGATCGGCCTCCTTCAGCTCCGCGAACCGGCCGAGGAGCCCCGTACGCTCCTCGGCGGGCAGCGCGAACTGCTCCTCCAGACGGCCGGCGAAGTAGCCGACGTCCTTGTACCAGTTGAGGGCGGAGTCGGCGAACGGCTCGCGCGCGGTCATGAACGCGACGTCCAGCCCGGACATCAGGCGCCGCCAGTCGTCGAACGGCACGCCCAGGACCCGGCAGTGCATGGCCGCCGAGAAGGGGTCGGCGAAGGCGGCCCTCAGGTCGGCGGGCGCCCCCTCGGCGGCCATCGCGTCGAGGAGGGCGTGGGCCGTGGCCCGCAGCGCGTCCTGGAGGCCCGCCTGGCGCGGGTTCAGCGACTTCATCACCGCGGTCCGCAGGCCCGCGCTGTTGATGTTGCCCATGTTGTCGACGACCTCGGGCGGGATCGTCAGCGCGTACTGCCGGGGCACGCCCCCGTTCGCCGTGTCCTTCAGGCTGAAGCGGTCGTCCTCCAGCACCTGCTTGGCCAGCGCGTAGCTGCTCACCAGCCAGGCCTCGTCGCCCGTCAGGGTGCGCACCCGGGCGACGGGCGCCTTCTCGCGCAGCCAGGCGCACTCCTCGGGGATGACGTCGCCGCGGCGCGACAGCGGGAAGTCGAGGAGGGGGGCGGCCTGCCGCCGGCCCCGGTCAGGCTGCTCGGCGCTCATCGGCGCTCCCTTCGGTCGGTGCGCGGTCCGCGGCCTCCGGCCGGACGACGGCGTATGCCTGGTTGCGGGCCGCGCGCAGGCCCCCGCCGCGCGCGAAGAGGAGGTCGGTCAGCGGCATCCGCACGTGGTACGCGGCCACCGACGAGGGCACGTCCAGAATGCTCGGGGTGTCCAGGAAGAACGGCAGTTCTGCAGCAAGGTAGTCGAAACAGGCCTGCACCTGGGCGTCCGTCATGGATTCGCCCTCCGGCAGCTTGGGCCCGATGAAATGCAAGGCCATCTCCTCGCATCCCTTGCGAAATTCGCCGTCGGTCTCCAGGAAATGCAGGACGCGCCGGTGCAGGAGTTGGTAAACGGGGTTCGATTGGAAGTCGGACAGCGCACCCACCCGTATCCCCGGGTGTGCCCGCCCGGATTCCTCCACCCCTTTCAGGATGCGCCTGCGGACGGCTTTGATCTCCTTGGAGGCCCGCCTGGCGGCGTGTTCGCGGCTGTATCCGAACTCCGCGAACATGCGGTCCACGTGCAGGTCCGCGTAGACGAAGTCGACCTGCGCGAAACGGGAGGAGGCCCAGCGGGCGAGGCTTCCGATGCGCTCGGAGTTGAAGTAGCTGTTTCCGGGGCTGACCCCGATGAGCACATGGTCGCCGTCCTCCCAGATGTGCCGGCAGGTGCGGGTGAAGGGAAGGACTTCGAATGGTGTGTCGGCTGTGATCGCCACCTGTGATCACCTTTGTTCGCCGCATGTCCCTGGGAGCCCTGCGCTCCTGGTGTGGCGGCAATGCCGGTACGTTATGCGGTGACCCCGGAACGTGACAAGTCCGAGTCCGGTTTCTCGGCCGGAATCACTCATTCCGGGTTACGGGGCGGTAATTGAATTTCTTTCTGCCGGGCGAACGGGACCCGGAGTCCGCGGCCGCCCCGGCTGGCGCTACCCTGAGCCGGTCAATCAGCACCGAGAAGGGGTGGATCCCAAGTGGCGGACATCGAGAGCGCGCGGGCGACGTTCGGCAGGTTCGACGCGGACGGCGACGGCTTCGTGACGGCCGACGAGTTCCGTCAGGCCATGGCCCAGATGGGCGACCCGTTCGTGACGGGCCCGGTCGCGGACGCCGTGATCGCCGCCCGGGACACCGACGCCGACGGCCTCATGAGCTTCGACGAGTTCTGGGCCTCCCTGAACAAGTGAGCCGTGCGCCGTGCCCCCGCCCGCCCGAGCCGGGCAGGCGGGGGCACGGCCGCGTGCGCGCCCGTCAGGACGCGCACGCCCCCTCGGCGGGCCCCGCGGGATCCGGCCCGCCGCCCGGGCGGTCCGCCATGCCGCCGACCTCCTCCAGGGCCTCCTCCAGCCAGCGCAGCCAGAACGTCTCCAGCCCGATGCCGCCGTGCAGCACGAGCCGGCGCAGCCGGTCCTCCTCGGAGTCCCGGCCGGGCGGGAAGTCCCGCTCCTCGATGGCCTCGTAGAGCGCCAGCTGACGGCGGTGCAGCTCCAGGTGCCGCCGCAGCTCGGCCAGGAGGCCGTCCGTGCCGACCACGGCCGCGGCGCGGACGCGCAGCAGCAGCGGGTCGCGGATGGCCTTCGGGTCCTGGCTCCCGCCCACCCAGCGCGCCAGCTCCCCGCTGCCCGCGGGCAGGACCTCGTACTCCTTCTTCTGCCCCCGCGCCGGCCCGTCGCCGGGCAGGGCCCGGATGAGCCCGGCCTCCTCCAGCCGGCCGAGCTCCCGGTAGATCTGCTGGTGCGTCGCCGACCAGAAGTACCCGATCGACCGGTCGAACCGGCGGGTCAGCTCCAGCCCCGACGAGGGCTTCTCCAGCAGGGCGGTGAGGATGGCGTGCGGCAGGGACATGCCGCCATCCTAGGGAGGCGGGAGTGCCGGGCGGCGCGGATCCCGCCGCCCGGCACGCCCCTGACGGGGTGGCTCAGTGCCAGGAGGCCAGCGCCTCAGGCGACTTGGGCCCCGGGGCGCCCGCCGCCAGCAGGCCGCGCGCCCGCAGGAACACCGCCACCGCCGGCGACCAGGCCTGCCGCAGCCCCGCCCCCGCCAGCAGCTCCGGGTCCGACAGCAGCGCCGCCGCCGCACCGAAGCGGATCCCCTCCGGCGTGAGCACCGCCGCGTCGTCCGCCCAGCGCACCGCCAGGTCGACGTCGTGCGTGGCCATCACCACCGTCGTCCCGGCCGCGCGGAGGCCCGCCAGGGCGTCCAGCAGCCGCTCCTGCCCCTCCGGGTCCAGGCCGGCCGTCGGCTCGTCCAGGATCAGCACCCGCGGGGCCATCGCCACCGCCCCTGCGATCGCCGCCCGCTTGCGCTGCCCGTACGACAGCAGGTGCGTCGGCCGGTCACGCAGCGCCGTGATGCCGAGCGCGGACAGCGCCTCCCCGACGCGTTCCCGCACCTCCGCGGCCGGCAGGCCGAGATTCATCGGGCCGAAGGAGACGTCCTGTTCCACGGAGGCCGCGAACAGCTGGTCGTCGGGGTCCTGGACCACCAGCTGGACCGCCTTGCGCAGCCGGGTCAGGCCCGCCCGGTCGTACGCCACCGGCACCCCGTCCAGCAGGAGTTCTCCGGAGGCCGGCCGCAGTCCGCCGCTCAGCAGCCGCATCAGCGTGGTCTTGCCGCTGCCGTTGCGGCCCAGCAGGACCAGCGCCCGGCCCTCGGCGATGGAGAAGTCCACGCCGTCCAGCACGGCCGGGCCGTCCTCGTAGGCGTAGCCCGCTCCGGCCAGTTCCACCAACGGGTTCACGAGTACAGCCCCTCCAGGGTGTGGGTCAGCGCGACCAGGCCCGCGATGAGGGCCGCCGAGGCCGCGAGGAAGCGCCGCGACAGGGCGGCCTCGGGGACGAGCACGCGCAGCGCCCCGTCGTACCCGCGACCGGCGAGGCCCGACTGGAGCCGCGCCGCCCGGTCGAAGGCCCGGACGAACGAGGTCGCGGCGAGCCCGGCCAGCGACCGCCACACCGCCGCCCGGTCCGCGGCCCCCAGCCGGGCCGCCTGGGCCCGCCTGACCTGCGCCAGCGAGTCCAGCAGCAGGAACCCGATGCGGTACATCACGAGCGCGACGTCCACCACGGGCGCCGGCACCCCGGCCCGGACCAGCCGTGGGAGCACGTCCGAGACGGGGGTGGTGAACGCGAACAGCAGGACGCCCAGGGACGCGGCGGACGTGCGGAGCAGCAGTTCGCCCGCGTGCCGCGGCCCGTCCGGGGCGAGCGACACCGGCCCGGCCGGTCCGCCGACCGCGACGAGCAGCGGCAGCGCACCGGTGAAGCAGAAGCCGAGCGGGATCCGGAAGGCCCGCCACAGCTGCCGCCCGGCGACCCCCGCCGGCCCGAGCAGGACGGCGAGGGTCGCCGCGGCGACCAGGGGCCCGCCGGGCCAGGGCGGAAGGCACACGGCGGTGACCGTCAGCCCGAGTCCCAGCAGGGCCTTCTCCAGGGGGTGCCGGCCGCGCCAGCGGCTGCCGTGCGCAGCCACGTCGATCGGCAGCACCGGCTAGTCCTCCGCGCGGGTGTCGCCCGGGGTGCCGGATCCGGCGGCCGCAGCGGCTGCCGCGGCGCCCTGGCGGCGTCCCTTGCGCACCCCGAAGTAGTAGGCGAGGACGCCCGCGCCGAGGGCCGCCTGGAGGGCGAACAGGGCCGACTCGACCTCGCCGGACGGCGGCTCGTACAGCGGGGTGAACCAGGGCTCGTAGTCGGGCTTGAGCTCGGTGATCGCCGCTTCGGCCTGGGCGTCGGCGCCGCTGAACGGCTCCTCCTTGCCCTCGCCCAGGCCCAGGGCGAGGGGGAGCACCGCGAGGGCGGCGACCACGAGCAGCAGCAGGGTGTTGATCTTCGCGTTCCGGCTCATGCCCATCACGCCGCCGCCTTCCGGTCGGAGCGGCCCGCGAGCTTGGCGACGCCCAGCCGGACCAGGTCGGACTTGCTGGACTGCATCAGCAGCCGCATCACCAGCACCGTCAGCAGGCCCTCGCTGACGGCGAGCGGGATCTGGGTGACGGCGAAGATGCCGCCGAACTTCGCGAGGGCGCCGGCGACACCGCTGCCGGGGTCGGGGAAGGCGAGCGCCAGTTGCACGGAGGTGACGCAGTAGGTGACCAGGTCCGCGGAGAAGGCGCCGAAGAACACGGCCACCATCAGCGGGGCGCCGAACCGCCGCAGCAGCAGGTAGACCCCGAAGCCCGCCCACGGCCCGGCGATCGCCATGGAGAAGACGTTGGCGCCGAGGGTGGTCAGGCCGCCGTGCGCGAGCAGCAGCGCCTGGAAGAGCAGGGTGATCGTGCCGAGCACCGCCATGATCGGCGGCCGGAACAGGATCGCCCCGAGCCCGGTCCCCGTCGGGTGCGAGCAACTGCCCGTCACGGAGGGGATCTTCAGGGCGGAAAGGACGAAGGTGAAGGCTCCGGACGCGCCCAGGAGCAGGGTGCTCTCGGGGTTCTCCTTCACCTCGCGGGTGAGTGCGCGGACGCCGTGGACGACGAAGGGAGCGGACGCGGCGCCCCAGGCGGCCGCGTGCAGCGGGGGCAGAAACCCCTCGGCTATGTGCATGTGTAAGGAGACCTCTCCAGCACCTCGTGGATGGACAACGCGCCCCGGCCGGTCTCCTGGCTCACGGGTGCTGCCGCCCTGGCTCCGCCTTCCCGGGCGGTGCGGATCACCCCGCGCCGCCCAGTGGCTTCCCGCAGGAGTGGAGCCGGACTTCCCGTTCACAGTGGCGAGGGCCGCACCGGTCTTCCACCGGTTTCCCGAACACCAAGGCCCGCTGACCCTAATGGCCCGCACGGACCCGGAACAAGCCGGTGTGGGCGAGCGCACGCCCGATCGGGATTCCGCTTTCGGGCCGCCCGGCTCCGTACGCGCTCTCCGGGCGGCGGCAGAGCGGCTGTTTTGCCGCGTGTTCCCGCCCCGATGGCGGCCATGCGGGCTGCCGGACGGGACCCGGCGCGCGGCCCGGCGTGATTCCGCCCCCGTGCTCCCACCGGCGTGCGCCGGAGCCGCGAAACGGGCCCGCCCCCCGAACGGCCGCCGTCCGCTGGCGGGTCCGCGACGGGGCCGCGCAGGGTGGAGCCGTGGCCGCCGAACCCGACACCGCGAACCCGTACGACTACTCCGAACTCACCGCCCTCTTCGTCAACTGCACGCTCAAGCGTTCGCCGGAGACCAGCAACACCGAGGGCCTCATCGACCGCAGCCGCGCCGTCATGGAGTCCGCCGGCGCCCGCACCTCGGTCGTCCGCGCCGTCGACCACGACATCGCCACCGGCGTCTGGCCGGACATGACCGAGCACGGCTGGGAGACGGACCAGTGGCCCGTCCTGTACAGCCGGGTCATGGACGCGGACATCCTCGTGCTGTGCGGGCCCATCTGGCTCGGCGACAACAGCTCCGTCATGAAGCAGGTCGTCGAGCGCCTCTACGCCTGCTCCTCCCTGCTGAACGAGCACGGCCAGTACGCCTACTACGGGCGGGTCGGCGGGGCGCTCGTCACCGGCAACGAGGACGGCGTCAAGCACTGCGCGATGAACATCCTCTACAGCCTCCAGCACCTCGGCTACGCGATCCCGCCGCAGGCCGATGCCGGATGGATCGGCGAGGCCGGGCCCGGTCCCTCCTACCTGGATCCGGGATCGGGCGGCCCCGAGAACGACTTCACCAACCGCAACACCGCCTTCATGTCGTGGAACCTCATGCACCTCGCGGCGCTGCTCAAGCGCTCCGGCGGCATCCCGGCCCACGGCAACCAGCGCTCGCTGTGGGACGCCGGCTGCCGCTTCGACTTCCCCAACCCGGAACACCGCTAGCTGCGGCCCGGCCGGTGCCGGTCAGCCGCAGCACACGCTCCGGTGCGCGATGTCGATCACGAACCGGTCGGGCGAGCGGAGCGTGAACGTCTTGTACGAGGGCCTGCTGTCGAAGGCGGCGCCGAAGGTGACGTACCCCTCGAAGTCGCCGGTCATGGCGAGCCCCTTGAGGGCGGGCAGGTCCGTCCGGACCAGCTTGGGCCCGCGGTAGGTCCCCTCGCCGGAGCGCAGGTGCGCCGCGGCGGGGTGCAGCCGGATCTGCAGGAAGTGCTTCCCTGCGAGCGGGACGGGCGCCCCCGAGCCGTCCTGGTGGAGTGCGGGGACGCGGGTGACGTCCGCGTCGGGCACGTACCCCTTCAGGTCGATGACGATCCGGTCGTACGTGCAGTGCCCGGCCCAGCGGGCGCCCACGACGAGCGGGGTGGCCGGGGCCCGGCCGGCGGGGGCCGCGGCCGTGGAGGCCGGTGCGGCGAGGGCGGTGGCGGCGGTGAGCAGGACTCCGGTGGCCAGAGCCGCGGTCCGCCGGCGGCGGAGGTGTTTCATGGCGTCCCCCCTGTTCTTCGAGAGACGGGGACAGGTTGTCGCTCCTGAAGACACGCCGTGCAGACCCATGGTTGCAGCAAAACATCAAAAAATTGGACAGAAGGGGTGAAGTTGGCGAGGTCCGCCAGTCCGCCCCTTCTGTCCGCGTCCGCCCGGCTCAGCCGGCCGGGGTCAGCACTCGATGACGTTGACGGCGAGGCCGCCGCGCGCCGTCTCCTTGTACTTGATCTTCATGTCGGCGCCGGTCTCCTTCATGGTCTTGATGACCTTGTCGAGGGAGACCTTGTGCGAGCCGTCGCCGCGCATCGCCATCTTCGCCGCCGTGACGGCCTTGACCGCCGCCATGCCGTTGCGCTCGATGCACGGGATCTGCACCAGGCCGCCGACCGGGTCGCAGGTCAGGCCCAGATTGTGCTCCATGCCGATCTCGGCCGCGTTCTCCACCTGCTCCGGGGTGCCGCCCAGGACCTCCGCGAGCGCTCCGGCCGCCATCGAGCAGGCCGAGCCGACCTCGCCCTGGCAGCCGACCTCGGCGCCGGAGATCGAGGCGTTCTCCTTGAACAGCATGCCGATCGCGCCCGCGGCGAGGAGGAAGCGGACCACGCCGTCCTCGTCCGCGCCGGGCACGAAGTTCACGTAGTAGTGCAGGACGGCCGGAAGGACGCCCGCCGCGCCGTTCGTGGGGGCCGTCACGACGCGGCCGCCCGCCGCGTTCTCCTCGTTGACCGCCATCGCGTAGATCGTCGTCCACTCGCTGCGGTGCATCATCGGGTCGCCCTCGGTGCGCAGCTGGCGCGCCGTGGCCGCGGCGCGGCGCTTGACGCGCAGGCCGCCGGGGAGGATGCCCTCGCGGGACATGCCGCGGGCCACGCAGGCCTGCATGACCCGCCAGATCTCCAGGAGGCCCTCGCGGATCTCCTCCTCCGTGCGCCAGGCCTTCTCGTTCTCCAGCATCAGCGAGGAGATCGACAGGCCGGTCTCCTTCGCCAGGCGCAGCATCTCGTCGCCCGAGCGGAAGGGGTACCTCAGCACGGTGTCGTCGAGCTTGATCCGGTCCTCGCCGACCGCGTCCTCGTCGACGACGAAGCCGCCGCCGACCGAGTAGTAGGTCTTCTCCAGCAGCGGGGCGCCGGCGGCGTCGTACGCGAAGAGGGTCATGCCGTTCGCGTGGTACGGCAGGGACCGGCGGCGGTGCAGGATGAGCTGGTTCGGCTCGTCGAAGGCGATCTCGTGGGCGCTCCCTATCTCCGTGCCCAGCAGGCGCAGCCGGCCCGTGCTGCGGATGCGCTCCACCTCGTCGTCGGCGGTCTCGACGTCCACGGTCCGCGGGGAGTGGCCCTCCAGGCCCAGCAGCACCGCCTTGGGCGTGCCGTGGCCGTGGCCGGTCGCGCCGAGCGAGCCGTACAGCTCCGCGCGGACGGAGGCGGTCTGGGCGAGCAGGCCGTCCTTCTTCAGCCGGTTGACGAACATGCGGGCGGCGCGCATCGGGCCGACGGTGTGCGAGCTGGACGGACCGATGCCGATCGAGAAGAGATCGAAGACGGAAATGGCCACGGTGGCGGACTCCCGGGTCACCCCCGCGGTGGCGGGGAACGAACCGCCGAGTCGCTCTCGCAGCGGGGGCGAGGCGGCCGACGGAGGGGGCGGACTTTGCAGGGATTGCAGGGAAAGATCGCCTCGTGGGCGCCCTTGCCCGGTTAATCAGCGTACGTCAGTTCGTGAGGCGGCCGGTGACGCCGGCCTGTACGGCGGCTTGCGGGCCGGTGGCGCGCCGCGCCGCCGGCCCCGGCCATGGAAAAGGCCCGGCCCTGTGGGACACAAGGCCGGGCCCTCCGAGCCGCGGCCTTACAGCGACGGGTACAGCGGGTGCTTCGCGGCGAGCGCCGAGACGCGCGCCTTGAGGGCCTCGCCGTCGTAGGACGGCTTCAGGGCCTCGGCGATGATGTCGGCGACCTCGGTGAAGTCCTCGGCGCCGAAACCGCGGGTGGCCAGGGCCGGCGTGCCGATCCGCAGGCCCGAGGTGACCATCGGGGGCCGCGGGTCGTTCGGGATGGCGTTGCGGTTGACGGTGATGCCGATCTCGTGGAGGCGGTCCTCGGCCTGCTGGCCGTCCAGCTCCGAGTTGCGCAGGTCCACCAGGACCAGGTGCACGTCGGTGCCGCCGGAGAGGACGTCCACGCCGACGGCCTTGACGTCGTCCTGCACGAGGCGCTCGGCGATGATCTTCGCGCCGGCCAGGGTGCGCTCCTGGCGCTCCTTGAACTCGGGCGAGGCCGCCACCTTGAAGGAGACCGCCTTGGCGGCGATCACGTGCTCCAGCGGGCCGCCCTGCTGGCCGGGGAAGACCGCGGAGTTGATCTTCTTGGCGAGCTCCTGCGTCGACAGGATGACACCGCCGCGCGGACCGCCGAGGGTCTTGTGCGTGGTGGTGGTGACGACGTGGGCGTGCGGCACCGGGTTCGGGTGCAGGCCCGCGGCGACCAGGCCCGCGAAGTGCGCCATGTCGACCATCAGGTACGCGCCGACCTCGTCCGCGATGCGGCGGAAGGCGGCGAAGTCCAGCCGGCGCGGGTAGGCGGACCAGCCGGCGACGATCAGCTGCGGCTTGGACTCCTTGGCGAGGCGCTCGACCTCGGCCATGTCGACCTGGCCGTCCTCGCCGACGTGGTACGGGACCACGTTGTAGAGCTTGCCGGAGAAGTTGATCTTCATGCCGTGGGTCAGGTGACCGCCGTGGGCCAGGTTCAGGCCCATGATCGTGTCGCCCGGCTTCAGCAGCGCGAACATCGCGGCGGCGTTCGCCTGCGCACCGGAGTGCGGCTGGACGTTCGCGGCCTCGGCGCCGAAGAGCGCCTTGATCCGGTCGATGGCGATCTGCTCGACGACGTCGACGTGCTCGCAGCCGCCGTAGTAGCGGCGGCCCGGGTAGCCCTCGGCGTACTTGTTGGTCAGGACCGAGCCCTGGGCCTCCATGACGGCGACCGGAGCGAAGTTCTCCGACGCGATCATCTCCAGGGTGGACTGCTGGCGCGCGAGCTCGGCGTCGACGGCGGCGGCGACGTCGGGGTCGAGCTCGTGGAGAGGGGTGTTCAGAACGGACATCATCGGTCCCTGGTTCAGTTGCCGGAAAGGGTGAGCTGCTCGTACTCGGCGGCGGAGAGCAGGTCCTCCGGCTCCTCCGACACGCGCACCTTGAAGAGCCACCCGCCCTCGAAGGGGGCGCTGTTCACGAGCGCCGGGTCGTCCACGACGTCCTGGTTGGCCTCGACGACCTCGCCCGTGACGGGGGAGTACAGGTCGCTGACCGACTTGGTCGACTCCAGCTCGCCGCAGGTCTCGCCCGCGGTCACGGTGTCGCCGACGGCGGGGAGCTGGGCGTAGACGACGTCACCGAGCGCGTTGGCCGCGAACGCGGTGATGCCGACCGTCGCGACGCCGTCCTCGGCGGCCGACAGCCACTCGTGCTCCTTGCTGTAACGCAGCTGCTGGGGGTTGCTCATGGCCTGATTCTCCTGGATGCGGGGGAGTGCGAACGAACGGTTGTCTTGCCTGTCGAGACGGCTCGGCCCGGCAGGCGGGAGCGTGCGGACGTGCCGACGCGTCCGGGGTCTACTTCTGCCGCTTGTAGAAGGGCAGGGCGACGACCTCGTACGGCTCATGGGTACCGCGGATGTCGACGCCGACGCCGGAGGTGCCCGGCTCGGCGTGTGCCGCGTCGACGTACGCCATCGCGATCGGCTTGCCGAGGGTCGGGGACGGGGCGCCGGAGGTGACCTCGCCGACCACCTGGCCGCCGGCCACGACGGGGAAGCCGGCGCGCGGGACCCGGCGGCCCTCGGCGACCAGGCCGACCAGCTTGCGCGGCGGGTTCGACGCGGAGCGCTCGGCGGCGGCCTCCAGGGCGGCGCGGCCCACGAAGTCGCCCTCCTTCTCGAACTTCACGACCCGCCCCAGGCCCGCGTCGAACGGGGTCAGGGAGGTGGTCAGCTCGTGCCCGTACAGCGGCATGCCCGCCTCCAGGCGCAGCGTGTCGCGGCAGGACAGCCCGCACGGCACCAGGCCGCGGCCCTCGCCGGCCTTGCTCAGCGCCTGCCACAGCTCCACGGCGTGCCCGGGGGAGACGAAGAGCTCGAAGCCGTCCTCGCCGGTGTAGCCGGTGCGGGCGATCAGCGCGGGGACGCCCGCGACCGTGCCCGGCAGGCCCGCGTAGTACTTCAGGCCGTCCAGGTCGGCGTCGGTCAGCGACGCCAGGATGGCGGGGGACTCCGGACCCTGCACCGCGATCAGCGCGTACGCGTCGCGGTCGTCGCGGACCTCGGTGTCGAAGCCGCCCGCGCGCTCGGTGAGGGCGTCCAGCACGACCTGGGCGTTCGAGGCGTTGGCGACGACCATGTACTCGGTCTCGCCGAGGCGGTAGACGATCAGGTCGTCGAGGATTCCGCCGTCCTCCCGGCAGATGTGCGTGTAGCGGGCGCGGCCGACCCCGACGGTGGAGATGTTGCCCACCAGGGCGTAGTCGAGGGCCTTGACGGCCTCCGGCCCGGTCAGGGTGATCTCGCCCATGTGGGAGAGGTCGAACAGGCCGGCCTTCGTGCGCACGGCGTTGTGCTCGTCGCGCTCGCTGCCGTACCGCAGGGGCATGTCCCAGCCGGCGAAGTCGGTCATGGTCGCACCGAGCGAGCGGTGCAGCGCATCGAGCGCGGTCAGGCGGGGGGCGTTGCTCATGGGTGTGGCTCCCGGGTCCCAGGGCATGACATGACGAGGACGTTCCTCCCCATCTGTCATCGGAACCTGAGAGGTTCGCCGAGAGTTCCCGGGAGCGGGATCACCGACTTGCACCTTGGGTGGAGCACCCCCCGGCTCCGTCGCGGCGGACGGGCGGGGCGCGGCTCGCTTTTCAGATCTGCCTCATCCACGCGGTACGGGGCCTGAGAGATTCAAGGGAGGTACTTGCTCCTTCGGCGCCCGGACACGGCCTCGCGGCCTGCCGGGACTCTCCCGCGCGGATTCAAGCGGCCGGTATGCAGTTGGTCCAGATGGCGCACATCATTGCACGAGGTGCCGGAGAACGGGTGGGCGGGCCCGAAAGACCGTTTCATCCGCCAAAGCCGGAGGGGACGGGGCCGGGCGGGGCGGCGCGTCCGCCGGGCGGACGCGCCGACGCAAACCCGGGACGCCGTATTACCGTCCCTTTACATTGGGTGGGAATGGGTCCCGGTGACCCGTGCGGGGGAGGCGATCGGTGTGCGGAGATTCGGAGTGCTGGCCACGGCGGGTACGGCGGAGGGGGTGCCGGCCCGGCCGGCGGCGGGAGCGTGCCGCGGGTCCGTGCGCGACCTGCGCGGCACCGGAGGGAGGGGCCCCGAGCGGCTCGGCTTCGCCGAGGGGGACGTCGTCGTCGTCTCGGGCCTGCCAGGCGGCGGGAAGAGCACGCTGATCAAGCGCGCCGCCGAGGGCCGCGGCATCGACTCGCAGGACGTGCGCGAGCGCTGGGAGCGCCGCATGCCCAGGGCCCTGCCGTACGTCGCCTACCGGCCGCTGGTGCGGATCGCCCACTACTGGGGGATGTGGCGGGCCCTGCGCTCCGGAGCCTCCGTCGTCGTCCACGACTGCGGGACGCAGGCCTGGGTGCGCGGACTGCTCGCCGCGGCCGCGCGGCGCCGCGGCCGGGCCCTGCACCTGGTGCTCCTCGTGGCCACCCCGCAGGAGGCCCTGGCCGGGCAGCGGGCGCGCGGCCGCGGCGTGTCGGCGTACGCCTTCTCCCGCCACCGGGCCGCCGTCGACCGCCTGCTCAGGGCCGCGGAAAGCGGCCCGCTGCCCGCCGGCTGTGCCTCGGTGGTCCTGCTGGACCGCCCCGCGGCCGCCCGGCTGTCCCGCATTTCCTTCCGGCCGGCGCCCCCCGCCGCCCGACCGGCCGCCTGACCGCCTGGCCGGTTGCCTGCCCGGCCGCGGGGGCCCGGGCCGCGGGTGTCCCCGCGGGCGGCTACCCTCGGGCGCGGAACACGGCGCGACGAGCGGAGGCGGACATGGGCGGGGACGGCGGCTGGCCGGAGAACGAGTTGGAGCAGGTGCTCGGCGCCGCCCTCGGCGCGCCGGACGCGGGCCCGCGGATCATCGAGGTCCTCGGCCGCAGCTCCGTCTGGGTGCCGCTGCCCGCCGGAGGCGGCCCCGACAGCGCCTCCCTCACGCTGCCCACCATGGACATCGGCGGGGCGGCGTACGTCCCCGTCTACAGCTCCGCCTCGCAGTTCCGCGCCTGCGCGGGCACCGCCATGGACTTCGCGGTCGCGCCCGCCGTCGAGTTCGCCCGCGGCCTGCCCCCGCAACTCGGCATCGCCGTCAACCCGGAGGGCGCCGTCGGCGTCCCCCTGCCCCCGCCCGCCGTCGCCGCCCTCTGCCGCGCCGGCCGCACCGAGCTCGACGGGGCCGCCTCCGGCGCCCGCGTCCGCCTCTACGAGCCCGACTGGCAGGAGGACCCGGTGGACCTCCTGTCCGCGGCCTCGGAGGAGTTCCGCGCCACCGGCGCCGTCGCCGCCGCGTACCGCTGCCTGGCCAGTGTCGAGGGCGGCGCGCCCGAGCTCTACATCGGGGTCCGGCTCACCGGGGCGGATCCGGCCCTGCGGGACCTCCCCCTGGAGGCCCTCGGCCGTGCCCTGGGCCGCGTCCCGGCGCCCTGGCCCGTCCAGTTGGTGCTGCTCGACGCCCCCGAGGCCGCCGGCGACCCGGTCGCCGACCACATCGTTACGCGCGTACGCCCCTTCTACGTCCCCTAGCGCCGCTTAAGCTGGTGACATCTCCTGGCCGCACGAGTGGCCTGGACAGCGGGTCTACGCGGGCGGACGAGGAGGGGTACCGGTGAGTGCGTCAGGCACGGCCGCGGCCGGGCAGGTCGAGCACGTGATGCGCCAAGTGACTCCCGGGCGCTACGAGAGCTACGAGTCACTTCTGCACGCCCTCGCCGAGGGCCGGCTGTGGATGCTGCTCTGGCAGGGCTCCCCGGGCTCCCCGGACGCCCAGTACGGCGGCATGGAGCTGGAGGGCCTCGGCTACGCCCCGTGCGTCACCTCGCCCCAGGAACTGGCCGCCAGCGGCTGGAACCGGGGCTACGAGGTCGTCACCGGCCGGGACATCGCCCGCGCCCTCTACCCCGACCGGTGGGGGCTCTGGCTCAACCCCCACGCCCAGGGCGGCGGCCTCGGCATCCCCTGGGCCGACCTGCGCCGCATCGCCACCGGGCTGGACCGGATGCCGGCCGGCCCGCTGCGGCTGTCCGAGCCGGCGCTGGAGCTCCCCCAGTTCTACGGGCTGCTGACCCAGCACGCGCACCGCACCCCGGCCGTGCGGTCGCTGCGCCGCGCCTGGGTGCAGCCCGCGCTGGGTTCGCCGTACCTCGCGGTCGGCCTCGACCTGTACGACGCGTCCGCGCCCGCGCTGGAGTCCGTACGGGAGATGATGCGCCAGTCCGTGGGGGCGGTGCCCGAGGGCGTTCCGGTCTGCACGGTGGCGCTCGCCGACGAGCACGACCCCGTCGCGATGTGGCTCCGGTCGCAGACGCGCCCGTTCTACGACCGCGAGGGGCAGGCCCCGGCCTACTGAGAACCGGCCACACGGGCCCCGTCCGCTCCGTGGACGCACCTGCCGCGCGACCTCTCCGGGCCGCGGGGAGCAACGGCTTCGCAGCCGCTCCCCGCGGCCTTCGCCTTGTCCGGATTTCGCTGCTCTTGAACACCCAAAAGGCGTGCTCCTGGGGTCCGTTGGGCACCATGTCCGAATGCGCACCGAACGGACGGTGTTGCTCCGCTGAGCCGACAGCGGAGTCCGGATAACGGGAATCGGACCCTCACATCACGGTTGCGCATCCATTCATCTGCGGGTCTGGCGGCTGATCGACGCGCCGATGAAGACTCCCCACCCAAGAGCCGCTCCGGACCTCGGGAAGGACCCGGCTCACCTGCCACACCGCTCCGCGCTCCGCCCTGCTCTCCGCACCGCACCGCACCGAGCACAGCACCTCCCGCACGTCCAGCACCTCTGCACCTCCCGCACCGCTGCACGTCCCGTGCGTCCCGCACACCCCGCACTTTCCGCAATCCCGCACCCCGGCACGCCCCTGCTGCGTGCCACGACGCAGTCCAGCGCCACTCCGCACCAACGCCGCCACAGCGGCGGGCATGGGCCGGCGACCCGCCGGCCGAGAGGGGTCCCCACCACGATGACGGCACCACTGCATGACACGAGCGCGGAAACCCCCGCACCCGTGTCCGTAGCCGATGTCCCGGCGAAGGCCATCGAGGGCCGTTCGCCCGGCCGTATCGCCTGGATGCGGCTCAAGCGCGACAAGGTCGCGCTGACCGGCGGCATGGTCGTGATCCTCCTGATCCTGGTGGCGGTGTTCGCGCCGCAGATCGTGAGCGTGCTGGGCCACCCGCCCAACGAGTTCCACGAGGACCTGATCGACCCGGACCTCGGCACGCCGATCGGCTCCTTCGGCGGCATGAGCTCCGAGCACCTGCTCGGCGTCGAACCGACCAACGGGCGCGACGTGTTCAGCCGGATCGTCTACGGCGCCCGCATCTCCCTGGTCGTCGCCTTCCTCGCCGCCTTCGTCTCCGTCGCCATCGGCAGCTTCCTGGGCGCCCTCGCCGGCTTCCTCGGCGGCTGGGTCGACGGCCTCATCAGCCGCACGATGGACCTGCTGCTGGCCTTCCCGCAGCTGCTGTTCACCATCGCCCTGGTCTCCGTCGTCCCCAACTCCCTTTGGGGGTTCGAGGGTTCGGGCGTCCGCATGGGCGTGCTGATCGTCGTCATCGGCTTCTTCGGGTGGCCCTACATCGGCCGCATCGTCCGCGGCCAGACGATCTCCCTGCGCGAGCGCGAGTACGTCGAGGCGGCCCGGAGCCTCGGGGCCGGCCGCGGCTACATCCTGGTCAAGGAGCTGCTGCCGAACCTGGTCGCCCCGATCCTCGTCTACGCGACGCTGATCATCCCGACCAACATCCTGACGGAAGCGGCCCTCAGCTTCCTCGGCGCCGGCGTCAAGCCGCCGACCGCCTCCTGGGGAAAGATGCTCTCCGACGCCGTCCCCATCTACCAGGACGACCCCATGTACATGGTGGTCCCCGGCATGACGATCTTCATCACCGTCCTGGCGTTCAACCTCTTCGGGGACGGGCTGCGCGACGCACTCGACCCCAAGGGCAGCTGAACCGCTTCACCGATTCACCCACCACTGGAGGTTGGACCACCGTGATCCGCAGAAAGCAGGCACTCGCGATCACCGCCGTGATCGCCGCCCTGTCGCTGACCGCCGCGTGCGGCGGCGGCGACGGCGAGAAGAAGTCCGAGGCGAAGGGCGCCGGCGGCGCCGCCTTCAACGCCGCCACCACCGGCGTGGTCAACCCGTCCACCGAGAAGGGCGGCGAGCTCAAGCTCTGGTCGCCGCAGGACGTCGACTACCTCGACCCGGCGCGTGCCTACTACGGCTTCGTGTGGAACATGCAGCGCCTCTACATCCGCCAGCTGCTCGCGTACGACAGCAAGCCGGGCGAGGCGGGCACGAAGCTCGTCCCGGACCTCGCGGAGGCCCTCCCGGTCATCAGCAACGAGGGCAAGACGTACACCCTCAAGCTGAAGGACGGCGTGAAGTTCGAGGACGGCACGCCGATCACCTCGAAGGACGTCAAGTACGGCATCGAGCGCGTCTTCGCGCAGGACGTGCTGTCCGGCGGCCCGACCTACCTGATGGACATCCTGGACCAGGGCCAGAAGTACCCCGGCCCGTACAAGGACACCGACCCCGGGAAGATGGGCCTGAAGTCCGTCCAGACGCCGGACGACAAGACGATCGTCTTCAACCTGGCGAGCGCCAACTCCGACTTCAGCTACCTGCTGGCCATGCCGTCCTCCTCGCCGGTCCCGATGGCCAAGGACACCGGCGCCACGTACACGAACAAGCCGGTCTCCACCGGCCCGTACAAGGTCGAGAGCTTCACCGCCGGCAAGGGCGCCACCTTCGTCCGCAACGAGAACTGGGACCCGAAGACGGACACCATCCGCACGGGCCTGCCGGACAAGGTCACCTTCACGGTGACGACCAACCCGGACGACATGGACGCCCGCCTGCTCTCCGGCGACATCGACCTCGCGGTCGACGGCACCGGCCTCCAGCAGGCCGCGAAGAACAAGGTCCTGAAGGACCCGAACCTGAAGAAGAACGCGGACAACCCCTTCACCGGCTACATCCGCTACTTCGCCTTCCCGCAGACGGTCGCGCCGTTCGACAACATCGAGTGCCGCAAGGCCGTCATCTACGCGGCCGACCCGAAGTCCCTGCAGACCGCCCGCGGCGGCCCGACCAGCGGTGACCTCGGCGCCAACATGCTGCCGCCCGGCGTCCCCGGCTCCGACAAGGGCTACGACCCCTTCGGCCTGACCAAGGGCCAGCCGCAGGAGGACAAGGCCAAGGAGGCGCTCAAGGCCTGCGGCAAGCCCGACGGCTTCGAGACCACCATCGCCGTGCGCAACAACCGCGCCCCCGAGGTGAAGACGGCCGAGTCCCTCCAGGCCTCGCTCGCCAAGGTCGGCATCAAGGCCACCATCGACCAGTACGACGGCAAGCTCTCCTCCTCCACGATCGGCTCGCCCGAGAACGTGAAGAAGAAGGGCTACGGCATCATCGTCATGGGCTGGGGCGCCGACTACAACTCCGGCTCGGGCTTCCTCCAGCCGCTCGTCGACGGCTCGTTCATCCTGCCGAACGGCAACAACAACTACACGGAGCTGAACGACCCGGAGATCAACGGGCTGTTCGACAAGGCGGCCGCCGCCGCGACGCCGGACGCCGCCGCGCCGATCTACGCCGACATCAACAAGAAGGTCATGGAGAAGGCGCTCTACCTTCCCATCAACTTCGACAAGGCCTTCGTCTACCACAACCCGCGTCTGACGAACGTCTACTTCAACGACTCCATGGGCAAGATCGACCTCGCCGTGATCGGCGTCGGCAAGTAGCCACCGGGCGAGTCGCCACGTAACAACAGGCAAGAGCCTTCACCGCACATGCGCTAGTCCGAAGGGCAGGTGAAGGCCGCAGGCGGCGGCTGCCGTCCCCACGAGGGGCGGCGGCCGCCCGCCCCGGCGGCCGACTGCAGTGCTCGTCTACCTCATACGGCGGCTGTTCAACGTCGCCGCCACGCTGCTGGTGGTCTCCGTGGTCACCTTCGGCATCTTCTTCGCGGTCCCCAAGATCACGGGCAGCGATCCGGCGCTCATGTATGCCGGCCGCGAGACCAACGAGACCGCCCTGGCGGGCATCCGCGTGAAGATGGGCTTCGACAAGCCCATTTCCGAGCAGTACCTGACCTTCGTCAAGGGGATCTTCGTCGGCCGCGACTACGACGGCGGCACCGAGACCACCCACTGCGAAGCGCCCTGCTTCGGCTACTCGTTCAAGACCGAGGCGCCCGTCTGGGAGACCATGGTCGACCGCATGCCGGTCACCCTCTCCCTGGCGCTCGGCGCGGCCGTCATCTGGGTGCTCGCCGGCGTGGCCACCGGCGTCGTCTCGGCGCTCAAGCGCCGCACCGCCGTCGACCGCACCGTCATGGTCGGCGCCCTCGCCGGCGTCTCCCTGCCGATCTTCTTCACCGGCATGGTCGCCCCCGCGATCTTCGTCTACAGCCTCGGCTGGCTCGACGTCTCCAACTACAAACCGCTCACCGAGGACCCCGGGGCCTGGCTCAACTCCCTGATCCTCCCCTGGATCACCCTCGCCTTCCTCTTCGCCGCCACCTACGCCCGCATCACCCGCGCCACGATGCTGGAGGTCCTCGGCGAGGACTACATCCGCACCGCCCGCGCCAAGGGCCTCAAGGAGGGCGTGGTCATCCGCAAGCACGCCCTGCGCTCCACCCTCACCCCGATCGTCACGATGTTCGGCCTCGACCTCGGCGGCCTCCTCGGCGGTGCCGTGCTCACCGAGACGACCTTCAACTTCCAGGGCCTCGGGACGGCCGCCGTCGCCGCCATCGGCCAGGGCGACCTCCCCGTGATCATGGGCGTCACCCTGCTCGCCGCGCTGTTCGTGGTGATGGCCAACCTGATCGTGGACCTGCTGTACGCCGTCATCGACCCGCGCGTGAGGCTGACGTGACCGAGAACCCCACCGCCGGATCCGGCGGCTCCGCCGCGACCACCGCCGGCCCCGCGTTCGTCCCCGAGCAGGCCGGCCCGCGCAGCGGCGCCTTCCTGTCGGTGCGCGACCTGAAGGTGCACTTCCCGACCGACGACGGCCTCGTGAAGTCCGTCGACGGGCTCTCCTTCGAGCTGGAGCGCGGCAAGACGCTCGGCATCGTCGGCGAGTCAGGCTCCGGCAAGTCGGTGACCTCGCTGGCCATCATGGGCCTGCACCGCACCGGCAACGCCCGCAGCCGCCCGCACATCTCCGGCGAGGTCGTCCTCGACGGCGAGGACCTCGTCAAGGCGGACGCCGACCACGTGCGCACGCTGCGCGGACGCAAGATGGCGATGGTCTTCCAGGACCCGCTGTCCGCGATGCACCCCTACTACACCGTCGGCAAGCAGATCGTCGAGGCGTACCTCACGCACCACGACACCGACAAGAAGGCCGCCCGCAAGCGGGCGGTCGAGATGCTCGACCGCGTCGGCATCCCCGAGCCGCACCGGCGCGTGGACGCCTACCCGCACGAGTTCTCCGGCGGCATGCGCCAGCGCGCGATGATCGCGATGGCGCTGGTCAACAACCCGGAGCTGCTCATCGCCGACGAGCCGACCACCGCGCTCGACGTCACCGTGCAGGCGCAGATCCTCGACCTGATCCGCGACCTCCAGCGGGAGTTCGGCTCCGCCGTCATCATGATCACGCACGACCTCGGCGTGGTCGCCGAGATGGCCGACGACATCCTCGTCATGTACGGCGGCCGCTGCGTCGAACGCGGCACCGCCGAGAAGGTCTTCTACGAGCCCCGCCACCCCTACACCTGGGGGCTGCTCGGCTCCATGCCGCGCATCGACCGCGAGCAGACCGAGCGCCTGATCCCGGTCAAGGGCTCCCCGCCCAGCCTCATCAACATCCCGAGCGGCTGCGCGTTCAACCCGCGCTGCCCGTACGCGGACGTGCCCGAGGGCGGCATCACCCGCACCCGCCGGCCCGAGCTGACCGAGGACGGCAGCGGGCACTGGTCGGCCTGCCACATGGCGCAGGAGGAGCGGACCCGGATCTGGACCGAAGAGATTGCGCCGAAGCTGTGACCGACATGACGAAGAAGGACACGGCCGCGGCGGACGCGCCGGAGGCGGCCGCCGGAGAGCCGCTGCTGAAGGTGACCGGCCTGGTCAAGCACTTCCCCATCAACAAGGGGCTGCTGCGCCGGCAGGTCGCGGCCGTCAAGGCCGTCGACGGGATCGACTTCGACGTCCGGCGCGGTGAGACGCTCGGCGTCGTCGGCGAGTCCGGCTGCGGCAAGTCCACGATGGGCCGGCTCATCACCCGCCTGCTGGAGCCCACCGGCGGCACGGTCGAGTTCGAGGGCCGCGACATCACGCACCTCGGGGTCGCCGGGATGCGGCCGCTGCGCCGCGACGTCCAGATGATCTTCCAGGACCCGTACGGCTCGCTGAACCCGCGCCACACGGTCGGCACGATCGTCAGCGCGCCGTTCAGGCTCCAGGGCGTCGAGCCGGAGGGCGGGCTCAAGGCGGAGGTGCAGCGCCTGCTGTCGCTGGTCGGCCTCAACCCGGAGCACTACAACCGCTACCCGCACGAGTTCTCCGGCGGGCAGCGCCAGCGCATCGGCATCGCCCGCGCCCTGGCGCTCAAGCCGAAGCTGGTCGTCGCCGACGAGCCGGTGTCCGCGCTGGACGTGTCGATCCAGGCGCAGGTGGTCAACCTGCTGGACGACCTCCAGGAGGAGCTCGGCCTCACGTACGTGATCATCGCGCACGACCTGTCGGTGATCCGGCACGTGTCCGACCGCATCGCGGTCATGTACCTCGGCAAGATCGTGGAGCTGACCGACCGCACCTCGCTGTACGAGAGCCCCATGCACCCGTACACCAAGGCGCTGCTGTCGGCCGTGCCCGTGCCGGACCCGCGCCGGCGGGGGGCGAAGAGCGGGCGCATCCTGCTCAAGGGCGACGTGCCCTCGCCGATCTCGCCGCCGAGCGGCTGCCGCTTCCACACCCGCTGCTGGAAGGCGACGCAGATCTGCACGGTGAAGGAGCCGCCGCTGGCGTCTCCGGTCGCCGGGCACCAAGTGGCCTGCCACCACCCGGAGAACGCCCCCGACCAGGCGCCCGGCGACCCGGCCCTGCCGGGTGCGGCGGACGCCCTGGCGGCGGTGACGCCCTAGACAGACGGCCCGCCTCTGGGGCACCTTCGTCCGGCGGCCCGGACACCGAGTAGCGGTCGGTGTCCGGGCCGCCGGCCTGTCCGCGGGGCCGTCCGGCGGGCACGGGAAGGGCGTCCTGCGGTCCGGCCGCGGGCGGGCGGCACAATGGGGCGGTGCTCCACGACCTCTTCCCGCCCGGCATCCAGCACGCCCTGGACCTCGCGGGCATCTTCGTCTTCGCCACCGCGGGCGCCCTGCTCGCCGTACGCAAGAACTTCGACGTCTTCGGCATCGCCGTCCTCGCCGAGGTGACCGCCCTGGGCGGCGGCCTCTTCCGCGACCTGGTCATCGGCGCGGTCCCGCCGGCGGCCTTCGGCGAGCTCAGCTTCTTCGTCACCCCGCTGATCGCCGCGGCCATCGTCTTCTTCCTCCACCCCGAGGTGCAGCGCATCAACCGGGCGATCAACGTCTTCGACGCCGCGGGCCTGGCCCTGTTCTGCGTGACGGGCACGACGAAGGCGTACGAGTACGGGCTCGGCCTGACGGCGTCGGCCGCGCTAGGGCTGGCCACGGCCGTCGGCGGCGGCGTCCTGCGCGACGTCCTCGTCAACGAGGTGCCCTCGCTGCTGCGCGACCGCGAGATGTACGCGGTGCCCGCGACCGTCGGCGCGGCGATGGTCGCCCTCTCCATCGCCTTCGACGCGCTGAACGCACTGACCACGGCCGCCGCCATCGTCACGACCTTCGTGCTGCGGCTGCTCGCCATGCAGTTCCACTGGCGGGCCCCGCTGGCCTGGAACCGTCGCTCCGCTGTGTCCGAGGAGCCGTGACCACCGCGTCACCCTGAAAAGCTACCGCTTAGTAGCCTTCGGTTGTAGGCTCGATCGCATGGCATACGCAGCAGCCCAGGCCTCCATCGGCGACAGCGAGTTCGACCGCGACACGACCATCACCGAGCGGGCCGGCGAGCCCGGGGTGTACGACGCCGAGCTCTCGGCCGGATGGACGATCATCACCGCCGTCAACGGCGGCTACCTGCTGGCCATGGTCGGCAGGGCGCTGGCGGCGGCCCTCCCGCACCCCGACCCCTTCACGGTCTCCGCCCACTACCTCACCTCCAGCGAGCCCGGCCCCGCCGTCATCCGCACCGAAGTCGTCCGCGTCGGCCGCACCCTCTCCACCGGCCAGGCCTCCCTGTACCAGTACGACGAGTCCGGCGCCGAGATCGAGCGCATCCGCGTCGTCGCCTCCTACGGCGACCTCGCCGCCCTCCCGGACGACGTCCGCACCACCGCCCTCCCGCCCGCGATGCCGCCGTACGAGGCCTGCCTCGGCCCGGAGGCCGGCCCGGCCCCCATCCCCGGCAGCAACGCCATCGTCGACCGGCTCCGCCTGCGGCTGGACCCGGCGACCGCCGGCTGGGCGCTCGGCGCGCCTTCCGGCAAGGGCGAGATGCGGGCCTGGTTCGAGCTGTCCGACGGCCGCGACGCCGACCCGCTGTCCCTGCTCCTCGCCGTCGACGCCCTGCCGCCGACCTGCTTCGACCTCGGCATGATGGGCTGGAGCCCGACGGTCGAGCTGACCGCGCACGTCCGCCGCCGCCCCGCCCCCGGCCCGCTGCGGATCTCCATCACCACCCGGAACCTCGCCGGCGGCTTCCTGGAGGAGGACGCCGAGGTCTGGGACTCCGAGGACCGCCTGGTCGCCCAGTCCCGCCAGCTGGCCCGCGCCCCGCGGAGCTGACCCGCTGCGGCACGGCCCGACGGCCCGGCCCCGGCCCCCGCTGACGGGGCCGGGGCCGACGCCGTCCGGCGGCCGGTCCTCCGGCGGGCCGGAGCGGGGGGCGGCGTGGGTCCCGGGCGCCCCGGGGCTCGTAGAATCGGGAAATCATGGCCTACCTCGACCACGCCGCCACCACTCCGATGCTCCCGGAGGCCGCCGCGGCGATGACCGCGCAGTTCGCCGCCACGGGGAACGCCTCCTCCCTGCACGCCGCCGGCCGGCGCGCCCGCCGGACCGTCGAGGAGGCCCGCGAGGCCCTCGCCGAGGCGCTCGGCGCCCGCCCCAGCGAGGTCGTCTTCACCGCCGGCGGCACCGAGGCCGACAACCTCGCCGTCAAGGGCCTCTACTGGGCCCGCCGCGCCCAGGACCCCGCCCGCACCCGGGTCCTCGCCAGCCCCGTCGAGCACCACGCCGTCCTCGACGCCGTCCACTGGCTGGCCGAGCAGGAGGGCGCCCGCGTCGAGTACCTGCCGGTCGACCGGTACGGCCGCGTCAGCCCCGAGGACCTGCGCGAGGCCATCGCCCGCAACCCCGGCGACGTGGCGCTGGCCACCGTGATGTGGGCCAACAACGAGATCGGCACCGTCATGCCGGTCCGCGAACTCGCCGAGGCGGCAGCCGAGTTCGGCGTCCCGCTGCACTCCGACGCCGTCCAGGCCGTCGGCCAGCTCGACGTCCGCTTCGGGGACAGCGGGCTCGCCGCGATGACCGTGAGCGGCCACAAGATCGGCGGCCCCTACGGCATCGGCGCCCTGCTGCTCGGCCGCGACCAGACGCCCGTACCCGTCCTGCACGGCGGCGGCCAGGAGCGGCACGTCCGCTCGGGGACCCTCGACGTGCCCGCCATCGCCGCCTTCGCCGTCGCCGCCGTCCTCGCCGCCGAGCGGCGCGAGCGGTTCGCCGCGGAGGTCGGACGGCTGCGCGACGAGCTGGTCCGCGCCGTGCGCGCCGCCGTGCCCGATGCCGTCCTCGGCGGGGACCCCGACAACCGGCTCCCCGCGAACGCGCACTTCAGCTTCCCCGGATGCGAGGGCGACTCGCTGCTGCTCCTGCTCGACGCCCAGGGCATCGAGTGCTCCACCGGCTCCGCCTGCACCGCCGGCGTGGCCCAGCCCAGCCACGTCCTCCTCGCGACCGGAACCGACCCGCAGCTGGCCCGCGGCACCCTGCGCTTCTCCCTCGGCCACACCTCCACCGAGGAGGACGTCGCCGCCGTGGCCGCCGCCATCGGCCCCGCCGTCGCACGCGCCCGCACCGCCGGGCTCTCCTGACGGAAGCCCGGTCAGGCGGGGCCCCCGGCCGCCACCTCGGCCCGCACCAGGCGCAGGTACCGGTCCCAGTCCCAGTGCGGCCCGGGATCGGTGTGGTCCGTGCCCGGCACCTCGGAGTGCGCCACGATGTGCTTGCGGTCGACCGGTATGCCGTACCGCCGGCAGATGTCGGCGGCGAGCCGCGCCGAGGACGCGTACATCGCGTCCGTGAAGTCCCGCGGCCGCTCCACGTAGCCGACGTGCTCTATGCCTATGCTCCGCTCGTTCATCGAGCGGTTCCCGGCGTGGAAGGCGACGTCCAGCTCGCGGACCATCTGCTCCACGTGCCCGTCCTGGCGGACTATGTAGTGGGCCGACGCCTTGTGCCACGGATTCCTGAACGCGTCCACCGACGAGGCGAAGCCGCCCTGCGTGACATGCACCACGATCCGGTCGACCCGGTAGTCGTCCGGCCGGTCCGCCAGCCGCCAGTTCGCCGGCGAGGCCGCCGTCCAGCCCGCGCCCGCGTAGTCCAGCTCGCCCTCCTTGCGCGGTTTGGACACCCCGGGCAGCAGCCACCACAGCCGCCGCACCTCGTCCGCCCCGGCCACGCCCGCCACGGCGGCGACGCCGAGGCCCCCGAACAGCACCGCCCGGCGCGTCCTGCCCCGGCCCGGCCCGCCGGCCGGCTTCCCCGCCTTCTCCCCGGTCCCCATGCGCTCACCCCCTGCCCCCGACAACGCACTGTGACCCCGCACGGTTCCCCCGTACCCTGGAAAGCGCTATGACTGAGAACCTGCCGCGCCCCGCCCGTCCCCTCCGCGTCCTGGCCGCCATGTCCGGCGGCGTGGACTCCGCCGTCGCCGCCGCCCGCGCGGTCGAAGCCGGGCACGACGTGACCGGTGTCCACCTGGCGCTCTCCGCGAACCCGCAGTCCTTCAGGACCGGCGCGCGCGGCTGCTGCACCATCGAGGACTCCCGGGACGCCCGACGCGCGGCCGACGTCATCGGCATCCCCTTCTACTGCTGGGACCTCGCCGAGCGCTTCCGCGAGGACGTGGTGGAGGACTTCGTCGCCGAGTACGAGGCGGGCCGCACCCCCAACCCGTGCCTGCGCTGCAACGAGAAGATCAAGTTCGCGGCGCTCCTCGACAAGGCCCTCGCCCTCGGCTTCGACGCGGTCTGCACCGGCCACTACGCGACGATCGTCGTGGGCGAGGACGGCACCCGCGAGCTGCACCGCGCCTCCGACATGGCCAAGGACCAGTCGTACGTCCTCGGCGTCCTCGACGAGAAGCAGCTCGCCCACGCCCTCTTCCCGCTCGGCGACACGATCACCACCAAGGAGGAGATCCGCGCCGAGGCGGAGCGCCGCGGCCTCGCCGTCGCGAAGAAGCCCGACAGCCACGACATCTGCTTCATCGCCGACGGCGACACCCAGGGCTTCCTCGCCAAGCGCCTCGGCCGGGCCGAGGGCGACATCGTCGACGAGTCCGGCGCCAAGGTCGGCACCCACGACGGCGCGTACGGCTTCACCATCGGCCAGCGCAAGGGCCTGCGCATCGGCCACCCCGCCCCCGACGGCAAGCCGCGCTACGTCCTTGACATCTCGCCGGTGAACAACACCGTCACGGTCGGGCCGGCCGAGTCCCTGGACGTCGGAGCCCTCACCGCGATCCGCCCCCGCTGGTGCGGCTCCACCCCCGCCGCCCCCGGCACCTACACCGCCCAGCTGCGCGCCCACGGCGGCGAGACCGAGGTCTTCGCCGAGGTCGTCGACGGCGAGCTGCGCGTCCGCTTCACCGAGCCGGTCCGCGGGGTGGCCCCCGGCCAGGCGATCGTCCTCTACGACGGCACCCGCGTCGTCGGCTCCGCCACCATCGCGACGACCACCCGCGCCGCCGCCGCGGTGTGACGCCGGGCGGCCGCCCCGCCCCCGCGGCCGCCCCAGCTTCCGGGCTCAGGCCACCGTCAGGACGATCTTGCCGGTGGTGCGGCCCTGCTCGCCGATCTCGTGTGCCCGCGCAGCCTGCTCCAGCGGCAGCACCGTGTCCACCATCGGCTTCAGCAGGCCGCGGTCCGCCAGGGCGGCGATCTCCTCCAGCCCCTTGCGGTCCGGCTCCACCAGCATCCAGGACGCGTGCACGCCCCGCTCCGCGGCCTCCGCCGGGACGTCGCCCGGCCCCGGAAGCGACACCAGCCGGCCGCCCGGCTTCAGCACCTCCAGGGAGCGGCGGGCCACCTCGCCGCCCAGCCCGTCGAGGACCACGTCCACCTCGGAGACGGCCTCGGCGAAGTCCTGTGCGCGGTAGTCGACCAGCTCGTCGGCGCCGAGCCCGCGCAGCAGGCCGTGCTTGGCGGCGCTGGCGGTGCCGATCACGTACGCCCCGCGCGCCTTGGCGATCTGCACGGCCAGGTGACCGACGCCGCCGGCCGCCGCGTGGACCAGCACGCGCTCGCCCGGCTGCAGGCCCGCGCCCTCGACCAGGGCCTGCCAGGCCGTGAGCGCCGCCAGCGGCAGCGCGGCCGCCTGCACGTGGTCCAGGGAGGCGGGCTTGCGGGCGAAGTGCCGGGCCGGGGCCGCCACGTACTCCGCGTAGCCGCCGGCCTGCCGCGGGAAGTGCGGCATGCCGTACACCTCGTCACCCGGGCGGTACACCGTCACGCCCGGGCCGACCGCCTCGACGGTGCCCGAGACGTCCCAGCCGACCATCGGGGTCTCGCCCCAGCCGATCAGGGCGCCCCCGGCCCGGGTCTTCCAGTCCACGGGGTTCACGCCGGCCGCGCGGACCCGGACCAGGATCTCGTTCAGGCCCGGCTCCGGCCGGTCCGCCTCGACCTCGGTGAGGACCTCGGGCCCGCCCCACTGGCTGATGACGACGGCTCGCATGGATGTCTCCTCGGTAGTGCTGTGCGGTGCTTCGTGCAGTTCCGTGCCGGTTCGCCCGGCCGGTAGGACCAGCTTCGCCGCCCGGAGCCCCGCGTGGTGGTGGCCGGAAGGCCACCATGTGACAGAATCTGGCCATGCACCGTGTCGCCGTACTCGCCCTGGAAGGCGTCGCACCCTTCGAGCTCGGCATGCCGTCCCGCGTGTTCGGCAACGCCCGCGCCGAGGACGGCTCCTTGCTGTACGAGGTCACCGTCTGCACCCCGGACGGCGGGCCCGTCGCCACCGACGCGGGCTTCACCATCGGCTCCGCCGCCGGCCCCGAGGCGCTCGCCGCCGCCGACACCGTGATCATCCCGCCGACCCACGCCATGCCCGGCCTGCTGCGCGGCGAGCCCCTCCCGGCCGTCCTCGCCGACGCCCTGGCCGCGATCCGCCCCGGCACCCGCACCGTCTCCATCTGCACCGGCTCCGAGGTGCTCGCCGCCGCCGGACTGCTCGACGGCCGCACCGCCACCACCCACTGGGTGCACGCCCCCGCCTTCCGCCGCGCCTTCCCGCGCGTCCGGCTCGACGAGGACGTCCTCTTCGTCGACGACGGCGACGTCCTCACCTCCGCCGGCGTCGCCGCCGGCATCGACCTGTGCCTCCACCTCATCCGCGCGGACCACGGCACCGCCGTCGCCAACCTCGCCGCCCGGCTGTGCGTCGTACCGCCCTGGCGCGACGGCGGGCAGGCCCAGTACATCGAGCGGCCCGTGCCGGAGCCGACCGCCGCCACGACCACCGCCACCCGGGCCTGGGCCCTGGAGCGGCTCGCCGAGCCGCTGACCCTCGACCGGCTCGCCGCCCACGCGCGGATGAGCCTGCGCACCTTCACCCGCCGCTTCCGCGAGGAGGCCGGCATGACCCCCGTCCAGTGGCTCACCGGCCAGCGCCTGGAGGTCGCCCGCCACCTGCTGGAGTCCAGCGACCTCCCCGTCGACCTGGTCGCCCACCGCGCCGGCTTCGGCTCCGCCAACTCGCTGCGCCAGCACATGCGCAGCGCCCTCGGCGTCTCCCCGACCGCCTACCGCCGCACCTTCCGGCCGGCCGACGGCCCGGCCGCCGGACAGGCCCGCCCCCGCGGTGCCCGCGCCGGGGCCGCCGAGCCCGCCCCCGCCGGCTGACCGATGCCCCGGTCCGGCGGGAGCCGCGCCCCGGACCTGCGAGCATGGGCGGTATGCCTACACACCTGATCACCGGAGCCGGGGCCGGCATCGGCGCCGCCGTCGCCGCCCGCCTGCACGCGCGGGGCGACGACCTGATCCTCCTCGCCCGCGACGCCGCCCGCGCCCGGCAGCTCGTCGAGCGCTACCCCGGGGCCCGCACCCTCGTCGGCGACCTCGCCGACCCCGACCGGCTCTCCTGGGCCTTCGACAAGCAGGCGCTGCCCGAGCGGCTCGACTCCCTCCTGCACATCGCCGGGATCGTCGACCTCGGGCCCGTCGGCGAGCTGCGCCCCAAGACCTGGCACCAGCAGCTCAACGTCAACCTGATCGCCCCTGCCGAGGTCACCCGGCTCCTCCTGCCGACCCTGCGCGCCTCCAAGGCGACCGTCGTCTTCGTCAACTCCGGCGCCGGCCTGAACGCCCACGCCGACTGGAGCGCGTACGCCGCCTCCAAGCACGGGCTGAAGGCGCTCGCCGATGCGCTGCGGGCCGAGGAGCGCGCCAACGGCATCCGCGTCACCTCCGTCTACCCCGGCCGCACCGCCACCGCCATGCAGGCCAAGGTGCACTCCCAGGAGGGCAGGGAGTACGACCCCTCCGCCTGGATCGACCCGGAGTCCGTGGCCACCACCATCCTGATGGCCCTCGACCTGCCGCGCGACGCCGAGGTGAACGACCTGACCGTGAGGCCGGGCCGGTGACCGCGAACGCCACCGGGGTCGGCTCCCTTCCCGGCGGCGACGCCCGCGAGGCCGCCAAGACCGCCACCGGCTCCTTCGAGGACTTCCCCTACCTGCCCGAGCTGCCCGCCCGCGGCCCCGGCGCCGACATGATCGGCCGCTCGCTCGGCCTGCTCGTCGACCTGTACGCGCACGTCGAGCCCAGCGGCTGGCGCGTCAGCGACCGCCCCGGCCGCGACACCCGGCGCGCCCGGTCCTGGCTCGGCGAGGACCTCGACGCCCTCGAGGAGTTCACCCAGGGCTACGAGGGGCGCCTCAAGGTGCAGGCCGTCGGCCCGTGGACGCTCGCCGCCGCGCTGGAGCTGCACGGCGGCGAGGCCGCCCTCCAGGACCCCGGCGCCTGCCGCGACCTGGCCGCCTCCCTCGCCGAGGGGCTGCGCGGACACCTCGCCGACGTCCGCAGGCGGATTCCCGGCGCCGAGATCGTCCTCCAGTTCGACGAGCCGTCGCTCACCGCCGTCCTCACCGGCCGGGTCCGCACCGCCAGCGGCTACCGCACCTACCGGGCCGTGGACCGGCAGGTCGTCGAGGGGACCCTGCGCGAGCTGTTCGCCGTCCACGACGGGGACGTCGTCGTCCACTCCTGCGCCCCCGGCGTCCCCTTCGACCTGCTCCGCCGCGCCGGCGCCAACGCGGTCTCGTTCGATTTCTCGCTGCTCACGGAGCGCGAGGACGAGGCCGTCGGCGAGGCCGTCGAAAGCGGTGTGCGGCTCTTCGCCGGAGTGGTGCCGGGCACCGATGCCCCGTTGTCGGACCCGGGCGGTAGCGTCATGGGTGTCAGGAAGCTTTGGCGCAGGCTGGGGCTGGCCCCGGGCACCCTCGCGGAGTCCGTCACGGTCACCCCGTCGTGCGGCCTCGCGGGCGCCTCGCCCGCCTACGCCCGCGCGGTGCAGGCCCACTGCGCCCGCGCGGCGAGGTCACTCGCCGACAACCCTGAGTGACGGACCGAGACGGGCCACGGGAGGACACGGCATGGCAGCCGAACAGCAGGACACGGCGGTACCGGCGGCGGTGCGCGAGCAGCACGCGCTGCTGGCCGAGCAGGTCGAGGAGCACCGCTTCCGGTACTACGTGAACGACCAGCCGGTCGTCAGCGACGCCGAGTTCGACCGGCTGCTGCGCTCGCTGGAGGCGCTCGAGGAGCAGTACCCGGAGCTGCGCACGCCCGATTCGCCGACCCAGAAGGTCGCCGGTGCGTACGAGACGGACTTCGCCTCCGTCGTGCACCGCGAGCGCATGCTCTCCCTCGACAACGCCTTCGACGACGAGGAGCTGTCCGCCTGGGCGGACCGCGTCGCCCGGGACGTGGGCACCCCCGACTTCCACTACCTGTGCGAGCTCAAGGTGGACGGCCTCGCGGTCAACCTCACCTACGAGAAGGGCCGGCTGACCCGCGCCGCCACCCGCGGCGACGGCCGCACCGGCGAGGACATCACGCCCAACGTCCGCACCATCGCGGAGGTTCCCGACCGCCTCTCCGGCGACCGGATCCCCGACGTCGTCGAGATCCGCGGCGAGGTCTTCTTCCCGATGGAGAAGTTCGAGGAGCTCAACGCCCGCCTCGTCGCCGTCGGCGACAAGCCGTTCGCCAACCCGCGCAACGCGGCGGCCGGTTCGCTGCGCCAGAAGGACCCCAAGGTCACCGCGACCCGCCCGCTGCACATGGTGGTGCACGGCATCGGCGCCCGCGAGGGCTTCGAGATCGCCACCCTGTCGCAGGCGTACGGGCTGCTGCGCGAGTGGGGCCTGCCCACCGCGCGGCACAACCGGGTCGTGTCCTCCCTGGCCGAGGTCCGCGAGTTCATCGCCCACTTCGGCGAGCACCGCCACTCCGTGGAGCACGAGATCGACGGCGTCGTCGTCAAGCTCGACGAGATCCCGCTCCAGGGCCGGCTCGGCTCCACGGCGCGCGCCCCGCGCTGGGCCATCGCGTGGAAGTACGCCCCCGAGGAGGTCAACACCAAGCTCGTCGACATCAAGGTCGGCGTCGGCCGCACCGGGCGCGTCACCCCGTACGCGCAGGTGGAGCCCGTGACGGTGGCGGGATCCGAGGTGGAGTTCGCGACCCTGCACAACCAGGAGGTCGTCAAGGCCAAGGGCGTCCTCATCGGCGACACCGTGGTCCTGCGCAAGGCCGGGGACGTCATCCCCGAGATCCTCGGCCCCGTCGTGGACCTGCGCGACGGCACCGAGCGGGAGTTCGTGATGCCCGCCGAGTGCCCCGAGTGCGGCACGCCGCTGCGCGCCATGAAGGAAGGCGACATCGACCTGCGCTGCCCCAACGCGCAGACGTGCCCCGCCCAGTTGCGCGAGCGGCTGTACTACCTCGCGGGCCGGCAGTGCCTCGACATCGAGAACTTCGGGGCCGTCGCCGCGGCCGCGCTCACCAACCCGCTGGAGCCGGCCGAGCCGCCGATGCGCGACGAGGGCGACCTGTTCGACCTCACGATCGAGCAGCTGCTGCCGATCAAGGCGTACGTCCTCGACGCCGACAGCGGGCTGCCCAAGCGCGACCCGAAGACCGGCGAGGAGAAGATCGTCACGGTCTTCGCCAACCAGAAGGGCGAACCGAAGAAGAACGCCCTCGCGATGCTGGAGAACATCGCCGCGGCCAAGGACCGGCCGCTGGCCCGCTTCATCAACGGCCTCTCCATCCGGCACGTCGGCCCCGTCGCCGCGGAGACGCTGGCGCGCGCCTTCCGGTCGATCGACCGGATCGAGCAGGCGAGCGAGGAGGAGCTGGCCGCCACCGAGGGCGTCGGGCCCATCATCGCGGCCGCCGTCAAGGAGTGGTTCGCGGTCGACTGGCACCAGGAGATCCTGCGCAAGTGGCGGGCCGCCGGCGTGCGGATGGAGGACGAGGGCTCCGGCGAGGACGAGGGCCCGCGCCCGCTCGAAGGCCTCACCGTCGTCGTCACCGGCACCCTGCAGCACCACACCCGCGACGGCGCCAAGGAAGCCCTCCAGAGCCGCGGCGCCAAGGTCACCGGCTCGGTCTCGAAGAAGACCTCCTTCGTCGTCGTCGGCGAGAACCCCGGCTCGAAGTACGACAAGGCCGTGCAGTTGAAGCTGCCCGTCCTCGACGAAGCGGGCTTCGCCGTCCTGCTGGAGCAGGGACCGGACGCGGCGCGCGAGGCCGCGCTCCCGGCCGAGGGCGGTGCCGCGGCGGCCCCGGCGGCCGAACAGGCCGAATAGCACCCCCGGGCCGTCCGCACACCGCAGGCGGCGCCGGTGGACGGATGCGTGGCGTGCGGCCGTGCGGGCGGGCGCACGCCCGGCGCGGCAGCCGGTGCCAAACGGCCGGTACAGGGCTGTTGGCAGGGCGGTGACCTGTCGGATCATCGGACGGGTAAGCCGGGGGGTCTGGTCCCAACTCACCTGTTCGGCGGATACCGTACTGATGAGGATGGCTGGGTCGCGATCGGGCAACCGCCGCCGACCGCTGCCCCTGGGAGCCTCTCGCGTCCTACTGTTGAGGGGTGCGCCTGTCGTGCACGGCTGCGCGGTGCGATGCCAGCCGTGATGGCATGACATCGGGGCCATCGCGTGACATCGGCACAGCCGGCTGTGAGAGGGACGGGCATGAAACCCACCGATAGCGCCGACCCGTCACCTGATGTCGGCGGGGAGATCCCGCCCATGCGGACGGGACGGCCGGGCGTCCGGCGCGCCAGGACGCCCGACACCCGCCCGCTCGACACGGGGACCGGGCAGCAGGGGACCGCGCGGCGCACCGTGCTGCCGGTCGCGGTGGTCGGCCTGGCCGCCGTCCTCCTCGCGGCGGGCATCGCCGCAGCGCTGATCGACCGTCAGGCGCTGTTCCCCGGCGGCGCGGTCGGCTGGGCCCTCGCCCTGCTCACGGGCATCATCGTCGGCCACCTGGTCGCCCTCGGCCGCGACCGCTGGTGGGGCGGCACCGGATCTGGCGCGGCCCTGACCCTCGGCGTGCTCATCCTCTACGGCTGGCTGCCCGCCGGGCTCGTCTCGCTCTCCGTCGTCTCGCTGGTGTGGGCCGCGCGCCGGCACCGCTGGCGCCAGGGGCTGCTGCACGGCGCCGCGGACATCCTCGGCATCGGCGCCGGCGCCCTCGTCCTCGCCGCTTTCGGGGAGGCGCCCACGGTCGAGTCCCCGTGGACGCCGGACACCTGGGGCCTCCAGGCCGCGCCCGAGGTGGTCCTGGTCGCCGTCGCCTACCTGCTGGTCACCCGCCTCCTGCTGTGGTTCGCGCTGGGGCGGCGCGGCGGGGGCCTGCGCACCGCCGCCCGCACGGCCCTGCTGCGGCAGGCCTTAGTCGCGGTCGCCCTGCTCGGCATCGCCCCGCTGATCTGCGTCGTCGCCGTCGCGCAGCCCGTCCTGCTGCCGCTGTTCGCCGTGCCGCTGATCGCCCTGGACTCCACCCTGCGGATCGCCCGCGCCCGCGCCGAGGAGCAGCTGCGCGACCCGCTGACCGGGCTGCCGAACCGGCAGTGGCTGCTGGAGCGCACCTGGTCCGCGCTGGACGAGGCTGAACGTTTGGGCACCCGCTCGGCCCTCGTGCTGATCGACCTGGACCGCTTCCGCGCCGTCAACGACACCCTCGGCCACCTGGCCGGTGATCGCCTGCTGCTCCAGATCGCCGAGCGGCTCCACCAGGCCCTGCCCGGGGAGGCGGAGGCCGCCCGGCTCGGGGGCGACGAGTTCGCCGTCCTCCTGCCCGTCGCCGACTCCGCCACCAGCGCCCAGCGCGTCGCCCGGCACCTCGTCGCCGAGCTCAGCTCCCCCCTGGACCTGGACGGCCTCACCCTCGTCCTGGAGGCCAGCGCCGGCCTCGCCGTCTTCCCCGACCACGCGCTCGACGCCGAGGGGCTGCTGCGGCGCGCCGACGTGGCCATGTACCAGGCCAAGCGGGACCGCACCGGGGTGGAGGTGTACGAGTCGAAGCGGGACAGCAACACGCCCGACCGCCTCGGCCTCCTCGGCGATCTGCGCCGCGCCCTCGACGCGGGCGAGGTCGAGCTGCACTACCAGCCGAAGGTCCGCTTCGACGGCCAGGTGGCCGGCCTGGAGGCCCTGGTGCGCTGGGTGCACCCGGAGCGCGGGCGGGTCCCTCCCGACGAGTTCATCGCGATCGCCGAGACCTCCGGGCTGATGCCCCACCTGACCGAGTACGTCCTGGAGACCGCCCTGGCCCAGGTGGCCCGCTGGCGGGCGCAGGGCCTGAAGGTCCCGGTCGCCGTCAACGTCTCGCCCCGCGACGTCCACACCCCCGGCTTCGCCGGCGCCGTCGCGGCCCGCCTCGCCCGGCACGGCGTCCCCGCGAGCGGCCTGCAGCTGGAGATAACGGAGCACGTCCTGCTGGAGGACCCGCAGCGGGCCGCCGACACGATGGCCGGCCTGACCGGGCACGGCGTGAAGATGTCGCTGGACGACTTCGGCACCGGCTACTCCTCGCTCGTCCACCTGCGCCGGCTGCCGGTCAGCGAGCTGAAGATCGACCGCTCGTTCGTGGCACGGCTCGCGGTCGACGCGCAGGACGCGGAGATCGTCCGCTGCACCGTCGACCTGGCGCACTCGCTCGGCCTGCTCGTCGTCGCCGAGGGCGTGGAGGACGACGAGACCTGGGAGCGGCTGCGCGACCTCGGCTGCGACGCCGTCCAGGGGTGGCTCGTCGCGGCCGCCATGCCGCCGCAGGAGGCCACCGCGTGGCTGCTGGCCCGCGGCGAGCGCGGCTGGCGCCGGCCGGCGGACATCACCCGCGAGCTCTCGCCGGCCCCCGCGCCCGCGGAGTCGCCGGCGCCGTAGCGTGCCCCGACCGGGCCCCCGGGCCCGGCGGGCCGCCCGCGGTGCGGTCCGCCCGCCGGGGCCGGCGGCCGCCCCGGGGGCAAAGGGTGTCGTGGCCCCGGGGCCCCGCCCCATAGGATTGGTGGGAAAACACTCACTCACCACCCCCAGAGGATCGCTGCATGCCTGGCATTTCGCGCGAGGAGGTCGCCCACCTCGCTCGGCTGGCGCGTATGGAACTGTCCGGTGAAGAGCTCGATCACTTCGCCGGACAGCTCGACGACATCATCGGCGCGGTCGCCCGCGTGTCCGAGGTCGCCGACCAAGACGTCCCGCCGACCTCCCACCCGCTGCCGCTGACGAACGTCATGCGCGCGGACGAGGTCCGACCGTCGCTCACCCCCGCGCAGGCGCTCTCCGGCGCCCCCGCCCAGGAGCAGCAGCGTTTCAAGGTGCCGCAGATCCTGGGGGAGGACTAATCACCATGGCTGACACGCACATCATCAAGCTCACGGCCGCCGAGACCGCCGAGAAGATCGCCTCCGGCGAGCTGACGGCCGTCGAGGTCACCGAGGCCCACCTGGCCCGCATCGAGGCGACCGACGAGAAGGTCCACGCCTTCCTCCACGTCGACCGCGAGGGCGCCCTCGCGCAGGCCCGCGCCGTCGACGCCAAGCGCGAGCGCGGCGAGGAGCTCGGCCCGCTGGCCGGCGTCCCGCTCGCCCTCAAGGACATCTTCACCACCGCCGGGGTCCCGACCACCGTCGGCTCGAAGATCCTCGAAGGATGGATCCCGCCGTACGACGCCACCCTGACGCGCAAGCTGAAGGAAGCCGGCGTCGTCATCCTCGGCAAGACCAACATGGACGAGTTCGCCATGGGCTCCTCCACCGAGAACAGCGCCTACGGCCCCACCGGCAACCCGTGGGACCTCACCCGCATCCCCGGCGGCTCCGGCGGCGGCTCCGCGGCCGCGCTGGCCGCCTACCAGGCGCCCCTCGCCATCGGCACGGACACCGGCGGCTCCATCCGCCAGCCCGCCGCCGTCACCGGCACCGTCGGCGTGAAGCCCACGTACGGCGCGGTCTCCCGCTACGGCATGGTCGCCTTCTCCTCCTCCCTCGACCAGGGCGGCCCGTGCGCCCGCACGGTCCTGGACGCGGCCCTGCTGCACGAGGTGATCGCCGGGCACGACCCGCTGGACTCCACCTCCATCGACGCGCCGGTCCCGCCGGTCGTCGAGGCCGCCCGCAACGGCTCCGTCGCCGGCATGCGCGTCGGCGTCGTCAAGCAGTTCCGCGGCGAGGGCTACCAGGCCGGCGTCGTGCAGCGCTTCGAGGAGTCCGTCGAGCTGCTGCGCGAGCTGGGCGCCGAGATCGTCGAGCTGGACTGCCCGTCCTTCGACCTCGCGATGGCCGCGTACTACCTGATCGCGCCGTCCGAGTGCTCCTCCAACCTGGCCCGCTTCGACGCCATGCGCTACGGCCTGCGCGTCGGCGACGACGGCACGAAGTCCGCCGAGGAGGTCACCGCGCTGACCCGCGACGCCGGCTTCGGCGACGAGGTCAAGCGCCGCGTCATCCTCGGCACGTACGCGCTGAGCTCCGGCTACTACGACGCGTACTACGGCTCGGCCCAGAAGGTCCGCACGCTGATCACCCGGGACTTCGAGAAGTCCTTCGAGCAGGTCGACGTGATCGTCTCCCCGACGACCCCGACCACCGCCTTCGCGATCGGCGAGCGCACCGACGACCCGCTGGCGATGTACCTCGCCGACCTGTGCACCATCCCGACCAACCTGGCCGGCAACGCCGCCATGTCGCTGCCCTGCGGCCTGGCGCCGGAGGACGGCCTGCCGGTCGGACTGCAGATCATCGCCCCGGCGATGAAGGACGACCGCCTGTACAAGGTCGGTGCCGCCGTCGAGGCCGCCTTCGTCGAGCGCTGGGGCCACCCGCTGCTTGAGGAGGCTCCGTCGCTGTGACCGGTAGTAGCGCTCTTTCCAAGGCCAAGGGCTTCAAGAAGTCCAGGTCCGGTACGTACCTGTCGATCGGCACCACCGCCTTCGGTGCCATCGGCGTGATCAAGCAGGCCCGCAAGGCCCGCTCCGAGCAGGACATGCTCAAGCTGGTCGACGCCGTCGTGTCGGCCGCCGCCATCGTCACCGGCCTCGCCATCCTGTACCGCGAGCTCAAGCGCCTCGGCGACGACGACGTCCTGATGGGCTGAGAGGGAAGTTTCACTGTGACCGTCACCGAACTGCTGTCGTACGAGGACGCCCTCGCGTCGTACGACCCCGTCATGGGCCTGGAGGTCCATGTCGAGCTCGGCACGAAGACCAAGATGTTCTGCGGCTGCTCGACCGAGCTGGGCGCCGAGCCCAACTCGCAGACCTGCCCCACCTGTCTCGGCCTGCCCGGCTCGCTGCCCGTCGTCAACGCGATCGGCGTCGAGTCCGCCATCAAGATCGGCCTCGCGCTGAACTGCGAGATCGCCGAATGGTGCCGCTTCGCCCGGAAGAACTACTTCTATCCGGACATGCCGAAGAACTTCCAGACCTCCCAGTACGACGAGCCGATCGCCTTCAACGGCTACCTCGACGTGCAGTTGGAGGACGGCGAGGTCTTCCGCGTGGAGATCGAGCGCGCCCACATGGAGGAGGACACCGGCAAGTCGCTGCACGTCGGCGGTGCCACCGGCCGCATCCACGGCGCCTCCCACTCCCTGCTGGACTACAACCGCGCCGGCATCCCGCTGATCGAGATCGTCACCAAGCCGATCGTCGGCGCCGGCTCCCGCGCCCCCGAGGTCGCCAAGGCCTACGTCGCCGAGCTGCGCGAGGTCATCAAGGCGCTCGGCGTGTCCGAGGCCCGCATGGACAAGGGCCAGATGCGCTGCGACGTGAACCTGTCGCTCCGCCCGAACGGCACCGAGGAGTTCGGCACCCGCTCGGAGACGAAGAACGTCAACTCGCTGCGCTCCGTCGAGCGCGCGGCGCGCTTCGAGATCCAGCGCCACGCGGCCGTCCTGAGCAGCGGCGGCACGATCGTCCAGGAGACCCGCCACTTCCACGAGGACGACGGCTCCACCACCTCCGGCCGCATCAAGGACAACGCCGAGGACTACCGGTACTTCCCGGAGCCCGACCTCGTCCCGGTCGCCCCGTCCCGCGAGTGGGTCGAGGAGCTCCGCGCCGGCCTGCCGGAGATGCCGCGCGTGCGGCGCAACCGGCTCCGCGAGGAGTGGGGCGTCAGCGAGCACGACATGCAGTCGATCCTCAACGCGGGCGCGGTGGACTCCATCGTCGCCACGATCGAGGAGGGCGCCGACTCCGCCGCCGCCCGCAAGTGGTGGATGGGCGAGCTCGCCCGCAACGCCAACGAGCAGGGCGTCTCCGTCGACGAGCTGCCGATCACCCCGGCGCAGGTGGCTCGGGTCGCGGCGCTGGTCGCGGCCGGCGACCTGAACGACAAGCTGGCCCGCCAGGTCATCGAGGGCGTCCTCGCCGGCGAGGGAACCCCCGACGAGGTCGTCGAGAAGCGCGGCCTGAAGGTCGTCTCGGACGAGGGCGCGCTCGGCGCGGCCGTCGACGAGGCGATCGCGGGCAACCCGGCCATCGCCGACAAGATCCGCGGTGGCAAGGTCGCCGCAGTCGGCGCGCTGGTCGGCGCGGTCATGAAGACCACCCGCGGCCAGGCCGACGCGGCCCGCGTCAAGGAGCTCATCCTGGAGAAGCTCGGCGTCTCCGCCTAGTCGCAGCCAGTCGGAGCCAGTCGGAGCCGGCGGCTCCGGCCCGCTGCACGCGGAACGGCCCGCACCCCCTCGGGGTGCGGGCCGTTCCGCGTGGCGGCCCGTCAGCGCGCCGGGAGGCCGGGGGCCTCGTAGAACGCCAGGCGGGCGCGCTTCGCCGGGATGTGGATCTCCGGCAGCACGATCTCGGGCAGCTCGACCTCCGGGCCGACGGCGAACCCGGAGCGCTCCAGGCGGGCGATGGCCTTCGCGTTGCGGGCGTCGGGGTCGGCGACGAGGCGGCGCGTGGTCCCGTCGGAGAAGACGAACGCCGTGAACGCCTCGATCAGCCGCCCGCTGAAGCCGGGCTCGGCGGCGCCCGCGGCCGGGGCCAGGAGCAGGTGCACGCCGGTGTCGCCGGGCCGGGCCTCGTAGCACTCGGAGACCCGGTCCGCCGTGCACTCGTACGTCTGGAACAGGGCGACGGGCACCCCGTCGCGGCGCGCCAGGAACGCGTGGTGCGTGGTGCGGCGGTCCAGGTCCTCGTAGACCTCGCGGACGAGGTCGGGGCTCGCGTCCGTCATGCCCCAGAAGCGGGCGCGGTCCTCGCTGACCCAGCGGTGGATCAGCGGGGCGTCGGCGGCCGGGTCGACGGGGGTGAGGGTGACCGTCCCGAAGCCGTCGACGGCCTCCGTGTGGACGGGCCCGCGGGTGGCGGTGGCGGTCATGCGTCTTCCTTGGTGAGGCGGGCCCAGTCGGTGGTGACGGGGACGAGTTCGCAGCGCGCCCACAGCGTCAGCTGGTCGCGGTGGTGGGGCGCTCCGGCGACGCCGTCGGCGCCCAGGGGGACGGCCCACAGGCTGTCCTCGCGGCGGCCGAGGTCCCACACGTAGCGGGCGGCCGACGCACGGCCGCACAGGTCGGTGAAACCGGGCACGGTGGAGGTGGCGTTGACGCAGTCGTGGTCCCCGCCGAGGCCCGGCCACGCGGCGTCCGGGTCCGGGAGCGCCGACCACGGTGCGAGGCGGTGCACCTCGGACCAGGGGGTCTCGGGCGCGCCGGCCGCGGCGGTCTCCTCCAGGGCGGCGCGGACGTGCGCGGCCCGGTCCAGGCCGGGGAGGAGCGGCGAGCGCAGCAGGCCCTCCAGGGCGTAGCCGATGCGCGGCAGCAGGTACAGCCAGGGGTGGAACACCTCGGGGCCGGACGGCGGCCCCGCCAGGCCCTCCAGGGCCGGGTCGGCGGCGAAGCGGCGTACGACGGCGGCGCGCAGGGCGGCGAACAGGGTGGCGTCCGTGCTGCCGGCGTCCATGCGCCGGTCCCAGGCCAGCAGCCGGGTTCGCAGCGACTGCGCCGCGGGGGAGAGGTCCTCCGGTTCGGGCAGCAGGGCGAGCAGCGGCTCCGCGGAGGCCAGGTGCGTGTCGGCGTGGATGGCGGCCATGGCCTTCGGGGACCAGTCGGCCGCGCCGGAGAGCAGCTCGCGGATGCGGTCGGCGCGGTGCGGGGGAGCGAACTCCACGCCGAGGGGCGAGGCGATGCCGCGGGCGTTGGCCATGACGGCGAAGTCCTGCACCGGCTCGGAGGGGGTCTGCGCCCAGCCCTGCCAGGCGTGGCGGGCGTCCCAGGCGGGTACGGGGCGCAGCCGGTTCGCGGGGTCGCGCAGCGGGACGGCGCCGGCGACGCGGTGCAGCAGGCCGCCCTCGGAGTCGGCGGCGTGGACGACGTTGACCGGCTCGGCCCAGCCGTCGAGGGCGCGGTCGATGTCGGCCACCGTGCGGGCGCGCAGCAGGGCGGGCAGCACGGCGAAGCCGAGGTCGCGGCGGACGCGGGGCGGGTAGCGCAGCGAGAGCGTCTGGTCCCCGCCCTCCTCGCGGGTGATGACGGGGCCGCGGGCGGTCTCCAGGACCTCCACCTCGACGGGGTCGGCGCCCGCGACGGCGATGGTCTCGGTGTGCCGGTGGACGGGCTCCCAGGCACCGTCGGGCCCCAGCGCCTCGAAGCCGGAGCCGTCGGCGGTGGTGCGGAGGCGCTCCACGTAGAGGTCCTGGTAGTCGGACATGGCGTTGGTGATGGCCCAGGCGGCGGTCCCGGTGTGGCCGAAGTGGGCGAGGCCGGGGATACCGGGGACGGCGATGCCGACGACGTCGTACTCCGGGCAGGCCAGCCGTATCTGCTGGTAGACGCCCGGCTCCTCGATGATCCGGTGCGGGTCGCCGGCGATGATCGCCGAGCCGGTGGCGGTCCGGTCGCCGGGGACCATCCAGCCGTTGCTGCCGGCCGCTCCGGGGCCGTCGGTGGCGAACAGGGTGGCGGCCTCGTCGCCGAGGGCGCGGGCGGCGCGCTCGCGCCACAGCTTGGTGGCGAACCCGGCGAACAGGATGTGCGTCGCGATCCAGATGCCGAGGGGCACCCACGGCTCCCACGGGGCGGGGGTGTGGCCGGCGCGGTTGAAGCGCTCGTCGCGGGCGGCGCCCCGGGCCAGGCCGTCGTTGACGCCGTCGACGTACGCCCCGACCCAGGCGGCGGTCTCCGGGTCGAGCGCCTCGTGGCAGCGGCGGGCGGTGTCGTCGAGGCGGCTCTGGCGGGCGAAGCGGTCCCAGGCGAGGGACTCCGGGCCGAGGAACGCCGCGCTGGCGCCCTGCGAGCGGTGGCGTTCGACCTCCAGCTGCCAGGCCCGGTCCAGGGCGGTGGCCCGGCCCTGGGCGTAGGCCAGGCGGAGCGGGTCGGGGGCGCGCAGGTGCGGGATGCCCCAGTCGTCCCGGTACAGCTCGAAGTCGTCCGCGTCGCTCACAGGCTCACACTCTTCCCCAAGGCGTTAGGTTAGGCTCGCCTAAGTGTAGGGGGGGCGGGTGTGGAGGCGGACGCCCGGGTCGGCCGGTCAGGCCCCGGTGGCGCCGTCGACGGCCTCCCGCAGGAAGTCGGCGTGGCCGTTGTGCCGGGCGTACTCGTGGACCATGTGCAGCATGAGCAGCCGCAGCGAGGCCTCCTGCCCCCAACTGCGCACGAACACCGTGACATCGAGCGACTCGGCAGCCTCCTCCACGCGCCGCGCGTGCGCGACCTCCGCGTGCCACGCGGCGAACGCCTCCTCGCGGCCGCAGCCCTCCGGGTCGTAGGCGGCCTGGAAGTCACCGCTGTCCGACCACAGGTGGGGCACGTCGGCACCGCCCAGCGTGCGGCGGAACCAGTGGCGCTCCACCTCGGCCATGTGGCGGACCAGGCCCATCAGCGACAGGGTCGACGGCGGCATCGAACGGCGCCGCAGCTGCTCGTCGGTGAGGCCCTCGCACTTCAGGGCCAGGGTGGCGCGGTGGTAGTCGAGGTAGGCGCGCAGGGTCTCGCGCTCACCGCCGGTCAGGGGCGGGTCGATGCGTTCCACGGGCGGGTGGCCCTTTCTCATGACGGGTCGGGGTCGGGTGCGGGGCCGGTGGCGGCGGTGGCGGGTTCCCACACGTACGGCACCGTCGTGCCGAGGACGTCGAAGCCCAGCCGCTCCAGGATCGGCCGGCTCTGGGCGGAGGCGTCCACGTGCAGGTACGGGATCCCGCGCGCCGCGGCGATCCGCGCGCGGTGGGCCACCAGCAGGCGGTAGACGCCCCGGCCGCGCCATGCGGGCACCGTGCCCCCGCCCCACAGGCCGGCGAACGGGCTGCCCGGCTGCATTTCCATCCGGGCCGCGCTCACCGGGTCGCCGCCGGCCACGGCCACCACGGCGGCGATCGTCTCCGGCGCCCCGCGCAGCCGTTCCACCACCAGCTCGCGGATGCCGGGACGGTGCCGGCCGAAGGCCTCCGTGTGGACGCGCTCCATCAGATCCGCGCCGGCCTCGTCGGCCACCGCGTGCAGCGTGATGCCGGCGGGCGGCTCCACCGGCAGCGCGGCGAGCTCCTCCGTCCGCCCCACCAGCACCGTCTCGGCCGGCTCGGGGGTGAAGCCCGCTGCGCGCAGCCGTGCTTCCAGACCGGCCGGGCGGTCGTGACCGTACAGCTTCCACTCGAAGCCGCAGCCGCGGCCCGCGTAGTACGCCACCTGCGCGGCGATCGCCGCGTCCGCCGTGTCGTCGTCGAGGTCCGACCAGAGCACCCCGTTCCAGCCGCTGCCCGGCGAGGTCTGCCGGACCACCCGCCCCGCCCGCTCGACCCGGGCCCCGGGCATGTCGGGGGGCGCGCCCTCGCGCACATGGCGGTCGTACGCCGCCAGGAGGCGCGCCCGGCCCTCGTGATCGCTTCGCATGGCGGCAGCCGACCACCGGAGCACCGGTCCGCGCAACTGCATTAGCCTCACCCCCGTGAACGACCTCTGCATCCACACCGGCAAGGCCGCCCCCGACGCCGCCGCCGACCGCGGCTGGCTCCTCGGGCACTTCAAGGACCCCGGCGATCCGCGCCACAGCGCGGACGTGGAGATCAAGTGGGGCGTCCACCCCAAGGGGGACGCGCGGGCGCAGTGGACGACGGGGGAGGAGCGCACCGCCCTGCTGGTCCTGATCAGCGGCCGCTTCCGGATGGAGTTCCCCCACCGGGACGTCGTCCTCGCCGAACAGGGCGACTACGTGGTGTGGGGCCGCGGTGTCGACCACTCCTGGTACGCGGAGGAGGAGTCGGTGGTCCTCACGGTCCGCTGGCCGTCAGTCCCCGGCTACCGCATCGACGAGCCGGCGCCGCCGCCGGAGCGGCAGGGCTGACCCGTCTGCCGAGGCGTGCGCATCTGTGACGATGCACACGAAACGGACCAACGATCACCGATGGCTGCGATCGTATGCGTGCGCACCATCCCGGCCGCCCCAGGAGCGACCCTCCCGGGAGCCCGGCCCGGCCTTCACGCGTTCCAGTGTTCTTCGCATCGGGCTGCCTCCCGGTGAAGATCCGACCCACCAGGGAGCACGTCCGTTGGCAGCAATAGCTCGGTGGTGCATGCGGCACCGGCTGGCCACCGTCCTGATCTGGCTGCTCGCCCTCGGCGGGACCGCCGCGGCCGCCGTGGCCGCAGGAACGGCCTTCTCCACCGACTACGAGGTCCCCGGCACCGAGTCCAGCCGGGCCCACGCCCTCCTCCGCGAGGGCTTCCCCGGCCAGGGCGGCGACACCGACACCGTCGTGTGGCGGACCCCCGCGCACCTGACGGCCCGCTCACCCGGCGTCGAGCAGCGCATGACCCGGGCCCTCGACACCATCGCGGAGCTGCCCGGCGTCGGCTCCGTCGCCGGACCGTACGGGCCCGGGCCCGAGAGCGCCGCGCAGATCAGCGCCGACGGGCGTACCGCCTACGCCGTGGTGACCTTCGACCGGCAGGCGGACGCCGTCCCCATGGCGCAGGCCGAGGCGGTCGTCGCCGCCGCCAAGAACGCCGCCACCGAGGCGGACGGCGTCCAGGTCGAGCTCGGCGGCCGGGCGATCGGCCTGACCGAGGCGCCCAAGGCCCACCTCGCCGAGGCCATCGGCGTGGCCGTCGCCGCCCTCGTCCTCTTCCTCGCCTTCGGCTCGCTCGCGGCCAGCCTCCTCCCCATAGCGACGGCCCTGGTCTCCGTCGGCACCGCCTACTTCGGCATCGCGCTGCTCGGTCACGCCATGGCCGTCGCGGACTTCGCCCCCATGCTCGGCACCCTCGTCGGACTGGGCGTCGGCATCGACTACGCGCTGTTCATCGTCACCCGGCACCGCAAGGCCCTGCGGCGCGGAGCGGGCGTCGCCGAGGCAGCCGAGCAGGCCGTCGCCACCACGGGCAGGGCCGTCGTCTTCGCCGGCGCCACCGTCTGCATCGCCCTGCTGGGCATGCTCGTGCTGCGGCTGAGCTTCCTGAACGGCGTCGCGATAGCCGCCTCGCTGACCGTCGTCCTCACCGTCGCCGCCTCGGTCACCCTGCTGCCCGCCCTCCTGTCGTACATCGGGATGAGCGCCCTCTCGCGGCGCGAGCGCCGCCGCCTCGCCGCCGACGGCCCGCAGCCGGAGCTGCCCACCGGGTTCGCCGCCCGCTGGTCCGCCTTCGTCGAGCGGCACCCCAAGAAGCTGGGCCTCCTGGCCGCCGCCGCCATGGCGGTGCTCGCCCTGCCGACGTTCTCCCTCCACCTGGGCACCTCGGACCAGGGCAACAACCCGGGCACCAGCACCACCCGGCAGGCCTACGACCTTCTCGCCGACGGCTTCGGCCCCGGCGTCAACGGCCCCCTCACGGTCGTCGCCCGCCTCGACGGCGCCGGCGACCGGATCGCCGCCGAACGCCTCGCCGAGGCACTGCGCGGCGCCGAGGGCGTCGCCTCGGCCGGCCCCGCCGTCCTCAACCGCAGCGGCGACACCGCCGTCGTCACCGTCGTGCCCGAGTCGGCACCGCAGTCCCGGGCCACCAGCGAGCTCGTCGCCCACCTGCGCGAGGACGTCGTCCCCGCCGCCCGCGAGGGCACCGGCATGGAGGTCCGCGTCGGCGGCGTGACCGCCGGCTACGACGACTTCGCGGACGTCATCGTCGGCAAGCTCCCCCTCTTCGTCGGCGTCGTCATCGTCCTCGGCTGCGTCCTGCTCCTGCTCGCCTTCCGGTCGATCGGCATCCCCCTCAAGGCCGCGGCCATGAACGTCGCCGCGGTCGCCTCCTCCTTCGGCGTCGTCGTCGCGATCTTCCAGTGGGGCTGGGGCAGCGAGGCGATGGGGCTGGGCAGCGCCGGCCCGATCGAGCCCTTCCTCCCCGTGATCATGGTGTCGGTCCTCTTCGGGCTCTCCATGGACTACCAGGTCTTCCTCGTCAGCCGGATGTACGAGGAGTGGCTGGAGACCGGCGACAACCGCCGCGCCGTCCGCGTCGGCCTCGCCGAGACCAGCCGGGTGATCAACTCGGCCGCCGTCATCATGATCTCCGTGTTCCTGGCCTTCGTGCTCAGCGGCGACCGGATCATCGCCATGTTCGGCATCGCCCTCGCCGCCGCCGTCGCCCTCGACGCCTTCGTCCTGCGCACCCTCCTCGTCCCCGCGCTCATGCACCTGCTCGGCGGTGCGAACTGGTGGCTGCCGGCCTGGCTGGAGCGCCGCCTGCCGCGCATCAGCATCGAACCGCCGGAGACCGCCCCCGCCGCGGCCCTCCCCGCCCAGCGCACGACCGCCCCGGCCGAGGACGGCGCCGAACCCACCGCCCCCTCCCGCTGACCCCGGCTCCCCGGCCCGTACGCCGCCGCGGCGGCTCCAGGGCGGCCCTTTCGGCTCCTGCTCTGCCGGCTCCCCCCCCGGGGGGTGCCCCCGGATCCGCGTCGTCCGGCGCCGCGCCTCGCCGCGTCGTCGGGTCGTCCGCGCACCCCGTCACGCGGACGACCCTCCGCCTCGCGATACGCCGGCACCGGACGAAGCGGGCTCGACCGGCAATCCGAAAGAGGCGACCCGAACCCCGGCGCCGGGGCGGGCCGGCGGCGGTCTAGGGGAGGGGCGCGCGGGATCTAAGGCGGTCCCGCCCCCGCACATGCGGCATCCGCCCGATGTGCCCGCACCCCCCGGAACGCGACACTCGGACCACACCGACCGAGGTGACCGCAGACCGCAACCAGGGAGCACCGCATGTTCGAGTACGAGATGGCCGCCCTCCGCCGCGCCGACCTGATCCGCGAGGCCGACGACTACCGCCGGGCCCGCGAGGCCGAGGCCGCGCGCCGCGCCTCCTCTCGCCGCCGGGAACCCGAAAGCGGGGTGAGGGGACAGCGGGGCCGCTTCGCACGCGCCGCATGACGCCCGGCGCAGCGGGACGGGGTGCCGCCGGCCCGGAAGCCTGTGCGATGCTCGGCGGCGTGGAGACAAGATCCAGCAGCCCGGTGTTCGTCGGCCGGGCCGACGAACTCGCCGTGCTCACCGGAGCATTGGCGCGGGCCGCCGGCGGCGAACCCCAGGCCCTGCTGATCGGCGGCGAGGCAGGCGTCGGCAAGACCCGCCTCACCGAGGAGTTCCTCGACGAGGCCGCCCGCGGGGGCGCCGTCGTCGCCGTCGGCGGCTGCGTCGAGATCGGGGCGGAGGGACTTCCCTTCGCCCCCTTCTCCACGGCCCTGCGCAGCCTCCACCGCGCCCTCCCCGGCGAGCTGGCCGCCGCGGCCGCCGGCCAGGAGGGCGAACTCGCGCGCATCCTCCCCGAGCTCGGCGAGACGCCCCGCGGCCCGCACGACGAGGAGAGCACCGCCCGCCTCTTCGAGCTGACCGCCCGGATGCTGGAGCGCCTCGCCGCCGAACGCACCCTCGTCCTGGTCCTGGAAGACCTGCACTGGGCCGACACCTCCACCCGCCACCTCCTCGCCTACCTCTTCCGCACCCTCGCCGGCGGCCGGCTCGTCCTCATCGCGACCTACCGCGCCGACGACGTCCACCGCCGCCACCCCCTGCGCCCCCTCCTCGCCGAACTCGACCGGATGCGCACCGTCCAGCGCATCGAGCTGCCCCGCTTCAACCGGGCCGAAGTACGCCGCCAGCTCGCCGGGATCCTCGCCGCCCAGCCCGACGAAGCCTTCGTCGACTCCGTCTTCGACCGCTCCGACGGCAACGCCTTCTTCGTCGAGGAACTCGTCGCCTCCCGGGCGAACGGCTGCCGTACCGGGCTCACCGAGTCCCTGCGCGACCTCCTCCTCGTCCGGGTCGAGGTCCTCCCCGAGGCCGCCCAGCGCGTCCTGCGGATCGTCGCCGAGGGCGGCTCCACCGTCGAGTACCCGCTGCTGCGCGCCGTCGCCGGGCTCACCGAGGACGAGCTCATCGAGGCCCTCCGCGCCGCGGTTGGAGCGAACATCCTCGCCGCGACCTCCGACGGGGACGGCTACCGCTTCCGCCACTCCCTCGTCCGCGAGGCCGTCAGCGACGACCTCCTGCCCGGCGAGCGCGCCCGCGTCAACCGCCGCTACGCCGAGGCCATGGAGGCCGACGACACCCTCGCCCGCGCCGACGAACGCGTCATCCGCCTCGCCAGCCACTGGTACTACGCGAACGACCCCGCCAAGGCGCTGCCCGCGGTGCTCGCGGCGTCCGTCGCCGCCCGCCGCCGGCACGCCTACTCCGAACAGCTCCGGCTGCTGGAGCGGGCCGTCGACCTGTGGGACGCCGCACCCCCGGAGGTCCGCGAGTCACTGCGCCCCGCCGACTACACCGAGATCTACCCGCCCTGCGGATGCGACCCCGCCTCGGCTCCCCTCCAGCGGCTCGACCTGCTGGCCGAGGCGACCGTCGCCGCACGCTACGGCGGCGACCGCGAACGCGGCCTGAAGATCTCCAAGACGGCCCTGCGCCTGCTGGAGGAGGACGAGGACCCCCTGCGCGCGGCATGGTTCTGGACCGAGCGCTCCCGCCTCGTCGCCGGCGTCGGCCGCGGCGACGGCTGGGACGAGATCGCCAAGGCCCGCAAGCTCGTCCAGGGCCTGCCGCCCTCCCAGGTGCACGCCGAGGTCCTCGTCCGGGCCGCCGGCTGGGGCATGCTCCACGACCCGGGCCCCGGCAACATCACCGCCGCCGAACGCGCCGTCGAGTACGCGCGGATGGTCGGCGCCGAGGACATCGAACTCAGCGCCCGCATCACCGTCGGCTGCCTGCTCACCGACTCCGGCGACCCGGAACGCGGCCTCGCCGAGATGCACGCGGTCCGGGAACGGGCCACCGAACTGGGCCTGGTCCCGATCGCGGGTCGCGCCCACATCAACCTCACCTCCCAACTCGAATCACTGGGACGCTCCCGCGAGGCCGTGGAACTGGCCGAACGGGGCGTCGAACTGGTGCGGGCCGCCCGCATGATGGACACCGAGGCCTGGGTCCGCGGCAACATGGCCGAGAGCCTCTACAGCCTCGGCCGCTGGGAAGAGGCCGCCGAGGCCGCCCACCGGGCCCTGCTGATCGGGCAGAGTGCGGCCCCCCGCGGCTCGGCGGCGGCCCGGCTCGCCCACCTCGCCCTCGCCCGCGGCGAACTCACCGAGGCCGCCGCGCGGCTCGCCGACGCCCGCGCCCACTTCGGCACCCACGACAACCAGCCCCAGCACCGGATCCCGCTGAGCCGCCTCGCGGTCGGCGTCGCCGCGGGCGAGGGCCGCCTCGCCGACGTCCGCACCGAGGCCGCAGCCGCGATCACCCGCGGCTTCCCCCTCGGACAGCACCGCTACGCCTGGCCGCTGCTGCTCGCCGCCGCCTCCGCCGAGGCGGATGCCCGCGGACTGCCCGCCGCCGACGCCGGCCGCGCCGACGCCCTCGCCCTGCTGCGCGGCGCCGCCCGCAACCTGATCGCCCCGGTCCCCGTGTGGGCCGCTTACGCCGCGTTCTTCCGGGCCGAGGCAGCGCGCGCCGAGGCCCGCGACACCGCCGCGGACTGGACCGAAGTGGAGTCGGCCCTGCGGCCGCTGGACCGCCCCCACCTGCTGGCCCGCGCCCGCCACCGGCTCGCCGAAGCCCTCCTCTCCGCCGGCGCCGACCGGGAGGCCGCCGCCCTGCTGCTGCGCCAGGCCCACGCCACCGCCGAGCGGCTCGGCTCCCGCCGCCTGCGCGAGGACCTGGCGCTGCTCGCGCAGCGCGCACGCCTGTCGCCCGCACCGCCCCCCGCCCCGGCCGCCCCGCCGGCCGTGGACACCGACCCGGCCGACGCCTTCGGCCTGACCAGCCGCGAACGCGACGTCCTGCTCCTGGTGGCGGCGGGGAACACCAACCGGCGGATCGCCGAGGAGCTCTTCATCTCCCCGAAGACGGCCAGCGTCCACGTCTCCAACATCCTGGCCAAGCTGGGCGTGTCCGGCCGCGGCGAGGCAGCGGCCCTCGCCCACCGGCTGCGGCTGCTGCCGGGCCTCACTCCGCCGGAGGGGCCTGCTCCCCGCGGCGTATGAGGACCTTCCCGGATTCCAGGTCTATCGGCCCGCGCCCCGGATCACCGTCCGCGACGTCCGTCCGGGACAGCTCCAGCCGCTTGCGCTCCTCGTCCGTGTGCCTGCGCCCCGGGTTGAACAGTTCCTCGATCAGGTTGAACACCGCGCCACCGCACCTTCCGCCCCCGCCGGGGCACACCGGTCACCTGACCGTCAGGGTCAGGATCCTGTCGTCGCCCGCCTCGGGGGATCCGCGGCGGTCCGTCTCGCTCGTCACCAGCAGCAGCCTGTCCCCGCCGAGGGCCACCACCGACCGCAGCCGGCCGTACCTGCCCTGCAGGAACGCCTCGGGCTCGGCCGCCGGTCTGTCCCCGGCCAGCGGGATCCGCCACAGCCGCTCGCCCTTCAGCCCGGCCATCCACACCGAACCCCGGGCGACGGCGATGCCGCTGGGGGAGGCCTCGTCCGTCCGCCACACGGCGACCGGGTCGCGCATGCCCGCCAGGCCCGCCTTGCCCTCCGCCTGCGGCCAGCCGTAGTTGGCGCCCGGCTCGATCAGGTTCAGCTCGTCCCACGTGTTCTGGCCGAACTCCGCCGCCCACAGCCGCTTGTCCTGGTCCCAGGCGAGGCCCTGAACATTGCGGTGTCCGTGGGAGTAGACGACCGAGTCGGGCTCGGGATTGCCGTGCACCGGCTGCCCGTCCGGCGTCATCCGCAGGATCTTGCCGCCGAGCGACTTCCGGTCCTGCGCGAGGCCCGTCTCCCCGGTCTCGCCCGTCCCCGCGTAGAGCATGCGGTCCGGGCCGAACGCGATCCGGCCGCCGTTGTGCACGACCCCCTTCGGGATGCCCCGCAGGACCGTGTCGGGCGCGCCCAGCTGCTGGCCCGGCTCGCGCTTCTCGTCGTACCGCATGCGGGCGATGCGGTTGTCGGACTCCGTCGTGAAGTAGGCGTACACCATCCGGTCGGACGCGAACGACGGGGACAGGGCCAGCCCCAGCAGCCCGCCCTCACCGCCGGGCGCGACACCGGGCACCTTCCCGATGACGACCGCCTTCCCCGACGCGGCCGAGACCCGGCTGATCGTGCCCTTGTCCCGGGAGGCGACCAGCAGGTCCCCGTCGGGCAGGGGGGCCACACCCCACGGGGACTCCAGGTCCCTCGCAATCTCCCCCGTGACCTCCACCGAGCCCTTCGCCGGCGCCGCGGACGACGCCGACGCCGCGGACGACGCCGACGCCGACGCCGATCCGCTGGGCGCACCGCGCGGCGGCGACGCGCCCGCGGGCCCCGCCGGCCCGCCCTCCGGCGAGCACCCGGCCAGCAGCGCCCCGCACCCCGCGAGCGCCACGGCGGCCAGCACGCCGCGCGCCCGCCCGTGCCCCGCGGGCCGGCCCGCGCCCGCCCCGCCGCCCCGACGCCCCGTCCGAACAACTGATCGCATGGTCTGCTCCCCTCGGGTCCCCTCGACCGCCCGACGCGATCGTGCCCGTCACCCGTCAAACCACTCGGACACCCCCCGAAGTTCCGTCACTCGTACACCCGATCGAGTGGTCCTGGGTCGGGGCTCCGGGCGGGCTCCCCGGACAGGGCGCCTGTGCCGGGCTCCCCCCGGGTCAGTCCCAGGCCCCCACCGCCGCCGGCAGCGCCGCGATCTCCGCCAGGTCGGCCGCCGTCAGCCGCACCTCCGCCGCCTGCGCGTTCTCCGCAGCCCAGCCCGCCCGGTCCGCACCCGGCACCGGCACCACCTGCGGGCCCTGCGCCAGCACCCACGCCAGCGCCACCTGCGCCGCCGTCACCCGCGGACCGTGCCGCCGGGCCACCCGCCGCAGGCCCGCGACCAGCACCTGGTTCGTCGCCATCGCCTCCGCGGTGAACCGCGGGTGCCTGGCACGCACGTCCTCCCACTCGAAGCCCTGCCCCGGGGTCAGCGTCCCCGTCAGGAACCCGCTGCCCAGCGGCATCGCCGCCAGGAACCCCACCCCGCGCGCCGCGCACCACGGCAGCAGCCGCCGAAGCGCCTCCTGCGACCACACCGACAGCTCAGCCTGCACCGCGCTGACGGGGAACACCTGCTGGACGCGGTCCAGATGCCGCAGCACCGCCCCGTACGCCGGGTCCCCGCGGCGCCCCGCGCCCGGCCCGGCGCCCGCGCCGAGCGCGCAGAACCCCAGCGCGCGCACCTTCCCCGCGCCCACCAGCTCGGCCATCGCGCCCCAGGTCTCCTCCACCGGAACCTCCGGGTCCACCCGGTGCAGCTGGTAGAGGTCGATGACGTCGGTGCGCAGCCGGCGCAGCGAGGCGTCGCAGGCCCGCCTGAGGTACTCCGGCCGCCCGCACGCGACCACGTGCTGCTCGCCCGCGCGCAGTCCCACCTTGGCGGAGACGAACGCCTCCGCGCGCCGCTCGCGCAGCACCCGGCCGAGCAGCAGCTCGTTCGTGAACGGCCCGTACACGTCGGCCGTGTCGAGCAGGGTGCAGCCGAGGTCGAGCGCTGTGTGCACCGCCGCCAGCGACTCGTCGCCGCGCCGCCGCGAGGGCGCGTAGGCCCAGCTCATCGGCATGCACCCGAGCCCGACGGCGCCCACCGCCAGCGCCCCCGCCCCGATCGACCTGCGCTCCACCCGTGCGTCCCCCTCCGCGTCCGCCAACAACCTAACGGCTTGATCCCGATCCCTTGGCATAGCCTCGTGATCATGACTGCAAAGACCCCGGACGTCTGGCTACCGTTCCCGGCGGAGGAGGTCGAGGGCCTCCCCGACTGCTTCCGCTACCGGCGCTGGGACGGCGAGGACGACTTCCCCGCCGATCCGGCCGACTGCACCTTCTACGTCACCCCGTACATGAAGTCGCCCGAGGTGACCCTGCGGCCGCTGGCGGGCATGCCGGACATCGAGGTGGTGCAGACCCTCACCGCCGGCGTCGACCACGTCCTCGGGGGCCTTGACCGCCTTCCGGCCGGGGTCCGGCTGTGCAACGCCCGCGGCGTGCACGAGGCCAGCACGGCCGAGCTCGCCCTGACCCTCGTCCTCGCCTCGCTGCGCGGCATCCCCCGCATGGTCCGCGGCCAGGACCGCGAGGAGTGGCTCGGCGGCTTCTACTCCGCCCTCGCCGACAAGTCCGTGCTCATCGTCGGCCACGGATCCGTCGGCTCGGCCGTCGAAGACCGGCTCGCGGCGTTCGAGTGCGCGCGGGTCATGCGCGTCGCGCGCTCGGCGCGCACCACCGCGCGCGGTCCCGTGCACGCCCTCGACGACCTTCCCCGCCTCCTCCCGGAGGCCGACGTCGTGATCCTGTGCACCCCGCTCACCGACGCGACGCGCGGCCTCGCGGGCAGGGACTTCCTGGCGCGCATGGCGGACGGCGCCCTGCTGGTGAACGTCGCCCGCGGGCCGGTCGTCGACACCGGGGCGCTGCTCGCCGAGCTGGAGTCGGGCCGGCTGAGCGCGGCCCTCGACGTGACCGACCCCGAACCGCTGCCCGCCGGGCACCCGCTGTGGCACGCTCCGAACGTCCTCATCACGCCGCACGTCGGCGGCAGCAGCTCCGCCTTCGAGCCCCGCGCCAAGCGGCTGGTGGCCCGCCAGCTCGGCCGGTTCGCGGCGGGGGAGCCGCTGGAGAACACCGTGCTGATCACCAGCTGACGCCCGTTGCGCACGCTCCGCATCCGTCCGGACGCGCTCAGTGGCCACAATTCCCCATATGGTAACTCAGCGTAAAGCATCTATATCGCTGAGTGACGAAAGTGGTGTATCGTCCGGAACAAGGGGCTGCGCCACGAACGTCTGGCGCTGGGGTGATCGGACACTTTGGGGGGCGACGGGCGATGCACGGCCAATGGACCAGGGATCCGCTGCGGCACAGCCGCCGGAAACGACGAAGGGGCGCGCCGGAGCCGGCCTGCGAGGGGGACCGGTGAACCCCCGGGGCGCGGCCGCGGTCGGCCGGCCGCACGCCTGCGGGGGCGGCAGGAGCCTCGCCATGCAGCTTCTCCTCGCTGTCGTCAGCGGCGGCTACGCGGTCGGCGCCGCCCTCGGCTGGGGCTCCCAGGACCTCGCCGAGGTCATGGGCGACTTCGGCCTCAGCGCCGCAGCCCTGCTCGCGGCCGTCTCCTGCTACGCGTACGCGCGGACCATCGACAGCCGCGAGCGCCCCGCCTGGCTGCTCTTCGCGTTCTCCTCCCTCATGGGAGCCTGCGGCAACGCCGTCTGGGGCTGGTACGAGGTCGTCCTCGGCGAGTCCGTGCCCAAGCCGTCACTGGCCGACTTCGCCTTCCTCTGCTTCGCCCCGCCGGCCATCGTCGGCCTGCTCGTCCTCGCCAAGCGCCCCGTCACGCGGGCCGGCTGGGTGTGCCTCGCGCTCGACTCCTGGCTCATCGGCGGCTCGCTGCTCACCCTCTCGTGGAGCCTCGCCCTCGCCAACGCCGCGCGGACCGCGCAGGAGGGCGTCGCCGGCAGCGTCCCGCGCGCCGCCTTCTCGCTCGCCTACCCCCTGCTCGACATCGCCCTCGTCTCGATGGTGCTCGTCCTGCACTTCCGGCGCTCCGAGGCCAACCGGTCCGCCGTCAACACCGCCATCGCGGCGCTGGCCCTGACCGTGCTGAGCGACGCCCTGTTCACCTCGCCGCTGCTGGGCGCGGGCTACCAGTCCGGCCAGCTGCTCGACGCGGGATGGTTCGCCGGCTCGCTCCTCCTCGCGTACGCGCCCTGGGGCGCCCGCCGGCTGCCGTCCGGCCCCGCCGGGCGGCTCCCCGACCGCCAGGCCGGCCGGCCCATCACCGGCTCGCTGCCCGCGCTGACGCCGTACCTCGCGGCCGCCGTCTGCACCCTGGGGATCCTCTACAACGTCGTCGACGGGCGGAAGGTCGACCGCGTGGTCGTCTTCACCGGCTGCACCGTCGTCCTCGCCCTCGTCATCCGCCAGGGCATCATGCTCCTCGACAACATCGCGCTCACGCAGGAGCTGGCGCAGAAGGAGAACCACTTCCGCTCCCTGGTCCAGGGCTCCAGCGACGTCATCATGATCGCCGACCCGGCCGGAACGCTCCGCTACGTCAGCCCGGCCGCCGCGGGGGTGTACGGCCGCGAGGCGGAGGAGCTCGTCGGCACCGAGCTCGCCGCCCTGATCCACCCGCACGACCTGGGCCGCGTCGTCCACGAGGTGCGGCGCTTCCTCGCCGCCCAGCCTGCCGACGAGCCCACCACCCGCATCGAGTGCCGCTTCCGGTCCGGCGGCGGCGAATGGCTCAACGTCGAGTCCACCGTCAACCGCCACCAGGGCGGCCTCATCCTCAACAGCCGCGACGTCACCGAACGGGTCCGGCTCCAGGCCCAGCTCCAGCACAGCGCCGAGCACGACCCGCTCACCGACCTCCCGAACCGGGCCCTGTTCACCCGCCGGGTCCGCCGGGCCCTCACCGGGCGGCGCGCAGGCGACCGCGGCGCCGCGGTCCTCTTCATCGACCTCGACGGCTTCAAGGCCGTCAACGACACCATCGGCCACCACGCCGGGGACGAGCTGCTCGTCGAGGCCGCGCGCCGGCTCCAGGAATCGGTGCGCGCCGGGGACACCGCAGCCCGCCTCGGCGGCGACGAGTTCGCCGCACTGATCGCCGGCGACGCGGGCCGCGACCGGGGCGCCCGCGAGCACCAGGTCCGCGAGATCGCGGACCGGCTGCGTGCCACCCTCTCCCGGCCCTACCGGGTCGGCGGGACCGAGGTGCGGGTGGCCGCGAGCATCGGCGTGGCTTTCGCCGAACCGGGGATCACCCCGACCGACCTCATGCGGAACGCAGACCTCGCGATGTACCGGGCGAAGGCGGGCGGCAAGGACCGGGTCGAGCTGTACGCCCCGCAGATGCAGGCCGAGGCCGTACGGCGGGCGGAAGCGGCGGGACGGCTGCGGACGGCGCTGCGAGGCGGCGAGTTCGCCCTGCTGCACCAGCCGGTCGTCTCCCTGGAGACGGGCGAGGTCAGCGCCGTAGCGGCGCAGGCCCGCTGGCGCTCGGGACAGGGGATCCTCTTCACCCCGGCCGAGTTCCTGAGGGTCGCCGAGCAGGGCGAGGGAGCCCCGGCCGCAGAGGCGGCCGCCGCCGCGCACCGGCCGGACGGTGCGTCCGCCGCGGGCCGGGGCCGGCCCGCGGAGATCGCCCGCTGGCTGCTGGAGCAGGCCGTCCGCGAGGCGGCCGAGCGGCACGCGGCGGGGCACGGCGTACCGGTGTGCGTGCGGATGGGCGCCGACCGGCTGCTGGACCGGGCCGGACCGCCCGGCTCCCTGGAGGCGCTGCTGCGCCGCCACGGGCTGCCGCCCGGGGCGCTGGTCGTCGAGCTGGCCGAGAGCGACCCCCGGGTCCCCTTCGACGAGCTGGAGCGACGCCTGGCCGCCCTGCGCCGGCTCGGCGTCCTGGTCGCCCTGGACGGCTTCGGCAGCGGCTACGCCGGCATCGGGGCCCTGCGACGGCTGCCGGTGGACATCCTCAAGCTGGACCCCGCGCTGGTCGCGGGCGTCGTCGAGTCCTCCCGCCTCCGCAAGATCACCGCGGGCCTCTTGCGCATCGCAAACGATCTGGGCATGCAGTCGACGGCCGAGGGGGTCGACCTCCCGGAGCAGGTGCTGGCCCTGCGGTCCATGGGGTGCACGCACGGCCAGGGACTGGCGTTTTCCGGCCCGCTCGACGAGTACAGGCTGCGGCGGGCGCTGGTGCGCGGTACGTTCCCAGTACCGGGCGGGGCGGTCGAGCCCGCCCTGGCCGGTGGTGCGTCCGGGGGCGCGATGGCCGTCCGGAGAGGCTCACATAATGAGACGCCCGTCCCACCTACTTGACATCCCCCTCCCGGCGGAGGGAGGGTCAGTGCCATGCGCACCCGAATTCTCGTACTTGGAAAGCGCGTCGGCTGAAGCCGGGACCTGCATGTCCCCGCTCCGTGCACCCGACGCGCTCCCCTCGCTTGCCATCCGGCACGAGGGGTTTTTTGTTGCACTGGCACACCTTCGAACCGTCGTAAAACCCTCAGCTTCGAGAAGAGAATGCCGATGACCGAGCAGGCCTCCGGGGCCCAGCATCCGCAGCCGCGGCCCCGTTCCGGCGGACAGCAGCCCGCCGCCGTTGAGCACGTCACGGGTGCGCAGTCCCTCATCCGCTCTCTCGAAGAGGTGGGGTGCGACACCGTCTTCGGCATTCCGGGCGGCGCGATCCTCCCGGCGTACGACCCGATGATGGACAGCACCAAGGTCCGCCACATCCTGGTCCGGCACGAGCAGGGCGCCGGCCACGCGGCCACTGGCTATGCGCAGGCCACCGGCAAGGTCGGCGTGTGCATGGCCACCTCCGGCCCCGGCGCCACCAACCTCGTCACCCCCATCGCCGACGCGCACATGGACTCCGTCCCGCTCGTCGCGATCACCGGCCAGGTCTCCTCCAAGGCGATCGGCACCGACGCCTTCCAGGAGGCGGACATCGTCGGCATCACCATGCCGATCACCAAGCACAACTTCCTGGTCACCAAGGCCGAGGACATCCCCAAGACCATCGCCGAGGCCTTCCACATCGCGTCCACCGGCCGCCCGGGCCCGGTCCTCGTCGACATCGCCAAGGACGCCCTGCAGGCCCGCACCGCCTTCTCCTGGCCGCCCAGCCAGGACCTGCCCGGCTACCGCCCGGTCACCAAGCCGCACGCCAAGCAGATCCGCGAGGCCGCCAAACTCATCTGCCAGGCCAAGCGCCCCGTCCTGTACGTCGGCGGCGGCGTCATGAAGTCCGGCGCGACCGCCGAGCTGAAGGTCCTGGCCGAGCTGTCAGGCGTCCCGGTCACCACCACCCTGATGGCGCTGGGCTCCTTCCCCGACAGCCACCCGCTGCACATCGGCATGCCGGGCATGCACGGCGCGGTCACCGCCGTCACCGCCCTGCAGAAGTCCGACCTGCTGATCGCGCTCGGCACCCGCTTCGACGACCGGGTCACCGGCAAGCTCGACAGCTTCGCCCCCTACGCCAAGGTCATCCACGCGGACATCGACCCGGCCGAGATCGGCAAGAACCGCGAGGTCGACGTCCCGATCGTCGGCGACGCCCGCGAGGTCATCGCCGACCTGATCCAGGCGATCCAGGCCGAGCACAGCGACGGCAACGCCGGCGACTACTCCGCCTGGTGGCGGGACCTCAACCGCTGGCGCGAGACCTACCCGCTGGGCTACGACACCCCCGACGACGGCATGCTCTCGCCGCAGCAGGTCATCCAGCGCATCGGCGAACTCGCCCCGCCGCACACCGTCTTCGCGGCCGGCGTCGGCCAGCACCAGATGTGGGCCTCGCACTTCATCCAGTACGAGGAGCCCCGCACCTGGCTCAACTCCGGCGGCGCCGGGACCATGGGCTACGCGGTTCCCGCCGCGATGGGCGCCAAGGTCGGCGCCCCGGACCGCACGGTCTGGGCGATCGACGGCGACGGCTGCTTCCAGATGACCAATCAGGAGCTCGTCACCTGCGCCCTGAACAACATCCCGATCAAGGTCGCGATCATCAACAACGGCGCACTGGGCATGGTCCGCCAGTGGCAGACCCTGTTCTACAACCAGCGGTACTCCAACACCGTGCTGCACGCCGACGACACCGGCCACGACACCGTCGGCTCCCAGCTCGGCGAGTCGACCGCGCCCCGCAAGGGCACCCGCGTCCCGGACTTCGTCAAGCTGTCCGAGGCGATGGGCTGCGTGGCGCTGCGCTGCGAGGACCCGGCCGACCTCGACAAGGTCATCGCCGAGGCCAACGCCATCAACGACCGCCCCGTCGTCATCGACTTCATCGTCCACGAGGACGCCATGGTGTGGCCGATGGTCGCCGCCGGCACCTCCAACGACGAGGTCATGGCCGCCCGGGGCGTCCGTCCCGACTTCGGCGACAACGAAGACGACTGAGCCGGAAGAGCCGAGAGAGAGAACGCCCCACATGTCCAAGCACACGCTCTCCGTCCTGGTCGAGAACACCCCCGGCATCCTGGCCCGGATCGCCGCGCTGTTCTCCCGCCGCGGGTTCAACATCGACTCCCTCGCGGTCGGCGTCACCGAGCACCCCGACATCTCCCGCATCACGATCGTCGTGAACGTCGAGGACCTCCCGCTGGAGCAGGTGACCAAGCAGCTGAACAAGCTGGTCAACGTGCTCAAGATCGTCGAGCTGGAGCCGTCCAACGCCATCGAGCGCGAACTCGTCCTGGTGAAGGTCCGCGCCGACAACGAGACCCGCTCGCAGATCATCGAGATCGTGCAGCTCTTCCGCGCCAAGACCGTCGACGTCTCCCCGGAGGCCGTCACCATCGAGGCCACCGGCGGCGCCGACAAGCTCGGGGCCATGCTGAAGATGCTGGAGCCGTTCGGCATCAAGGAGCTCGTCCAGTCCGGCACGATCGCCATCGGGCGCGGCGGACGGTCCATCACGGACCGCAGCCTGCGCGCGCTCGAGCGCAGCGCCTGACCCGTTTGGCTCTCGCATCGCGAGACCAGGAAACTTCGTCCACGTTCCCCGCCGTACGGTGGGAGCAACACCAGCGCACCAAGGAGATATCCCAGTGGCCGAGCTGTTCTACGAGAACGACGCCGACCTGTCCATCATCCAGGGCCGCAAGGTCGCGGTCATCGGCTACGGCAGCCAGGGCCACGCCCACGCGCTGTCGCTGCGTGACTCCGGCGTCGACGTCGTCGTCGGCCTGAAGGAGGGCTCCAAGTCCAAGGCGAAGGCCGAGGAGCAGGGGCTGAAGGTCCTGCCGGTGGCGGAGGCCGCCGAGTGGGCGAACGTCATCATGATCCTGGCGCCGGACCCGCTCCAGGCCGAGATCTACGAGGAGTCCGTCAAGGACCACCTGAAGGAGGGCGACGCGCTCTTCTTCGGCCACGGCTTCAACGTCCGGTACGGCTTCATCAAGCCCCCGTCCAACGTGGACGTCGCCCTCGTCGCCCCGAAGGGCCCGGGCCACCTGGTCCGCCGCCAGTACGAGGAGGGCCGCGGCGTCCCGTGCATCGCCGCCGTCGAGCAGGACGCCACCGGCAAGGCCTTCGACCTCGCGCTCTCCTACGCGGCCGGCATCGGCGGCACCCGCGCCGGCGTCATCAAGACCACCTTCAAGGAGGAGACCGAGACCGACCTGTTCGGTGAGCAGGCCGTCCTCTGCGGTGGTGCCTCCGCCCTGGTCAAGGCCGGTTTCGAGACGCTGACCGAGGCCGGCTACCAGCCGGAGATCGCCTACTTCGAGTGCCTGCACGAGCTGAAGCTCATCGTGGACCTCATGTACGAGGGCGGCCTGGAGAAGATGCGCTGGTCGGTCTCCGAGACCGCCGAGTGGGGCGACTACGTCACCGGTCCCCGCATCATCACCGACGCCACCAAGGCCGAGATGAAGAAGGTCCTCGCCGAGATCCAGAGCGGCGAGTTCGCCAACACCTGGATGGCCGAGTACAAGGCCGGCCTGCCGAAGTACAACGAGTACAAGAAGGCCGACGAGGAGCACCTGCTGGAGACCACCGGCAAGAAGCTGCGCAAGCTGATGAGCTGGGTCGACAGCGAAGAGAACTGATCCGCGGCGGGGCCGGGGCGCACACCGCCCCGGCCCCGCGCCGCACCCCGGGCAGCCAGGAGCGCAGACCCCCGGCAGCGTGGCTTGTCCACCCCGGCCAACCCCGGACGGGTGATCCTTACGGACAGGCGGAAACCGGGCCCGGATCCGCCACTACACTGCTCAACACAACGCGTCAGGCCCACAGTGTCGTGCGTCTTCCACGCGGCTAGCCCCTCCACCGCCTGCGGCCGTCGGGACGGCCGTCCGCACTGGACTTGTGAGGACCCACGTGAGCTCGAAACCTGTCGTACTCATCGCCGAAGAGCTGTCGCCCGCCACCGTCGAGGCGCTCGGCCCGGACTTCGAGATCCGGCACTGCAACGGCGCCGACCGCGCCGAGCTGATCCCCGCCATCGCCGACGTCGACGCGGTCCTGGTGCGCTCGGCGACGAAGGTCGACGCGGAGGCCATCGCCGCCGCCCGCAAGCTGAAGGTCGTCGCCCGCGCCGGTGTCGGCCTCGACAACGTCGACGTCTCCGCCGCCACCAAGGCCGGCGTGATGGTCGTGAACGCGCCGACCTCCAACATCGTCACCGCCGCCGAGCTCGCGTGCGGCCTGCTGATCGCCACCGCCCGCCACATCCCGCAGGCCAACACGGCCCTGAAGAACGGCGAGTGGAAGCGCAGCAAGTACACCGGTGTCGAGCTCAGCGAGAAGACCCTCGGCGTCGTCGGCCTCGGCCGGATCGGCGTGCTCGTCGCCCAGCGGATGTCCGCCTTCGGCATGAAGGTCGTCGCCTACGACCCGTACGTGCAGCCCGCGCGCGCCGCCCAGATGGGCGTCAAGATGCTCGCGCTGGACGAGCTGCTGGAGGTCGCCGACTTCATCACCGTCCACCTGCCGAAGACGCCGGAGACGATCGGCCTCATCGGCAACGAGGCCCTGCACAAGGTGAAGCCGTCGGTCCGTATCGTCAACGCGGCGCGCGGCGGCATCGTGGACGAGGCCGCGCTGTACTCCGCGCTCAAGGAGGGCCGCGTCGCCGGCGCCGGCCTCGACGTGTACGCGAAGGAGCCCTGCACGGACTCCCCGCTCTTCGAGCTCGACCAGGTCGTCTGCACCCCGCACCTCGGCGCGTCCACGGACGAGGCCCAGGAGAAGGCCGGCATCGCCGTCGCCAAGTCGGTGCGCCTGGCCCTGGCCGGCGAGCTCGTGCCGGACGCGGTCAACGTCCAGGGCGGCGTGATCGCCGAGGACGTCCGCCCGGGCCTGCCGCTCGCCGAGAAGCTCGGCCGGATCTTCACCGCGCTCGCGGGCGAGGTCGCGGTCCGCCTCGACGTCGAGGTCTGCGGCGAGATCACCCAGCACGACGTCAAGGTGCTGGAGCTCTCCGCTCTCAAGGGCGTCTTCGAGGACGTCGTCGACGAGACCGTCTCCTACGTCAACGCCCCGCTGTTCGCGCAGGAGCGCGGCGTCGAGGTCCGCCTGACCACCAGCTCGGAGTCCCCGGACCACCGCAACGTGGTGACCGTCCGCGGCACCCTGTCGGACGGGCAGGAGGTGGCGGTCTCCGGCACCCTCGCCGGCCCCAAGCACCTCCAGAAGATCGTCGGCGTCGGCGAGTACGACGTGGACCTGGCCCTCGCCGACCACATGGTCGTGCTGCGCTACACCGACCGGCCCGGCGTCGTCGGCACCGTCGGCCGGATCCTCGGCGAGGGCGGCCTGAACATCGCGGGCATGCAGGTGGCGCGTGCGGAGGAGCACGGCGAGGCGCTCGCCGTCCTCACCGTGGACGACACCGTCCCGGCGGCCGTGCTGGCCGAGATCGCGGAGGCGATCGGCGCGACGTCGGCCCGCACGGTGAACCTGGCCGACTGACCGCGTACGCGACCCCGCGTCGCCGTACGCCGCCGAAGGGCCCGGGGAGCAGTCCCCGGGCCCTTCGCGCGGGCGCGCCGGCCGTCAGGCGTGAAGCCGGGCCGTCTTCAGGGCCATGTGGAGGAGCAGGCGGTCCTCGCCCTCGTCGAGGTCGAGCCCGGTCAGCTGCTCCACCCGGGCCAGCCGGTAGTACAGGGTCTGGCGGTGGATGCCCAGGGCCGCCGCCGCCCGGCCCGCCTGGCCCGCGCAGTCCAGGAACACCTCCGCCGTCCGGGCCAGCTCCCGCTGGGCCGGGCCGAGCAGGGGGCGGGCCGCCGGGTCGTCCGCCGGGGCGGCGGAGGCGAGCGCCGACAGCATCCGGTACGGGCCGATCGCCGACCAGCGGGCCACCGGGCCGAGCCGCGGCTGCGCGGCAGCCGCCCGGGCTGCCGCCGAAGCCTGCGCCCAGGCGTCCGCGAGCCCGCCGAGGCCCCGGCCGGGCTCCGCGATCCCCGCGGCCGGGCCGCCCGGAGCGCCGCCAGGCGCGAGCGCCACGGCGGCGCCGGTCCGCCCGCCGGCTGCGGGCGCGCCGCCCGCCCGTCCGCCCGCCCCCGGGCCGGCTGCGGAGGCATTGCCGGGCCGTCCGGCCGCCGCCGTACGGGCCGTCCCGGCCGCCGCTGCCGGCACCGCCGCGCCCGCCGCGGTGCGGCCGCCACCGGCCGCCGCTGCACCGGCCGCCGTACGGGCGGCTGCGCCGGCCCCGGGGCCCGATCCGAGCAGGCGGGTCGCCACCGCCTCCGCCGGGCCGAGGACGTCCGCCGAGCGCAGCCTGACCAGGACGGCCAGTGCCCGGCCCGTGCCGGGACCGCGCCCGCCGGAGCCTCCAGGGCTGCCGCCGGCCGCGTCGCGCGGCCCCGAGCCGGCTCCGCCCGGGGTGTCCGGTGCGCCCTGCCCGGGGCCCGCGTCCGCCCCGCGCCCCGGCACCACGCACACTGCCGCGGCCCCCGGCACGGTCGCCGGTGCCTCCGCGGTCCAGGGGGCCACGCACACCACCGTGTGCAGCTCGTCCGCGGCGGCCGGGCCGAGCGCCGCCCGGAGCGCCGAGACGGCCATGTCCTGCTGCCAGCCGCGGCCCGCGGTCAGCACCGCGAGGAACTCCCGGGACAAGTCGGCGCCCGCTTTGGCCTCCTCGGCGAGGAGGACGCCGATCCGGTCCGCCACCTCCATCGCGGCGGCCAGCGCCTCCGGTGCCGGTCCCGGCTCCCGGTCCAGCAGCCACACGTAGCCCTGGACGATCCCGCGGTAGCGCACCGGCAGGCAGATCCGGCCCCGGAAGACGCCCGCCTCCGGTGCTGCCGGGATCCGGACGGGGCCGGTGGCGCGGGCGATGCCGAAGCCCTCGAACCAGGACCGCACGGCAGCCGTCGAGCCGCGGGTCAGGATCGACCGGGTCCGGACCGGGTCCATGGCGAGGTCGTCGTCGCTGTCGTGCGCGCCGAAGGCGATCAGGCGGAAGTCCCGGTTCTCCAGTGTCGCGGGGGCGCCGAGCAGTGTGGAGATCTCGTCCACCAGGTCCTGGTAATCGCCTTTCACCCGGCCATTCTCCCACCCGCAAACCCGTCTTTCAGACAGGTGTATGAGATCGCGGACACGGATGCGTGACAGCTGTCGATGGCAGAGGATCCGGTCCATCCTTAGGTTTCACGGTGGTTTCACTTGCGTTTTCCCTGCGGTCCCCGCCCACCCCCCGAGGGGGGTCCGTGACTGCTTCTGCCACCTGTTGGAGGTGCCCCGTGCTGGGTCCCGCGATCCTCGCCGCCTCGCGCAGCGACAAGATGCGCCGAATCGTCTCTGCCGCCCCGGTGACCAAGCCCGTGGTGACCCGCTTCATCCCCGGCGAGACGGTCGACCAGGTCATCCCGATCGTCGAGGAGCTCACCCGCAAGGGCCTCGAGGTCACGCTGGACGTCGTCGGCGAGGACATCACCACGGTGGAGCAGTCGTACGCCGCCCGCGACGCCTACCTGGAGCTCATCGGCCGCCTGAAGGACCTGGGCCTGGGCGAGAAGGCCGAGATGTCGGTGAAGCTGTCGATGTTCGGACAGGCGCTGGAGGGCGGCCACGAGCTCGCCCTCGCCAACGTCCGCCCGGTCGTCGAGGCCGCCGCCGCGATCGGCACCACGGTCACCCTCGACGCCGAGGACCACACCACCCTCGACTCGATGTTCGCCATCCACGAGGAGCTGCGCAAGGACTTCCCGCAGACCGGCTGCGTCATCCAGGCGTACCTCTTCCGCACCGAGGCCGACGCCCGCCGCCTGGCCGATGCCGGCAGCCGCGTCCGCATCGTGAAGGGCGCCTACAAGGAGCCCGCCGAGGTCGCCTACCAGGACAAGGGCGAGATCGACAAGGCGTACGTCCGCATCCTGAAGACGCTCATGGAGGGCAAGGGCTACCCGATGATCGGGTCCCACGACCCCCGCCTGATCGCCATCGGGCAGGAACTGGCCCGCCAGGCCGGCCGCAAGCCGGACGAGTACGAGTTCCAGATGCTCTACGGCATCCGCAGCGAGGAGCACCTGCGGCTCGCCGCCGAGGGCCACCGCATGCGGGTCTACACCGCCTACGGCACCGACTGGTACGGCTACTTCATGCGCCGCCTCGCCGAGAAGCCCGCGAACCTGCTCTTCTTCCTCCGCTCGATGATCACCAAGAACTAGGTCAAGGAGTTTTCAGACCCATGGATGCTGTGACCCAGGTCCCCGCCCCGGTCAACGAGCCGGTCCACTCGTACGCTCCCGGCAGCCCCGAGCGCGCGCGCCTCGAGGAGCAGCTGAAGCTGCTCTCCGAGAACCCGATCGAGCTGCCGATGACGATCAACGGCGTCAAGCGGATGGGCGGCGGAGAGCGCTTCGACGTGGTCCAGCCGCACGACCACAAGTCGGTGATCGGCACCTACGCCAACGCCACCGCGGCCGACGCGCAGGACGCCGTCGACGCCGCCCTGGCCGCCGCCCCGGCGTGGCGCGCCATGTCCTTCGACGACCGCGCCGCGATCATCCTGCGCGCCGCCGAGCTGCTCGCCGGCCCGTGGCGCGAGAAGCTGGCCGCCTCCACGATGCTCGGCCAGTCCAAGACCGCCCAGCAGGCCGAGATCGACACCCCGTGCGAGCTCGTCGACTTCTGGCGCTTCAACGTCCACTTCGCCCGCCAGATCCTGGCCGAGCAGCCGGTCGCGAACTCCGCCGGCGTGTGGAACCGCAGCGACCACCGCCCGCTGGAGGGCTTCGTCTACGCGATCACGCCGTTCAACTTCACGGCGATCGCCGGCAACCTGCCGACCGCCCCCGCCCTGATGGGCAACGTGGTCGTCTGGAAGCCGTCCCCGACGCAGACGCACTCCGCGGTCCTGCTGATGGAGCTCCTGGAGGAGGCCGGCCTCCCCAAGGGCGTCATCAACCTCGTCACCGGCGACGGCATCGCCGTCTCCGAGGTGGCCCTGAACCACCCGGAGCTCGCCGGCATCCACTTCACCGGCTCGACCAAGACCTTCCAGTACCTGTGGAAGACGGTCGGCAACAACATCGAGAAGTACCGCTCCTACCCGCGCCTGGTCGGCGAGACCGGCGGCAAGGACTTCGTCGTCGCGCACCCCTCCGCGGACCGCGCCGTCCTGAAGACCGCCCTGACCCGCGGCTCCTTCGAGTTCCAGGGCCAGAAGTGCTCGGCGTCCTCCCGCGCCTACATCCCGGCGTCCATCTGGAACGACGGCTTCAAGGAGCAGTTCGCCGCCGAGGTCGACGGCATCGCCATGGGTGACGTCCGCGACCTGTCGAACTTCATCGGCGCCGTCATCGACGAGCGCTCCTTCGCGAAGAACAAGGCTGCGATCGACCGCGCCAAGGCCGACCCGACCTGCACCATCGTCGCGGGCGGCAGCTACGACGACTCCGAGGGCTACTTCGTCCGCCCGACGGTCATCGAGTGCACCGACCCGGAGAACGAGGTCTTCACGACCGAGTACTTCGGCCCGATCCTCGCCGTCCACGTCTACGAGGACGACCGGTTCGACGAGATGCTGGAGCAGATGGAGGCGGTCTCCGCCTACGCGCTGACCGGCTCGATCATCGCCGGCGACCGCTACGCCGCCGCCCACGCGATGGACAAGCTCCGCTTCGCCGCGGGCAACTTCTACATCAACGACAAGTCGACCGGCGCCGTCGTCGGCCAGCAGCCCTTCGGCGGCGGCCGCGCCTCCGGCACCAACGACAAGGCGGGCGCCGCCAGCAACCTCCAGCGCTGGGTCTCGACCCGCTCCATCAAGGAGACGCTGGTCCCGCCGACCGAGTACGGCTACCCGCACATGGGCTGATCCCGGCCCGCCCGACCCCGCCCCCGCTCCGGTACCCCCAAGTCCGGAGCGGGGGCGGTCTCCATTGCCGGGGCCGCCGCGCGGCTCAGACCTCCACCAGCACCTGCTCCAGCGTCTTGCGGACCAGGTCCGGGACCTCGCAGTCGTCGGCCGGGTAGCCGACCGGGATGACTGCGAACGCCTTCTCGTTCTCCGGCCGGCCCAGCACGTGCGCGAGGAACCGCATCGGGCTCGGCGTGTGCACCAGCGCAGCCAGCCCGGACAGGTGCAGGGCGGTCAGCAGCATGCCGACGGCGATGCCGACCGACTCGTCGACGTAGTAGTGCTTGCGCTTGCTGCCGTCCCCGCCGAGCCAGTAGCGCTGCTGGAATACGACGATCAGGGCGGGGGCGTCCGTCAGGTGCGTCTTGACGGCGTCCGTGCCGAGCGGGCGCAGGGCCGCCAGCCACTCGTCGCCGAGCCGGCCCTCGTACGAGAGCTGCTCCTCCTGCTCAGCGGCGGCGCGGATCTGCCGGCGCACCTCCGGGTCCTTGACCAGGACGAAGGTCCACGGCTGCTGGTGCGCCCCGGACGGCGCGGTCGCCGCGCAGGCGATGGCGTCGCGGACGGCCTGCTCCGGCACCGGGTCGGGGGAGAACGCGCGGACGGTGCGCCGCTGCGCCATGCGCTCGCGCAGCTCGGCGGCGTGCTCGAGGGTCCGGCCGGCCGGCATCCGCTCGGGCCGGTAGGCGACGGGACGGTACGGCTCCCCGTGCACGGGGGTCCACTGCTGGGCGGTAGGTGACATGGGCCGAGTGTGCCGAGGGGGCCCCGTGCGGGCCAGTGCCGCCTCCCGGCTGTTTGTCCCGTTCTGCGGGGACGGGGCGGGAATGGCAGCGGCGAGCACCGGCCGATTCGCCGCAGGGTGGTCCGGCTCCGGCGCGCCGGCGGTCAGTGGCCGCGCCGGCACCCGCCCGGCCGCTCCGGGAGGGCGCCGGCCGCTCCGGCCCGGCATGCGGATGCCCCGCTGACCAGTGGGAACGGCCCGTACGGACCCGGAGCGTGCACGGCCCGGGGGGGTATTGCAGCCGTACGGGCGCTCCCGCGGGGCCGGGGCGCCCCTGCGGGCGGCGGGCGGCTGCGGTTTCCGCATTCCGGATGGTCCGCCTGTTTCCGGCCCTTCCCGGCGGGGCCCGGCGGCCGGTTCGCGCCGGCCCGGCGGCAGCGGGACGCCCGCGCGGCACACTGGGGGCATGACCGGCACCCGCACGCGCCTCGCGCACACCTCGCAACTGGAGGCCGAGGAGCTCTCCGCCGTACGGGGGCTCCTCGACGGCGCCTTCGACGGCGACTTCGGCGAGGACGACTTCGAGCACGCCCTCGGCGGCATGCACGCCCTGGTGTACCGCGGCGGCGAACTCCTCGCGCACGGCAGCGTGGTCCAGCGGCGGGTCGTCCACGCGGGCCGCGCCCTGCGCTGCGGTTACGTGGAGGCCGTCGCGGTCCGGGCGGACGCGCGGCGGCGCGGCCTCGGCGGCGCCGTGATGGCCGCCCTGGAGGACGTCATCGGCCGGGCCTACGTGCTCGGCGCGCTCTCCGCCTCCGACGAGGGCGCCGCCCTGTACGGGGGCCGCGGCTGGTCGGTGTGGCGAGGCCGCATCGGCGCCCTGTCGCCCGGCGGCCCGGTCCGCCTGCCGGAGGAGGAGGGCTCGACGTACGTGTGGGCGCCGGACGGGGCCCTGCCCGCCCCCGCCGGGGGCCTGTGGTTCGACTGGCGCGACGGGGACGTCCTGTAGCACCCCGGCCCCGCCGGCCCGTTCACTCCGGCAGGCGGACCAGCATCTTGCCGGTGTTGTCACCGCGCAGGACGCCGAGGAACGCCTCCACCGTGCCGTCGATCCCCTCCACGACGGTCGTGTCGGTGCCCACGCGCCCGCTGCGCAGGTGCGGGACGAGGAACTCCTCCAACTCCTCCTGCAGGTCCGTGTGGTGGCGTACCAGGACCCCCTCCAGGCGCAGCGACTTGTGCACCACCTCGAAGAGGTTGCGCGGCGCGGCCGGCGAGCGGTCGCCGTTGTACGTCGAGACGGCGCCGACCCAGGCGATCCGGCCGAACTCCCGCAGCGCGCCGATGGCCCCCTCCAGGTGGTCCCCGCCGACGTTGTCCACGTACACGTCGATGCCGTCCGGCGCAGCCTGCGCGAGCAGCTCGCCGACCGGGCCGTCGTGGTAGTCGAACGCCGCGTCGAAGCCGAGGACGCCGGTGAGGTGGCGGACCTTGGCCGGGGTGCCCGCGCTGCCGATGATGCGGCGGGCGCCCAGCAGCCGGGCGATGTGCCCGACGGCGGTGCCGACCCCGCCGGCCGCGGCCGACACGTACAGGTCCTCGCCCGCGCGCAGGCCCGCGGTCCGGGTGAGCGCGGCGTACGCGGTCAGGCCGGTGCCGCCGAGGATGCCGAGGTGGGCCTCCAGGGGGACGCCCTCGTGGCGGCGGATCCTGCGCGTGCCGTCCGCGCCGGGCGACACCAGCGCGTGCGTGCGCCAGCCCTGGCGGTGGAAGACGAGGTCGCCCTCCGCGAGGCCCGGGTCGCGGGAGGCGACCACCCTGCCCAGGGCGCGGCCCTCCAGCGGGGCGCCGAGCGCGAAACCGCCCTCGCCGCCGTCCATCATCCCGCGGTGGTAGGGGTCCACGGACAGCAGGAGGTTCCGTACCAGCGCCGTCCCCGGGGCCGGCTCCGGCACCGGCATGCGGGCCAGGGCGAAGTCGGAGGCGGAGGGGAAGCCGGAGGGGCGGGCGGTCTGGTGCACGGCGTACGCGGTGTTCTCGGTCATGGCGAGGACGTTAGGAAGGAATCCCCGGGCCGGGCAGGGGGTTGGGCTCATGGAAGCACCCGACCCATGAACACCGCTCATAGCACGAGGTGGAAGCCGCCCATGGCAGCCCGACAGGCCGAACTCGCCCCGCACGAACTGCGGATCCTCCTCGCCGTCGCCGAGACCGGCGGCTTCTCCGCAGCCGCGGCGCGGCTCGGCCTGACCCAGTCCGCGGTCTCCCACTCGGTGCGCGGCAGCGAGGCCAAGGTCGGGGCCGTGCTCTTCGAGCGCGGGCGGGCCGGCGCCGTGCCCACCGCGGCGGGGGAGCGGGCCGCGGCCCTCGCCCGGCGGATCCTGCGCCTGTACGAGTTCCTCGGCTCGGAGGTGCGCGCGGCCGCGGCCGGCGGCCCCGGCGCCGACGGCGCTCTGCGGGGGGTGCTGCGGATCGCCGCGTTCCGCAGTGCGGCCCTGCACCTGCTGCCGCCGGCGCTGGAGCGGCTCGCCGCCCGGCACCCCGGGATCCGCGCGGAGGTGCGCGTGGTGCGGGAGGTGGGGGAGGGGACCGCGGGGGAGGTGGCCGCGGGCCGGGCCGACCTCGGGATCGCCACCCTGGACCCCGCCGCCGGGCTGCCGCCGGGGCTGCTGGGCGGGGTGCTCGTACAGGAGGCGTACGCGCTGGTGCACCCGGCCGGGCACGCCGACCCCAGGTCGCTGCCCCTGCTCGACTGGGACGAGAACTGCGGCTCCTACACCCGGGAGTGGTGGCGCTCCCAGGACTGGATCCCGCGTGCCACCGTCAAGGCCGAGGACGACGGGATGGTGCTCACCATGGTGGGCCGCGGGCTCGGCATGGCGATCATGCCCGAGCTGTCGCTGCGGGAGGCGGGGGAGGCGGTCGCCGTCACCGGTCTGGGCCCCTCCGGGCCCGTCCGGAACGTGGGATACGTCACCACCCCGGAATCCGCCTCCACAGTCGCAGTCAGGGCTCTGATCAGGGAACTTCGCCAGCAGAAGGGCTGAAAACGGAGGCCTGGGCCAGGGTGGTCCGGAGGATTGGCCGTCTCAGATAGTAGGAAGTCCGAGTAATTGCGGAGACATACAGCGGCACCTGTCCTAGTTTTGTAGGAGCCGAACGTCTCGCCGATCCGGCGAATGGCGGCCCGCGGCGCGCGCCCCGAACAGGCAACCCCTGTGGCGCAGTGCCCCCGCCCCTTCCGGCGCCTTGAAGGAACCCCTCATCCGCGGCCGTGCCGCGCCGTGATCTCAAGGAGTCGATCACCATGACCAAGACCACCCCCGCCGCCCCCCGCCGCGTCCGCCGCTCCTCCGCCGCCGACGCCGACCGCAGGAACGCCGCCGCCGCCCTGCAGCGCGCCCTGGACCGCCGCGACAACGGCGGCGAGACCGGGCACTGACCGGCCGGGGCCGGGCGCCGTCCTCCCGGCGGCGCCCCGGCCCGCCCCGCCCCCTTCCCCCCGGCCACCCGCCGCACCGATCGCCCACGACACGCACTGTCCAGATAATGGACGCAATATGTCTGAGGGCTGGGACACGGAGTACGGTTCCGACATGTCGACCAGCATCAATCTCGCAGTGATCCCCGGTGACGGCATCGGCCAGGAAGTCGTGGCCCAGGGCCTCAAGGTCCTCGCCGCCGTCCTGCCCCAGGACGTGAAGCTGGAGACCAGGGAGTACGACCTCGGCGCCCAGCGCTGGCACCGCACCGGCGAGACCCTGCCGGACGCGGAGCTGGAGGCGCTGAAGGACCACGACGCGATCCTGCTGGGCGCCATCGGCGACCCCTCGGTCCCGTCCGGCGTCCTGGAGCGCGGCCTGCTGCTGAAGCTCCGCTTCGCCTTCGACCACTACGTCAACCTGCGCCCGTCGAAGCTCTTCCCGAACACGGCCACCCCGCTCGCCGGCCGCCCGGAGATCGACTTCGTCGTGGTCCGCGAGGGCACCGAGGGTCCGTACACCGGCAACGGCGGCAGCCTGCGCACCGGCACCCCCGCGGAGGTCGCCACGGAGGTCAGCGTCAACACCGCCTACGGCGTAGAGCGCGTCGTCCGCGACGCGTACGAGCGGGCCGCCGCCCGCCCCCGCAAGAAGCTGACGCTCGTGCACAAGAACAACGTCCTCGTGTACGCCGGCCACATGTGGAAGAACATCTTCGACAAGGTGGGCCGCGAGTACCCGCAGGTCACCACCGACTACCTGCACGTCGACGCCGCGACGATCTTCTTCGTCACCCAGCCCGAGCGCTTCGACGTCATCGTCACCGACAACCTCTTCGGCGACATCCTCACCGACCTCGCCGCGGCCGTCACCGGCGGCATCGGCCTCGCCGCGTCCGGGAACATCAACCCGACCGGCGCCTTCCCCTCCATGTTCGAGCCCGTCCACGGCTCGGCCCCCGACATCGCGGGCACCGGCAAGGCCGACCCCACCGCGACCGTCCTGTCCGTCGCCCTGATGCTGCGCCACCTCGGGTACGCGGACCAGGCCGTCCGCATCGAGGACGCGGTCGCCGCCGACCTCGCGGAGCGCGACGGCGCCTTCCGCAGCACGGACCGGATCGGCGACGCGCTCGCCGCACGAGTAGCCGGCTGACCCGGCTGCCACCGCCCCAGGAAGCCGCCGGGTCGCGCGACCACCGCACCCGGCGGCTTTTCCTGCGCGGCCCCGGGTGCCACCATCTCCCCTGGGCCGCACACCTCCCCGCTTCACCGAAGCCGCCTCGCGGGCGATAATCGAACGCGAGACCGCGGAATGCGGGGAAAGCTCGGACGTCCTGTACGCCGTGAGCGCGGTCCGCCCTACCCAACCGGTGAAGGACAAGCACTCATGACGACGCCCACGATCGAGCTCAAGCCCTCCTCGAACCCGCTGTCCGATGCGGAGCGCGAGGCGATCCTGGCCAGCCCCGGCTTCGGCCGCCACTTCACCGACCACATGGTGACGATCAAGTGGACCGAGGGGCGCGGCTGGCACGACGCGGAGCTCGTCCCGTACGCGCCGCTGTCGATCGACCCGGCGAACATGACGCTGCACTACGCCCAGACGATCTTCGAGGGGCTGAAGGCCTACCGCCAGCCCGACGGCACCGTCGCCACCTTCCGCCCCGAGGCCAACGCCGAGCGCTTCCAGGCCTCCGCCCGCCGCATGGCCATGCCCGAGCTGCCGACCGAGCTCTTCATCGAGGCCTGCGACGCCCTCATCAAGCAGGACAGCGCCTGGGTGCCCTCCTCCGGCGAGGCCTCCCTGTACCTGCGCCCGTTCATGTTCGCCACCGAGGTCGGCCTCGGCGTCCGCCCGGCCAACGAGTTCCTGTTCATGGTCATCGCCTCCCCGGCCGGCGCCTACTTCGCGGGCGGCGTCAAGCCCGTCTCCGTCTGGCTCTCCGAGGAGTACGTGCGCGCGGTCAAGGGCGGCACCGGCGCGGCCAAGACCGGCGGCAACTACGCGGCCTCCCTGGTCGCCCAGGCGCAGGCCGCCGCGCACGGCTGCGACCAGGTGGTGTGGCTCGACGCCGTCGAGCACCGCTGGATCGAGGAGATGGGCGGCATGAACCTGTACTTCGTGTACGGCGACCGCATCGTCACCCCGGAGCTGACCGGCTCGCTCCTGCCCGGCATCACCCGCGACTCGCTCCTCACCATCGCCCGCGACCTCGGCTACACCGCCGAGGAGGGCCGCATCTCCACCGAGGACTGGAAGCGCGACAACGAGAACGGCACCCTGACCGAGGTGTTCGCCTGCGGCACCGCCGCCGTCATCACGCCCGTCGGGTCCGTCAAGTCCGACAAGGCGTCCTGGACGCAGGGCGACGGCGAGCCCGGCGAGGTCACCATGAAGCTCCGCAAGGCGCTGCTCGACCTCCAGACCGGCCACCGCGCCGACACCCACGGCTGGATGCACCCCCTCGGCTGACGGTCCCGACGCCACGGAGGCCCCCCGCGCGCCGCGCGGGGGGCCTCCGCCGTATTCGGACCCGGAGGGGGAGCGGGGTCAGCGCTCGCCCTCCGAACCGTCCTGCCGCCGCTCGTCCTTGCGGCGCTCACTGCCGTCGGGGACGGCGCCCACCAGGAAGTCCCCGAAGGCGTAGGCCAGGCCGGCGACCCCCTTGGCGACCTTCCCCGCCACGTACACCAGCTCTTCCACGGCGCCTCCCCTGGGCTGTGCTCTCCGGTCGTTCCCTCGTCGTCTACTCGGCCGCCGCGGCGGCGACCGCTCCCGCCGAGTCCGCGGCCGCGGAGTGCCGCGGCCGGAGCGCCGGCGCCGCGTACACCGCGCCGCCGATCAGCCCCGACAGGACGAAACTGCAGTCCACCCCGCCGGTGAGGGCCAGCAGGGGGCCCTCGTACAGCGGTGTCGACACGGCGGCCAGGCCGACCCCGGCACCCGCCGCCCAGGAGGCGGTGGCGCGCAGGTTCCACCCGCCGCTGTACCAGTAGACGCCGCCGCGGGCCCGGCGGTTGAGCACCTGGAGGGATTCGGCGTCGTACTCCCCGCGGCAGCGGCGGTGGCCGATGAGGGTGATCACGGCCCACGGGGTGCCGATCGCGGTCAGCAGCAGCACGAACGAGGTCATGGCGGACTGCACGTCCCACTCGAAGGAGCCGACGAACACGAAGGCGGTGGCGACGGCGGCCGCGGCCAGCGTGGCCGTCGCGCGCGAGGCCCGCGGCACGATGGCGTCGAGGTCGAGGCCCATCGAGTAGAGCATCAGACCGGCGTTGCCGACCGAGCCGGCGGCCGCGGCGGCCAGCAGCGGCACCAGGTACCACAGCGGTGCGGCGGCGACCAGCGGTCCCGCGTAGTCGGCGCCCGCGCGGGCGGCGAGCGCGGTGTACGTGCCGAACAGCTGCGGCACGAGCAGGCCGGCGAGCAGCCCGAGGCAGGTGGCCCGCAGCACCTTGCGGGGGCTGTGCCGGCGCGGCGAGACGTAGCGGGTGTAGTCGCCCAGCAGGGTGATGAACGCGACGGGGCCGCTGAGCCCGGCCGCGACGGCGGCCAGCAGCCACGTCGGCCAGAAGGAGCCGAGCAGGTAGTCGGTCCCGGGCGGGGCGGCGGCGGTGAAGCCGGGCGCGTAGGCGGCGACGCCGAGGGCCAGCAGGAAGAGCATGGCGACGGAGAGCAGCTTGCTCATCCGCAGCAGCAGCCGGTAGCCGAAGACGGCGGCGGCCACGGTGAACACCGCGAGTCCGCCGTACATCGCGGCCCGCACCGCCCCGGTGTCCGGCAGGCCGGTCAGCCGGGCGAGGGCGGCGGCCATGACGTCGCCGCCGATCCACAGCGTCAGGGCCGTGTAGCCGAGGGAGAGCAGCAGCCCCACCACCGAGCCGACGAGCCGGCCGCGGACCCCGAACTGGGCGCCGCTGGAGGTGGAGAGGTTGGTGGCCGTGCGCAGGGAGACCAGGGCGAGCGGCGCGGTGAAGGCGATGCCGGCGAGGGTTCCGGCCACGATGGCGGTGACGGACGGGACCAGGCCCAGCCCGAAGGACGGGGGCAGCCAGCCGAACACGATCACACCGAGGCACAGATTGGAGCCGAGCAGGATCGAGACGAGGTCGCGGGGGCTGCTGGTCCGCTCCTCCTCCGGGATGGTGTCGACTCCGCGCTGTTCTATGGGCATGGGGGGACTCCCTTGGGCAGGGCGGGGGGTGGTGGCACTTTGTTTGAGCGACATTCAATGTGACCCAGGCCTTGCTCTTCGGTCAATGGTTCCGTGCCATGCGTTCCAGAGTTAGAGTGATGCTCTAACCCATCGAGTCAAAAGGTGGTGGATCGGCGTGCGGCTGACCCCTACGGAACGCGACCGCCTGCTGTTGCGCAGCGCCGCGGAACTGGCCCGGGCCCGGCGGGCCCGCGGACTCCGCCTGAACGTCCCCGAGGCCACCGCGCTCGTCGCGGACACCGTGTGCGAGGCCGCCCGCGACGGGAAGCGCCTCGCGGAGGCCATCGAGGAGGCCTGTTCCGTCCTCGGCCCGGACGACGTCCTGCCCGGCGTCGCCGACGTGGTCACCGAGGTGCACGTCGAGGCCGTCTTCGACGACGGCTCCCGCCTAGCCGTGGTCCCCTCGCCCATCCGCGGCGCCGCCCTCCTCGGCGACGGCGCCCCCGGCGCCGTCGTACCCGGCCCCGGCGCGCCCCAGCCGGAGCCGGCCCTCACGCTGCGGGTGCGCAACACCGCCGCCGTGCCGGTGAGCGTCACCAGCCACTTCCACTTCTTCGAGGCCAACCCGCGCCTCGACTTCGACCGGGCCGCCGCCTACGGCATGCGCCTGTGCGTCCCCGCCGGCTCGTCCGTCCGGTTCGACCCGCACGGCGAGGGCGAGGTCGGCCTCGTCCCCCTCGGCGGGGACCGCATCGCCGTCGGCTTCGCAGGGCTCGTCGACGGGCCGCTCGACGCCCCGGGGGCCAGGGAGGAGGCCCTGTGCCGGGCCGCGGCCTGCGGCTACCTGGGCGCGGAGCCGGCAGCCGGCCGCCCGGCGGGCGCAGGGGAAGGAGAGCGGGCATGAGCAGGCAGACCAGGCACAGCGACCACTGCGCGCCGGGCAGCCGGCACATCGACCCGCACGAGTACGCCGCCGTCTTCGGCCCCCGCGCGGGCGACCGCGTCCGCCTCGGCGACTCCGGGCTGACCGTCCGCGTCGAGCACGACGCCCAGAAGCCCGGCGACGAGTTCCTCGCCGGCTTCGGCAAGACCGCCCGCGACGGACTGCACCTGAAGGCCGCCGCCGTCCGCGAGACCTGCGACGTCGTCATCAGCAACGTCCTCGTCATCGACGCCGTCCTCGGCATCCGCAAGGTGTCGATCGGCATCCGCGAGGGCCGCATCCACGCCGTCGGCCGGGCCGGGAACCCCGACACCCTCGACGGTGTCGACGTCGTCGTCGGAACCGGGACCAGCATCGTCTCCGGCGAGGGCCTGATCGCCACCGCCGGCGCCATCGACACCCACGTCCACCTGCTGTCCCCGCGCGTCATGGAGGCCTCGCTCGCGGCCGGCGTCACCACCGTCATCGGCCAGGAGTTCGGCCCCGTCTGGGGCGTCGGCGTCAACTCGCCCTGGGCGCTGAAGCACGCCTTCAACGCCTTCGACGCCTGGCCCGTCAACATCGGCTTCCTCGCCCGCGGCTCCTCCTCCGACCCGGCCCCCCTGGTGGAAGCCCTCGCCGAGGGCGGCGCGAGCGGGTTCAAGGTCCACGAGGACATGGGCGCCCACACCCGCGCCCTCGACACCGCCCTGCGCGTCGCAGAGGAGCACGACGTCCAGGTCGCCCTGCACTCGGACGGCCTGAACGAGTGCCTCTCCGTCGAGGACACCCTGCGCGTCCTGGACGGCCGCACCATCCATGCCTTCCACATCGAGGGCTGCGGCGGCGGGCACGTCCCCAATGTGCTGAAGATGGCGGGCGTGCCGAACGTCATCGGCTCCTCCACCAACCCCACGCTGCCCTTCGGCCGGGACGCCGTCGCCGAGCACTACGGCATGATCGTCTCCGTCCACGACCTCAAGCCGGACCTGCCCGGCGACGCCGCGATGGCCCGCGACCGGATCCGCGCCGGCACGATGGGCGCCGAGGACGTCCTCCACGACCTGGGCGCCATCGGCATCACCTCCTCCGACGCCCAGGGCATGGGCCGGGCCGGCGAGACCGTGCGCCGCACCTTCGCCATGGCCGCCAAGATGAAGGCCGAGCTCGGCCCGATGGACGGCGACGGCGAGGGCGACGACAACGCCCGCGTCCTGCGCTACATCGCCAAGCTCACCATCAACCCTGCGATCGCCCACGGCCTGGCCCACGAGATCGGCTCCATCGAGGTCGGCAAGCTGGCCGACATCGTGCTGTGGCGCCCGCAGTTCTTCGGCGCCAAGCCGCAGCTCGTCCTCAAGTCCGGCTTCCCCGCGTACGGCGTCACCGGCGACCCCAACGCCGCCACCGACACCTGCGAACCGCTCGTCCTGGGGCCGCAGTTCGGGGCGTACGGGGCCACCGCGGCCGACATCTCCGTCGCGTTCGTCTCGGCGGCCGCCGCGGCCCTCGGCGGGGACGCCATGCCCACGCGCCGCCGCCGCGTCGCCGTCCGCGGCACCCGCGGCATCGGCCCCGCCGACCTCCTGCTCAACTCCCGGACCGGCGCGGTCGACGTAGACGCCCGCACCGGGCTCGTCACCCTCGACGGCGACCCGCTGCACTCCGCGGCGGCCGACTCGGTCGTCCTCAACCGCCTGTACTTCCTCTGAGCCGGCCCACCCCCTAAGGACTTCCCTGCCATGACCCACCCTGTCGCCGACGGTTTCCGGATGCCCGCCGAGTGGACGCCCCACGAGCGGACCTGGATGGCCTGGCCCAGCCCCAACCCGACCTTCACCGACGAGCGGGAGCTCGCGGAGGCCCGCGAGGCCTGGGGCGCCGTCGCCCGGGCGGTACGCGCCCACGAGCCGGTGACGCTCGTGGCGGCCCCGGGCGACGCCGAGGGCGCCCGGGCGATCGCCGGAGCCGGCCCGGGCCACCCCCTCACGGTCGTCGAGCGGGAGCTCGACGACGCATGGATGCGCGACATCGGCCCCACCTTCGTCACCGACGGCCGGGGCGGCCTCGCCGCCGTCGACTGGACCTTCAACGGCTGGGGCGCCCAGGAGTGGGCCCGCTGGGAGCACGACTCCAAGATCGCCCGGCACGTCTCCGACCTGGTCGGCAGCCGCACCTACAGCACCCCCCTGGTCAACGAGGGCGGCGCCCTGCACGTCGACGGCGAGGGGACGGTCCTGCTCACCGACACCGTCCAGCTCGGCCGGGGCCGCAACCCCGACTGGACCCGCGAGCAGGTCGAGGCCGAGGTCCACGCCCACCTCGGCACCACCAAGGCCATCTGGCTGCCGTACGGCCTCGCCGGCGACTACGGCACCTACGGCACGCAGGGCCACGTCGACATCGTCGCCGCCTTCGTCCGCCCCGGGGTGGTCGTCGTGCACACCCAGCCCGACCCGGCCCACCCCGACCACGAGCGCTGCAAGACCATCGCCGCCCTCCTGCGCGCCGCGACCGACGCGCAGGGCCGCCGCCTGGAGGTCGTCGAGGTCCCCGCCCCGACCGTCCTGCAGGAGGACGGCGAGTGGGTCGACTACTCCTACATCAACCACTACCTCTGCAACGGCGGCGTGGTGCTGTGCGCCTTCGACGACCCCCGCGACGAGGAGGCCGCCGAGATCTTCCGCGGCCTGTTCCCGGACCGGACCGTGACGCTCGTCGACGCACGTACGATTTTCGCCGGGGGTGGCGGCATCCACTGCATCACCCAGCAGCAGCCGAAGGTGTGACCTGCGGCCGATCGACGAGGAGTGGCCCATGGCGGCGGGTGGAGCACGCGCGGCGCGGAAGAACGCGCCGCCGCGCGAGGACGTCCTCGCCGCCGCGATGGCCACCATCGCCGACCGCGGGCTGGACGGCCTGACCATGGCCGGCCTGGGCCGCCAGGTCGGCATGAGCAGCGGCCACCTCCTCTACTACTTCGGCAGCAAGGACGAGCTCCTGCTGCAGACGCTGGAGTGGAGCGAGGCCGCCCTCGGCGCCGAGCGGCGGGCCCTCCTCGCCCGCCGCGGCACGGCCCGCGAGCGCCTGGAGGCCTACGTCGACCTGTACGTGCCCGACGGGGCCCGCGACCCGCACTGGACGCTGTGGCTGGAGGTCTGGAACCGCTCGCAGGACGCCGGCCCCGGCGAGCGCGAGCGGCAGGCCGCCATCGAGGGCGCCTGGCACCGCGACCTGGTCGCCCTCCTCGCCGAGGGCATCTCGCGCGGCGAGTTCAAGGCGGTGGACCCCGACCGCCACGCCTCCCGCCTGCGGGCCCTGCTCGACGGGTTCAGCATCCAGGTCGCCGTCGGGCTGCCCGGCATCGGGCGGCGCGACATCCTCGACCACGTCTCGGAATTCCTTGATCAGTCTCTCGTATCGTGAGACGCCCCGGGCGTCCGGTGACACGGTGTGCCAGACTGCGGACGTGCTTGCTCAGCTCATGATTATCGGCAGCAGCGCGCCGGTCCGCAGTGACCGCTGAACCCGTGGAAGACCTTCGCGGCGGCGGCCACCGTGCCCCTGACCCGCGCGCAGACCTCTCGCACCCGCGAGGGGTCTTTTCGTTTACCGGCTCCCACCGGGCCGGGACGGCAGCGCGCGCGATGATGGGGGCAGTGGAACCCGGACACCCGGAACCCACTCACCCGACAGGAGTCAGACCCGCATGACGACGACACAGGCCACCGCGCCCGTGCAGGGACCCGACGACGGTTTCCACGTCTTCGACACCACCCTGCGCGACGGCGCCCAGCGCGAGGGCATCAACCTCACCGTCGCGGACAAGCTGACCATCGCCCGGCACCTGGACGCCTTCGGAGTGGGCTTCATCGAGGGCGGCTGGCCCGGCGCCAACCCCCGCGACACCGAGTTCTTCGCCCGCGCCCGCGCCGAGATCGACTTCAGGCACGCCCAGCTCGTCGCCTTCGGCGCGACCCGGCGGGCCGGCGGCACCGCCGCCGAGGACCCGCAGGTCCGGGCCCTCCTGGAGTCCGGCGCCCCGGTGATCACCCTCGTCGCCAAGTCCCACGACCGGCACGTGGAACTCGCCCTGCGCACCACCCTCGAAGAGAACCTGGAGATGGTCCGCGACACCGTCTCCCACCTCGTGGCCGCCGGCCGCCGGGTCTTCGTCGACTGCGAGCACTTCTTCGACGGCTACCGCGCCAACGCCGAGTACGCCAAGGCCGTCGTCCGCACCGCCCACGAGGCCGGCGCCGACGTCGTCATCCTCTGCGACACCAACGGCGGCATGCTGCCGGCGCAGATCACCGCCACCGTCTCCACGGTCCTCGCCGACACCGGCGCCCGCCTCGGCATCCACGCCCAGGACGACACCGGCTGCGCCGTCGCCAACACCCTCGCCGCCGTCGACGCGGGCGCCACCCACGTGCAGTGCACCGCGAACGGCTACGGCGAGCGCGTCGGCAACGCCAACCTCTTCCCGGTCGTCGCCGCCCTGGAGATCAAGTACGGCCGGCGCGTCCTGCCCGACGGCGCCCTCGCCGAGATGACCCGCATCTCGCACGCCATCGCCGAGGTCGTCAACCTCACCCCCTCCACGCACCAGCCGTACGTCGGCGTCTCCGCCTTCGCGCACAAGGCCGGCCTGCACGCCTCCGCCATCAAGGTCGACCCCGACCTCTACCAGCACATCGACCCCGAGCGCGTCGGCAACACCATGCGCATGCTCGTCTCCGACATGGCCGGACGCGCCTCCATCGAGCTCAAGGGCAAGGAGCTCGGCGTCGACCTCGGCGGCGACCGCGCCCTCATCGCCCGCGTGGTGGAGCGCGTCAAGGAGCGGGAGCTCGCCGGCTACACGTACGAGGCGGCCGACGCCTCCTTCGAGCTGCTGCTGCGCGCCGAGGCCGAGGGCCGCGCCCGCAGGTACTTCCGCACCGAGTCCTGGCGCGCGATCGTCGAGGACCGCCCGGACGGCACACACGCCAACGAGGCCACCGTGAAGCTGTGGGCCAAGGGCGAGCGGATCGTCGCCACCGCGGAGGGCAACGGCCCCGTCAACGCCCTGGACCGGGCGCTGCGGGTGGCCCTGGAGCGCTTCTACCCGCAGCTGGCCAAGTTCGAGCTGACCGACTACAAGGTCCGCATCCTGGAGGGCACGCACGGCACGGAGTCCACGACCCGCGTGCTGATCTCCACGACGGACGGCGTCCGCGAGTGGAGCACGGTGGGCGTCGCCCCGAACGTGATCGCCGCCTCCTGGCAGGCCCTGGAGGACGCCATCACGTACGGCCTCCTGCACGCGGGGGTCGAGCCGGCCGAGTAGGAACCGCGGCCTGGATTCGAATGCGCCCGACTCGTTCGGAAATCACCCGTTTCGGGTAGCTTCGGGGGTATGAGGACCAGGCTGACATCCATGTTCGCCGGTCTGCTGCTGTCCCTGTCCGCGGCCGCCCTCGCGGCCGCCCCGCAGGCCGCGGCGGCGACCGGGCCCGCTGCGGTCGCGGAGGCCTTCGAGCAGGGCCCCGTCTACGTCGACCCCAGAGCCGCCGGCCAGCTCTCCCAGGACGAGGCCGACGCGCTCGCGAAGAAGATCGAGGACGCGGACAAGCCGGTGTTCGTCGCCGTCCTGCCCGCCACCGGCGAGTTCCCGCCCGACAGCGTGCTGCGCAGCGTCCGGGCCGAGACCGGCATGGCGGGCGTCTACGCGATCCGGCTCGGCGACGGCTTCGACGCCGGAGCGGACCGGGCCGTCATGCCGGCGGCCGCCGTACGCGGCCTCACCGACGCCGTGAAGGCCGGCGGACCCGTGGACGCGGCGACCCAGCTCGACAACTTCGTCGACCAGGCCCTCGTCCGGGCCAGGGGCAGCGCCCCCGCCTCCTGGGACGGCGGATCCGGCGGCGGCGTCCCCCTCGGCGGGCTGATGACCCTCGGCGTCCTGGCCCTGGCGGGCGGCGGCGGGGCGTACGCGGTCTCGCGGCGGCGGCGCCGCAAGCGGGAGGAAGAGGAGCGGGAGGCCGTCGAGAAACTGCGGGTCGTCGTCGACGAGGACATCACCGCCTTCGGCGAGGAACTCGACCGGCTGGACTTCCACCCCGGCGAAGACGGCGCGGACGACGCCATGCGCACCGACTACGCCCACGCCCTCGACGCGTACGAGAAGGCCAAGGGCGTCATGGCCGCGGTCACCCGGCCCGACGAGGTCAGGGGCGTCACCGAGGCGCTGGAGGACGGCCGCTTCGCACTCGCCCGGCTGGACGCCCGCCGGCGCGGTGCCCCGCTGCCCGAGCGGAGGCCGCCCTGCTTCTTCGACCCGCGCCACGGGCCGAGCACCCAGGACGCCGACTGGACGCCGCCCGGCGGGACGGTACGCAGCGTTCCGGTGTGCGCCGCGGACGCGGTACGGCTGCGCGAGGGCCGGGACCCGGCGGTGCGGACGGTCGACACCGAGTACGGGCCGCGCCCCTACTACGACGCCGGCCCCGTCTACGGCCCCTGGGCCGGCGGGTACTTCGGCGGCGGGCTGCTCCCCGGCCTGCTGGTGGGCACGATGCTGGGCTCGATGACGGCCGGCCCGGCGTACGCCTCGGACTACGGCGGCGGCTTCGAGGGCGGCGACTTCGGCGCCTCTGACTTCGGCGGAGGCGGGGACTTCTTCGGTGGCGGCGGCTTCGACGGCGGGGGCGGCTTCTAGCCGCCCCCGGGAGGTCCGGTGGTAGGGCTTGTCAGGCGGCCGGGTTCTGCTTGACCGCCGAGATGTCGAACGTCAGCTTCACCTTGTCGCTGACCATGACGCCGCCGGCCTCCAGTGCGGCATTCCAGGTCAGGCCCCAGTCGGAGCGCAGGATCTCGGCGGTGCCCTCGAAGCCGACGCGCTCGTTGCCGTAGGGGTCGGTGGCGGCGCCGCCGAACTCCAGGTCGATCGAGAGCGGGCGGGTCACGTCCTTGATGGTCAGGTCGCCGGTCATCCGGTAGGTGTCCGCGCCGACCCGGGCCGCCGAGGTGGACCGGAAGGTCATCAGCGGGAACCGCTCCGCGGCGAAGAAGTCCTCGCCCCGCAGGTGGGCGTCGCGGTCGCCGATGCCCGTGTCGACCGAGGCGATCTTGACGTCGATGGAGGCGGTGGAGCGGGACGGGTCGCCGCCGTCCAGGTGCAGCGAGCCCGAGTAGTCGCCGAAGCTGCCGCGGACGTTGGTCACCATCGCGTGGCGGACGGTGAAGCCGATGCTGCTGTGCGCGGCGTCGATGGCGTAGTCGCCGGTCAGGGCGGCCAGTGCGGGGTCGGCGGCGGGGAGGGTCGCGGGGACGGCCTGCTCGGTGCGGCGGGTGAAGATGCCCATGGTGTGCTCCTCGGTAGTTGGTTCAACCTTCAACGACATCCACCCTAGGAGCATTCCGTTTAATTTTCAACTTCTCTGGGCTGTCGATGCAGCTTTTATGGAGATCCCACAATCGGAGCGGGTCTCGGATGGTGGTCTCCGTGCACTCTTCCGTGGTTCTGTGCGGGCCGGACAGCGGAACACGGCCGAGACTGTGCGGAACCAACGGAGGATTTCCCCGGCCCGCTTCGTAAGGTCGGTACATGACCGTTGTGGACCAGACCCCCAGCGAGCCGACGGACGCCCGCGGGCGCGTGGCCGAGCTGCACTCCCTGCGCGAGCAGGCGCGGCGTGGACCCAGTGACCGCGCCACCGAGGCCCAGCACGCCAAGGGCAAGCTGACGGCCCGCGAGCGCATCGCGCTCCTGCTCGACGAGGGCTCCTTCAAGGAGGTCGAGCAGCTGCGCCGCCACCGGGCGAGCGGCTTCGGCCTTGAGGCGAAGAAGCCCTACACCGACGGTGTCGTCACCGGCTGGGGAACGGTCGAGGGCCGAACGGTCTTCGTCTACGCCCACGACTTCCGCATCTTCGGCGGCGCGCTCGGCGAGGCCCACGCCACCAAGATCCACAAGATCATGGACATGGCCATCGCGGCCGGCGCCCCGCTGGTCTCCCTCAACGACGGCGCCGGCGCCCGCATCCAGGAGGGCGTCTCGGCCCTCGCCGGATACGGCGGCATCTTCCAGCGCAACACGCGGGCCTCCGGCGTCATCCCGCAGATCTCCGTCATGCTCGGCCCCTGCGCCGGCGGCGCCGCGTACTCGCCGGCCCTGACGGACTTCGTGTTCATGGTCCGCGACACCTCGCAGATGTTCATCACCGGCCCCGACGTCGTCCGCGCCGTCACCGGCGAGGAGATCTCCCAGAACGGCCTCGGCGGCGCGGACGTGCACGCCGAGACCTCCGGCGTCGCGCACTTCGCGTACGACGACGAGGAGACCTGCATCTCCGAGGTCCGCTACCTCATCTCGATGCTCCCCTCGAACAACCGCGAGAACCCGCCCGTCCACGAGACCACCGACCCCGCCGACCGGCGCTCGGACGTCCTGCTGGACCTGGTCCCCGCGGACGGCAACCGCCCGTACGACATGCACAAGGTCATCGAGGAGCTCGTCGACGACGGCGACGTCCTGGAGATCCACGAGCGCTGGGCCCGCAACATCATCTGCGCCCTCGCCCGCCTCGACGGCCAGGTCGTCGGCATCGTCGCGAACCAGCCCGCCCACCTCGCGGGCGTCCTCGACATCGAGGCCTCCGAGAAGGCCGCGCGCTTCGTCCAGATGTGCGACGCCTTCAACATCCCGATCGTCACCCTGCTCGACGTCCCCGGCTTCCTGCCCGGCGTCGACCAGGAGCACGGCGGCATCATCCGCCACGGCGCCAAGCTGCTGTACGCGTACTGCAACGCCACCGTGCCGCGCATCTCGCTGATCCTGCGCAAGGCCTACGGCGGCGCCTACATCGTCATGGACTCCCAGTCCATCGGCGCCGACCTCACCTACGCCTGGCCCACCAACGAGATCGCCGTCATGGGCGCCGAAGGCGCCGCGAACGTCATCTTCCGCAAGCAGATCGCCGAGGCCGAGGACCCCGAGGCCATGCGCGCCCGCATGGTCAAGGAGTACAAGGCCGAGCTGATGCACCCGTACTACGCGGCCGAGCGCGGCCTCGTCGACGACGTCATCGACCCGGCGGAGACCCGCGAGACGCTGATCGGCGCCCTCGCGATGCTCCGCAGCAAGCACGCCGACCTGCCGTCCCGCAAGCACGGCAACCCGCCGCAGTAACGAAGGAGATCTGCCGCCGATGAGCATGACCGCCGACACCCTGCTGCGCGTCGAGAAGGGCAACGCCGAGCCCGAGGAGCTGGCCGCGATCACCGCGATCCTGCTGGCCCGCGCCGCCTCCGTGCCCGCCCAGGACGGCCCGGGCCGCCTGCGCTCCCAGGCCGGCTGGCGCCGCCTGGAGCGCACCCCCGGCTTCCGCGCCCCGCACAGCTGGCAGGGCTGACCCCGCCGAGCCCCCCGTCAGGCCCCGCACCCGCAAAGGGTGCGGGGCCTGACTGCATGCCCGCCGGGCTGCGCGGCGCGCGGTGCGGCACCGGGCCACCCGGCCCGGATACGGCGGAGGCCCCCGGTCCGGCGGTGGACTCGGGGGCCTTTCGCGTGCGCGTACTCCGCGGGGACTACCGCAGCCGTGCCATGAGGGCGTGTTCGACGAGGGTGATGAGGGCGCTCTTGGCGTCGGCGCGGTGGCGGGCGTCGGTGG